>CAWBRS010000017.1:0-287475 GCA_963791345.1 uncultured Thermoleophilia bacterium | reverse complement strand
GCGAGCGCAGAGGCGCGGCCGCAGGCCCGCGGGCCTCTGAGCGCAGGCGCGACTGCGGGCCCGAGCCCCATCCCGAAGTGGCGGCTCCGGAGCCGCCGCAGGCCTCAGCCCGCGGGCGCGACCCCGGGCGGGCTCCTCCGCGTCACCGCGCCAGGGCCCTCTCGACGTCCGGGGTGACCTCACAGACCGCGGCCAGCTCCCCCCGTTGCTCGGGCGTGAGCGGCGGCTCGCGCTCCGCGTGAGCCGCGAGCCGCTCCGCCATGACCTCGCGGGCGACGGCGACCTCGTCGCGGCCGGCCGCCTCCCAGGCATCGAAGGCCGCGCGTGTGAAGACCTGCGACCTGTAGTGCTCGCCGGCGCGCAGCCTGCGCGTCGTCTCCTTCTCCTTGAGGAAGGTGCCGCCGATGCCGACCCGCTCGACCATGTCGGCCATGATGCTGGTCGGCGAGATCTCCACCTCCGCCAACAGGCGCCGGATGACCCCGGCCATCTCGCCGTCGATCACGATCTGCGGCAGGTACAGCGTGCCGCCGGCGTCCAGCAGGCCGACGCCGCCGCTCAGGATGTCCGCCGAAGCGGCGACGGCGACCAGGCCCTTCGTCCCCTTCTCGAATCCGGCTTGGACACCGGCGTACTTCGCGTCCGTGGCCAGCCCCGGGACGCTCGCCGGCACACCCAGCCGGCGCGCCACCTCGACGCAGGCGACGCACATGAGGACCGCCTCGGGTGACCCGTAGGAGATGCCGCCGGCCCACATGTCCATGGTGGCCGGCGACGGACCCCAGATCAGCCGCGCCCCCGGTTCGAGCGCCTGCATGGCCGCGGTGACGCCGAGGAGTTCGGCGATGGCCTGGGTGATCGTCCCGGCGAGGGTCACCGGTGCAGTGGCCCCGGCCATGGGCACGGTGTAGACCTTGACCGGCACGCCGCACGCCGCCACCGTGGCGTGGAAGTCGAGCAGGGCGCCGTCCAGCTTGAGCGGAGAGGCCGCCGTCAGCAGGGTGCTGAACCGCGGCCGCTCGCGGAACGCCGCCTCGTCGCCCGAGACGACCGGGATCATGCGGACGATCCGCTCGGCCTGCGACGGGCAGTCGACGAACACCGCGTGCTTGTGCGACTCGCCGAGGACAGTGTAATAGCCGGCGAGCTCGCGCACCTCGATGGGCACGTCGCTGGCCGTGACCGTGGTCCACAGGAGGTCGACGTCGGGCGTCTCGTCGAGCAGCGCCGTCGCCGCCCGCAGATCGGCGAGCGTCGAGGGCCGGCGCTCGTTCGTGTCGGCGTCGAGCGTGAAGGCGGCGCAGCCGGAGGAGCAGAAGTGCGCCGCCTCCCCCTCGTCAAGGACCACGTCGAACTCGGGCGAGGCGCCGGCCATCACGACCCGCCGCGGGGTGCGCGCGACGGCGTCCAGCACCATCTGGGCGGGAAAGCGCACGAGGCCCGATGCGGCATCCACCGCGGCGCCGGCCTCGGCGAGGGCCGGCAGCCGCCGCGACCCGGCCATGCTCATGCCGACCCGTTCGAGCAGACCCAGCGCCTGCTCGACGACCAGGTCTGCCTCGGCCTCGCTCAGCCAGGTCATCTGCGTCCGCATCCGTATCCTCCGGTCGTCATCCTCCTGCGGCCGCCGCCAAACCGCCGTCAGCCTTCTCGCGGCGCGCTCGACGACCGCGGCGATGACCTCGCCGGCCTCCTCGACGTCGGCGTCGTCGACGTCGATGTGGGTGACGAGGCGCACCTGCCACGGCGACTCGTCGAGGGTCAGCACGCCGGACTCGTCGAGCAGGCGGACGAGCTCCTTCGCCGGCAACCCCGTCCCCCGCGTGCCGGCGTAGACCATGTTGGTCTGCACCTTGCCGAGGTCGACCGAGAGCCCGGGCACGCGCGCGAGCCGCTCGGCGAGCGCGCGGGCGCGGCGGTGGTCGTCGACCACGCGCTCGACGTGGTGCTCGAGCGCGTACAGGCCGGCCGCCGCGATGACGCCGGCCTGCCGCATGCCGCCGCCGAAGAGCTTGCGCGCGCGCAGCGCGCGCTGGATGAAGGCGGCGTCGCCGACGACCAGCGACCCGACCGGGGCGCCGAGCCCCTTCGAGAGGCACACCGAGACCGTGTCGAAAGGCTCGGCGATCTCGGCCAGCGTGCCGCCGGCGGCGGCGGCCGCGTTCCAGATGCGCGCCCCGTCGAGGTGCAGCAGCAGCCCGTGCCGGTCGCAGAAGGCGCGCACCTCGCGCAGCTTCTCGAGCGGGTACACGAGCCCGCCGCAGTGGTTGTGCGTGTCCTCGAGGCAGACGAGGCGCGTCGGGGCGAAGTGGATGTCGTCGTCGTGGTGGACGTACTCCTCCATCACCTCGGGGTCGAGCGTACCGTCGGACGAGTCGAAGGTGCGCAGCTGGAGCCCGGAGAGGACCGCCGGCCCCGCCCTGCTCGTAGAAGATGATGTGGGCCTGGGCGTGCAGGAAGACCTCGTCGCCGCGCCGCGTCTGGGCGTGCAGGGCGACCTGGTTGGCCATCGTCCCGGAGGGCACGAAGAGGGCGCCCTCCTTGCCGAGCATCTCGGCCGCCCGCCGCTCGAGACGGAGGACCGTCGGGTCGTGGCCGAGGACGTCGTCGTCGACCTCGGCCTCGGCCATCGCCCGGCGCATCTCGGGCGCCGGGGCGCGTGACGGTGTCGCTGCGCAGGTCGATCGTGTGCGACGCGCGCACGTCCCCAGTCATGGGTCCACCCTCGCTCATAGCATGCCACTCCCCGTCGTCGAGCAGGACCCGGCCGTCGACCTCGACGGTCGGCCGAAGGATCATCATGTCCCAGTGCAGGGTCGAGTCGTTCACCCCGCCGAGCATCACGTTGTCGCCGAGCGCCAGATGTACCGTGCCGAGGATCTTCTCGTCGGTCAGCGTGTAGCCGCAGGGCGCGCCGACCGCGGGGTTGATCCCGATGCCGAGCTCGCCGATGACGTGCGCGGCGTCGTCGGCAGCGTCGAGGACGCCGCAGAAGAACTCGAACTCGCGCTTCGCGCGCACCGGCGTCGCGACACCGCGCTCGAAGCGCACCTCGAGGTCCTCGATGCGGCGGCCGTCCCAGAAGGCGAGGTCGAAGACGACGGTGCCGTCGGCCTGGTCCTCGAGCGGCGCGAGGCAGATCTCGCCGGCCGGCAGGTTCGTGAGGTCGGTCTCGCGCCCCACGAGACCGACGTCCTTGTCGATGGGCCGGCCGGCGACGCCGAGCGTGACGTCGGTGCCCTTGGGCGAGCGGATGCGGACCTGCCGCGCGCCCTCGAAGAGCCGCGCGGCGGCGTCCGCCTTCTCCTGCAGTTCGCCGTAGTCGACGTCGAGGCTGCGCCAGAACATGTCGCTGAACGCGTCCCACTCGAGATCGAAGGCGGCCGCCTGTCCCGGCGTCGGGAAGTCGGTGCCGACCCAGCGCTTGCCGCCGCCGAAGATGACGTCGAAGATCGGCTTGCGGCCGCGCTGCTGGGCGGCGCGCTGCGCCGGGGTCACGTCGGCGAAGAGGCGCGGGTCGCCGTCCTCCATGCGCACGACGAAGACGACGTCGGCGGCGCGCACCGCCTCGAGCTCGCAGGCCGAGGTGGCGGCGAGCTGCTCCTCGGTCAGCTCGGTCAGCCGGCGGTGGGCCCGCTCGTCGCTGCGCGCGACGACGAGCGCGGTGGCGCCGGCGAGCTCGCACTCGTGCGCCAGCTGGTCGAGGTACGCCGCGGAGTCGAGGCGGCCGTCGATGTGGACGTGCTCGCCGGCGCGCACGGCGGCGCACTCGCGCACGATCTTGCGCGCCACGGCGCGGATGCGTGGGTCGAGAGACATCATCAAGGCTCCACGGTCGCAGGTTTCGCCGGGGAGGGCGCGGTCCCCGCGCGCTCCGCGGTCGTCGTCGGGCTCGGCCGTGAGGCTACACCCCGAGTCCCGTGGGCGGCCACCCGCGAGCGTGGATGACGACCTTGACGGCGCCGTCGAGCACGTCGTCGCCGGCGGTCGCGACCAGCCCTGCGAGGCTGGGCGCAGGCGCTCAGGCGACGGGGAGCGACGGCGTCTCGCTCGGCGACGCGGCCGCCGCGGCGAGTGCCCGGCGCGGCGGCCGGGTCCGCGGATGCGAGGCGGCCAGGAGGCCGTCGCCCCGCGCCATGCGCGCGCCGACGGGGATCAGCAGCAGGCCCACGGCGAGCAGGATCCGGCGCGCCCACGGCATCGGGTCCCAGTACATCCGGACCTGGCTCTCCAGCTCGCGGCGCAGGCTGAAGTCCTCGGGCAGCCGCAGGCGGAAGCCGTCCTCGCCGCGTTCGGCGAGCACGAGCGCGTCGTTCTCGTTGCCGGTCGGCTGCTTGCCCGGGTAGTCGACCCAGATGTGGTCGATGGAGATCCGGAGCTCGTGGGGGATCCCCTTGGCGGCCAGCACGCTGGCCAGCACCAGGGCGCGGGTCTCGCAGTCGCCCTGCCTCTCCCGCAGCGCCTCGGCCGCGCTCGGGAAGCTCCATGGGACGCCCTGCGCCTCCCAGTCGGTCGCGTACGGCACGCGGCGCAGGACCTCCTCCTCGACGAGGCGGGGGTCGTCGGGAAGCTGCGCCGCGAGCCCCGCCGCCGACGCCGCGTCGGCCTCGGGCCGCAGGAGGTTGTGGAGGCTCGTCGCCAGCACCGTGGGGTCGGGGTACAGGACCACGAGAGCCCAGGTGAAGAGGAGGAGGGCGAGGGCGCCGCGCGACAGGGTCATGGCTCGATTGTAGCGGCTGCGGAGGCGCGCGGCGCCCTCGGAGCGTCGGGGTGCGCTGACGAGGGCGGCAGCGCGCGTGGCGCCGCGGCGTCAGGGCGCGGCGGCGGTGTCCGTGACGTGCCCCGCCGTGCCGTAGGCGACCCCTGTGCCGAGGTGCCGCTCGCCGGCCCGCCAGGTGAGGAAGGCGAGCCCGGCGCCGGGCGCCAGGGCCGACCTGAGCTGCAGGCTCCGGTCGACCGACGCCCACGGCTCGACCCCCGGCGGCAGCGAAGCGCCCGCCTCGCCGGCGACGAGCGCCAGCGGCAGGTCGCGGCGGCCGCCGGGGCCCCACACCAGCGCGACGACCGAGCCTGGCGCCGGCATCGCCCACGCCGTGTACTGCGCCGCCCCCCACTCGATGATCGCCCCGGCGTCCTCACTGCGCCGCTCGCGCGAGACCGAGCCCAGCAGGGCGGCGACGAGGCGCTCGCCGCGCGGCGCGCCGCTGGCCACGAGGCAGAAGTGCGCCTGCACGCGTCTCGCCGCTCTTGACCCCGTCGGCCCAGACGAAGTCGCTGAGGAAGTCGTTGTGCGAGCGCAGCGATCACCTTCTTGCCCGTCCTCGCGTAGGTGAACCTGTGGGTGCGATGGCGCACGTAGCCCGCGAAGCGCGAGCCGGCCATCGCCACCCGGCCGAGCTCGCAGAGGTCGCGCGCCGTGGAGTAGTGACCCTGCTGGTCGATGCCGTGGCTGTTGCGGAAGTGGGTCCCCTCGAGCCCCAGGCGGCGCGCCTCGGCGTTCATCATGCGGACGAACTTCGCCTCCGAGCCGGCGACGTTGACGGCCAGGGTCACGGCGGCGTCGTTGGCGCTCTCGACCAGCAGCGCCCAGAGCAGGTCGTCACACGTGTAGCGCGTGCCCGGCACGAGGTCGAGCGTGCCGAAGGGCAGGCGCTCGACCGCGGCGGGGACGGTCATCACGGTGTCGAGGTCGCGGACCTCGCGCAGCACGACGAGCGCCGTCATGACCTTGGTCGTCGAGGCCATCGGCAGGGAGACGTCCGCGTCCTCCCCGCCGATGAAGACGCCGGTGCCGGCATCGACGACTGCCCAGGCGCGGGCCTCGACGTCGGGCGGCGGCGGCGCGGCCGTCGCCGGCGACGGCCGCGCCGCCGCCGCGCCGAACAGGAGCAGGAGGAGCAGCGCGAAGGCCGGTCCGAGGACGGCGGCCCGGCCGCGCGACCGACGAGGCCGAGCGCGAGACGGACGAGGGGCGGGGCGGGACGACCCGGCTGCGCCGCGCCTCCCGCCCCGCCCCTCGTCATGTCAGACCGCCTCGCCACGCCCCGTATATACTCGGCGCCATGCATGATACACGGCGGACGCTGCTGCCACGCGTCGGAGCCATCCTGCGCGCCAAGCAGTACGTCGTCTTCTTCGCCATCGCGTTGTACGCCCTCGACTTCGCCGCACCGCTGGTGTCCGGCTGGCTGCGCCGCGGCGGGTCGCTGGCCGACGTGCTCGAGCACGTCGGGGCGCCCGTCGTCGATGCCGTCGCCGGCCGCGATCTCGCGATCGCCGCGCTGGCCCTCGGCGTCGCCGTCCTCACCGCCTTCTTCCGCGCCGGCTACATCCGCTCGATCGTCGGCCGGTTCCACGTCGGGCCCGTCGACGGGCGCCAGTTCTGGCGCCTTCTCGGCCTGCAACTCGTCATCGAGGCCGTGGTCGCCGGCACGGTCGTCCTCGGCGAACGGCTGCCGGCCGACCCCTCCGGCCTCGACTGGGTGAGCACCCTCGCGCTCTTCGCCGGCATGCTGCTCCTGTTCGGCCTCACGCTCGTGATCGCCTACAGCGACTACGCCATCGTGATCAGCGGACTGAGCCTGTGGCGCGCGGTGGCGCGCTCGTGGCGCGTCGTCCGGCTCAACGCCCTCGTCACCATCACGCTCTTCGTCGCCGTGACCGCGCTCGGGGGGCTGGTGACCTCGGCCGCCGCCGCGTGGATGACCGGCCTGCCACAGGCGCTGCCGGCCATGGTCATCGAGGTCGTCGTCTTCGGCGTCATGATGTTCGTCGCCGACGTCATCCTCATCGTGGTGTACCTTGAGACCATGGAGACCGGGCGGATCAAGGAGACCGGCCGTGGAGGATGAGCACCGCGACCTGCCGGCCGTGCCGGGCGAGCGCCGCGTCGCCGTCCAGGTCGGCGACCTCTTCGGCCTCGACGTGCGGCCGAGCAGGACCTTCGTCTGGCTCGGCCGGCGGGTCGAGGGCGAAGAGGCGGTGCTGTCGCTGGGCAAGCCGCCGAAGGTGCTGCCCGAGACGACGCCGCTGCGCACGAAGCGCGTCGCCGGCGCCGACATCACGTACCTCGGCAGCCCCGCCTACACCCTGCCGCTCTCGCTGACGCTGACGGCCAGGCACCTCTGGCGCCGCCACAAGGCGAAGCGCCTCGGGCCGGGCGGAGAAGAGTAGCGGCCGCGCGGCGACGGCTGCCGGGCAGCGGCGCGGCCGGCGTGCCGGGCAGCGGGGCGGTACGGGCGCTGAGCGGGCGCGGCGGGCATGCCCGCCGCCCCCGCTCAGCGCCTCACTCCCACTCGATCGTGCTCGGCGGCTTGCTCGAGATGTCGTAGACGACGCGGTTGACCTCGGGCACCTCGTTGATGATGCGCGAGGAGACCTTCTCGAGGAGCTCGTAGGGCAGCCGCGCCCAGTCGGCCGTCATCGCGTCGTCGCTCTTCACGGCGCGGATCGCGATCGGGTAGGCGTAGGTGCGCTCGTCGCCCTGCACGCCCACGCTGCGGATCACGGGCAGGATCGCGAAGCACTGCCAGAGCTCGCGGTAGAGCCCCGCCTTCTTGACCTCGTCCTGGAGGATCGCGTCGGCGCGCTGCAGGATGTCGACGCGCTCCGCGGTGATCTCGCCGATGATGCGGATGCCGAGGCCCGGGCCCGGGAAGGGCTGCCGCCAGACGATCCTCTCCGGCAGCCCCAGCTCCTCCCCCACCGCCCTGACCTCGTCCTTGAAGAGCAGGCGCAGCGGCTCGACGAGCTCGAAGCCCATCTTCTCGGGCAGGCCGCCGACGTTGTGGTGGCTCTTGATCTTGGCCGCCTGCCGGGTGCCGCTCTCGATCACGTCGCTGTAGAGCGTGCCCTGCACGAGGAACTTGGCGTCGGTGAGCTTGCGCGCCTCCTCCTCGAAGCAGCGGATGAACTCCTCGCCGATGATCTTGCGCTTGCGCTCGGGCTCGGTGACGCCGACCAGCTTGTCGAGGAAGCGCTTGCGCGCGTCGACGGCGATGAGCGGGATGCCGAGGTGCTCGGTGAACATCTCGACCACGTGCTCGGCCTCGTTCCAGCGCATCATGCCCTGGTCGATGAAGACGCAGGTGAGACGGTCGCCGATCGCCTTGTGCACGAGCACGGCGGCGACCGACGAGTCGACGCCCCCGGAGAGCCCGAGGACGGCCTTGTCGGTCGGCCCGACCTGCTCGCGGATGCGGCGCACCTGCTCCTCGATGATCGAGGCCGGCGTCCAGGTGGGCGTGCACTCGCAGGCCTCGTAGAGGAAGTTCTTGAGCACGTCCATGCCGCGCGGCGTGTGCACGACCTCGGGGTGGAACTGGACGGCGTAGAAGCCGCGGGCGCGGTCCTCCATGGCGGCGACCGGCGCCCGGTCGGTCTCGGCCAGGGCCGTGAACCCGCCGGGCGCGGCGGCGATCGCGTCGCCGTGGCTCATCCAGCACTGCTCCTCGTCGGCGAGGCCGTCGAGGAGCAGCCCGTTGTGGGCCACGCGGAGCTGGGTCTTGCCGAACTCGCGCACCCCGGTCTTGGCGACGTCGCCGCCGAGCTGCAGGGCCATGAGCTGGGCGCCGTAGCAGATGCCGAGTATGGGGATGCCGAGGTCGTAGAGCGCCGGGTCGGGGCGCGGCGCCCCGTCGACGTAGACGCTCATGGGGCCGCCCGAGAAGATCAGGCCCTTGGGCCTGCGGGCGGCGATCTCCTCGACCGGCGTGTCGTGCGGGATGAGCTGCGAGTAGACGCGGCACTCGCGCACGCGGCGGGCGATGAGCTGCCCGTACTGCGCCCCGAAGTCGAGGACGAGCACGTTGTCGAAGCCGGTGCTCGTCTCGTCGATGTGCGGCGCGGTGCCGCCCGCCGTGTGCTCGCCCGCCGTCGTGTCGCTCAAGCCGTCCTCACTCTCCTGCCGTCAGCCGGCGGTCAGCCCATCCCGACGTCTTGCTCCTTCTGCAGCTTCTTGCCCTCGGTCATGAGCGCCGGGGCGACCATGACCTCGGCCTTCTGGAACGACGTGATGGTGTCGTACCCGCAGGTCGCCATGCTGGTCTTGAGGGCGCCGAAGAGGTTGAGCGTGCCGTCGTTCTCGTGCGCGGGGCCGAGAAGGATCTCCTCGAGCGTGCCCTTGACCCCGGCCTTGACGCGCGTGCCGCGCGGCAGCTCGGGGTGGAAGGTCGCCATGCCCCAGTGGTACCCGCGGCCCGGCGCCTCGGCGGCGCTGGCCAGCGGCGAGCCGATCATGACCGCGTCGGCGCCGAGGGCGATCGCCTTGGCGACGTCGCCGCCGGTGCGCATGCCGCCGTCGGCGATCACGTTGCAGTACTGGCCGGTCTCGAGCACGTGCTGGACGCGCGCCGCGGCGGCGTCGGCGATCGCCGTCGCCTGCGGCACGCCGATGCCGAGCACGCCGCGCGTCGTGCAGGCGTGGCCCGGCCCGACGCCGACGAGCACGCCGACGGCGCCGGTGCGCATGAGGTGCAGCGTCGTCGCGTACGAGGCGACGCCGCCGACGATCACCGGCACCGGGCACTCGGCGATGAACTTCTTGAGGTTGAGCGGCTCGACCCTGGTCGAGACGTGCTCGGCCGAGACGACGGTGCCCTGGATCACGAGCACGTCGAGCCCGGCCTCGAGCGCGGTCTGGTAGTGCTCCTCGACGCGCTGCGGCGTGAGCGAGGCGGCGGCGAGCACGCCGCCGGCCTTGATCTGCTCGACGCCGCGCGCCAGCAGCTCGGGCTTGACCGGCTCCTGGTAGATCGCCTGCATCTCGCGGGTGGCGGTCTCCTTGGGGAGCGCGGCGATGCGGTCGAGCTGCGCCTCGGCGTCTTCGTAGCGCGACCAGAGGCCCTCGAGGTTGAGGACGGCGAGCCCGCCCAGCTTGCCCATGGCCACGGCGAACGCCGGGCTGACCACGCCGTCCATGGCCGAGGCCAGGCACGGCAGGTCGAGGGTGTGGGGCCCGAGCTTCCAGGTGATGTCGACGTCGTCGACGTCGCGGGTGCGGCGGCTGGGCACGATGGCGATGTCGTCGAAGCCGTAGGCGCGGCGTCCCTTCTTGCCGCGTCCGATCTCTACTTCCATGCCGTCCTCCTGTGGGACAGGGTCGCTCCTGATATGCGAAAGACCCGGGCACGGACGTACCGGGGTCTGCGGGTCGAGAGGGCGATCACGCGAACCGTCGCGAGCGGCGCCGTTGGCCGACTCTACCAGCGGCCCCGGGGGCGGTCAACGCGGGGCGGGCGCCTCGTCGAGCTCGACCGCCTCGGCGGTCTCGTAGAGCCGCTCGACGTCGGCGAGCGTCGAGCACGCCGGCGCCGTAGCGCAGCGTGTTGGCCGAGCCTGCGGCGAGGGCGAGACGCAGGGCGTCGGGCACCTCGCGCTTCTCGAAACGGGCGCTGAGGAAGCCGGCGAGGAAGGCGTCGCCCGAGCCGACGGTGCTGAGCACGCGCTCGAGGGGCGCGATGCTGGCGCGGTAGACGTGCGCCCGGCGGCCGCGGGTGAAGCGCGCGACGCAGCCGAGCGTGGTCTTGATGATGACGTTGCGCGCGCCCATCTCGCAGATCATGGCGGTGCCGTCGACCATGTCCTGCTCGTCGTGGAACTCGTGGCCGACGAGGTCCTCGGCCTCGCGCAGGTTGGGGGTGACGAGGTGGGGGCGCCCGCGGACGCCGCGGCGCAAGGGCTCGCCGGCGCTGTCGAGCACGACGTAGCAGCGCTGCGGGCGCAGGCGCTGCATGACCGTGGCGTAGAAGTCCTCGGGCACCTTGCGCGGCAGCGACCCGGCGAGCACGACGGCGTTGGCGCCCTTGGCGAGGTACTCGACCTTGTCGAGCAGCCCGTCGAGCTCGGACGCGCTGACTATCGGGCCGTACTCGATGATCTCGGTCTGGGTCATGGTCGTGGGGTCGACGACGGCGGTCGAGGTCCGGGACTCGCCGGCGATGCGCACGAAATCGCTGAGGACGTTCTCGCGCGCGAGCCCCCCGACGATCTGCTGGCCGGCGCGCCCGCCGATGAGCCCGGTGGCGACGACCGGCTGCTCGAGGCTCTTGAGGGCGCGGGCGATGTTCACGCCCTTGCCGCCCGGCAGCGTGAGGCTCTCGCTCGCGCGGTGACGGAATCCGCACTGGAAGTTGGGCACGGTCAGCGTCTTGTCGACGGCCGCGTTCGCTGTCACGGTGATGATGATCGCGCTGCCCCCTGAGAGGCCCCACAGGAAGGCCGGCGAGACGAGGTCGGCGCCGGCCCAGGAGCACCGGCAGTATACCCCCGCGCGTGAAGTCGTTCACCCCGGCGGGCGCGGGGAGGGCGGGCGGCGCGCCACCCGCCCTCCCCGCGCCCGTTGCCGCCGGCCCCCGCGCCCCGTCCTCGATCCCGCCATGGCCCCGCCTTGACTCCGCCAGAGTGCAGGGTTACCTTTCGAACGCGTCACACCAGGCGCAATCCTCGTTAGGTGAGGCTCCGGCACACAAAAAGGCCGTTGCCCGGAAACGTCGAGAGACGCCCACGGGTAGAACAGGCACTACCGGCACAAGGTTTTGCCTAAGACGGCTGAGGTCCTGACCTCTACGGTGTGCTGTGCTAAAGCTCGTGGACGAGTGAGGATCGCCCATCCTGCTTGCGCGTGCCGAACCTCTCTCGAGGAGGTCTTCAGTCGTCGCCCCGCGACGACCGGCGAGGAGGAGGTGAGACCGTGTTCTTCTTGAGCAAGCTGCTCGGCAGCCCCGTCCGCGACCGCGACACCAAACCGGCGGGGACGCTCCAGGACCTGGTCGTCACCACGCGCTCCAACTACCCGCGCGTCACCGCCCTGCTCGTCAAGCGCCGCGGCCGCCTCGTCGCCGCCGAGTGGAGCGCGGTCGAGTCCTTCGAGGAGACCATGACCATGCTCAAGGTCGGCGGCGCCGAGCTCGACGAGCGCGAGCTCGGCGAGGACGAGCTGCGCCTCTCGCAGCAGTTCCTCGACAAGCAGCTCGTCGACACCGAGGGGCACAAGGTCATCCGCGTCAACGACATCCAGCTCGTGCGCACGGGGCCCTTCGTGCACGCCGTCGCGGTCGACATCTCGAGCGGCGCGATCCTGCGCCGCGTCGGTCTCGGCCGCGTCAGCGACCGCCTCACGAAGGGCCGCCAGCAGCCCAAGCCGCACCTCATCGACTGGCGCGTGCTCGACCTCGGCGAGACCGACGACAGCGGCGTGCGTCTCGCCGTGCCGCGCACCAAGATCGAGCTCCTCCACCCCGCCGACATCGCCGACATCGTGCACGAGCTCTCGCCCGAGGAGCGCGCCGCCGTGATCGGCGCGCTCGAGGACGAGATCGCCGCCGACACCCTCGAGGAGCTCCACCCCTCCTACCAGACGTCGCTGCTCCTCGACATGTCCGACGCCCGCGCCAGCGAGCTGCTCGCCAGCATGTCGCCGGACGACGCCGCCGACCTCCTCGCCGACCTGCCCGACGAGCGCCGCGCCCACCTCATCGCGATGATGGAGAAGGAGGACGCCGAGGACATGCGGGAGCTCCTGAGCTACCCGGAGGACTCGGCCGGCGGCATCATGACCCCCGACTTCGCCTGGGTGCGCCTCGACGACACGGCCGCCGAGGCGACCGAGAAGCTGCGCACCCAGGCCGACGACGTCGAGACCGTCTACTACATCTACGTCCTCGACCGCGGCGAGCACCTGCGCGGCGTCTTCAGCCTGCGCGACCTGCTGATGACGCCGCCCGAGCGCAGGGTGCGCGACTTCATGACCGAGAACCCGGTCTCCGTGCCCACCCTGGCGAGCGAGGAGGAGATCACGCAGGCGATCGCCAAGTACAACCTCCTCGCCCTGCCCGTGGTCGACGACCACAACGTCCTCCACGGCATCATCACGGTCGACGACGCCATCGACCTCATCCTCCCACTGGCCTGGAAGAAGCGGCTGCCGCGCCTCTTCCGCTGAGACGATGACGACAGGTCGTGAGAAGCTCCGGCGGCGTGCCTTCGGCCGCATCGGCCGCACCCGGCTGCTGATCTTCCTCAGCGTCGTCGGCCCGGGGTTCATCGCCGCCAACGCCGGCAACGACGCCGGCGGCATCACCACCTGGTCGGTGATCGGCGCGCGCTACGGCTACAGCCTCATCTGGGTGCTGGTCCTCATCACCCCGGTCCTCGCCGTCGTGCAGGAGATGAACGCCCGCGTCGGCGTCGTCACCGGACGCGGGCTCGCCGCCCTCATCCGCGAGAACTTCAGCCTCAAGATCACCGCCCTCGCGATCTTCACCGCCGTGGTCGCCAACTTCGGCACCACGGTGGCCGAGTTCTCGGGCATCGCCGCCGCCGGCAGCCTCTTCGGGGTGCCGCCGTACGTCGGCGTCCCCGTCCTCTCGGTCCTGATCTGGCTGCTCGTCACGCGCGGCACCTACCGCAGGACCGAGCGCGTGCTGCTCGGCCTCGGCTTCGTCCTCGTGACCTACATCGCCGCCGGCATCCTCGCCGGCCCCGACTGGTCGGCGGCCCTGCACGGCGCGACGCACCCGAGCTTCAGCTCCGAGAGCCTCTGGCTCTTCACGGTCATCGCCGCGGTCGGCACCACGCTGACGCCGTGGGGGCAGTTCTTCATCCAGGCCGCCGTGGTCGACAAGAAGGTCTCGCTGCGCCAGTACGTGTACACCAAGTACGAGATCTTCGCCGGCTCGGTCTTCATGACGGTCATCGACTTCTTCATCGTCCTCGCCTGCGCGGCGACGCTCTACGACAAGGGCATCGTCATCGAGTCGGCCGAGGAGGCGGCGATGGCCCTCGAGCCCCTCCTCGGCGAGGTCGCGCGCTACCTCTTCGGCCTCGGCCTGCTGGCGGTCTCGATCCTCGCCGCCGGCGTCCTGCCGCTCGCCACCGCCTACGTCGTCTGCGAGGCCTTCGGCTTCGAGTCGGGCCTCGACGCGGGCTTCAGGGAGGCGCCGGTCTTCAACGGCATCATCACCTTCCTGATCTTCGTCCCGGCCCTCATCGCCTCGATCCCCGGGCTGCCGCTCATCAGGGTCATCGTCTCGGCCCAGGTGCTCAACGGCGTGCTGCTGCCGGTGATCCTGCTCTTCACGCTGAAGCTGATCAACGACCGCGGCGTGATGGGGACGCACGTGAACGGGCGCGTCTCGAACGCGATCGCCTGGACCTTCACCGTGGCGCTCATCGGGATGAGCGCCGTGCTGCTGCTCTCGCCGTTCATCTTCTGACGCTCGAGCCGCGCCCCGGAGGGCGGGGCGGCGGGCGCCCGCGCCCCGGCTGAGCGTCGCGGAGGGGCTCCCTCAGGAGCCGTCCTCGCGCTCGTGCGAGCGCGGCTCGATGTGCACGAGCACGTCGGCGTTGGGGATGCAGGCGCGGATGTCGGCGGCGATGTGCTCGGCGATGTCGTGGGCCTCGGCGATGGTCAGGCGCTCGTCGACCGTGATGTGCAGGTCGATGTGTCGCCGGCTGCCGGCGCGGCGGGCGCGCAGCTTGTGGTAGCCCTCGATGATGTCGCCGCGGTGGTCGCGCACGCAGCGCCGGATCTCCTCGAGCTCGTCGGGCTCCAGCGTCTCGTCGAGCAGCACGCGCGTGGACCCCACGACGAGCCGGTAGCCGGTGCGCACGATGAGCGTCGCGACGGCGATGGCGGCGATGGGGTCGATGAGCTCGATGCCGGTGACCTGGACGAGGACGAGACCCCCGGCCACGCCGAACGAGGTGTAGACGTCGGTCAGGAGGTGCGCGGCGTCGGCCTCGAGCGCGGCCGACTGCGTGCGCCGCGCCACGGGGTACAGCACGACGCGCGAGACGATCAGGTTGACGACGCCCGACACGACCATGACCGCGACGCCCAGCCAGACGAAGTCGATCGTCACTCCCTCGATCAGCTTGCGTACGGCCTCGAAGATGATCACCGCGGCGGCGCCGATGATCAGGAGCGCCTCGATCACGCCGGACACGTTCTCGACCTTCTCGTGCCCGTAGGGATGGCGCTCGTCCGGCGGCTGCGCGGCGCGGCGCACGGCGAGGAAGGCGATCACGGCGGCGATGAGGTCGGAGCCCGAGTGCAGCGCCTCGGAGAGGATCGCGATCGAGCCCGAGAGCAAGCCGGCGACGAGCTTGAACACGATGAGGACGGAGTTGGAGACGATCGAGATCGCCGCGGCGCGCGACTTCAGCGCGTGGTTCTGAAGGTCGTCGTGCGCAGTCGAGGCGCGCGTGGTGTGGGCGGACGGGGTGGAGCTGGTGTCGGGCGGTCGTGCGGTGCCGCGGTCAGCCGGCGTGCGGCCGTCGCTCTCGGTCTGGCTCATCGAGCAGTCCCTCCTGGCGCAACCGTTCGAGGAGGGCCGTCCCGGCCAGAGCGCGGTGGCTGGCCTGGTCCTTCTGCTCCTGCGACCACTGGGCCACAGTGAGGTCTGACCCCTCCGGGACGAAGACGGGGTCGTACCCGAACCCGCCTTCTCCGCGCGGCGCCTCGGCGATGGCGCCCCACCAGTTTCCCGTTGTCTCGTATTCTTCCATCCTCGGCGTGACGGCGACAAGCGCGCAGACGAAACGCGCCCGGCGGGCGAGCGGGCCGGCGAAGCCGTCGAGCTCGCCCAGAAGGCGCTTCACGTTGGCCGCGTCGGCGCCGGGCCCGTCGACGCCCGCGTAGCGGGCGCTCGTGACGCCCGGCGCCCAGCCGAGCGCCTCGACCTCGAGCCCGGAGTCGTCGGCGAGGAAGAAGAGGCGGCCGGGCGCGGCAGCCGACGCGCCGGCGGGCTCGCCGGCAAGCCGCGCGGCCAGCGCCGGATCGGCGGCGACGGCCGCCGCCAGGGCGCGCGCCTTGTCGCCGGCGTTGGCGGCGAACGACTCCGTCCCCTCCGGCGGCAGCTCCACTCCCGGAGGCATGGCGACGACCTCGTGCGGGGCGAGGATGGCGGCGAACTCCCCGAGCTTGTGACGGTTGCCCGAGGCGAGGACGAAGCGCGCCATCAGCGCTCGCCGAGTCCGGCGACCGCGGCCTCCTGGGCGCGACGGATCTCGGCGACCCCGGCCAGCGCGCCGTCGAGGAGCTCGTCGAGCACGGCGCGCGCGAAGGGCTCGCCCTCCGCCGTCGCCTGCACCTCGACGAGCCGGTCGTCGCCGGCGACGACGACGTTCATGTCGATGTCGGCGGCGACGTCCTCCTCGTAGTCGAGGTCGACGAGGACCGCCCCGTCGACGACGCCGACCGAGACCGCGGCGAGCGAGTCGAAGAGCGGGATCTCGTTGAGCTTCAACTGGCCCTGGAGGCCCGCGAGGGCCTGATAGAGCGCCACGTAGGCGCCGCTGATGCTCGGCCGTGCGCGTGCCGCCGTCGGCCTGCAGCACGTCGCAGTCGACGATGATCGTGCGCTCGCCGATGATGC
Source organism: uncultured Thermoleophilia bacterium (assembly GCA_963791345.1). Taxonomy (GTDB): domain Bacteria; phylum Actinomycetota; class Thermoleophilia; order UBA2241; family UBA2241; genus UBA2241. The sequence goes on along the minus strand of CAWBRS010000017.1, from coordinate 271,099 downwards.
CGAGGTCGGTCACGGCGCGCAGGCTGCGGCCGATGAGGCGCTGGATCTCGAGCGTGCGCCCGCCCTGGCGGCCGCGCGCCGCCTCGCGCGGGGTGCGCGTCGGGGTGGCCGCCGGCAGCATGCTGTACTCGGCGGTGAGCCAGCCGCGCCCGGAGCCGCGCAGCCACGGCGGGACGCCGTCGTTGACGGTCGCCGTGCAGAGCACGTGCGTGTCGCCCAGCTCGATGCGCGCCGAGCCGGCGGCGAACTTGGCGACCCCGGTCGCGATCGAGATCGGGCGCGGCTGGCGCGCCTCTCGGCCTGTCCTCACTGCGACCTCCTCAGGTCTCGGGTGTCGTCGTCCCCGTCCTTCCCGCGGCGGGTATGGTCTCGGGCTGCCCTGCCCGCGGCCGGCAGCCCGAAGAGCCCCCCGCGCTCGCGGACGAGCAGCAGCAGACCCAGCCCCAGCGTGCCCATCACCACAGCCTCGCCCAAGGCGACGAAGACCACACCGTACCAGTACGGCACGTCGAGCACGAACGTCAGCATCACGGGGACGCCGAGCCCGTTCACCGCGACCGGCACGGCGAGGGCCGGGAGCCGCGGCCCGATGCGGTACATGAGCGCCGCGGCGACCATCGTGAGCAGCGCCCCGACGGGCACGTCGACGACGGCCATGGGGCTGGCGACGTTGCCCAGGGCCGTGCCCAGGGTGAGGCCGACGATCGCCGCCGGGTCGAAGCAGGCGAACACGGTGAGCGCCTCGGCGACGCGGAACTGGACCGGGCCGTAGGCCAGCACCTGCAGCCCGGGGGCGAGCGTGAGGGCGGCGTACGCGACCGCGTACACGGCGGCGCGCACCAGCACGTGCGTGGTCATCGTGCGCGCGGCGCTCCGGGCCGCGCGAGGCGGTGCGGGGCGGTCATGACGGCAGGTCGGCGAGCCGCTCGAGGCGGCGCGGGGCGGTCATGACGGCAGGTCGGCGAGCCGCTCGAGCGGCACGTGCGTGACGTCCTCGAGCGGCATCTGCAGGAAGCGGGCGCCGACCTCGCGGAACGACTCGACGTCGCCGGTGCAGAAGAAGCGGTACTCGCCCTCGCCGTCGGCCTCGGCGGCGACGCCCTGGCGGTCGAGGATCTCCTCGACCTCGCGGGCGATCTCCTCGGCCGGGCTCACGAGCGTCACGTCGCGGCCCAGGTGCCGCTGCAGCATGGGGGCGATGTGCGGGTAGTGGGTCGACCCCATGATGACGGTGTCGACGCGCTGCTCGCGCAGAGGTCGCGTCACGGCGCGCACGGCGTCGACCAGCTCGCGGCTGGCGACGTCGCCGTCCTGGATGTACTCGGCCAGACCAGGGCAGGCCTGCATCACGACCTCGGCCCCGTGGTCGAGGCTGTGGACGGCGCGCGGATAGCTGCCGCTGGCGACCGTGGCCTCGGTGGCGAGCACCCCGATGCGCCGCCAGCGGGAGCTCTGCACCGCGGCCCGCGCGCCGGGCATGACGGCGCCGACGATCGGCGTCTCGAACTCCTCCTGCAGCAGCGGCAGCGTGGCGGCGGTGGCCGAGTTGCAGGCCACGACGAGCAGCTTGACCCCGTGCGCCTCGAGGAAGGTGGCGATCTGCCGCGAGAAGAGCTCGAGCTCCTCCTGGGTCTTGGAGCCGTACGGGAAGCGCGCCGTGTCGCCGAAGTAGACGAAGTCCTCGCCCGGCAGCGTGACCAGACACTGGTGCAGCACGGTGAGACCGCCGATGCCCGAGTCGAACATGCCGACGGGCAGGGTCGGAGAGAGCGCGCGTGTCTGTCGAGGGCGAGACCATGATCGTGTCGGGCGCCGCGTCTCCGCGTCGCCCCGAGAGTATACCGCTCACGGACCGCGCGACCGCCTCCGCACAGGCTCGAAGCCGCCGGCTTGCGCCGTCATTGGCGCCCATTCATGCTCCATAACCCCGACATTTGTTCCACTCAAGGCGCCCGCCGCGCGCACCGATACCCGCAGCGAACGGCACGACAGTGCGGATGGCGGGAGAGGCCCGAGATGCGCGAACAGGACTTCAGGATCGAGCTCTTCGTGTTCCCCGATGGGACCGAGATCGAGATGCTCGTCTTCGAGAAGCCCGGCGAGCGCGCCAGCCGCGGGGCCGGGCGCGACGAGGCGCGGCGCGAGACGCCGCGACGCGCCGCGGCCGCCGCCGCGACCTCGCCGGCCGCCCGTGAGGTAGCCGCCCGCGGCCAGGCCGAGCCGGCCCGGACCGTGACGCCGGAGGACGTCGGGCGGCACCAGTCCGGCGCCGAGGACGCGCCGCCGCCCGGCCGCGACCCCCACGTCTGCCCCGTCTGCCACAGCGAGCTCGTCTACCCGGTCGACTGGCAGCGCACGAGCGACACCGCCTGGCAGCTGCGGCTGCGCTGCCCCGAGTGCGAGACCGAGCGCGACGCGATCCTCGGCCGCGCCGACGTCGAGGAGTTCAACCGCCGCCTCTACTACGGCAGCCAGGAGCTGGCGCAGGCGGCCCAGGAGATCAGCCGCAAGAACTTCGAGGAGGAGGCGGCCAAGCTGGTCGCCGCCCTCGAGATGGACCTCATCCTGCCGATGGACTTCTAGGCGCCGCGGCCGGCGCCGGCTTCGCCGGCCGGCCGCCGTTCGTGAGCCACACCCCGATCACCACCACGACCGCCGCTGCGACCTGCGCGGCGGTCAGGCGTTCGTCCAACAGCAGGTAGGCGCCGACGACCGCCACCACCGGCGTGAGGTTGATGAAGACCGCCACCCGGCTCGCCTCGAGGAAGCGGAAGGCGTAGTTGAGCAGCAGGTAGGCGAGCACCGAGCACAGCAGCGTCAGGTAGAGCACGGCGCCGACCGCCGTGGCCGTCGGCGTGCGCACGCCGACGAGGGCCATCTCGACCAGCGCCAGCGGCAGCAGGAAGAGCGCGCCGAAGAGATTCTGGAAGGTGGTCACGAAGAGCGCCGAGCGGGTCATGAGCAGGCGGCGGGCCATGAGGCTGTAGACGGCGGCGGCGAAGGCGGCGGCCAGCACGAGCAGGTTGCCGACGAGCCGGCCGCCGCCCGTCCCGGCGCCGAACTGCATCAGCCCGACGACGCCGGCGAAGGACAGCGCGATGCCGGCCCACTGCAACCGCGCGGTGCGCTCCCCCAGCACCAGGGCGCTGAGCGCGCTGACGAAGATCGGGATGGCGGCGATGATGATCGCCGCCTCCGAGGCGCTGGTGCGAGCGATGCCCTGGATCTCCAGGGTGAAGTACAGCGCCGGGGTGACGAGACCGAGGAGGGCGAGCTTCTTGAGCTCCGCCCCGCTCGCCCTCTCGCGGCCGGCGCGCAGCCGCCAGACGACCCAGAGGAGCCCGCCGGCCAGGGCGAAGCGCAGGAAGGCGATGAGCTGCGGCTCGAAGCCGCGCAGCGCGTACTTGGTGGCGACGAAGGAGAGACCGAAGGCCACCGTCATGCCGACGGCGGCGAGGTAGGCGGAGGGGGGGTCGCGGCGCTCCACGACGCCCAGTCTAGCGAAGTGTGGTGCCCCCGGAAGGATTCGAACCTTCGACCTCGCGCTCCGGAGGCGCGCGCTCTAATCCCCTGAGCTACGAGGGCAACGGAACGGCAGTGTAGCACACGGACGCGCGGGCGCGGCGGCGGCCCGCGGCTCGCGGCGGCGAGGCCGGCGCGCGCCGTCGCGCCGGCCGCCCGCGCCGTCGCCGCCGCGCCTCTACGCGATGTGCCCGAGCGCCTCGGCGAGCCCGAGGTCGGCCGCGGTCACGCCGCCGGCGCTGTGGGTCACCAGGTGGACGATCACCTTGTTGTAGCGGATGTCGACGTCGGGGTGGTGCCCCATCCCCTCGGCGACCTCGGCCAGCCGCTCGACGAACTCGACCGAGCCGGTGAAGTCGTGGAAGCGGAAGGTGCGCACGAGCTCCCCGCCCTCGTAGGCCCAGCCCTCGAGATCGGCGAGCGCCGCCTCGATCCGCTCCGTGCTCAGCGTCTCCATCAGTCCCCCTTCCGCCCCGGCGCCGCCGCACCCGCGGCTTCGCGCCTCTCGCCCGGCCTCGCGCCCGCACCCGGCTCACGCCGCCGTCTCGCGTCTCGGCCGCCACGACGATCCACGCGACGCGGCTGTGCACGCGACGCGGCAGGCTCACTCCTCGCCGCGGCCCCGCAGCGCCCGCTCGACGGAGCGCTGCGCGTCGCGGCGCGCCATGTCCTGGCGCTTGTCGTACTGCTTCTTGCCCCGGGCGAGGCCGATCTCCACCTTCGCCCGTCCGTCCTTGAAGTAGAGCTTCGTCGGGACCAGGGTGTAGCCGCGCTCCTTGACCTTGACGGCGAGGCGGTCGAGCTCGCGCCGGTGCAGCAGCAGCTTGCGCGGCCGCAGGGGCTCGTGGTTCCAGATGCCGCCCTCGGCGTAGACGGGGATGTGGACGCCGACGAGGAAGAGCTCGTCGCCCTTCATCTCGGCGTAGCTGTCGCGCAGCGTGACGCGCCCCTCGCGCAACGACTTGACCTCGGTGCCGACGAGCACGAGCCCGGCCTCGAGGGTCTCGTCGATGAAGAAGTCGTGCCGCGCCTTGCGGTTGACGGCGACGGACCTCTCTCCCTGTTCTCTCGGCATACGCGCGGCCTACTTCTCTCGTCGTTCTCTCGGCATACGGGCTACCTACCCACGCCGCGGCGGCGGCGTCAAGGGGCCGCCGCGGCCGGGCCGGCGGCGGCGCGGCGGGCGGCCTCCGGTCGTCCGCCGCGCCGGCATCCTGCCCGGCCTCGTGTGCGGCCCCTCGCCCGGCTCGACGGCGGGCACCAGGTCGACCTTGCCGCGCAGCCGGTCGACCCGCTCGACCCGTACGCGGATGGGGTCGCCGAGCCGCAACCGCCGCCCGCTCACGTCGCCGACCTGCGCGGTCTCGTGCTCGCTCAGGTGGTAGCGCTCCGTGCCGAGGCGGCGCAGCGGCAGGAAGCCCTCGTAGCAGCCGCCGAAGTGGACGAAGACCCCGCTGGCCACGAAGCCGACGATCTCGCCCTCGAACTCGGTCTCCCACCCATCCCGGGTGAGCTGGGCGGCGAGGAGGAAGCAGAGCGCGACGGCGTCGCCGTCGAGCTCGAGGCGACCGATCTCGCGCTCGGCCGTCGAGCAGGCCTCGGCGATGCCGAGCAGCTCGTCGGCCGAGGGCGGCGCGCCGTCGGCCGCGGCGATCTCGCGTGCGAGGGCGCGGTGCACGACGAGGTCGGGGTAGCGGCGGATCGGCGACGTGAAGTGCAGGTAGGCGGGGCTCGCGAGACCGAAGTGACCGAGGTTCGCGGGGGCGTAGCGGGCCTGCTTCAGCGAGCGCAGGACGCGCTGGCCGAAGGCGATCCGCCCGCGTCCCTCGCGGGTCACCATCTCGGCGACGGCTCGGGTGAGCCCGCCGTAGGCCGCCGCCAGCCGGCCGGGCTCGAGGTGCTCGTCGCCGGGCAGGGGCGGCACGCGCAGGCCGAGCTCCTCGAGCGCGTCCCAGAGCTCCACGGCGCTGCCCCGGTCGGGCGGCTCGTGCACGCGGTAGATCGCCGGCGCGCGCCGCTTGAGGAGGAACTCGGCGACCGCCTCGTTGGCGGCCAGCATGAACTCCTCGACGAGGGCGTGCGAGGCCGTCTCCGGGCGGGCGGTGGCGCCGAGCAGCTCGCCGGCGGCGCTGAAGCGGTACTCGGGCTCGAAGGAGCCGAGCACGAGGGCGCCGCGGGCGAAGCGCCGCCGGCGCAGCACGACGGCAAGCTCGTAGGCGAGGCGGAGCTGCACGACGAGCGCCTCGTCGGCCTCGGTGGTCGCGTCGGGCACGGCGGCGGGTGGCTCGGAGGGAGGCGGCGGCGGAACGGCCGCGTCGCCGTCCGACGCCGGCGCGGCGCCGCGCACGGCCTCGAGATCCGAGCGCCCCCGGAAGCGGCCGCGGCGGCATCCGCCGCCGCCTCGGGCGCGGCGCCGGCCGGCAGCAGCCCGAGGGCCGCGCCGTCGGCGCCGGCCGCGGCCAGCTCGGCGTCGGCGAAGCCGTAGGTCAGGCGGTGATCGCTGCGGATCAGCGAGCGGTAGAACTGGACCGACGTGCGCCGGCCCTGGGCGTCGAAGGTGAACTCGACCGTCATGCACTTGCGCGGCTGCCGGGGGACCAGGCTGCAGAGGTCGCTGGAGAGCGCCGCCGGCAGCATCGGCTCGGCGAAGAGCGGCAGGTAGACGCTCGACGTACGGCGGCGCGCCTCGCGGTCGATCGGCCCGTCCTCGTCGACGAAGTACGACACGTCGGCGATGTGCACGTGGGCGCGGTACCCGCCGCCGCTCTCGGCGGCGACCGAGATCGCGTCGTCGAAGTCGCGCGCCGTGTCGGGGTCGATGGTGAAGGTCGGGAGGCCGGCCGAGGTCGCGGCGGCCGTCGTCGGCGCGCGACGCGCGAGACGCGACGGCCGCCGCCTCGTCCGCCACGTCGTCGCCGAACCCCTGCCGCACGCCCTTCGCCCAGAGCAGGGCGCGCAGGACGGCGGCCAGGTCGTCGGCCGGCCCCAGCACCTCGACGATGCGCCGGCGGTCGCCGTGCACCGGCACCGCGAGGACGAGGTCGTCGAGGCGCGGCGGCAGACCCCCCTTGGCGGTGAGGTAGGCGCGCTCGTCGCCGAAGACGGGCTCGAGCGACCAGAACTTGCCCCAGCGGGCGACGCGGTACGGCAGCGGCGCCGCGGGCGTGCCCGTGCGCTCCCGTCGGCTCACGGACGCCTCAGTCGGCGCCGACGACCGAGAGGGCGCGCTGGAGCGCCTCGTCGCGCTTCGTGTCGGGGTCGTCGACCGCCTTCACGTCGGGCTCGACGCCCTTCTCGTTGATGTCCCGGCCGTCGGGCGTGTAGTAGACGGCGGTCGTCAGCCGCAGGCTGGCGCCGTCGTCGAGCGGCACGATGGTCTGCACCCTGCCCTTGCCGAAGGTCGTCTTGCCGACGACGGTGCCGCGGTCGCGGTCCTGTACGGCGGCGGCGACGATCTCGGAGGCGCTCGCCGTGTACTCGTTGACGAGCACGACGAGCGGCACCTCGGTCTCGACCTCCTCCTGCGCCTCGAAGACCTCGAGCGGCGAGTTGCGGCCCTTGGTCGAGACGACGACGCCGTCGAGGAAGACGTTGCTCACGTCGACCGCCTCGGAGAGCAGGCCGCCGCCGTTGTAGCGCAGGTCGAGGATGATCGCCTCGGCGCCGGCGTCGATCAGCCCCTGGACGTCCTCGCGCACCTGGTCGCCGGCGCCCTCGGAGAAGTCGTAGAGCTGGACGTACCCGACCTTCGTGCCGTCGACCGTCAGCATCTTCGTCTCGGTCTGGGGGAGCGGGATGGTGCGCCGGGTGACGGTCAGGAGCTCGGTCGCCTCCTCGCCCTTCTTGCGCACCTCGAGCTCGACCTCGGTGCCGGCCTCGCCCTTGATGTGCGAGATGCTGGTCTCGATGGCGACGTCGGCCGTGCTCTCGCCGTCGACGCTGACGATCGCGTCGCCGGGCCCGAGCCCGGCCTCGGCCGCCGGCGAGCCCTCGAAGACGCGCGTGATCACGAGGGCGCCGTTCTTCTTCTCGAGCGCCGCCCCGATGCCCGAGTACTCGCCCTCGGTCTGCTCCTTCAGGCGCTGGGTCTCGTCGGCGTTGAGGAAGGCGGTGTAGGGGTCGTCGAGCCCCTTCAGCATGCCCTTGACGCTGCTCTCCTGGAGCGCGTCGACGTCGATCTCGCGGTAGTAGCGGTCCTCGAGCTCCTGCAGGATGCGCTCCTGCAGGTCGGCGGCCTGCGCGGCCGCGTCGCCACCCCCGCTGAGGCGCACGACGCCGGCGTCGTTCAGCGCCCAGCCGACGAAGAAGCCGCCGAGGAACCCGAGGGCGATGAGCACCACGACGATGCTCGTCTTGAGGGCGCGCACGTCCGTCACCTCCGTGAAAGGGGAGCCTTACCGCCCGTCACCGACGTGACGGTCTCGTCAGGGAAGATACCTCATCGGGTCGACCGGCTCCCCATTGACCCGCGTCTCGAAGTGCAGATGCGGCCCGGTGGACAGCCCCGTCGACCCGACGTACCCGATCAGCTGACCCTGGGAGACGCTCTGCCCCGCGGCCACCTTGAACGAGCTCTGGTGGGCGTACAGCGTCGAGAGCCCGTCGCCGTGGTCGATGATCGTGCAGTTGCCGTAGCCCCCGTACCAGGCGGCCATGGTCACCCTGCCGCTCGCCGCGGCCTTGATGGGCGTGCCGTACGGGGCGGCGATGTCGATGCCGGTGTGGAAGAGCTCGATGCCGAGGATCGGGTGGATGCGCCAGCCGAAGTCCGAGACGACGGTGCCGCTGCAGGGCCAGATGAGCACCCCGCTGCCGCCGCCGCTCGACGAGTTGCCGCTGATGACCCCGCTGAGCGCCTGACTCTCGGCGAGGAGGTCGCGCTCCTGCTTCTCGAGCTCCTCGAGGTTCTGCTCGACGGCGGCGAGCGCCTGCCCCTTGTCGGCCCGGGCCGCCGCCGCCTCGGCGCGCTGCGCCTGCTCGGCGGCCTGCAGGGCGAGCAGCCGGTCGTTCTGGCCCTGGAGCTCGTGGACGAGGTCGGAGACCTCCTGCTCCTGGGCGGCGATCACGACCTTCTCGCGCTCGACGCGCGCGCGCGCCTTCTCGAGCTGGGCGACGAGATCGTTGTCGCTGCCGACGAGCTCGCGCACGAAGTGCAGGCGGGTGACGAGATCGTCGAAGCTGCTCGACTCGAAGAGGATGTCGAGGTAGTCGATCTCGCGCGTCTTGTAGGTGAGGACGACGCGCTGCTCGAAGGCTGCCTCCTGGAGCTCGAGCTCGCGCGCGGCCTCGGCGAGCTCGACCTTCTTCAGCCGCAGCTGGTCGCGCACCACCCTGAGCTTCTCCTCGGTGACGCCGAGCTTCTCCTCGAGGACGGCGATCTCGGAGCCCAGGGCGGCGAGCTTGTCGTCGATCGAGGTGAGGCGCGCGTCGAGGCTCTCGAGCTGCCCGTCGAGGGTCTTCGCCTCGGCGCGCGCCGCGTCGATGCGCTGTCTCGTCAGGTCCAGCTTCTCCTGCACGTCGGAGAGCTCGTCGGCGGCCGCCGGGCGCACGGCGATGAGGCCGCCGGCCACGGCGAGGAGGCCGATGGTGACGGCGATCAGAACGATGAGGATGCGGCGATGGCGGGGCATGGCGTCCTCTACGGTTCTTCGGCAGCCCCGGCCTTTCCTGTAGGCCGGAGCGACTCGCACCTCCTCCTATACTCTCAGGTAGCGGCGCATGGCGAAGATGCTGCCGACGGAGCCGAGCACGGCGCCCAGGACCACCAGCACGGCCAGCAGGTCTGCAGCGGCGGGTAGATCTCGATGGTGACGATGCCGAGCCCGGTGCTCTTGATCCAGTTGAACAGCGTCCAGTTGGAGCCCCAGACAGCGAGCGCCGCCAGCACCGCGCCGACGAGCCCCGTCATGAACCCCTCGAGCACGAAGGGCCAGCGGATGAACCAGTTGGTGGCGCCGACGAGACGCATGATCTCGATCTCCCGCCGCCGGGCGAAGATAGACAGCCGTACCGTGGTCGAGATGAGCAGGACGGCGGCGAGGCCGAAGACGGCCGTGACGCCCCACATCACCTTCTCGACGAGGTTGAGCGTGCCGAGCATCTTGCGGACCGTCGCCGCCGCGTACTGGACACCGTCGGTCGTGCCCGGGGAGTGGTCGACGTACTGGTCGTCGAAGAAGCGTTCCGCCACCATGTCGACCTGTTCGGCGTCGTTCACCTGGATCTCGAACGAGGCGGGCAGCGGGTTGGTGGGCAGGTTCTGCACGATGCGTGAGCCGAATTTCTTCTCGAAGCGGTCGAGGGCCTCGTCCTTGGAGATGTAGGTGAAGGACTTGACCTCGGGCATCGCGGCGATCTTCTGCTCGAGCGCCTGCTGCCCCTCGGGGCCGGCGTCGTCCTTGATGAAGACCTCGATGGTGACGCGGTCCTTGAGCGACGTCGCTCCGCGGTCGAGGTTGCGGTCGGTCACGAGCACGGCGCCGAGGATCGCCGTCGAGATGAACACGGTCATGACCGCTGCCATGGTCATCACCCAGTTGCGCTTGATCGAGCCGAGCGCCTCGCGGAGGAAGAAGCTGAAGCGCACGGTCAGACCTCCTGCAGGAGGGGCTCGGCCTCGACCGGATGGTCGTAGCTGCCGCGGTGCTGGTCGCGGATCAGGCGCCCCGTGTCGAGCTGCAGCACGCGCCGCCGCATACGGTTGACCATATCGCGGTCGTGGGTCGCCACGAGGACCGTCGTGCCCGTGCGGTTGATGCGCACGAGCAGCTGCATGATGCCGATCGCCGTGTCGGGGTCGATGTTGCCCGTGGGCTCGTCGGCGAGGAGCAGCGGCGGGTGGTTGACGAAGGCGCGGGCCACGGAGACGCGCTGCTGCTCGCCGCCGGAGATCTCGTGGGGCCGGCTGTTGACCTTGTCGGAGAGCCCGACCAGGCTGAGGATCTCGGGCACCTTGCGACGGATCGAGCGGCGCGGCTCGCCGACCACCTCGAGGGCGTAGGCGACGTTCTCGTAGACCGTCTTGTTGGGCAACAGCTTGAAGTCCTGGAAGACGCAGCCGATGTTGCGCCGCAGGAGCGGCACCTTGCGGCGCGAGAGCGTGTTGAGGTTGCGACCCGCCACGAGGATGCGGCCCTGGTCGGGCTCGAGCTCCTTGAGGACGAGCTTGATCAGCGTCGACTTGCCGGAGCCCGAAGCGCCGACGAGGAAAGCGAACTCTCCCTTGCCGATGTGGCAGGTGAAATCCTGGAGTCCGACCACGTCCGGGTCGTAGATCTTGGTCACGTCTTCGAAGACGATCATGGGCGGGCTCCTCCTTTCGGGGTCGCCGCCGGCCAACGCCCGATTATGCGCGCCTCGCACCTCAAGTCAACCTGGCCGCGGCGACCAAGGGCCGCCCCGCCACGCGTCGCGCGGCGCCGCGGCCCCTCCCCGCCCCCCGCTCTCGGGGCGGACAAAGGGGGCTGCCGGCGATCGGGAATGACCAGTAGAGCGAGCCGAAGGAGTACTGGTATGTCGGCAGCCCCCTCTGGCAGCCGAGTTCGGCGCCGGGGCGGCGGTTCCTGCCCGCAACGGGATGGCAGCCACGACGGCTCCGCCTGCACGGCGGGCGCGGCGGCTGTCGTCTGGAGCCGTGCTGCGCCGCGGCCGGCGTCGTCCGGACGCCCGCCACTGACGTCGTCCGGCTGCCCGGCGCCGGCTCCGCCCGACGGCCCGGCGCCGCCCCCTCTCCGCAGGCCCTATAATCGCCCTCATGCACGAGCACCCCGGCGCGGCCGAGCAGCCGCAACCCAGGAGGGGGCGTCCCCCGAAGCGCCCGACCGAGCCCCGGCACCCGGGGCTCGAGATCGAGAACCCCCTCTCCTCACTGAGCCCGACGGCGCGCTACATCCTGCAGACGGCGCGCCGCCTGCTCCTCACCCGCGGCTTCGAGGCCCTCACCATCGAGGCCGTCGCCCTCGAAGCCAACGAGACGAAGTCCTCGGTCGCGAAGCACTTCGGCGGCAAGGCCGGTCTCGTAGAGACGCTCTTCGACTCGCTGGTGCACGACGCCTACGTGGCCCTCGTCGCCGCGGTCGACTGCTTGCCGCCCGGTGAGGAGCGCGTGGGCGCCTACATCGCCGGCCTGAGGACCATCGCCGAGGACGTCGACGCCTACCGCGCCTTCTTTCAGATCGCCCCGCACGCCCTGCGCGACCCCGAACTGCGGCCGCGCATGGCGAGACTCTACGAGTGGTACCGCGAGATCACGCTGAGGGCCTGCGGCGTGAGCCTGCCCGACGACCCGCAGGCGAGGCGCCGTCTGCTGGCCACAGCCGGGCTCGTGCTCGCCGCCGTCGACGGGCTCGCACTGCAGGTCGCGCTCGACCCCGACGCCATCGACGACGAGCACGCCTTCGAGCTCCTCAAGCCCGCCGTCCAGCGGGCGCTATCGGATGACGGCGGCCTTCGCGACGGCCCCGCCGCGACCGGGCGCTGAGACTCCCCGCTAGCTCCGGCCGTTGACGAGCGGCGCGAGGAACGCCGCCACGTCGCCCCCGACGCGGTCGAGATCGTACCCGCCCTCCTGCACCACGACGGTCGGCAGACCGAGGGCGACGACCAGGCTGCCCATGGCGGCGAAGTCGTCGCGCCGCAGGTCGAAGAGCCCCAGGGGGTCGCCCCCGGCGGTGTCGAAGCCGGCGGCGACCACGAGGGCGTCGCACGACCATGCGCCGATCGCCGCGAGGGCCTCACGGAGCGCCGGCTCGTACTCGCGGTAGGCGGTGCCGTGCGGCAAGGGCCAGTTGCGGTTGGCGCCGGCGGCGTCGCCCTCCCCCGTCTCGTCGGCGTGGCCCCAGAAGTACGGGTACTCCTGGTCGGGGTCGGCGTGGAGGGAGCAGACGAGCACGGCGGGGTCCGCGTAGAAGATGTGCTGGGTGCCGTTGCCGTGGTGGTAGTCGATGTCGAGGATCGCGACGCGGTGTCCGGCGGCCTCCAGCCTGCGCGCCGCGACGGCGGTGTTGTTGAGGTAGCAGAGGCCGCCACAGTAGTCGCTGCCGGCGTGGTGGCCCGGCGGCCGGCAGAGCGCGTAGGCGAGCGGGGCGCCGGCGGCGACGAGGTCGGCGGCCGTGACCGCGCACTGCGCGCTCCAGTAGGCCGCCGTCCAGGTCCCCTCGAGCACCGGCGCCCAGATGTCGAAGGCGTGCCAGCCGAGGCGCGCCACCGGGTTCGTCGGCGCACGCGAGACGGCCCGCGTCGGGAACGTGTGCGGGAAGACCGTCGACGGGCTGGTCGCGGGGTCGCCGCTCACCGCGCGGTGCTCGCGGAGGAAGTCGACGTAGGCGGCGTCGTGCACGGCCAGGATCGGCTCGAGGCCGGCGTCGGTCGGCTGCCGTTCGTCGACAGGGATGGCCGCGCGCACGGCATCGAGGATCCGGTCGACGCGCGCGGGCAACTCGCTGAGGCGGAACGGATAACCCTCGACCGGCAGGCGCCCGGTGTCGTGCAGCGCGTGCCGGTCGCTCCAGACGACTGGCAGTGTAGGGCTCATGCGACGGCTCACCAGGCCAGGCGGCCGTCCTCGACGGCGAGCCGCCCGTTCGCGATCACCCAGCGGAGATTCGCGGAGTCGTAGAGCACCTCGGGGTCGGTCGAAGGGTCCTTCGTCACCATCAGCAGGTCGGCGGCCTTGCCCGGCTCGACCGAGCCGAGGCGGTGCGCCATGCCGAGCGCCTCGGCCGCGGTGTGTGTCGCCGCCTCGAGAGCCTCGAGCGTGGTCATGCCGCCGTACCGCACCATGGCCTTGAACTCGCGGGCGCTGTACTCGCCGTAGGGCGTGAGGGGCGTGAAGACCGTGTCGGAGCCGAGCGCGATCTTCACGCCCTTCTCCCTGGCCATGCGGAAGTTGTCGATGACCCCCTGGGCGTAGCGGCGCCCCGAGTCCGCGTCGGGGACGTCGTCGACCTCGCGGTGGAGGAAGACCTGGGGGCGGATGTGCTCGATCGGCGCGTCGGTCGTGGCGGCGAAATCCGTGAACCAGGTCACCAGCAGCTCGAGCGTCGGCACCAGGATGACGCCGCGCGCGGCCATCTCCTCGCAGAGCGCCTCGTCGAGCTCCTCGCCGTGCTCGATGGTGTCCGCCCCCGCGACGACCGAGTCGCGGGCCGACTGGAGGTTCTCGGCGTGCGAACAGACGAGCGTGCCCTTCTGCATGTGCGCCTCGGCGACCGCGACCTGCAACTCCTCCAGGGTGTAGTGCTGGTCGCGGTTGCGGTCGTTGGCCCAGTTGTCGCCGCCGCTCGCCCACACCTTGATCTGGTCGGCGCCCTCGCGCAGCAGACGGCGCACCGCCTTGCGGATCTCGTCCGGGCCGTCGGCCAGCACCGCCCAGAAGTGGTTGCGGCGGACGTAGTCCTCGTCGTACTGGAAGGCGTCCCCGTGCCCGCCGGTGCGGCAGAGCCCGGGGCCGCAGGCGATCACCCGCGGGCCGGGCAGCGACCCTTCGCGGAAGACCCTCTTGAGGTAGAGGCCGTTCCACGAGATGTCGCGCACCGCGGTGAACCCGCGCTTCAGCAGCGCCTGGGCCTCGGCGACCGAGCGGACGGCGCGCACCAGCTTGGGCTCCATGAGCACACCGAGCTCCTGGTCCTCCATGCCCGCCCGCCCGCCGGCGAGGTGGACGTGGGCGTCGATGAGACCGGGCGTGACGTACAGACCCCGGCAGTCGACCTCCTGGACGTCGCCTTCACGGCGGTAGTCGGCCATCGGCACGACCGCCGCGATGTCACCCCGGTCCACGAGGACGGCCATGCCCTCGCGGGGCTCGCGGCCCAGCCCGTCGACGACGGTCGTGTCGACCAGCGCGTAGCGCCCCTCAAGCTGCATGGTCATCCGCTCCTGTCATTCGTCGGTCATCCGGCGGCTTTGAGGCGCAGCGTCGCTTCACAGCACCTCGTAGAACCTGATGCGGATCTGCCCCGCCTCGTCGCGGGCGAGCCCGACGAAGACGGTCTCGGCGAGCCAGCGGTGCTGCGGGGCGTCGGTGCGGAAGACGGGCGCGGTGCGGAAGTAGACCTCGGATGAGTCGAGCTCCTCGCCCGCCTCCATGCGCGCCATCGCCGCGGCCGACTCCGTGCGGTAGAAGCCGCGGTTGACGATGTCGATGAGGGCGCCGTCCTCGGCGCGGATCAGGTAGCGCGCGTCGAGCTCGTAGACGGTCGGGCCGCGCTTGACCGACCAGTCCCCGCCGCCGGGCACGACGGTGCCGCGGAGGCGGGGACCCTCGACCGTGCCGCCGGTGATCGGCGTGAAGTCGAGCACGTCGCCGGCGCCGTTGCCGACGTGCTCGCTCGGCGCCACGTCGACGCGCGCCTCGAAGGCGAAGCGCAGGCGCGGGAGCTCTTCGCTCATGTGATCCCCTGCCTCCTTCACGCCGTCCCGGTCACACCTCGCCGAGCACGGTGAGGCTCAGACACGACGGAGCGGTCCCTCCGCTGGCGAGGGTCTGCTGGTTCCGCTCGCCCTTCGTCGCGTACCACGGGTTCTCGTCGGTGCCGGGGTGCGGCAGGTAGAGAGGGAAGTCGCTCGAGGCGATCGCCAGGCGCAGCCGGTGCCCGGGCAGCAGCCGGTGCCCCGTGTGGCTCAGCGGGACCTCGACCGGGACGCCGGGATCCGGGTCGCGCACCAGGCGTTCGCCGCGCAGCAGCATCCGCGCCGAGCCGTCGGGGTAGACGTCGCAGAGCTTGACGTACAGGTGCATCGACGGCGCCGACGAGCCGACGGCGAGGAGGGCGGTGACCGGACCGGCAAGGTCCAGCGGCTCGTCGACCGGCTCGCTGGTGAAGGTCAGCACGTCGTCGCGGCTCTGCACTTCGCGCTCGTCGGGCCAGGAGTGGAGGAAGGCGAAGGGGTTGAGCGGCGTGGAGGGCACGAGGTCCTCGGGGTCGTGGACCCAGCGTGCGGTCACGGGGGCCGCGTCGGGCGCCGGCGCCAGGATGCCGCCGTCGGGGCCCGACGTGGCGCGTGCGCCGCCGCTCAGGTAGAGGCGCAGCTCGCGCCCGCCCGGCGGCGGCCAGCTCGGCGAGCGGCGCCAGTCGTCGTGGCCGAGGAACCACTCCGCCCTCGGGATGCTCGCCGCGTCTCCCCGCCCCTTGAGGAAGACGTCGAAGAAGTCGAGGCTGGGGCCCAGGTAGACCGGCAGCATGCGCGCGAGGGCGACCTCGTTCGTGTCGTGGTCGTCCTCCGGCGCGACCGGCACCTCGCGCAGGTGGTAGTTCTCGTGGTCGGTCGAGTCGGCGTTGAGGTACTGCAGGTCGGCGACCTCGGGGCGGGCGCGCAGCTCGGTGTAGTCGACCATCGAGTACGGGAGGATGTTGTCGAACCACCCGACCGAGTGCAGCACGGGCACCTTCAGCCTGTCGAAGGGGTGGCCGGACGGGTACTGGGCGAACCCGCCCGGGCCGTCGATGCGCAGCATGTGGTCGAAGGCGGCAGAGCGCGCGCCGGCGGCCGCGAGGCCCTCGTCGTAGGCCTCGGCCAGCGGCCGGCGCGCGTAGTCGGCCTCGAAGAGGTAGATCAGGGGGTCGGCCCAGTAGTGGGTCAGGTAGTCGGCGCCGTAGAGCGGCACGATGCTGTCGCCCCACCACTCGGTCAGCACCCTCAGGTCGGCGCTCGTCACGCGCGGCACGATCGCCTTCAGCGCCGGGTGGCCGCTGGCGACGGCGGCCCACTGGGTGTAGCCGTAGTAGGAGTCGCCGAACATGCCCACGAGGCCGTTCGACCAGCCCTGGGCGACGATCCAGTCGAGCGTGTCGTAGCCGTCCTCGACCTCGTGCGTGAAGGGCATGGTCTCGCCCTCGGAGCGGAACTTGCCGCGCACGTCCTGGACGACGAAGGCGTAGCCGCGCTCGGTGAAGTAAGGGCGCGCACTGCGGCATGAAGGTGTAGCGGCCGCACTTGTCGTAGGGCAGGCGCACGAGCACGGCGGGGACACGGCCGTGGCCGTCCGGCAGGTAGACGTCGGTCGCCAGGTGCACGCCGTCGCGCATCGCGACCATCGCCTGCTCTGCGGACGGATCGAGCGGCGCGGGGCGCAGGACCTCGATCGGGCTGGGCATCATGCCTCCTCGTGTGGCGGTGATCCGGCGGCGCCGCTCGCCGCGGTGGTCAGCGACCGCCGCGGCTTCCATCCCCGGCGAGGGACGGCCGAGAGGAGCGCCTGCGTGTACGGGTCCTGCGGGTCGTCGAGCACGCGGTCCGTGGGCCCTGCCTCGACGATGCGCCCGCGGCGCATGACGATGACCTCGTCGCTGACCTGCCGGACGACCGCAAGGTCGTGGGAGATGAAGAGGTAGGTCACGCCGGTCTGCTCGCGGATGTCGGCGAGCAGGTTCAGCACCTGGGCCTGGACGGACACGTCGAGCGAGGCCACGGCCTCGTCGAGGATCAGCACCTTGGGCCGGGAGGCCAGGGCGCGGGCGATCGCGACACGCTGCTGCTGCCCGCCCGACATCCCGCGCGGGTAGACGCCGGCGTGGCGCTCGTCGAGGCCGACCTGGTGCAGCAGTTCCAGCACGCGCGCCTCTCGTGCGGCGGTGTCCAGGTCGAAGTGGAGACGGACGATCTCGTCGAGGCACTCGCGCACGCGCTGGCGCGGGTCGAGGGACGACGAAGGGTCCTGGAAGACGATCTGGATCTCGCGCCCGAGCCGCCGCCGCGCGCGCGAGCCCGCGCGACCGTAGCGGCGCTCCTGCCCGCCCACGCGGATGAGGCCGGAGGTCGGCTGCTCGAGGCCGATGATCATGCGCGCCGTCGTGGTCTTGCCCGACCCCGACTCCCCGACGATCGCCAGGGAGCCGCCCGGGGCGACGGCGAACGAGACGTCCTCGACGGCGACCACGCCGCCGCCGCGGCGCCCGCCGAAGACCTTGGTCAGCCCCTCCACGCGGATCGCCGGCTCAGCCATGCGCCCGGCTCCCCTCGAGATCGGTGAGGCGCCCGCGGAGCTCCTCGGCACGGTGACAGCGCACGCGCCCGCCGCCGAGCTCGCGCATCGCCGGGAGCTCGTCGCGGCAACGGTCCTCGACGAACGCACAGCGCGAGGCGAACGGGCACCCCCGCTCGACCTCGAAGGCCGACAGCGGACGGCCCGGGATCGCCGTCAGGCGGCGGGCGCGCTCGGTCGGGCTGGGGCGCGAGGCGAGGAGCCCGGCGGTGTAGGGGTGCAGGACGCCCTCGTGGAGCGTGGCCGCGGAGTGGTCCTCGACGAGGAAGCCGGCGTACATGACGGCGATGCGGTCGCAGACCGCCGCCGCGAGCTCGAGGTCGTGGGTGACGAAGAGGAGGCTCAGCCCTCGCTGGCGGCGCTGCTCGTCGAGGATCGCCATCACCTCGGCCTGCGTCGTGACGTCGAGCGCCGTGGTGGGCTCGTCGGCGAGCAGCAGGCGCGGCTCGATGGCGAGGGCGGCGGCGATCATCACCCGCTGGAGCAGACCCCCGGAGAGCTCGTGCGGGAACTGGTCGAGGCGGCGCTCGGCGTCGTCGATGCCGACCTCCTTGAGGAAGCCGACGACGACCCGCGCCGCCTCGCGGGGGTCGACGCCGTTGTTCGTCACCAGCGCCTCGGTGAGGAAGTCCCCGATCTTGCGCACGGGATTGATGTGCGTGGTCGGGTCCTGGAAGATCATCGCGATGTCGGACGCCCTGAAGCGGCGCAGGGCGTCCTTGTCGAAGGCGAGCACGTCGGCGCCGTCGAAGCGGACGCTGCCGCGCGTGCTCGCCCCCTCGGGCAGCAGACGCATGATCGCCCGCGCGGTCATCGACTTGCCGGCGCCCGACTCGCCCACGAGCCCCAGCCCCTCGCCGACGGCGAGCGACAGGGTGGCCTCGTGGATGACGGGGCGCATCTCCTCGCCGACGGGGAGCTCGACGTGCAGGCCGTCGATCGCGAGCAGAACGCTCGTCGCGCCGTCGCCGGACGCCGCCCTCAGCGCGCCGCTCTCGCGCGGGGCGCTCATTGGGCCTTCACCGCGAAGCGCAGGGCGAGGCGGTCGCCGAGCAGGTTGAAGGCCACGACCGTGGCCACGATCAGGAGGCCGGCGTAGAGCGACTCCTGCGGATGCCCGGTCAGGATCGACGCCTGCCCGTTGGCCACCATCAGGCCCCACTCTGCGGTCGGCGGGGCGACCCCGAGCCCGAGGTACGAGACCGCGGCGAGATCGACGAGCGCGTAGCCGAAGGAGAGCGTCGCCTGCACGAGCACGAACGGCATGATGTTGGGCAACAGGTGACGGAGGGTGATCCTGCGCGTCGGCAGGCCGGCGACGTAGCAGGCGGAGATGTACGGCAGCTGGCGCTCGCGCAGCGCCACGCTGCGCAGGATGCGCCCGTCGTAGGGCAGGTAGGCGATCGAGAGGGCGATCACCGGGGCCACCAGCCCGGGACCGAACAGCGCCACGGCCAGCACCGCGAAGATGATCCCGGGGAAGGCGAAGAGGATGTCGAGCACCCGCGAGGCCACGGCGTCGAACCACCCTCCGAGCCAGGCGGCGGCGATGGCGACGGCCGTCCCCGCCACCGTGGCGATGACGACGATCAGCGTCGGCCCGATGAGGCTGAGGCGGGCGCCGTACATGAGACGCGAGAGCAGATCGCGCCCGAGTGAGTCGGTGCCCAGCGGGTGCTCGGCCGAAGGCCCCTCGTAGGCGCGCACGACGTCCACCTGGTTCGGGTCGTGGGGGGCGATCCACGGCGCGAGCAGCGCGACCACGACCACGAGGACGATGAAGCCGGCGCACGTCACGGCGATCCAGTCGATGCGCCGGGCGCGCGCGCCCCGCGCCCGGGTCACCGCCGGCGCCGTCAGCTCGGTCGCCATCTCAGGAGGAGCCCTTCAGGCGCAGGCGCGGGTCGAGGACGCCGTTGAGGAGGTCGACGACGGCGTTGGCGATGACGAACGTGCTGACGAGCAGCAGCGAGATGGCCTGGACGACGGCGAAGTCCTTCTGCGAGGCCGCCTGGACGAGGAACGACCCCAGCCCGTTGAGGCCGAACGCCTGCTCGACGACCACCGCCCCCGCGATGAGACCCGCCACCGTGAGACCGGCCACCGTGGTGATGGGGATGAGGGCGTTGCGGAAGATGTGGCGGCGCACGATCCGCGACCAGGGGATGCCCCGGCTCCTCGCCGTCTCGACGTGCTCGCGGCCGAGCTCCTCACGCACCGAGGCCTTCGTCACCTGCGTGCTGTAGGCGACCCACGAGACGGCGAGCGCGATGGCGGGCAGGGTCAGGTGCCAGAGTCGGTCGACGAACCCCTCCCCCGGCCCGAACACGGGGAACCAGCCGAGACCGACGGCGAAGACCGTGATGAGCACGATGGCGGCGACGAAGGCCGGGGTGGCCATCCCGATCGCCGTCACCACCGTCACCGCCGAGCCGAGCCGGCGGCGGAGCGCCGACCACAGCCCCAGCGGGATGCCGACGCCGAGGATCAGGATGGCCGCGTAGACCACCAGGAAGACGGTGTTGCCGACCCGGGGCGCGAGCAGGCTCGAGACGTCCTGCCGGTAGACGAACGACTGCCCGAGGTCGCCTTGGACGACGCCGGTCAGCCAATCCCAGTACCGCGTCAGGAACGGCTCGTCGAACTGGTAGCGCTCGCGGATCTGCTCGAGGACCTCGGGCGTCGCCCGCCCGCCCGCGAGCTGCGTCGCGGGGTCTCCGGGCGCCAGGTAGAGCGACCCGTAGATCAGGAAGCTCGCGACGAGCAGCGTCAGGACGAGCGCGGCCAGGCGCTTGGCGACGAACAGCGCCACTCAGCCCCCCCTGCGCGACACGTCAGCGGGCGGCCGTTCGGTACAAGCGGCTCGCCCGCCTCACTCGGTCCCCCCGAGCATGGCCAGGCCGGGGATCCACATGTAGGCGAAGGAGCAGGGCGCGCCGCTGATCCGGTCGCTCATGTAGAGGGACTGGTACGGGTTCACGAGCGGGACGACGATGGTGTCCGCCGTGTACATCGCCTGCGCCTCGACGAAGAGGTCGGCCCGCGCCGTCGGGTCGAAGGTCTGGCGGGCCTCGTCGAGCGTCGCTTCGACCTCGGCGTTGCGGTAGTCGATCCAGTTGAAGAGGGCGCCCTCGCCGAAGAACAGCGAGGTGTAGTCGAGCGGATCCGGGATGTCGAGCCAGCCCCAGGTCATGACGAGGTCGATGCCCTCGCGGTACTCGGGCACGTAGAACACGTTGGCGAGGTCCATCGCCTGCAGCGGCTTGAGCTCGATGGTGATCCCGATGTCCTTGGCCGCCTGCTGCACGATGCTCGAGACGCGCAGCTCCTCCTCGTTGCCGGCGGCCATCGCCATCACCAGCGGCTGGTCGAGACCCTCCTTGCCCTCGAGCAGCGCGGTCGCCCCCGCGATGTCCGGCTCATCGCCGGGCAACGCGTCGTAGGCGGTCTGGTAGACGTCGATCGCCTCGGGGTCCCAGGCCGAGGGCGGAGTGAAGGTCTTGTTGAGCACGGCCTTGCCGTTGAACACGCCGTCGACGATGGACTGGCGGTCGATGGCCATCGACAGGGCCGTGCGCACGTCCGGGTCGTTCGGGTCACCCATCGGGGTGTCGCCGTTCGTGGGGACCACTTCGACCACGGTGAGGCTCGGACCGTAGTAGATCGTGCCGGGGGCCGACTCGAGTGCGGGGATGTTGGTCGGCGGGATGCCGTACGCCCCGTCGATCTCGCCCGACAGGATCGCGCTCGTGACGGTGCTGGTGTCGCTGATGAAGGTGACCCTGACGCTGGCGACCTTGGGCGCGAGCGCGGGGTCCCAGTAGTCGGGGTTGGCCTCGAGGACGATCTCCTCGCCGGGCTTCCAGCTGGCCATCTTGTAGGGCCCGCTGCCCATGACGTTCTCACCGGAGCCGTAATTCTCCTCGCCGACCTCCTCGAGGTAGGCCTTCTTCACGATGGCGCCGCCGACCGTGCCCATCTCCTTGTTGAAGAGCTCGTCCGGCTTCGTGAACTTGACCGTGACCTCCCAGTCACCGGTCTGCTCGATGCTCTCGACGTAGCTGTAGAAGGCGGCCCAGATCGAGCCGGTCGCCGGGTCCATGTGGCGCTTCATGCTGAAGATGACGTCCTCGACCGTGACCGGGCTGCCGTCCCAGAACTTGGCGTCCTGCCGGATCGCGTAGACGAGCGTCAGGTCGTCGACCTGCTCCCAGGATTCGGCGATGCACGGCTGGAGCTCCCACTCCGGGGTGTAGCGGACCAGCGTGTCGTGCATCTGCGAGGCGATGAAGCAGGGACCGTAGTCGCCCGCCTTCAGCGGGTCGACGGTGGTCGGCTCGCCGTAGCCGAGGTTCCAGGTGATCTCCTCCACGAGGCCGTCGGCCGGCGGCGTCGAGTACTGGAACTCCTGCGCGGCCGGCGAGGGCTCGCCCTCGTCACCCTCCTCCTCGCCGCAGGCGGCGAGCAGGCTGCCCCCGAGGGCGAGACAGGCCGCGGCGACGACGATCAACAGCGTGAGCCATGGCCGACGGGTGCGGCGAGCCGCCCGGCTGGATGTCCTCAGTGCGCTCATGTGCCCTCCCCCGGTGACAGCACGGATAGGTGCTTCCCTCACCGTCTATCACAGGGGTCGGGGGTGTCAACGACGAAAAATGCCGGCCGGCGCTCGGCCGCGGCCGGCGCGGGCGCGGCGCTCAGCGCCACGCCCCGGTACGACAGGGCGAGGACGGAGACCAGGAGTCGAGTCCCGAGAGGGGGCCGGGCGTCAGGCGGGTCGCCGACGGCCTCGCGTCGCCGACGGCCTGGAACAGCGGCAGATCAGGGCTCGGCCGCGCTCACGCCGCCTTGACGAGCCGCTTGCGCGACCGTGTGACCAGTCGCGGCCGCGCCCGTTCGGGCACGGCTGTCATCGCGCACTCGGAGCAGACATGCGCCGTACGCCCCGCCACGCGCACCCGGTAGCTGCGGTCGCCGAGCGCGATGGTGGAGCCGCAGAGCGCACACGCGGCGACGCCCCACGTCTCCTCGAGCAACGGGATCGAGCGGTCGGATCGAGGGTGTCCACGGACCGATGTCGCGCCCACCGGCGCCGTCGTCGAATGCCGGAGAGATGAACCTGCCCCGTGCCCCGCCATGGTTACCATCCTTGCTTGCGCCGTCGCGCCCCAGCGACGACTTCTGGCCCCGCTTCTTCCCTCATCTGGACCGTGTAAAACGACATCCGAGCGAGGCGAGAAGCTCCGCTGATCGCCTCGCGTTCTCCACTTCGGGGCGGCACCGCGAGACGGCGGCGCTCCGGGTCGGCGGCGTTCCGGGTCGGCGGCGGGCCGGCGGGGCAGCGGCGCGGCGCGCGACCCTCGCCTCGGCTCAAGCAGTGACGCCGCCGTCCACGACCCACGTGCGGCCGGTGACGAAGCCGGCGTCCTCGCTGGCGACGAAGGCGACGACCGCAGCCAGCTCCTCGGGCCGGCCGATGCGGCCCAGCGGGTAGCCCTCGTCCTGGACGGCGGCGTAGGCCTCGGGGTCGGGGGCGTCGGCGATCGCCTTGGCCAGCATCGGCGTGTCGAAGATCGCCGGCGAGACGCTGCACACACGGATGCCGTCGGGGCCGTGGTCGATGGCGAGGGAGCGCGTCATCATGATGACGCCCGCCTTCGCCGCCGAGTACACCGCGGCCCCGGGCTCGCCGTGGATGCCCGAGTCGCTGGCGATGTTCACGATCACGCCGCTGCCCCGCGGCACCATGTGCGCCAGCGCCGCCTTGCACATGAAGTACGTGCCCTTGAGGCAGGTGCCGACGCACCACTCCCAGTCCTCCTCGCTGGTGTCGAGGATGGACTTCTCGAGCCACACGCCGGCGGAGTTCACGAGCACGTCGAGGCGCCCGAGCGCCGCGACGGCCTCGCCGACCAGGCGCTCGCAGTCGGCCACGACGCTCACGTCGCCGAGCAGCACGGGGAAACGGCCCTCGTGGCCGGCGTCATGCGCGAGGGCCGCGGCGTGCGCGGCCACGGCGCGCGCCTTCGCCTCGTCGCGCCCCGCGACGGCCACGCTCGCGCCCTCCTCGGCCAGCCGGAGGACCACCGCCTCGCCCAGTCCGGAGGACCCGCCCGTCACCAGCGCCGTCTTGCCCGCCAGGCCACGCATCTGCACGCTCCTCGTCGTCGCCCTCGTTGTCGTCGGCGTCACGCTCTCGCGCGCCCGTCTCAGCGCGCGCCTTCAGCCCCGCGGCGCGCCGTCCCCGGACGGCCGCCACGGACTCCCGCCGCGGCCGGCTCTCAGGCGGCCGAGTACCCGC
This sequence comes from uncultured Thermoleophilia bacterium, assembly GCA_963791345.1. Lineage (GTDB taxonomy): Bacteria > Actinomycetota > Thermoleophilia > UBA2241 > UBA2241 > UBA2241. The sequence goes on along the minus strand of CAWBRS010000017.1, from coordinate 247,295 downwards.
CGTCCACCGGCAGCAGCGCGCCGGTGATGAAGCTCGCCTCGTCGCTCACCAGGAAGGCGACAGCGGCGGCCGCCTCCTGCGGCCGCCCGATGCGGCCGATGGGGTGCTCGTTGTCGAGCACGGCACGGAACTCGTCCACACCCATCCCGTACTGTGCCGCCTCGCGCTCGAACAGCGGGGTGTCGATCTCGCCGCAGCAGATCGCGTTCACGCGGATGTTGCGCTTCGCGTAGTCCAGCGCCATCGCCCTCGTGAGAAGCGCGACGCCACCCTTGCTGGCGCAGTAGGCCGCCGACCGGTAGTCGCCGACCATGCCGGCCACGGAGGCGTTGTTCACGATCGCGCCGCCGCCCTGGGCGAGCATGTGCGGCACGACGTGGTGCGAGACCAGGTACACCGAGCGCAGGTTGACGCCGAGCTGGCGGTCCCAGGCGGCCTCGGTCACCTGGTGGACCTCGCCCGGCTCGAAGAACCCCGCGTTGTTGAAGAGGATGTCGACGCGTTCGTGTCGCGCCACCACGTGCTCGACGAGACGGCGCACGTGGCCGTCGCGCGACACGTCGGCGGCGACGGCCTCGACGGGCCCGAGGCCGCGCCCGCCGAGATCGGCTGCCGCCCGCTTGCCCGCCGCACCGTCGACGTCGGCGATGACGACCGCGGCCCCGTCGGCGAGAAGCCGCTCGGCGGCGGCCAGGCCGATGCCCGACGCGCCCCCCGTGACGATGGCCACACGTCCTTGAAGCCTGCCATCTCCCAAGAGCCCCCCTCTCTGAGACCAGTGGCGCCATTCTGTCAGGACGGACGGCCGGGAGCCAAGGGGGCGAAAGGCGGAGCCCTCCGCGGAGCGTGGCGTCGAGAGGGGCCCCGCCGGCGGGGCGCCTACTCCGCCCGCAGCAGGTGCTCGTCGAAGAACGAGACGACCCGGCGCCCGTACTCCTCCGGCTGCGCCGCGAAGCCGCCGGTGTGGCCGGCGCCCGGCACCTCCCAGATCTCCTTCGGCTCGCCGGCGGCGTCGTAGTACGGCGGGTTCACGGCCTTCTCGACCGCCTGGCCCTCCTCCCCGTAGACGAGGAAGACGGCTCGCGGGGAGATGCGCGCCACGAGGTCGCGCAGCGAGGGCGGCGGCGCCGAGCCGCTGAGCACCGCGGTGGCCGCGGTCAGCACGACCTCGTGCGGCCACTGCAGGGCGAGCTCGACCGCGTTCGGGCCGCGGCGCACGAAGGTCTCCCGGACCGTGCGCACGCCGGCGCCCTCGGAGACGACGGCGCGCGAGCCGCGGGTCCTCGGCCGCGGCCTGGATCATCATCTCGCCGCCGACCGAGAGGCCGAGGCCGCCGATGCGCCCGCTCTCGACGTCGGGGCGTGTCTCGAGGTAGTCGGCCGCGGCGGCGATGTCCCTGCTCATCGCCCAGCCGAACATGTTCGGGTCGCCTTCGCTCTCCCCGTAGCCGCGCGGGTCGACCAGCAACACGCCGTACCCGTTCTCCACCAGCACGCGGGCTTCGTCGACCGCTCCCTCGCGCGGGATCAGGATCACCGCCGCCCCGTTGCTCGAGGGCACGTACCACGCCGCGAGGTCCAGGCCGTCGGCCGTCGGCAAGGTGACGTGCTCGTACGGACGGCCCAGATCGGCGCCCTCCACCGGAGTACGCGGTCGCTCGGTGGCGATCACGGCGAGGGTGACGGGGAGCACGACCCAGTAGACGACGAGGAGCGCGCCCAGGGCGATGAGGGCGCGCCGGAGCCAGCGATGGCCGGTCGGCTTGCGCGAGCGCCAGGCGACGACGACGCCGAGGCCCGCGAGGACGGCGCCGGCGGGGAGCAGCAGGACGCCCGTCCAGTCGTCCCCGGAGGGGCCGCCGGAGAGGGCATCGCTGAGGAAGACCGCACCCGCCGCGAGCGCCAGGATGCCGAGGAGCAAGGCGGCCGAGGCGCGCAGCCCGGCCCGCGCCCGTGGGTAGAGCCACACGGCGAGGAGGAGGACGCCGGAGACGACGAGGGCCGCCCAGACGTGGGCGCCGCGCCCGACGCCCGGCTCGAGGGCGATGAAGGCAGCCGACAGGGTGTGGACGAGCACGACGGCAGCCGCCAGCGCGAACGCGAGGTGCTCCGCCGGCGACGGCCGGCCGCGACCCGCGTCAGACGACGGCCCGCCGCGACCCGCGTCAGACGACGGCCCGCCGCGACCCGCGTCAGACGAAGACCCGCCGGGAGGCGCGGCCGCCGCGGCGCGCCCGGCGCCCTCGGTCGGTGAGGTCAGGTTGCTCCGTTCCTCCGTCATGCCGTGACCACAGGCAGCTCGTGCGCTACGGACCCGCCGATCACCAGCGCTCGTACTTGACGAGCTCCTCGAGCGGCCGGCGGTCGGTGCTCGCCGGGGCCCTGTCGGGGTAGCCGAGCGGCGTGAAGGCGATGGGCTCGACATCGTCGGGCAGCCCGAGCACCTCGCGCGCCGCGAGCGGGTCGAACGCGGCGATCCAGCAGGTGCCGAGGCCCAGGCTCGTCGCCGCGAGGATGAGGTGGTCCATGACGATGGTCGCGTCGACCTCGTCGTACGGCTTGTCGTCCATGCGCCGCCACGCCTCGCCGGGCACGGCGACCACGCCGACGACCAGCGGCGCCTGGGTGAACCAGCGACTCCGATAGATGCGGGCGAGCTCTTCCTCCCGGCCCGTGGTGTGGATCACGATCAGACGGAAGGGCTGCCTGTTGGCGGCGGTCGGCGCCTGCCGCGCCGCCTCGAGGACCTGCGCCAGCACGTCTTCAGGCACCGGGTCGGCCTTGTAGCCGCGCACGCTGTAGCGAGCGGCGATGGTCTCGAGAACGTCCACTGGGGCCTCCTTCGGGCGCCGGCCGCCGCGCCCGAAGACCGGCGCTCGCCGCGCGGTCGTGTCCTGTCGAGGCAGTCTACCCGCGGGGCGTCGTCGCGCGACCCGGAGGCGACGCGACGACGGGACGGGTGTCCGACGCGCGGGGGCGCGGCGGGGCCGGCGGCAACCCGGCGGGGGACGCGTAGGGCGCGCGCGGGATGACGCGCGAGCCGGCCGAGGGTCGGCACACGGCGGGGCCGCGGCCGCCCGCCGGTGGCGGGCGGCCGCGGCCCCGGGTCTCGCTCCGCCGGCCCGCGGCCCGATGGCCTCGGCGCCGACGCCGGGCTCAGGCCGGGCTGGCCTCGGCGGCGCCGACGGGCTCCGTGCCGGCGGCGGCCGGCAATGGAGCGCGCACGAGCGCGATCGTCTGACCGATGAAGGCGCCCATGACGAACGCCATCAGGAGCATCGAGAGCGAGAAGAGATAGGTCTCGGCGAAGAGCAGCGTCGCGAGCGTCAGCACCACGGCCACGAACCACAGCCACGGGACGAGCGGCGAGCGGCGCAGCACGACGCGCCCCTCCTCGCGGGTCACGCGTTCGCCGCGGTTCACGAGGTACCCGACGACGAGGCCGAGGGCGACAAGCACGGCCGCCCAGACCACGCCGTAGTACACGCCGGGGATCACCGACAGGGCCACGAAGGCCGCCACGACAAGCACGGCCGCCGTGATCTCCCGCCACGGTTTGAAGGGCCGCCGTGCCGTCATGGCGATGGTGGTGATCAGCGCGATCACCGTCAACAGCACCAGGACCAGCAGCCGCGCCCAGTAGTAGATGGTGATGAAGTCGTCCATGGCGGCGCCTCTCAGACGAAGATGAAGATGCCGAACAAGAAGAGGACGAGGAGGGATCATCGCGAGCACCAGCTGCCCACTTGTCGTTCTCGGGGATCGGCGGCGTGGCCTCCGCGGCGGCCAGCGTGGAGGCCGGCTTGACCTGCTCGACCTGCGCCGGGGGCTTCGGCGGCTTGAGCGTGCCGCCCTTCGTCGCCTCCGGCGGCACCTTCTCGGCTGCGGGTGGGCCGCCGAAGATCGCCTGCAGCCCGCCCTTGATCTGGGCGCCGAGGCCGGGGATCTTCACCCCGGTCGCGACCCTCACGGCGAGGACGGTGCCCGAGCCCTCGTAGGTCAGGACCTTCCCCTTGCCGCTGCCCGAGAGGATCCAGTTCTCGCCGTCCTTCTCCAGCGTGATGGTCCCGCTGGCCCTGATGCCCATCTTCTTGATGCTGAGGGGCACGACGAGCGTCGAGTCGCCTTGCCACTGCTCGGGTCCCTCGGCGTCGAAGGTGATGCCGAGGCGGGCGGCCCTGATCGTGAAGCGCACCTTGCCGCCCAGGTCCTGGACCCAGATCGTGACCGCCGACGTCGCCTTGCCGCCGCCCTTGCCGGTGCCTTCACCCCAGCCCTTGTACGTGCCGGCGTAGCCGTCGTCGGCGGCGCCGGCAGGCGCGGCCAGCAGCAGCGGCAGGAGCAGGACGAGTACGGCGACGACCCCCGCGCCGATGCGCGCGCGTCGCATTCGTGCCCCCTTTCGTAGAAAGCGGCCGTTCCGATCGGCCGCGCGCTACCGTGTACAACGCGGGTGCGCGGGTTTCCTCTTCCCGCGGCGAAGGTGGCTCCCGCTCCCGGCGGTCGCCGCGGCCGCGCCGCGAGCGCGTCGACTGCGCGCATCTCGCCCAGCGCTAGACTTGCCTCGACATCGTCGTCCGCCGCACCCCGAGGAGGTCACGCCCGTGTCGCGCAAGGGATGGGCGCTCTTCATCGCCCTCTGCGTGATCTGGGGCATCCCCTACCTCCTGATCCGCGTCGCCGTCGAGGAGCTCTCGCCGCCGGCGCTCGTCTTCTTCAGGACGGGGGTCGCCGCGGTGATCCTCCTGCCGCTGGCGCTGCGCCGCGGCCAGACGCGCGGCCTCTGGCCGCGCTGGCGCTGGATCCTCGCCTACACGATGGTCGAGCTCGCGGTCCCCTGGCTCCTGCTCGCGCACGCCGAGCAGCGCCTGTCGAGCTCGATGGCGGGACTGATCGTCGCCTCGGTGCCGCTCATCGCCGTGGTCGTCTACCGTGCCGTCGGCATCGTCGACCACGTCGACGCGCGGCGCCTCGGCGGCCTGCTCATCGGCTTCGCCGGCGTCGCCGCTCTCGTCGGCATCGACTTCGGTGACCGCGACGCACTGGCGATGGCCGAGGTCGGAGTCGTCGCTCTGTGCTACGCCGTCGGCCCGCTGATCATCAGCCGCCGGCTCGCCGACCTGCCGAGTCTCGGCGTCGTCGTCGCCTCTCTCGTCATCACGAGCGCGCTGTACGCCCCCTGGGCCTTCGCGACCCTGCCGGAGTCGGTCTCCGCGGCGACGGTCGGCGCCGTCGCCACCCTCGCCGTGGTGTGCACGGCCGTGGCCTTCATCCTCTTCTTCGCCCTCATCCTCGAGGTCGGCCCCGCGCGCTCGACGGTCATCACCTACATCAACCCCCTCGTCGCCGTGCTCCTCGGCGTGTGGCTGCTGGCGGAGCCGTTCACGCTGGGGATCGCCGTCGGCCTGCCGCTGATCCTGTTGGGGTCGGTGCTCGGCACGGCGCCGACGACACGGCGGGCGCCCGACGAGGAGCCCGCCGCCGCGGCGCCGTAAGGGCAGACTCTCACCCTCGAGTCGAGGGTGAGAGTCTGCCGCCCAAGAGTCTCCCTCAGAAGCACTCCGGCGCGTCACGGACCGCCTGCGTCGAGCAGGAGACGGGCGTTCTCCTTCGTCACGTGCGAGCCGTCGTAGAAGTAGCGCGCCTTACCCCCGAAGCTCTCGATCTCGGTGTAGTCGAGGACGCGCAGGTCGTACTCGTCTTCCAGGCCGTGCAGGTAGGCGAGCAGGGCGTCGTTCTTGGCCTGCCACCCCACCTCCCTGAACGCCGCGAGGGCGACGGGGTGTTGCGGCATGAGGACGATCGCCGGCGTCACGCCGTGATCGTTGTAGAGGCGCAGGAGCTTCTCGAAGTAGCGCCGCGAACGTGATTGCTCGCCCAGCGGCGCCGCCGCTTTGGGCACCAGTCGCTCGAGGTAGGTCGCGAGCGCACGCTCCTGGGTGCGGCCACGCTCGAGGCGCTCGTCGTAGCTGTTGTACAGGAGGCAGCCGCGCGGGCTGTAGTGGTTGTTCTCGGGGATGCCGTCCGGCTTCGGTGTGCCGAGCTTCTTCTTCTGCGCGGCGATCAGCGCGTCCGGGAACCAACGCGAGAAGCGTTCATCGTAGAGAAGGCCCGGGTGCATGATCCCGTCGTTGAAGGTCGTCACCTGCACGGCGTAGAAGAGGCGCAGCTTCACGTCGGGCGCCATCTCGAAGAGCGTCTGCGACATCGCGTAGGCGTCCTCGGGACGGTTGTTCTGCACGGCGAAGTTGAAGGCGCTGAGGCCCGTGAGCTTGCGGATGTAGGACGGTTCGAAGCGCTGTGCCCGCGAGCCGCCCATGAAGACGAGCTCCGGCGGCTCGTCCAACGCTTCGACGAGGCCGAGCTTGTAGTTACGGTCGTACTCCGGCGGCGGCTGGTCGGCGTTGGGGGTCCAGGTCGGCGTCGTGGTGACGGCCGGCGTCGCGGTGACGGCCGACGTGGGACTCGCGGTCCCGGCGGACGGCGACTCCGACCCCGGCGAGCCGCAGCCGGCCACCGCGAGGGCCGCCGCGAGGGCCGCCGCGGCCAGCAGGGCGATGGCCGCGCCGCAGGGTGCGAGGGAGCGGCGGCTCACGCCGCGCCCCCGGCGCAGACCGGCGGCCGCGCCGCGCTGCGGCCACCGGCCGTGGGAGAGATCGTTCGCGGGTCCATCGCCGGGCAATGCTACCACCGGCGCCGCGAGCTTGAAGCCGCGGGCGGCGTCCGTCAGGCTCTGTCCCAGTTCGCGCCACGGCGAGAGGAGGGGACCATGTACACCTGCGCCGAGTGCGCCCGGTGGGGATGCGACAGCGGCGACGAGAGCGCCTACCCGGCGGACTGCCCGTCGCGCGACGCCGACCGCGACGAGCTGCTCGCCGCCTACCGCGAGGGCGAGGACCGCGAGATCGCCCGCACCGCCGCGCTGGTCGAAGCGCACGGCTACTGCCGCCTCACCCGCGTCGAGGAGATCATGGACTTCGCCCGGCGCAGCGGCTTCACGCCGCCTCGGCCTCGCGTTCTGCATCGGCCTGCAGCGCGAGGCCAAGGTATTCGCCCGGGTCCTGCGCGCCAACGGGTTCGGCGTCGACTCGGTGGCCTGCAAGAACGGCAGCCTGCCCAAGGAGGAGCTCGGGCTGGGCGACGAGGACAAGGTCTCGCCGGGCGAGTACGAGCCGACCTGCAACCCGATCGGCCAGGCGCAGGCGCTCGGCCGCGCCGGGACCGAGCTCAACGTGCTGCTCGGCCTCTGCGTCGGGCACGACAGCCTCTTCATGAAGCACTCGGTCGCGCCCGTCACCGTGCTTGCGGCGAAGGACCGGGTGCTCGGCCACAACCCGCTCGCCGCCATCTACCTCGCCGACGGCTACTACCACGAGCGCCTCTTCCCCGCCGCCGGCGACACGGCCCAGGAGGAGGCCGAAGCCTGACGGGGCCGCGGCGCGCGGCGGCTGGCGGGACGCGCGGCAGGACGGCGGCGGGTGACGGCTGGGGCGGGTGACGGCTGGGGCAGGTGACGCGCGTGCGGTCGGCGTCTGACGGCGGGCGGCGTCTGACGCCGCCCGCCGTCAGACGCCGAGCAGCGCCGGCAGGTCGGCGATCGAGTCGATCACGTGGTCGGGGCGCCCCGACGCCGCGGCGAGGGCACCCTCGCGGAACTTGCCCGTGCGCACGAGGACGCCGGTGATGCCGAGGCGTTGCGCCGCGAGGACGTCGCTCTCCACGGCGTCGCCGACCATTGCCACGAGCGTCGCGGGCAGGCCGAGGGCGGAGAGGCCGGCCCGGAAGGCCTCGGGGGCCGGCTTGCCGGTGACGATCGCCGCGCACCCGGACGCCGCCTCGAGGCCGAGCAGGTAGGCGCCGGCGTCGAGGCACTCGCCCTCGTGCGTCATCCATGAGAGGTTGCGGTGCATGGCGACGAGCCGGGCGCCGTCGAGCAGCGCGCGGTGCACGAGATTGAAGGTGCCGAAGGCGAAGGACTCGTCGGCGCCCGAGACGAGGATCACCTCGGGGTCCTCGTCGAGGCCGACCAGGCGCAGGCCCTCGAGGTCCTCGGCGCGCGCGTCGCCGAGCACGAAGACGCGCGCGCCCGGCATGCGCCTCGAGCAGGTAGGTCGCGCGCCGACATCGCCGCCGTGATGACCTCGCCGTCGTCGATGGGGATGCCGAGACGCCGAAGGTTCGCCGCCATCTCGGCCCCGGTACGGCTCGTCGTGCTCGTGATGATGCGCAGCGGCAGCCCGGCGCCGCGCAGGCGGCGGACCGCATCGGCGGCCCCCGGGAGTGGGTCCCAGGAGACCGTGAGCACGCCGTCCATGTCGAGCAGCAGTCCCTCGACCCGCCTCATCCTGCGCCCTCCGGACTCGAGGTGCGCCAGGCCTGCGGATCGGGCGCCGGCCCGCCTCGTCTCGCTCGCCGCCCGCTCAACCGAGGTCGCGCCTCCAGTCCCACTCGGGGGCGATGATCTCGGTGCCCTCGGTGTCCTCGATCTCGCGCCGCCACGCGACTCGCGGGCCGACGACGGCGCGCGCCCGCCAGCGCAGCGACTTGCCCTCTCCACGGATGGCCGTCTCGAGCTCGGCGAGGCGGCCGCGCACGCGACTCACCTCCTCGTCCGGCAGCCCGTAGTCCTCGAGCCGCGCGGCGACCACCCGCAGGTTGACCGTGAGGTCGCGGTGCAGGCCCCAGTCGCGGGCGCACATGTCGGCCACGTAGAGCGCGTCGATCGAGTCGTCGTCCTCCTCCTCGCCCAGCGGCACGTCCTTGAGGAGGGCGATCACGTCGTGGACGTCCTTCTGGTTGATCTTGCCGATCTGCAGCTTGGCGATGAGCGCGTCGGCCGGGGAGATGGCGTAGTCGTCGATCTCGAGGCGCTCGCGCACGTCGAGGTCGTGGTCCATCATCATCACGTCGAGGAAGATGTCGACGTGGTCGAAGAGGGGCGCGTCGTGGGCCCTCTCTCCTTCTGCGGCGCCGATGACCGTGAGCCCGCTCTTCAGCGCCTCGGCGGTGACGTACTGGAGCTGCCGCGACTCGGTGGAACGCGCCACGTAGCTGTTCTGGACGAACCCGCGACCGATCATCACCTCGTTCAGCGCGTCCGCTCTGGGGCCCGAGGCCGACCAGGTCGATGTCCGAGTACTCGCGGTCCATGAAGTCGAGGTCGACGCAGTGGCGGCGTATGGCGAGGCCGCCGATCGAGGCGCACCTGCACGCCGTGCGCGCGGGCCGCGTCGATGAGCGCCATCGCCTCGGCCATGAGGCGGTCGGCGCGCCGCGTCGGCACCTCGCGCTGGCCGGCGGCCGACTTGACCACGGCGGCGGCCCCGTCGTCCGCGGCGCTCCGGCGCAGGTCCTCGAGCGGGTGCATCACGGCGTCGAGGATGGGCCGCGCCAGGTAGACGCGCGGGCGCCGCGGCTCCGCCCACTCCTCGAGCAGACTCCGCGTCTCGAGCTCCTCGACGGCACGGCGCGCCGTGCCGTCGCTCGCGTCGAGCAGCGCGCCGCGCCTCGGGGACGGTCATGCACGGCGTGCGCACGAGCTCGTCGGCCAGCGCCAGTGCGCGTCCCTTGAGGCGCAGGCGACACTCCGCGTGGTAGCGCGCCAGGCTGCGCGCCTGCGTCGTGGCGCGCACCGCGGTCGCGCGGACGCCGTCGAGGAAGAAGAGGAGCCACGGCACCCACTCGGCGTGCGTGCGCACGCGCTGCAGCCGCGTGTAGTACTCGTCACGGTGACCTTCGAGATACGCGGAGAGATAGAGGAGCGGCAACGTGAGGCGGCCGCGCTCGATGAGGAAGAGCGTGATCAGCAGCCGGCCGAGGCGGCCGTTGCCGCCGACGAAGGGGTGGATCGCCTGGAACTGCTCGTGCAGCATCGCGCACTGCACGAGGTCGGGGAGCACGTCCCTCTCCTCGAACGAAGGCCTCCCACGCCGTCGCAGCGCCTCGAGCATCTCCGTGGACCGGCGGCGGCACGTACGTCGCCGTGGCCTGGGTCGCGCCCGGCGGGCCGATCCAGTTCTGCCCGGTCCTGAACTCGCCCGGCGTCCTTGCGGCGCTCATCTCGCCGCGCAGCAGCTGCTCGTGCAGCTCGCGCACGAGAGCCAGCGACAGCGGGGCCTCCTCGAGACGCTGGACCCCGTAGCGCAGGGTGGCGACGCAGCGCCGCACCTCGCGCAGGTGCTCGCGCGGCAGCGTCGCGCGCGCCGCCCCCACCTGGTCGAGCAGCAGGTCGGAGAGAGTGACGTCGGCGCCCTCGATGCGCGACGAGCAGAGGGCCTCCTGACGCTTGAACGGCGCGTCGAGGATCTTCGGGTCGGGGAGCTCGCGACCGACGCCGCAGAGCTCGCCGAGGGCGGCGTCGGCCTTCGACAGCGCCAAGGCCAGCTCTCTGGAGAAGCGCAGACGCGGCGGCAGCGGCGCCGGGACGAAGGCGGCGTAGCCGTCGGGCCCGGTGACGACGCGGCCCGCCTCGGGGGCGTGGAACTCGCTCGGGTCTATCTCATCGGCCTCGGTCGGGCGCCGCGGGCGCACCCGCGACGACGCTGGACTGGTCTGCCGGCAATGCTCTCAGACTGGCCGATGCGTGACAACGGCCTTCGCGGCGGGCGGGAGACGAGGGCGGCGGGCGGGAGAAGCGGGCTGGGCGGGAGAAGCGGGCGGGAGGCGGGCGCAACGGAGCAGCGGGCGGGGCGGCGTCTCACGCCGCCCCGCCCGCTGCTCCCCCCGTCAACGCTGGATCGCGAGCGTCAGGAAGTCGGATTCGGCCCCGCCGCCGTGGTCCACCGACTGCTGGCCAACGACGTACACGAAGCCGGGCGCCAGCGCGATGTCGCTGGCCCAGTCGAAGCCCTCGTCGACCTCGCCGGGATAGCCGAGTGCGTCGGGATACGTGGTCTGCCAGAGGGTCGCGCCGTCGGCGCCGTACTTCAGGACGACGATGTCCGTGTCGCCCTCGAGGCCGGCCAGGACCCCGCACACGTACGTGCGTACGCCGCCGACGGCGAGCGCGGTTCCGGTGTCGACGCGGTACCCGGCGCTCGAGAAGCCGCGCTGCCAGACGAGCGTCGCCGCCCGCGGTGTACATCCGCGTCACGATGTCGTCGCCCGTCGCGGCCCGGTTCAGGAAGCCGGTCACGTGCGCCCGGCCGAGGTCGTCCACGGCCACGTCCTGCCAGGCATCGTCGAGCCCGCCGCTGCCGGCGACCCAGCGGACCCAGGCGCGCGTGCCGTCGCTCAGGTACTTGAGGAGCAGCGCGTCACCGGGGCCGTAGGACAGGGACTTGCCGCCGCCGCAGACGTAGACCGCACCCGCCGTCGCGGCGATGCCCGTCACGGTCTCGTCACGGTTGAGGGCATCGTCGTAGTACCGCACCCACTGCCGCTCTCCGGCGAGCGAGTAGCGGATCAGCACGACGTCCCTGCGGTGGCCCAGGCGGCTGCTCACCCCGGCGACGTAGACCGCCGTCCCGCGCACGGCGATGGCGACACCGGCGTCGAAGCGCGTCGTCGAGTTGTCGTGGCGCCTGGACCACGCCAGTGTCCCGTCGGGACGGTACTTGAGCGTGATCACGTCCTCGGTGGTGTCGGCTCGCTGGCTCGAACCGGTCACGTACACGTTGCCGTACTTGTCGAGCGCCGACCGCCTCGGCCACGTCGTCGTTGCCGGCGGTGGCCGTTGAACGTCCGGGCCCAGAGCAGCTCGCCGTCCAGCGGGCCCACGGGATCCACGTCCCGCAGCTTGAGGACCACGATGTCGCTGCCGGTGCCGTCGCCCTCGGTCTTCCCCACGACGTAGACCCAGCCGTGCGCGTCGTCGACGGCGACGCCGCACGCCGTGTCGTCGAAGCCGGGGTTGTCCGGGTTCTCCCAGGTCGTCGGCACGGCGGTCCAGCGGGGGACGCCGGTGAGGTCGTAGCTGTAGTAGCGGATGTCGTAGTAGCCCTCCATCGTGTCAGGCTCGAAGGTGACCGCCGTGCCCACGACGATCGGGTAGCCGGCGGCGTCGGTGGCGACGGCGATCGCCCCCTCGTGCTCGTCGACACCGCTCGTGAACACGGTGTCGGCCCAGAGGTGCTCGCCGGGGAGCGCGGCGGCGGCGGTGTCGGGATCAAGCACCGACGCGGCGCTCACGAGCAGGAAGGCGAGCAGCGCGACGACGACGAGGAGCACGAGTGCGCCGCAGTGGCGTCCCGGGTGCTGTGACGCCGGCATCCTCGGCGTCACCGCGAGCGGCCCGGCGATCGGAGTGACCTGTCTCATGGGATCCCCCTTCCGGACGGTCGTCCTGCTCACTCGATGGTAGCACCGGGCAACGGGGCGCCGCGGCGGGGCGGCCTTGCAGGCCGCCCCGCCGCCTCCGCCCCGTCGGGTCTCAGCGCAGCAGCGCGAGCGTCAGGAAGTCGGTCTCCAGGAAGCCCTGATGCGACTTCGTCCTGTGGCCGACGACGTAGACCTGCGCGCCGGCGACGGCGATGTCGAACGCCCGGTCGTCGCCGTCGTCGACCTCGTCCGGATAGGCGACCGGGTCGGGGTACTGCGTCCTCCACAGGGTCGTCCCCGTCGTCCCGTACTTGAGGGCGACGATGTCCACATCGCCGTCGAAGCCGGTGCGGAAGCCGCACACGTAGGTGCGACCGGCGCTGTCGAGGGCGAGCGCCGTGCCCGCGTCCGTGCGCGGGCCGAGGCCCGAGTACGTGCGCTGCCAGAGCAACGTGCCGCCGGTCGTGTACAGCCGCGTGCCGGCGTCGTCGCCGGTCACGTCGCGGTTCAGGCGGCCGGTCACGTGCGCGCGCCCGAGGTCGTCCACCGCCACGTCGGCCCAGGCGTCGTCGCCACCGCCGCTGCCCGCGACCCAGCGGACCCAGGCGCGCGTGCCGTCGCTCAGGTACTTGAGCAGCAGCGCATCGCCGGGGATCGTCGCGGTCGACCTGCCGGCGCCGCACACGTAGACCGCCCCGACCGTGGCGGCGATGCCCGTCACCGTCTCGTTGCGCGTCAACGCGTCGTCGTAGTACCGCACCCACTGACGTTCGCCGGCCAGCGAGTACCGGATGAGAACGACGTCGTCACGGTGCCCGAGCCGGTCGCTCACCCCGGCGACGTAGACCGCCGCGCCTCGCACCGCGATGGCGAGGCCGCGGTCGGAACGTGTCGTCGAGTTGTTGTGACGCTTGACCCAGGCGACGGTACCGTCGGGCAGGTACTTCACCGTGAGCACGTCCCATGTGCCGTCGAGGCGCTGGCTGCCGCCCGTGACGTAGACGTTGCCGTACTTGTCCAGCGCCACCGCTTCGGCCTCATCGTCCAGGCTGACCCCGGCGTCGTACGTCTGCTCCCAGAGCAGCACGCCGTCCGAGGTGCCTCCCGGGTCGTCGTTGAGGAGCTTGAGGACGACCAGGTCCCTGCCGGTACCCACGCCGTCGACGGTACCGGCGACGTAGACGCAGTTGTGCGCGTCGTCGACGGCGACGCCCGCCGGCGTGTCCACGGAGCCCACGTTCAACCGGTAGTCCCACGTCGTCTTGACCATGCTCCAGCGCTGGATCCCGTTGAGGTCGTAGCTCTCGTGGCGGATGTCGGTGTCGTAGTTGAACGAGGTGACCGCCGTGCCCACGACGATCGGGTAGCCCGCGGCGTCGGTCACCACGGCGACGGCGGACTCGTCCCTGTAGATGCCGGTCGTGGAGGGCGACTCCGCCCACAGATGCTCGCCGGGCACCGCGGCGCCCGCGCCGTTGGGCGCGACGACCGCGACGAGACCGGCGACGATCAGCGCCAGTGCGAGGGCGCAAAGCTTGACGGACGTCGAGCCGCTCGTGCCCGGCCGCGCAGCGGACGGACCGGCGGCCGACCCCACCTGGATCATGATGCCCCCTTCCCCATTAGTGGCCCCGCTCAGTCGATAGTAGCACCGAACGGCGCTGTGCCAAGAGCCGGCGGGGACGGGCGGACCGCCCGTCGGGCCGACGCCCGGCTCAGCGCGGCCCCTCCCCGGAGGCGCTGAGCGCCTCGCGGGCGCGGGCGGCGATCTCGTGTGCCCGCGCCACCCACACGCCCGGCGTCTCCCGCACCATCGCGATCATCGCCTCGAGCAGGGGGAGGCGCCCGGGGCGGCCGATGATCTGCGGGTGCATCGTGAACACGCAGCAGCCGCCGAGCCGGCGGATGCCCTCGAACTCCGCCCGCCAGATCGCCTCCACCTCGTCGATCGTGCTGATCTTCTTCGTCCACGCGTCTTCGGCGAACCAGAAGTGCGGCGCGTCGTCGAGGATCCAGTGCACGGGGAGCTCGACGATGCCGGTACCGGGGTGCACGTAGGGCCGGATGTCGTCCATGAGGTTCGACGAGTACTCGAACCGGTGCTTCTCGAGAAGCCCGAGTGTGTGCGGCGTGAACTCCCACGAGGGCGAGCGATAGCCACGGATCTGCGGCACGAAGCGTGCGAGCACCTCCATGCCGCGAAGCAGCTCTTCCTCCTCCCCCGCCGGCGTCAGGGTCGTCGGCGAGGTGTGCGTGTAGCCGTGGTGGCCGAGCTCGTGCCCGGCGGCGACGATCTCGGCCACGCGCTCCGGGTACCGCTCGGCGACGCGTCCAGGCACGAAGAACGTGGCCGGGACGCTGTGCCGGTCAAGGATCTCGAGGACCAGCGGGACGGCGACCTTGGCCCCGTAGGTGCCCTGCGAGAGGCGACCCGGCCGCTCGGCCGCGGCCGCGTCGCCCGCGAGCCACACCTCCTCGGCGTCGAAGTCGAAGGTGAAGGCGACCGCGCACTCGATGCCCGGCGGCCACAGGAGTGGGGTCCCGGCGCGGGGGCCCATCTCCGTCACGCCCCCGCGCCGAAGAAGCCCGCGTACTCGAGCCGCCGGTACGGCGCGCTGCAGGGCGTGCCGTCGGCGAGCCACAGCGCCTGCTCGTCGAGGTCCACGATGAGGGAGGCGATCGTCTCCCCCTGCTCGGTGGGCTTGTCGCGCGGGTCGGCGTGGGCGCAGATGCCGACCGGGTGGTCGACGTGGTCGGCGAAGATGGTCTGCAGCAGTTGCACCGACACCGGGCCCTTCGCGCTCCGCGAGCAGCGCCTGCGCGCGCAGCAGTCGGAAGGGGCTGTCCGGCATCCACCAGAGACCGACGTCGCGCACCCCGCCGGTCGTGAAGTGGTTGGTGTGTGCGAGCAGGCCGTCCTCCGGCGCGATGAGCCGCAGGCGGGAGTAGTCGCCCGGCATGGCCTCGACGTCGACGGCCATGCCTCCCTTTTGGGCCAGCAGGTAGTTGGCCGACGACGAGCGCGGAGCGCGCTGCAGCGCCGCAAGGGCGGCCGGCAGATGCTCGGCGTCGAGCAACGCCCGCAGGCACACGTGGTAGGGCACGCCCACCGCGCCCACGTCGGCGTCGCTGACCAGCGCGTTGGTCGCGACCCCCAGGCCGCTCGAGTTGAAGCCCGCTTTGGCCAGCAGGCCGGCCTCGACGACGGTGACGTAGGACGGGCCCTCGTCCTGCACCGCTTCGAGCACGACGACGGTGTCCCGCGTGTGCGGCAGCCAGTCCCAGTTCTGGGCGACCAGCGTATGCCCGGAGTCGGTGACGCCGGGCAGCGCGGCGACCGACGTGCACTCGCCGGGCGGCCGCGGCGATGAGGCGCTCGACCCCGATCGGCCGGCCTCTCCGGGCCCGCCCTGCGCTCGCCCGGCCGCCTCGAGGTGCCGGCCGGCGGCCGCCGCCCGCGCCTTCGCGGCGAACATGATCTCGGTGCGCACGTTGACGGCGAGGATCGCCTCGAGCTCCTGGGCGGAGCCCTCGGCGAGGCCGCGCAACTCCTCGAGGTAGCGCGGCTCGAAGCGCTCGATCGCGCCGGCGTACGCGGATGCAAGATCGAGGACCTCGCGCCAGCCCAGCCCGGCGAGGTCCTCGTACACCGCCGCGTACGCCTCGACCGAGCGCCGCACGCGCTCCCTCGCCTGCTCGCCGTACTGGCGGCCGCGCTCGCGCGGGCCGCCGGCCACCCTCACATGCGGGTACTGCCTGCCGTCCATGTCGCCTCCCGCCCTCGCCCTCGGTCGACGCCGGCGGCGCGGTGCGATCGAGTCACGGCGACCTCGCCGCCTAGCGGCGCGACCGGCGCGCGGCCGACCTGGCCACGACGTACCCGAGGACCGCGCCGACGATGAGCCAGAAGTAGAGCGCGATCCACAGCGGCGAGGTCACCTTCACCGTCCAGAAGGAGATGGTGACGCGGGTCAGGTTCTGGAGGCCGAAGAGCACCGCGGCGGCGATCAGCAGGATGAGTGGTACACCCAGACGCTGGACGAGGCGACGTCCCCGCGAGGCGGCCACGGCCGACGTCGAGGCCGCGGCCCGACGGGCCGCCGACCCGGCGCCGGAGGGTCTTCGCTCGTCAGGCGCCCGCGATCGCGGCGCCTCGCGCTGAGAGGCCTGAGTGTCGAACTCGCCACCCTGAGGGTCGTTCTCGTGGCCCTGGGCGTCGTGCTCGTGGCCCTGGGCGTCGTGCTCGTCGCCTGCGCTCATCGTGTCTCCCCCACCCGCCGGGGCCGGCCCCCGGGTCGCGATCGCGGACCCTCGGCCGCTTGCCCCTCAGCACGTGCATGCTAACCGATGGGTCAGCCGATTGGCGAGGAGGGAGTGGCCGCCTGGGTCACGCCCGCGGGCGCCCGGCGGCGGCGGTCGCCGCACGACGCCGGGCACCCGACCCCGCCGCAGCGCCGCACGCACAACGGTTTCGGAACCGCGGCGTCGAGGTACGCTCCAGCCTCAAAGGGGAGCGTAGCCGTCCTCTTCTGCCGTCGACGTCCGAGAGGCGGGCGGGCGGCACGACAATCGTGGTGCGAGCACTGGCTCGCACGACAGACCGCCGAGTGAAGGAGACGCCGGGACAACGCACCCCGAGGCAGCCATGGACGGGGCCGTCGTCTGACACCCCGGCCGCCCGCGCTACACGGATCATCCGCGCTACACGGACCGACCGCGCCACTGACGGACCGCCCGCGTTGCACGGACCATCCGCAGTCCGCGGACTACCGGGACGACGATGACTCTCACCGGTGACGCGGCTCAGGCTCACGCCCGAGCCGCTCACGAGGAACCAAGTCTGAGAGGTACACGATGAGCCTTCACCGTCTCCCAGTGCTCCTGGCGTTCGGGCTCCTGGGCACGGTCTTACTCTGGGGATTCGCGCAGTCGTTCGCGGTCGGCCAGAGTTCGCCCGTGCCCAAGGCCCAGCAGGCCAAGCTCAACGACAAGCGCGCCAGCGTACTCGAGTACCGCGCCGCGGACCAGACCCTGCAAGAGGACCGCGCCATCGCGGCCGACCGCCTGCAGGCCGTGATCGAGGAGACCGCCGCCGACCTGGGCATCTCGGTGGAGACCCTTCTCGCCGCGACCGCCGCCGAGCCGGGCGGCACGCCCGACTACTTCGGCGTCGCCAACTGGGCCAACAGCCCGCGTACTCCGCAAGTTCGTCGACAAGCTGCCGGGGCTGAACCTGCCCAACAACCTGGGGAACTCCATCCCGGTGGCCGTGCCCGACACGATCACCTACCCGGGCTCGGACTACTACGAGCTCGAGGTGCGGCAGTTCACGCAGAAGCTCCACTCCGACCTGCCCGCCACCACGCTCCGGGGCTACGTGCAGACCAACAACGGCACCGACGCCGACGGCGACAACACCATCGAGCCGGCGCCGATCATGTATCTGGGGCCGATGATCGTCGCCCAGAAGGACCGTCCGGTGCGCATCAAGTTCACCAACAAGCTGCCCCTGGGCGAGGAGGGCGACCTCTTCATCCCGGTCGACACGACCGTCATGGGCGCCGGCATGGGCCCGATCGAGGACCCGATGACGCCGGGCATGCGCGAGGAGTACACCCAGAACCGCGCCGTGATCCACCTCCACGGCGGCCACACGCCGTGGATCAGCGACGGCACGCCGCACCAGTGGATCACCCCGGCGGGCGAGAACACCTCGTACCCCAAGGGCGTGAGCGCGCAGAACGTGCCCGACATGCCCGACCCGGGCGAGGGCGCGCAGACCTACTACTACACGCAACCAGCAGAGCGCCCGCCTGCTCTTCTACCACGACCACTCCTGGGGCATCACGCGCCTCAACGTGTACGTGGGCGAGGCCGCCGGCTACCTGATCAGGGACGAGGTCGAGCAGGACCTGATCGACCGCACGGCGTCATCCCCAGCGGCGCCGACGAGATCCCGCTGATCATCCAGGACAAGACCTTCGTCGACGCGAACACCGTGCGCACGACCGACCCGACCTGGAACTGGGGCACCGGGGCACGCTCGACACCGTCACCGGCATCCGCGCGCCCAAGACCGGCGACCTCTGGTACCCGCACGTCTACGTGCCGGCCCAGAACCCGTACGACCGTCGACGGCGTCAACCCCTTCGGGCCGCTGGCACTACGGCCCGTGGTTCTGGCCGCCGACGACCGACACCGATCCAGCCCGTCCCCAACCCCTACTACGACCCCAGTCAACGCGCCGTGGGAGCCGCCGGAGATGCCGGGCGTGCCCAGACCCGTCGATGCCGGGTGAGTCCTTCCTCGACACGCCGCTGGTGAACGGCGTGCGCCTACCCGACGCTCGACGGTCGAGCCCAAGGCCTACCGCTTCCGCATCCTCAACGCGGCCAACGACCGCTTCTGGAACCTGCAGCTCTACGTGGCCGACCCCAAGGTGGTGACGACGGACGGACGCACGCAACACCGAGGTCAGGATGGTGCCGGCCGTCGCCGACGCTCGGACCTGCCCGCCAACTGGCCGACCGACGGCCGGGAGGGCGGCGTGCCCGACCCGGCGACGGCGCGGCCCGCGACTGGATCCAGATCGGCACCGAGGGCGGCTTCCTGCCGGCAGCCGGCGATCGTGCCGCAGCCAGCCGATCACCTGGAACCACGAACCCGACCACCTTCAACTTCGGCAACGTCGACCAGCACTCGCTGCTGCTCGGCCCGGCCGAGCGTGCCGACGTCATCGTCGACTTCTCGCAGTACGCCGGCAAGACGCTGATCCTCTACAACGACGCTCCGGCGGCCTTCCCGGCGCTCGACCCGCGCTACGACTACTACACCGGCAACCCCGACCTCACGCGACGACGGGCGGCGTCACCGGCGACGCATGGCCGGGCTACGGCCCCAACACCCGCACCATCATGCAGATCAAGGTGGCGGACGCGACAGCCGGCAGCCGGCCTTCGACCTGGCCGCGCTGCAGGCCGAGTTCGCCATCGACCGCCCGGCGACCGGGCGTCTTCGCAGCGCGGCCAGGACCACGATCATCGTCGGCCAGGCGGCCTACGACACGACGTACAACACGACCTTCCCGACCGACGTGGCCGCTCTGGGGCTACGCGCGCATCCAGGACTACGTCCATGCAGTTCAAGACGGTCGACGGCGACGACGCTCGACGCTGCCGACTTGAAGCCCAAGGCCATCCAGACGAGATGGGCGAGGCCTACGACGAGTACGGGCGCATGAGCGGCAAGCTCGGCCTCGAGCTGCCGCGACGCCAGCGCCCTGCACGCAGAACTTCGTGCTGCAGAACTACGTCGACCCGGCCACCGAGATCATCGAGGACTCGATGACGCCGATGTCGCCGGTGCTGGGTGACGGCACGCAGATCTGGAAGATCACCCACAACGGCGTCGACACGCACCCCATCCACTTCCACCTGTTCGACGTGCAGCTGCATCAACCGGGTCGGCTGGGACGGTGCGATCCGCATGCCCGACGCCAACGAGCTGGGCTGGAAGGACACGGTCCGGGTGAGCCCGCTGGAGGACACCATCGTCGCCCTGCGGGCGACCGCGCCGAAGCAGCCGTTCGGCCTGCCCGACAGCATCCGGCCGCTGAACCCGGCGGAGCCGATCGGCTCGCCGATGGGCTTCACCAACATCGACCCGACGACGGGACAGCCGCTCGCCGACGCCGACCGTCGAACGCAGCTCACCAACTTCGGCTGGGAGTACGTGTGGCACTGCCACATCCTCAGCCACGAAGAGATGGACATGATGCGGCCGATGAAGTTCAACGTGGCTCGTGAGCTCGCCGCGCAGCCGTTCCTCGCCGCCGTGCGGACCGAGCCCGGTGGGACGCCGGTGGTCGACCTGACCTGGACCGACGCCACCCCGTGGGACGGCATCGGCCCCAAGAGCACGCTCGGTGACCCCTCGAACGAGCAGGGCTTCCGCATCGAGCGCGCCGACGTCGTCGGCGGCGTGCCGGGCGACTTCGCCGAGATCGGCAGAGCACGCGCCAACCGGACGCAGTTCACCGACGACACCATCGACGTGGGCGGAACGTACCTCTACCGCATCGTCGTCTACAACGTCGCCGGCGACACGGCCTCCAACGAGGCCCAGGTGGGGCCCGGCTTCACGGCTCCCGCCGCGCCGAGCGGCCTGACCGGCTCTCTGCAGGTGGGCCCGCAGGTCGACCTGCAGTGGACCGACGAATCCAACGACGAGACCGGCTTCGTGATCTCGCGGAGCGTCGACGGCGGCCCCTACGCGCCGCTCGACACGCTCGGCATCGACGCCGTCGCCTACAGCGACACGACGGTGGCCTTCGGCAGCACCTACGACTACGTGGTGCAGGCCGTGAACGGCGCCGACGCGTCGCTGCTCTCCAACACCGCGAGAGTCGTGGTGAGCGATACCATCGCGGCGCCGTCCGAGCTCGAGGCGAAGATCAAGCGCAACACGACCGCGACCACGGACACGGTGACGCTCTACTGGGTGGACAACGACACCAACGAAGTCTCCCAGACGATCGAGCGCGCCACCGACGCCGCCTTCACGACCGGCCTGACCACCTTCGCCGTCGGGACCGACGTGGTCGCGGCGGTCGACACGGTGGCGCACGGTGACAGCTACTTCTACCGTGCCAAGGCGACCGGCGTGCTCGCCGAGTCGGCGTGGTCCAACGTCGCCTCTATCGAGACGATCCCGGCGACGCCGACCAGCTTCCGCCGCACGGCGCGCACGACGACCTCCATCAAGCTGGGGTGGAACGACGTCTCGAACAACGAGACGGGCTACCGCATCCAGCGCCGGAGGCCCGGCGGCACCTGGAAGACCGTCAAGACGACGCTCGCGAACGCGACGTCGTGGACCAACTACGGCCTCGTGCCGGGGCGCACGTACGAGTTCCGCATCCGCGGGATCAACGCTCTCGGCAGCTCGCCATGGGCGCCCGTCGTGCGCGCGACGACACTGCCGTGAGAAGGCGCTGAACGACCACGGCGGCGGGGCCTCGAGGCCCCGCCGCCGTGCGATGACCGCGGCCGGTGCGCCGGCCGCGGCGAACGAAGGGGCCGGGCCGCTCGCGAGCGGCCCGGCCCCTGCGCACGCGAGGGCGACAGCTGCCCTCGGGTGGGCCCGGCGACCCTCAGGCGACGAACCTGCCGGCGTCGGGCTCGAAGTACCGCACCTCGCGCACGGCCTCGACCGGCACGCCGAAGTTCTCGAGGACCCCGACGATGGACTCCGCGTCCGGCGCCTCCCAGTCGCAGTACGTGACCGCGTCGCCGGTCCCGCACCAGGTGCTCAGCCAGGTGACGCCGGCGGGCATCTCGGCCCGGCGCTGCGCAAGGCCGGCGAGATCCTCCTCCTTGAACGATCCGGGGTGGACGGCGATGAAGCGTGGCATGGCTCCCTCCTCTGCTCCTGATCCCAGCAGGCGGAGTCCCCGGCCGGAGCGAGCACTCCTCCCCACGCTCGGGGGCTCCGCCCTCCGCGACCCGTATGTACCACCGTGGCCGCGAAGCGGCGCCGTTGCGTCCGTCGCGCCGGGCGCAGGAGCTTCGCGCCGGCCGCCTTGGGGCGGAGCGGTGGAAGGCGCCGCACGGGGCGCACGAGAAGGCGACCGATGCGCCCCCTGGGTGGACGCGGGCGGCAGAGCACCCGACCCCGAGACGGTCAGGCGGCAGCAGCGGTCGTCAGGGAGCGGCGGCGGGCGTGGGTCAGCGGCCTCGGTCGTCAGGAGCAGCCGCGAGCGTCAGGAGCAGCCCTGGTACTTCGCCGTCTCGGCCGCACCTTCGCCCGACGAAGGGACGAGAGACATCTCCCAATCACCGCTGAGATGGGCGTCCTCGCCCTTCGCCGCCGAGGCATCGTGGTCGGTGTCGCAGCCGCAGGGCCCGTAGTACACGAGACCGCACGCACGGCAGCGATACTCCTCGATGCCGTTCACCACGGCCAGCGGCACGTTGTCGGCCGTACAGGACGGACACGCGATGTGGCGCATCTCAGGCATGACTCCCCCTCGTTCTGCTCCCCGGATCGGGCATGCAGCGGATGGAAAGAGAAAGCATTAAGACCGTCCATTCCCCCATATGCAAGAAGATGCTTCTTAAGCAATGAGTTTGGCACGTTTGTTGAATAAGTCCACTATTTCACTGCTTTGAGACTCCGCAGAGCCGTCACCACTTGTGGAGAGGACGGAGCATCCGGGAACGCTGAAGACGACCCGCCACACTCCTGCGCGGTCGCCTCGAAGACCGCTGTGCCGAGGAGGCGCTCCGCGAGACCCGGTCGCCGGACTGCGCGGCGAACCGCGTGCCGGGCGGGGAGGCCGCCTTCTGATCCCCCTCGGCGGCGGCGCCCTGAGTACCTTCCGCCGCGCAGGAGCCGATATACTTCCGGGTATGTCCGGCGCCGCCGAAGCGCTGCTGCCCCTCGTCCACCACCTCTGCGGTGGTGACCCTCCTCTGCGCATACGCCTCTGGGACGGCAGTGAGATCGCGCCGGCGGCCGACCCGGCGCGCCGGCCGCGACGCGCGCGCGACGGCGGCGGCGCGACGGGCGACGGCGCGACCATCGTGATCTCGTCGCCGGACGCCGTGCGGCGCATCCTCTGGCAGCCCAACGAGCTCGGCCTGGCCCGCGCCTACGTCGCCGGCGAGATCGAGGTCGACGGTGACATCTACTCGCTCTTCAGGCTGCAGGGTCTGCTCTGCCCCGCCGACCGTCCGGATGGGTGGCGGACGCGCCTCGAGGGCGGGCGGCGGCTGTTCGCGGCCGCGCGCGCCAGCGGCGCGCTCGGCCGCCCGCTCGAGCCGCCGCCCGAGGAGGCGCGCCTCCGCGGCCCGCGCCACTCCCGGCGCCGCGACGCCCAGGCGATCGCCCACCACTACGACGTGTCGAACGACTTCTACCGCCTCTTCCTCGGCGAGACGATGACGTACTCCTGCGGCTACTTCGCGACTCCGGGGACCCCGCTGGCCGACGCGCAGCGGGCGAAGTACGACCTCATCTGCCGCAAGCTCGGCCTGCGCCCGGGGATGCGGCTCCTCGACGTCGGCTGCGGCTGGGGCGGCATGGCGATGCACGCCGCCGAGCACTTCGGCGTCCACGCCGTCGGCGTGACGGTCTCACAGCGGCAGGTCGAGTACGCGCGCGACGCGGTCGCGGCCGCCGGTCTGGGCGACCGCGTCGAGATCCGTCTCCAGGACTACCGCGATGTCAGAGACGGCCCCTTCGACGCCGTCTCGAGCATCGGGATGTTCGAGCACGTGGGCAGGTCCCGGCTGGCCGAGTACTTCGGGCGCCTCCACTGGCTCCTGCGACCCGGCGGCCGCCTGCTGAACCACGGCATCTGCCGGCCGCGCGGCAGCCGGGGCCTGAGCCGCGCCTCGTTCGCCAGCCGCTACGTCTTCCCCGACGGCGAGCTGCACGAGGTCGGCATCGTCGCGCAGGCGATGCAGGCCCGCGGCTTCGAGGTGCGCGACACGCAGTCGCTGCGCGAGCACTACGCGCTCACCCTGCGCCACTGGGTGCGCAACCTGGAGCAGGACTGGGACGAGGCGGTCCGCCTCGCCGGCGCGGGGCGGGCGCGCGTGTGGCGGCTCTACATGGCCGGCTCGGCCGAGAACTTCGCCTGCGGCCGGACGACCGTCCACCAGGTGCTCGCCGTGCGTCCGGGCGCCGACGGCGCCTCGCAGATGCCTTTGACCCGGGCCGACCTGCTCGCCTGACGGCCCGCCGCTCGCCCTCCGCGCAGAGACGAGAGTCAGGGCATCGGCGACGATCGACCCGCCGACGAGGAGATGACCATGCCGGCCCGCTCGACTGGCCCAACGCCACGCGAACACGGACTGGAGAGACTCATCGCCCAGGCTGTCGACGATCTGGCGGGCCGGATCTCCGTCCCGGTCGACCAGATCGAGGTGCTGGAGGCCAGGGCGGTGATCTGGCCGGACGCCGGTCTGGGCTGCCCACAGCCCGGGATGCGCTACAAGCAGGTGCCGGTGGACGGCGCGCTGATCCGTCTCCGCGCCGGGAGTCGAGTGTACGAGTACCACAGCGGCGGGGGGCGCGGCCTCTTCCTGTGCGAGCGCCCGCGCGAAGCGTAGAGGGACCCGCCTTCGCGGAGAGAGCCCTCGCCGTCCGCTTCGCGCCGAGACTAGGGCAGACCAGCGCGTCCGGCCGGTTGCGCCGCGGCGAGGACCGACCGCCGAAGGGCCGCCGCAGGCACACCGCGCGCCGCGGTGAGGACCGACCGCCGAAGCGCGCCGCATGCACACGGTGCTGCAACGGCGACCGCCCGCAGGGCAAGCCCTGCGGGCGGTCGCCTTCTTCGGTGCCGGATCGAACGTGGCTGGTGGCCAGGTCCGCCCGGCGGTCGGGTCCGCTTACCGGTTGTCGACCTCGACCAGCGTCAGCCCCATGAGCCCGCTGTCGCCGGTGTGCGACACGGCTCCGAGGTGCCACTCGCCGGCCGTCGCACCGGTCCAGCTCACGTCGATGGTCTCGGTCGCGCCGAGCGTCGCCGACGCCGGCGCCGAGTCGATGGTCAGGTTACCGCCCGGCGTCGCCGAGACGGCCCAGGTGAACATGCTGTAGTCCGAATCGCCACCTGGAGCCGCCCAGCCGTGCACGAAGACGTACCAGGTGCCGTCCATCGGCTGCAGGATGTCGACCTGCTCGCTGGTGCCGCCGCTCGTGCTCGAGGCATAGAAGTCGCCGTTCGGGTCGTAGACGAAGACGTCCAGGTCGGAGTCGGCCTCGGCCGCCTCAGGCGGCAGGGCGAGGCGGAAGAAGGCCGCGCCGCTGAGGTCGAAGGTGTGCAGGTCGCTGTACCCGTCGCCCGGATCGAAGGTCTGGTCCGGGTCCTGGAGCACGTTGTCCGTGGTCACCGTCGCCGGCACCAGCCCGTGCGCCGCGGCCGTGTAGCTCCCCGCGTAGCCGAAGGTCACGTCGAAGCTGGCGGTGCCGCTCTCGCCGCTGCCCGTGATCGCCGCCGGCGCCTTGAACAGCGCCGCCTTCACGGCGATCGGGCTGCGCACCTCATAGAGTGGGTTACTGGCGGCTTCGACCCAGGTCAGCGCGCCGAAACGCCACTCGCCGATGGGGGCGCTGACGTTGGTGATGGTGACATCGAACGTGGCCGACTGGCCCTGCCTCAGCCGGAACGCTGAGGGCTCCACGGTCACTTCGTAGCCCTCCGGAGCCTCCACGCGGGCGGTGTAGACCCGCCAGCCGCGCTCCTGCGCGACGCTGGTCACGGTGCGCGTCACCGTCATGCTGCCGGGCAGCTCGGCGATGCCGATGGAGGGGTAGTTGAGGTTCGGAGCCGTGGTCGGGACGCCGATCGACTCGAGGAACTCACGCGTGCCGTCGGGGTCGACGAAGACCTCCGGCGCCTCGTCGGTGAGGAAGCCGAGGTACTCGTAGAAGCCGGCGTCGTAGACCAGACCCGGCTGGAAGGCCGAGCCCTTGACGACCCTGCCGCCGACGTCGAGGTGCCCGCCGCCCATGTCGAAGGGGTCGGCCGCCGTGGCGCCGTCCTCCTTCATCACGTCCTGGTAGGCGGTCGTCATGAGGGCCGACTTGGCCATGGCCGCCGACCAGCTCCGATGGGCCTGCTTCAGCAGGGCGAAGGCGCCGGCCACGTGCGGGCTCGACATCGAGGTGCCGCCGATCGACTGGAAGAGCTCGCCGGGCACGTAACCCGGATCCGGGAAGGGCGACCCGCCGGCGAGGATGTTCACGCCCGGCGCGGTGATGTCGGGCTTGATGATGTCCCCGGCGAAGGCGTTCGGCCCGCGCGACGAGAAGGACGCCATCCACGGCGCCGGGATCGCGGTGAACTCGCCGCCGTTGAGCGTGGCGAGTGCGCCGTCGCCGGCGTCGGCGATGTAGGCCTTGACGGCCAGGCCGTCGGTGTTGTTCACGTGCAGGGTCGGCACCCAGTGGGTGTCGGTGTTCGTGTCCTGCGCGTCGTTCGTGTTGTAGAGGATCATGCCGGCGCCGCCGGCGGCGAAGACGGCGAAGCTCTTCTCCACGCGCGCGTACACGCCGCGCTTCACGAGCACGATCTTGCCGCTGATGTCCTCGTCGAAGAGCGGCACCCGGTAGGGGTCGCCGAGCTCGTTGCCGAGGTCGGCGGCGTCGACGATGGGCAGCGGCCCGGCGTCGCCGGTGATCGAGGCGCCGTAGACGACGCCGCCGTCGCCGAGCTCGACCGAACCCTGGAAGGTGCGGTCCTGGGTGCTGGCGCCCACGGTGGTGACCCACGGCATGACGCCCGGGCTGCCCACGGTGGACGCGCCGGGGCCTTCGTTGCCCGCCGAGGTGGCGACGAAGACGCCCGCGTCGGCGGCGAAGAGGAAGGCGATGTCGTCGGCCGAAGGCTGGCCGGCGCCGCCGCCGATCGAGTAGTTGATCACGTCCACGCCGTCGGCCACCGCCTGGTCGATCGCGGCCGCGAGGTCGGACGTGTAGCCGCCCAGGTTGCCCAGCGCCTTGTAGGCGATGATGCGGGCGCGCGGGGCGATGCCGGAGATCGTCCCGAACGACTGCCCGAGGACGCTCGCCTCGACGCCGCCGTTGCCGGCCGCCGTCGAGGCCGTGTGCGTCCCGTGGCCGTCGTCGTCACGGGCCGAGTCGAACTCGTCCGGGTCGGCCCCGGTGAGCAGGCGGTAGGTGTCGAGCATCTGGCGCGCGCCGAGCAGCTTGTTGTTGGGGCCGTCGTACGGGGCGTCGTTCGGGTTGGCGGCCGTGTTGCCGAACTCGTACGGCAGACCCGCGTACGCCGCGAGCGGCGCGTAGCTGCCGTCGTCGGCGAAGCTCGGGTGCTCCGGCCAGATGCCGGTGTCGATGACGCCCACGACCACGTCCTCGCCGGTGTAGCCCTTGGCCCACGGGCCGGCCGGGTGGGTCAGCCCGAGGAAGATCGGGGAGTTGTCGGTCGTCTTCTGGCGCAGCTCGTCCTTCAGCACCATGGCGACGCCGGGCTGCTTGGCCATCTGCTTGGCTTCGGCCTTGGTGAGCAGGACGGCGAATCCGTTGAGCGAGATCGTGTAGTCGTGGATCTTCTGATCCGCGCTGAGGCCGACCGCCTCCAGGGCCTTGTCGTGCTTCGCCCGGAGGAACCTCTCGTACGTGTTGACGCGTGCGCTGTCGGCCTTGATCTTCTTGCCCGGCGCCGGCTTCGTCGCTTTGAGTCCGTCGATGCCGCCGTCGTAGGCGACCGCCGGGTCGGCGGTCATGATGACGATGTACACGTCGTCGCCGGAGCCGGCGGCGCCGGCAGGCGCTGCTACGAGCAAGACCATGAACACGGTCAGGACGAGCAGTAGTGCGGATCTCCTCATGGTCGGTCCCCCTTTGCTGTCTGTCACATGATTCGGCCCATCAACGCCGGCTCGGCCGGCGCGGTCCTTCAGTGCCCAGTGCGTCCCACCCCGAGATCGGCACCTCCTGTCCGTCGGCCCCGGTGACACGAGGGGGCGGAGTCGCCGGCGCTCGGCTCGAGGCCGGGCGGCCGTCGCCCCCGCGTCAGCGTGCCACCAGACGGTCGCTCCTCATGCGCGCGCGACCCGCACGGCGATCCCCGGTCACGCCGCCCGCCCGCGCGTGACTCCGCACGGCGCACCGGCGGGCGGCACGCCGCGACGCACGGTGAACGTGCGAGAGCGAGGCAGGACGGCCACCCCTGAGGGGTGTGACGACGATCGCGGACGCCGCGGGCGCGGCGCGCATCGATGTGTGCTGCATGCGATACCCCAGTGCTCGGCCCAAGAGCACCTCAAGTCTACTGATGAGCCAACGGGGACACCAGTCTCTTCCGCCTGCCCCACATGTCACGAGCGGCGAGGTCGCGCTCGACCGACGGCCGGCGGAGATGCGCGCGACGCTGCTCCGCGAGCGTGGCAGGACGGCCACGCCTGCGCGGTGTGACGACCATCGCGGACGCCGCGTTCGCGTCGCGCATCGATGCGTGCCTGCATGCGATACCCCAGTGCCCGGCGCCCGCGCAGCGCATGTCTACTGACGACGCTCAACGGCGGCGTCCGTGACGCCGCCGCCCGCCCCGCATGTCACGAGACCGCCCGGTCTCGCTCGCCCTATCGCACCCGCGGCACAGGAAGATGCGCCCCGGACGCCGCCTTCGCGAGCGTGAGCGGGCGTCCGCGGAGTGCGCGGTCGACCCTCCTGTGCGAGCCTGCCGTCGGCGTTCGGGTCGACCGCAACGAGCGTAGCCTGGCGCGTATACGCAGGCCGGCCGGCCTGCGGCGCCCGCGGACTCCCACGTCCCCCAACCTGGTAGCGGCTGGAAGGACCCCGGGATCGGAGGCTGGGTGGCGCCCCGCTGATCGAGGCCTCGAAGCACCCGGCTGACGTATCAGGCCAGCCCCATGCGGCGCAGCTGCGCCTCCGAGTGCCCGAAGTAGGGCGGTCTCGTGCAGCACCACGAGGCGGATGCGCGCGAGCAGCGCCGCGCGCGACGTCGCGACGCGTTCGAGATTGGCGCGGAACAGGCGGATGGGCGTCGGCGCACGGCGCGCTGAAGCTCGCCGAGCGCTTCGCCATCGGCACGCCGTGGTACAGCCCCAGGATACGCGGATCGATGCCGTCGGCCACCATCTCCGACGAAGGGCGCTCGGCGATGAGGATGGCGACGTTGCCCAGCTGCTCCAGGCGTTCCTGCGGCAGCTCGGCGAGCGCCGCCTCGGCGGCGGCCTCGAACTCCTCCACACGTCAGCAGCGGCGCGGAGCGCGCGGCGGCGGCGTCGAGGCGCAGCACCGCCCGCCACTCCGCGCCCATCGCGTCGCGGTCGCCGCTCGCGCCGTAGGCGCGACCGAGCAGGTAGCCGCACGTCGGCCTCGAGCGCGGGCGGCAGAGGACCGCGCGCGAGCACCGCGCGCAGACGCCGGATCGACGGCGCCGACGTCGCCCGCCGCCAGCAGCCGTTGCGCCTCGCGCAGCTCGCGCCATGACCGGTCATCGCCCACGGCTACATCATAGACGGGCGAGCGGATCGCGATCGCGCGACGCCGCCGCGGGGGAGGATCTTCACTCGCGGTCGCGCCGCAGAAGCGGGTAGCCGGCGACTTCCGCGCCTCGACGAGCGCCTCTCGCAGTCGGCTCGCTCAAGAAGGTCGCCTCGTGGCCTGCTTCCGCCAGCGCCATCTCGAGCCGCAACGCGATGGTGTCGTCGCCCCGGAGTCGTGCCGTCGCATCCGGCCGTCTGCGAGCCGCGACCCTGGCGGCGTCGCTACGCGTCGACCTCAGTCGTGCGGCGTGCCCAGGAAGCGGCCCTTGGAGGAGCCCTCAGCGCGGGGCAGCTCGTCGGTGAATCTCGTAGTAGTCCTCGGCCTCGCTCAGCCAGATGTGCCCGGCGCCCTTGATGCCGGTCGGCTGGTCGAGCGTGCCCGCCGAGATGTAGACGTACCCGTAGCCGACCGGGTCCCAGAAGAGGCTCGAGCCGCACTCGCTGCAGAAGCCGCGCCAGACGTTCTCGGCGTCACGTCCATGTCGGTGTGGTACCAGCGCAGCGTGCGCCGCTCGGTGATCTCCAGGTCGCCGCGTAGCGCCGAGCTGTAGGCGGAGAAGTTGCCATGCGTGCGACGGCAGTGTCTCACAGTGACAGTAGAGGATGTCGCGCAGCCCGTGACCTCGTAGCGCACGCCGCCGCAGAGGCAGCTGCCGGTCACCTTCTTGCCCTCAGTCTCCGTCGCCATCGGGTTCCTCCAATGTAGAAGCAGCTTCGTCCGGCGGCAGTATCGATGGCGTTTGCAGTCAGGTCAATGCTATTCTTGCGCCGAAATTGCTTGATATGCGTCGTTTTCAATCAGATATGAGGAGTGCTATCGATCATGGGAGCCAGCGAAGTCGATCGAGAGGCGGGGCACCCTATCGTCGAGGAGCGTCAGCGGCGCATCGAGGAACTGCTGCGACGACAGTCGATCGCCTCGCTCGCTGAGGTGATCGAGGTCACCGGTACCAGCGAGGCTACGGCGCGGCGCGACCTCGCGCAGCTCGAACGCCTCGGGCTGCTGGCGCGCACGCGCGGCGGCGCCCGAGCCGTCCAGCGCCACTCGACGCTCGAGGAGGAGTTCGAGATCCGTCAGAGCCGTGATCGCCGTGAGAAGCGCCTCATCGGTCAGCGCGCTGCGGCGCTTGTCGAGGACCGCATGGCCATCTACCTGACCGACGGGACCACCGCCTATGCCCTCGCTCAGTGCCTCATGCACCGTCACCTCACGGTCATCACCGGTGCGCTCAACATCGCTCAGCTGCTCGCCGGCAGCGCCGGCATCGAGGTGGTCGTCCTCGGCGGCCGCCTGCGGGCGACCTCGTTCGGCACGACCGGGTCTCTGTCGGTGGACACCATCCGCAACCTGCATGCGGACGTCGCCTTCATCAACGCCGACGGGATCACGCCCGGCGGCGGCGTGCGCGACTTCTCGCTCGACGACGCCGCCTCGGCGCGCGCCATGAGCGAGAACTCGGATCGCACCGTGGTGTTGGCCTCTCCCGGCAAGATCGGCTACGAGGCGCGTGTGCGTGTGCTTGACTGGGCAAAGGTCGATGCGCTGGTCACGGCGCGCCTGCCCGCTGCCTTCGCGGAAGCTCTCGCCGGCAAGGGCGTGCAGGTCGTGGTCGCCGCGTAGCAGAGGCGCAGAGCGGAGCCCCTCCTCCCGGGCGGCCATTCCCATCTCGGACTGGGTAGCTGTCTATGCATACGCGCAATCCTGTAGGTCGATGAACATCCGAAGATGCAGGTCGTTCGCAGCCTCGCCCACGTGTCCGTGAGTCAGGGCCGGCGCACGAGGCAGCGGTAGATCGAGGAGCGCGAGGGCAGCGGGGCGACCCCCTCGCGCGCCAGGTCGTGGGCGATCGTGCGCGGCCCCCAGGCCTCGTGCTCGCCGCGCATCTCGACGATCCGCGACTCGACCGCGGGCGGTATCTGATGAGGGCAGCTCGCCGGGCGCGAGGAGGCGTCGGCGAGGCCGCGAGGCCGCTCCGTGCGTAGCGCCGCATCCAGCGGTGCACCGTCTGGCGACCAGCCGGTCGCAGAAGAAGCCCGCTGCCCCCACGGCCGGCGGGCCTCGACCTCGGCGCCGTCGTTCTGTGCAGACCAACGGCGACAGACGAACCACACATGAGTAGTGTCATATCCAGAAGCCGACAGCCTGTGCCCATGGCTTCCACACACCGCGCATCCTGATCGGGCAGAAACGGGGGCCATACGATGCTGGATGAGCAGGTCGCGGAACTGCAGCGTCTGGGATTCACGATCGAGACGCGCACGGACAGCGAGGTCGTCGCCAAGCGACGCAAGTGGTACTGGGACTGTGCCTTCACGAACCTCACGATCGTCGTGTTCCTCAAGGCCACGGAAGCCGTGTCCATCACCCAGATCACGGAAGAAGCCGATCCGTTTCTCGCCCGCGCCCGCGAGCTCGATGCCGGCGCCATTGCCATTCAGCACGGCGTCGCGGCCCTCCCCGTCTATGTCGCCGATCTCGTCGACCCTGAGGTGCAACGTCTGTTCGACTCTCGGCAAGCGCTCCATTGGGAGGCCATGTCGTTCCCGGCCGCGCTGGACCGCTCCAGCGGACAGGCCTACTACCGGCGGAAGGCGTCGTTCTGGGGCGGCGTCTACCTGGCGAAATTCCGCTTCCTCGCCGCACGCTTGCTCGAGCCGGCCACGGCGCCAGAGCGCGAGCCCAAGTCCGGCTTCGGCCTCGTGATCACGGGCGTGCTCGTCGGGATGCTTCTCACGCCCGTGTTCATCGGGCTGGCGGTGGCTCTGGGCGGGTGATGGCCCGCTGCCCTACGTGCGGCCGGCTATGGGTGCGCGAACGAGGAAGGAGGGCGGCATGCACTGGTACCTGGAGCCTTGGGTGAAGTACGCCACGTTCGGGGGCCGGGCGCGGCGCAAGGAGTACTGGTCGTTCAGCCTTGTGAACGCGGTCATCTTCTGGGCGCTGAGCCTGCCCAGTCAGATCTCCGACATCACGATGTATGTTCGAAACGAGAACGTCGTGACCCCCACGGGTCTGGGCGTGTTGTTCTTGGCCGGCTTGCTCTTCGCGCTCGCGGCCTTCCTTCCCACTCTGGCCGTGACGGTCCGCAGGCTGCACGACACCGGCAGGACCGGGTGGTGGATCCTCATCAGTCTCGTGCCGTTCGGCGGGTTCGTCATCTTCGTGTTCGCGCTGCTCGGGAGCGGGCCGGCCAATCAGTACGGCCCGAGGCCCGAGGGACTCGGCGAGGCCCAGCCGCAGGTGGCAGGCTCGCTCAGAGGGTGACGTGATGGACATCGCGCGCTGCTTCAAGGATGCCTGGAGACTCCTCTTCAAGGATCCTGGCCCGTTGCTCGTGACCGCCGTGGTGTCGGGCATCGTCGTGGGCGGCATCGTCGTGGTCCTGACCTTCGGCGCGCTCGACGTTCTGCCGTGGTTCAGTGAGAGTCCCGACGGCTCGAGCCCCTATGCCGACCCCAACGACCGCGTCATCGTCGTGGTCGTGATGGTCGTGCTCGCGATCGTCGCCGTCCTCGTTCAGGCCTGGGCCGGCGCGGCCATCCTGAAGATGATGCTCAGGCGGGTGCGCGAGGGTCGCCCGGCCCGGTTCGGCGACATGAAGCCCAGCCTCGAAGGCTTCGGCTCCTTCGTCGTGGCCGTCGCGGCGCTCGACGCGTTCGCCGCGGCCGTCGGAGTGCTCGGCTTCCACCAGTTCTGGGACCCTTTCGCGAGCCTGGGCTTTGCCGCTCTCGTCACCCTTGGTTCGGTCCTGTGGACGAACTGGTGCTACGCGCCCGTGATCATCGCAGACAAGCGGCGCGGCCTCGGGGAGGCCATGTCCGAGAGCAGGGCACTGAGCAAGCGGCGGGGATACGGGTCGACTTTCCTGACCCTCTTCGTCGCGGCGATGGCGGGGGGAGTGGTCTCGAGCTTCGCCTTCTTCGTGCCGGGTCTCGGCCAGGTCTTCCTCTTCTTCGTGAGCGTCTACTTCCTCGCCTACCTGGTCGCCATGTACCTGCAGGCCACCGGGGAGACCGCGCTCGTCGATGAGGCGCTGGAGCGACTGCCCGGACCTGCTGCTCCTGGTGCCTCAGAGCACTACCCGCCGGGTGCAGGGCCGGCACCCTCCGGCTCCCCGATCACGGGGTCGTCAGGCACCGCCGGCGGCGGCGCAGCCAACGACGGGCCCGCAGTCGGTGGCGACGGCGGCCGCAGTGACGAAGCCTGAGAAACCACGAGCGCCACAGATGGCGGTCGCGGGCTTCGTCTGCGGGGTCAGTGCCGTCTGCTTCTCGATCATCCCCTTCCTGGGTCTCCTCCTCACCCCGATCCCGGCGATCCTGGGGATCGTCTTCGGTGCCATCGGGTTGTCCCAGGCGCAGCGGCGTGGCGCCCCCAAACGACTGGCGATCGCCGGCATCGCCTGCGGGATCGCAGCGCCAATAGTCTTCGTGGCGATGTACATCGCCTTCAACGGCTGGGCATGAGTACGTCTCGGCGGCAGCGCGTCGGCGACTCGTCCCTCAGGTGGCCCAGCTTCCCTCTGCCGGGCAGTCCACGGACCCTGCAGGTCGCGCCCCGTCGGTCGTCTGGTGCACGGCTCCGCCGTTCCAGTCATGGCGCAACGGCGGGCTGAGACGTTCCGCGGCGCGGACGCGCGCTTCCTGCGCCGGCCTCGTCCCCGCAGCCGACGTCAGTAGAGCGGGACGATCGGGCTGAAGGCAGACACCGTCTTGACGTGGTCGGCGTCCTCGTGGATGGCGCGTACCTTGCAACTACTCGGGCCCGAGACGCTGAAGACGGCGCGATAGCGGCTGTAGTCCCCGTAATTGGTCACCTTGAGCGTGAGCGTCTTCATCAACAGCCACTCGCCCATCAAGTTCGTCCTCCAGATCTGCAACTTGATCGCGCTGCTGCCCTCCGGGTGATGAGGCTTGAGCACCCCTGCGGCGGCACACTCGAAGACGATGGGGCCAAGCGGGGCCGGCATCTCAACGATGGCGAGACTCGGCCGCGTCAGCAGCGCCGGCGGCGTGACCGTCACGGTGATGCTCTCGGAGGGCAGGTGAGTGGCGTCGCCACGGAAGCGGGCGCGCACCGCGACCTTGCGCACGACGTGGTAGAGCGTGAACGAGAAGGTGCCGAAACCGCTGCCGTTGTCTGTCACCGGGACCAGCCGCGTCACCCCTCGAGCGGTGATCTCGACCAGGCACGCGGAGGTGGAGCAGCGATCGGGGAAGGACAGGGTGCCGTTGTACTTCACCGTCGAGTCGTAGGCTGGTGTCTCGTCAGGCCCGGCGAAGCTGAAGCTTGGGTACAGCAGGTCGCAGCCGTAGATGTCGCCCTCGTCGGCGCGCGCGTCCGACCAGACGACCTCGTTGCCGAAGATGGTCGGGGCCGTCTGCGGAGCAGGGTCGTCCGTGACGCGCTTGCCTAGGTTGCTCTTGAGGTCGTAGAGGTAGATGTCGGAGGGCCCGTTGCGGTCGTCCTGGAAGACGACGCTGCGGCCGCGGCCGATCTGCGGCGCCGTCTGCTTGTACGTGCTGGTCGTGAGACGGCGCTCGTTACCGGTCGCGAGCGTGTACATGTAGATGTCCCAGTTGCCGTTGCGGCGATCCTGGTAGACGACCCGGCCTGCCCCGATCTGCGGCGACCGCTGTGAGGCGGTGTTCGTCGTGAGGCGCTTGAGCTGGTTCACGGAGAGGTCGTAGCAGTAGATGTCCCAGTTGCCGTTGCGAAGGTCGGCGAACACCACCTTGGACCCCTCGATCGACGGCTGTACCTGGTCTGCCGTGTTCGAGATGAAGTGGCGCTCGACACCGGTGACGAGGTCGTAGGCGCAGATGTCCCAGTTGCCGTTGGTGTTGTCGGCATAGACGACGGTGGTCCCGTAGACCGCAGGGTCCACTTGATCGGCCGGTCCCGTGGTCACCGCGACCTCGACGGGTTCGGCCGGCGGCGTGGGCAGTGTGACCTGCGAGGCGTCGTAGGCGTAGATGTCCCAGTTACCGTTGCGATCGTCCTCGTACACGACCCACGATCCGCTGACGGCAGGGTCCCGCTGCGCGCCCGCGAACGCGGGCAGCGTGGCCGGCCAGGCGGTGGTGAACGGCACCCAGCCGAGGTTCCAGTCGCCCGCCGCGTCGTCCTCCCACACGACACTCCACATTCCGCCGGTGCGATCGTACTGGGGTGCGCTCTGCTGCCCGGGGCCGGCTGCGATGACCTCCTCGGGAGCGTAGAGCGGCGCTGCGAGGACGGGCGGCGCCAGCGCACAGAGCGTCAGAAGCACGAGGGCTGCGATCAAGGCGATCCGAGTCACAACTTCCCCCCCTCAATGAGGTCCGCCGATCTCATCTGCTACGACTCAGCCTCTGCATCTCGCTCGGGTCGTCGCCGTCGCTCACGTCTTGGGGAAGACCTGCGCGATGCAGCCTGAGCTTACTACGAATGCCGTGGGGTGTCAGGTCACTGGGAGCTCCGCGTGTGCCGATGCGCCGCCGCTCCTGCTCCGCGGAGCCGCGGCTCCGGCCACTGTCCGCGCTGGAACTGGGACCCCATGCTCGCTGGTTGTCGTCGGCCGGACGGCCGGACGTCGCCAGTGCGCTCGGCCAAGCGCTCGGTCAACGGTGCTCGGTCAACGGTCGTGCGCGGGCGTGCACGACAGGAAATCGCCAGGTGCAGAGTGCAGGGAAGTTCTTGGAGGCGGCGACCGGAGTCGAACCGGTGATGGAGGTTTTGCAGACCTCTGCCTTACCACTTGGCTACGCCGCCCCGGCGCTTCCAGCCCTCAACGACGAACGGCAGACGACAGGGCCCATCGCCGCTGCCTCTGCCGCGCCCTCGGAGAGGGTCTGGAGCGGGTGAAGGGACTCGAACCCTCGACCTTCTGCATGGCAAGCAGACGCTCTAGCCGACTGAGCTACACCCGCAGCAGACAGGGATGATACACGAGCCCGCGAGCCGGGCGCAATCGAGCGGAGCGTGGGCGCGAGGCGGGCGGTCGGCGTCGTGGCCAGCCGGGAGACGCGGGCGGTGAGCCCGCTGCCGGCCACGTCGAGCCCCTTGGCTCGAGCCTCAGCCGGCCGCGTCGAGCGCCTCGTTGACGAGGCGGTCGGCCTCGGCGTTCTCCTCACGACGGATGTGGCGCACCTCGACCGAGTCGAAGCGGGCGAGCAGCTGCTGCACCTCGGTGAAGAACACCTTCAGCGTCACTTCCTTGACCTTGTACGCGCCCTCGATCTGGCGGACGACGAGCTCGCTGTCGAGGAGGCAGGTGAGGCGCTGGACGCCGTGCTCGAGCGCCAGCTCGAGCCCGCTCACCAGCGCCCGGTACTCGGCCACGTTGTTGGTCGCGGGCCCGATCGTCTTGCCGAACTCGGCGACGAGCGTGCCGTCGGGCGCCAGCAGACGCACGCCGACGGCCGCCGGCCCGGGGTTGCCGCGCGCGCCGCCGTCGGTGTAGAGGCGGAAGACTGCCGGCCCGGAGCGGCGCCGGACCGCGAGGGGCCGACCGGACGGCGACGGAGTCGCGTCGCAGCCGAAGACATGCGCCCGGCGCCGCGAGCCGAGTCGGGTCGCCGCCGCCGGTCCGCGGTGCGCCGCCGCGCCCACGACTCGCCGCTGATACGGGCGGATCCGCAGTCGAGCCCACCGGCCGCCGCCGGCGGCGCGGCGGACACCGCCTTCGCGGCGGCCTCGCCTGTCTGCCATACGCCGCGCGGACGCCGGTAGGTCTCGAGCCGCGCGGCGTCGCCGAGCGCCTCGGCCAACGCGGCGCTCCAGCGCAGCACCAACTCCTCTTCGGTCAGGTCGTGCGGGGCGTCGACGAGCGCGAGGCCGGCGTCGAGGGCCTCGCGCGCCTCGTGGTACTTCACGTCGCCGGTCACGAGGACGTCGGCGACGGCGAGGCGGCGCGAGCCGCCGGTGATCGCCGCCCCGCCGGAGCCGGGCAGGCAGGCGACGCGGCGGACGGGGCGGGTGCCGTCGCCGGCGTAGCGGGGCGACGGCAGCCCCACGAGCGCCGCGACGTCGGCGGCGAGCTGCGCCAGCGGGACGGGCTCGGGCAGCGCGCCGAGGCGCCCGAGCCCCAGCCCGGGCAGCACGTTCTCGACGGGCACGATGTCGAAGGCGGGTTCCTCGTACGGGTGCGCCGCGACGTAGGCGGCGGCGATGCGGCGCCGCAGGCGCCGCGGGAAGACGACCTCGAGGCGCACCTCCGCGACGGCCTCGTCGCGGCCGCGCTCGCCGAGCACCGGCGACGGCCGTCTCGCCGGCGAAGAACGTGCCCTGGCCCTCGACGCCCCACGAGCAGTGCTCGTACTCGCCGATCACCCCGGCGCCGACCGAGAAGAGCGCTTTGCGGACGAGGTCGGCGTCGTCGGGCGGCACGAAGCCGATCAGCTTGAGCCAGTCGACGGCGCTCGGCTCGAGGGGCTGCGCACCCTGCAGGCCGAGCGCCTCCGCCATCAGGTCGGCGAGCCCGCCGCGCGCCTTGTCGAGGTTGGTGTGCGCGACGACCACGGCGCGGCGCTCGCGCGCGGCACGCAGGGCCACGCGCGCGCTCGGCTCCTCGTCGGTCAGCCGCGCCAGCGGCTCGAAGATCAGCGGGTGATGGGCGAGGACCAGGCCACAGTCGAGCCGGGCGGCCTCGTCCAGCGTCGCGTCGTCGGCCTCCAGCGCGACGAGCACGCCCTCCACTTCGTCGTCGGGCGTGCCCACCTGCAGGCCGACGTGATCCCACGACTCGGCCAGCTCGAAGGGCGCCAGACGGTCGATCCGTTCGACGATGTCGCGCACGCGCATCTCGGACTCCTCGCTCGACGTGTGCGGCTCAACCTCGCTCCGGCCCCGCGACCCGCGCGACCGGCTGCGCCGGATTCTAGCGCAGCGTCCGCCTTCGACGCAGGTCACACAGAACGCTGCGATCGACGTCCCGGGACCGCTGCGGGGCATACACGCGTGTGAGACGCGAGGTCGACAGAAGGAGAACAGATGAGACGAGCATGCATACGGGGACCCCTTCTTGTCGTGCTCGTCGCTCTCTTCTCCTCGTCGATATTGGCCGCCTGCGGTGATCAGCCCTCGTCGGACGGCACCGACTCCACGGTCGATCCCTCACGCCCGGCGACGAGCGGCCTTCCTCAAGGCTCCCAGCCAGTGACGCTCGACCCGGCCGAGTTCAGCGCCGACATCGACCATCCGTACTGGCCCATGACGCCCGGCGCCCGCTGGGTCTACCGCGAGACCGACGGCGAGGGCGGCGAGCAGCGGGTCGTCGTCACGGTCACCGACCAGACACGGACCGTCGCCGGCATCGAGGCCCGCGTCGTGCACGACGTCGTCACCGAGGACGGCGAGCTCGTCGAGGACACCTACGACTGGTACGCGCAGGACGACCAGGGGAACGTCTGGTACCTCGGTGAGGACACGAAGGAGTACGAGAACGGCGAGGTCACGACGACAGCGGGCTCCTGGGAGGCCGGCGTCGACGGGGCGCAGGCAGGCATCCTGCTGCCGGCCGCCCGCAGCCCGGCATGACGTACCGTCAGGAGTACTACGAAGGCGAGGCCGAGGACCTCGCCCGGGTCCTCAGCGTCGACGAGCTGGCGAGCGTGCCGTACGGGGACTTCGAGCAGGTCCTCATGACGAGGGACTGGACTCCGCTCGATCCGGGCCTTCTCGAGCACAAGTTCTACGCGAAGGGCGTTGGCCCCGTGCTCGCCCTGACGGTCGCCGGCGGCTCGGACCGCGAGGAGCTGCTGCGCTTCGACGCGGCGCCCTGACGCTCGATCCTCCCCACCCGGGGGTGACGTGACCACGCGGGGTGACGGGATCGACCACGCGGGGTGACGGGATCGACCACGCGGGGTGACGGGATCGACCACGCGGGGTGACGGGATCGCGATCTGGCGTACACTCGCGCCATGACCGCGTCGGACTCCTCCCTCCTCGCCTCAAGCCCAAGCGGTCCTCAGCCGGCCGCCGCCTCCCGCCGGCCCTGGCTCGTCTTCTTCGCCGTCCTCCCCGGCATCTTCGTGACCCTCGCCGACGCGACGATCATGAGCGTCGCCATCCCCAAGATCATCCGCGAGCTCGACGCCTCGGTGACCGGCGTCTCCTGGGTGATGAACGGCTACAACCTCGTGCTCACCGTGCTCTTCCTGCCCATGGGACGGCTCGCCGACCGGTACGGTCACCGCCGCCTCTTCCTCGTCGGGCTGGCGGTGTTCACGGCGGCCTCGATCGGCTGCGCGTACTCGGAGACGCTGACCGCGCTCGTCGCCTTCCGCGTCGCCCAGGCGGTCGGGGCCGCCGCGGTCGTGCCGACCGCGCTGACGCTGCTGATGGCCGCCTTCCCGGCCGGCCGTCAGGGCTTCGCGGCCGGCCTCTTCGGCATGGCCAGCACGCTGGCCGCCGCGCTCGGTCCCACCCTCGGCGGCCTGCTCATCGAGCGCTGGTCGTGGCCGGCGATCTTCTGGGTCAACCTGCCGATCGGCGTCGCCGGCCTCGCCCTCGCCGCGGCCGTCCTCCCCCGAGTTCGCGCCCCCAACCCGCTGCCCATCGACCTGCCCGGGCTCGCCCTCTCGTCCGCCGGGCTCGTGTGCCTCACCGTCGCCCTCATCCAGGCCAACGACTGGGGATGGACCTCGGGGCCGATCCTCGGGCTCTTCGTCGCGGCGGCCGTCCTCCTCGCGCTCTTCGTCTGGCGCGAGCTGACCGCCGCCCACCCGGTCTTCGACCTGCGCCTCTTCCGCGACCGCACCTTCGCCTCGGCGAGCGCCGCGATCATGACCGTCGACGTCGCCATGATGGGCTGCATGTTCATGCTCGTCATCTACATGGAGTCGGCCATGGACTACACGACGCTGCGCGCGGCGCTGGTCGTGACCGCCGTGCCGGCCGCGGCGTTCATTCTCGCGCCGTTCAGCGGCCGTCTCGTCGACCGCATCGGGCCGCGGCCGCCGGCCGTGGCCGGCGCCCTGCTCTCGGCCGCCGGCCTCTTCCTGCTCGGCCGCCTGCTGCGCACCGCGCCCGACCGAGGCCGTCGTCTGGCGCACCGCGCTCGTCGGCCTCGGGCTCGGTCTCTCGCTGCCGGCGTTCACCGCCGCGGGCATGTCGGCCGTGCCGGCCGCGGCCCGCGGCGTCGGCTCCGGCATGCTCAACACTGCGCGCCAGCTCGGCTTCCTCCTCGGCGTGGCGCTGCTCGTGGCGATCTTCGCCCACACCATGGTCAGCGCCGTGAACTCGGCCGCCGACCAGGGGCAAGCCCTGGCGGAGGCGGCGGCCCTCTCGCCGCAGATCGAGGAGACCCTGCTCGCCGCCCTCGACGAGGCGCGCGACATCAACCCGACCGCCGGCTTCAGCGAGATCCGCCGC
Organism: uncultured Thermoleophilia bacterium; assembly: GCA_963791345.1. Taxonomy (GTDB): domain Bacteria; phylum Actinomycetota; class Thermoleophilia; order UBA2241; family UBA2241; genus UBA2241. Next base: position 206,636 of record CAWBRS010000017.1, on the reverse strand, counting down.
ATCGCCCACCCGGTCGCCGACGCCCTCTCGGGTATTGCGAGCGGCCTCGAGGGCTTCCAGCTGCTCGCCCTCGCCGACCGCATCGAGAACCTCTTCTGGGACGAGGTCGCGCTTCGCCTTCCGCTGGCCGTTCACGGTCGCGGCGCTGTTCGCGCTCGTCTCGGTCGTGCCCGGCCTGCTGCTGCCGCGCCGCCTGCCGCGCACGACGACTGACCTCCGACCGGCGCCAGCGGCGCCCGGCGCCGCGGCGCCGGCATGCGCGGCCCGACGGCGCGGTCGAGCCAGCGGTCGAGCAGAGCCGGGTCCCGGCGTCCCCGAACCGTGCTGCGGACTGCGGCGCAGCCCGCAGGTCTCCGGGCCCTCATCGAAACCGCGATCGTCAACCACCGATCACGGCGTTTTCCGTCGCCTGCCCTCCGTCAGACAGCGGAATCAGCCATCGAGCGGCCGGATCTCTCGCGCCCGAATCGTGCGTCCGACGAAGCGGTCGATCGGCTCGCGATGACAAGACGTCCCGCTCGCGCCGGCGTCGCGGCCGCTTCTGCGCCTCTGTCGCCTGCCTGATTCGACTGCGATTCGGCCGTCGGATCCGGCGACGTTTGCACCTGATCCAGCGGTCTCCGGCCGCGCGGATGGCGGAATCCTCTAAGTTACGGGGTGGACGTTCGCGCTTTCGATGACTGCAGCGTGCCGGGGTACGGCCCCGCGCCCTCCTCGACCGACGCCCGCCTCGACCGACGGCCCCGCGGCCAACGCCCGCCGCGAGCGTGCAGCCCACGCGATGAGACCGGCGGCACGCGCCAGCCACAGCAGCGGAGCCGGCGAAGTCGCCGCCCGAGCCTGGCACGTGGGCGAACGGCGAGACGTCCATGACGACCTGGCTCAGGCCGAACAGCGTGCCGAACTCAGCAGCACGAACACCGTGAGCGCCACCCAGCCGAGGGTGAGCCGCGCGCCAGCCCGAACACCGCGGCGACGATCCCGACGACCAGCCACGCGGCCGGGATGCACCAGGGCCGACGATCCGCCCGAACTGGCCGCCGTCCCCCGACTGCAGCTGGCGACGAGCCCGGCACTCGCGCCGAGGACCACGAGCAAGAGCCAGGCCGGCCGAGGACCGTCAGGTGGCTCCACGCCCACGCGACCCGCCCACCGCCGTGGCGAGGACGGGCTCGGCCCGCAGGCCGGACTCCTCGGCCCGCAGGCGCATCGCCGCCTGCACCCCGTACGCCGACGCGATCACCCCCGCCATCCCGAGCTCGAAGACGAGATGTCCTCGAGGGCTGCTCCCCCGAGCTTGCCATGAACTCCCTGATCTGCGGGCTGGTCAGGAAGTCACCGACGTTGGCCGCCAGCCCTCCGATCACCAGTCCGACGACGGCCCGCCACCCAGCCGAGAACGCCCCGCGCTGCAGACGCCAGGCCAGTGCGAGGGGTCCGCAGGCTCGCGGCCGCGACGGCGGACCCCGGCCGATCGGGCAGGAGACCGGCGGCGAAGTCGCGCCGCGCCGCGAGCACGTAGGCCAGCGCGGCCATCGCGGCAGCGAAGGCGAGCGCGAGCGAGGACCCACCACGGTCGCCGGCGTACGGCCGGGTCTGTTGCCACCAGCCGACGGGCGAGAGCCACGAGAGCCGCCGAGGCCGTCACCGGCCGACGCGTCGCCGACCGCGCGCACGAGGTACGACACGCCGAGGACGGCGCCGGCCAGGCCGGCGGCGGCCCGGCCGCTCTTCACGAGCTGCGCGGCGACGCCGGCGACGCCGGCGAAGGCCGCGCCGAGACAGGCGTAGCCCGCGCCCATCAGCAGCGATCGGCAGTCGGCATCCCCACCGCGATCGAGCCCAGCGCCGTGGCGGCGCCGGCCACGAGGCCGGCGCCGACCGCCACGATGAGGCGGCGGTCGAAGCCTGTCGGCCCACGACCGTCGCGCCGAGGAGCTCGAGGCGGCCCGTCTCTTCCTCCGTGCGGGTGTGCCGCACGACGACGAACAGGGCGAGGACCGCGACGGCGACGGCGCCCATGATGCCCATCTGAAGGTGGACAGCGCACCGATCGACGTCTCGTCGTGGATCGGCCCGAACATCGCGAGCGTGGACGTCGCGCTGTTGACGGCGGCGGCGGCCTCGACGCGCGAGGCCGTGCCGGGTACAGGCCCACGGTGGCCGACGGAGGCGGCCACCACACGGCGAGGCCGACGACGAAGGCGGGAGGACGACGCGGTCGCGGCGCAGGGCCAGGCGGACCAGGGCGGCGGTGCCGGCGAGCGAGCTCACGGCGTCGCCGCCTCCCCGTCGCCCGCCCGCGCCGCTGTAATGACGCAGGAAGAGCTCCTCGAGCGACGGAGGCTGGCTCGTCAGGCTGGTCACGCCGAGGACGTCAAGGCGATGAGCACCCGGTCGAGGCTGTCGGGGTCCACCATGAAGTCGACATGGTTGCCGGCCACCCGCAGATTGTGGACGCCTGGAATCGTGGTCAGGCCGTCCGGCGCCGCGGCCAGGTCGGCGGAGATCGTGAGCCGCGCCAGGTGGCGCATCTCGGCGAGACTGCCGACCTCGACGCGCGGCCGTCCCTGATGATGGTCACACGGTCGGCCAGCGCCTCGACCTCGGAGAGGATGTGGCTGGAGAGCAGGGCGGTGCCACCCTGCGCGCGGAACTCGACGAGGCACTCGCGGAACACCGCGTCCATCAGGGGGTCGAGGCCCGCGGTCGGCTCGTCGAGCAGCAGGAGCTCGACGTCGGAGGAGAGGGCGGCGACCAGCGCGACCTTCTGCCGGTTGCCCTTGGAGTAGGCGCGCGCCTTCTTGGCCGGGTCGAGCTCGAAGCGCTCCAGCAGGTCGGCGCGCCGCCCGGCGTCGAGGCCGCCGCGCAGCCGCCCGAGCAGGTCGATCACCTCGCCCCCGGTGAGGTTCGGCCACAGGGTGACCTCGCCGGGCACGTAGGCCAGCCGGCGATGCAGCTGCTCCACGTCGCGCCAGGGGTCGCCGCCGAGCAGCCGGGCGACCCCTGAATCGGCGCGCAGCAGACCGAGCAGCACGCGGATGGTCGTCGTCTTGCCGGCGCCGTTCGGCCCCAGCAGGCCGTGGACCTCGCCGGCCCTGACCTCGAGGTCGAGACCGTCCAGCGCCCGCACGCTGCCGAACGACTTGACCAGCTTCTCGACCGCGATCGCTGCGTCCATGATGCCCCGGCACCCCCTGCCGCGTTGCCGACACGGACAATGTACACCGGCGACGCGCCGCTTGAGCCGACTGCCCCGGCGAGAGCGCGCGGCGGACGCGGCGCGGCCCGCGACGGCGCGCTAGCGTCGCGCGGCGGCACCGCGACCCGCTCAGGCGTCGCGCGGCGACACCGGCGGCTCGTCCTCGCCGTAGTACCAGAAGCCCCGCGTCTGGCCGCCGTCGACGACGAGCGTCTCGGCGGTGATGTACGAGGCTTCGTCTGAGGCGAGGAAGAGGATGGCGGCGGCGACCTCCTCCGGCCCGGCGGGCCGCCGCAGCGGGATCGTCCGCATGAGTCTCTCGTACTGCTCCGGCCGCGCGAGATCGTCGCCGAGCATCGGCGTGTCGGTGAGGCCCGGAGCGACGGCGTTGACGCGCACGCCGAGGTGGCCGAGCTCGTGGGCCATGCACTGCGTGACCATGACGAGGGCCGCCTTGGTCGCGCAGTACGGCACCTCGGGCGACTCGGCCATGTAGGCGCAGATCGACGAGACGTTGACGATCGCGCCCCCGCCCGCGGCGATCATGTGGCGAGCAGCCTCCTGGCTGGCGAAGAAGGCGCTCGTGAGGTTGGTCGCCAGCATGTCGGCCCACGCCTCTTCGGTGATGTCGAGCGCCGGCACGCCGATGCTGATGCCGGCGCAGTTCACGAGTACGTCGAGGCGGCCGGCGGCGGCCACGACGTCACGCACGGCCTGCTTGACGGCAGGGATGTCGCGGACATCGAGCGCGACGGCCTCGATGCGGCCGCCCGTCGCGCCGCGCGCCGCCCAGGCGTCCGGCGCCGCTCCCTCGTCGGCAGACTCCTGGTCGCCTCCCACACGGGCGCGTCCCACCGCGGTGCCGCCGCACCCCTCCAGCGCCTCGAGCGCCAGCTCCTCGAGCAGGTCGGCGCGGCGGGCGGCCGCGTAGACGTGCGCGCCCTCGCGCGCGAAGGCGCGCACGGTCGCGCGGCCGATACCGCTCGACCCTCCCGTCACCAGTACCGTCTTGCCGTCGAAACGGCTCATCCCGACCTCCTCGCCGCGGACTTCGTCCCCGCGCAAGAGCCTACTGCGCCGCCGCCCTCTCAACGTTATACTTCAGCGAGGATAACGGTCCCGCGATAGGTCGGAGGTGCGATGGGAGTGGCACGGAACGCGCCGGGTGACGAGCGAGGCGCGGTGCCGCGACGAGCCGCAGGCGCTGCCCGACACGCCGGTCACACCGACAGTTCGCGTCCGCCTCGAGCACGCAGGCTTCCCGGCGTTCGGCCCGGGACCCTACGAGTTGCTGTGCCGCGTGCGCGACGAGGGTTCGCTGCACAGGGCGGCGCAGTCGATGCACATGGCGTACAGCAAGGCGTGGCGGCTCGTGCACGATGCCGAGCGGCATCTCGGCATCGAGATCCTCGACCGGAAGGCGGGCGGGGTCGCCGGCGGCGGCTCGGTGCTCACCGACGAAGGCGAGGAGCTCGTGCGACGGTTCGGCGCCTTGCAGGACGACCTCCGCAACGAGCTGCGGCGGCTCTACGACGTGCACTTCGGCGACCGGTGGCCGTCGGCGGCGACGTCGGCGGACGGCTCGCCCGCGGGCGAGTGGCCAGCGCAGGAGCGGCCCTCGAAGGATCTCCCCGGCCACGGGGCGAGGACCTGACGCCCGTGGCGACCCCGGCGCTCGAGGCGCAGCTCCCTCCACGCGGTCTCAGCCGGCCGTTGCTCGTGACGCTGGTCCTCGCGCCGCTGCTGGCCGTCGCGGCCTCCGTCACGATCGGCCGCTACCCGATCTCGCCGGCCGACGTCGTCTGGGCCGCGCTCGTCGGGCTCGGCCTCTCGTCGCGGGAGCTGCCGGAGACGGTGGCGATCGTCGTCTTCGACCTGCGCCTGCCGCGCATCCTGGCGGCGATGGTCGCCGGCGGCGCCCTCTCGGCGGCCGGCGCCGCCTATCAGGGCATGTTCCGCAACCCGCTCGTCTCGCCCGATATCCTCGGCGCCGCGGCCGGGAGCGGCTTCGGCGCCGCCCTCGGCATCATGCTCGGCCTCGATGTCCTCGGCATCCAGGTCCTCGCCTTCGCCTGCGGCCTGGCGGCCGTCGCGGTGAGCGCTGGGCTGGCCTCCCGGCTCAAGGGCGTCGACCCGATGCTCGTGCTGGTGCTGGCCGGGATCCTCGTCGGCACCGTCTTCACGTCGTTGATCACGCTGCTCAAGTACCTCGCCGACCCGTACGAGCGCCTGCCGGCCATCACCTTCTGGCTGATGGGCAGCCTCAGCTCCGTCGACCGGGCCGACCTGCCGTTGCTGGTCGTCCCCGCCGTCATCGGCCTTGCCGTGCTCTTCCTGCTCCGCGGCCAGCTCACGACGCTGTCCTTCGGCGACGACGAGGCCCTGACCCTCGGCGTCGACACCGGCAGGGTGCGGGCGGCCGCCATCGTGGCCGCGACGCTCATGACGGCGGCGACCGTCAGCGTCTGCGGCATGATCGGCTGGGTCGGCCTCGTCGTCCCCCACCTGGCGCGCGCGCTGGTCGGCCCCGACTTCAGGCTGCTGCTGCCGGCGTCCGTGCTCCTCGGCTCGACCTACCTGCTGCTGGTCGACGACCTCGCGCGTTCGCTCGGTCCGCTCGAGCTGCCGCTCGGCGTGCTCACGGCGATCATCGGCGCGCCCTGCTTCCTCTACCTGCTCTCGCGCACCGGCAGAGGATGGTCGTGATGCTCGCCTGCAGGCAGCCGACCGTACGCGTCGTGGGAGGATGGTCGTGATGCTGGAGTTGTGCGAGCTCTCCTGCGGGTATCGCGGGAAGCCCGTGCTGCGCGACGTCACCTTCGCGGTGGAGCCCGGCGAGACGCTCTGCCTCCTCGGCCCCAACGGAGTCGGCAAGACGACGCTGCTGCGGACCGTGCTCGGCCTCCTCAAGCCGCTGGCCGGCGAGGTGCGCGTCGCCGGCCGCTCGCTGGAGGGCCGCAGCCGCCGCGAGGTCGCGCGCCTGCTGGCCTACGTGCCGCAGGCGCACACGCCGCCCTTCCCCTTCAGCGTCTTCGACGTGGTGCTCGCCGGCCGCACGGCCCACGTCGGCCTCTTCGCCACGCCCGCCGCACGAGGATCGCCTGGTCGCGATGGAGGCGCTCGAGCTGCTCGGCATCGGGCCGCTCGCCCGGCGTCCCTACACCGAGATCAGCGGCGGCGAGCGGCAGCTCGCGCTGATCGCCCGGGCCGTGGCCCAGGAGCCGCGCGTGCTGCTGCTCGACGAGCCGTCGTCGAACCTCGACTACGGCAATCAGCTGCGCCTGCTCGAGCTCGTCCGCCGGCTCGCCGCCGAGCGGCGGCTGGCGGTCGTCATGTCCACCCACTTCCCCGACCACGCGCTGCGCTGCGCGACGACGGCGGCGCTCGTCAAGGACGGCGGCGTCCTGGCCGTCGGCCCGGCCGACGCCGTCATCACCGGCGAGCGCCTCGAGGAGATCTACGGCGTGCCCGTCGAGCTCGTCGAGCGGGGGCACAACGGCAGCCGCGTGAGGGTCTGCGTCCCGCGGATCGCGGCGCACGTCGCTCCGCCGGGGCCCGACACGACGAAGGAGACCGAGAGCTATGTGGAAACGCACTGACGGCGACGGAGCCCCGTTCGTCCGCCTGCTGGCGCCGGTCGTCGCCGTGGTGCTGCTGGCCGCGGGCGCAGCCGCCTGCGGCTCGGAGGCCGCGCCGACGGCGGCGCCGAGCGCGATCGAGATCGTCGACGACGCCGGCCGCAGCGTCAGCGTACCGGCCGGCGTCGACGCCGTCCTCGGCACCGACCCCGTCGGCACCACCGTCCTCTACACGCTCGCTCCCGACCGTCTCGCCGGCTGGAACTACACGCTCACCGACGCCGAGAAGGCGTTCATCCCCGACGAGTACGAGCGACTGCCCGACCTCGGCGGGTGGTACGGCAAGAGCATGACCGGCAGCGTCGAGGAGATCCTGCGGCACGACATCGACCTCCTCGTCATGATGATCGGCGTGGACGAGGCGGCGATCGAGCAGGCAGGACGCATCGAGGCGGCGACCGGGATCCCCGTCGTGATCCTCGACGGCGCGCTGACCGAGCTCGAGCATGCCTACGAGGTGCTCGGCAGCGCCCTCGGCGAGGAGGAGCGCGCCGCCGCCCTCGGCGAGTACTGTCGCGCGGCCGTCGCCGAGGTCGCGGGGCGCGCCGCCGAGATCCCCGCTGCCGAGCGCACGACGGTCTACTACGCCGAGGGCCTCGAGGGGCTCGAGACGGACCCGGAGGGCTCGCTCCACACCGAGGTCCTCACCCTCGCCGGCGGCCGCAACGTCGCCGACGTCGAGGCGCTGCCGGGCGGGAGCCGCACGCCGGTCTCCCTCGAGCAGGTGCTGGCCTGGGACCCGGAGCTCATCGTGGTCGGCGGCAACCCGGGCGCCGACGCCGACTCCTACGCGACGATCCGCACAGCGAAGCGCTGGGGCGCGCTCGCGGCGGTGGAGAACGGTGAGGTCTTCGAGGCCCCCCACGGCCCCTTCGACTGGTTCGACCGGCCCTACTCGGTGAACCGCGTCATCGGGCTGCAGTGGTTCGCGAACCTCCTGTACCCGGAGGTCTTCAGCTACGACATCCGGGAGCGGACCCGCGAGTTCTACGAGCTCTTCTACCACGTCGAGGTGACCGACGAGCAGCTCGAGTGGCTGCTGCGGCGGGGCGCGAGAGGCGTCGACGGCCTCGCGCCCCTCCCGCTGCCGAGCTCGAGCTCGTAGGCCGGCCCCGCCGACGACGGGGCCGCGGGGGCATCGCGGCGGCCGCGCGCGACCGTCTCGTCAGCCTTGCGGTCGCCGCTCGAGCCGCGAAGCCGTCCCTTCAGCCGCGCGCGACCGGCTCGACGAGCGCCATGATGGCCCCGGGCAGTGCGTCACGCGTCGCGGGACCGACCTCGAGGACGTGCCGCGCGCCGGGGAAGCGCGCCTTCGCTTGCTCGAGCGTCAGCGGGTGCACGGCGACCAGCGCCGCGGACCGGCCGTGCCCGACGACGTCGAAGACGACGCCGAACCCTGCTCCCCCCCAGAACTCGAGCGGGCCGATCTGGTCGACGACGAGCAGGTCGGGCGGCGACGCGAGGGTGGCGACGAGGACGGCGTTGCCGAAGGCGACGCCGTCCTCGTCGAACACCCAGCTCGCGGCGAACTCCTCGAGCCCGAAGGGTCGCCCCTCCCCCTCGAGGCGTGCCCGCACGCGCTCGCGCTCGGGGGTCGCGGTCGCCAGCAGGCGACGCTCGCCGCCGGCGATGTCGCGGACATACTGCGCCGGCGCGCCGGCGCCCGTCACGACGTTCTCGGTGAGCACTCCGCCGACGCTCAGCCCGGCGGCGCGCGCCAGCTCGACGACCCTGGCGCAGACCGTCGTCTTGCCCGCGCGCGAGGGACCCGACAGGAGGATGACCGGGGGACGTCTGCTCGTCTCTTGCCGCCGCTCGTGCACCGCGACCAGATCGTCCACGGGGCCCACTAGGCCTCGATGGACCCCTCGCTCACCATGACGCTCTCGCCGCCGATCCAGACCCCGGTGACCTCGCCGTCGCGCTTCTCGGCGCGGGCCTCGAGCACGCTCGGCCGCCCCATCTCGACGCCCTGGGCGATGCGGTAGGTGAAGGCACCGTCGCGCGCCGCGTCGAGGTGGCTGAGGAGAGCCGCCAGCGTGCAGTTGGCGCTCCCCGTGGCGGGGTCCTCCGGGATACCGTCGAGCGGCGAGAACATGCGCGCCCGCAGGTCGAACTCGTCGCCCGACCTGACGTAGACGTGCACGTCCGGCACCTCGGCGCCGGCGGCGAGCAGGGCTTCGGCGCCGGCCAGGCTGGGCTTGGCCCGTTCGAGTGCCTCGCGGTCCCTCAGCTCGGCGATGACGAACGGCAGACCGACCGAGGCGACGATCGGCTCGTGCGCGGTCGTGACGATGTCGTCACCCCGGAGGTTGACGGCCGCCGCCACTGCGTCGGGCGGCGCGGTCGCGCCCAGCGAGAGCCTCTGCGGGGCCTTCAGCTCGCAGGTGATCCGCTCCTCCCCGCGCCGTTCGATCGCCACCTCGACGAGCCCCGCCTCCTCCTCGAAGGTCACGGTGCGCGGCGCGTCGAGCGCCCCGAAGGCGCCCATCTTCGCGAGCACGAACGCGGTGCCGATGTTGGGGTGGCCGGCGAAGGGCACCTCCTGCGTCGGCGTGAAGATGCGCACCCGGCGGTCGTGGCCCTGCTCGGGCGGCAGCACGAAGGTCGTCTCCGAGAAGTTGAACTCGCGCGCGATGCGCTGCATCTGCGCGGCGGTCAGGCCTTCGGCCTCGGGGTGCACGGCGAGCTGGTTGCCGCCGAAGCGCGTGGCGGTGAAGACATCGCAGGTGAAGAAGCGGTAGCGCATCAGGAGTCCCTCCCGTGAGTGGCGCCGATGAAGTCTGGCGGACCCTACCAGTCAGCTTTCGAACTTCAGGCCGGAGGTCAGGCGGTCGGTGAACGGCGGTGCTTGGGTCAGGGAGCCGGGCCACCTGAAGTCACGGGCGGACACCACCGCTGGACTTGCGGCGCTCACTTCGTCGCGTCCCCCTTGATCACCCGGCCGTCGAACACCGGCACGACCTGCACCAGGTCGCAGGTGAACGAGTACGGGAGCACGTCGTCCAGCCCCAGCCGCTTCAAGCGGTGGCGGTGGGCGGCCTTCTCGATGTAGCCCAGCACGTCGCCCCGCGCGAGGCTCCAGAGGTCCATCGACGCCTGCGCCGAGTCGCACTCGGTGTGGAACAGGCCCGTCTCCAGCAGTCTCGCCGTCAGCGCCCCGGCGAAGAGCGTGTCCTCGAGGCAGAACCTGTTCTTCCAGCCCGAGCACAGGACGACCACGTCCTGCCGCTGCCTGGTGAGCCACCCGGTCAGCGCGGAGATGTTGATGAAGGCGCCGATCGCGATGCCGCTGGCGCCCTTCGCGATCTCGAGCGCTCCCGTGCCGTTGGTCGTGCAGTAGACGAGGGTCTTGCCGCCGATCGCCTCTCTGGTGAAGCTCGACGCCGAGTTGCCGAAGTCGGCGAAGTCGAGCTGCACGCCGTCCTTCTCGGAGGCGACCAGGAAGCCCTGCGCCTTGAGTCGCCGCGCCTCGTCGTGCGTCGCCACGGGGATGATCGCCTCCACCCCGTTGGCGACCGCGGTGCAGATGGTCGTCGTGGCGCGCAGGATGTCCACCAGCACGACGACGAAGTCGTCCTTCGCCAGGATGTCCGGGAACAGCACCGGCGAGAGGCAGACTTCGACGGACTTGGTCTCCTGCACTTACGTCACCCTTCCTGGTGGGACGAGCACGACACGCGAGCTCGGGGCCGGCCCCGAAGGTCACCCTAGCCGATGGATCGACGCCGGTCCACGGGCCCGCCGGCGCGGACGCCGGTCAAGGTCAGCCGCCTGGAGACGGTCGACGGGGAGAGGCCCCGGTCCACGGTGGCCGTCAGAGGCTCTAGTATGTACCTCAGACACCGAGGCCGGCGCCGCCGGGCGCTTTCCTCCGCGAAAGGAGTGACACGCCGATGCTTCCCGAGTCGGAGTTCACCGCCACTGTCGTCGAGAAGGCCAAGTCCCTGGGCGCGTCCGTCGCCGGGGTCGCCGACGTCGAACCACTGAAGGCGTCGCCGTCGCACCGCATCTACCCCAAGATCGGCATGGACCCCGAGGTGCGCTGGCAGGATGCGCCGGAAGAGGCTCTGCACCACGAGGTGGAATGGCCCGCCGACGCGGTCTCCGCCGTCGTGATCGGGGTCGCCCACCCCGCCGACCAGCCGGAGCTCGACTGGTACGACGGCAAGGGGACGCCCGGCAACCGCATCCTGATCCGGGTCGTCAAGGAGCTCTCCGAATGGCTGGAGGAGACGTACTCGGTCAAGAGCCACCGGCCGCCCTACTTCATCGCGAGCACCGGCATCTTCTTGAAGGACGCCGCCGTCATGGCGGGTCTCGGTCGCATCGGCAAGAACAACCTCGTCATCACGCCCGAGTATGGCCCCCGCATCCGCTGGCGGGCGCTGCTGCTGGACCATCCGGCCAAGGCCACCGGCCCGATCGACTTCGACCCGTGCGACGGCTGCGACCAGCCCTGCCGCAAGGCCTGCCCCGTCAAGGCCTTCGACCGCACTGTCTACTCGTCCGAGGAGCTGGGGCAGTCCGCGCTGCCGGGCCTCAACGGCACCTACGACCGGGTGACCTGCAACACCAAGATGGCCCGGGACGTCGATGAAGCGGCCAGGGCGATGGCGGCGACCGACGAAGAGGGTGCGGCCCTGGCCTCGACCATGAACGCCTTCGAAGAGGTCGTCATGGCGATGCCGACGGGCGACGGCGAACCGCGGTACGGCGTCAAGTACTGCCGGCGATGCGAGTTGAGCTGCCCCGTGGGCAGGCGGCCGGCCACAATGTGAGCGCCATCGTGGTCAAGGCTCGCTTGGCTCAGCGTGCGGTAGCTCGCGGCACGCGGTGACGGACAGTCGGCTCGGACGGTCGCGAGAGACACGATCAGGCGAGCGGCAGTCGGCAGGCTAGGCTCGCCGTGCCGCCACCTCCAGTCCGAGTATTGAGTGCCTGCCGGTTGACAATGTCACGTTTCTATTGAAGAAAACTTGACATTTGTCTTGAGCCCGCCGATACTCCGGGCATGTCATCGCAGCCCGAGCAGTCGAGGCGCGGCCGAGCAGGCCTCGCCGCCGCCACGGTCCGTGATCGCGTCGCGCACGGCGGCGAGCGCCTGTGGCGCCACGACGACTTCCGCGACCTTCCTCCCCAGGCGGTCAGTCAGGCGCTGTCGCGCCTCGCGCGGCATGGCGAGCTGCGGCGCGTCCACAAGGGCACCTACTACAGACCGCGCCGCTCCGCTCTGGGCGAGAGCCGCGTCATGCAGAGCCAAGTCATGGCCCGCGTGCTCAAGGCGCCCGTGCACCCATCCGGGCTCACCGCCGCCAACACGCTGGGTCTCTCGACGCAGAACCCGGCTCGTCCTCACTACGCAACGCCGTCGTCGAGCCCCGGCACGCGGCCCGACGCCTGGTCGCTCACCCTCAACCGGCCCGCGAGCCGGCGCGAGCTGACCGAGCACGAGGGCGCCGTTCTCGAGCTCCTGCGGGCCCGGGCCGCCACGAGCGACCTCTCTCCAGCCGACACCATCGCTCGCCTCAAGAGCCTCTTGCGGGATCGAGCATCCTACGCACGGCTGGCCAAGGCGGCGCTCGACGAGCCTCCCCGCGTGCGGGCCATGCTCGGCGCGCTCGGGCAGGAGCTCGACGCTGACGACGACGCGCTCGCTGCCCTGCGCGAGAGCCTGAATCCGCTCTCGCGCTTCACTTCGGCAAGCTCGGCGCGCTTCGCTTCGCCAGGGCCTGGCAGGCGAAGTGAAGCTCTTCGAGCACCCCGACTTCCGCGACGTGCTCGTGGCGGCGGCCGAGGAGTCCGGCATCCCCGAGCAGTTCGTCGAGAAGGACTACTACGTCACCGAGGCGCTGAGGATCGTCGCAGGGGCCTTCTCCCAGCAGGTGGTGTTCAAGGGCGGCACGAGTCTCTCCAAGGGTTGGGGGCTGATCGAGCGCTTCTCCGAGGACATCGATCTCTTCCTCAACCCGCAGGGGTTCGTGCCGGCGCTCAGCAAGCGCGGCATCGACCGCGAGATGAAGAGACTCAGGGACGCCATCGCCGCTCACCCTGGCCTCACGCTGCTCCCCGACGAGAGCCGCACGGTCAAGTCGCTCGGGCGCGAGGACCACTTCGGCTACAGTTCGATCTTCGGGCCGCCGCACCCCATCAGGCCCGCGCTGAAGGTCGAGCCCGGCGTTCAGAGCGGCGATCGCCCCGTTGCGCGGGTCGAGTTGACGTCGTACGCCGGCCGGTTCGTCCGCGATCATGGCCTGGCCGACATCGCCGACGACACCGCGCCCTTCACGATGACCCTCCTCGCACTACCGCCGTACCTTCGTCGAGAAGCTCTTCACGATTCACGGCAAGGTGGAGCGGCTTCTTCTGGAGGGCACGCCGGTCGAGCGCGACGCGAGACACTACGCCGACCTGCACGCGCTTGGGCGGCTTGCCGACGTCCGCGAGATGTTGCGCACCCCGGAGTATGCGGAGATACGACGCGACTACGACGAGAAGAGCCGGCAGTTCTTCCCGAGGAGCTACCGACCGCCGGAGGGCCTCGGCTTCTCACACAGTCAGGCGCTCTTCCCGCCGGACGACCTCGAGCGGCGACTGCGGCGGGACTACGAGAGCCAGTGCCGCATCCTCTTCTACGGCCCCTACCCGGCGTTCGATGAGGTCCTCGCGGGCTTCGAGGAGTTGCGGGAGTGGCTCTGACAGCGAGCCCGCCGGCCGGTGGCAGACCGCGGCACTCCCTCAGCGTGCAAAGATGGGACTGCGCTGGTCGGCCTGACTGGGCCGCTCTCGAACTTTCGGTATGAACTGCGGCGCCTGGTCGGATTCTCATCTCTCAGCGTGAGCGATCGACGGGGCGACAGTCCGGTCGCCGCGGCCCAACCGCGGGGCGTATCTTCCAAGTCTGTGGCAGTGAGCGCGGAAGCTCTGGCTGGGTGACGCGTCTGGCTGAGCTCAACGAGTCGCCTCGGGCGCCCATCGAGCCGTTGGTGCTGCAAGCGGCAGGGCGGTCTCATCCGTGGCGTGATCGGCGTCGATCGAAGCGGTCTCGTCGTGACCGCCGCCCTCGTCTGGCGCGCCGACTGCCGGCGGTGTCGTCGTGGGCATCCTCGGTGTCGTGCATGCCGGTCGGAGAGCGACGTGCGGCGCTGCGACGGACTCGATGAGAACGCCGGCGCTCTCGACGACGATCGAGCCGGCCTTGCCGAAGAGGGTGATGGACTCCTCGTGCCGCGCTGAGGGAAAGGACAGCACCACGGCCTTTCCACTTCCGGTATGCGGTGCAGGTGAGGGCCTGCGGCAGGTCCCGGGTCGTGCCGCATGATCAACGGCCGCAAGCCGCGAGGTACGGAGGCAAGGAGTCTCTAAGCGCCTGTGTCGTCGACGCCGGCGGACCTGGCCCGGCGTGCGGCAGCGCAGCCGCGCAGTGTGAGAGGAGCGAGCCGGTGGCAGCTACCGACGGTCTGAGTCCGCAGCGCTTCTACCATGGCACTCGGGCCGACCTGAAGCCAGGAGACCTGATCGAGCCCGGCCATCCCCCTAACTTCGGCAAGCGGGAGAGGAGGACGACCTACGTCTACCTGACCGGCACCCTGGATGCGGCCATCTGGGGCGCGGAGCTGGCCCTCGGCGAAGGACCCGGCAGGATCTACATGGTCGAACCGACTGGCCCGATCGAAGATGACCCCAATCTGACGGACAAGAAATACCCGGGCAATCCGACGAAGTCATATCGCTCGCGGGAGCCGCTGCGGGTCACGGGCGAGGTCGCCGATTGGCAGGGGCACTCCCCCGAAGCGCTCAAAGCCATGAAGGACGACCTTGAGCGACTCAAGCGACTTGGTGTCGAGCCTATCGACTGACTGAGTCGCTCCCCGCATCCTCGAGCGTTGGAGTCCTTGGGCGAGAATCCCCGACGCCAGGTCAGGCGCAAGAGGACGGCGAGCGATCGGGTAGGCGACCGGACATCGACTACCCGTCATTTACAGGGAGAACGTTGTCATTCTGACAACGGTGGTGGGCCCAGCAGGACTCGAACCTGCGACCGGCCGATTATGAGTCGGCTGCTCTGACCAGCTGAGCTATAGGCCCACCGGAGGAACCCCTCGATGATACGCTACCGGCCGCTCGCTGGGTACGGAGGGCGCGCGCCTGACGGCGTGGCGGGCGAAGGAGGGGCGGGGCCGCTGGCGCGGCCCCGCCCCGGTGCGCTCCCGGCGCGCCGTCTCTCACCCCGGGAGCAGCTCGTGCGACTCGGGCGGCGGCCAACGGGGGAGCGGCCGCCGCCGTCATCGTCGCACCGTCTTCGTCGGGCGGCGGCGCGGAGGGGGCCGGCCGCCGCCAGGCGCTCAGACGCTCTTCAGGCGCTCGACGCAGCGCCGGCACCACCTCGTAGAGGTCGCCGACGATGCCGTAGTCGGCGAGCTCGAAGATCGGCGCCTCCTTGTCCTTGTTCACGGCGGCGATCAGCTTCGCCTGGGCGATGCCGACCGTGTGCTGGATCTGGCCGGAGACGCCGACGGCGAGGTAGAGGTCGGGCGCCGTCTTGGCCCCGGAGAGGCCGATGATGCGGTCCTCGCCGAGCCACTCGAAGTCGGCGAGGCTCTTCGTGCAGCCGACCACGCCGTCGAGGGCGGCGGCGAGCCCGTCGGCGAGCGGCAGGTCCTCGCGGGCGTTGAAGCCGCGCCCGACGCCGACGATGCGCGGCGCCGCGTCGAGGTTGACCACGTCGCCCTCCTTCGGGCGGCGCTCGACGACCTTGACGCCGGTGGCCACGTCGAGCTGCGGCTCGACGACCTCGCCGGCGCCCGCCTCGGCGCCCTCCGCCGAGAAGGTCTTGGGCATGACGGCGAAGACCTTGACCTCGCCGGCGAGCTTCTCGCGGGCGACCGTCGCGCCGCCGAAGGCGTAGCGCCCGGCGACCAGGTCGCCCGCCTCGAGCTCGAGGCTCGTGACGTCGCTGACGCAGGCCGCGCCGAGCTTCTGCGCGAGGCGCGGCGCCGTCTCCTTGCCGCGCCGCGTCGAGCCGACGAGCACGACGCTCGCCCCGGCCGCGGCGGCGATCTGGGCGAGGGCGGCGGCCACGGCGTCGGCCGGGCGGCCCTCGAAGACCGCGTCCTCGCTCACGAACACGCGGTCGGCGCCGGCCGCCCCGAGCTCCGCGGCCGCCGCCTTCGCGCCCTCACCGAGCGCCGCGGCCGACACGCCGAGCCCGAGCTCCCGGGCCAGCTTGCGTCCCGCGGCGAGCAGCTCGCGCGCGGTCTCAGTCCTCTCGCTGTAGACGAGCAGATCTGCCATGACTCACCTCACCTCCCCAGCACGCCTTCTTTGATGAGCGCGTTCACGAACGCGTCGGCCTGCTCGGCCGCGGACCCCTCGAAGAGGACGTGCTTGCGGTCCTGCTCCTCGGCGAGGTTGCTGACGATCTCGCGCCGCGCCGCCACGGCGCCGGCGTCGAGACCGAGGTCGGCGAGGTTCCACTCCTCCACCGGCTTGCTCTTGGCCTTCATGATGTGCATGAGCGACGGGATGCGCGGCTCGTTGATCTCGCTCACCACGGTCACGGCGGCGGGCAGCGCGACCTCGAGCGTCTCGATCATCTCGTCCATGCTGCGCTCGCAGCGCACGGCGCCGTCGACCGCCTCGACCTTGCGCGCGAAGCCGACCTGCGGCACGCCGAGCAGCTCGGCGACGCGCGGGCCGACCTGGCCCGAGTAGTTGTCGGTCGAGCCCTCGCCGAAGAGGACGAGGTCGCAGGCCGGGAGCTTCTTGATGGCGGCGGCGAGCACTGCCGCCACCGCCGCCGGGTCGGCCCCGGCCAGCGCCGGGTCGTCGACCACGGCCGCGCTGTCGGCGCCCATGGCGAGCGCCTCCTTGATGGTCTCGCGGATCTTGCGGTTGCCCTCGGCGACGCTCACCGCCGTCACCGTGCCGCCCACGGCGTCGCGCAGCTGGACCGCCGTCT
Source organism: uncultured Thermoleophilia bacterium (assembly GCA_963791345.1). Taxonomy (GTDB): domain Bacteria; phylum Actinomycetota; class Thermoleophilia; order UBA2241; family UBA2241; genus UBA2241. The sequence continues at coordinate 189,835 of CAWBRS010000017.1, read as the reverse complement.
CGAGGGCGTTCTTGTCGAGGTCGCCGAGCTTGTACGGCACGGCCTCGACCACCGCCTCCCGGTTCTTCACCCGGACCATCTGCAGGTCGGGGTTGGTCTTCACGCACACGACGATGTCCACGCCGTCACCTCTCCTTCACGCGCTCGTCGCGCGTCGACTTGTCGCCTCGCGCCCCGCGCCTCAACTCATCCGGTACTGCACGCCGTACGGCCCGCTCGGGTACTTCCACGAGAGCGCCCGCTTGTCGCAGCAGATCAGGCAGGTGCCGCACTCGAGGCAGCCCTCCCAGTTGACCGTCATGCGGCCGGTGTCGTCGAGCTCGTAGAGGCTGGCCGGGCAGACGTAGAGGCAGGCCCGGTCGACGCACTGCGTGCGACACACCTCGGTGTCGATCACGATGTGCGGCTCCTTGTCGAGCTTGAAGACGTCGAGGCCGAGCTTGGCGTCGATGGTCATCGCGGCCTTCGCGGCGCCTGCGTCGTCCACCGCGGCCGTCGCGCCTCGCTCGCCGGCGTCGCGCCGCTCGTCGAGTTCTCGTCGCTCATCCCATCACCTCAGATCCTGCGCGCCGACCAGGCGTCCTTGACGGTGCCGGCGTTCATGAAGTCGCGGCGGATGCCGCCCCACGCCGTCTTGAAGAGCCCCGGCGTGGGGCCCGGACCGACCGTGTAGATCTGCTCGAGCAGGCGCGAGACGGCGCGCGGGTAGTGCGTGAACAGCCGCGGGTTCTCCATGAACGCGGGGATCTGGCTCGCCGTCTGGAGGTCCTTGAGCACGAAGCTGCCGCGCAGCGACGCCTCGTAGCCGGCGAGCCCGGCGGCGCTGAAGTCGCCGCGCGCCTTCGCCGCCTTGACCGCCTCGGCGGCGTAGTAGCCCGAGGCGATGGCGAAGTCCATGCCGCGCACCGTGATCAGCGCGTTGAGCGCCAGCCCCGCGGCGTCGCCGGCCATCAGGTAGCCGTCGCCGGCGAGCTTCGGCACGGCCGCGATGCCGCCCTCGGGGATCGCGTGCGCCGAGTACTCGGCGACCGTGCCGCCGGCGACCAGCGGCTTGATCTGCGGCAGCGCCTTGAAGCGGTCGAGGAGCTCGTTGGACTCGATCTGTGCATCGGGGCCGGCCTTCACGGCGCGCTCGCGCATCGCCTTCATGCCGACGACGACGCCGAGCGAGATGCTCTCCTTGTTCGTGTAGAGGAAGCCGCCGCCGAGCATGCCCTGGGTCACGTTGCCGAGGAAGAGCTGGGCGGCGCCCTCGCCGGGGTTGAGGTGCCAGCGGTCCTCGATCACGCCGGAGGGCAGCTCGATGACCTCCTTGAAGCCGAGGGCGTGGTCGCGGTCGACCGGCTCGGCCGCCAGGCCGGCCTCGCTCGAGAGCAGCCGCAGCACGCCCTCGGCGACGATCACGACGTCGGCGCCGATCTCGTCCTCGCCGGCGCGGATGCCGACGATGCGGCCCTCCTCACGCAGCAGGGCGTCGACCTTCATGTTGGGGACGACCATCGCGCCCTTCTCGCCGACCTTCTCGGCGAGCCACTGGTCGAGGCGCGCGCGCAGCACCGTGTACGACTGCGGCTGCCCCTCGGTGAAGCGGTCGGAGGCGACCTCGATCGTCGTCTGGGCGCCGTCGCCGAGCATGGTCACGAGCTCGCGGGCCACGGCGCGCTCGAAGGGCGCCTCCTGCCAGAGCTCCGGGTAGAAGTCCCGGATCGGGCTCGCGTAGAGGCGCCCGCCGGTCACGTTCTTGGCGCCCGAGTAGTCGCCGCGCTCGAGCACCATGACCTCGACGCCGGCGTCGGCGAGGCCGTAGGCCGCGGACAGGCCGGCGAGGCCGCCGCCCACGACGATGCACTCGACCTTCTCCATCTCCGCCCTCTCTCGTCGGCTCTCAGGTCTCGCGGGAGCCGGGGCGCCTGTCGGCGACCCGGCTCCCGCGGGGCGGCCGTCAGACGGCCCGGCCCGGGTCGTCATCCGTCAGTCCTTGAACGGGTTGTGCGTCTCGCCCCACTCGTCGCGGGCGATGATGCCGCGCATGATCATCAGGCCGCCCTCGGCGCCGACCTCGTAGCTCATGACACCGCGGAGCAGCATCTCGAGCGGGGTCTCCTTCGTGTAACCGAAGGCGCCGTGGTACATCATCCCGTGGCGGGCGATGTCGTGGCAGAGCGCGGGCGAGAGGCACTTGCAGGTCGAGATGATCTTGTTGATCTCCTTGCGGCCGAACTGGCCCGGGTTGGTGTGCTCCTGGCCGATCATCCAGGCGCCGCGCAGCAGGTTGAGCTTCAGCATGTCGAGCTGCATCCAGTCGTCGGCCATCTCGAAGGAGATGCCCTCCCACTTGCCGAGCGGCTTGCCGAAGGTCTTGCGCTGGGCGGTGTACTCGCCGCTGATCTCGAGCGCCTTCTCGGCCCCGCCGAGGCAGGCGGCGGCGACCAGCACGCGGGCGGCGTTGAAGCCGTCCATGTTGACGTAGAAGCCCTTGCCCTCCTCACCGAGGACGTACTTCTTGGGCAGCTCGACGTCCTTGTAGATCCAGCCGCCGGTCGAGAGGCCCATGCGGCCCATGTCCTTGTAGACCGTGTAGCTGATGCCGGGCAGGTGGGCGGGGACCCAGATGAAGGTCATGCCCTTGTGGCCCTGGTTCGGGTCGGTCTTGACCAGCGTGCAGTGGCCGCTCGGGGCGCCCCACTTCTCGCACTCCTTGGGGCCCGAGACGTAGGCCTTCTCGCCGTTCATGACGAAGGCCTGCTTGGCCTCGTCCCACGGGGCGATGGTCTTGATGGCGCCGAGGTCGGAGCCTCCGCCGGGCTCGGTCGTGTTGATGCCGGCGAACGCCTTGCCGGCGGCGACGGCCGGCAGCACTTCCTGCTTCAGCTCGTCGCTGCCGTAGCGGTTGATGATGTACGACCAGCCGATGGTCAGCAGGGTGTAGACCGGGGTGCTCATCGAGAGGTCGGCGCGGGCGATCTCGTGCACCGTGATCATGGCGTAGATCAGGCGCTCGTCGTCGGGGAGCGGCATGCCGCCGTACTCCTCGGGGATCGTCACGCCGAACATGCCGAGCTCGGCCATGCCCGCGGTGATGTCGTCGGGGATGCCGTCCTCGGCCTCGTCGATGGCGCGGGCGCGCGGCTCGAGGTTCTTCGTCAGCCACTCGCGGATCGCCTGACGGTACATCTCCTGCTCGGTGGTGTAGCGGAAGTCCATGCTGCCTCCTCGGGACCCTGGATACCTTGACACACGGCCGGCGGCGCCGACCTTGCGGCAGCCCCTTAACGGCCGAAACCCCCAGGGCACGCTACCGCGCTCGCTGGGGGTACGGAGCCTGGCGTGAGGGGAGCGGAGACGGCGCCCACCTGCGGCTCTGTATGCAGCGCCGCCCATGATACACCCGCCGAACGCCCGTGCAAGCCCGCCCGTTTCTCCGAAATGGAGCGGGCTTCGGACGGGCGTACGACGGCGGGGCGGGTGCGGCGGTCGCCTCAGCCGTAGGTCTCGGTGCCGACGTCCGGGTGCTTGGCGCTGGGCAGCGGAGCCGCCGCCGTGCCGAGCACGAGCGGCGACTGGTCGACGGCCTCGAAGACCTTGTGCATGGCCGAGATGAGCGCCGCCTGCGAGTGCCCGCGGTAGCGGAAGCGGATCTCGGCCTCGATCTCGGCGCGCTCGGAGAGGACGGAGCGCCCGGCCAGCAGGCGGCCGAAGAAGTCGCGCGCCAGATCCATCATCAGCGACGAGGTGCAGCCGACGATGGCGCCGTCCTGGTCGACCTCGACGACCACGCCGACGCGCTTGTAGAGCGCCTGGTGGGAGACGTCGTTGGGCAGGCGGGCGTAGCCCGAGAACAGGAAGGTGAGACCCTGGATGTCGCTGCCTTCGGCGGTCACGTGTGGTCGCTCGCCGGGGTGAGACGGGGCCCCGGCTCGCGGCGCCATTGTAGCACCCGCGAGCTCCGCGACACTTGCGCCGCGGGCACGACCGTGTATCATTCTGCCGCTGCCGCATGGACCGGCGCCGACGGTCCCCCGTCGGCCGCGCCCGAGGCCATGTCCCCCAGCGGAGACGACAGTCAACGCTGGGGGTCTTCGCATCTCAGGACCCCCCTGGACGAATGAGGAGGCACCGCTCATGGCCGAGCGCAACGGCCTCGAAGGCAAGCTCATGACCGTCGGCGAGGCCGTCGCGCGCTTCGTGCGCGACGGCAGCCAGGTCGCGGTCGGCGGCTTCACCATCAACCGCAACCCGATGGCGCTGGTGTACGAGATCGCGCGCCGCAGGGTCCGCGACCTCCACCTCGTCGTCCACTCCAACGGCCAGGCGCTCGACGTCCTCGTCGGCGCCGGCTGCGTGAGCCGCCTGGAGATCGCCTACGGCGGCAACGGGCGCTTCGCGCCGACCTGTTTCCGCTTCCGCAAGGCGGTCGAGCGCGGCGAGCTCCTGGTCGAGGACTACACCAACAACCAGATGACGCTGCGCTTCCTCGCCGGCGCCCTCGGGGTGCCCTTCATCCCCAGCAAGTCGGGCCTCGGCACCGATGTGCTGGCGCGCGAGGGCTTCCCGGCCCGAGGTCCGCGGTCGCGACGAGCGTCGCCGCGCACAAGGCGCACCTCATGGCCGACCCGTTCGACCACGGCGAGGACCAGGTCGCCCTCCTCCCCGCCCTCACGCCCGACGTCGCCCTGCTCCACGCCCAGCAGGTCTCGACCGACGGCACGGTCCGCATCAGAGGCCTCACCTTCGCCGACCTCGAGCAGTGCAAGGCGGCGGCGGCCGTGGTCGTCACCTGCGAGGAGATCGTCGCCGGCCTCGTACCTGAAGCTCGAGCCCGACCGCAACTCCCTGCCGCCGTTCCTCGTCGACGCCGTCGTGCCCGTGGCCTACGGGGCCCACCCCACGGCGTGCCCCTACTTCTACGACTACGACCCGGCGCACCTGAACCTCTACAAGGCGGCCGCCAAGGACGACGAGCAGTGGCTCGCGTACCTGGAGGAGTGGGTCTACGGCATCGGCGACTGGGACGAGTACCTCGACAAGGTCGGCGGCGCCCAGCTCGTCCGCATCCGCGCCAACACCGTCGCCGGCTACGCACCCGGCCTGGACCGGAGGTGAGTGAGATGACCGACGCTTCCGAGCACCGGCCGACACACGCCCCCGCGGCCACCGACGCCCCGTCCTACACCCCGCGCGAGATGATGGCCATCGCCGCCGGGCGCTTCATCGCCGACGGCGACGTGCTCTTCGCCGGCACCGGCGTGGCGATGCTCGCCGCGACCGTGGCGAAGCGCATCCACGCCCCCCACGCCCACATCTTCTTCGAGACCGGCGGCATCGGCCCCCAGCTGGACGAGCTGCCGATGGCCGTCGCCGACCCCCGGGTCATGGCCTACGCCGACCTCAACGCCGGCCTGGTCGAGGCGTTCAGCTACGTGGCCAACCGGCGCCTGCACACGATCGCCTTCCTCGGCGCCGCGCAGATCGACAGGTACGGCAACATGAACTCGACGGTGATCGGCGACTACCACCACCCCACGGTGCGCTTCTCGGGCAGCGGCGGCGCCTGCGACGCCGGCTCGCTGGCCAGCGGCTTCATCGTCTTCATGCAGCACGGCACGCGAAAGTTCGTCGAGAAGCTCGACTACCTGACGACGCCGGGCTGGCTCGAGGGCGGCGAGAGCCGCCGCCGCGCCGGGTACCGGCGCGGCGGCCCGCTCGCCGTCGTCAGCGAACCTCTGCGTCCTGCGCTTCCGCGAGGACACGAAGGCGATGTACCTGGCCGAGCGCTTCCCCGGCGTCGCCGTCGAGGAGATCGTCGAGAACACCGGCTTCGCGCTCGACGTCGAGGGGGCTCGGCGTCGCCGAGCCCCCGACCGCCGAGGAGCTCCGCATCCTGCGCGACGACGTCGACCCGCAGCGGCTGATCCTCGGGTAGCCGCCGGGGTCCGCGACCGGGCGACGCCCGGCCGCCGCCCTGCCGCCCGCGCTCCGGCTTGACACTCCCATTACAGAAGGGAGAATCGCCTCAAGCGGACCGGCGGGTTGAAGGGGATTCCCCGCCCACGTCCGGCCAGAGTCGTGGCCGCGGGTGACACCTCGCGACGTACTCCCTTGAGCGGGTCGAGCCTGGGGCGACGACACGTACATACGGAGGATTTCGCATGGGCGAAATCAACTCGGGGGACACCGCCTTCGTCCTCCTGTCAGCCGCGCTCGTCGCGCTGATGACCCCCGGCCTCGCGTTCTTCTACGGAGGCCTCGTCCGCCGCAAGAACTTCCTGGCGATCATGATGCAGAGCTTCATCAGCATGGGCATCGTGACGTTCATCTGGGTCGCGGTGGGCTACTCGCTGGCCTTCTCGGGCAACCTCCTGGGAGGCCTCATCGGCAACCTCGACTGGGCCTTCCTGAACGGCGTCGGCGAGGCGCCCGGGCCGTGGGCGCCGACCATACCGGCCGTGGCGCACTTCACCTACCAGGAGATGTTCGCCATCATCACCCCGGCCCTCATCACCGGTGCCTTCGCCGACCGCGTCAACTTCAAGAGCTACCTCAAGTTCCTCGTGCTGTGGAGCCTGTTCGTCTACGTGCCGTTCACGCACTGGCTCTGGGGCGGCGGCTTCCTCGCCGAGTGGGGCGCCCTCGACTTCGCCGGAGGGATGGTCGTCCACGTCAGCGCCGGCATGGCCGCCCTCGCCTCCGTCTGGGTCGTCGGAGCGCGCAAGTTCGGCCCGGGCGAGCGCAGCATCGCCCACAACATCGCCTTCGTGGCACTGGGCACGGGCCTGCTCTGGTTCGGCTGGTTCGGGTTCAACGGCGGGTCGGCCCTGGCCGCGAACGGCGTCGCCGCGCAGGCGTTCGTCAACACCGACATCGCCGGCTCGATCGCGATGTGCACCTGGCTCTTCCTCACCTGGTGGAAGGACGGCAAGCCGAGCCTCATCGGCGCCTTCACCGGCGCCGTCGCGGGACTGGCCTGCGTGACGCCGGCCGCCGGGCTACATCCCGACGTGGTCGGCGTTCGTCATCGGGCTGCTCGCCGGTTCCGTGTGCTACTACGCGGTCAAGTTCAAGGAGCGCATGAAGTGGGACGACGCCCTGGACGTGTGGGCCGCCCACGGCGTCGGCGGCATCATGGGCTCGATCCTGCTCGGCGTCTTCGCGAGCAAAGCGATCAACGCCGCCGGAGCCGACGGCCTGCTGCTGGGCAACGCGCGGTTCTTCGGCATCCAGGTCGCGGCCGTGGCCATCGTCGCCACGTACTCGTTCGTCGTGACGTGGCTGATCCTCAAGCTGATCGACCGCTTCGAGAGGGTGCGCGTGCCCGACGCCATCGAGCTCAAGGGCCTCGACAGCGAGATCCACGGCGAAGCGGCGTACGTGCTCGACTGACGCCGAGCGCCGCCGGGCGGGCTGAAAGGGAGCAGCCCGCCCGGCGGCGCCAGCTGCGGCATCGGTGTTCGCGTACTTGGCCGCTTCACCATCGCAGCTCGTGCCTGATCTTCAGCCTGCGCCTGACCTGCTCGTCGACGGCGTCGAAGAGGTCGGCCCCGCGACCGCCGGAGGCCAGGAGCGCGGCGACGGCTCTCTCGTAGTCGGGCCGCGTGCACCACTCGACGTGCAGCGCGGGGGCCACGAGTTCGTGCAGGGCCCGCAAGCCGGCCGGGCCGTGACCGGCCTGTAGCTCCACGCTCGCCCGGGTGAGTGCGTAGTCCGTGGTGACCAGGGTCGTCGTCGCGTCGAGCTCGAACTGCCACTGCTGACCGACGAGCCGATCCTCCGGCGTCGCGGGAGCCAGGATCGCGACCAACGCCGCAGCGTCGACGAACGTCAGCCGAGCGGACACGGTTCGCGTGTCGTCCGTGGCACATCGACCGAGGCTCGCCTCATGCCTCAGCCTCACCCCGGCCGGTATCCCGCCCTACCCCATCGACACCATCGGGCGGCTCCAAGCTGCCGACCGCCGCTCGCGCCATCTGCCGCAGGTAGTCCGGCGTCGGCCCTGACACGACCCGGAAGTAGTGATCGATCGCGTCGCGCAACAGCGCCGAGAGCGACGTGTCGTGCGTCGCGGCCAGGCGGCGCAGAGTGCGCTTCTGCTCGTAGTCGAGCAGGATGTGCGTGTGCACCAGGTGGTCCATGCGCGCCTCCATGAACAATTGGGCATGATCATGCGCAATTGTTCATGGGGGTGCGGGCCCGCACCATGCCCTCCGCGTGACTGCGGGTGTGCAATCGCTCAGCCCGAGTCGGTGACGTTCTGCGGGCGACGCGATGGTCGAGTCCCGAGAAGCGCTGGGGTCACCGGGGGTCTCGGCCTCGTGCCAGTACCACACCTGCCGGGCAGGCGCGCGGACTTGGTCAACGGCGAGAGTGATGTCGAGAGTCGACGAGCGAAAGGGCGCCGCGGCCCTGCGGGCCGCGGCGCCCCGTGAAGACTGGCTCCTCGGGTAGGACTCGAACCTACAACCCTCCGGTTAACAGCCGGATGCTCTACCGATTGAGCTACCGAGGACCGCTCGGAAAGCCGCCAAAGTATAGGCCACACTCCCGAACCCCGCCAAATGACGCCGGACGCGTGGGTGGACGTGGCCGGGCGCGGCGAGGGCCGGGACCGAAGTCGGGGGCGGGGGCGACGGCGGGGGCGGGGGCGACGGCGACCGTGGCGAGGCCGAGGGCGGGGGCGGCGGTCGTGGGCGAGGCCGGGGCGCGGCCTCAGTGCCAGCGCGGCTCGTTCAGCCAGCCGTGCGGCACGCCGTAGGCCGCGGACCCCACCGACTCGTGGCTGCGCAGGCCACGGCGCGCCTCGGCGGTGAGCTTGGCGGCGAGACGCGCGGCGAGCTCGTCGAAGCGCGGCCGCCAGTACCTCTCGTCGCCCGGCGGCCGCGCCGCGAGCTCGGCACTGGCCACGACCTCGGTCGCCGCCTCGTGGCTCGGCACAGGCTCCTTCCACCACTCGGGGTGCAGGACCTCGGTGCCGAAACGCTGCCGCGGCGCCTCGAGGTCGGCCTCGAGGTCGCCCGAGGGCTGGTAGGCCCACGACGCGGCCTGCAGACGGAGGCTGGTGTTGGGCAGCGCCGCGATCAGGGCCTCGAGCTCGTCCAGCGTCTCGGCCGCGGTCTCCTCGGTCTCGCCCGGGCGATTGAAGGTCAGCGACACCTCGGTGAGGATGCCCTTTGCGTTGGCGTAGGTGAGGAGGTCGACGGCGTGGGTCACGGCCCTGCGCGGGTCGGCGGCCTCGCCGGTGCGACGCAGCAGGCCCCACGAGAGGGTGCCGACGTCGAGCCGCAGCTCGGCTCTCGTGAGGTAGAGCTGGTCGAGGTCGAGCCGCGCGAGACCTTCCGGCCGCGCGGCCAGGCTGACCGCGACGCCCCGACGGTCCGCGCGCGTCAAGCGCTCGAACGTCGCGCGCCGCCAGACGGGGTCGTAGCCGAAGGCCGGGTCGAGCACGTCGATGCGGGCGGGCGCGAGGGCCGCCGCCTGTTCGAGCAGGGCGGCGGCGGCGTCCGGCGGGTAGGCGTGCCACCCCGTGCCGCCCGGGCGGAGCAGGCACGCCGGTGCGTTGTACGGGCAGCCACGACTGAGCGAAACGGCGACTTCGGGCAGGCCAGGCCGCGCGTAGGGGTAGCCGGCGATGTCGGGCAGGTGCGCCGCGTCGAGCGGCAGCGGCATGCCTTCGAGCGGCCGGCAGGAGCTCACGTCGCGGTCGCCGGCGGCGACCGCGCGAGCGAGCTCGAGGGCCGCCATCTCGGCCTCGCCGACGATCAGCCAGTTGAACGGCGAGCCCTCGTACGCGAAGTCGTCGGGCCGCGCCGACACGTGGTGGCCGTGCGCGGCGATGACGGTCGCCGGATGGAGACGCCGCAGGCGCTCGGCGACGGCGACGCTCGCCGAGTACTGGAGGGCCGACCAGCACGAGATCAGGACGAGGTCGGGGGGGCTGTCGGCAAGGATCTCGGCGGGGCCGGCGCGACGGTCGGCGGCGGGACTGCCGGGGAGCCGGCGGAGCCGTCGGCGAGAGGCGGGCGGCGACGGTCGGCGGCTCCGGCGCGACGTGCCGCCGAGGTCGGGTGAGCCGGCGGCGGGCCGGCGCGACGGTCGGTCGGCGGGGCCCGCGGCGAGCAGGCGCTCGGCGGCGGCGAGGAACGCGACGCGGCCGGCGTCGTCGGCGGGCCGACCGAGTTCGGCCTCGAGGTCGAGGACCTCGACCTCGTGGCCGCCACGGCGCAACTCGGTCCAGAGGGTCACGAGCTCGGGCTTGACGCGGGGGCCCGCGGCCCAGTCGCCGCCGAACAGCGACCCGGGAAAGACGAGCAGTACCCGTGCGCTCAAGCCCGGGGCCCGGCTACTCGAGGTACTCGCGCAGCGCCTCCGCCTCGCGGAAGCTGCGCAGCTTGGCCAGCGTCTTGCCCTCGATCTGGCGGATGCGCTCGCGCGTGAGCCCGAAGCGCTGCCCCACCTCCTCGAGGGTGAGCGGGTGGTCGCCGGTGAGCCCGTAGCGCAGCTCGAGGATCGTGCGCTCGCGAGTCGTGAGCTGGGCGAGGACCCTGCCGAGGCCCTCGCGCTGCAGCACCTCGTCGGCGGCCGCCGGCGGCGCCACGGCGCCCTCGTCCTCGAGGAGGTCGCCGAACTGGGCGTCGCCCTCGTCGCCGACCGGCGTCTCGAGGCTGACCGGCTGCTGGCCGATCTTGCGGATCTGCCGCACCCGCTCCGGGGTCATCTCCATCTGCGTCGCGACCTCCTCGGCGGTCGGCTCGCGGCCCAGCTCCTGGAGGAGCTGCCGCTGCACGCGCATCAGCTTGTTGATGGTGTCGACCATGTGGACGGGCACGCGGATCGTGCGCGACTTGTCGGCGATCGCCCGGGTGATGGCCTGGCGGATCCACCAGGTCGCGTAGGTCGAGAACTTGTAGCCGCGCCGCCAGTCGAACTTCTCCACGGCGCGCATCAGCCCGAGGTTGCCGTCCTGGATGAGGTCGAGGAGGCTGAGGTCGCGGCCGGCGTAGCGCTTGGCGATCGACACGACGAGGCGCAGATTGGCCTCGATGAGCTGTCGCTTGGCCTCCATGTCGTGGCGCTCGATGCGCTTCGCCAGCGAGACCTCCTGCTCGGCCGTGAGCAGCGGCACCTTGCCGATCTCGCGCAGGTAGAGGCGCGTGGGATCGCTGGGCAGGGCCTTGACGGAGAGGTCGAGCGCCGGGCGCTCTTCGTCGCCGGCGCTCTCGGCGCCGGCGGCCGAGGGCACCTCGCTGCCGAGCACGTCGATGCCCAGGTCGTCGAGCGCCGTGAACACCTCGTCCATCTGCTCGGAAGTGAGCTCGGCTTCGCGCAGCGCGTCGTGCACGCGCCCCGCGTCGAGGTAGCCCTGCTCGTGCCCCTCGGCCACCAGGGCGCGGACGTCGTCGACGGCGTGGTCGAGCGGACCCTCGCCGCGGTGCTCGTCGAGGATCTCGATGATCTTCTCCATCGCGATGGTGTTCTCGGTGCTCATCGCCTTCTCTTTCCCTGCAAGCCGCCTGCGCGCACCCCGTGGCACGGCGCGCGTCGCGGCGACGCGTCGTCTGAAGGGCCGGCGCAGGTGGAGCGCAGCGCCGACCGCGTGCGTCGGTCGTCGGGCGGGCGGGGCGCGGCCCTGCCGGGCCGCGCCCCGCCCGCCCCGTCCTCAGTCCAGGAAGTCCCGCAGTCGCTGCGAGTCGCGGTACGCCTTGAGCTTGGCCAGCGTCTTGGCCTCGATCTGGCGGATGCGCTCGCGCGTCACGCCGAACTTCTGGCCCACCTCCTCGAGCGTCCGCGGGTGCTCGCCCTTGAGCCCGAAGCGCAACTCGATGACCTTGCGCTCACGGTGCGTAAGAGTGTTCAGCACCTGGTTCAGCTCCTCCTTCTGCATGATCTCGCTGACGGCCTCGACCGGCATCGTCGCGTCTTCGTCCTCGATGAAGTCGCCGAGCTGCGAGTCCTCTTCTTCGCCGATCGGCGTCTCGAGACTGACCGGCTCCTGGCTGATCTTGAGGATCTCGCGGACCTTCTGTGGAGTTGTACCCATCTCGTGCGCGATCTCCTCGGGGGTCGGCTCGCGGCCGATGTCCTGCAGGAGCTGGCGCTGCACGCGGATGAGCTTGTTGATGGTCTCGACCATGTGGACCGGGATGCGGATCGTGCGCGCCTGGTCGGCGATGGCGCGCGTGATCGCCTGGCGGATCCACCAGGTCGCGTAGGTCGAGAACTTGTAGCCCTTGCGGTAGTCGAACTTCTCGACCGCGCGGATCAGGCCGAGGTTGCCCTCCTGGATCAGGTCGAGGAAGAGCATGCCGCGCCCGACGTAGCGCTTGGCGATCGAGACCACGAGACGCAGGTTGGCCTCGATGAGCTTGCGCTTGGCCTCCATGTCCTTGCGCTCGATGCGCTTGGCCAGCGACACCTCTTCTTCGGCCGTGAGGAGCGGCACCTTGCCGATCTCCTTGAGGTACATGCGCACGGGGTCGTTGGTCGGCGTCTTGACCGAGAGGTCGAGCTTGACGATGACCTCCTCCTCGGGCTTGGCCTCGGCCGGGGCACCGTCGGGCAGCGCGCCCTCGCCCTCGATGATGTCGATGCCGAGGTCGGCGAAGAGGTTGTAGATGCCGTCGATCTGGTCGGTCGTGAGCTCGACGTCCTGCAGCGCGTCGGCGATGTGGTCGCTGCTCAGGTAGCCCTGCTCGCGGCCCTCGTCGACGAGGACGCGGACCTCTTCGATGCCGTACTCGGCAGCCTCGGGGGTCTTGCGCTCTTCGGAGATGTCGGTCACCCTCGTGTCCCTGCCCTTCGCTCCGTCACTCCTCGACGGGGAGCCTGCGGATCGCCTCGCGCAGACGGCGGCGCACTTCTTGCAGGCGTGCGAGCTGCTCCTGCCCTGAAGCTGTATCGCCTGCGCCCGTCTCGACCTTGAGCCGCGCGATGCGGCGCCCCACGTGCGCCTCCTGCAGGCGCAGGAAGAGCTCGTCGAGCACGGTCGTGGTGAACGGCTCCTGGCCGGAGCGCAGCACGACCTCCGCGACTACCTCGCTCCCGTCGTCCTCACCCTCGGCGGCCTCGGCCGCCGACGTCTTTTTCCCTGCATTTCGCAGCGCCAATCGCGCCGCCGTCCAGCGCAGCGCGGCGCGCGTCTCGGCGCTCGCGAAGTACTCCTCGTCGATGCCGGCGAGGCGCTCCTCGCCCGCCTCGGGCACCGCCAGACACGCCGCCAGGAACCGCACCTCGAGCTCGTGGGCGCCGCCGGTGAGGACGGCGCCTGCGGGCGCGGGCGCCGGAGCGCCCGCCCGCGCCGTCTGCGGCGCCCCCCCGCCGCTGCGCAGCAGGTACCGCACGCTCTCCTCGGAGAGACGCAGCCGGCCGGCGATGTGACGGACCTCGTCGTCGCGCTCGATGGGGCTCGCCGTGTCGGCGAGCACGCCCTTGAGCTGGGCGAAGGCTTGGGCGCGACCGTCGGACCGTTCGAGATCGTGCGAATCGAGGACCTGGCGGACGCGGTAGTGTAGCACCGACTCCGCGTCATCGGCAAGGCGCCGGAAGTCGTCGCCGCTCGCCCCTCCGGTGAGGTAGTCGGCGGGGTCGAGACCCTCGGGCATGCGCACGACGTACATCGTGAGCCCGAGCCGGCGGGCCAGCGTGAGCGCCCGCGACATCGCCCCGAGACCGGCCGCGTCGGCGTCGAAGCACAGGTAGAGCTGACGCGTGAGCCGCGAGAGCCGCGTGAGCTGCTGCTCGGTCAGCGCCGTGCCCATCGCCGCGACCACCTCCTGCACCCCGGCCTGGGCCAGGGCGAGCACGTCGGTGTACCCCTCGACGACGTAGATGCGGTCGGCGCGCTGGGCCGCCTTCTTTGCCGTGTGCAGCCCGAAGAGCGCCTCGCTCTTGTGGTAGAGGCTGGTCTCGGGCGAGTTCAGGTACTTGGGCTTCTCGTCGCCGAGGGTGCGGGCGCCGAAGCCGAGCGTGCGCCCGCGGTCGTCGGCGAGCGGGAAGACGACGCGCTCGCGGAAGCGGTCGTAGGGCCGGTCGCGACGCCCGGGCACCACGAGGCCGGCCTCGAGCAGCTCCTCGTCGGAGAAGCCCTTGGCCGCGGCGGCGTCGCGCAGGGTCTGCCAACCGGGCGGGGCGAAGCCCACGCGGTAGGCGCGGCAGACCTCGTCGCCGAAGCCGCGGCCGGCGAGGTACTCGCGTGCGGCCCGCGCCGCCGTGCCCTGCCAGAAGCACGCGCTCGTAGTAGGCCGTCGTCTGCTCGAGCACGGCGCGCAGGCGTTCGCGGCGCCGGCGCTCGGCCTCGCCGCGAGCGTCGGTCTGCTCGTACTCGAGCACGATGCCGAGCTTGTCGGCGAGGTGCTCGACCGCGGCGGCGAAGTCGAGGTCTTCCTTGCGCTGCACGAAGCTGAAGAGGTTGCCGCCCTCGCCGCAACCGAAGCAGTAGTACAGCTTCTCGACCGGGTTCACGGAGAACGAGGGCGTCTTCTCCTCGTGGAACGGACAGCACCCCATGTAGTTGGCGCCCGACTTCTTGAGCTGCGTGTAGTGGCCGACGATCTCGACCATGTCGGCGGCGGCCAGCACCTGGTCGATGCTGTTGCGGCTGATCAGCGGCATCAGACCTCGCCTCCGCCACCGCGAGGCGCCGGCTCTCGCTTCAGCGTCGCCGGCGCGGCCGGCGTGCTTCTTCGGCGCCGCCGGTGTCGTCTTCGGCGCGGTCGATGTCGTCTTCGGCGGACCGGCGTCTTCTTCGGCACGGCCGGTGTCGTCTTCGGCGCAGCCGGCGACTTCTTCGGCGCGGCCGGCGTCTCGCGCGCCGCCAGGACGCGCATGCCGGCGCGCCGGCGGCGGCTCTCCGACTTCTTCGGCCGCGGAGTGCGCTCGAGCGGCGTGTAGTGCTGCCCGAGGCGGTCGAGCACCACGATGAGGCCGGCCATCACCAGCGGCACCCACGCGAGGAAGGCGAGGGCGAGGAGCGTCCACGCCTCGATCGAGTTCTCGTCGACGAGATACCCGAAGCTCTCGGTGCCCGAGCTCCAGCCCAGGCTCATCCAGCCGAGGCCGAAGGCGACCACGGCCGGCGCCATGGCCAAGGCGAGCGCGGCCAGACCGGCCAGCGTGGCGAGGACGCCGTGGAGGCGACGGCCGGCCATCACTGCCTGGGGACGGGACGAGCCATGAGCATCTCGTCATGATACTCGTCGCCGCGGCGGTACTGGTCGCGGCGGAGGCCCTCGCGCACGAAGCCGTGGCGCTCGTAGAACGCCACCGCGCGCCGGTTCTCGGGGAAGACGCCGAGCACGAGGCGCTCGGCGCCCGACTCCGCGGCCCACCCCGCCGCCGCTTCGAGCAGGGCGCCGCCGACGCCCAGGCCGCGCGCCTCGCGGACCACGGACATGCCGACCCAGAGCACGTGCCTCGACGCCGGGTGCGGGTCGGGGCGCAGGCCGAGGTTGCCGACGAGGGTACCGTCGAGCTCGGCGACCAGCATCAGGTAGCGCGGATCAGTGTGGCTGTCGGCGACGCGGTGCTTCCAGTCCCGGGCCTTCATCTCGCCGGGGCGAAGAAGCAGACCGCTGTCGGGCTCGGCGGCGACGGCGTCGAGAAGGCGCGCGAGGGCCTTGGCGTCGTTCGGCCGGGCGGTGCGCAGGCGCACCGCCCGGCCGTCCTCGAGCCTCAGCTCCCTGTCGCGAGCGAGCGAGCCCACGGAGCGGCGCCGCCGACCCTCACTTCTCGAGCTCGAGCTCGCCGTGCTCCTCGATCGCGGCCTGCGCCGCAGCGAGGCGGGCCACCGGGAGCCGGAACGGCGAGCAGCTCACGTAGTCCATGCCGGCGCGGTGGCAGAACTTGACCGTCGCCGGGTCACCGCCCTGCTCGCCGCAGATGCCGACCTTGAGGTCGTCGCGCGTCGCGCGTCCCTTCTTGATGCCGATCTCGACGAGCTGACCGATGCCCTCCTGGTCGAGGCTCTCGAACGGGTCGACCGGCCAGATCTCCTCCTTGAGGTAGAGCGGGAGGAACTTGCCGGCGTCGTCGCGCGAGACCCCGAACCCCATCTGCGTGAGGTCGTTGGTGCCGAAGCTGAAGAACTCGGCGGTCTCGGCGATGCGGTCGGCGATGAGGCAGGCGCGGGGGATCTCGATCATCGTGCCCACGGTGTAGTCGACGGTGACGCCCTGCTCGGCGAAGACCTCGGCGGCGACGGCGCGCACCTGCGCCTCCTGGTGGTCGAGCTCGCTCTTCGTGCCCACCAGCGGGATCATGATCTCGGGGTGCACGGCAGCGCCGTCCTTCGCCACGAGGCAGGCGGCCTCGAGGATCGCGCGCGACTGCATGCGCGTGATCTCGGGGAAGGCGATGCCCAGGCGGCAACCCCTGTGGCCGAGCATCGGGTTGTTCTCGTGCAGCTCGGCCACCTTGGCCGCGACCTTCTCCACGTCGACCCCGATCGCCTCGGCGGTCGCGCGCTGGTCGGCCTCGTCGTGGGGGAGGAACTCGTGCAGCGGCGGATCGAGGGTGCGGATCGTGACCGGGCGGCTGCCCATCACGCGGAAGATGCCGGCGAAGTCGTCGCGCTGCATGGGCAGCAGACGGGCGAGCGCCGCCTCGCGCTCCTCGGTCGTGTCGGCGAGGATCATCCTTCTCACGTCCATGATGCGCTCGCCCTCGAAGAACATGTGCTCGGTGCGGCAGAGGCCGATGCCCTCGGCGCCGAAGGCGATCGCGTTGGCCGCCTGGTCGGGCTGGTCGGCGTTGGTGCGCACGCCCAGCGTGCGCTCCTTGTCGGCCCACTGCATGATCTCGGCGTAGTAGCGGTACGACGCCGCCTCGTCTGGCTTCAGCGACCGCTCGAGCAGCACCTGCAGCACCTCGGGCGGGCGCGTCTCGAGCTGCCCGAGGATCACCTCGCCGGTGAAGCCGTCGATCGAGAGCCAGTCGCCCTCGGTGACCGCGGTGCCGTCGACCTCGAAGCGGCGCGCGCGGACGTCGATGTCGAGCGCGCCGCAGCCGACGATGCAGACCTTGCCCATCTGCCGCGCGACGAGGGCCGCGTGCGAGGTCATGCCGCCCTGAGCGGTGAGGATGCCCTGGGCGGCGTCCATGCCGCGGATGTCGTCCGGGCTCGTGAAATCGCGGACGAGCAGGACCTTCTCGCCGCGCGCCGCCCAGGCGACGGCGTCGGGCGCGTTGAAGACGACCCGGCCGGTGGCCGCGCCGGGACCGGCCGGCAACCCCTTGGCGAGCACGCGCCCGTCGCCCGTCGCCTTCTGCCGGTCGTCGGCGGAGAAGACCGGCCGCAGCAGCTGATTGAGCTGCTCGGGGTCGATCCGCATGAGCGCTTCCTGCGGGCTGATGAGCCCCTCGTCGGCCATGTCGACGGCGATGCGGATCGCCGCGAGGCCGGTGCGCTTGCCGTTGCGCGTCTGCAGCATGAAGAGCCGTCCGCGCTCGATCGTGAACTCGAAGTCCTGCATGTCGCGCAGCTCGTGCTCGAGCGTCTGCTGCACCTCGAGGAGCTGCTTGTACGCGGCCGGGAAGACGCCCTCGAGCTCGGCGACCGGGCGCGGCGTGCGCACCCCGGCGACCACGTCCTCGCCCTGGGCGTTGACGAGAAACTCGCCGTAGAAGACGTTCTCGCCCGAGGCCGGGTTACGCGTGAAGCCGACGCCGGTGCCCGACTCCTCGCCGGTGTTGCCGTAGACCATCGTCTGGATGTTGACCGCGGTGCCCCACGTGTCGGGGATGTCGTAGAGGCGGCGATACGCGACGGCGCGGTCGTTGTTCCACGAGCCGAAGACGGCCGAGATCGCGCCCCAGAGCTGCGCCTTCGGGTCGTCGGGGAAGTCCTTGCCGGTGCGCTCCTTGACCAGCGCCTTGAAGCGCGCCGTGAGCTCCTTGAGGTCGTCGGCGGTGAGGTCGGTGTCGAGCGCGGCGCCGCGCTCGCGCTTCATCGCCTCGAGCTGCTCCTCGAAGGGGTCGCCCTCGTCGCCCTCGGGCTTGAGGCCCATGACGACGTCGCCGTACATGGTCACGAAGCGGCGATAGCAGTCGTAGGCGAAGCGCGGGTTGTCGGTCTGGGCGATGAGGCCCTGGATGGTGACGTCGTTGAGGCCGAGGTTGAGGACGGTGTCCATCATCCCCGGCATCGAGGCGCGGGCGCCGGAGCGCACGGAGAGCAGCAGCGGGTCGGCGGGGTCGCCGAAGCGCTTGCCCGTGTCCTCCTCGAGTGAGGCGAGCGCCGTCGTCGACCTGCGCCTCGACGCCGTCCTGGTACTGCCCGGTGCCGGCGTAGTGGATGCAGACCTCGGTGGTGATGGTGAAGCCGGGCGGGACCGGCAGGCCGATGACGGTCATCTCGGCGAGGTTCGCACCCTTGCCGCCGAGCAGGGCCTTCATGCTCTTGTCGCCTTCGTTGAACAGGTAGACGTGCTTGTGCGTCATCACTTCCTCCCTCGGTGACCTCACGCGCGTGTTCCCCAGCGTCCCGCGCGCCGACACCTCGACTCTCAGGTCGCGGCCGGGACGGGCAGGCGGCTGAGGTCGCCGATCTCGATGAGCAGGGCGACGACCGCGGCGAGCTGCGCGAGCCGGTTGGCGCGCACGGCCGGGTCGGGATCCATGACGAGGACGTCGTCGAAGTAGCGGTCCACCGGGGCGCGCAGCGGCGCCGCGGCGGCGACGGCGGCGGCGACGTCGAGGGCGGCGAGGGCGCTGCGCACGGGGCCCGTGGCCGCGGCCAGCGCCTCGGCGAGCTCGGCCTCGACCGGCGCCGTGAAGCGCGCCGGGTCGACGACGGGCGCCGACCGAGCGGCGGCTGGTTCGCCGGCCGGCGCGGCAGCGCCGTCGGCGGCGGATGGTGCGCCGCCGGCCGAGGCGGCCGCCCCGCCGTCGCCCGCCGGAGCCTCCGCCCCGCCGTCGCCCATGGCCGCCGCTCCCTTGCTTGCGATCGAGTGGCAGCGGTTGTAGGCGACCACGACGTCGTCGAAGGCGCCGGAGCCGGAGAGGGCGGCGAAGGCGCGCGCCCGCGCGGCCTTCGCCGGCACGTCGCCGACCGCGGCGCCGAGCGCCGCCTCGACCAGCCGGTACGGGAGTCCTTCGTCGAGCAGGAGCGCCTCGAGGCGCTCCCAGACGAAGGCCGACATCTCGGCGACCAGGGCGCGGTGCTCGCCGTCGCCGGGCTCGACCACTCCCTGCGCCTCGTACTGGTCGAGAGCAGAGGCGAGGAGGCCGGGCACGGCGACGCGCAGATCGTGCTCGAGGGCGATGCGCACGATGCCCATCGCGGCGCGCCTCAGGCCGTACGGGTCGCGCGAGCCGCTCGGCTTCTGGCCGGCCACCCACGCCCCGGCGATGTTGTCGGCCTTCTCGGCCACGGCGAGGACGGCGCCGGCGAGCGTCGCCGGGCCCGGCGCCGTCGCCGAAAGCGGCAGGTAGTGCTCGCCGACGGCGCGGGCCACCGCGTCGGGCAGTCCCCCGTGGCGTGCGTAGAGTTCGCCCATCGTGCCCTGCAGGGTGGGGAACTCGATCACGACCTGGCTCACGAGGTCGGCCTTGGCCAACGCGGCGGCGCGCACGAAGTGCTCGACGGGCACGCCGTGGCCGTTGCCGGAGACGTCGCCGGCCTCGCCGCGCCGCCGGACGCCGGCGGCGAGGCCGGCGACGAGGCCCTGCAGGCGATGCGCCTTGTCGGCGAGCGTGCCGAGCTTCTCGTGGAAGACGACGGCGCCCAGGCGCTCCGCCATGGCCGCGATGCCCTCGGCGAGGTCGCGGTCGAAGGCGAACTCGGCGTCGTCGAGCCGGCCTTCGAGCACGCGCTCGTTGCCGCGCGTGACCAGCTCGGCCGCCGCCGGGTCGGCGTTGGAGACGTAGAGGAAGACCGGCGCCAGGCCGCCGTCGGCGGCGCGCACCGGGAAGTAGCGCTGGTGGCTCTGCATGGCGGTGACGAGGACCGGGGCGGGCAGGCGCAGGTGTCGCGCGTCGAAGCGCCCCTGCTGCACCGACGGCCACTCCGCCAGGTAGATGGCCTCTTCGAGCACGTCGCCGGGGTCCTCCCAGTGGCCGCCGAGAGCGGCGGCCTCGGCGTCGAGCCCGGCGACGATGCGCCGCCGGCGCTCCTCCTGGTCGACGACGACCTTCTGCTCGGCGAGCATGTCCTGGTAACGCTCGGCCGACGTGATCGCGACCGGCGTGCCGAGCACCCGGTGCCCCATCGAGACGTCGCCCACCTCGAGCCCGTAGAACGTCGTCGCGAGGGTCGCCGCGTCGAGCTTGCCGACCAGCCAGCGTATCGGCCGCGCGAAACGCAGGTACTCGTCGGCGCCCGCGGGACGGCGGTCCCAGCGCATGCCGCGCGGCACCTGGATGCCGGTCACGAGCCGCGCGATCAGGCCCGGCAGCACGTCGAGCGCCGGGCGGCGCTCGGCCTCGACCTCGGCGCTCACGAACTCGACGCCGTCGACGGTCTCGCGGTCGAGGTCCTCGGGCCGCAGACCCTTGCCACGGGCGAAGCCCGCGCCGGCCTTGGTCGCCTGCCCGTCGGCGTCGAAGGCGACGTCGACGCGCGGGCCGCGGAAGCGCTGCACGAGGGCGTGCTGTCGCTCGGGCACCCCGTCGACGAGCACGGCGATGCGGCGCGGCGAGACGTAGACCTGCAGGCGCCGCTCGGCGAAGCGCCCGGCGGCGCCCTCGGAGTCCGACGCCGCGGCGCCCTCGGCGGCGAGCCCGGCGGCGCCCTCGGCCCCCCCGTCGTCGGGCGGCAGGAGGCGCTCGTCGGCGAGCAGCCGGTAGACGAGCCCCTCGCCGCCGTCGCCGCGCAGCTGGCGCAGCGCCGAGCGGCAGAAGCTCGCCGGCAGCTCCTCGCAGCCGATCTCGACCAGCAGCAGGCTCACGCGCGGGCCTCGTCGCCGGGCGCGGCTGCCTCGTCGCCGGGCGCGGCTGCCTCGTCGCTCGGTGGCGCGACGACCTCGCCCTGCGTCGCGTCGCCGTCCGCCGTCGCGCCCGCCTCGTCGGCAGCCGCGACCTCGGCGTCGACCTGCCGCTCCGCGTCGACCTCGAGATACAGGCGGGCGACGGCGCGCGCGAGGTCGCGGACGCGGGCGATGTGCGCCGTGCGGTCGGTCACGCTGATGACACCGCGGGCGTCGAGCAGGTTGAAGGTGTGGCTGCACTTGAGCACGTGGTCGTAGGCGGGCACGGGCAGGCGCGCCTCGAGACAGCGGCGCGCCTCGGTCTCGTACTCGCGGAAGTGCCGGTAGAGCATCTCGGTGTCGGCGACCTCGAAGTCGTAGACCGAGAACTCGCGCTCGTTCTCGCGGTAGACGTCGCCGTAGGTGACGGTGACGAGCTCGCCGTCCTCCTCCCACTGCGACCAGACGACGTCGTAGACGCTGTCCACGCCCTGCAGGTACATCGCGATGCGCTCGAGACCGTACGTGAGCTCGATGGTGACGGGGTCGACGTCGATGCCCCCGAGCTGCTGGAAGTAGGTGAACTGGGTGATCTCCATGCCGTCGGCCCAGACCTCCCAGCCCTGACCCCAGGCGCCCAGCGTGGGGCCCTCCCAGTTGTCCTCGACGAAGCGGATGTCGTGGCGCGCGAGGTCGATGCCGAGGGCGACCAGCGACTGGAGGTAGATGTCCTGGATGTCGGGCGGGGAGGGCTGGATCACGACCTGGTACTGGAAGTAGTGGCCGAGGCGGTACGGGTTCTCGCCGTAGCGCCCGTCGGCCGGCCGCATGGAGGGCTCGACGTACGCGGCCCGCCAGGGCCGCGAGTCGAGACAGCGGAGGAAGGTCGAGGGGTTGAAGGTGCCGGCGCCGACCTCGGTGTGGTAGGGCTGGACGATGACGCAGCCCCTCCGCTCCCAGAAGGACTGGAGGCGGCCGATGATCTGCTGGAACGTGGGGCGGGCGCCGACGGCGCCCGGGTCACGTGCTTCGTTCTCCATGGTCCTCCGCGTCGAGCGGCGATTGTATCAAGCTGCAACGAGCGGGCGCCAACGGCGGCCGGCGGTCGCGGCCGGCTCAGAGCGGCGCCGGAGGGCGCCCGGAACGAGCTGTCGAGGGGCGATCGGTCGGCTCGCCGGGGCCGCCCGAGCGGACCGCCGGAAAGAGCGACCGGACAGGCCGTCGGGGCCGCCCGACGGATCGCCTTCGGCAGCCGGACCGACCGCCGGGCACCGCTCGCCGGACCTTGCGACGGGCCTCAGTGTCGGGCGAAGCGCAGGGCGCGCAGGCGCAGGCCGGTGTGGTACGAGTAGAGCCCGTGGGCGTGGCGCACGCCCTCGGCGACCGACGCCGAGGGCGGCGCCGCGGCGAGCTCGCCGAGCGGCCGCCGGGCGGCCGCGCGCAGCGCGGCCAGGGCGGCCGGCGAGAGCGGCGCGGCGTCGCCCAGACAGCGGGCGCAGACGACCCCGCCACGCCCGGCCGCGAACCCGACGAGACCGTCCTCCGCGCCGCACACGACGCAGCCGTCGAGCGCGGGCTGCAGGCCGGCCTCGGCGAGCATCTGCACGAGAGCCGCGAGCAGCAGCGGGGCCTGCAAGGCCGGCCCATCGACCCCGCCGTCGGCCGCGCGCAGAGCGTCCTCGAGCAGGGCGAAGGCGCGCGCCTCGGGCTCGCCCGGGGCGAAGAGGGTGGCGGCGGCCTCGCAGGCGGCCGCCGCCACCGTCATCGCCTCGCGCTCCTCGCGCAGGTGCCTGAACATCTCGACGAGCTGGGCCGAGGTCACCGTGAAGAGCGAGCGTCCGCGGAAGAGCACGAGGTCGCAGACGTTGAAGGGCTCCAGCCGGCCGCCCCAGCGCGAGGAGGTCTTGCGCACCCCCTTGACGACCGCGTCGGCACGGCCCAGCTCGCGGGTGAAGAGCACGGCGATGCGGTCGGCCTCGCCGAGCGGCCGCGACCCGACGACGACGGCGCGGACCTTCTCGTAGCGCGACATCAGTCGCGCCCGGCCCCGTCGCCTGCCTCGGTGCGCTTTCGCGCGCCGCCGGCTTCGGCCGCCGCGCCCTCCGCGCCGGCCTCGCCCCCGGCGTCCACCCGCAGCCGGCCGCTGACCACACGCGGCCGGCCGCCGAGGTCGTCGCGCGCGTCGACGTCCTCGAAGCGGCCGGTCTCGACGAAGAGCGAGAGCACGTCGAGCAGACGCATCTCGGCGATCTCGACGGCGAGGGCGCCGCCGGGCCGCAGGCGGGGCGGCGCCCCCGGCACGATCCGCTCGTAGAACTCCATCCCCCCGCGCTCGGCGCGCAGGGCGACGTGCGGCTCCCAGCCGCGGATCTCGGGGCGCAGGCGACGCAGCGACTCGGGGGTCACGTACGGGGGGTTCGAGACGATGAGATCGAAGACGGCCCCGGGAGGCAGGTCGTCGTACACGTCGCTCAGCATGAACATCACGCGCCCCTCGAGGCCGAGGCGGCGCGCGTTCCGCTCCGCCACCTCGAGCGGCGCCGGGTGGAAGTCGACCGCCAGCACGTGCACCGTCGGGTGCTCGGCGGCGAGGGCCAGAGCGATGTTGCCCGAGCCGGTGCCGATGTCGAGGGCCAGGGGCTCCTCCCGGTCCATGGCGACGAGGCGCTCCAGCGCGACCTCGACGAGGGTCTCGGTCTCGGGGCGCGGGATGAGGGTGTTGTCGTTGACCTCGAGCTCGATGGTGCGGAAGGCGCGGCGGCCGAGGATGTAGGCCACGGGCTCGAAGGCGCACCGGCGTTTGAGGACGCGCGCGAGACGCGCGCGCTCTTCGGCGTCGAGGACGCGCTCCGGCGCCGCGAAGAGCGCTTCGCGGCGCACGCCGAGCGCGTCGGCGAGCAGCAGCTCGGCGTCGAGGCGCGCCGTCTCCGAGCGCGCCTCGCGGGCGATGCGCGCGGCGCCGTCGGCCAGCGCCGCCGCCACGGTCACCTCGGCGGTGTCGGCGGCCCCCTCGACCACGCCTTCGCCCACGGCGTCGCTCACGGCGTCATCCACACCGCTCGCCCCGTCACTCCTCCCCCACCTCGGCGGCGAGCTGCGCCCGGCGGTCCTCGGCGGCGAGCGCCTCGGTGAACTCGTCGAGCTCGCCCTCGAGGACCGCCGCGAGACGGTGCGAGGTCAGGCCGATGCGGTGGTCGCTGACCCGGTTCTGGGAGAAGTTGTAGGTGCGGATCTTCTGCGAGCGCGCGCCCGAGCCGACCATGCTCCGCCGCGCGTCGCCGCGCTCCTGGTCCTGCCTCTCGCGCTCGAGCTCGAAGAGGCGCGCGCGCAGGATGCGCAGGGCGCGCTCCTTGTTCTGGAGCTGCGACTTCTCGTCCTGGCAGCTCACCGTGACCCCGGTCGGCAGGTGGGTGATGCGCACCGCGGAGTCGGTGGTGTTGACCGACTGCCCGCCCGGCCCGCGGGCCCTGAAGATGTCGATGCGCAGGTCGTTGGCGTGGATATCGACCTCGATCTCTTCGGCCTCGGGGAGCACGGCGACGGTCGCCGTGGAGGTGTGGATGCGCCCGACCGACTCGGTACTGGGCACGCGCTGCACGCGGTGCACGCCGCTCTCGTACTTGAGCGCCGAGTACGCGCCCCGGCCGCGGACCTCGAGGATGATCTCCTTGTAGCCGCCGGCTTCGCCCTCGTTGGCCGACAGGATCTCGACCTCGAAGTCCTTCGCCTGCGCGTAGCGCGTGTACATGCGCGCGAGGTCGCCGGCGAAGAGGCCGGCCTCGTCGCCGCCGGTGCCGGCGCGGATCTCGATGATCACGTCCTTGGCGTCGTAGGGGTCGGCGGTGAGGATCAGGCTGCGGATCTCCTCGCCGAGCTCGTCGAGCAGGGCGCGGCTCTCGACGAGCTCCTGCTGGGCGAGCTCGCGGAACTCCTCCTCGTCGTCGGCTTCGAGAAGCGTCTCGGCGCCGGCGGCCGCGCGCTCGGCCTCGCGGTAGCGCGCGACGAGGTCGTGCGCCGGCTGCAGCTCGGCGTGCCGGCGCGCGGCCGCCGCGTAGCGCGCACGGTCGCCGAGCACCTCGGGGTCGGTGAGCTGCTCGTTGAGCTCCGCATAGGAGCGTTCGATCTCTTCGACGAGTCGCGTGATGGTCGCCATGGCGTGGGGGCGGCCGACGTGGAGAGGCCACCCTCACGAGTATAGCGGAGGAGGGCGGCCCGCCCACGGCCGCCGCTTCGGCACCCGGCCGGCCGCCCGGCCGCCCTCGACAAGCGCCCTCGCGCGGGCAAGAATGCCGCAAGGCCCGCGCCGGCCCCCGGGCGCCGCGACGGCGGCCGGGCGGCCGGGGGCCGAGCGCGTGACGGGGGAGGAGCGCATGGACGAACAGCGCACGGGCGACGAGCGCACGGACGGCCAGCGCACGGGCGACCAGGGACAGCCGGACCACGTCGCGCGCCTGACGGCGAGCGCGGCCTGGCCGGTGCTGGTCGCCGCGGCCGCCATGATCGTGCTCCTCGGGCTGCACGACATGCAGTCGGTGGTCGGCCAGGCCCTGCTGGCCTACTTCATCACCCTGGCCGTGTTGCCCCTGCTGGGCTGGTTCAAGCGGCGCCGCACGCCGGACTGGCTCGGCGTGCTGCTGGCGATGTTCATCGTCGTCGCCATCATCGCCGCGATCCTGATCGTCAGTGCCGTGTCCCTCAGCAGCATCCAGTCGGAGCTGCCGGCGATCGAGAAGAAGTTCGCCGAGCAGCAGGAGGCGCTGACCGACGCCCTGGCCCGCTTCAACATCGATCTCGGCAGCGTCACAGACCTGTTCTCGCCCAGCGCCGTCACCAAGATCATCGGCTCCGTCGCGGGATGGCTGGCGAACGGGCTGAGCTTCTCCTTCCTGCTGCTCTTCATCATCCTCTACATGCTCCTCGACTCGTCCGAGATCGGCCCCCAGCTGCAGCGTCACCTCAGCCCCGCGGCCTACGCGCGCCTCTGCCGCTACCAGGACGCCATCCGACGCTACTGGCTGATCACGACGTTCACGGGGTTCATCGCCGCCGCGCTCGACTACACGCTGCTGATGGTGCTCGGCATCCCCTTCGCCCTCTTCCTCGCCGTACTCGCCTTCATCACCAACTTCATCCCCAACGTGGGCTACTTCATCGCCCTGATCCCGGCCGTGTTCTTCGCCTGGATCGAGCGGGGGTGGACCGGCGTGATCGTCGTGTTCTTAGGCTACTGGCTGTTCAACACGCTGGCCGGCAACGTCATCGCCCCGCGCCTCAACGCGACACAGCTCAACATCTCGTACACGACGAGCCTCATCGCGGTGCTCTTCTGGGGCTGGGTGCTGGGGCCGGTCGGAGGCTTGATCAGCGTGCCCCTGACGCTGTTCGTGCGCGACCTCGTGCTGGCCGATCGGCCGGGTGCGCGGTGGATGTCCGACCTCATCTCGCGGCGATCCCCCGACGAGGCGGAGTCGACATCGGTGACGGTGGCGGAGGCTGGTGGCGACGGGCCGCCGGGCGCGGGGCCGCCGCGGCGGATGAGCCCCGGCGGCGCCCGACGCCGCCGAAGAGGCGAGGCCGACGCCCTAGGCCATCACCTCGACGCCCTTGACCGGCGGGCGGTCCTGGGGCTCGAGCTCGATCACCTTGTCGAGCGCGGCGATCGCCACCTCGATCTGGCCCCGGTCGGGCTGCTTGGTCGTGAGCCACTGCAGGGCGAGGCCGGGCATCATCACGAAGCGCACGAAGCGGTTGTCCTCGTGGCGCCCGGCCCACTTGATGATCTCGTAGGAGATGCCGGCGATCAGCGGCACGAGCACGATGCGCGAGAGCACGAGCCAGTACCAGGACGGCCAGCGCACCAGGGCGAAGACGAAGACCGACACCACGAGCACGATGAGCAGGAACGAGGTGCCGCAGCGCAGGTGCATGGTGCGGTACTTCCCGACGTTCTCCGGGGTGAGCTCGTCGCCGTGCTCGAGGGCGTGGATCGACATGTGCTCGGCGCCGTGGTACTCGAACACGCGGCGCAGGTCGCGGAACTGGGTGATGATGACCAGGTAGGCGATGAAGATGCTCACCCGGACGAGCCCCTCGACGACCCAGAAGGCGAAGCCCGTGCCGAGCTGTCCCTTGAAGAGGCCCGTCAAGAAGAGCGGCGCGAGGAAGAAGAGGCCGACGGCGAAGGCGACGGCGACGACCAGGGTGAGGGCGAGCTCCTTCTTGCCCAGCTCCTCCTCCTCCTCGCCGAGCGACTCGTTGGCCGACATCGTCAGGGCGCGGATGCCGATGACGAGCGACTCGACGAGGGCGACGACGCCGCGCACGACGGGCGTCTTGAGGACCGGGTAGCGCTTCATCCACGAGACCAGCGGGAAGTCACGCACGCCGATGGTCTCGTCGGGCCGCCGCACGGCGAGCGCCCAGTGGTCGACGCCGCGCATCATCACACCCTCGATCACGGCCTGGCCGCCGACCTGGGCGCGCTTCGGCGCGGCGGCGACGAGGAGCACGGAGTGTCGAAGGGTTCGTCTCATGAGGGATGGCCTGGAGGGTGTATCGGCGGCCGCGGGGCGCGGCTTCAACTACGCGCCGCGGCCGCCCCGTCGATCTCGGCGAGATCGTACGGCCGGCCGCAGGTCATCTTGCCCTCGGGGCAGTCGCCGTGCACGCAGCCCGGGCCGCTGCCCTCGAAGAGCACCGGCGAGACGGCGCGCACGAGGCGCCGCATCTCCCACGCCAGGGCGTTGATCTCCCACTGCGCGCGGTTGCAGCAGCGCACGGCGAAGAAATGACGCAGCTCGCGCGCGTTCATGGTGACCACGATCTTGGTCTCGGCGGCGTTGGGCAGCACGAAGCGCGCGTCCTCCTGGACGGACTCCTTGCCGCGCCCCTCCGCCAGACCGAGCTCGACCAGGCGGTCGTAGGCGGCGCGGGCGTGGTCCATCGCCGCGAGGAAGACCTTCTCGGCCTCGGCGTTGGCGGCGATGGTCGGCGGCACGACGAAGCTGTCGGCCGCCCCGAAGTTGACGTAGCGCTGCGACTGCTGGTTGTAGGAGGCGACGCGGTGTCGCACGAGCTGGTGCGTGCAGGCGCGCGAGACGCCGTCGACGGCGAAGCTGAACGAGGCGTGCTCGAGGGCCGAGTGGTGGCCGCTGCGCACGAGGATGCGCACGAGCTTGGCGACGGCGTCGTCGCTCATGCCCCCCTTCAGCTCGGCGGCCGACACCGGCGCGTAGCACAGGCGACCGGCGATCGCGACCGCGCGGTCGGGGTCGGGCGTGTGCTCGAGGAGAGTGACCTGGAGCTCGGCGGCCACGACGCTCAGGCCTTCGTGCTCTGCTTCTTGGCGATGCGGCGCTGGAAGCGCTCGACACGGCCGCCCGAGTCGACGAGCTTCTGCTTGCCGGTGTAGAACGGGTGGCACTGCGAGCAGAGCTCGACGTGCAGCTCGGGCTTGGTGCTGCGCGTGGTGAACGTGTTGCCGCACGAGCAGTGCACCGTCGCCTCGACGTAGTTGGGGTGGATGTCCTTCTTCATCGGTACGGATCCCTTCTTGCGGTCACCGGGAGCGGCGTGCCCGGCCATGGTGGGCCGGAGCGGTATGGTAGCACGAACCCCGGCGGGCGGACGAGCCCGAGCGTCGCGGCGGGCGCCTCACGCGCCGACCCCGAGCCGCCCCGACGCGCGTCGCGCGGCCGCGCCGCCGTCAGCGCGAGTTCTTCTGCAGCGCGCTGAGGAACTCGGCGTTGCTCTTGGTCTCGCGCACCTTCTTGATGAGCAGCTCGATGGCGGCCGCCGGGTCGAGCGAGTGCAGCACGCCGCGGAGCTTCCAGACGGCGGCCGCCTCGGCCGCGTCCATGAGCAGCTCCTCCTTGCGGGTGCCGGTCGCGTCGATGTCGATCGCCGGGAAGATGCGCTTGTCGGCCAGCTTGCGGTCGAGGCGGATCTCCCTGTTGCCGGTGCCCTTGAACTCCTCGAAGATGACCTCGTCCATGCGCGACCCGGTGTCGACCAGGGCCGTGGCGAGGATCGTCAGCGAGCCGCCCTCCTCGATGTTGCGCGCCGCGCCGAAGAACTTCTTCGGCGGGTAGAGCGCGGTCGAGTCGACGCCGCCCGAGAGGATGCGCCCCGAGGCCGGCGTGTTGAGGTTGAAGGCGCGCGCCATGCGCGTGATCGAGTCGAGCAGCACGACGACGTCGTTGCCCATCTCGACGAGGCGCTTGACGCGGTCGAGCACCAGCTCGGTGACCTGGACGTGGTTCTCGGAGGGCTGGTCGAAGGTCGAGGAGACGACCTCGCCGTCGACCGAGCGCTGCATGTCGGTCACTTCCTCCGGGCGCTCGTCGACGAGCAGCACGAAGAGGTCGACCTCGGGGTTGTTGGTGGCGATGGAGTTGGCGAGCTTCTTGAGGATCGTCGTCTTGCCGGCCTTGGGCGGCGAGACGATGAGGCCGCGCTGCCCCTTGCCGATGGGGCACATGATGTCCATGATGCGCGCCGCGGTGTCGTGCTCGGGGGTCTCGAGGCGCATGCGCTCCTCGGGGAAGAGCGGCGTGAGCTGCTCGAAGACCGGGCGGCGGCGGGCCGCCTCGGGGTCGATGCCGTTGACGGTGTCGATCTTGAGCAGGGCGCTGTACTTCTCGTTGTCCTTGGGCTCGCGGACCTGACCCTCGATCTTGTCGCCGCGGCGCAGGCCGAAGCGCCTGATCTGCGAGAGCGAGACGTAGACGTCGTGGTCGCCCTGGGCGTAGCCGCTGGTGCGCAGGAAGCCGAAGCCGTCGGGCAGCACGTCGAGGATGCCGAGGCAGGGGATGGGCGGGCCCAGGGGGCGCTGCTCGCGCGGCTCGCGCGGCTCGCCCTTGCCGCGACGCCGCTGGTCGCGGCCGTGCGGGCGCCCCTGCTTGTCGGGGCGCTTGTCGCCCGGGCGCCCGGCGGCGGGCGCCTCGCCCTTCTCGTCGGCCGCGGCCTGAGCGCCGGGCTCGGCGGCGCCGTCCGGCGCCTGTCTCGGCGCTCGGCGCCGATGGGGCCGCGGTCTCGGCCGCCGGCGCCTGCGACGCATCGGGCCCCTGCGGCCGGTGTCGGCTCGGCGGCGGGCGTCGGCATCGCGGCCGGAGCCGTGTCGGCGGCAGGCGCCGCGCTGTCGGCCGGCGGTGCGACGGTCGTCGCAGTGGCGGGCCCGGCGGGCCCGGCGGCAGTCGTGATCTGGTCTGTCTGGTCTTCGGTCATGTCCTCACTCGTTCACGGGTCCCGTCTCGGTGGCACGGGGGCGCAGTCGGGACGGTCGGCCACCCTCCGTCGTTCTCTCACGCACGTGTCCGCCTGACCTGGGTCCCCCTAGGGCGACGTGACGCGTGAAGAGTTGGGTGGTGTCGGCGAAACGCACGACGGCACTGCGCGTGCATACTGCTGAAGCCCATGGCGAGCTTCGCAGGGGAGTATTGCACATCGTCCGTCAAATTCCCACTACTTCGCATGGAGAGCACCCGGACTGGTCTCGACGAGGCCGCCCCACGGGTCCGCCACACCCTCACCGCTCAGGGGAGGATGAGGAGCTTCGAGCGGGGCATGGGGTATATCGGCGGGGCAGCACGAAGCTGTAGGCCCGGGGCGAGACCGGCTTCGGAGGCCGGACGTGCGAGCGTTGGCGGGCCGGCGTCGGGTCAGCGGCCGCCCTCGCGGCCCGACCGGGTCAGGGCGCCGGCGGCGCAGCGGGCCGGCGGTACTCGCCGACCGCCGCGAGGACGCGCCCGAGCGCCTCCTTCACGCAGACGTCGAGGCTCTCGTTCTCGATCACCGGCACGCCCTGCTCCTCAGCGCAGGCGACGATGTACTTCTGGATGCGACGGATCTGGGCGAAGTGCTCGACGTAGCGCCGCAGCGTGCGGATACCCCCGGTCTCGTATTCGCGCACGGCGAAGTGGCCGCGGTGGCGGTCGCGGTCGCTCACCGCCAGCACGAACTGGACCACGAGCGCCTCCGGCCAGCGCGACAGATCGAGAAAACCGGGCACGATGTGGACGCCTTCGATCACGACGCTGTGCGCCTCGGTCATGCTGCGCTCGATGAGCGCGCCCACGCCGACCGACACCGCCTTCGTCTGCTCGACGAAGCCGGTCCGGCTCAAGTCGCTCGAGCTGGGCCCGGGCACCTGGACCGGCTGGCCGGCGTCGAAGGAGGAGGTGTGGATGGTCGGCATGAGGTCGCGGGCGAAGAAGGCGCGCATGACCTGGCGCACCATGTCGGTCGAGGCCACGCGGGTGATGCCGAGGCGGTGCGCGAGCTGCGTCGCCAGCGTGCTCTTGCCCACCCCCGTGGCCCCGCCGATGAGGATCACGACCGGGACCTCGTTGCGGCGCAGCGACTGCCACTGGGCGAGACGCTCGATGAGGAGGTCGCCCTCGGTCGTGCCGAGGGTACGACGGGCGATGTCCTGCAACTGGCTGCGCGAGACGGCCGTGTGGCCGCGGCGCTTGAGCGAGCGCTCCACGGCGGCCGCGACGCTGTAAGCCCGCTCCGGGGCGAGGCCGGTCGCCATGAAGGCCTGCGCCATCAGTCCCTTGGAGAAGGGGACGCCCTGCTCGCCGACGACGACGAGGTCGTCGGCGCTCATGGGCGTCGCTCCGGAGGGCACGACGCGTTCGTCGGCGCTCACGTGCGGCGCTCCCTGGGGGAGGCGCGCGTCTCCGGCGCTCACGTGTCGCGCTCCGCGAAACGCCGCCGGCAGCGCAGGCCGAGGTCGCCGAGGGCGGCGTCGAGGGCGCCGCCCTCGGCGACCGGCTCGTTGTCGCAGAAGGCGAGCTCGAGGCCCGAGGCCGCGGCCGCCTCGGCGACGACGTCGATGGCGGCCGCCTTGATCTCAGTGAGGAAGACCTCGGCGAGGCGGCCGCCGCGCTCGACGTCGACCACGAGCTGGCGGCGGTCGGCGAGCGCGCCCGAGGCGAGCACGACCTCGGCGCCGTGCGCCTCCTCGAGGTGGCGCGCCATCACCGGGAGCGCCCCGGCCGGCGCCGTCGAGAAGAAGGCCACGCGGCGGCCGCGCACCGGGGTCGCGGGTCGCGGCCTGAAGACCGTGGTCACGACCTCGAGCTCCGGGCGCACGCCGCGCGCCGCGTCGCGCATCCGGCGCACCGCCGCGCGACTCGCGAACGGCTCCTCGCACATCGTCAGCACCAGCACGTCGGAGATCAGCAGGCGGTAGGTGCCGAGGTAGCCGGTCACGTAGTCGGGGGGCTGATGGGCGCCGGCGACGCAGACGACGCCGTCGGCGAGGACCGGCGGCACGACGGCGCCGCTGCCCTCGAACACGGCCAGCGCCGGCGCCAGCCCCTCGACGAGGGGCAGCGCCGCCGCGACGGAGCTCTCGTAGGCGGCGCCGGCGAGGCCGCCGCCGCAGCGCCGGCAGCCCACGGTGGTGACCCCGGCGAGGACCGCGTCCTCGTAGCAGTCGGAGGCCGCGTGGCGGCCGCGACGCGAGGCCTCGAGCAGTGCTTGCGCGTCGACGCCGTCGCCGCGCACGACCTCGGGCTCGGGCGGCCCGCCGCGGCCCATGGCCACGATCACCACGCCGCCCTCGCTCTTCAGGCGCCCGTCGAGCAGCCGCGCCAGGTGGCCGGCGATCGCCGTCTTGCCGACCCGCTTGCCGGTGCCGAGGACGGCGAGCGACGGCAGCGCGAAGGGCGCCCGGGGCGGCGGGGAGAAGGCGAAGTCGGCGCCCTCGTAGGCGCAGCCCGCGGCCAGCGCCGCGCTGGCGAGGACGAAGCGCTCGCGGTAGCCGAGCACCGGCTCGTCGGAGAGGTCGACGAAGACCTCGGCCCCCGTCTCGGCGACGAGGGCGGCGACGGCGGACGCCGTCGCCGCCACGTCGCCGCCCGGCTCGACCGCCCGCACCAGGGGCACGCCGTACTCCTCACCCAGCTCGCCGGCCTCGCGGCGCAGCTTCTCGCGGCCGCCGGCGAACGCGGCGGCCGCGACCTCGAAGCGCTCGGCCAGGCCGGCGACGCAGTCGCGCACGACGGGCGGGTAGTGCTCGCCGTCGATCACGACCACGGCGCGGCGCCGGGTCACGGCTCGACCGCCCCCGCGCCGGGCTCCTCGGGCGACAGCAGAGGGTACTTGGTGAAGCGGCCGCTCGAAGGCGTGAACTCGATCAGCTTCTCGCTGCCGTGGAAGGGGAACTTACGCACCACGGTGACGCGGTCGTCGCCGACGTGGAGCACGTTGTAGCAGGGCCGCGTGGTCCCGCGCAGGCGCAGCGAGCAGCAGGTGCCGGCGTTGACCACGAAGAGGCCCTCGAGCCGCCAGGCGTAAGGCACGTGCTTGTGCCCGGAGAGCACGAGGTCGACGCCGCACCCGGCGAGCACCTCGAGCACGTCGCCGGCGTCGTAGACCATGTTGCGCTCGCGCCCGGTGCCGGGGATCGGCAGCAGGTGGTGGTGCAGCATGAAGATGCGGAAGGCGGCCGGGCCCGAGAACTCCTCGCGCAACCAGTGGTAGCGAGCCCGGCCGATCTGGCCGTAGTCGAGGTCGGGCTCGGTCGAGTCGACGGCGACGACACGCACGTCGCCGAACTGCGCGGACTGCCACCGCGGTCCGATGAGCTCCTCGAAGTGCACGTAGCCGACGTTGCGCGAGTCGTGGTTGCCCGGGATGACGACGACGTCGGGGCACTCCAGGCGCTTCAGGTACTCGTGCGCGGTCACGTAGTCCTGGCGGAAGCCCATCTCGGTGAGATCGCCGGTGCACAGCACGAGGTCGGGCTGGAGCTCGTTGATCTCGACGACCGTGCGGTCCATGAGGCTCGGCACGAAGTACGGCGAGCCCGCGTGCAGGTCGGAGATGTGGGCGATGGTGATGGCCTTCACACGGCCCCCCAGGCGGCGAGTGGGCCCTCGGCCCCCGGCGCGTGCAATGGTACCCCGAGGCGCAACGGCTCTACCAGAGCCGGGGCGTCCCCCGCGCCGCCCGGCGCCGACGACGCGCCCCGGTCCGCTACTCGACGATGACGATGCGCCCCGGTCCCTGCTTGTCGCGCACCGAGAAGGTCGTGCGGCCGCCCTCGCGACGGAAGCGCAGGTGCATCGTCGTATGGCCGATGTGGAGGTTGGAGAGGGTGACGTCGCCGAGCCAGCTCGGCAGCACGGGGTTGTGCACGTAGACGATGTTCTCCTCGGCCTGGGCGTAGATGCCGAGCATCGCCTGGAGCATGAGCAGCAGGGCGCCGCTGGAGGAGGCGAAGGGCGAGCAGGCCATGGGGAAGGCGACGGGCCGCTCCGACGACTGGCGCGTGAAGCCGCAGAAGAGCTCGGGGAGGCGGACGGACTCATAGCCCAGGGCGGCGTCGAAGAGGCCCTTGACGAGACGGTTCGACTCCTGCACGTAGCCGAGCTTCTTCAGGGCGTTGGCGGCGATCGCCGTGTCGAACGGCCAGACACCGCCGTTGTAGAAGCTGACGGGGTTGTAGGCCTTCGCGTGACGGCTGACGGTCCTCACTCCCCAGCCGCTGAAGAACTCGGCCGACATCAGCCGGCGCACGATCGGGGGGACCAGCTCGTCGGCGACGATCCGCGACCAGAGGCAGTGACCGGCGGTCGAGCACGGTGTCGCGACCGGGCGCTTCTCCCCGTCGAGCGCCATGGCGAGGAAGCCGGCGCCCTCGACCCAGAAGCGCTCGTTGAAGCGGCGCTTGAGCTCGCGTGCCTCGGAGGCCATGCGCTCGGAGCGCTCGACGTCCCCGAGCCTCCCGTAAAGAGCCGCGAGACGGCGCTTGGCATAGTAGACGTAGCCCTGCACCTCGGCCAGCGCGATGGGGCCTTCGGCGGGCGTGCCGTCGGCGTGGACGACCGCCTCGGCGGCGTCGCGCCAGCCTTGATTGACGAGCCCGGCCCGCGACCGCCGCAGGTACTCGACGAAGCCGTCCCCGTCGGGGTCGCCGTCGCCGTCGAGCCAGCCGAGGGCGGCGTCGACCGCCGGGCCGAGCTGCTCGAAGGCCTCGAGGTCGCCCGTCCACATCGTCCACTCGCACACGAGCAGCAACCAGAGGGGGGTGGCGTCGACCGCGCCGTAGTACGGCGTCTGCGGGATGCTGCGCAGGGCGGCGAGCTCGCCGCGGCGCAGCTCGTGCATGATCTTGCCGGGTTGCTCCTCGCGGAACGCCGAGTCGGTGCGACCCTGCAGGGCGGCGAGCGTGCGCACCGAGGCGCCGGCGAGACGCAGGTCGAAGAGCAGCGTCTCGAGGCCGACGAGGCACAGGTCGCGGCCGAAGGGGGCGGCGAACCAGGGCAGCCCGGCCACGGGCACACGGCCGAAGGCGCTCTTCTCGGTCAGCATGCGCAGGTCGTGCTGGGCGCGCTGCAGCACCTGGTCGAACTGCTCGTTGTCGGTGTAGATGCCGGTCGCCGCCGCGCGCCACTCCTCGTAGTCGCGGCGAAGACCGGCGAGCTTCTCCGTCTCGTCGCCCGGTCGAGGCGCCGGCGCCTCGGGGCCGACGACCTGTGTCGACACGCGCAGCAGCGCGCGCTCGCCGGGATCGAGGCGGAGGCGGAAGCGCGCCCGCCCTTCACGGATCGACTCGGGCGCGGGGTCGAAGCGCACGACCGTCTTGCGCAGCGTCTCGTCGAGACCGAGGTAGGCGAACGTCAGCACGCCCGGCTCGGCCTTCGGCGCGAGCAGCCGGCCGCGCCGCCGGCGGCGCATGCCGCGCACCTCGAAGAAGTCGGCGAAGTCGGCGTCGAAGACGAGGTCGAGCGCGAGGTCGACCGGCGCGTGGTGGTGGTTGCGCACGCGCACGACCTCGTGGAGCCCGTCGTCGAGGAAGCGCCGTCGCCGGACGTGCACCGTCGCCTGCGGCACCGTGCGGCCGTCGCGGCCGCGCAGCTCGAAGTTGGTCGCGTCGATGATGGCGCTGTACCCCTGCTCGGCCGAGGAGGAGAGCACGACCGGCTCCCGGCCGCCCAGCAGCAGTTCCAGCCGGCTCAGGTGGCGGGTGTCGCGGAAGTAGAGACCCAGCACCGAGTTCTCGCCCCCGCCGGCGTGGCCTGCCTGGTTCGTGTAGAGGAAGAGGTCGCCCTCCTTGAGCACCAGCCGCGCGGCGCGGCTGCCGCCCATCACGTAGCGCTCGGCCACCATCGTGAAGGCGGGCTCGCGCTCGACGGCATCGAAGTGTTCCTCGCCGACGACGACCTTGTCGGTCCGGTCTCGCGGGGGCTGTGGCGTGTCGGCCATGCGCGTCAGGTCCGTGGGCGGCGGGTCGCCACCGCGCTCGTGGGGCGGGTCGCCACCGTGATCGTGGGGCGGGTCGCCACCGTAATTACCCGGTCACCCCGAGGAACAGCCGCATGAGCTCGCGCCCCGTGGCGAGCCCCAGGCCCGTGCGCGCCGCCTCGGTCTCGCCGAAACCGCGTGCCCCCGCGCCGGCCGGTCTCTCACCGGCGCCGGTGAGCGGCGCGGCGCCGATCGCGAAGGGGACCGGGGCGGCGACGTGTGTCCGCAGGCGCAGCGGCGTGTGG
Source organism: uncultured Thermoleophilia bacterium (assembly GCA_963791345.1). Taxonomy (GTDB): domain Bacteria; phylum Actinomycetota; class Thermoleophilia; order UBA2241; family UBA2241; genus UBA2241. The sequence goes on along the minus strand of CAWBRS010000017.1, from coordinate 153,441 downwards.
TGGTCGGGCAGGACCATGACCGCCGGCGGGTCCGCAGCGGCGAGCAGCGGGGCCAGCACCTCGTGGTCGACACGCTCGATCGCCCTGATCTTCTCGGCGAGGTCGCCCTGGTGAGAGGCCTCGTCCGGGGCTTCGACGTGCACCCAGACGAAGTCGTGGTCCTCGAGCGCCGCGAGGGCGGCGCGCCCCTTGGCCGCGTAGTCGGTGCCGAGGTCGCCGGTGGCGCCCGGGACGTCGAGCACGGTGAAGCCCGCGCAGCGGCCGATCCCGCGCACGAGGTCGACGGCGCCGACGACGGCGCCCGACAGACCGTGCAGCTCGCGAAACCCGGGCAAGCGCGGCGCCGTTCCCTCTCCCCAGAGCCAGATCCCGGCGCCCGGGCACAACGGCTCGAGCACCTCGCGGGCCGCGACGAGCAGCTCCCGCAGCGCCGCGGCCGCCGCCCCCGCCGCGCCGGCGACGGGTGCCGCGCCAGCGACGGGTGCCGCGCCGGCGACGGGTGCAGCGCCGGACACGGGTGTTGCGCCGGAGACGGGTGTTGCGCCGGAGACGGGTGTTGCGCCAGGCGGCGGCGCGCGGCGGTCTCGCCAGGCGCCCCGGGCAGGTACCCGGCGACCGGCCGGTCGAGGATGTCGTGCGGCGGCGTGCAGGGGACGACGGTGCCGCCGCGCCAGACCATCAGGTTGCGGTAGCTGACGCCGGGGTGGAACTCGAAGGCGCCGCCGCCGAGCGCGGCCTGCAGGGCCGCGACCAGGCGGCGCCCCTCCGCGCTGGACACCTGCCCGGCGGTATGGTCCTTCATCACCCCGTCGACGACGCTGACGAGATTGCAGCGGTAGGCGACGTCGCCGGGGCCGAGCTCGACGCCGATGCTCGCCGCCTCGAGCGGCGCACGGCCCGTGTACACGGCTCGCGGGTCGTACCCGAGCGCCGAGAGGTTGGCGACGTCGCTGCCGGCCGGCATGCCGGGCGGCACGGTCTGCACGAGGCCGACGATGCCGTCGCGCGCGAGCGCGTCCATCGCGGGCGTGTCGGCGGCCTCGAGCGGCGTGCGGCCGCCGAGCGCCTCCTGGGGCTCGTCGGCCATGCCGTCGGGCACGAGCAGCAGGCGGCGGGGCATCAGACCGCTCTCGCGGGTACCGGCGGCGGGCGGCGCATCAGACGAGACCGCCCGGCGCCGCCGCCTCGCCTGCGCCGGCCCGCCGGCTCAACCCCGCCTCTCGCTTCAACCCGACGCGCCGAGGACGAACAGCGGCAGCCCGGCGAGACCGTCGTAGCGCGGCCGGTAGCGCTCGGTGTCGTACGAGCGCTCCACGTCGACGACCTTCTTGGAGGCCACCACCGTGTCGATGGGGACCGAGTCGTAGCGGCCATCGCGGAGCGCCACCATGCGACCCGTCTCGCCACGCAGGATCAGGTCCACCGCCAGATTGCCGTACGCGGTCGGGACGATCGCGTCCACGGCATCCGGCGGGCCGCTGCGCACGAGGTAGCCGAGGTTCATGCTGATCATGTCGATCTTCTTCCCGCCGTTGAGCTTGGGCGCGAGCTCCTTGATCTTGTTGCTCACGTTCTGCCCGATGCCGCCGAGCTTGGCGTGGCCGAACATGTCCTTGTCGCCGCCCATGAAGACCATCTCGCCGCCCTCGGGCATGGCGCCCTCGCTCACCAGGCACACGCTGTACTTGTCCGGATGGGCGTTGCGGTCGGCGACGAGCAGCTCGGCGAGCCGATCCATGTCGAACTTGTGCTCGGGGATCACGCAGCGGTCGGCCGCTCCGGCGAGCGTGGGCAGCAGCGCCGTGAAGCCCGCGTAGCGGCCGAAGACCTCGAGCACCACGATGCGCTCGTGGGAGGCCGCCGAGCTGGTCACCTGATGCGCCAGCTGGACCGTGCGGCTGACGCAGGTGCTGAAGCCCATGCAGTAGTCGGTGCCGGGCACGTCGTTGTCCATCGTCTTGGGAACGGCCACCACGCGGACGCCGCGCTTGCCGAGCTCGACTCCGTAGCTCAGTGTGTCGTCGCCGCCCATCGGCACGAGGTAGTCGATACCGAGGAACTCGAGGTTGGCCACGACCTCGTCGGTGAGGTCGTTCTTCTCGTCCGTGTACTTCGCCTTGAGGTGCCCGGGCACGTCCTTGCCCGGCACGGCGCTGGGCCGCGTGCGCGAGGAGTGGAGGAAGGTGCCGCCGGTGTAGCCGTGCCGCTCGACCAGCTCCTCGGTGAGCGGCAGCCAGCAGTCGCCGTTGTCCGCGCCGTCCTCGCGCACGATCTCGACGAGACCGGCCCAGCCGCGACGGATGCCGACGACGTCGAAGCCTTCGCGCAGGGCGCGCTTCGTGACGGCGCGGATCGCCGGGTTGAGGCCGGGGATGTCGCCCCCGCCGGTCAGGATGCCGATCCGCCCTCTCGAACCCTTGGTCATCGTCTCCTCCTACTCCTGACCCTCGACCCTGATCACCGCCGGCCGCCCTTCGACCTCGTCGAGCGCCGCGATGCGCGCGAGGGCGGCGAAGAACGCCGCCTCGCGCACCGGGTGCAGCACGAGCACCAGCTCGGCGCCCTCTTCGCGGCCCTCCTGGGCGACCGAACGGATGCTGACGCCCTCGTCGCCGAACATGGCCGCCACCTTGGCGAGCACCCCCGGCTGGTCGCGTACCTGCATCCGCAGGTAGAACGTGGAGACCATCTCCGCGTCGGCGAAGAACGGCAGGTCCTTGTAGCACTGGCAGTTACGCACGAAGCTGCCCTCGACGGTGTTGACCACGGAGACGATGTCGCCGATCACCGCCGACGCGGTCGGGACGCTCCCGGCCCCGGGGCCGTAGAGCATGATCTTGTCGAAGGTCTCGCTCTCGAGGAAGACGGCGTTGTACGCCCCGCCGACGGTGGCCAGCGGGTGCGCCGCCGGGATGAAGGCCGGGTAGACGCGCACGTTCATGCGACCGTCGATGAGCTTGGCCACGCCGAGGAGCTTGGCGGCGAGACCGAGCCGGCGGCCGTGCTCGATGTCGAGGGATGTCACCTGGGTGATGCCCTGGTGCGGCACGTCGCCGAGGGTGACGCGGCTGTGGAAGGCGATCGAGGCGAGGATCGCCATCTTGGCGGCCGCGTCCTTGCCCTCCACGTCCTCGGTCGGGTCGGCCTCGGCGTAGCCGAGACGCTGGGCCTCCTTCAGCACGTCGTCGTAGTCGGCCCCGCTCGCGCTCATCGCGCTCAGCATGTAGTTGGTGGTGCCGTTCACGATGCCGAAGACGCGCGTCACCTCGGCGGCGACGAGCGACTCGCGAAGGACCTTGATGACCGGCACGGCGCCCACGGCGCTCGCTTCGAAGCGCAAGTGGACGCCGGCCGCCTCGGCGGCGTCGAAGAGCTGCGCGCCGTGCTGGGCCAGAAGCTGCTTGTTGGCGGTCACGACGTGCTTGCCGGCGGCGAGGGCCCGGAGCTGGAAGTCGCGGGCGGCGTCGACGCCGCCGATGAGCTCGACGACGATATGCACCTCGGGGTCGTCGAGCAGCGCGTCGAGGTCGTGGGTCACGAGCGCCGGGTCGAGGTCGGGGTGCGAGAAGCCCGGCAGCTCGAGCACGCGTCGCAGCGCGACATCCCTGCCGGTCGCCAGGCGGATGTCGTCGGCGTTGCGCCGCAGCAGCGCGCCGACCCCTGACCCGACCGTGCCGTAGCCCAGCAGCCCGATCCCGACGCGTTCCACGAAGACCCCTCCCGTGTCCTCTCGTCACACCTGCCGCGACGGCCCGGCCACGCCGGGCCGTCCTCGCGCAGCCGCAGTATATGGGAAGCCCGACGGGGGTGAGGGCCGCCACTCGCGGTGCGCTGCTATCATGGGCGGCCATGGAAGCCCTGCCGGACACGCCCGCCCGACCACTACAGGGACGCGCAGCCGTCGTCGTCGGAGGCGCCGGCGGGCTCGCCGCGGCGATCGCCCGACGGCTGCTCGCCGACGGCGCCGGGGTACTCACCACCGCCCCCGACGCAGAGGCCGCGCTCGCGCTCGAGGCCGAGCTCGCGGCCGAGGGCGGCCCCGCCTACGCGGCCGTCGCCGACCCGTCGCGGCCGCGCGACCTGGACGCGGTCTTCGGCGAGGCCTTGCGCGTCTTCGGCGGCCTCGACATCGCAGTCGCGGTCGCGGCCGCCCGGCCGGAGCCCGCCGAAGGGGACCCCTTCGGCCTCGACGACGCCGCTTTCGAGCGCGCCCTCCTCGCCGTGCTGCGGCCGGCCTTCGCCGGCGCCCAGCGCGGCGCGCGGCTGATGGCCGGGCGCGGCCGGGGCGGCAGCGTCGTCCTCGTCGCCGACCTGCCCGCGCCCGGCGGCGCGCGCGCCGGCCTCGCCGAACGCGTCGCCGGCGGCGCCCTCGAAGCCCTCGCGCGCGCCATGGCCGCGGCGGGCGGCACGCGCGGCGTGCGTGTCAATCTGGTGCGCGCTGCGCTCGCGGCCGGCGACGTCGCGCCGCCGCTCGGCGCGACGGCGACGGTCGCCGAAGTCGCCGCGGCCGTCGCCTTCCTCGCCTCGCCGCGCGCCTCCTACGTCAGCGGCGCCGTCCTCCCCGTCGACGGCGGCCTGGAGGCCCTGCGATGAGCGGCATGCATCCGTTCGCCGGTGCGGCCGCGCTGGTCTTCGGCGGCACGCGCGGCATCGGGCTCGCCTGCTGCCGGCTGCTCGTCGACCGCGGGGCGGGGGTCGCCTTCGGCGGAGCGACCGACGACGACGTGCAGATGGTGACGTCCGAGCTCGAAGGCCTCGGCGGCGGGCCGGTGGCAGGGTACGTCTGCGACGTCGCCGATGCCGCCGCCGTCGACGCCCTCGTGGCCGAGAGCCTGCGCCTCTTCGGCCGCCTCGATGTGAGCGTCGTCGTCGCGGGCGCCGGTACCGGCGCCGCCCTCGACGACCTGACCGCAGGCGGCCCCGACCTCCTGCTCGCCGTCGCCGTGGGGGGCGTACACAATGTTCTCACGGCCGCAGGGAGCGCGATGCGCGCTCAGGGCTCCGGGAGTCTCGTCACCGTCGAGTCGGCCGCCGGTCTGGGTGCGGCCGGCGCCGGACGGGCCTGCGGCGCCGGTCAAGCCGCGGTAGGTGCACTCACCCGGGCCTTCGCCCGCGATCTCGCGCCGCACGGCGTGCGCGTCAACTGCGTCGCCCCCGGGTGGGTGGAGACCGAGCCGGACGCCGGGCTGCGCGACGAGGAGGAGGTGCTGCGCGCGGTCAATGCGACGGTCCCTCTCGGCCGCCCGGCGCGGCCGGACGAGATCGCCGCAGTGGTCGTCTTCCTCGCCGGCGACGAGGCGGCGGCGACCAGCGGCGCCGTGGTCCTCGTCGACGGCGGGCTGACGGCGGGCTGACCGGTGCGCGACGGCGGGCTGACGGCGGGCTGACCGGCGCGCGCGACGCCGGCGGCGTCCCTTCCGCGAGCGGCGCGCCGCGAGGCCGCCCGCGCCTCGCGCGCCTCGAGGCGCCGCTAGTACTCGATCCCCTCGCGAGCGTGCACCCCGGCGTCGAAGTAGTGCCGCAGCAGCTTCATCTCGGTCGCCAGGTCGGCCGCCTCGACGAGCTCGGCGGGGGCGTGCCGGCCGGTGATGACGAGCTCGACTTCGACCGGCTTGTCGCGCACGAGGCCGAGGACGTCGTCGAGGGTGACAAGCTCGAAGTACAGAGCGGTCACGAGCTCGTCCAGCACGACGACGTCGTACTGCCCGCCCATGACCAGTTCGCGCGCGCGCGCGAAACCGGCGGCGGCGGCGGCCAGGTCCTCTGCCGTCACCTCGCCCTTGCGCACCCAGTGGTCGAGGCCCGCCTGCACGACCTCCACCCCGAGGCGCCGGAGCATGACGATCTCTCCCCAGCTTGGGTCGGCCTTCATGAACTGCACGACGACGGGCCTCAGCCCGTGCCCGAGAGCGCGCAGCACCAGCCCGAGGGCGGCCGTGGTCTTGCCCTTGCCGTCCCCCGTGTAGACCTGGACGAAGCCTCTCGGCAGAGGACTCATCGCACCGCCCCTCTCGCGAGCTCGACGTTCCCGGCGCCGGGCGCCGGCCCTCTCGCCACGGCGGCGGGCGCCGGCCTCGATGGGAGACCGGCGGCCGCCGGGCGCTCACTTCCCGTACTCGTAGAACCCCGCCCCGCTCTTGCGCCCGAGCTTGCCGGCCGCGACCAGCTCGCCGAGCACGGCGGCCGGCCGGTACTTCGCATCCCCGAGCTCGCGCTCGAGCGTCTCGAGGATCGCCTTGGTGGTGTCGAGGCCGACGAGGTCGGCGAGCGCCAGCGGCCCCATGGGGAAGTTGGCCCCGAGCTTCAGGCCGGTGTCGATGTCGGCCGCGCTGGCCACACCCTCAGCGTAGGCCTGCGCGGCCTCGTTGATCATCGGGAAGAGGATGCGGTTGACGACGAAGCCGGGGGCGTCGCTGACCGTGATCGGCGTCTTGCCGACCTTCTCGGCGAAGGCGCGCCCTGTGTCCATGGTCGCCTCGCTCGTCTCCGCTCCGCGTACCACCTCGACCAGCGCCATCAGCGGCACGGGGTTGAAGAAGTGGATGCCGACGAAGCGGCTCGGGTCGCTCACGGCCGCGGCCAGCGCCGTGACCGAGAGGCTCGACGTATTGGTGGCGAGGACGGCGTCACGGCGCAGCGTGGCGGCGGCGCGCGCGAACAGCTCGCGCTTCAGGTCCATCGACTCGGGGGCCGCCTCGATGAAGAGGTCGGCGTCGGCGCCGACGGACATGTCGGTGCCCGTCGCGATGCGGGCCAGCGCGGCGTCGCGGTCGGCGGCCTCCATGCGGCCCTTGTCGACGAGGCGACCGAGACCCTTCTCGATGCCCGCCATGCCGCGGGCGATGAACTCGTCGGCGATGTCGATCATGACGACGTCGAGACCGGCCACGGCCGAGACCTGGACGATGCCGGCCCCCATCTGGCCGGCGCCGGCGACGAGCACTTTGCTGACGGTCATCGAGTCCTCCTTTGCCTGTCCCCGAGGTCGCGGGGCCGAGAGCGCCCTCCGTCGAGCGGCCGGGCGCGCCGGTGTCGTCTGCGAGCCGGGGCGGGCGCCGCGGCGCCTCCGCCGGCCCGCCCTATGCTATCGCAGCGCTGCCGCGGACGTGCCCGGGCGCGGCCCCCAGGCCGGCCCGCGCCGGCGCGGCTGCTCGGGCGCACGTGCGCGCCGGGCGCCTGCTACCATTGAGGCATGGAGGCGAAGCCCGTCATCGTCAGTTGCGAGGTGCTGCGCGACGAGATCGAGCGTGTCGCGCCCGGGTGCGAGATCAAGTTCGTCGAGGGCGCCCTTCACGACTACCCCGACCGCCTCCGCGCCGCCCTGCAGGAGCGCATCGACGAGATCCCCGGGGAGCGCACCGTCCTGCTCTCGTGCGGGCGCTGCAGCAACGGCACCGTGGGCCTGCGCGCCGGCCGGCATCGCCTCGTGCTGCCGGCCGTCGACGACTGCATCTCGCTGCTCCTGGGGTCGCGAGCGCGCTACCTCGAGGAGCACGGTCGTCAGCCCGGCACCTACTACTACACGCGCGGCTGGGTCGACTACATCGAGGACCCGTACCACGAGTACCTCAAGATCATCCCCAAGTACGGCGAGGAGAAGGCCGCCATGGTGGCGCGCATGATCCTCGAGCACTACACGCGCGTGGCGCTCATCGACACGGGCACCTACGACACCGGCAAGCTGCGCCCGTACCTCGAGAAGGTGTGCGCCTTCTACGATCTGCCACTGGAGACCCTCGAGGGCTCGTTGCGCCTGCTCGAGAAGCTCGTCACCGGGCCGCACGACGAGGAGTTCCTCATCGTCGAGCCCGGCGAGGAGCTCGAGGAGTGCCGGTTCTGGGCTCTCGCCGAGACCTGACCCGGGCCCGGCGTCAGTCCGCGGGAGGCCCCGCGACCGCCGCGTCCCCCGTCTCCGTGTCGTCCGTCCCCGCACCCTCCGGCTCCGGCCCGACCGCGGCGTCCGGCTCGGCGGCGCCCGGCTCGGCGGCGCCCGGCTCGGCGGCGGCGCGCGCGTAGCTCAGCTGCATCGCCGCCACCGTACTTCGCAGGTCGGCGAGACCCGCTTCGCCCCGCTCGCGCGCCAGCACGTCGATCCAGGCGCGCAGCGTCTCGATGGCGAGCCGCGCCTCGCCCAGGTCGCGCAGCTCGCGGGTCTGCTCGGTCAGGCCGAGCTTCTGGTAGCCGACGGTCACCAGGCCGACGAGCATCTCCTCGACGAGGTCGGCGACGCGCAGCTGCCTGAGCCGCTCGACGGCCTCCCGCCGCCGCTGGTCGTCGCTCGCCGCCGTACCCGTCTCTCGCTCGTGGTGCACGGGCTCGTCATCGTGGCCCACGCTCTCACCGTCGTGCCTCAGGTCTTCGTCGCTCACGGTCACACCTCCCCGGCCTCGGTCGCGGACAAGGCGGCGGCCGCGTCCGCGGTCTGCGTCACGACATCGGCGAACACCTCGTGAAGTGACCGGCTCTCGCGGTAGGCCGCCGCCTGCCTCTGCGCCCCGTTGCCCTCGCGCAGCAGGCGCTCGACGTCGTCGAGGTGAGGCTGCAGACCGAGGTCCGCGGCGCGCGGCGCCGCGAGCTCGACCAGCCGGCGCAGCGCGTCGGGCGCCGGCACCTCGCGCTCGGCCTCGAAGTCGACCAACTTGCCGTCGAGGCCGAAGCGGATCGCCCGCCAGAGGTTCTCCTCCACGTAGCGCGTCGGCTGCACGGGCAGGGCGACACCCTCGTCGTACAGACCGGTCAGGTAGGCGACGAGGCCGACGCTCAGGGCGGAGACGGCGAGGTTCTGCCAGGGCTCGGTCTGGGCGTCGGCGATGCGCAGCTCGACGGTCCCGAAGCGGTGGTGCGGACGCACCGACCACCAGACCTGGGTGAACTCCTCGATGCAGTTGGTCGCCATCAGCAGCTCGTAGAAGCGACGGTGCTCCGCCCAGCTACCGAAGACGTCGGGGATGCCGCAGCGCGGGAACATGCGCATGAAGGTCTGCGTGCGCGCCGAGTGCAGCTCGGTCCACACCCCTTCGATGAAGGGCGAGTTCGCCGAGAGGGCCAGCAGGTAGGGGAGGTAGCCGCGCAGCGCGTCGCACACGGCGGCCGCGCGGTCGAGGCCGCGCACCCCGACGTGCACGTGCGCGGCCCAGGTGTTGTTGCGCCAGGCGACGTACTTGAGGCGCTCCTCGACGAGCCGGTAGTGCGGCGTGTCGATGATCGCCTGGTCCTTCCAGCTCGAGAACGGGTGGGTGCCGGTCGCCGCCAGCCGGTAGCCGCGCTCGTCGGCGAGGCGGAAGAGCTCGACCCGGTTCAGCAGCGCCTGCCGCGCGGCCTGGGCGAAGTGCAGGGTGCGCGGCGTGCGCACCTCGATCTCGGAGCGGATCAGCTCGCCGCTGATGCGCTCGGCGAGCCGCGGCCCGGCGGCGTCGCGCAGGACCTCGAAGCCGGGCGTCAGCTCCAGCGTCGTGGGGTCGAGGATCTGGAACTCCTCTTCGAGGCCGACGGTGAAGTCGAGGGCGCCCTCGAAGCGCGCCTCGACCTCGTCGAAGTAGGCATCAAGTGGAGGCGTCATGGCAGGCACACTCTACCCGGCGCGCGCGAGGACGAGAACCGTGAGGGGACGGCCGGCGTGCGGGGTGCGACAGTCGGCAGGCGGAGTGCGGCGGGCGGTGTGTCCCGACGGAATGACGAGGGGGCGGCCGCCGTCGGCGGCCGCCCCCTCGGGAAGCTCCCGGTCGCGGGCCGGGCTCAAGAGGCCCCCATCAGCCCCTTGGCCACGGCGACCGCCTCGATCGCGTCCTCGGCGTAGCCGTCGGCGCCGATCTCATCGGCCCAGGCGCGGGTCGTCGGGGCGCCGCCGATCATCACCTTGGTCGACTCCCTGAGGCCGGCGGCCTTCAGGGCCTCGATCGTCTTCTGCTGGTTGGGCATCGTCGTCGTCAGGAGAGCGGAGAGCAGGAGGAGGTCGGGTGAGAGCTCCTCGCACTTACTGATGAAGGTCTCGACCGGCACGTCGCAGCCCACGTCGGTGACCGTGAACCCGGCCGCCGAGAGCATACTGCAGACGATCGTCTTGCCGATCTCGTGGATGTCACCGGCGACGGTGCCGGCGACGGCGACGCCGGCGGTCGAGCGCTTGGCCCCGGCGGCGTCCAGGGCGGGCTGTAAGACGCCGACCGCGGCCTTCATCGCCTCGGCCCCCTGGACGAGCTCGGGGAGGAAGAACTCACCGCGGCCGAAGAGCTCGCCGACCTCCTCGATGCCCTTGACGTAGCCTAAGTCTAAGATGTCGACCGCGGGGAGGCCCTCGTCCAAGCCCTTCTGGGCGAGCTCCTCGGCGAGCTCGACCTCGCCGTCGATGACGGACTGCTTCATCTGCTCGTAGAGTTCGGCTCCCACTGACTCCTCCTTACGGCATCATCCGCTCGCGCGACCTTCGCTGCCGGACGCGGGTGGGCCCGGCGGGAAGACGTGTGGCGCGCAGGCGCCGGAGGCGGCCTGCGCGCTGCACAGGCTACCGGAGCGCCGCCCGCCGTGGCAAGCATGAGGGCGGCGGCTCGAGCGGCCGCGGCCCGCGGCCGGCTCGAGCCGCTCATCGACCGGGGGCGGGGCGCCTGACGGCGCCCCGCCCCCGGTCGACACTCGCCCGCCCCGCGACGCCTCCACCCGCGAGCTAGGCGATGTCCTTGGAGATGCGCGCCTTGAGCTCGAGGACGATGACGATCACGGAGCTCACGGCGATCATGATCGCCGAGAGCGCGTTGATCTCCGGCGTGATGCCCATGCGCACGGCGCTCCAGAGCCACACCGGCAGCGTGTTGTAGTTCTGGCCGATGACGAAGAACGTGGTCACGAAGTCGTCGAAGGACAGGGTGAAGCAGAGCAGCGACGCCGCCAGGATCCCGGGGAAGATCACCGGCAGCGTGACCTTGAAGAACACCGTCGCCGGGTTGGCCCCGAGATCGGCCCCGGCCTCCTCGATCGCCCGGTCGAAGCCCCTCAGACGGGCGCGGATGATGATCACCGCGAAGGGGATGTTCCAGGCGATGTGGGCGATGACCACGGTCCAGTAGCCGGGCGAGAAGATGGACCAGAAGTTGAAGCCGAGGTACTGGAGCAGGAACTCGTTGAGCTGCACGAAGAAGAGCAGCGACGACACGCCGGCGACGATCTCGGCGATGATGATCTTGGTGTAGTTGAGGCCGTCCCAGAGCATCTTGGTGCGGTACTCGAAGCGCTCGAGAGAGAACGAGGCGAACGTGCCGATGACGATCGCCGCGACCGTCGAGATGACGGCGATCTCCATGCTCGTGATGAAGGCACTGATCACCGCTTCGTTGTGGAACAGCTTCTGGTACCAGTCGAGCGTGAACCCCTCCCAGCTCACGTTGAGCTTCTGGCTGTTGAAGGAGTAGACGATCAGCACCACGACCGGCATGTACAGGAAGATGTAGACGATCACCGACCAGGCGCCGATCCCCAGGTCGCTGTGGCCCATGAGGCGGTCCCAGAGCGACAGGTGCATGCGCGGCCGGCGCTCGGGCGGCGCGGCGTGAGGCTCGATCACGGTTGCGTCAGCCATCAGAAGTCCTTGTTGCCCATGGCCCGCAGATACAGGGCGACGACGATCAGCATGAACACCAGCAGCACGTTCGAGAGCGCGGAGCCCAGCGGCCAGTTGCGACCGGCGGTGAACGCCGTGTAGATGAGCCAGCCCCAGAGCACGACCTTGCCGCCGCCGATGATCTGGCGGCACGACGAACTCGCCCGTGGTCGGGATCGCGACCAGCATGCAGCCGGCGAAGATGCCCGGCATGCTGAGCGGGATCGTGACCCGCCGCAGGGTGGTCCACTTGCCGGCGCCGAGGTCCTTCGAGGCCTCGTAGAGCGACTTGTGGATCTTCTCGATGCCGACGAACAGGGGCAGCACCATGAAGGGCAGGTAGTCATAGATCAGGACCAGGTAGACGGCGAAGTTCGTGTAGAGCAGCACGATCGGCTCGTCGATCAGGCCCAGCGACTCCATCCAGCCGTTGAGGAGCCCGCTTGTTGTTGAGGATCGTGATCCAGGCGTACGTGCGCACCAGGAAGCTCGTCCAGAACGGCAGCATGATGAGCAGCACGAAGAGCGTCTTGCGCTTGCCGGACTTGACGGAGATGAAGTAGGCGAGCGGGTAGCCGAGGAGCAGGCAGCCGATGGTGTTGACCAGCACCATCTGCATGGTGAGCACGAAGGCCTTGCGGGTGGAGGCGTCGGTGAAGATCTGCTGGTACCACTGGGTGTTGAAGTCGAGGCTCACCCCGTTCTGGTAGACGCTCTGGGTGCCGAAGCTGTAGAGGATGATCAGGATGAGCGGCACCAGGAAGAACGCCAGCATCCAGAAGGCCATGGGGCTCACCAGGAGGGGCCCGGCGGCCTTGGGATTCACCAGACGAAGGTGCCGCTCCCCCTCGTCACGGACGGTCGCGACCTCAGCCAACCTCTTCCACCTCCGTTGCGCGCGGCCCCCCTCCCGGCGGTCCTGCGACCCCGGGCCGGCGGACGATGGATGGACGGAGGCACGAAGTCCCGGGGCACAGCGCCCCGCGGCCGCACGACGCGGCCGTGGCGGTGATCGTTGCCCCACGTGCCAGCACGACTCCCTGCGTCTCCCCCCACGTGTGATCTCGCCGGCGTGAACGCCGGGGCTCGCCAAGAGCCCGGGGGTGACGTGTGACGAGCGATGACCCCCGGCGCCCGAGACCGGCCGCCCCTCGCGACCGACTCTGGCGAGCACGGCCATTCTCATACCGGAGGGGCGCCGGGCGGCGCAAGGGCCGGGGCGGCGCGTCCTCCGCTTTCGGGGGGCGCGCCGAAACATCGCTTAACGTCTTAACGCCGGAGGGGCGGCGGCGGGCGCGGTGCGCGCCCGCCGCCGCCCCTCCGGGCGAGCGTCCCGCGTCAGTCGGCGTAGGACATGAGCTGGAAGCGGAAGGCGACGTACTCGGGCGTCGAGCCGCTGCGGTCGATGAGGCCGCGGGCCATGACGATGTCGCCGGTCCCGACGTTCTCCAGCGGGATGACCACCGAGCCGGGCGGCGGGACGCACTCGACGACGGCGACGTCCGTCGGGCAGCGTGACCGACACGGTCGACCCCGGCGCGCACGAGGTCCTTGACGTCCTTCGTCCCCGTCGTCGGCGTTATCACGACGTAGTTGCAGCCGTCGCCGGCCGTGATGTACTGGACGACGCCCTCGACCATGAACTGCGAGCGGTCGCCGTCCGATCCGCCGGTGCCGGCGATGGCGACCGGGACCAGCCCGGCAGCCAGAGCGGCCACGAGCACCACCAACATCCAACGCTTCATCAGGACCTCCTTGGGGGTCCCGAACGGCCCGCACCGCATGAGGCATCCGTGCACTCTCTCGGCCGGCGCGGGGCGCGGCATGATACCCCCCGCCGCCAAAGGTTTGTCAGCGCTGCCTACGCTCGCCGGGGCCGTCGCCACGGGGCCGGCGATCCTGTCGATAGTCCGCAGTGCCCTCCCCGGGGCACGACGGCCCGGCCACGCGGCGCGACCCTTGGCCGCACAGCGGCGGAGATCAGGTGGCGCGACACGGAAGCGGCCTATAGCATTACGCGCGGCACCGGGCCGGTAGGGAAAGGAGCCCGCCGTGAGACTCAGCCTCGTCCCGAAGGAGCACGACTACTTCCGTCTCTTCTCGGAGCTGGCGGCCAACCTCGACGAGGCCGCACAGCTGCTCGTCAAGTTCATGGACGACTACGGTCAGGCGAAGTCGATCGGAGCGGCCATCCTCGAGCACGAGCACGTGGGCGACAAGATCCTGCACGACATCGTCAAGCGTCTGAACCGCTCGTTCATCACGCCCATCGACCGCGAGGACATCTACGACCTCGTGGCCACCATGGACGAGGTCCTCGACAACATCGAGGAGGCGACCGACGCGATGATCCTGTACCGCGTCGAAGCGCCCACCGTGTACGCGCAGCGCCAGGCGAAGGTCATCGCCGAGGCCGCCGCCGTCCTGCACCAGATCATCGACGACCTCGAGAAGCGCACGGATCTCATGGAGCGCATCATCAGCGTGAACAGCCTCGAGAACGAGGGTGACCGCATCGTCCGCGACGCGATCGCCGCGCTCTTCGACGACGACATCGACGCCAAGGACATCATCAAGTGGAAGGACATCTACGAGGTGCTCGAATCGGCGATCGATGAGTGCGAACACGTCGCCAACGTGATCGAGAGCATCGTCCTCAAGCACAACTGACCTGACGGCCTCCGGTGCTGCTCCTCCTCACGATCATCGCCGTCGCGCTGGTCTTCGACTACACCAACGGCTTCCACGACACCGCCAACGCCATCGCCACCTCGGTGTCGACCCGCGCCCTCACGCCGCGCGTGGCCGTGCTCATGGCCGCGATCCTCAACATGGTCGGCGCCTTCGTGACCACCGGGGTCGCGAAGACGGTCGGCGAGGGCATCGTCGACACCGGTCTCGTCACCTTGACCCTGGTGCTGGCGGCCCTCGTCGGCGCCGTCGTCTGGAACTTCACCACCTGGTACTTCGGCATCCCGTCGAGCTCGTCGCACGCCCTCATCGGCGGTCTCATCGGGGCGATGCTCGCCGCCGAGGGCGTCTCCGGCGTCCTCTGGAGCGGCGTCGTCGACAAGGTGATCCTCCCGATGATCGGGTCACCGGCGCTCGGCTTCGTCGCCGCGTGGTTCCTGATGACCGGCCTCTTCTGGGTGGTCCGCCGCTGGCCGCCGGCCCCGGTCAACCGCTGGTTCCGTACGCTCCAGGTCGGCTCCGCCGGCTTCATGGCCTTCTCGCACGGGGGGAACGACGCCCAGAAGACGATGGGCATCATCACGCTGGCCCTCTACGCCAGCGGCGAGATCTCGTCGTTCGAGATCCCCACGTGGGTGATCTTCGCCTCGGCTTCGGCCATGGCCCTGGGCACGTACTCGGGTGGCTGGCGGATCATCCACACGCTGGGCACCAAGGTCATCAAGCTCGACCCGATCCACGGCTTCGCCGCCGAGACCAGCGCCGCCACGATGATCCAGCTCGCGACGCACTTCGGCTTTCCCGTCTCCACCACGCACACGATCACGGCGGCGATCATGGGCGTCGGCTCCACGCAGCGACTCTCGGCCGTGCGCTGGGGCGTCGCCGGCAACATCCTCACCGCCTGGGTGCTGACGTTGCCGGCATCGGCGCTGATCGCCGCACTCACGTACCTGCTCATCAGCGCGCTCACGTGATGGCGGGCCGCCCGTCGGCGGTGGCGGCAGGCCCCTCGTCGGCCGTGGCGGCGGGCGTCTGGGTCGTCCCGACGGCGTCGCCCTGAGCGCGAGCACCCCGTTCGACGCCGGCGCCGCTGCCGCACGCGCGGCGTGACGCGACGGGCGCCGTGGTGTCGTCCCGTCACGATGGGTCTAGAATGACACGCTGGACACCCGAGGAGGACGATGAAGATCCGTCTGATCGAACCCGCCGCGCCGGGCATGCACGTGTATTCGAAGGTCCTGCTCCCCCGTCTCGGCCTGCCGATGATCGGGGCGGCTCTCAACGACCAGGGCCACGACGCCCTCGTCTACTGCCAGCAGATGGCCCCCATCGACTGGGAGGACGTCGAGAGCGCCGACCTCGTCGGCATCTCGACCACGACCTCGACCGCGACGGCCGGCTACGGCTTCGCCGACCGGCTCCGAGCCCTCGGCGTCCCCGTCGTCATCGGCGGCTCCCACGTCACCTTCATGGCCGACGAGGCCCTGGGGCACGCCGACTACGTGGCCCGCGGCGAGGGCGGCGAGGCCCTCATGTTCGAGCTCATCGAGATGCTCGAGGGCGGGCGGGCGCCCGAGACCATCCGCGGGCTGTCCTACACCGGCGCCGACGGCCCGGTGCACAACGAGCTCCGCGAGCGTCTCGCCGATCTCGACGAACTCCCGTTCCCCGACCTCGATCTCATCGTCGGGCACGAGCGCCTGCAGACCACGCCGATCATGACCAGCTGGGGCTGCCCCTTCGCCTGCAACTTCTGCTCGGTCACGGCGATGTTCGGCCGCCGCTACCGCATCCGCAGCGCCGAGAGCGTGATCGCCGAGATCGAGGCCAAGCGGCCGCAGCGCATCTTCTTCTACGACGACAACTTCGCCGCCGACCGCAAACGGCTCAAGCGTCTGCTCGAGATGATGATCGAGCGCGACCTCGTGATCCCGTGGACGGCGCAGGTCCGCACCGACGTGGCCCGCGACCCCGAGCTGCTCGACCTCATGCGGCGCAGTGGCTGCCACATCGTGTACCTCGGCCTCGAGTCGGTCGACCAGGCGACCCTCGACGCCTACGACAAGGCGCAGACCGTCGCCGAGATCGTCGAGTCCGTCGACACGCTCCACACCTACGACATCCGCTCGCACGGTATGTTCGTCCTGGGCGCCGACACCGACACCGCGCAGACGGTGCGCGACACGGTCACCTTCTGTCTCGACCATCACATCGACACGGTGATGCTCAACATCCTGACGCCGCTGCCGGGCACGCAGCAGTTCGCACTGCTCGAAGCCGACGGCCGCATCTTCGACCACCAGTGGGAGCACTACGACGCCCACCACGTGGTCTTCCAGCCGGCCGGCATGACGCCGTTCGAGCTGCAGAAGGAGGTGGTGCGCGGCTACGCGCGCTTCTACTCGGTGCGCAACTGGCTGCGCGCCCTGGTCAAGCTCGAGGGCGCCAAGCATCTCCTCTTCCGCGGCTGGGGCATCATGATCATCCGCGCCTGGCGCAAAGACCAGGGCAACCGCGACTTCATGAAGACCCTCAAGCGGCTCAAGCTGCCGCGCTGGTCGCCGGGCGGCACGCACGACGCCGCCGCGCGGTAAGTCGCGCCGCGGCGCGGTAAGTCGCGCCGCCACGCGAGCGCCCGCCGCTCACACCGCGTAGAGCCAGAGCCCCACGATGTGGTAGACGACGATGAGGCCGAGCAACGCGGCCAGCCCCGTCGCCGTGTACAGCACGATGCGGTGGCGGCGCAGCAGCCAGAGGGCGACCAGGCCCGCCGTCACGACGCCGATCTTGTAGAGCGCCACGGGCAGCAGCCCGAGGCCGAAGAGCGCGTCCATCAGCGGGTTGAGCTCCTCGGCACGCCCCGCCTGCAGCGCGTCCGCCGTGAGGACGAAGTCGGCGACGTTGAAGACCCAGACGGCGAGCAGCAGCCAGACGACCAGCGGGGACCAGTCGTTCACCGCGACGATCGCGCGCGCCGGGGCCGACACCGTGGTGTCTTGAGGTGGACCCATCAACGACACGACTTCCCGCGCCGGTCCGCCCTCACACGGACTCATGAGGTGGTCACGACGCGCGCGCACGGTGGTGAACTGGTACCCACATACCCCTCGGTCGCGTCCGCCGGGTCGCCCGTAACGGCGAACGCTACCCCCGGCGCCGACGGTACACGTCCGAATCGTGGATGACAATGCACTTTTTGGCAAGGCGTTGCCGGGAGGGACGACGAGGCCGGGCATCGGGCCTGCCCGCGACCGGCCGCGAGGACGGACGGTCCACCGACGGTGCGCTCGACCCGCCCCGGCACGCGCCGCGCGCGGGGATGTCCCCGTTGCATCGCGACCCGACCCGCCGGCAGGCAGGGGCGCCTCGGAGACCGGCCCGGCAGAGGAGCACGGCGCCCGGCGGCGAAGCCAGTCGCCGAGCCGCACGCCGCTCCCGGCGAGGCCGGCCGGCGGGGCGCCGCGTTTGCCCCGGGCTGACCGGGATGCTAGGGTACCGGACTTGAGATTCGACGCCGGCCGCACTAAGGCTCACCTCACCAGGGGCGCGGAGAGCGTTCCCGCCCGACAGGAGGCGATGCATGACAGGCATCCGACGCGCCGCGACCTTCCTCCTCATCACCCTCATACTCGTGACCATCGCGCCGGTCGGCCCGACCGCGGCCACTCCCCTCTCCGAGAAGCGCCAGGAGCTCGAAGAGATCGGGACGCGCCTCGGCGAGGTCTACCGCGAGTCGGCGATCGCGGTCGAGAAGTACAACACGGCGACCGCGCAGCTGGCCGACGTCAAGGGAGCGATCAGGGAGAACGAGCGGCTGCTCGGTATCGCCGAGTACAACCTCGAGCTCGCCAACGCCCAGCTCGAGGCCCGAGCCATCAGCCTGTACAAGGAGCGCGGCGTCGGCTTCGTCGACGTGCTCTTCGCCACCTCCAGCTTCGACGAGTTCGTCACCCAGCTCGACCTCATGGAGCGCCTGGGCAACTCCGACGTCGACACCGTGAAGTCGATCGCCGCGTACAAGCGCGACATCAAGGATCGCCGCCTCAAGCTCGAGGCCGACAAGGAGGAGGCGGCGCGCCTCCTCGCCGAGCGCAAGGCGCAGAAGGACGAGGTCCTCGCCCTGCAGGCGCGCCTCGAGCGCATGCAGAGCCAGCTCGAGCGCGAGATCTCGCGCCTCAGGGCCGCGGCCCGCGCCGCGGCGGCCGCCGCGGCCGCAGCCGCCGCCGAGCGGGCCGCCCTCACCTCGAGCTCCACGTCGTACGTGCCCCCCGACCCGGGCGGCTCCGGCAACGCCACGGTGGTCGAGATCGCCAAGCGCTACCTCGGCGTCCCGTACGTGTACGGCGGCGCCACCCCGGCGGGCTTCGACTGCTCGGGTCTCACGATGTACTGCTACGCCCAGGTCGGCGTGAGCCTGCCGCACGGCGCCACCCTGCAGCAGAAGATGTCGACCCCGGTCCCGCTGCACGCGCTGACGCCAGGAGACCTGGTCTTCTTCGGCAGTGCCTCGTACAGCTACCACGTCGGCATCTTCGTCGGCGGGGGCACGATGATCCACGCCCCGCACACCGGCGCCGTCGTGAGCTACGGCTCGATCAGCGGTGCCTGGATCGGCGGCCGCTTCTAGACCTTCGTCCGACGGCCCGGCGACCGGGCGTGTGTTGTCGCCGCCGCGCCGAGGGTGTAGTCTCCACTGCTTGAGGGTGGCCGCCCGCGCGGCGCCCGCCGCTCACGCTCCTTGAGGGGGATGCAGGCATGACCGGGACACGACGCGCGAGACCTTCTGTACGCCTCCGCTTCGTCCTCCCCGTCGCCGTCGCCCTCGTGACGCTCCTCGTCACCGCGAGCGCCGCCGGCACGACCCTGTCCGAGAAGAAGGCCGAGCTCCAGCGCGTCCAGGAGAAGCTCGGCGCGGTCTACTTGAAGGCCGATCTCGCGGTCGAGAAGTACAACATGGCGACCGCCCAGCTGGCCGACGTCGAGGGCGCGATCAAAGAGAACGAGCACCTGCTCGACGTCGCCGAGTTCAACCAGCAGCTCGCCAAGGCGCAGCTCCAGACCCGGGCGTGCATGCTCTACAAGTCGCGCGGCGTCGACTTCGTGGACGTGCTCTTCGCGAGCTCGAGCTTCGACGAGTTCGTCTCGCAGCTCGACCTCATGCGCCGCCTCGGCGACTCCGACGTCGACATGGTCAAGTCGATCGCCGCCTACGAGCGCGAGATCACGGATCGCCGCCTCATGCTCGAGGCCGACCAGGAGGAGGCGGCGCGCCTCGTCGCCGAGCGCCAGGCGCAGAAGGACGAGATCCTCACGCTGCAGGCACGTCTCGAGGACCTGGAGAGCCGGCTGACCGGCGACATCGACCGGCTGCGGCAGGAGGCTGCGGCGGCCGCGGCGGCCGCGGCGGCCGAGGCGACCGGCGAGTACCCGCAGCCCGTCGACCCAGGCGGCAGCGGCCACTCCGAGGTCGTCGCCATCGCCATGCGCTACCTCGGCGTGCCCTACGTCTACGGCGGGGCCAGCCCCTCCGGCTTCGACTGCTCGGGCCTCACCATGTATTGCTACGCGCAGATCGGCTACAGCCTGCCGCACTCGGCCACCATGCAGGCCGCCGTCACCACCGACGTGCCGCTGAGCGCGCTGCAGCCGGGCGACCTGATCTTCTTCGGCACACCCGACTACTCGAGCCACGTCGCCATCTACATCGGTGGGGGGCAGATGATCCACGCCTCCAGCTCCGCCGGCCAGGTGGTCATCGCGGCGGTGTACGACGGCGCCTGGATCGGCGGCCGACCCTGAGCCACTGACCGCGGCGAGCGCCGCCGCGGGGCCCGGCACACACCGCCTCGGCGACCTCCCGGCACGGCCTCCGCGTCCAGCCTCCTCGCCAAGCGTCGGCGTCCAGCCTCCTCGCCGGGCCCCCGCGTCCAGCCTCCCCTCCAAGCGTCGGCGTCCAGCCTCCATACCACCTGCGAACCGGTCGCGGCCGGGTCGTCAGGCTCGCGGGTCGGACAAAGAGGTAAGGCTTTCGCCCAAACTGACGAATAAGGAAGAGGCGGCCACACGCGAACCCTGGGGGAGCCCAGTGAGAGCCATAGACGAACTCCTTGCCGACATGATGGCGCGCAACTCGTCCGACCTTCACATCAAGGCGGGCAGTCCACCCGTTCTCCGTGTGGACGGCGAGCTGGCGCTCATGGACGAACCGCCGCTCACCCCCGAGGACACCAAGGACGTCGCCGCCTCGATCATGACGGACAAGCAGATCAGGCGGTTCTCGGAGCACAACGAGATCGACTTCGCCTACTCCGCCCCCAACCTGGGGCGCTTCCGCGTCAACGTCTTCCGCCAGCGCGGCAGCATCAGTATCGCCATGCGCCAGGTGACGACGAAGATCCCCTCGTTCGAGGAGCTCCACCTCCCCGACATCCTCAAGCGCCTGGCCCTCGAGCCGCGCGGGATGATGCTCGTGACCGGCACCACCGGCTCGGGCAAGACGACCACCCTGGCGGCGATGATCGACCACATCAACGCCACCATGCGGCGCCACATCGTCACCATCGAGGACCCGATCGAGGTGCTGCACAAGGACCGCAGGGCGATCATCAACCAGCGCGAGATCGGCCTCGACACCGAGACCTACGCGACCGCCCTCAAGTACGTGCTGCGGCAGGACCCCGACGTCATCTTCATCGGCGAGATGCGCGACACCGACACCGTGTCGGCGGCGCTGACCGCGGCCCAGACCGGCCACTTCGTGATGAGCACGCTGCACACCATCGACGCGACCGAGACCATCAACCGCATCATCGACTTCTTCCCGCTGCACCAGCAGAAGCAGGTGCGCATCATGCTGGCCGGCACGCTCAGGGGCATCGTCTCGCAGCGTCTGCTGCAGCGCGCCGACGGGCAGGGCCGCGTGCCCGCCATCGAGGTCATGATCACGACCAACCGCATCCGCGACTTCATCCTCGACCCGGACCAGGCGATGCTGGTCCACGACGCGATCAAAGAGGGTGACTTCTACGGGATGCAGACCTTCGACCAGGCGCTGCTCAGGCTCTACGAGCAGGGTCTGATCACGCTCAGCGACGCGGCCCAGGTCGCCACCAGCCCGCACGACTTCAAGCTGATGGTGCAGCAGGAGGGCCACGACGTGAGCCTGACGACTTTCTGAGCGAGCGAAGAGCGCCGAGGCGGGCGCGAGACGGCGGCGGGGCCGCGACCTCGGATCGAGGTCGCGGCCCCGCCGCCGTCTCGCCTTCGGACCCTCGCGCCCTAGTCGATGACCTTGCGGCTCTCGAGGTGCTGGTCGACCTTGCGCTTGATGCGCTGCAGGGCGTTGTCGACGGTCTTGCAGTCGCAGTCCAGCTCGTTGGCGATGCGCTCGTAAGAGAGGCCCTGCAGGTAGAACCGCAGCACGCGGCTCTCGAGCTCGGAGAGCATGTGCGTGAGGCACGCCGTCAGGCTCGCGACCTCCTCCGAGGAGATCACCTGCGTGACGGGGTCCTGCGTGCTGGGCCCCGGCAGCACGTCGGCCAGCGAGCAGTCGCCGTCGTCGGAGGCGTCGCCCGGCGTCTGGCTGAACGAGAGGTAGCCGTTCAGCGGGTGGTGCTTCTGCCGTGTCGCGGTCTTGATGGCGGTGATGATCTGCCGCGTGATGCAGAGCTCGGCGAAGCTGCGGAACGAGGCCAGACGGTCGTCGCGGTAGTCGCGCACCGCCTTGTAGAGCCCGAGCATGCCCTCCTGGATCAGGTCCTCGCCGTCGCCGCCGGCGAGGAAGTACGAGCTCGCCTTGAGGCGCACGAACTGGTGGTAGCGCAGCATCAGGGCCTCGAGAGCGGCCTGGCTGCCGTGCCGATAGGCACACACCAGGCCGTAATCTGAACTCTCGCTGAAGGGTTGAGGGTTCTGTGAGTGGGTCGTGCTGCGCCCGGACTCCGCCGTACGCGACGCCTTCATCCCCACCTCCGTACGCGAATTGCCCCGCTTACGGCCCAGTCACCGCAGCGCTCCGGCTCGATCAGCCTTCGTCCCTGAGCCGGCGCAGCTTCTTCAAAGTCTCAGGGTCTACTTTATCCTCAAGCCGTGAGGGCATTGTATGGGAGTCTGGGGCAGAGTCAAGTGCCTGCCCGGGGGATGCCGTCTCGGCCAGCTCGGCGGCCAGCTCACGAGGCGTCATGCGGCGCACGCCCGCCCGCGCCGCCGTACGCTGCACCTCCTGGTCGCCGCTGACCACGACCACCGAGGTGTCCGGCGCACGCGAGGCGGTGCGGCGCGCGATCAGGGTGTCGGCGGTGAAGCGCCCGCCGGCGAAGACCATCTCGACGTCGGCGCCGGGGATCGGCCGCGAGCTCGTCGTCTCCGGCCCGCGGCCGTCGAAGACGAGGACGGCCCCGGCGCCGCGCAAGGCGACGTACTCGGCGAGGCGGTCGAGCAGCCAGTCGCGGCGGGCGAAGAGCTCGTCCTTGCCGACCCCGGGAAACAGGTGGTGCAGGAAGTTGTAGCCGTCGACGATGTAGAGGGTGCGGCTCACTCGGCGTCGTCCGGCGGCGTGCCGGCGGCGCGTTGCCGCCGCGCCTCAAAGAGGAAGACGGCGGCGGCCACGCTCACGTTGAGGCTCTCGACCGCAGGCTCCATCGGGATGGTCGCGAGCGCGTCGCAGGCGCGGGCCACGAGCGGACGCAGGCCGCGACCCTCCGAGCCGAACACGAGGACGGAACGGTCGCGCAGGTCGAGCTCGACGTACGGGCGGGGCGCGTCGCCGGCCGCCCCGTAGACCCAGAGGCCGGCGCTCTTGGCCCGCTTGAGGAAGGCGACCACGTTGGGCACGACCGCGACCGGCAGCAGCTCGAGCGTGCCGGCCGAGGCCTTCACGGCAGCCGGCGTGACGTGGGCCGCGCGGTGGCGCGGCACGACCAGGCCGCCGGCGCCCGCGGCGAGGGCGCTGCGCGCGACGGCGCCGAGGTTGTGCGGGTCGCTGATCTCGTCGAGGACGACCAGCAGGTCGGCGCCGAGCAGCTCGTCGGGATCCGACGTAGGGGTAGTCGCCGACGAGCACCCCCACGCCCTGGTGCTCGCTCGACCTCGTCAGGCGCTCGAGCTCGCGCTCGTCCACCGTCTCGACGTCGAGCCCGCCGGGCAGGCGCGCGCCGAGCGCGTGGAGGGCGGCCGGCGTGGCCGCGAGCCGGCTCGGGCGCCGCCGAGCGCCGGCGCCGAGCGCCGTCGTCACCACCTGCCGTCCGTACAACCACTCCATGAGATCCTCACGCCTCCCGTCGCCCGCTCGGCCGCCCACTCGCTCGACCGGCTCTGCCCGTCGACGACCCTCGCCCGCTCGTCACCTGCGTACCCTGCGGCGTGTCCCTCACCTCGAAGCCGGCGGCCGCCAACGCGTCCCTGACCTCGTCCGCCTTCGCCCAGTCCTTCGCCGCCCGGTAGTGGTCGCGCAGCGCGCACGCGTAGGAGGCGTCGTCGCAGCCGAGCCGCTCCGCGTACACCAGCTCGAGGTCCTCCCAGCGTCCCTCCCCGGCGAGACGCTCGGCCGACGGGAGCGCGACGTGGCCGGTGGCGCAGCTCTCGGCCGCCGGCCCCTCGACCGTGCCCGCCTCGCTGAGCGCCGCCGGGCCGGCGCCTCCCGCGGCGCCCGCGGCGCCACCGAGGCTTCGGCAGCGGCACCGGCGGCGAGCGTCGAGGAGACGCCGGCCCCGGCCGGCGTCTGCGCGACGCTCGACGTGCCCTGCCCGCCGTTCGCTGTCTTCGCCAGATCCCGGGTGCCGGGATCAGCAGCGCCTCGAGCGACTCCACGATCGTCTCGCGAACGGCCTCGAGGAAGGCGGTGTCGAGCGGCTCGCGGCCGGCGTCGACCGCGCTCAGGTGCTTGAACATCGCCGAGGCGAGCGCGAAGAGCTCGCCGAGGGCGCCGGCCGTGTTGAGGTCGTCGTCCATGTGGGCGGCGAACGCCTCGCGCGCACGCGCGACCGCTTCGCCGTGGCCCTCGACCTCGCCGCGCGCCGCTGCCTTGTCGGCCGTCCGCACCCTGAACGCCGCCGACTCGAGCGCCTCGCCCAGCCGCTGGTAGGCGGCCTTCGCCTCGTCGAGCTTCTCGAGCGAGAACTCCAGCGGGCTGCGGTAGTGCGTCGTCAGGAAGTACATGAGCAGCACCGCCGGACCGTAGCGGTCGAGCACCTCGCGGAGCAGGAAGATGTTGCCGACCGACTTGGCCATCTTCTCGCCCTCGGAGCGGATCATGCCGTTGTGCATCCAGACGCGCGCGAAGGGCAGGCCCGCCGCCTCGCTCTGGGCGATCTCGTTCTCGTGGTGCGGGAAGATGAGGTCGCGACCGCCGCCGTGCACGTCGAAGCCGGGGCCGAGGTAGCGCAGGCCCATGGCCGAGCACTCGATGTGCCAGCCGGGGCGGCCCATCCCCCAGGGGCTCTCCCAGGCCGGCTCGCCGGGCTTGGCCGCCTTCCAGACGGCGAAGTCGAGGGGGTCCTTCTTGCCCGGCTCGGCGTCGACGCGGGCGCCCTCCTCGAGCTCCTCGATGCGCTGCCCGGAGAGCTTGCCGTACTCGGGGAAGCTGCGCACGCGGAAGTAGACGCTGCCGTCCGCCTCGTAGGCGTGACCCGAAGAGACGAGCTGCCGGCAGAGGTCGACGATCTCGGGGATGGTCTCGGTGGCGAGCGGCTCGAGGTCGGGCCGCAGGGCGTCGCCGAGGCGGCCCATGTCGTCGTGGTAGGCCTGCGTGTACTCCTCGGCCACCTCGGTCGAGGTGCGGCCTTCCGCCTGCGCCTTGTTGATGATCTTGTCGTCGACGTCGGTGATGTTCTCGACCAGGGTCACGGCGTAGCCGCGACGGCGTAGCCACGAGCGCAGCACGGCGAAGGTGACGTAGGGCCGCGCGTTGCCGACGTGCACGAGGTTGTAGACCGTGGGGCCGCAGCAGTAGATGCCGACCTTGCCCTCCTCGCGGGGGACGAACTCATCCTTCTGGCGCGAGAGCGAGTTGTACAGTCGGATCATGGTCGGGCTCCCTTGGCGGAGGATGACGGGTCGGGCGCGGGCGGCGGCTCGGACGGCGTCGAAGCGGAGGTCGGGTCGGCGCTCGAGGAGCTCGGGTCGGCGCCCGACGGCGACGGACCCGACGGGGACGCCGCAGCGGCGCGCTCCAGTGCCTCGTGCAGGCGGGCGAGCGCGGTCACCCGGTCGAGAGCGGCGAGCACGTAGTGCAGCTCGGGGCCGTGCTCGCGCCCGGTCAGGGCGACGCGCAGCGGCATGAGCAGGCGCTTCGCCGGCACAGTCGCGGGCGGCGCCCCACTCGCGGTAGGCGGCGAGGAGGGCGCGGGCGGCGGCGGGGTCGAGCCACTCGGCCGCCGCCGCCCGCGCCTCCGCGAAGTGCTCGAGCTGCTCGCGAGCGCCGGCCACGAGCGCGACGTCGGCCTCATCGAGGCGCGGCGGCTCGAGGACGGCGGCCGCGAAGCCCGGCGCTTCGCCGTAGGCGGCGCAGCGACGGTTGGGCGGCCGCCGCCAGCGCGGCCGCCGCCTGTGGCGGCGTGCCGGCGGGCAGACGGGCGGCGAAGCGCCTGCGCGTGCTCGCCGGAGTCGAGCCGCATGACGTGCTCGTGCGCGAGCCAGTCGAGCTTGGCGCGGTCGAAGACGGCGGCGCTCGGCGAGAGGCGCTCGAGCTCGAACTCGCGCACCAGCCGCTCGCGGTCGAGGATCTCGTCCTCGCCGTGCGACCACGAGAGCAGGGCCAGGTAGTTGACCAGCGCCTGCGGCAGGTAGCCGAGCTCGCGGAACTCGCCGACCGACGTCGCGCCGTGGCGCTTCGAGAGCTTGCCGCCCTCGGGATCGAGGATCATGCCGTGGTGCGCGTAGCGCGGCGGCGGCGCGCCGAGCGCACTCAGCACCAGCAGCTGGCGCGCCGTGTTGGTGAGGTGATCGTCGCCGCGGATCACGTGGGTGATGCCCATGGCGGCGTCGTCGACCGCGGTGGCGAAGTTGTAGCCGGCCACGCCGTCGGAGCGCAGGATGATGAAGTCGCCGAGCGCGCCCGCGCCGACGGTGACGACGCCGCGCAGGCCGTCGTCGACGGCGACCTCGGCGGCGGGCACGCTGAAGCGCACGGCCGCCGGCTCGCCACCGGCGAGCCGGCGGCCGACCTCCTCGCGCGGGAGCGCCGCGCAACGACGGTCGTAGCGCGGCGTCGCCCTGGCGGCGCGCTGCTCGGCGCGCAGGGCCTCGAGGCGCTCCTCGGTGCAGAAGCAGTGGTAGGCGTGTCCCGAGTCGAGCAGTGCGGCGGCGGCCGCGCGGTAGCGCTCGAGGCGCTCGCTCTGCCGGTACGGCCCGACGGGGCCTCCGGTGTCGGGCCCTTCGTCCCAGTCGAGCCCGAGCCAGCGCAGGTCCTCGAGGATCGCCGCCTCGTGCCGGGCCTCGGAGCGCGCCGCGTCGGTGTCGTCGATGCGCAGCACGACGACGCCGCCCGCGTGGCGCGCGAACAGCCAGTTGAACAGCGCCGTGCGGGCCGAGCCAACGTGCAACGCGCCGGTGGGACTCGGTGCGAAGCGCACTCTTACCGTCGAGTCGAGCTTGATGGTTCTCTCCGTCGTCGCGGGTTTCGCCTGCAAACCGCGGTCCAGTCTATCACCGGCGGCTCGAGGCCGGGGACACGGACTGCGTGGCCGGGCGCACGACGGAGTCCCCCCGACGTCCCGGGTCGAAGCCCGCGTCGAAGCCCGCGTCGTGCCCCGGCACGCGGCTGATAGACTCGGCTCCGACCACGCAGGCGGGAGTCGACTGCAGAACGGGACGCCCGCCCCCCGTGAAGACGGGACGACAGGAGCGCGCATGCCGCACGACCAGGAAGCGACGCCGTACCTCGACGCCGTGTTCGCCTACCGTCGCCGAGGCTACACGCCCTTCCACACGCCCGGGCACAAGCTCGGCAAGGGCGCGCCGGCCAGGCTGAGAGAGCTGCTCGGCGACGCCTGTCTCGGGGTCGACCTCGCCATGGCCGGCGCCGTCGAGGACACGCGCGAGTCGACCGGCCTGATCCACCTCGCCGAGGAGTACGCCGCCGAGGCGTGGGGCGCGGAGCGCTGCCACTTCCTCGTCAACGGGTCGACGAGCGGCGTCCACGCCCTCGTCCTCACCCTCGCCGGCCCCGGCGAGACCGTCATCGTCCCGCGCAACGCGCACAAGTCACTGCTCGCCGCACTCATCTACTCGGGCGCGATGCCCTGCTACGTCGAGCCCCAGGTCGACCCGGAGTGGGGCATCCCGCTGAACGTCACCCCCGCGCAGGTCGCCGCCGCCCTGCGCGCCGAGCCCGAGGCCAAGGCGGTGTTCGTCACCTCGCCGACGTACAACGGGCTCGCCGCCGACCTGCCCGGCATCGCCGCGACCGTCCACGCCGCCGGCGTGCCGTTCGTCGTCGACCAAGCCTGGGGCCCGCACCTGCGCTTCTGCCCGGAGCTGCCCGTCGACGCGATGACCGCGGGCGCCGACGCCTGCGTCGTCAGCACGCACAAGCTGATCAGCGGCATCACGCAATCGGCCGTGCTGCTCGCGCGGAGCGCGCGCCTCAACCTCGCCCGTCTCGAGGGCATGGTCAAGATGACCCAGAGCACCAGCCCCCAGGCGCTCATGTACGCCTCGATCGACGCCGCCCGCCAGCAGATGGCGACGCACGGCGCCGAGCTCTGGCGCGGAGCCATCGCCTGCGCGGACTGGGCTCGGGCGGAGATCGGCGGCATCGCCGGCCTGCGCTGCCTTGGGCGCGAGGTGCTCGAGGCCGAGGGCGTGGCCGAGTTCGACCCGACGCGGCTGACGATCTCGGCCCTCGACCTCGGCCTCAGCGGCTTCGAGCTCGAGACGGCGCTGCGCGACGACCACGCCGTCGCCGTCGAGGCCGCCGACCCGCTGGCGATCATCCTCAACGTCACGTTCGGCGACTCGATGGACGACATGCGCGTGCTCGTCGAGGCGCTGCGCGCCATCGCCGCACGCGCCGAGGGCGGCGGGGGGCGTGAGGCGGCCGCGCGGTGGCTGCGCCTGCGGCCGCCGGCCTTCACCCGCCAGGTCCTCTCGCCGCGCGACGCCTTCTTCGCCCCGTCGGTCGCGCTGCCGGTCGCGGAGTGTGCCGGCCGGGTCAGCGCCGAGATCGTCACCCCGTACCCGCCCGGCATCCCCGTGCTCGGGCCGGGTGAGGAGATCACGGCTGAGACCGTGGGCTACCTGGAGCGCGCCGGGGCCGTGCACCTGAAGGTGCACGGCCCCGAGGATCTCAGCTTGCGGACGCTTCGGGTGGTGGCCTGACCGCCGCGAGCCGGCGCGTCGCGGCCTGAAGATCGCGAGCCGGCGAGTCGTGGCCTGACGATCGCGCGTCGTGGCCTGGCGGGCCGGACGGGGTCGGCGACGGGCCCGGCGCCGCTCAGACGGGCTTCTTGATCCCCAGCGAGGTCGCCGTGAACAGCGGGTCGAAGGTCAGGCCCGCCGCCTCGATCTGCTCACGGCCGCCCTCCTCGCGGTCGACGACGCAGAGCAGGGCCGCGACCTCGAGGCCGGCCGTCACGAAGCTTGTCGGCGGCCTGGAGCGCGGCGCCGCCCGAGGTGACGACGTCCTCGACCATGACGACGCGCTGGCCGGGCTCGGCGCGACCCTCCATCGCCTTGTCGGTCCCGTACCCCTTCGCGCCCTTGCGCACGATGACGAAGTGAGTCCCCGACTCGAGAGCCAGCGCGGTCACCAGGGCGACGGCGCCGAGCTCGGGGCCGGCGAGCACGTCGAACGGCCGGTAGGCCGGGAGCTTCTCAGCGAGCCCCTTGGCGATGTCGCGCAGCAGGTCGGGCTGCGTCTCGAAGAGATACTTGTCGAGGTAGAAGCGGCTGCGGCGTCCGGAGCGCAGGACGAAGTCGCCCTCCAGGTAGCTCGCCGCCAGCAGGCGCCGGCCGAGGTCGTCCACGTGCGTACCCTCCTCTGTCTCCCGGTCGTCCGGCCGGCCCGCTGACGGGCCGGCTTCGCGTCTCTCCTCACAGCGACGGCTCAGGTCCCGCCGATCGCCATCCCCTCGATGACGAGCGACGGCGTCAGGATGCTCCCGCCCGGCACCCAGCGCGCGTCGTCGCCGTGCGCGACCACCCCGCGCAGCATCGACAACAGGTCGCCGGCGAGCGTGACCTCGCGGACCGGCGTGGTCAGGTGGCCGTTCTCGATGAGGACGCCGCTGATGCCGACGGAGAACTCGCCCGAGACGGGGTTGGCGCCCGAGTGCACGCCGACGGCGTCGGTGACGAGGACCCCGCGCTCGATGCCGGCGACGATCTCGTCGACCGGCGTGGCCGTGCCCTCGACGAGCAGGTTGGTCGGTCGCACGCCGGGCAGCGACTGGTAGGAGCCGCGCAGGCCGTTGCCGGTCGAGGCACGGCCCGCCTTGCGCGCGGTGTAGGTGTCGTAGAGGAAGCCCTGGAGGACGCCGCCGGCGACCAGCGGCGTGCGCCGGCTCGGCGTGCCCTCGCCGTCGAAGGGGGCGCTGTCGAGGCCGTCGGGGTGGCGGCCGTCGTCGGTCAGCGAGAAGGCCGCCGCGGCGACCGCCTGCCCCTCGCGCCCGGCGAAGAGCGAGCGGCCCTTCTGCACGGCGTCGGCGGTCAGCGCCGAGCTGAGCACGCCGATCACGCTGGCGGCGACGAAGGGGTCGAGCACGACGGTCGCCTTCATCGAGGGGCACTTGCGGGCGCCGAGCAGGCGGCACGCCCGTGCCGCGGCCTCGGCGCCGCACGCCTCGGGCTCGAGGTCGGGCAGCGCCCGCCCGACGGTGAAGGAGATACCGGTCTCGACCTGTCCCTCCTCCTCGGCGAGCACGTAGGCGAAGCCGTAGCACTGGCTCGCCCGGTAGCTGCCGCGCACCCCGGTCGTGCTGGCGAGGAAGACCTCGCCCTCGCCATCGGCGTAGATCGTGTCCTCGACCGTCTTGACGCGCGGGTCGGCGGCGCGCGCCGCCGCCTCGACGGCGAGCGCGAGCTCGACGCGCGCGTCGTCGCTCACGCCGCTCGACGCGCGCGTCGTACGGATCGACGTCGGCCGGCGCTACCGCCGGGCTCGGGGAGGGCGACGAACTCGTCGGCGTCGCCGACGGCGGCGTGGTCGAAGGCGCGCCGCACCACGGTGTCGACGCCCTCCGGGGAGAGCTCGGAGGTGTAGGCGTACCCGGCGGCCCCGGCGCGCACGACGCGCACGCCGAGGCCGGCGCGGCGCGCCGACGTGAGCTGCTCGACCGCGCCGCCGAAGACCTTGACGCGGCGCGAGGTGGAGCGCTCGCCGTACACCTCGACCTCGGCGTCGCCGAGTGCGCCGGCGCGCTCGAGGACGACGTCCAGAAGCTCGAACATCAGCCTCTCCCCCTCGCGGCCGTAGGCCTGCCGCCGGCCACCGGCGCTGCGTCCCCGGCGACCATCATCCCGTGCCCCCGACCGTCATCTCGGCGATGCGCAGCGTGGCCTGACCGGTGCCGACCGGGACGCCCTGGCCGTCCTTGCCGCAGATACCCGACTTGACCTCGTAGTCGGAGGCGATCATGTCGATCTTCATCAGGATGTCGATGCCGTTGCCGACCAGCGTGGCGCCGCGCAGGGGGGTCGTGATGCGGCCGTCCTCGATCAGGTAGCCCTCGGCGACGCCGAAGACGAAGTTGCCGCTCGCCGGCTCGACCTGCCCGCCGGCGAGGCTCTTGGCGTAGAAGCCGCGCGGCGTCGCCGCGATGATCTCTTCGGGGGTCGCGTCGCCGGGCGCGATGTAGGTGGTCGTCATGCGCGGGATGGGCACGTGGCGGAACGACTGCCGGCGCCCGTTGCCGGTCGGCTGCGCGCCGGCTTGCCGGGCGCGAAGGCGGTCGTAGAGGTAGCCCGTGAGGCGCCCGCCTGCGATGACCTGGGTGCGCTGCGTCGCGACGCCCTCGTCGTCGTAGGCGGCCGAGCCCCAGCCGTTGACCACGGCGCCGTCGTCGTAGGCGTCGACGATGGTGGCCGCGACCGCGTCGCCGAGGCGCCCGGCGTAGATGCTCGCGTCCTTGGCCACGGCGTCGGCTTCGAGCCCGTGGCCGCAGGCCTCGTGGAAGAGGGTGCCGCCGAAGCCGTTGGCGAGCACGACCGGCATGAGCCCGACCGGGGCCGGCCTGGAGTCGAGCATGATCAGCGCCTTGCCGGCCGCCTCGCGGGCGACGCCGAGCACGGCCGGCTGACCGAGCAGCTCGAAGCCGCAGCTGGCGCCCAGCGTCTCGTGGCCCGTCTGGATGACCTCGCCGCGCCGGGCCACGCACTGCACGCTCACCCGAGTGCGCGTGCGGTCGTCGCGCACGACCTCGCCCAGCGAGTTGGCGACGAGGACGCGCTGGCGCGCGTCGGCGTAGGCGGCGATCACCTGGGCGACCTCACCGCCGGCGGCGCGCGCCTCGTCGTCGGCGGCGCGCAGGAGGTCGGCCTTGCGTCGCACGTCGACCGTCTCCGGCGGCACGAGGACGGGGTGCGCTCCGGGACGCGACTGCGCGGGGCCGAGATCGACGACCGGAGCGGAAACGCTGCCGCCGCCGCGCAGCGCCGCGGCCACGGCGTCGGCGGCGGCCGTCAGGCCGGCCTCGTCGACCTCGTCGCTGTACGCGTAGAAGGTGCGCTCGCCGTCGAGCAGGCGCACCGCGGCGCCGAAGTCGCGCCCGCCGCTGGTCTGCTCGAGCCGGCGGTCCTCGAGGCGAAGAGTGAGTCCGTCGCGCTCCTCGACGTAGACCTCGGCGAACTCGCCCCCGTGCACGAGCGCGCGCTCGAGCGCGGCGGCGACGAGGCCGAGGTCGAAGTCCTTCACGCCCACTACGTCGCTCCTTCGGTCGAGGCCTGCGGTGTCATCACGCGCTCGATGTCGGCGCGGGGCGGCGCCGGGCTCTCGACCGGCTCGCGCCGCACCATGGGCGCAGTCTGCGACACAGGCGTCCAGTCCGGGCTCGTGGTCGGCCGAGCAGACCCTCGCGCCGCGGCGCGGCCAGAGACACGGCGCACCCGCGCCACGGTCGCGCGGTACGCTATCACAGGCGTGACGGCGCCCGCCCGGCGACTGCGCACGCGGTCAGGCGCGCAGGGTGCAGAGCAGCCGGCAGCGGTCGTCGCCGAGGCTCAGCCGCCCGCCCTCGTCGACGCAGGCGACCGTGCCGAGCGTCCCGAGGACGACCTCGAGCACCCCGGCGAGGAAGGCGCGATGCATGGCGCAGACGAGCTCCGGGTCGGCGCCGGAGAGCTCGTGGAAGGCGCAGTTGCGCACGGTCAGGTGGAGGCTGCCGTCGTCCCACGCCACCTCAGGCAGGAGCCCCTGCTCCTCGGCGACGCGGGCGACGAGGGCGGCGGCAGTGTGACGGTCGGCCGGCGGTCCGCCGGCGGCGCCGATCGCCTGCCGCCCCTCGACGACCCCCATCTCGCGACACGCGGCCTCGATCTCGACCCGGTCGCCCCCCTCGGTGAGGGCGCCGAGAGCAAGGCGAGCGAGCAGCTCGTAGCGGCGCGGAGGGAAGCCGAAGGTGAGGACCTTCTCGCTGAGGCGGTACAGCCTCGCGGGTCGCCCGCCGGCCGAGGTCTTGCGCAGGCCGGTGACGAGGAAGCCCGCCTGCTCCAGCTTGGCGAGATGCATGCGGGCGACGTTGGGGTGGAGGCTGAACCGCTCGGCGATGTCGGCCACGGTGACCTCGTCGCGGGGACGCTCGGCGATCGACCTGTAGACCCGGTAGCGCGTGTCGTCGGCGAGCACGGCGGCGAGCTCGTGGTCTCGATCCACTCGGTACCTCCGGGGAGCCTGCCCCGATAGTAGCGGCCGCCTCACGCCATGTAAACACGGCGGCTGTAGTGAGAACCGCACCCACGCCGGCCGTGGGAGGACCGCACCCACGCCGGCCGTCGTGAGAACCGCACCGGAGACGAAGCGCGGCCACCGGGGCGCCGGGGCAGGAGCTACGGCTCGATGTCGTACCGAGACGTGAGACGGACGTCGGGTGCGAGCGAGGCGCGCACCGAGCAGTACTTCTCCTCGGACAGCCTGATGGCCCGCTCCAGCTTGGCCTCGTCGACCGCGCCGCGCACGTGGTAGGTCAGCGCGAGCTCAGTGTAGCGCCGCGGGTGCTCCTCCGCCTGCTCGCCCCGGACCTCGATCCAGAGGGCCTCGAGCGGCTGGCGCATCTTCTGCAGGATGGAGATCACGTCCATGCCGGTGCACCCCCCGAGCGCGACGGCGAGCGCCTGCATCGGGCGCAGCCCCGACCCCTCGCCGTCGAGCTTCGAGGCCATCCGGACCGTGCCGTCGGCGGAGCTGCCCGCGAAGTGCAGACCCTCGCCCTCCCACCGGACGTCGACCCTCTGACCCATGTCACTCCCCCTTCGCCTCGCGGCGCCGTTCGCCTCGCCCGTACGCTAGACTCCCTCCAGACACGGCGTCGACAGGGGAGTCCGTGTGACCATACTCCAGGCGATCATCCTCGGCATCGTGCAGGGCCTCACCGAGTTCCTGCCGATCTCCAGCTCGGGGCACCTCATCCTCGTGCCGTGGCTGTTCGACTGGGAGTACCTGCTCGAGAACCCCGAATTCAACAAGACCTTCGACGTCGCCCTCCATCTGGGGACCTTCATCGCCCTCGTCGTCTACTTCTGGCGCGACATCGGCGTCCTGCTGGCGGCCTGGGTGCGTACGCTCAAGACACGCCGCGCCGACGAGCCCCAAGGCCGCCTCGCCTGGCTCATCCTCCTCACCATGGTGCCGGCGGCCATCGCCGGCCTCCTGTTCGAGGAGACCATCGTCAACACACTCGGGTCGCCGTGGCTGATCGCCGTGCTGCTCATCGTCTTCGGCGTCGTCATGTGGGCCGTCGACCGCTGGTCGCGCAAGGTACGCGAGATCGACGACCTGGGTTGGCGCGGCGCGCTGGCGATCGGCGTCTCGCAGGCCCTCGCCCTCTCACCCGGCGTGTCGCGTTCCGGGGTCACGATGGTCACGGGCCTGCTCGTGGGCCTCACGCGCGAGGCGGCGGCGCGCTTCTCGTTCCTCATGAGCATCCCGATCATCGGGGGCGCCGCGCTTTACTCGAGCATCGGGCTCGTGCAGGACGGGCTGCCCGAGGGCACGGCGGCGGCGTTCGTCGCCGGCATGGTCGCGGCGGCGCTCAGCGGCTTCGCGGCGATCTGGTTCCTTCTCGCCTACCTCCGCCGCCATAGCTTCCTGCCCTTCGTGCTCTATCGCTTCGCCGTCGGTGCCGGCGCTCTTCTCCTGATAGCCCTCGGCGTGCGCGACGCCGTGCTCTGAGGCCGCTCCGTGAGGGACCTGCATCGCAGAGACCGCGGCAAGGAGGTCGGCGACGTCCAGCTCCGCCTGCGCGCCCAAGGCTTCGACGTGGGCCGCGAGGGCGTCGACGGGTTCTTCGGCCCCAAGACCGAGGCGGCGCTGCGCGCCTTCCAGCAGCGCCGCGGACTGCTCGCCGACGGCGTCGTCGGCGCGAACACCTGGCGCGAGCTCGTCGAGAGCGGCCACGCGCTCGGCGACCGCCTGCTCTACCTGCGCGCCCCGAGCCTGCGCGGCGACGACGTGCTCGCCCTCCAGGTCAAGCTCAACCTGCTCGGCTTCAACGCCGGTCCCGAGCGCGGCGTCTACGACGAGGACGTCGAGCGCGCCGTGCTCGACTTCCAGCGCAACGCCGGGCTGCTCGTCGACGGCATCGTCGGGGAGCGCACCCTGGCCACCCTGCGCGCCCTGCGCAAGGCCGAGAGCGGCAGAGAAGGCAAGAAGATCCCCGAGCGCGACTTCGGCTACAGCTCGATCGACACCCTGACCGGGCAGACGGTCGTCATCGACCCCGGGCACGGCGGCGAAGACCCGGGCGTCACCGTCCCCGGGGCGCCGGCCGAGAAGGACCTCGTCCTGGCCGCCGGCCTGCGCCTCGCCGAGCTCCTCCGCGCCGAGGGCTGCCTCGCGGTGCTGACGCGCGAGACCGACGCGACCGTCCCGCTCTACGAGCGCGCCGAGACGGCGATCGCCGCCGACCCGGCCTTCGTCGTCTCGCTGCACCTCAACGCGCACGAGACGCCGGTCGCGGCCGGCGCCGTCTGCACCTACTTCCAGCGCAGCCACTACTTCTCCGAGCACGGCCGGCGCCTCGCCGAGGCGATCGGCGGCCGGCTCGCGACGCTCGGCGGGCGCTACCTGGGCAGCGTCGGGCGCAACTACGCGATGCTGCGCGAGCCGAAGGCGGTCGCCGTGATCGTCCAGCCCCTCTTCCTCACCAACCCGGTCGAGGCGGCGATCGCCGCGCGTCCCGCCTTCGCCGAGCTGTATGCTGTCGCGGTGGCTCAGGGCCTGCTCGACTACGTCTCATCCACGCCGGGCGCGGCCACGGAGGCCACATGACTCCCGTCACCGGAGCGCGCATGAACGACGAGATCCGCCTCACCCTCACCCAGGCGCAACGCCTGCGTGAGCTCGGTGCCGACCCCCTCGAGCTCGAACGCGCCTTCCACAGCGTCGCCGACCGCGACGCCGCCTACAAGCGCGTCGAGGACGACCTCGCGCGCGCCGGGCGGCAGCACCTCAGCGAGCTGCGCGAGCGCCGCCGTGCGCCGCAGATCGTCGAGCTCGAGCTCGAGCTGCGGAGCACGCTCATCGACGCGGGGTTCGTGCAGGTCGTCACGCCGGTCATCATCGGCGGCGAGGCGCTCGAGAAGATGGGCGTGGGGCACGGCCACCCGCTGCGCCAGCAGGTCTTCTGGCTCGACGACGGGCGCTGCCTGCGGCCGATGCTGGCGCCCAACCTCTACACGCTTCTGCGCCGTCTCGGCCGCCTCTGGAGCCGGCCCTTCGGCATCTTCGAGATCGGCCCCTGCTTCCGCCGCGACTCGAAGGGCAGCCGGCACCTCAACGAGTTCACGATGCTCAACCTCGTCGAGCTGGGGCTGCCCCAGGAGGAGTGCGGCGCCCGCCTCGAGCAGCTCGCCGACGTCGTCGTCAAGTCGGCCGGCCTTCGCGAGTACACCATCGCGCGTACCGTCTCCGAGGTCTACGGGCCGATGCTCGACATCGAGATCGGCGGGGCCGAGGTCTGCTCGGCCGCTGCGGGCCCTCACCCCCTCGACGGCAACTGGGGCATCGTCGAGCCCTGGGTCGGCCTCGGTTTCGGCCTCGAGCGCCTGCTCATGGCCCGCGAGGGCTACCCCAACATCGAGCGTGCCGGGCGCAGCCTGACGTACGTCGACGGGGTGCGCCTCAACATCTGAACCCGGGCGGGGCGGGGACGCGAAGGGGGCGGGCCTTGCGGCCCGCCCCCTTCGCGTCTGTCGTATGTGCCGGGGGCGGGCCTCACGGCCCGCCCCCGGCACGCCCCACTCGCTGTCGGCCGCCCTACTTCCCGAGCAGCGCGTTGATCTTCTTGACCCCGTCGTTGGCGTCCTCGGCGTAGGCGTCGGCGCCGATCTGGTCGGCCCAGCGCTGGGTCGCCGGGGCGCCGCCGACCACGGTCTTGAAGGCGAGGCCCTCGTCCTTGAGGGCCTTGATGACCTTCTTCTGCTCCTCCATCGTCGTGGTCAGGAGGGCGCTCATGCCGATGACGTCGGCGGAGAGCTCCTTGGCCTTGGTGATGAAGGTCGTGGGCGGCGACGTCGCGGCCCAGGTCGGTGACCTCGTAGCCGTTGGCCTTGAGGTAGGCGATGACGATCGCCTTGCCGATGTCGTGCACGTCGCCCTGCACGGTGCCGATGACGATCTTGCCCTTGGCCTCGGCGGCGCCGCCCTCGAGGGCGGCGTTGGTGACCTCGGTGGCGCCGGCCATGGCGTCGGCCGCCATCATCAGCTCGGGCAGGAAGACCTCGCCGCTCTCGAAGAGCTCGCCGATCTCGGAGATGCCCTTGACGAAACCGTTCTGCATGATGTCGGCGGGGGTCATGCCGGCGGCGAGGGCGCGCTGTCGCCACGTCCTCGGCCGATGCGCGATCCGCATCGAGGATCGCCTGGACCGCCTCCTGGTAGAACCCTTCGTTCGCCATAGCCGTCGACTCCTCCCAACCGTTCGAGTACCCATCGCTCGATGGCCGTCATCGCAGTGCGCCGTCGGGAAGGCCCCTGATAGGGGGCCTCCTCTCGGGCTGCGCCCCGGGCGCAGCCGGCGGCCACGGGCACGCAGTGCGCCTAGTATATCCGCGCCGGGAGCGTCGGCGCACGACGCCCACCGATGCGGGCCCACGCTTTCATCCGTTTGGATGAATGTCAAGACCGCGGGCGCCGCCTGCTACAATCGCCGGCGTGCGGTACCGCGGCTCAGTGATCCGTCCCCCCAGCGAGGCCTCCAGCCTGATCGTGCAGGTCACCTACGGGTGCTCCAACGACACCTGCGACTTCTGCGGCACCTACCTCGACAAGCCGTTCGGCGTGCGGCCGTTCGAGGAGGTCGTCGAGGACGTGACGAGCCTGCCGGAGTCGGCGAAGCGCCGCACCGAGCGCGTCTTCCTCGCCGACGGCGACGCCCTCGCGCTCTCCCCGCGGCGCCTGCACGAGATCCTCGACCTGCTGCACGACGAGCTGCCGAACCTGCGGCGCGTGGCGAGCTACGCCAACGCGCGCAACCTGCTCGCCAAGAGCGTCGACGACCTCACCGGCCTGCGCGCCCGCGACCTGACGCTGCTCTACCTCGGCCTCGAGTCGGGCGACGACCAGACGCTGGCCGACGTCCACAAGGGGATGACGGTGGCCGAGCAGATCGAGGGGTGCCGGCGGGCCCGCGAGGCCGGCCTGCGACTCTCGGTGACGGCGATCCTGGGCCTCGCCGGGCGCGCCCGCTCTCTCGAGCACGGGCGCGCGACGGGCGAGGCCCTCTCCGCCATCGACCCCGAGTACATCGGCATCCTCACCCTCATGCTGGTGCCCGGCACCGGGATGCACCGCAAGGTCGCCGCCGGCGAGCTCGTGCTCCCCGACCAGGTCGGCATGCTGCGCGAGCTGCGCGAGATCGTCGCCCACCTCGAGGTCACGGACTGCCTCTTCCGCTCGAACCACGCCTCCAACTACCTGCCGGTCGGTGGCCACCTGCCCGAGGACAAGGCGCTGCTGCTGGCCACCCTCGACAAGGTGCTCACGGCGCCCGAGTCGGTGCAGCTCCGGCCCGAGAGCTGGCGGCTGCTATAGTCGCCGGGTCAGCCGCCCGGCGCGCCCCTCGAGGACCGGCCCATGTCACAGCCGACGACGAGCCCGCTCCGCGCTCCAGGCCCACGTCCGCCGAGGCGGACGACCGGTGGGCACCTGCCCCGCCTGTGCGCCCGCAGCTCAGGCCGAGGACTCTGCCCGTGTCGCACCGACACCGGACGACGGTTCCACCGGCCGCCCCGACCGCGCCGCGCGAAGCGCGGCGGGCAGGGGCGCACGGTCCTCAGGCTCCTGCTCGGCATCCTGGCGCTCGCCGGCGCCGTCTTCCTCATCCTCTGGCTGCCGCCGAACGACGACGTGGCGACCGACGTTCAGGCAGCAGTGCTCGAGTACGAGCTGGCGCGCGAGGCGACGTGGCCCACCGACGCGAGGCTCGGCCTGCCGCTGTCGCCCGCGGACGAGCGCCTGCTCGCCGCGACGCTGCGCACCCACCTCGCCCGCCGCGCCGCGGGGGAGGCGCTCGCGAGCTTCGACGCCGACGGGGTGGCCCAGACCTTCTCCGACGCCGCCGCGGTGGACCTGGTCCACGCCCTCATCGCGTGGAAGGGCGAGGTCGTCTACTTCGACTTCGTGCGCCACGCCCTGCCGAACGGCGTGATCGTGCGCGCCGGGGTCCTGAAGGCGCAGCGCCGGGGGCGGGTCGACGCCGTCCATCAACGGGTCTTCGCACGACGCTGGATCTGGGACGAGGACGTCGTGATCAGCGAGTACACGCTGCGCGAGACCGACGGCGCATGGAAGGTGGTCGAGGCGGAGCCCTGGGGCGTGTGCGATGTCGACGGGAGCAACGTCGTCGAAGGGCGGCAGCCCGACTGAGCGTCCGGAGGCGCCGCCCCCGCCGCTCGGCGCCGCCCGGCACCCGTCGCTCGGCGCCCGTCGCTGGGCGCCGCCCGCCAGCCGCCGCCGATCCGCGTACCCGACGGCGGCGCCCCGGCCTACTCCCCGCGCAGGTGCGAGCCGTAGCCGCGCTTGAAGTGCGTCGCCGCGTACTTCTGCAGCTTCCACTCCGGGATGCGGCACTGCGGGCAGGCCTCGGCGAACCACTTGTTGCGCAGCCAGCGGGCGGCGCGGCTGTGCTTGGAGTCGTGCACCACCATGCGACGGCCGCAGTGCGTCTCGATGATCGCGTAGGGCCCGCGCGGCTCGAAGGTCTTGACACCGTGCAGGATGCCGCGCCGCGAGGGCCAGAGCTTCATCTTCTCGACCAGCGTGAAGAGAGGGATCTGCTTGCGGTAGTAGCGCGCCTTGGTGGGGTCGGTCGGCACCGGGGGACGACACCTCGCCTGCGTGGTCACGGAGCCCGGCGAGTCTAGCACGCCCGCAGTCGCCGGGCCGTGGACGGCAGGCGCGTGCGGCACGGCGTCGAAAGGGAACCTTCTGGGTCGTTGGGCCGTCTTACGTACGACACATGGGGCGTCACGGGAGGATCCAAATGTCGCGTCGCACTCTCATACTGCTCGTGCTCGCGCTGGTCGCGGCCGTGGCGCTCGGCGCCGCCGGTTGTGGCACCGACGATGAAGGGACGGCCGAGCCGACCGCCGAGCCGACGTCCGAACCGACCGCCACGACGTCGCCCACCCCCACCGAGGAGGACCGAGCGGCGAGACGGTCACCGTCCTCGTCTACTTCCTCTCCGGCGAGAAGCTCGCCACCGCCGAGCGCACGCTGCCGGCGACGCAGGCCGTCGGCCGGGCGGCGATGGAGGCGCTCTGCGGCGGCCCGAACGACTTCGAAGAGGCCGCCGGCCTCACCAGCTCCGTCCCCGAGGGGACCGAGGTGCTCGGCATCAGCGTCAACGACAGCGTCGCCACCGTCGACCTCTCGGGCGAGTACGCCTCCGGCGGCGGCTCGCTCTCGATGATGACGCGCGTGGCCCAGGTCGTGTACACGCTGACGCAGTTCAAGAGCATCCGCGCCGTGCTGTTCCACCTCGACGGCGAGCCGGTCGACGCGATCGGCGGCGAGGGCATCATCGTCGACACGCCGCAACGGCGCGCCGACTGGCAGGACTTCGAGCCGGTCATCTTCGTCGAACGCCCCGGCGTCGGCGCGACCATCGACAGCCCCGTGGTGATCAGCGGCCGCGCCACCGTCTTCGAAGCGACCATCCAGCTCGAGGTCCTCGACGCCGACGAGAAGCCGCTCGCCAAGGGCTTCACGATGGCGACGATCGGCGCCCCCGACCGCGGCCGCTACCGCGAGCGTCTCGCCTACGCGGCGAGCGCCACGCACCGAGGGCTTCGTCGTCGCCTACGAGCAGTCGATGCAGGACGGCTCGCGCCTGCACGAGGTGCGGGTGCCGGTGTTCTTCGCGCCGGCGCAGTAGCCTGAGAGTCACCGAGCCTGTCAGGCGAAAGGCGCGGTAGCTCAGTCGCCGTACAGCCCAAGAGCCGTAGCCCGAATCGTCAACGCTGCACTGCTCCGGCGGCGTCGCTCCCGCGACGCCGCCGCTGCTAGACTGGGCCTCCGCGTCTCGGTGAGCGCGCGTCCGCGGGAGCGCGAGTGACATCCAAGGGGGGCAAGGGGGGTCCGCCTGCCCTCGTGCAGGCCAAGCTGACCACGCCGCGCACGGTCGATGCGGCGGTGAGCCCCGCTTTGCAGCGGCACTTCGAGGGTTGCGTACAGCGCCGCCTGACGGTCGTCTCGGCACCGGCCGGCTACGGCAAGACCACCGTCACCGTGGCCGCTCTGCACGCCATGCGCCTCCCGCACGTGTGGTACCGGGTCGACGTGCTCGATCACGACCCCGCCGTCACCGTCCTGTCTCTCTGCGAGGCGCTGCGGCGACGCCGAGCGAGCTTCGGCCAGCTGCTGAGAGAGCGCCTCCTCCACCCGTCCGAATCGCCTCTTTCGGCCGAGGGTATGGCCGCGGCGTTCGTGGTCGCAGCGCAGGAGGACGCGCCGGCTGAACTGCATCTCGTCATCGACGACTATCACGAGGCCACCGGCTCAGACGAGTTCAACC
This sequence comes from uncultured Thermoleophilia bacterium, assembly GCA_963791345.1. Classification (GTDB taxonomy): domain Bacteria; phylum Actinomycetota; class Thermoleophilia; order UBA2241; family UBA2241; genus UBA2241. Next base: position 111,993 of record CAWBRS010000017.1, on the reverse strand, counting down.
GGGTCCTCGATTACCTGATCGACAACCTGCCGGAGAGCTGGCGTCTGATCGTGCTCGGCCGCTACGAGCCCGGGTTCGAGACGGCCCGGCTGAGGGTCGCCGGCCAGCTCGGCTTCGTGGGCGCCGACGACCTGCGTCTCGACGAGGCGCGGGTCCACGAGCTACTTCTCCGACACGTACCCAGGGCGGGTCACGCGCATGCGGCACGGCTGGCCGAGCTGACCGAGGGCTGGCCGGCCGCCGTCTCGCTCGCCGCGGAGGCACTCTCCGGCCGCGACCTCGCCACCGTCCAGGAGATCCTCGCCGACCCCAGGCTCACGAGCGACATCTACGCCTATCTGGCCGAGCAGGTTTGCCGGCAGGAGCGACCCGAGGTACGCGAGTTCCTCAAGCGCACGTGCGACCTCGATGCGCTCACCCCCGAGATCGCCAGTCTCGTGGCCGAGATGCCGAACGCTCACCGCCACCTCGAGCACCTGGCGCGCAATCGCATCTTCACGTCCAAAGCATCGGGGTCGGGTGGCTATCGATATCATCCGCTCTTCCGCGATTACCTCCGCGAGGCCTGCCTGCTCGAAGACGGTCCCGAGGCGTGCCGGCAGCGTCAGCTCCACACGGCGACCGCTCTGGAGGAGTCGCGCGAGATCGAGCGCAGCGTCGAGCTGCTCGTCGCCGCCGGTGAGCCGGAGCTCGCGCTCGGTGTCATCTCCCGGCAGGGCGAAGCCGCTTTCGGCCGGTATCGAGCCGAGACCCTCGACGCCTGGCTCGCGCGACTGCCCGTGCCCCTCGTCGAGTCACACCCGTGGGCTCAGCTGCTCAGCGCCCACCGCGAGACGCGGGATGGGCGCTACGAGCAAGCGCTGCGACACATCGAGGCAGCGACGGAAGCCTTCACCCGGTCCGGCGACACGCACGGTCTCTACTCTTCACTCTCGGCCAAGGAGCGGGCGCTGTTCTGGAAGGGCGATCCTCAGGCCGCCCTCGCCACCTGTCGGCAGGCCCTCGATCTTGCGGAGTCCGACGAGGAAAGGCTGCACACCATACGGCAGCATGCTGTCCGCCGCGGTCGATATCGGCGACTGGGCCGCCGCCGAGGCGGCCCAGAGCGAGAGCGCCGCCCTGGCCGCGTCCGGCCCGACAGAGGAGCTGCTGAGGATCCGCGCGCTGCACTCGGAAGCCCTCTACCTGCAGGGACACTGCGAGAGGCGCATCGCGCGAGTCACGCGGCATTGACGTGACTGGGACCTCGCCCTTCTCCCAGCCCGTGCTTCTCGCGCTCGCGGGCGACCATCGCTTACCCGCTCGCGCAGTACGCGGAGGCGGAGGGCCTCGGATCGGCAGGCCGTGAACGCGGCGCGCCACGTGGGTCACGAGGTGACTACGAGGCTTCTGCCCGTGACACGTCGGCTTCGCGCGTGTCCTGCAGACACGGGAGTCGATGATGGCCTTGACGAGATCGAGCGCGGCGCGCAAGGTGCCCTGTCGGACTCGGCGACACGGCGCTGCAGCGTGGCCCACCATCCACATCGGCACCTACCATCGACGGCGCAAGCGCACCGCAGGCAGCGCATTGTCTGCGTATCGCGAAGCAGTCCGAATGACGGCGTGAGGAGAGACAAGCTCGCAGCGTACAACGCTCGCGTGAACCTCGAGTTCACGCTGGGACTCGCAGGTGACCGCCCTCTGCAGCGACAGCTCCCGGAGCTGGGAGAACCGTGCGCTCACACTGTCACTCGAGTTCGTCCGTCACAAGGCAGCCTTCTTCCGTGGTTGCCTCGACATCCGCGAAGGCCGCGAAGAACTCGGGATTGCCACGCTGAACACCGCCGTCGCAGCTCAAATCGAACTCGGCCATCTGTCGTTCCTAGGCCGAGAGCTGTTGACGCAATGGGACGTGGCCGAGCGGTTGCTCGGGGAACTCGCTGGCGACAGTGTGGTGGCTGCGACGATCGACGCGATCGCACGGCACACGGACTCTCGGCCGGCGCTGGCACGTGCGGCGACGCTGGGCGAGACGCAGGCCCTTGCCGCCCTGACGGCCGCCGAACGCTGGCACACAGAGCGCGAACAGGCGTCGCTCGCCCGATCGATGCTGCGTCTACCGTTCCGTCGGGCTCGCGAGCGCGCTGCAGCGATGCTGACGCCCTCACCGAGTTCGCCTGACGACCGCGTCCGTCTCGCCTTCGACCTGACCGCGCGCGAGGCGCAAGTCCTACGCCTCATGGCTCGCGGTCTGCAGAACCAGGACATCGAGGCCACGCTGCACGTGAGCCACGGCACCGTCAAGACGCACGTCAATCACATCTTCCGCAAGCTCGCAGGTGACCGATCGCGTGGCCGCCGTGCTCCGGTACAAGGAGGCGGCCGGCTGCCACCCGAGTGAGCCGATGAATCGGGTTCGACCCGCGACGCAGCGAGAATCGACCCTCGGGTTGATTCACCATCCCCGCCCCGTCCGTAGCATCGACCCACAATCGAGGACGAGGTGGGTAGATGGAATCTTCAGTCTCCGTGGTCTACGTTGAGTCCAATCACATGAGCCAGCGCAAGCGGACAGTCATCGACATCCTTCGTGAGAACCCCGGCTTCGTCTCCGGCGAGGTGATCAGCGCCCGCTTGGGCATCTCGCGCAACGCCGTGCACAAGCACGTCAAGTCGCTGCGCAAGCGCGGCTACCAGATCCTCGGCATCTCGCGCCGCGGCTACAAGCTCGAAGCCGAGCCGGTCAGGCTCGTCGTGCCGGTGATCACCGAGATGACGCAGGGGTCGATGTTCGGGCGGTCCTTCCGCTACTACGACGAGATCGAGTCGACCAACGTCGAGGCCAAGGAGCTCGCCCGGGCGGGCGCCCCCGAGGGCACGGTGGTCATCGCCGAGTGCCAGAGCGCCGGCCGGGGCCGCCTCGGGCGCCGCTGGACCTCGCCGGCCGGCAAGGGCCTCCTCTTCTCGGTCATCCTGCGCCCGACTCTCCCGATGAGTCGCGCCCACATGCTGACCGTCGTCTCCGCGGTGGCCGCCGCGCGCGGGATCGAGAGCCAGACCGACGCGTCGGTGCGCATCAAGTGGCCCAACGACCTCTTCATCGGCGACCGCAAGGCGGGTGGGATCCTCCTCGAGGTGGCCGGCGAGCAAGACGTCGTCGAGTGGGTCATCGTCGGCATCGGCATCAACGTGAACACCGAGTACGCGGAGCTGCCCGTCGACCTGCGGCGTACCGCCGTCTCGCTCAAGATGGCGACGGGAGAGCCTGTGGACCGCAGCGAGCTGCTCGCGCGGATCCTGCTGGCTCTGGAGACCGCCTACAAGGAGGCGCAGAAGCACGGCTTCGACCGCGCGCTGAGCGAGTTCCGTCAGCGCGACTACCTCCTCAAGCGCAGCGTGTCGGTCCAGACGCGCCAAGGCTCGGTGATCGGCGAGGCCACGGGCATCGACAACCAGGGAGCCCTGCTCGTGCAGCTCCCCCACCGGCACGTGCGACGCTTCCACTCGGGGGACGTGACACTGCACTGAGTCGCGCCTGCGAAGCCCGGCCGGCTGTCGGGAGCGCGTTGACAGCCGGCCGGGTCCGCATCTACATTGTCACCTTTCTGCGCGACAGAGAGGTTGACGATTGTTCGTTCGCTCCACGCCGGAGATCGCCCGCGTGGCCCTCTTCGCCGCCTTGATCGGGTTGGGGGCGCTGGTCACGATCCCGTTCGTCGGCCCGGTGCCCTTCACGCTGCAGCCTTTGATAGTGCTGCTGGCCGGTATGGTGTTGGGGCCGCGTCTGGCGCCGCTCAGCGTCCTCGTCTACCTCTTGCTCGGGCTGGTGGCCCCGGTGTACGCCGGCGGTCAGGCGGGCGTCGGCGTGCTGATCGGGCCGACCGGCGGCTACCTCGTCGGCTTCGTGCTCGGGGCTTGGGTCGTCGGCGTCGTCGCGCAGCGCGGGGCGCCGTCCTTGGCACGGTTCACCGTAGCGGGTCTGGCCGGCCTCGTCCCGGTGTACGCGCTCGGCGCGACGTGGCTCGCGATGCACCTCGAGATCGCGAGCGTCTGGGGCGTATTGGTGACGGGCGTGCTGCAGTTCCTGCCGCTCGACGTGGCGAAGGCGCTGCTGGCCGCCGGGCTTGCCGGCGCGCTCGTCAGCTCGCCGCTGGGTCTTCCCGCGCTTCGCCGAGACCAGTGATGTCGGCGAGCGCGCGGCCGCGCATGCGCAGGTTGATGCGGCCGCGCTCGTACTCGACCATGAAGTCCGTCGAGCTGCCGTCGCGGTAGGCGAGGTCCTTGTCGCGCAGGATCTGCGCGAGGAGCTCGACGTAGCGTCTGTCGAGGGTGACGCCCCCGATGCGCCGCAACTCGTTCATCGCCTCGAAGGAGCTCATGGCGTCGCGGTAGGGCCGGTCCGACGTCATCGCGTGGTACGAGTCCGCGACGGCGAGGATCTTGCTCAGCTCGGGGATCTGCTCGGAGGTCACGCCGCGCGGGTAGCCGCTGCCGTCGAGGCGCTCGTGGTGGTAGCGGACGATGTCGGCGACGTCCTGGTAGTTCGCGAGATGCGAGAGCACCTCGGCGCCCTTCTCCGGGTGCTGACGCAGGTAGTCCCAGTCGTCGGTGTCGAGCTTGGCGGTCTTGCGGAGCACGGCGTCGGGCGTTCCCACCTTGCCGAGATCGTGGAGCAGACCCGCAAGGTGGAGCGCCTCGGCTTCCTCCTCGGGGAGACCGAGACCCGCGGCCATGTCCCGGCAGTACATCGCGACGGCCGCCGAATGCTGAGCCGTGTACTCATCCTTGCTGTCGAGGAGGACGACCATGGCCGCGGCGAGGCCGATGTTCATCTCGAGGTACTGATCGCTCAGCTCCTTCTGCCTGGCGACATGCTGCTTCTCGCGAACGAGGAGCTTGAACATGTACTGGCTGGCGAAGAGAGGGATGAAGAGAAGCACCACGGCCAGCACTCCCGCCAACGCGTACACGGCCGCGACCACCAACGCAACAAGAGTCAGCACGGCAACCGACCTAAGGAACGGCCAGATCTCGTGGCGCCAGAACGTGCCGAGGCTACGCCGGTACTTGACCCGCATGCCCACGCTCGACGAGCACCATGTTGCTCGACTTCGAACACGGCACTCGCGACAGCACCGCTGATCAGCAACTCCGCAGTGAGCTGGTCCAGCGGGAACCCCCAAGCGGTCTGCAACAGCCGTGAACGCGAGACTGGCGAGAACCGCCGATAGACCGTAGACGACGATGTTGTAGATCGCGACGGCCTTGCTCGACTCTCTCCATGCGCCCCAGGCACCGCACACAGAGCGACGACTGCGCTCAAGGGCCAACCAGCGAACATGATTGCCAGGACAATGGACAGATTGCCGGCGGTGAGGGTGACGCCGATCCGAAATCTCGACCGACATCTGCTCCGCGATCACGCGCGAGAGCAATGAGCAGGAGCGCATCCCGCACGAGAGCGCTTGACAGAGGAGCGTGTGGCACGTAGACGGCCGTCCACGCGAACGCCGCCACGACAGCAGCCGCAGCCGCACATCGTCACCAGAACGATGTAGCCTCGCTCAGTACGTGACAAGGCACCCCTTCCCGCGAGTGCCTAGTCTATCGGCAGCGAGAGCCGATTGCTTGAAGCTGAGGGGCGGAGCGAGTCCTCAGTGCATCTTGGTGCTTCCCCCCGCGGTTACGAGGGCGAACACCAGTGAGACGAGAACGCTTTCGATCCTCTTCATGGATGTGGCTTCCGAATCCGAAATCAGTCAGTGCATCTTCAGTGGGCGACGCATCTCAATCCCCCTTCAGGTTCCGGCTCGAAGTGCCGATAACATTGGGTTGACGTTTGCAGGTCGCAGCGTATCCATATCTGGCAACACCGTCGCGGACTTACCCTTTGGACATACGGGGCAAATCGTAGGCACGATGTTGCCATCTCGGACAACACAATTTGGACAAGCCTTGCCCGCCCGGCCCAGAGCAGGTTGAATGGCGGGCGGGGCACCCCGGGGCGACGACCGTCAGTAACCTCGTCCGCCCACACCCTCGGTGACCTCAGCCGACGAGATGCGGGCGACCGTAGAGGAGCCGTACGACTGATCTGAGAGGCAGCAGCCGGTCCGACCGCCACCCAGACCTCTCAGCACCCGTCACGCGGCCTTGCCCGCAACGGCAACTTCCTGCTGCTCTGGGTGGGGCAGTTCGTCTCGCAGGTCGGCGACCGGCTGGCCATGGTCGCCTTCCCCTGGCTCGTCTACCAGCGGACCGGATCGGCGATGTCGACGGGCGTGATCCTGGCGCTCTACACGCTGCCGTACGTCTTCGTGGGGCCCTTCGCCGGCGTCGTCATCGACCGCGCCGACAAGCGCCGGCTCCTCATCGCCTCGGACATCGTGCGCGCCGGCCTGGTGGCCCTGGTGCCGGTGGCCGCGAGCTGGAACCTCGCTGCCGTGTACGGGCTGGCCCTTCTCGTCGCCTCGGTGAACGTGTTCTTCGACCCGTGCAAGCTGGCGCTCCTGCCCGACGTCGTCGAGGAGCGCCAGCTCCTGCGCGCCAACTCCATCCTCGCGACCGGCGAGACGCTCACCGAGGTCATCGGGTACGCGACGGCGGGCTTCGCCCTCGCGTGGGTCTCGACGGCGACGGCCTTCAGGATCGACGCCGCTGACGTTCCTCGTCTCCGCCGTCGCCTTCCTTCTCATGCGCTATCGCCGGCCGCTGCGCGAGACGACGGAGCAGGTGGCGCTCTCCGTGCGGCGTGAGATCGGCGAGGGTCTCGACTTCGTGCGCCGTCACCGCGGCCTGCTGCTCAACACCCTGTTCGTGATCGTCGCGACGCTGGGCATCGGCGCCGACCTACCCGCTCACGTTCTTCTTCGCCGTCGACGTGCTCGACGGCGGGACGGCGGCGTTCGGCCTCTTCGAGGCCTCGATCGCCGCCGGCTTCCTCGTCGGCTCGCTCCTCCTTGCGAGCTTTGGGCGCGCGGCTGCCGAAGGGCTACGCGATCCTCGGCGGCCTGGCGGCGGATGGGAGCGGCCTACGGTGTCGTCGCCCTCACCGACACGGTCTGGGCGGCCTGCATCTCCCTTCGCCGCGGCGGGTGTCGCCAACGCGGCCTCGCTGATCGCCATCGACACGTACGTGCAAGCGATCGTGCCCGAGGCGCTGCGCGGCCGCGTCTGGACCATGCGCTTCACCTTCACCCAGGGCGCCTACGCGTTGTCGGTGCTGGCCGGAGGCGCGCTCGCCGGGTTCGTCGACATCCGCCTGCTGCTCGCAGTGGCAGGGGCGATCATCGCCGTGCCGGCCCTGGTCGGCTTCTTCTCACGCACGCTGCGCGAGGCCTGACCGAGGCGTGATAGCCTCACGGCGGGGCCGGGCGTGACGCAGTGGTCGACGCCGCCCGGCCGCGAAGGAGCGACCTGTGGATTCCCCGATGGACGATTCGCGCCGCGTTGACGGCGCGGCAGAGGACGGCCAGCTGCGGACGGCCGCCTGGCCGCGGACGGCGGCCCGGCCGGCGGCGGCGGCGCGGACGGCGGCGTCGGCAACGGCCGCACGAGCTGGCGCCAGGTCATCGTCATCTCCGCCGGCGGCTTCGTCGTGTGGACCGGCTTCGGCGCGATCCTGCCCTACCTGCCGATCTTCCTTCAGGAGCAGGCGCACAGCTCGCTCTTCATGATCGGGCTCATCGCCTCGATGCTCTACCTGGGCACGCTGCTGTTCGCGTCGCCCATGGGCTGGCTGAGCGACCAGATCGGCCGCAAGCCGGTGTTGGTCTCGGGCATCGCTCTCTACGCGGTCGCGACCTTCCTCTTCACGCGGACGACTGACCCCATGTGGTTCGTCCTCTTCCGCCTGCTCGAGGGCGTCGGTACCGCGGCGGTGATGCCCGCCGGCCAGGCGTTCATCGCCGACATCAGCAGTGAGGCCGACCGCAGCAAGGCCTTCGGCCTGCTGACGACGGCGCAGTTCGGCGGGCTGATCGCCGGTCCGGCGCTCGCGCCTCCCCTCTATCACCTCGGTGGCGGGGGCCAAAGCGGCTTCTACCTCATCTTCTACTTCGGTGCGGTCCTCTCGGCCGTGGCCGCCGTGGCCGCCTTCGCCCTGCTCAAGGAGCCGCCACGACGGCCGCGCCCGGCCGAGGAGCGGGGTGAGAAGCGCCGCCTCCTGCCGCCGCGCGCGGTGCTGCTCTCCCCCGCCGTCCTCGCCTTCCTCCTGGTGGCCTTCACCAGCCACATCGCGATGGGCGCCTTCGAGGTGATCTGGAGCCTCTATCTCAAGGAGATCGGCGCCTCGATGACGTACATCGCCGCGACCTGGATCGCGTTCAGCGTGCCGATGCTGCTGGCCGTCTTCGGCGGTGTGCTCGCCGACCGCTACAACCGCTTCCTGCTGATGTTCGTCGGCTACTCGATCTCGGCGGTGGCCTGGGTCATCTACGGCGTGACCGAGAACCTGCCCCTCTTCCTCGCCGTGAACGTGATCGAGGGTTTCGCCATCGCCTTCTCGTGGCCCGCCAAGCAGGCGTTCTTCGTCCAGGTGGTGGTGCGGCGCTGGCTGGGCACCCTGCTCGGCTGTGGAGAACTCGTCGATGCAACTGGCGGGCTGGCTCGGCACGCTGTCGGCGCCCATCATCTACGGCTGGATCGGCGGCTACGTCATGGCCGTGGGCGGCGTCGTCAACCTCGTGGGGCTGGCGATCGCCGCGCCGATCCTCTACCGCGCCTACGAGCGCGTGCGGCGCGAGGCGCCCGACGGCGGTGCGGTCACCGTCATGGGCGGCGACTAGCCCGAAGAGCTCCCCGGCGTCGAGTCTTCATGACTGAGCAGCCCGGCTGCGGACGAGTGGAGCGCGGGATTGGTCATGTCAGACGCAATGGGGACCGCATCGCCGCTGGCGTCGGCGCTCGACTCGCCCTCTTCTCAACAGGCTACACATGGCGTGCACCTGCGCTCAAGGAACGGAAGGCAACGCCGATGGAGGAGCGGAAGGCAACGCCGATCCACTAGAAGGAGGACGATGTGAGGCTTCTCAATGCTCTGCTGATCGCCGTGCTCGTACTGGCCATCAGCGGTGTCGCCGTCGCAGGGACAGCGACGATGAAGCGCGACAGGGACAGGGACGGCAGCTGTCTGACGACGGTCGCCGGCTGGCTGGATGGCACCCGGGATCGGCTCCACCTGAAGCTGCAGGACGGCAGCTGTCTGACCACGGTCGCCGGCTTTCGGGAGGGCATCCAGGATCGGCTCCAGCTGAAGCTGCAGGACGGCAGCTGTCTGACGACGGTCGCCGGCTTTCGGGAGGGCATCCAGGATCGGCTCCGCTGAAGCTGCAGGACGGCAGCTGTCTGACGACGGTCGCCGGCTTTCGGGAGGGCATCCAGGATCGGCTCCAGCTGAAGCTGCAGGACGGCAGCTGTCTGACGACGGTCGCCGGCTTTCGGGAGGGCATCCAGGATCGGGTCCAGCTGAAGCTGCAGGACGGCAGCTGTCTGACGACGGTCGCCGGCTTGCAGGATCGCGACAGGGATCAGGACCGCCTGCGGGACGGAAGCTGTCTGTGACGGTCGTCTAGCAGGCTGCTGAAGTCGTCCCGCCTCCAGCTCTGCGAGAGCCTCGCGGAGGTGGTCTCGCGTGTCGCCTCGAAGTCCGGCGTAAGGCAAGGGGCCGGGAACGGGCCTTTCCTGCGAGCTCGAAAGGCGCTCAGCTCAGCCCGTTGCCGGCTCACTGCGCCGCCGTCCGGCATCGGTGCAACTCCAAGGCCGCTTCTTCCGCAGCCTGGTAGCGGATGGCCGGGGGCCGGGCCGGTCGGCGTCAGTCGAACCGGCGCACCTCGCGGTAGAGCGTGTCGCGCTGCACCGGCACGAAGCCGGCGGCGCGGATGAGCCGCACCATCTCGTCCACGCGTGATGGTGTGGCTCACGCCCGCCGCCTTGACGACGTTCTCCTCGATCATCGTCGAGCCCATGTCGTTGGCGCCGAAGGCGAGCGCGACCTGCCCGACCCTGAGCCCCTGCGTGACCCACGAGGCCTGCACGTTGGGCACGTTGTCGAGGTAGAGGCGGCTCACGGCCGAGCAGGCGCAGGTAGTCCGCACGCCGGTGGCCGGCACGTGGCCCTCCTCGAGGGCCGTGTTGCCGGCCTGGAAGGTCCAGGGGATGAAGGCCGTGAAGCCGCCGGTCTCGTCCTGCAGGTCGCGGATGCGGCGCAGGTGCTCGACGCGCTCGGCCGGCGTGTCGAGCGAGCCGAACATCATCGTCGCCGTCGTCGCGCATGCCGAGCCCGTGCGCCACGCGCATGACGTCGAGCCAGGTCGTCGGTCGCGATCTTGTGCGGGCTGATGGCCTGGCGCACGCGGTCGACGAGCACCTCGGCGCCGCCGCCGGGCAGCGAGTCGAGTCCCGCCGCCCGCAGACGCGCGCAGCGTCTCCTCGACGGTCAGATCGCTCTGCCGGGCGATGTGGACGACCTCGGGCGGCGAGAGCCAGTGCAGGTGGACCTGCGGGAAGCGCGCCTTGATGTCGGCGAAGACCTCCTCGAACCAGCGGATGTCGAGGTCGGGGCTGCAGCCCGCCCTGCATCATGATCGCGGTGCCGCCGAGGGCGAGCGTCTCCTCGATCTTGCGGTGGATCGTCGGCGGTGGCGAGGAGGTAGCCCTCGCCGCTCGCCCGGGGTCTTGTAGAAGGCGCAGAAGCGGCAGCCGGAGACGCAGTAGTCGGTGTAGTTGATGTTGCGGTCGACGATGAACGTGACCTCGCCGCGGGGGTGGAGGCGGCGGCGCACGTCGTCGGCCGCCGCCCCGACGGCGAGCAGCTCGCCGTGCTCGAGGAGCTCGAGCGCTTCGGTGTCGGTGAGCCGGGTCACTGGGCGCGGCTCCGGTCGGGGGCGCAGTCTGGGTCGGAGGCGCAACGCAGGCGACGGCTCACAGCTGGCCGTCCCGCAGGTCCATGGAGAACACGACGTGGTCCCCGCCGATCCCGCCCGTGTCGCGGTGCACCGCGATGCCGTCGATGACCTCGTCGCCGGGCTCGATGGCGAAACCGATGCTCGTGTGGAAGGCGACCGACCGGCGGTTGAAGCCGCCCGTCTCGGCCATCAACCGCGTGCGGCCCCGCTCGCGGGCGAGGTCAGCGAAGCGGCGATAGAGCTCGAGGCCGAGGCCCAGCCGGCGATGGTCGTGCCGCACGCCCATGAAGTGCACGTAGGCGGCGTCGGGGAAGCGCTGCGAAAGCCAGCCGACGAGGAAGGCGACGAGCTCGCCGTCGTGCTCCACGATCAGCGTCGTGTCACCGAAGTGCTCGAGGAGCTGCGGCCGGACGCAGTGCTCGAGACGCTGCTCCCACCACTCGTCGAGGGCGCGCACGATGGCGGCGGCGTCTGCCGGCTCGCCCTCACGCCACGTGAGGCCGGTGAGGTCGGCGCTCACGCCGCGCCGCCCCCGCGCGGCGGCCCCGGCGCCGGAGGGCTCGCTGGCGCCGTCGAGATCAGGCGCGACGGCGGGATCAGGCGCGTCGTCGTGATCGGCGGCGGCGGCGTGGCCCGCGACGGCCTCGAGGTCCGGCGCGGCGTCGAGCTCGCCGACCTCGACGGCGCGCCGGTAGAACTCCCGCAGCCCGGCGCGGTACTCGGGCGCGAAGCCGAACTTCAGCCGGTCGAAGTAGCGCTCGAGGAAGCTGGCGCTGAAGTCGTAGAGCTGCGCCGCGGCGGCGGCCGTCGCCCGCGGCTGCGCGGCGCAGTCGTCACGCGAGGCGAGCAGCGCGGCACCCACGGCGGCGGCGGCGGCGGGGCGCGCGGCGACGAAGTCGCGCCGCGCGGCGCACACCGCATACACCATGTGCAGGCCGGTCGCGTCGTGCCACGCCTCGCCGAGGTCGAGGTGGTAGGGGAAGACCCCGGCGCGCAGGACGCGCAGGGCGTCGTCGCCGATGAGCAGCATGCCGTCGCAGGCGGCGAGGACGTCGGCGAAGGTACCCTCCGCAGGCGACGAACGTCGGGCGCGATGCCCCACTCGCGGCAGCAGCATGCGCAGAGGCAGACCGAGGTCGCGCTCTTCTCGGTCAGCGCCACGCGCGTGAGCTCGTGCGAGGGCACGCGGCTGAAGAGCTGGATCGAGTCGACGGCGCCGAACGAGCTGATCGACACGTGCGGCAGCAGGACGAGCTCCGGGCGTCGCGGGCGAAGGCGATCGAGGACGGCAGGGCGACGTCGATCTCTCCTGCGACCAGCATCCGGTTGAGGTCCGAGGGGAAGCCGTTGACGATGGTCGCCTCTACGCCGCGGGCGGCGAGCTCGCGCTCGAAGTGGTGGTAGAGCGGGAAGCAGTTGACGAAGTCGATGCGCCCGACGCGGACGGGGCGGCCGTCGTCCGCGGTCGGGCGGACGTCGGCCTCGACGGCATGGGTCGACGGGCGGGCCGTCGGCCTCGAACGGCGGGTCCCGGCGGGCCGTCGGCGGAGCGCTCAGTCGTCATCGTGACGGCGCACCACGTCGTAGAGCGTGTCGCGCTCGACCGGCACCCGGCCGGCGCCGCGGATGACGCGGATCAGCTCGGCACGGGTCAGCGCCTGCCCGGTGTCGACCCCGGCCGAGTGGCTGATCTTCTCCTCGACGACCGTACCGTCGAGGTCGTTGACGCCGAAGGCCAGCGAGACCTGGGCCAGCTTGAGGCCGACGTTGATCCAGAAGGCCTTGATGTGGCGGAAGTTGTCGAGCACGAGACGGCCGACGGCGAGCATCCTGAGGTCGTCGAAGCCCGTCGGGCCCGGGAGGTCGCTCAGCTCGGTGTTGGACGGGCTGGAACGAGAGCGGGATGAACGAGTTGAAGCCCCCGGTCTCGTCCTGCAGGGCGCGCAGGCGCACCATGTGGTCGGCGAGCTCGGCCGAGGTCTCGACGTGGCCGTAGAGCATGGTCGCGTTCGACTTGAGGCCGGCGCGGTGGGCCGCGCGCATGACGTCGAGCCAGCGCTGGCCCGAGATCTTGCGCTCGCAGACGAGCTCGCGGACGCGGCCGCTGAAGACCTCGGCCCCGCCGCCGGGGAGCGAGCCGAGGCCCGCCTCCTTGAGCTCGGCGAGCACCTCGTCGACGCCCTTGCCGGAGATGTCGGCGAGGTGGGAGACCTCGCTCGCCGTGAAGGCCTGGATGTGGACGCCGGGGGCCAGGTCGCGCAGGCCGCGCAGCATCTCGAGGTAGTAGTCGTAGGGCAGCGTCGGGTGCTCGCCGCCGACGATGTGGATCTCGGTGATGCCGTCGCCCAGCGTCTCGCGCGCCTTCTCGAGCACCTCGTCCACGGTGAGCGTGAAGGCCTCGGGGTCGCCCTCCTCGTGGCTGAAGGCGCAGAAGCGACACTGGTTGGCGCAGACGTTGGTGTGGTTGATGTGGCGGTTGCAGATGAAGAAGACGTCGTCGCCGACGGCGCGACGGCGGGCGAAGTCGGCCATCGCGCCCACGGCGAGCAGGTCGCGGGAGTCGAGGAGGGCGCGCGCGTCGGCTTCGTCCAGACGCGCGCCCTCCTCGACCTTGCGCCAGATGCGCTCGAGGCCGCCGCGCGCGGCGAGCCGCTCGATATCGTGCGTGTCCACGGGGCTTCTCCCTCATCACCGCTAGGTCACGCCGGTCGCCGCTCGGGCCTCTCCTCGCACCACGCCGGCCACCGCTCGCCACCGCGGGCGACGCGTGTCAGCTGTACCGGTCGACCACCCGGCCGGCGAGCTCGACGAGGAGATCGCGCTCGACGCTTTCGTCGCCCTGGTCGAGGGCCCGGCGGGCCTGCTCAATGTACCCCACCGCGACGGCACGGGCACGCTCGACGGCGCCGCAGGCCCGCACGGCGGCGATGACCTCGCTCACCTGCGCGTCGCCGAGCCCCGGCCGGGCGAGCAGGTCCCCGAGCTCTGGCCGCGCCTCGAGGGCGAAGATCAGCGGCAGCGTGACGGTGCCGTCGCGCACGTCGGTGCCGGGCCGTTTGCCGGTCTGGTCCTCGTCTCCGCTGACGTCGAGGATGTCGTCGAAGACCTGGAACGCCAGACCGAGGAGGCGTCCGTACTCGGCGAGGCCGGCGACGGCCGCTGGGGCGGCGCCGGAAAGCTGGGCGCCGAGCGTGCAGGCGGCGGCGAACAGGTCGGCCGTCTTGCGCTCGCAGCGCTCCTCGTACTCGGCGACGCTGGTCGTGATCCTGTGGGCCGCCTCGCGCTGGAGCAGCTCGCCGTGGGAAAGCCGCAGCGCGGCGGCGCTGAGCACGTCGACCGCCTCCGGTGAGCCCGCGCCGGCGAGCTCGACGAAGGCCTGCGCGAGAAGGTAGTCGCCGGTCGCGACCGCCGTCCCGCCGCCGTAGGCCCGCACGACCGTCGGTCGGCCGCGCCGCAGGGCGGCGTGATCGAGGACGTCATCGTGGACGAGCGTCGCCATGTGGACGAGCTCGACAGCGGCGGCCGCGCGCAGAACGGCCTCGGGGAACGGCGCGTCGCGTCGCGTGCACAGCAGGGTGAGAAGCGGCCTGAGCCGCTTGCCGCCGGCGCCGAGGGTCGAGCGGCACGACTCGCCCAGCCGGCCCGGGTAGCCCGCGGCCACGGCCCGGAGCCGCGCCTCGACGGCGTCGAGCCCCTCGACGTAGCGGCGCTTCTGCGCCGCCGACCGCCAGGAGAGCGTCGTGCGCGGGCTCACGCGGCCGCGGCCGTGCGCCGTCTCGGACGAGGGGACACCGGGCGGGCGCGCACCGAACGGCCTCCGCGGCCCACGGCGACACCCGTGCCCGCAGCGGCCCGACGGCCTCCGCGATTCACGGCACGACCCCCACGTGCAGCGAGACCGCGCCGAGGCCGAGCCGCCGGTAGCGCACGGCCGTCAGACCGGCGCCGGCCATGACTGCCGCGAGCCCGTCGGCGTCGGGAAACGTGGCGACCGACGCCGGGAGGTAGCTGTAGGCGCCGGCGTGGCCGCCGACGAAGCGGCCCAGGAGCGGCACGACGCGCTCCGACCAGAGGGCGTGGAAGCGGCGTCCGGGGCCGGGGGGTGGCGTCGTCATCTCGAGGCAGACGACGCGGCCGCCCGGCCGCACCACCCGGCGCAGCTCGGCGAAGGCGGCCGCCGGGTCGGACACGTTGCGCACCCCGAAGGCGACCGTGGCCGCGGCGAAGCGGCCGGCGGCGAACGGCAGGTCGAGCAGGTCGGCGCGGACGAAGTCGACACGCCGACCGTCCTCGCCCGGCCCCGGCTCGGCCTCGTCCAGGCCCGCCGCCTTCTCGCGCGCCCGCGCCAGCATCGCCTCGCTGAGGTCGCCGCCGGTGACGCGGCACCCGGGGCAGCTCCGCAGCAGGGCGAAAGAGAGGTCGCCGGTGCCGCAGCCGGCGTCGAGCGCCTCGTCCCCGGGGCGCAGGCCGGCCTCGGCCGCCGCCAGCCGCCGCCAGCGGCGGTCGAGGCCGGCCGTCATCAGGCGGTTCATGAGGTCGTAGCGCGGGACGATGGCGCTGAACATGCCCTCGATACGCCCCGGGTCGCGGGCCAGCGCGTCCTCCGGGACGCGCACCGGCATCAGCCGCCGTCCCAGGGAGGGAAGAGCGCCTGCTCGAGGCCGAGGGTCGTGAGCACCTTGCCGACGACGTGGTCGACGGCATCCTGCAGCGTCGCCGGACGGTGATAGAAGGCCGGCATGGCGGGCACGATCGCGGCGCCGGCCTCGCTCGCCTCGAGGAGACGCCGCAGGTGGATGGAGGAGAGCGGCGTCTCCCGCGGCACGAGCACCAGCGGCCGGCGCTCCTTGAGGGCGACGTCGGCGGCGCGGTGCACGAGGTGCCGTGACGTGCCGAGGGCGATGTGGGCGGCGCTCGACATCGAGCACGGGCAGACGACGACGGCGTCGGGCCCGCTGCTGCCGCTCGACGGCGGCGCCGCCAGGTCGCCGGGCTCGTACACGGCGACGTCGGCGCCGATCAGATCGACGAAACGGCGCGTCACTTCGCCACGGCCGCTCTCCGCCAGCTCGAGCTCGTGGGCCACGACCATGACGCCGGCGTCGGTCAGAGTGAGTGAGAGGCGCCGTCCGTCCGCCGGTCAGCGCCTGAGCCAGCCGCAAGGCGTAGCGGGCGCCGCTGGCTCCGGTGACGCCGAGGAAGACCTGATCGAGGGTGCGCTCCATAGTCTACGAATGATGCCGCCCGGGGACCGAGGGGTCAATCGGCGGCGTCACGGGAGCGCCGTCAGTCGAAGTCGTCCCCGACCTCGTGGCAGTCGCCGCCGTAGCAGCCCGCGATGCCGCTGCCGCTGTTGCCGTGGCACTTCACGCAGAGCCCGCCGCCCGAGTAGACCGCCGTCGCGTGGCCGGCGATGAACGACGAGCTGTGCGGCAGGGCGACGCCGTGGCAGTCGGTGCAGTAGGCGGCGCTGTGACAGCGCGAGCAGACCGCCGGAGAGCTGTTGGCGGCGTTCGCGTGGCCGGCGAGGAAGCCGCTCGGGTGCGGCATCGCGATGCCGTGACAGGTGGTGCAGCCGTTCTTGCCGTGGCACTTGACGCAGAGCTCGCTGTCCTTCTGCGCCTCGTCGCCGTGCGCCTTGCGGAAGCTGTTGGGGTGCGGCATGTCGAGGCCGTGACAGTCGATGCAGTAGTCGGGGTCGTCCTTGGTGTGGCACCGGGCGCAGATCGACTCGTTGCGGTCGAGCACGACCTTGCCGTGCTCCTTCTTCTCCCAGGCCGAGGGGTGAGGCATGTCGAGGCCGTTGTGACAGCGGCGGCAGGTGGTCTCGTCCTCGTCGTCCTCGTGGCAGCCCTCGCAGTCCTTCACGCCCATCTGGACCTGCATGGTCACCGGGTCGTGGTCGCCGGGCACCGCCCCGAGGTGGCAGACTTCGCAGTCGTCGGGCAGGTTGACGCCGTCGTGGCAGCGCGAGCAGACGGACATGACGTTCTGCGAGAGCCGCGCCACCTCCATCTGCGTGCCCGGGTGCGAGATGTTGGCGTGGCACGTGAGGCACTGGTAGCCCGCTTCGCGCAGACCCTTGTGGTTGACGCGGATGTTGCCCACCACGAGATCCTGGCCGAGCTCTTCGTTCGAGTGGCACGTCGTGCACGTGTCGGCGCCGACGTAGGCGGTGATGGGCCGCTCGTAGGTGTCGGTCACGTGAGCGAGGGCGTTGCTGAGCCCTTGCAGATTGCGCACGAAGTAGGAGAAGACCCCGGGCTTGGTGTGGCACTCCTGGCAGCCGACCCCGGAGGCGTAGTGCGCCGTCTCCTTGTAGGTATCCACCTCGGGCGCGATCACGTGGCACGCCTCGCACGTCTCG
The DNA here is from genome assembly GCA_963791345.1 of uncultured Thermoleophilia bacterium. GTDB lineage: Bacteria > Actinomycetota > Thermoleophilia > UBA2241 > UBA2241 > UBA2241. The sequence continues at coordinate 94,740 of CAWBRS010000017.1, read as the reverse complement.
ATGCGATTGACCGAGGCGAACCCGGCGATCGCCCCGACCAGCACGAGCACGAGGGCCGCCGCCAGCCCCCCGAGCCACAGGCGCGGGATGCGCACCTCGAGGAGGACCCGGCTCTTCTTGCGCGGCTTGTCGCGGTCTCCGGACATCAGCGGCGGAGCGTCGTCCCCGGCTCGGCGTCGGGTTCGGCCGGCGGCACGTACTCGACCCCGTCGAAGAGCTGGTGGCCCTGGGGTGCGCCGTCACGGTGCTGGCCGTGACACGCCTGGCAGTTGTCGGCGCGGTGGCAGTTCATGCAGCCGGTCCCGATCCGCTCGGCCGCCTTGGTGTGCGAGGCGACGAACCCCGAGGGGTGCGGCATCGGCAGCTGGTGGCAGGTGCCGCAGTAGTCCTCGGAGGGGTGGCAGGTGGTGCACGCCTCCTCGCCGAGCTCGGCCTGGCGCTCGCCGTGCTGGCGCAGCCACGACTTGGGGTGCGGCATCAGCAGCCCGTCGTGACAGCTGCGGCAGTCCGGCGCCCCCGTGTCGGCCAGGTCGAGGGCGGCCATCGTCTTGTCGTGGTGGCAGGCGCTGCAGGTCGAGAGGATACCGATCGAGCCGTGCTGCTTCTCCCACGCCGCCGTCTCGTGCGTGGACGGGGTCTCCGCGTAGTCCTTCTTCGTGTGGCACAGCTCGCAGTCGGCGATCGCCACCTCGCCCTCGCTCGAGGTGTAGCGGTTGTTGTGGCAGATGAGGCACTGGAACATCGTCGGTTCATGCCGCGAGCCCTCCGGGACCGCGTCGCCGTGACCGACGGCGGAGTGGCAGCGGTTGCAGAGGAATCCCGCCTCGATGAGGTGGCGGTGCTGCACGTTGATGCCGCTGCTGGAGATCTTGTCGAAGAGGTCGTCGTTGGTGTGACAGCGGCGGCAGGACTGGTTCATCACGGTGCCGAGCATCGGCTCCTCGTAGCCGCTCACCTGCTTCACCGGCTGCTCCAGCGCCTCCATCTTGGCGGTGAGGAAGAGGAACGGGCCCGGCTTCGAGTGGCACTGCTCGCAGTTGACGGAGGCGTGCTCCGACGCCATGACCTCGTCGATGTAGGGCCCGTGGCTCTTGCACAGCCCACAGAAGACGCTCGTCGAGGTGCCGGCGAGAGCCACCCCGATGCCGATCGTGGCCACGCTGATGACCACGATGGCGATCGTCAGCCCGCGTACGGTGAGCCTGAAGTTCACGTCCGCACCAGGCCCCGGCTCACGGGGTCCGGTCGTGGACGGCGCTGCGATGGCACAGTACGCACTTGAACGGGCCGGTGTGGAAGACGGCCCCCGGGTGGCATCTGAGGCAGGTGGTGTTGGTGGGGATCGCCTGCAGCGCGTGCATCGAGCTCTTGTGGCAGGTGCGGCAGGTGTAGCTCGGTCGCACCGCGCGGGCGTGGACGACCTGGGTGTGGCACGTCCTGCAGCGATACAGCCTGGTCACGTCGCGCGAGTGCTGGCCGGAGGGGTCGGCGAGCGGCGTCTTGCCGGTGTGACAGGCCTGGCACTTGTCGCCGGCGATCCGGGTGCCGTCGTGCCCGCGGGGGTGACACTCCCGGCACACCCTGGCGGCCGACACCTCGTAGCCGTGGTGATAGAGGGCCATGCCCCGGTGGCACCGCGTGCAGTCCACGGCTGCCTCGGCGTGCCGATAGTAGGTGCCGTGGCAGGCTCGGCACGTGCCGACGTCGCCGGTGTGGATGTGCTCGGCGTGGCACTCGACGCAACTCTCGCCGCCGACGGGGGGCGGGGTGTCGATGTGACACGGCTGGCAGTTCGACGGCACCTCCGGCCGGTCCATGGCCGTGTGGCACTCGAGGCACTCGTGCGGCCCGTGGTTGCCCTGCTTCGGGGCGAGCACACCGTCGTGACAACGTGCGCACGCGGGCGCGCCGAGCGTCAGGCCGCTGTGATGGGCGCTCTCGAAAGAGGTGCCGGTGGGGGCGCCGAGGGCGTGACAGTCGAGACAGCCGCCGTACTCGGGCTCGGCGCCGAAGTGCGGCACGGCGGCGTGCTGGGAGGGCGTCAGGTAAGCGTAGGAGTAGTCGGTGCGCTCGTAGAGATGGCACTCCTGGGCGCAGGCCTCGTTGCTCGAGGAGAGCGTGCTCGTGTCGCTGCCGGGGGCGTGACAGGTCCAGCACTTCTGACCGGGCACGGACGCGAGGCCCGTGTGGCAGGAGGTGGTGCAGGCGATGTCGTCCATGGCGACGAAGTGGCACTGGCAGCCGACGACGGTGCCGTGGACCCAGGCCTCGCGGGCCTGCGCCACAGCGGGGGCGAGCGACAGGGCGACGAGGGCGAGCCCCAGAGCGACGGCGAGGGCGGCGAGGCGGCGTGTGCGCGGGCACGGCGGCGCCGGCGGTGACATCGGCGACGCCGATGCTACCCCGCTGGCCGAGGTCGTGCATGCGCTCACGGTGCTTACCCCCTGCGGCTCCAGCGCCCGCATCGCCCCTCAGGGTACGAATCGGGATGCTAGGCGAAAGTGACGGCACGCGTCCACCGACCGTCTGGTCGTCGAAGCTGCGATCACCCCCTCGCCCGCGCGGATCCCCACTGGCCCGTCGACGGCCGCCCGAGCCGTCGCGCAGGGATCCATTGTGGCAATAGTGTGCGCTCAAAGTCAATACGCCGCCGGGGCCGGGCCCGCGCGGCCACCCGGCCCCGGCGGCGACCGTCGAGCGTGCCGCCTGGGCTCCGCGCGGCGCGCGGCCGCAAGAGCCGTTGTCCGGAGCGCCGACGGACCGTCGACGGGGACGCCCGACTACACGAGGGTGGCGACGACGGCGACGAGCCCGTAGAGCAGTCCCACCGCGCCGTTGGTGGTCATGAAGCCCATGCCCACCTCGCGCAGGCCGCGGCGCGCGATGTCGACGTGCGACCAGGCGAGCAGGGCCGCGACGGGGACGAGGCCCACGTAGTAGACCCACCCCAGGTCGACCAGCGCGCCCGCGGCCACCAGCAGCGCGATCGCCACGACGTGCGAGGCGACGGCCGCGCGGAGCGCCCCTTCGGGGCCGAACGCGGCCGCCAGCGAGTGCAGGCCCTCGCGACGATCGGTGTCGAGGTCGAAGATGCCGTAGATCGCGTCGAACCCGCCGACCCACGCCCCCACGGCGAGGAACAGCAGCACCGCCGGCCAGGCGACCGTGCCGGTCACGGCCACCCACGCGGCCGCCGGGGCCAGGCCGAGCGTGAGGCCGAGTGCGTAGTGGCAGGCCCAGGTGACGCGCTTCGTGTAGGGGTAGGCGACAAACGCCGCGACCGGGATCGGCCAAAGGTAGCGACAGGGCCCGGAGAGGTTGAAGGCGGCGAGAACGAGCAGGCCGAGAGAGGCGGCGGTGAACACCCAGACCTCGCCGCGACGCAGGAGCCCGGACGGCAGCTCACGCGCGGCGGTGCGCGGGTTGCGCGCGTCGAGTTCGGCGTCGATCAGCCGGTTCAGCGCCATCGCCGCGCTGCGCGCGCCGACCATGGCCACGGTGATCCAGACCAGGTCGCTCCACGGCGGCAGCCCGCCGGCCGCCATGAACGCGCCGGCGTAGGCGAACGGCAGGGCGTAGACGCTGTGCTCGACCTTGATCAGGCGGGCGAAAAGTGCCGGCCGGGAACGGCCGGCGGTCGCCCCTTGGGGCTCGGTCATCCGGCTTCGGCCGGGAGGGGCTGCTCGGCGGCGGACCCCGGCTCGCCGGGTGCCAGCCGCGGCTCCAGCTCCGGCGGCCGCCGGCTCAGACCGTGCCGGGGCGGCGGCCATCGACTCGGCCGGCGCCGCTTCGGCGGGCGTCACTTCGGCGGTCGTCACCTCGGCGCGTGCCGGGGCGGCAGCCGAGGTCTCGGCCGCGGCCGGATCCGGCGGCTGCCCGAACCGCGCCACCACCCAGCAGAGGGTGCCGGCGAGCACGGCGAAGACGCCGATCACGAACAGGGTCGTCGGGATGAAGAGGCTGGTCGGACGGGCGATGCCGAGGTAGGCGCTTACCGACCAGACGGCCACGGCCAGCAGCCAGTTGGCGATGGACAAGATCCAGAACGTGCGGCGCACCGTCATGGCTGTCGACTCCGGGTAGCGGATGATCTCTGACAGTCTAGGGCCCGACGCCGGTGGTCCGTCAAGTCGCAAGGCCGCGAGCGAGCGGAGCGACAGCCGGCGAGTGGCCGGAAGGCTGCGGCCGTGACTGCGCGGCGGGCGTCACCCGAAGGGCAGGCCGAACTCGCGCCAGCGCGCGTCGACCCGAGCCTTGACGGCCGGGTCCATCGCCAGCTCCTCGGGCCATTCGCGCTCGTGCCCTTCCTCGGGCCAGGTCTTGGTCGCGTCGATACCCATCTTGGCGCCGTAGCGCGGCAGCGGGCTCGAATGGTCGAGCACGTCGAGCGGCCCGTCGACGACGAGGCAGTCGCGGCGCGGGTCGACGTTGTTGAACACGCGCCACGTCACCTCGCTGTAGTCGTGCACGTCGACGTGCTCGTCGACCACGACCACGAACTTGGTGAACATCATCTGCCCCATCCCCCAGACCGCGTTCATGATCTTGCGCGCATGGCCGGGGTACGACTTGCGGATGCTGACGATGGCGCAGTCGTGGAAGACGCCCTCGATGGGCAGGTCCATGTCGACGATGTCCGGCTGGACCAGCTGCAGAAGCGGCAGGAAGAGCCGCTCGGTGGCCTTGCCGAGATAGGCGTCCTCCATGGGCGGGCGACCCACGATCGTGGCAGGGTACACGCAGTCGCGGCGATGACTCATCGCCGTGAGGTGGAAGACCGGGTAGTCGTCGGCGAGGGAGTAGTAGCCGGTGTGGTCGCCGAACGGCCCCTCCCGTCGCCTTTCGTCCCGGTCGACGTAGCCCTCCAGGACGATCTCGGCGTCGGCGGGGACGGCGAGGTCGACCGTCGCGCAGGGGGCAAGCTCGACGGGAGCGCCGCGCAGGAACCCGGCGAACATGAACTCGCTGATGCCGGGCGGCAGCGGCGCCGTGGCGGCGTAGGTCACCGCCGGGTCGGTGCCGAGGGCCACGGCGACCTCGAGGTGACCGTCGGCCTCGCGGAAGTTCGCGGCGCCGTCGTGGTGGATGTGCCAGTGCATGCCGGTGGTCTGGCCGTCGTAGACCTGAAGGCGGTACATGCCCGCGTTCTGGCGCCCCTCGCGGTCCTTGGTGACGACGATGGGCAGCGTGATGAACGGACCGCCGTCGCCGGGCCACGTGGTGAGCACCGGCAGCCGGCCGAGATCGGGCGGCTCGACGACGACCTCGCGGAACGCGGCCTTCTTGACGAGCTTGGGGCCGTACGAGGCCAGCTCCTTGAGCTGGCCGAGCGCCTTGACCTTGCCGATCAGGCCGCTCGGGACCTGGAGCTCGAGCAGCCCGGCGATGCGCTCGGCGATGTCGTCGAGCGGGGCGCCCGAGGGCGAGCTCCAACCGGCGATAGGAGCCGAACTGGTTCATGAGCACGGGCACGGCCGGCCCGGCGGCGCCCGCCGGCCGCTTGGGCCGCTCGAACAGCAGCGCCGGCCCGTGCGCCTTGCTGGCGCGGTCGACGATCTCGGCGATCTCGAGGTACGGATCGACCTCGGCGCGCACGCGGGCGAGCTCGCCCTCGCGCTCGAGCAGCTGGATGAAGGCGCGCAGGTCCACCGTCACCTCCCGTCGTGTCGGCCGGTCATGCCCTGCACGATCGCCCGCCCGCCGGCCCGCTCCAGCTCCGTGAGCAGCGGGGCCGGGGCGACGAGTCGCAGGCGCGGCACCGCCCTGAGAGCCACCTCGGCGACGTCGACGCTCGCGCCGCGCCGGAGACCGTCGTCGACCTCGTCGAAGACGGCGCGCACGTCGCGACACGACACTCCGTTCGCAAGCGCGACCAGCCCGGCGGTCGTCGAGGCCCAGAGTACATCATCGGCGGCGAGGGGAGCGTCCACGCTGCGCAGGTAGGAGCAGGTCGACATGAGGCGGGTCAGGACGAGGACGGCGTCGAGGCGCCCGACGCCGGCGATGAGGCGCAGGCCCCGCGCGTAGAACACGTCGCCGGCCAGCAGGGCCGTCTCGACCTCCCCTTCGGCCGTGGCGAGGACCCGGCTCCGCCGGTAGTGCAGCAGGTAGCCCTCGTACATGAGCTCGAGCGCCGGGATCTCCTGGTCGTCCCAGGGCGACAGGGAACCGCGCAGGAGACCCCAACGCAGGGCCGGAGGCGCGGGACGGAGCCGACCGAACGGCGCGCCCGTCTCGAGGAGGACGGACTGCACGGTGCGAACGCCGTCTTGATCGGCCACGGAGCCCGGTGCGTAAGCCGGCCGAGACTCGCCGGCCGGGGACGGCCTCTCAGCCACCGGCCGGTGCCACGCCCGCCCAGGGCTCGTACAGACGCTGCTCGAACCCCAGCTCCGCGAGCAGCTTGCCGGTCACGAAGTCGACGAGCTCCTCGAGCGTCGTCGGGCGGTGGTAGAACGCGGGCATCGGCGGCACGACCAGCGCGCCCGCCTCGCTCAGCTCGAGCAGACGGCGCAGAGTGACCGAGGACAGAGGCATCTCCCGGGGCACGATGACGAGCGGCTTGCGCTCCTTGAGAGCGACCGCCCCGGCGCGATGGATGAGCGTGCGGGTGCCGCCCGTGGCGATCTCGGAGGCCGTCGAGACCGAGCACGGGCAGATGACCATCGCGTCGGGGAACGAGGAACCGCTCGAACAGGTGGCGTCGAAGGCGTCCGGCAGGTGAACGACCGTCTGCGCGGCCGCGCTCGCGGCATCGAGGAACGCCGCGGTCACCGCTTCGCGACCCTCCACGGCGAGCCGCAGCTCATACGCCACGACCTGGACGGCGACGTCGGAGAGGCACAGGTGGATGTGGCAGCCGGTCGCGGCGACGGTCTGGACGAGGCGGAGCGCGTAGGGCGCCCCGCTCGCGCCCGTGACGCCGACGAAGAGTGAGCGTGGCTGCGCTGACATGGGCGCGATTCTAGCACGCGCCGGCGAGGGTCACGGCGGGGCGAGCAGCTCGAGACTGCGCGCGACGCGCAGCGCCTCGGGCATCGTCACGCCTTCGCCCGAGAGGACGATCCAGGGTGGACGTGCTGTGGCGACGACCACACCGGTGCCCGCGACGGCGGAGCGCAGCGCCAGCCCCTCAGCCGACCGGCCCGACGTCCGCCAATCCAGCCCCGACGGCACCTCCGCCGCACCGACGGTCATCACGACGAGGCCGGTCCCGTCGGTGTAGGAGACTCTGTAGCTGTCGCCCCACCCTTCAGGATTGGGGCGCGCTCCGCCGCTGCCGACCGCGACATAGGGAGCGGCCAGTCCATAGCCGTCCGGAAGATACGTCGGCAGCACCACCCGCACTTGCTCGTCCACGACCCCCTCGACCAGCGCGGCCACGTCGTCGCGGGTCGCAGGGACGAGCTGCAGGCCGGGCGGGATCGCGCCGCCGGGATGTGCCGCCTCGAATGCCTGCTCGATGGAGGAGGGTGCCGGAGCGATGTCCTCGTCCCCAGCGCAGCCGCCGGGCAGGACCGCGGCGGACAGGAGAACCAACACCAGGATGAGGCGGCTGCTCAGCCGCGGCATCGCACCGCCCTCAGCGGCCCGCCGAGGTCCCATCGCGCTTGTCCGAGTGGAGACCCGTCCATATAGTGGTGGCGCATGCCCCTCGACCTCTTGACCATCGCCCACGACGTCGTCGCTGTGGACTCGCGCTCGAGCGTCTCCGACCGGGCGCTGGTCGACGTCCTCGTCCCACTGTGCCGCACCGTCGGTCTGAGCACAAGCCTCCTGCGGGAGGTGCGCGACGGCCTCTCTCAATTCGACCTTCTGGCCGAACGACCCGCCGGCTCCGACCGCCCCGCGCTGCTGCTCAACACGCACCTCGACACCGTCCCTCCGGGCGATCCCGAGCTCTGGACGGCGTGCGAGGGCGACCCCTTCGCCCTGACGGAACGCGACGGGCACCTGTACGGTCTGGGTACGGCCGACGTCAAGCTCGACTTCGTGTGCAAGCTTCTGGCGCTCGAGCGGCTCAGGTCGGAGCCGCTCGAGCGCCCCGTCCTGCTCGCCGGGACGTACGGCGAGGAGACCGGGCGCTATGGCGCCAAGCTCTTGGCCGAGCAGCGCCGGCCGCTGCCCGCCGTGGCGCTCGTCGGCGAGCCCTCGCGCCTGCGGCCCTCCACTGCCCACAAGGGATACGCGGAGCTTCGCCTGTCGGCGAGTGGGGGGCAGCGATCTGCCGCTTCCTCCTCCCACCGCTGGCGCCTCACCTTCGAAGGCGTCGCTGCTCACTCTTCGCAGACGCACAAGGGCAGCTCGGCGAACGACGCGGCGCTCGACGCCCTCGGCCGGCTGTCCTCCGCACCCGGCTTCGGCCTGGTCTCGCTCGCCGGGGGCGACCTCGTCAACCGTGTCGCGACGCACGCCGTCGCGATCATCACCCTCGACCGCCGGCCCTCGCTCGCCACCGGCGCCGTCGAGGCCCTCGGCGACTCGCCCTCGCCGGTCGCACCTCAGGGCCTCGTCGACCTGCTGCTCGCCGCGCACGCCTCGACACGCCGTCTCGAGGCGGAGCTTCGACGCTTCCCGACTGAAGGGTTCGAGCCCCCGTGGAGTACCGTCAACAACGGTCTCGTGCGCCTCGATGAGGGCGGGCTGGCGCACGTCTGCGACGTGCGCCGCCTCGGCGGCGAAGGCCCCCTGCGGGCGATCGAGGAGCACGTGGCGCGGCTCGAGGCGACACTCGACTCGTGGGACGGGGAGGCGCGCCTCGAGCGGGCGCTGGACTCACCGCCGTTCGAGGCGCCGAAGGGATCGGCCGTGGTGACCGCCCTCGAGTCGGTGCTGGTCGAGCGCGGCATGACGACCGACCCCGAGCTCAAGAGCGGCACGACGGAAGCCAGCGTCTACGCGAGCGCGGGCGTCGACACCGTCGTCTTTGGGCCCGGGTCGGCGAGCGGCAACATCCATCGCCCCAACGAGCGCGTGCCGCTCGCCGACCTCGAGAAGGCCGTCGCGATCTACGCCGACGTCATCCGGCGCCTCTGCGCCGGGTGAGCGGCGGCCGTCGCTTCCCGCCACAGCGTCGCTCCCTTCCTGCGGGCGGCCCTGGTATATGGTTCGAAGACCCGGTCCGACCAGTGACCGGACGTTCGACCCTCGAGGTGAGCAGACATGATCCGGCATGAGGGACCAGTCTCGCTCGTGTTGCGGGGCGTCCGCGTGCTCGATGAAGCGGGCGGCTTCACCGACCCCGTCGACCTGATGACGACCGGTGGGCGCGTGAAGGCGCTCGCCCCTCGCCTTCCCGCCGCGAGAGGTCACCGCGACATCGATGCGGACGGCCTGTGGCTCCTGCCGGGCGTAGTGGACTGCCACGTCCACATCGGGCTGCCGTCCTTCGACGCCTTGGAGCTGCTGCGCACGCCGCTGTCGTTGCGTACGCTCGAGACTGCCCAGGCGTTACGTCGCACACTGCTGGCCGGTGTCACGTGCCTGCGCGATGCCGGCGGCACCGACGGCGGCGTGCGCGAGGCCGTGACTCGCGGCTACGTGCCGGGACCCCGCCTGCAGGTGTCGGTCCTGGCGATCGGCCCGACCGGAGGTCACGGCGACGGCTTCCTCGCCGGACCGGGCATGGAGTGCGCGCACGGACTACTCGGTGCCCGACTATCCGGGACGTCCGCCCCTCTGCACCGACGGACCAGAGGAGATGCGCAAGACGGTCCGCCGCCTCCTGCGTTCGGGGGCGGACTGGATCAAGCTGATGGCCACGGGAGGCGTCCTCGCCGCTGGCGACGGCCTCTTCGAGCCGGAGCTCACGGACGATGAGATCGCCATGGCCGTGGCGGAGGCCTCGCGACGCGGCAAGGGAGTGATGGTCCATGCGCTGGGCGGACCGGCGCTGCGCGTCGCCGTCCAAGCGGGCGCGCGCTCGATCGAGCATGGGACGTTCTTGACGGAGGCCGATGCGAGACTCATGGCCGAGCGCGGATGCGCGCTCGTGCCGACGCTGGCCGTCTACCACGACCTCGCCCGACTGGCTTCAGCGGGCAAGCTCACTGAGGTCGCGACGCTGCGCATGGCACAGGTGGCGCCCAAGCTGGGTGAGGCCGTCGCCATCGCGCGCCGCGCAGGCGTGCAGATCGCGCTGGGCAGCGATTTCGGCCACCGAGACCAGCACGGCCGTAACCTCGTCGAGCTGTACCACCTCCATGAAGCGGGTCTGACCGTCCAGGAGGCGCTGCTCGCAGGCACGGCCGGCGGGGCCTCGCTCTGTGGCATCGGTGACCGGGTGGGCCGCATCGCAGCGGGCTACGAGTTCGATGCGGTCCTCCTGGACGAGGATCCGGGCGACCTCAGCTGCTTCCTGACGATCAGACGCCGTCACCGGGGTCTTCAAAGACGGCGTGCCGGTCCTCCCCCATGTGCGACTGAGGGACTAGCGAGCGGCTCCATCCCGGCGGGACCACCTGCAGTCCCGCCACTGCCGCACTCACAGCACAGTCGGCGCCGTGCGGTCCCTGTAGTCGGCGACGAACGTCATGAAGCGATAGACATCGGCGAAGGTCGAGGCCACCCCCAGGGACACCCGGACGGTGTTCGGCACCTTGCCGGTCGCATCCTCGATGACCCGCTGGCACTGCATCAGGCTGACCGCCGCCGACGGCTCCTTGAAGCAGCGCTCCATGTCCTCGTGCGTGATGTTGTGCGCGACCTCGCCGTCGCCCGGATTGCAGAAGCACCCCGTACGGATGGAGATCAGCTCGCGCCCGGCTGCGGCTTCGACGTCGTAGACGTCGTAGGGATGACCGTCCGGGTCCATAAGGTAGAGCGCTATGGTGGCGCCCCGCCGCTCCGCAGTCTTCGGACCGAAGACGCGCACCATCGGAGCGCCGTCGCTATGCCTCAGTCTCGCGAACTCCTCGAGCAGCCAGCCGGTCAGCGCCATGACGCGTGCGTGGATCGTCTCCATGCCGATCGACCGGAGGTGCTCCAGACCGATCGTGAGCGCCGGCAGGCCGAGGTAGTCGACGGTTCCGTCCTCGAACCCGGCCGGCGGCGGCGCGAGGCGATACCAGCCCTCGTCCTGGACCGATGCGACGGTGATGGTGCCCCCGGCGAACCACGGCCGCTGCAGCTTGGCGAGAGCCTCGCGGCGAGCGATGAGCGCTCCGATGCCCGTTGGATAACCGAACAGCTTGTAGAAGGAGATCGGCACGAAATCCGGCTTGATGACGCTCAGATCCAGCCTGTTGGTGGGCGCGAAGGCGGCGCAGTCGAGGACGACGTCCCAGCCCTGCTCATGCGCTTCGTCGATCCAGTGCAGCGGGTGGTGCACGCCGCTGAAATTGGATTGGGCCGGGTACGCGAAGAGGTGGTCCGCGCCCGGGATCACGGCGCGCAGGGCGCGCCGCAGCGCCCGTTCGTCGAGCCGCAGCTGGGGTCTGCGCACGGGAACGTACGAGACGGAGGCGCCCTTCGCGCGCGCGAACGCCCGGATACCGTTCACCGAGTTGTGATTGTCGTAACTCATCAGACAGACACTTCCCGGACGGAACGGATACGCCTCTCCCACCAGCTTGAGCGCACCCGTGGCGTTGGCGGTGAAGATCACCTCGTACTCCTCGGCGGCGGCCCGGAAGAAGCTCCTGACGGCGTCGCGGGCCTCCGTCGCGAGCAGCGTGGAGGCCGCCGAGCTCGGGTTGTGCGAGTGTGGATTGCCGAGCACACGCGCTCGCAGGAGCGCATGATGGCGAGTCAGCTGCGACTCCGCGTACTGACCACCGCCCGTGTAGTCCAGATAGGTGTGACCGGCGCGCGCCAGCCTTGCGTACTCGGTGGTGCACAGCTCGTCGATCGCGGCAGTAGCGGCGTACTCAGGGTAACGGTGCACGAATGCCGAGAGGGCGGCATCGAAGTCTTCGGGCCGGAAGTGGCGGCTGCTCTCGCGCTGAAGTCGCTCGCCGCGATCCATCAGGCCAGCGCTCCGATTCGCTCCGCTCTGAAGTGGCAGGCCGCGAGGTGCGCCTGTCCGGCACCCACTGAGAGCTCGTCGTCGACGGCGAGCAGCTCCGGCTCGTCGGTGGCACAGCGCTCTTCGGCACGGGGACAGCGGGTGTGGAACCGGCACCCCGAGGGGATGCTCACCGCGCTCGGCGGATCGCCCTTCAATCCGGGCTCCGGCGTCCTGCCGACCTGGCTGAGCCGTGGCGCGGCCTGGAGCAGGACTCGCGTGTAGGGCGCACGAGGATCGTCGAAGAGCGCATCCCGCCGTGCCACCTCGACGATGGAGCCGAGGTACATGACCGCCACCTGGTCGGAGAGGTATCTGACCACCGCGAGGTTGTGCGAGATGAGCAGCACGGCGAGCCCCAGTCGATGCCGCAGGTCGTCGAACAGCTGCAGGATCGTCGCCTGCACGGACACGTCGAGAGCGGAGACCGGTTCGTCGGCGATCACCAGCCGGGGCTCGACGGCCAGCGCGCGGGCGATGGCGATGCGTTGTCGCTGACCCCCCGAGAACTGGTGCGGGTGTCCGTCGAGCGCCTGGTGCGGCATGCCGACCAGCTCCATGAGCTCCCGACAGCGGCGTTCCACCTGGTCGCTGGGCACCAGTCTGTGCACGCGGAGCAGCTCGGCCAGCACCGCACGAACGGACATCCGCGGGTTGAGAGACGAGGCCGGGTCCTGGAAGACCATCTGGATGGCTCTGCGACGCTCAGATGAGCGGCGGCCATCGAGCGGCACACCATCCAGCAGCAGCTCACCGCCCTCGGGCTCGACCTGGCCCGTGATGCAGCGGCCGATGGTGGACTTGCCGCAGCCCGATTCGCCGACGAGCCCGACGATCTCCCCGGCGGCCACGTCCAGCGACACGCCGTCCACGGCGCGGACGATCCCGTAGCCAGGCACATCGAAGGTGGCTCTCAGGTCTCGTATCGCGAGCAGGGGCTCAGACATCGTCGCCATCCGCGGCAGAAACCCGGTTGTCGTGACGTGCGGCGGCGGCCTGCGAAGCCTGTTCGAGCAGGATACGGCCGTCTTCGTTGACGAGCCTGTCGACGTGCAGACAGGCGCTGGCGCGCCCCCCGCCCAGCTCTGTCAGACCGACCGGAGTGGTCGCGCATGCGGACGTCGCCAGGAAACACCGGGGATGGAATGGACACCCGGCCGGACGCCGCGCCGGGTCCGGCAAGCTGCCGGGGATCGGCTTGGGAGCTTCCAGCTCCTCATCGAGATCGACCGCGGAGCGCAGCAGTCCGAGGGTGTACGGGTGAAGCGGGCGCTCCAGCACGGCCGGCGTCGGGCCCGTCTCCACGAGGCGGCTCGCGTACATGACGCAGACCTCCTCGCACAGCTGACCGACGAGCGCCAGCTCGTGTGTCACGAACACCACCGAGAGACCCATCTCCTCACGCAGATCGACCAGCAGTCGAAGGATCTGTGCCTGGATCGTCACGTCGAGGGCGGTGGTCGGCTCGTCGCAGAGCAGCACTCTGGGTTCTGAGGCCAGCGCTATCGCGATCATCACGCGCTGCCGAGTGCCTCCCGAGAGCTCGAACGGGTAGCTGTCGTAGCGCTGCTCGGGGTCGGCGATGCCCACGTGATGCAGCAGCTCGAGAGCGCGCGCCCGCGCCTGCCCGCTGGACTGGCCCAGCACGTGGCGCGGGGTCTCCGCGATCTGTTCGCCGACCTTCTGCACCGGGTTCAATCCGGTCCCGGGGTCCTGGAAGATCATCGCAAGATGCCCGCGCCGCGCCCGCGCCGCCTTCTTGCCCTCCATCGGCAACTCCGTGCCGTGGACGCTGACGCTGCCGGCCACGACTCTCCCCGCGTCGGGAAGGAGCCCCATGATCGTCCGAAGGCAGATGCTCTTGCCACACCCCGACTCGCCGACGATCCCGATGGAACGGGCGGTCCCGACGCTGAACGAGACATCGTCGACCGCACGGAAGCTCCCGCCGGTGCGTGTGATCTCGACCGACAGCCGGTCGACCTGGAGGGCGGGTGCGGTCATTCGGGGCGTAGCACGTCGGCCAGGCCGTCGCCGAGCAGAGAGAGTCCGATCCCGGTGACGACCACGCACAGGCCGGGGATGGTCGACAGCCACCAGCGGGTGGTCATGAAGAGCTGACCGTCGAAGATCATGGACCCCCAATCGGGCTGCGGCGCCTGTATACCCAAGCCGAGGTAGCCGAGGGTGACGACCGCGAGGATCACGTACACCACATCGGACATCGCGTAGACGATGGCCTGGGTGATCGTGTTGGGCAGGATGTGACGCACGATGACGCGCCGGTGCGAGAGGCCGCCGCTCCGTGCGGCGGCGGTCCAGTCCATGCGGGACGCCACCAGCGTGGTGCTCCGCACGGTTCGCGCGTACGTCACCCAGCCGGCCAGGGCAAAGGCGATGAAGATGCCTCTGATGCCCTCGCCGACCACGAAGACCAGCGTGATGATCAGGACGTAGTACGGGAACGCCATGACGAGGTCGATGATGCGGCTGAGCATGGTGTCGATCCAGCCGCCGAAGTAGCCGGCAAGCGTGCCGATGAGGGTGCCGAAAGCGAATGGGAAGAGGACGACGAAGAACCCGGTGGCGAGGTCGAACCGGGCGGCCCACACGAGCCGTGCCCACACGTCCCTGCCGAGCTCGTCGGTGCCCAGCCAGTGCTCCCACGAGGGCAGCTGCAGCGTCGCCGACAGATCTTGCTGCAGGGGGTCGTAGCGCGCGACCCACGGCGCGAGCAGCGCGATGAGCACCAGGGTGCCGACGACGCCTGCGCCGAGCAGCAGCGAACGGTTGCGCAGCGCCTTGCGCAGCGTCGGGTGCGAGCGGACGACGAAGCCCTCGAGAACGACCGCCTCTTCGCCGGCCCCCGCGGCGACGATCTCGGGGCTGCTCACGACAGCCTGATCCGGGGATCGGTGGCCGCGGCCACGAGGTCGGTGACGAGAGTGACCACGACGACCGCCAGGGCGAAGATGATCGTGACACCCTGGACGACCGGGAAGTCGCGGTTGCTGATCGCCGTGAGCATGAGGCTGCCGAGCCCGTTCAGCTGGAACACACGCTCCACCACCACCGTCGCGCCCATGAGGAACGCGATGTTGATCCCCAGCAGCGTAAGGGTCGGCACGAAGGCGTTGCGTGCCACGTGCTCGAACAGCACGCGATGCTCGCGGATACCCTTCGATCGCGCCACGGCCACGTAGTCAGCCTCCAGCACCTCCAGCATGCCGGCGCGCAGACTGCGCACCAGCAGGGGCACGATGCCCAGCGCCGAGGTGAGAGCGGGCAGGATGAGCCCGTAGATGTGCTCCGGGATGGTCTCGCCCCAGCCCCCAACGGGGAACCAGCCGAGCTGCACGCTGAAGATGAGGATCAGCACCAGACCGACCCAGAACGAGGGCATGCCGAGGCCGACCAACGGCACCATGCGGATGGCATGGTCGGGCAAGCGGTCCTTCCTCACGGCGGCATACGTGGCCAGCGGCACGGAGATCAGCACGGCGAACACGGACGCGAGACCGACCAGGGCCATGGTGACGCTGATGCGGCTGGCGATCAGCTCGCGCGTGGGGACGTCGTAGAAGAGAGACATGCCTGTGTCGCCGTGGGCAAGCTGCTCGAGGAACATCCAGAACTGCACCCAGATAGGCTCGTCGAGCCCCCACCGGTCGCGCAGCGCCTGGATGGCCTCGGGCGTGGCATGCGTCCCCAGCAGGTTCGCCGCAGGGTCCCCGGGGATGAGCCGCAGCATGAAGAACACGACGACGACGATGCCGATCACGACGGGGATGGCCTGGAGGAGGCGGCGCAGGACGTACATACGCCGCCTCCTCAGTCCATCACGCGGTTGGAAGGAGTGAGCGTCACGCGATCCAGACGTTTTCCAGCGGATACGCGCCGGCCGGGCTCACTGCGAAGCCGTTCACGGCCGCAGCGTTCGCGATAGATCGAGGGCGGATAGCTCAGGGCCACGTAGGGCACGTCCTGTGCCACCTGTGCCTGGATCTCGGCGTACATCTCGCCGCGTGAGGCGGAGTCCATCTCACCGGCCGCTTCGCGCACGAGCGTCGTCACTTCCGGATTGTCGTAGTGGGTCCAGAAGCAGTTCGAACCGCCGTTCTCGTTGTCGCACTGGAACGAGGCCATCTCGTCGGGGTCCGTGATGTCGTTGATGGCGTTGTTGATGAAGGTCTCGTACTCGAAGCTGCGGAACGCGTTCTGGTAGGCGGCCGCGTCGAGCTGGTTGATGGTGAAGTCGATGCCGAGTTCGGCGGCACCCGCCTGGATGATCTGGGCGGTCAGGTTCCACACCTTGTCCCCGCTGGGGATGAGGATCTCGCTCTTGAAGCCGTCCGGATAGCCCGATGCGGCCAGATCGGCCTTCGCTGCCTCCAGGTCGTACTTGAGCACCGGGGTGCTCGCGTCGTAGTACTCGAGGCTCGGCGGGAAGAACGAGCCGCCAGCTTCGGCGATGCCGAACGTGGTGGCTCTCGACGATCTTCGCCGTGTCGATGGTCTGAGCGATCGCCCGTCTCACGTTGCGATCGGCGTAATGGTCCACCAACTCGTTGAAGAGGAAGAGGTCGACCGACCACGCCGGGTAGACACCGACGCTCACGTTGCTGTCGCCCTGGAGTGCCTCGACCTGGGCCGGCGCGAGGGTATCGATGATCTGGACCTCGCCGCTCTGCAGCTGCAGCACACGCTGGTTGTCATCGCTGATGAGCTTGAAGACGACCTCGTCGACGTACGGCTTGCCGCTCTGCCAGTAGTTGTCGTTGCGAGCGAGCGTGATCAGCGCGCCCTCCTGCGTCCACTCCTTCAGCACGAACGGGCCGGTACCGATGGGATTGGCGAAGAACTCCTTCTCCGACATGCCGCGCAGGTCCTTGGGGAGGATGGAGTCCGAGTAGATCGACAGGTCGGAGAGCAGCGGCGCCCACGGCTGCGAGAGCGTGATCTCGACGGTGCCTCCGTCGACGGCCGTCACGTCCGCGATGGCGAAGTTCAGGAAGCTCATGGACCCGGTCTCGCTGAGCCGTGCACGGTTGAGGGACCAGGCCACGTCGTCGGCCGTCATCGCCTGGCCGTCGGAGAACGTGATGCCCTCTTTGAGGGTGAGCGTGTAGACGAGACCGTCGCTGCTCACCGTATGCTCCTGGACCATCAGGGGCTGCAGCTTCCCGCTCGCGTCGGTCGTGTACAGCGGCTCGTACATCTTGTCGAGGGTGTAGACATTGCCGCTGCTGACGGCGACGTGATGCGGGTCGAGACCCTCGGCCTGTACGGTCGGCTGCGCACTGCGGCCGATGACCAGCGTGCCGCCCGGCTTGGGGCTGCCTGCGCCCCCCGTGGGCGTCGCGGTCTCCGACGACGAGCCGCACGCCGAAGCCAGCGGGCCCAACGCCAGCAGCCCAGCACCTGCGGCTCCTGCCTTGAGTACCTGCCTGCGCGTGAACCGATCACGTTCCCACAACATGCTGCCTCCGATCGATCAATGTCGCACGAGGGATGTCGCACGAGGAGCCATCCCCGGCTTGTTTCGAGCCCTACCGCCGCTCCGGCCAGTATGTTCACGGCAAAGAGTGGGTCACAAGACCCAAATGGGGCTCATTAACGGTCGTTTTCTCGTCGACGGGTACAGGTTGTCGACGACCGGCGACGGGTGATCTCAGCCAGCGGCGCCCTCCACGGTCATCGGCTCCATGACCCCAGTCACCCCGCAGCCGGATGAGTCGCCGGGTACTCGGGGTGCGAGAACACGTACACCATGCTCATGGGCGCGTCGGAGTCGTTCACCACGCCGTGCGGGACGCCGGCCGGGATGAGCACACCTTGGCCGGCCCGGTACGAGATCCGCTCGTCGCCGACCGACAGCTTGCCCTCGCCCTCCACGATGTAGCAGAGCTCGTCCACCTCGTGCACGAGCTGCTTCGTGTCGGCGCCGGGCTGCCATGTGGAGAAGCCGAGCATGGTGGCCGCCGCGCCGTTGAGCGGGCCGGAGACCAGCTCGCAGACCCAGTGGCCGCCCGGCAGGTCCGTGCGCTTGCCTTCGGTCGGGTCGACGA
This sequence comes from uncultured Thermoleophilia bacterium, assembly GCA_963791345.1. Lineage (GTDB taxonomy): Bacteria > Actinomycetota > Thermoleophilia > UBA2241 > UBA2241 > UBA2241. The sequence continues at coordinate 76,668 of CAWBRS010000017.1, read as the reverse complement.
CCTTGACGCGGGCCGCCTGCTCAGATGACAAGGGAGCCCTCCCTGATGATGGCCTTGCCGTCGACTTCGACGGTCACGTCGCGGCAAGAGCCGTCGAGGTGCAGTCTGCTGTGACTCTGACCGCCTGGGTAGCAGTGCGCGTTGTCGCCGAGCGCGAAGTGGACCGTGCCCATCATGCCCTTCTCGGACGGGGAGCCGAGCACCTCCTTGTCGCTCATGCCGATGGCGAACTCGGCCACCACGTTGGCCATGTCGTCGGAGCCCTCGACGACGGCGCGCAGCCGCTCGGCCTCGGCACCGCCGGTGATCTCGACGGCGCGCCCGTCCTCGATCCTCCAGCGCATCGGCTCCTTCAGCGTGCCCGGGACGCCGACGCCCAGCATGATGCCGTCGACGACGATCACGCCGCTGGGTCTTGTCCTCGCAGGCCGCGTAGGCGACCTCGCCCCAGAGCGGCACCGGGCCCATCATCTCGCCGGCGCCCTTGATGGGCACGACCTTGAGCGGCGGGCGGTCCTTGATGCAGACACGTTCACGTCGGTGCCGGCGGGCGTCGTGACCCGGCACCACTCGGCGCCCTCGCATGGCCGCCATGACCTTCTCGGCGCGCTCGACGATCACGGTCGATGTCCTCGGTGGTCAGGTCCCAGTCGGCCATGCCTTCCTCGACGGAGCCGATCTTGGCGCCGAGGGCGACGCTCTCGGCCACGGGATCCACGTGGGCGAAGCGGTTGGCCCACTCGAGGTTCGTCGTGATGATGATGACGTCGGACGCCTTCATCGCCGCGGCGAGCGTCTTCGACGGGCTCCATCGGGACCGCCATCGAGGCGAGTGCGGCGCTCACGTGGTGAGAGACGTCGGCGACGACCGGGTAGGCGCCGAGCGAGACGGCCACGCCGGCGATGGCCTTGGCCTCGCGCTCGTGGTCCTCGTCGGCGATGACGAGGACGCTGTCGCCCGCCTGGACGGCGAAGCAGCTGCTCGACGACCAGCCGCGCTCCCTTGATCAGCGTGGTGTACGACTTCACTGACAAACCTCCTTGCGGTCTCGATCCGCCAGCGGTCTCGGTGGACGGTGCCGCGCGGCCGATGGCGGCCGCGGCTGATCGGTTGTGAGGGACGGGGCCGGACGACCAGCCCGAGGAGCGCGCAGGCCGCCTCGAGCACGCCGCCGGCGATGGCCAGCGCCTTGTCGGAGACGAGGCGCAGTGCTCGCGGGACGCCGCGGGGGTCGACGTCGCCCAGCTTGCATGCCCTCGCGTCACCTCGAGCGCCGGAGCGCAGCAGGCCGCGCAGCAGACCGTCGATCCGGGCCCGGACCGGCACGTCGCCCACGCGACCGACGATCTCGCCGGCGCGCACCCGCTCGCCGATCTCGCGCGTCCCGACGAAGACGCCGGCCGCCGGCGCGCGCAGCAGGCGCTCTTCGCCGACGCCGCCGATCTCGCCGGGGACGCCCGTGTTCGGCAGTGCCGCGCCGTCGGTGATCACACGGCCCAGCGTGTGACCGCGCTTGGTCTCGACGACGGCGTGCGCGTCGCGCCCGGCCACGAAGCCGGGACCGAGGGCGACGACGGCGGGAGCGTCGCCGATGCTGCGTGCCGAGGTTGCGCTTGGCCACGATGGCGTCGACGAGCAGCGACGGGCCGCAAGCTCGTGCACGCGAGCTCGCCTCCGGGTCGACGATGACCGGGACGACGCCCTGGGCGAGGAGGCGGCGGAACGTCGGCCACGTCGTCGACGCGGACGCCGTCCACGCCCTCGACCGTCGTGCGGCCCTCGGTACACCGCCTCGGCGAAGGCCACGGTGCGGCGCACCACCGTCGGCCGCTCCAGCTCGGTCATGACGACGGCGAAGCCGGACCGGTGGAGGCGCAGCGCCACGCCGGTCGCGAGGTCGCCGGCGCCCTTGACGAGCGCGAGCGGCGGCGCGTGCCGCGTCGGTCCCGCCGTCGCGTCACGTCACATCGCCTCCCCTGTCGCCGGCCGCTCGCGGCCGCCGGCGGGAGTTCCATGCGGCCGCCGGCCCTGCCGTGACGGTCGGCGACGATCTCGGCCATGATGCAGAGCGCGAGCTCGGCGGGCGTCTCGGCGCCGATGTCGAGCCCGATGGGTGCGTGGACGCGCGTCGAGCGCCGCGTCGGGCACACCCTCTTCGCCTCAGCTCCGAGAAGATCCGTCCGCACCTTCTTCGCGCTGCCCATCATGCCGATCGAGGCGGCAGCCGAGGCGACGACGGCGCGCAACGCCTCCTTGTCCTGCACGATGGCCGTGACGTGACGATGACGACGTGCGTGGATGCATCGATGGGGACCACAGCCGGCACCTGCGCGGGATCGCCGCAGACCAGCTCGTCGGCGTCGGGGAAGCGCTCGCGGGTCAGCAGTTCCTGCCGCGGATCGAGGACCACCACCCGGTACTCGAGCAGCTCGGCCGCGCGCGCGAGCGCGAGGCCCACGTGGCCGGCGCCGACGATGAGGAGCGTGTGCTCCGGCGCGTGCACCTCGAGGAAGACGGTCGCCTCGCCGCCGCAGAGCGCGCCGAGGGCGCGCTCGCCCTCCTCGCGCAACTCGTAGCGCTCGGTGCGCGATGTGCCGTCGGCGAGACAGGCCGAGGGCGTCGCTCATGACCTGCCGCTCGAGCGGCCCGCCGCCGATCGTCTCGACGGTCTCGCCGTCCTTGCAGGACCAGCATCTTGGTCCCCGACCTCGCGCGGGCTCGAGCCCTCGACGCCGATGATCGTCGCCACGACGAACGGCCTGGCCCTCGCGGGCGAGCTCGGCCATCCGCTCGTACAGCTCGGCCGTGCTCATGGTGCTCTCCCTTGCCGCCTCGTACTCCTCGCGGGTGTCGATGTCCACGTCAGGTCAGGCGTCGTCCAGCGGCACCAGGCATGACCTCGCTCGAGATGCCGGGCGACCACCTCGCGACCGCCGACGTCGCCCTCGCTCGAGCAGGATCTCGGGGAAGAGCGCCGCGCTCAGCAGCACGGGGTGCGTCTGGCCGTCCCTCGACCGCGGGCCGCACGATCGGCGCGCCGGTCGCCGCGAACCGCTCGATCAGCAGATCGATCAGCGCCGGCGTGACGAACGGCTGATCGGCGAGCAGGACGACGATCGCCTCGCAGCGGCCCGCACCGCCGCGATCCCGGCCTGCAGAGAGGTGCTCATGCCAGCCTCGAACGCCTCGTTGATCAGGATGCGCACGGGTCGGTCGTCCAGAGCCGCCGCGACCGTCCGGCGCTTCGTGCCCGACGACCACGACGGTCTCCTGCGCGCGCGATGCCAGGGCGGCGTCGACGCTCCACTGCACGAGGGGCCGCCCGGCGAGGGGCAGCAGCAGCTTCTGCGAGCCCATGCGCGACCGCGCGTCCCGCCGCCAGGACGACGGCCGCGACGGCGGGCGACCGCCTCTCCGGCGACCGACGCGCTCACGCCGCCGCCTCGGGCGCCGACCACGAGAAACGTCGCGCCTGCAGGCTCGCGAGACGACCCGGTCCGGCACGGCCGTCGCCGGGGCGTCGCCGCCGGGCGCCACACTGGGCGCCGGCACGGCGGCGTCTTCGAGCGGCGCCCGGAGCAGGGCCGCCGTCGCGCTGGCCGCAGCCAGGACGGCGTCACCCTCGACCTTGTTCACCAGGACGACCGGCGCGCCGCGGGCCAGCCGAGGCGCAGCCGCCACAGCTGGTCCTTCAGGGCGGCCGCGCACGAGCGACGGCGTCATCGACGGAGCCCGAACGGAACGCCGAGCCGCGGCGGCCAGGGGCGCTGCCCGGTGCACGTACTCCTCGCGCAGCGGCTGCCCGAGGACGTCGGCCCCGGCCACCTGCACGATCGTGGTCGTGACCGACGGCACCTGGGGCTCGTCGGGTCCGAAGGCCTTGAGCGAGCGCCCGCGGCTGCCGTCGGCCTCGACGAGCACGTAGTCGGCCAGCGTCGCCGCGCCACAGCACGTCGACAGCGGCGGGCGGGAGGCCGACGATCTTGCCGGCCTGGTCCGACACTGCGAGCCCATCGCAGCTATCCGCCCATCCGCGATGGTGTCCTTCAGCGCGACGCGACAGGACCGCCGGGTCGGCGTGCAGGACCAGCGGCCCCCAGGCCTCCAGCTCGCGCCGATGCATGCGCGTCGTGGTCGCGACCACGACGCGCTCGCGTCGCGCGGCTCAGCTCCGCGGCCAGGTAGGCGAGCGCGGCCGTCTTGCCGCCCCCGCCCACCAGTGCCACGACCTCGCCGCGCCCGAGGCCGAGCGCGTCGGTGAGACGTCGCTGCTGCGATGCAGGCCTACCGGGCGCGTCGATGCCTGCTTCTCCTTCAGCGCCTTGAGGACCTGCTCGCGGGTGATGGGCAGCTCGTGGAAGCGGACGCCGATCGCGTCGTAGATCGCGTTGGCGATCGCCGGAGCGGTGGGCACCAGTCCGGGCTCGCCGATGCCCTTGGCGCCGAACGGGCCGTTCGTGCCCTCGCTCTCGACGCAGTATCGCCTTGATCTCGGGCATGTCGCCGATGTTGGGGATCTTGTAGTCGAGGAACCGGTCGTTGACGATGCGTCCCGTCTCGTCGCGGACGAGGCGCTCCATGAGCGCGAAGCCGATACCCTGCGCGACGCTGCCCTCGATCTGTCCCTCGGCCATGGTCTGGTTGATGGTGGTCCCGGTCTCGTGGGCGGCGACCACCTTGAGCACCGTGCACCTGACCCGTCTCCGGGTCGACCTCGACCTCGGCCGCCTGGGTGCCGAACGAGAAGCACGGGATGTTCTTGGCGAAGGCCGTCGGGATCGTGTACCCCTCGGGCAGCTGTGTCGACGAACTGGCCCGTGCCCGAGATCGGCGAGCCGTGCTGCGTTGACCGCGTGATCGACGATCTCGGAGAGGTCGTGCTTCTCCGTCCGAGCCCTTCACCCAGACCTTGCTCTCCTCGACGAGGATGTCGTCGGGGTCGGCCTCCAGCATCTCGGCCGCGGCCGTCGACCAGCGCCTCGCTTCGCGTCCCGGGCCGCCGCGAGGACGGCGTTGCCGTTCATGAAGCTCGCCCGGCTCCCCCAGGACCCCAGGTCGTAGGGCGTGAGCTCGGTGTCGTGGGAGAGCACGTTGATGTCGCTCAGACGCACGCCCGAGCTCCTCGGCGGCGATCTGCGCCATGGCCGTGTGCGCGCCCTGGCCCATGTCGAGCGCCGAGGTGATCAGGGTCACCGTGCCCTCGTCGGACAGCTTGATGAAGGCCTCGGCCGAGTTGAAGCCGTAGAAGCGGCCGCCGCCGCCGGTGTGGACCATGTTGGCGAGGCCGACGCCGCGCAGACGCCGCTCGCTCTTGCCCCGCTTCTTGCTCCCAGCTCGATGCGCCTCGGCCGCGGCCTCCATGCACTCGGTCATGCGCGCAGCCGCAGACCTCGGCGCCGCAGGAGGTGGTCTCCGTCGCGGCTGGTTCGAGTTCCTGAGGCGCAGCTCGAGCGGGTCCATGCCCATCTTCTCGGCCAGCTCGTCGAGCTGCGACTCGGTGGCGAACGTGACCTGCGGATTGCCGAAGCCGCGGAAGGCCGTCCCCATCTCCTTGTTGGTGTAGACCAGTCTGCCCGTCGAAGCGGATGTTGGGCACGTTGTAGAGCGTGCCGAACATCATGCTCGAGAAGTTGATGGTCGCCGGACCCTTGTCGTGGTAGGCGCCGGCGTCGCCGATCAGCTTGAGGTCGCGGACGACGATCCTGCCGTCCTTGGTGGCGCCGGTCTTGAGGTGCATGCGTGTAGGGGTAGCGGGTCTTGGCCGTCGTGAACTCCTCGCTGCGCGTGTTCACGATGCGCACCGGACGCCCGGTCATCCTGCGAGAGCACGGAGGCGATGGGCAGCTTCATGTCCATGACGAGCTTCGAGCCGAAGCCGCCGCCCATGTACGAGCTGATGACGCGCACGTTGCGGCGCGGGATGCCGAGGATGCGGGCGACCTCCTGCCGCTGGGTGTGCGGCGCCTGGGTGTTCGTCCAGATGGTCAGCCGGTCCGCTCTTGTCCCACTTGGCGATGCAGTTGGAGACCTCGAGGCAGGTAGTGCGCCAGCTGGTGGGTGACGTACGTGCCCTCGACCACGTAGTCGCACTCGGCGAGCGCCTTGTCCGGGTCGCCGAACAGGCGCTCGACCTCCAGGTGGCGTTGCTCTCCTTGTCCTCGTGGACGAGCGGCGCCCCGGGCTGCATCGCCTCGTCGATGTCGAAGACGGCGGGCAGCGGCTCGTACTCCACCTTGATGAGCGAGAGCGCCTCCTCGGCCGTGTCCTCGTCGACGGCGGCCACGGCGGCGACCTCGTCGCCCACGTAGCGCACCTTGTCGGTGCAGAGGATGTGCTTGTCGGCCAGCCACTGGTAGAAGCTGAAGAGGTTGTCGGGCACGTCCTCCGCCGTGATGACCGCGAGGACGCCCTTGAGCGCCTTGGCGGCCGAGGTGTCGATCGACTTGATCCGCGCGTGGGCGTGGGGGCTGCGCAGGATCTTGCCGATCGAGCAGCCCCGGCATCTTGAGGTCGACGGTGTACTGGGCCTCGCCCGTCACCTTCGGGCACGGCGTCGATGCGCGGCAGTCCCTTGCCGATCGATGCAGGTCGTTCATGCGGACTCCCCTCCTGCGAGCAGGCAGCTCGCCGCCTCGACGGCCTCGACGATCTTCACGTAGCCGGTGCAGCGGCAGAGGTTGCCCTTGAGGCCCTGGAGGATCTCCTCCCGCGTGGGGTCGGGGTTGCGGTCGAGCAGGGCCTTGGCGGACAGGACCATGCCCGGCGTGCAGTAGCCGCACTGGATGGCGCCCTGCCTCGACGAAGGCCTCCTGGACGGGGTGCAGCACGCCGCCGCTCGGCCAGGCCCTCGATGGTCACGACCTCCTGCCCCTCGGCCTCGTGGGCGAGCACGAGGCAGGAGTTGACCGGCTCGCCGTCGAGCAGCACCGTGCAGGCGCCGCACTCGCCGGCGCCGCAGCCGTTCTTGGTGCCGGTCAGGCCGATCTCGTCGCGGATGACCTCGAGCAGGGTGCGGTGCGTGTCGACGAGCAGGTGGTAGCTCGTCGCCGTTGACCGTGATGTGCAGCTCGCGTCTTCACCCTCGCCCTCCTTTCTGCGCCCAGGCGCGCGCCGCGGCGAGGGCCCGCCGCGACAGGACCTCGACCAGCGTCCTGCGGTAGTCGGCCGAGGCGCGGACGTCGTCGATCGGCTGGGCCTCCTCGGCGGCCTTGGCGCTGGCGCGCGGCGATCAGCGTCCTCGTCGAGCTCCGCGCCCGACCAGCAGCGCGCTCGGCAGGCGCGCGCGCGGATGGGCGTCGGGCGCGACCGCCCCGAGCGCCAGGCGCGCGTCCTCGACGACCGGCCGAGCCCGGCGTCGAAGGCGGCGACGACAGCCGCGACGCCCACGGTGCAGCAGTCCATGGCCGAGCGGAAGGTCTTGAAGTACTTCGCGAAGCTCCGCGCCGGCGCCGGCGGCACGCGCGATGGCCTTGAGCAGCTCGCCCGCGCCGCAGCACCGTCTGGCCCGGGCCGGTGAAGAAGTCCTCGAGCGGCAGCGATGCGCTCGGTCGCGTCCGTCGGTGATGATCGCCTCGGCGCCGTAGGCGAGCAGGATCGGCGCCATGTCGGCGGACGGCGCGGCGTTGCACAGGTTGCCGCCGACGGTCGCCCGGTTGCGCACCTGCGCCGAGCCGATCCAGCGACGCCGCCTCGGCGATGGCGGGGAAGCGCTCGCTTGACCTCGGGCGAGTGCTCGATCGCGCCGAGCGGCGTGGCCGCGCCGATCGTCGAGCCCGCCGTCCTCGTCGACCCGCACGAACGTCAGGCCGGGGACGTCCCTGAGGCTGACGAGCGCGTGCGGCTGCAGACCCGCCCTGCTTCATCTGCACGAGCAGGTCGGTGCCGCCGGCCAGGGCCTTCGCCGAGCCGTCCGCGGCGGCCAGCGCGGCGCAGGCCTCCTCCGACCGAGGCCGGCCGCAGGTACTCGAAGGCTTTCATCGGCTCAGCTCCTGTCTCCGGCCGGTCACTGTCCAGTCGGACGGCCACGCCGGCCCGGGTCTCCTCGATCGGCGCCTCCTTCATCGTGATGGCCTCGCGGTTGCAGAGGAAGTAGCAGACCGCGCAGGAGTAGCACTCCTTCGGCTTCACCAGCACGGCCTTCTCGTCGACGATCTCGATGCACTCGCAGTGGCCGGGAGCGGCGCAGAGCCCGCAGCCGTTGCACTTCTCGAGGTCGATCTCGGGCAGCATCGGGATGTAGTCGCACCTCGCCCGGCGTGACGATGTACTTGAGCGCGATGCCGCGCATGTCGGCCAGCGTCTCGTAGCCGTTCTCGTCCATGAACTTGCGCAGGCCCGGCTCGATCTTGGCGAACGCCTTGTAGCCCTTGAGGTAGAGCAGCGAGCAGTAGGTGAGCACGGTGGCGCCGTACATGAGCATCTCCACCGAGTGGCGCCAGTTCATGAGGCCGCCGCCGCCGGCCAGCGGGCAGGTCGGGGCAGATGGTGCGCATCTGGGCGATGTGGCGGTAGGCGAGCGGCCGGATCCACGGGCCGCACAGGCCGGCGAACGACTGGTTGCTCGGTGGACGGGTACATCGGCCGGCCGCCGTTCTTGATGTCGAGCGGCGGCAGCGACTGCGGGCAGTTGATGGCCGAGACCGCCGCCGCGCCGTCCTTCTGCACCGACTTGCGCCACCATCATGGTGTTGGCCTCGGGGGTCATCTTCGGCATGACCGGGATGCTCGACGGCGTCGACGACGGCCTTGCAGACCTGGCCGGCCAGGACCGGGTCCTTGCCGAGCGTGGCGCCCAGCTCCGGCTCCTCGTCGACGCCCATCTGCTTGGCCATGAGACCCAGGTTGGGGCAGGACATGTTGAGCTCGAGCATGTCGGCGCCGGCCTCCTCGAGCATGCGGCCGAGCTTCGCCCAGCCCTTCGAGGTCCTCGCCCGGCCCCATCATGTTGGCGATGACCTTGAGCTCGGTCTGCTCCTTGCACTCGCTGGATGAGCTCCTGCGTGTCCTCGACCCGCATGCGCTCGCCGGAGGGCGAGTAGAAGGCGCCCTCCTTCTCGATGATGTGGTAGGGGCGGGCGTAGAGCGGCACCTTGAGGAAGGTCAGCTTGGTGCTCACCGCCGAGGCGCCGTTCTCCTCGGCGATCTTGATCTTCTCGACCTTGTTGGTCAGCTCGGACGACGCGATGATGAACGGGTTCTTGAGCTTCAGCCCTGCGAAATCGACGGACAGATCAGCCATCGAGCTCTCCCCTCCGGGTCTCGGTGTCGTCGGCGGATGCGGCCGTGAAGCCTGAGGCCGGCACCTCTTCACGTGTCTCCTCGAGGCGCGCGCCGCGCTCGAGGTAGCGGCCTTCGACGGCCGCCTCGGCGTCCTCGCGCGCCTCGTCCGTCCAGTAGCCCAGCTCGTAGCCGTACCACGGCTTGCTTGCAGCGTCAGCGCCGGCAGCCCCTCCGCCTCCCAGCGCTCCAGCGCCTTGTCCATGAACTCCTTGCGCGGCAGCGAGGTGGGCGGGTAGTCCCACTTGCGCGTCGCGTCGATGAGGATCGACGACGTGCCCGACCGGCGGCGGGAAGCGCTGCTCGTCGACGTGCGCCTCGGGGGGCGCCGACGACGGGTCGAGGATGCTCGCCTTGCCGGTCGACGATGTGCGTGTCGAGATGCGGCCGCATGCGGTAGGCCATCGCCCAGTTCACCGCGTCGGCGTCGTTCGGGTCGATGTCGTCGTCCACCGCCACGATCATCTTGCCGATGGTCGGGTCGAGCGCCACCGCCGCGTGCAGCGCCTGCCAGGGCTGCGACGGGTGCACCTTCTTGAGCTGGATGACCATGAGGCCGTAGCTCCCGGTGGCCTCGTGCAGCTGTACGTCGAGCACGCCGGGGATGTTGGCCGACTGCAGGCACTTGCAGGTAGACGGCGTCGTAGGCGAGCTTGCGGATCAGGCTGCTCTCCGACGGCGGGAACTGGCTGAGGAAGGCCTGGTAGACGGGCGTCTTGCGGTGCATGATGCCGGTCACCGTGAAGACGGGGTTGGCCACCCTCGTGCCCATGTAGCCCGTGTACTCGCCGAACGGAGCCTCCTGCTCGCGGTAGGTGGGGTCGACGTAGCCCTCGATCACGATCTCGGCGCTCGCCGGGACCTCGAGGTCCACCGTCCGGCACTTGACGAGCTCGATGGGCTCGCCGGCGATGCCGCCGGCGACCGTGTACTCGTCCACCCCGTAGGGGATCTTGGCCACGCTGCAGAGTCCGACGGCTGGCGTGCAGCCGACGATGATGGCCGCCTCCAGCATCTTGCCCTGGCGGCGCGCGCTCTGCAGGTGGAGGCCGATGTGCTGGCTCTGGTGGGCCATCATGCCGGCCCTGCCCCGCCGCCTTGACCATCACGCGGTAGGTGCCGACGTTGCGCTCGCCGGTCTCGGGGTCCTTCGTGACCCAGAACGGCGAGGTGAAGTACGGCGCCGGGTCGAAGCCCGGGCGTCGAGATCGGGTGCGGGAACTCGAGGATGCCGTCGTGCTCGAGCAGCCCGTCGCCGACGTGGATCTCCTCCATGACCGGGCCCGTCCGTCGACGAGCCGGGGCTCGACGTAGCTCTTGTGCACCTCGGCCCAGCGCTCGGTGATCTCGTCGGGGGCGCACCCCAGCGCCTTGGCGTACACGGCCCGGTTGGCGCCGAGGACGCCGACGGCGACGGGCCCCGGGAACTTGCGGCCGGTCGCGTCGGTCACGTCCTCGAAGACGAAGGCGGTGCGCTGCTCGGCCGGCAGGCCGCGGAACTGCAGCCGGACGAGAGGCATGAGCTCGGTGTCCTTGCAGATGGGCGTCCGAACGCGGCGCAGCAGACCGTCGCCCTCCAGCGCCGCGAGGTACTCGCGGAAGTCCTTGTAGTAGCTCACTGCGCCGCCTCCCGAGTCATCAGGGCCGCGACCGCCGGGTCGTCGGCGACCCAGGTCGAGGCCGAGCCGCTCGAGCGTCTCGGGCGTCGGCAGGCTTGTCCTGGGGTCGAGACCGCTGGCCGCATAGAACTCGGCGCGCATCAGGTCGAAGTCGACGGTCTGGCCGGCGAGCGGCCCGTCCGGCACGCTCTCCTCGAGCAGCCGCCGCGGCAGCGTGTCGTCCTCCGGCCGCAGCCCTTCTCGCACGTTGATGACGCGCTCCAGCGCGTTGATGCGCTCGCCGGTGAGGTAGATGTCGGGCGGCCGCGAAGTCGAGCCCGGTCGCCGCGGCGATGAGCCTCGGCCAGCGTCGCGTCCTGCATGCCGACGGTGAGAAACGCGCAGGTGCCGGCCGAGTCGGCCGCCGGCGGCCCTGCGGTTGCGGGTACCGAGCGCGATCGGCGCCTTGCCGGTGTCGGCGAAGCGGTCGACCTTCGGGTCGGTGAGCTCCGCGGTCACCGTGTAGCCACCGGCGTGGTGGCAGCCGCCGCGCGGGCCGCAACCGTAGACCAGCGCCATGCCCTTCACGCCGCGGGGGTCGTAGCCGCCGACCTCCATGCCCTTGGCGTGCATGGCGAAGGCCTCGGAGCCGCCGCCGATCTCCTCGGCGAGGGCGCGGCTGCCCAGGGCGATCTTCGCCCCGAAGCCCTGACGGAAGGCCGCGTCGTGAACGAGCTTGAGCACGGCCTCGGCGTTGCCGAAGCGCAGGTCGAGGCCGTCCGTGTCCTCGAGCGTCAGCAGCCCCTTCTCGAAGCACTCCATGGCGAAGGCGATGGTGACGCCGACGGAGATGGTGTCCACACCGAGCAGGTCGCAGAGCTGGTCGGCGGCGATGATGGCGCCGAGGTCGTAGATGCCGCACGCCCGTGCCCAGCGAGTACACGGTCTCGTACTCGGGTCCCTCGGTGGTCGCCCCGGCGTAAGGGCCCTCACGCACCACCGTCACCTTCGAGCAGCGGCTCGGGCAGGGGGCGCCGCAGGGCGCGTCCTTGACCAGGTAGCGCTCGCGTAGAACGTCGCCGAGCAGCCCGGCGGCCTCGTCCTTCACGGCCGAGCGCTGCCAGTTGTCGGCCGGCATGATCCCCGTGTTCAGGGTGACGGCGACAGTGCTGACCGACCCGATGCAGCTTCAGGGGCCCGGAGGTGAAGGGATTGCTGCGCAGCTCCTCGTTGAGGGCGCGCACGGCGGCCTTGAAGCGCGCGGGATCGGCCACGGGGGCCGCGTCCTCGCCCGCTCGCACGACGAGCGCCTTGACGTTCTTGGAGCCCATCACGGCGCCGGCGCCGCCGCGCCCCAGCGCGCGCCGCTCGTTGATGAGGCACGCGTAGGGCACCTGGCGTTCGCCGCCGGGGCCGATGCAGGTGATGGCCAGTTTGCCGCCGGGCAGCTCGTCGCGGATGTACTCCTGGGCCGCCTGGGTGTCGAGCCCCCAGAGGTGGCTCGCCGGATGGAGCTTCGCCGTCCCACCGGTGACCTCGACGTACACCGGCGCCTCCGAACGCCCGGTGAGGACGATCACGTCGAAGCCGGAGCGCTTCATCGCCGGGCCGAGCTCGCCGCCGGTGATGCAGAAGAGGTAGAGACCGGTCTGCGGCGACTTGGTGACCACGGCGGCGCGCGCGCCACCGGGGCGCCGCGTGCCCGAGAGCGGCCCGGTCGCGAAGATGAGGGGGTTGCACGGGCTCGAGCGCGTCGCTGCCGGCAGGCAGCATCTTGAAGAGATAGTAGGCGCCGAGTCCGCGCCCCCCGAGGAACTCGTCTGCCGCCTGCTCGTCGAGGGGCTCCTCGCGGGTCTCTCCGCTACCGACGTCGACGACGAGGACCCTGCCCGAGCGTGCTCCGTGGGGAAGCGGGCGCTCCATCAGATCACTCCTCTCCGCGTGCGCGGCGGTAGAGCCGCGTCAGATCGGCCGGTGACGCCTGACGCATGTTCAGCCGGTAGTTCACGACCTTGGTGCACTGCTCGACGAGCACGGGGATCTCCTCGTCGCTGACGACCGCCGGGTCCAGCTCGGTCGGGAAGTCGACCTCGACCATGAGCTGGGCGAGGCGCTCGAGCAGGCGGTCGGCCAGCGCGCGATCGGATCCCTCCTCGCCCAGCAGCCGCGCCACGGGTGCCAGCTTGTGCGCCGCGACGGGGAGATTGAACTCCATCGTGTAGGGCAGCATGATGCCGGTCGCCAGCCCGTGCGACAGGTGCAGGCGACCGAGCGGCTGCGACAGGACGTGCGCCAGACCGGGCAGCGCGGTGCCGGTCGCCATGTTGGCGATCGAGCTGGCCTCGAGCATGCGCTGCTTGGCGCCGAGGTCGCCCGTGAGCGCCGCCGCCGGCAGCGACCTCCATGATGGTGGCGGCGGAGGTCGGCGGCGAGCCCGTCGGAGAAGTCCGTCGCGCCGACCGACCAGATGGCGTCGAGGGCGTGCGCCAGGGCGTCCATGCCGGCCACCAGCGCCGGCCAGGCCGGCAGGCTCGCCATCAGGCCCCCGTCGAGGATCGCCACGGTGGGGTACGTGCGCTCGTCGAGGATCGACATCTTGAAGCCGCGGGCCTCGTCGGTGAGGATCGTGACCTTCGAGACCTCGGTCCCGGAGCCTGCCGTCGTGGGCACCGCGATGACCGGGTACGGCGCCTTGCGCCGCCTTGTTGAACCCTTCGTAGTCGGTCAGCACTCCGCCGTTCGCCGCCACGAGGGCCACGCCCTTGCCGGCGCACATCGGGCTGCCGCCGCCGAGTGCGACCACGACGTCGCAGCCTGCCGTCGCCGAACGCGCTCGACGCCCGGCGGCGACGGTGCCGACGCCCGGGTCTTCCTCGACCTCGTCGAAGACGACGTAGTCGAGCCCCGCCTGCTCGAGCACGGCGGTGACGGAGCCGGTGACGCCGGCGCCCGTGAGTCCCTGGTCGGTGCAGACGAACACCTTGCTCCCGCCCACTCGCGCGACCTGCTCGGCGCAGCGAGGCGATCGACCCGAGACCGTGCACGATCCGGGTGGGCATGAAGAACATCTTGCTCGCCTGTGTCATGAGACGCCTCTCATCGATCGACTGTCCCGGACCTTCGCCCGGCCACCCTCCTCGCGGACTCACACCATCTGCCGCACGCGCCGCTGCCGTCTCCGTCGTGCCCGTGGACGATGCGGCCGTTTCGGCGCTTCGAGCCCGCCCTGCCTGGTCACGTGTCGTCATCAAGTCGCGCGCACGGCGGCGGGAGCCGGAGGGGCGCCCTCGCCGTTGCTCTCCCATGCAGTCCCAGAACAGCGCGCCGCCCGTGCGGTTGCGGGTCAGGTATCCGTGGTGGTTGTAACGGTCGGAGCGGTAGTAGACCGAGGCGAGGTCCACGACCTGCCCCTCGGTCGAGTAGACGGTGAGGGTCAGCTTGAGCAACGGCGTCAGCGAGTCGACCTCGAGGAGGCGCGGCCATCTCCTCGTCCGCGGCCACCGCCTGGAACACCTGCGACGCCCACTCGATACTGACGTTCGCACGTTGCTCGATGAGCACGATGAGCGGGCGTCCTCGTGAGCTCGTCCAGGGAGATCCGCGCGCCGATCGCGTACGGCACGTGATTGACCATCACGGCCAGCGGCTGCCCGCCGACGGAGCGCACGCGCTTCACGTAGAAGATGTCGGCGCCCTCTTCCTCGGCGAAGACCTCCGCGAGGTCGGGTGTCACCTTGACCATACGGAACTCGACCACGCGGATCGTCGTGTCGGGGCCGATGTGGATGAGGTCCTCGAGACTGCCGCTGACCCAGAGCGTCGCGTCCTCCGCCGCCGCGTGCGCGAGACGAAGGTGCCCTTGCCCTTGATCTTGAGGATGAGGCCCTGCTCGTGCAGGATCAGCAGGGCGCGCCGGATGACGACCCGGCTGACGCCGAAGTGCCGCGTGAGCTCGGCCTCGGAGGGCAGCTGGTCGCCCGGGCACAGGCGCCCGGAGACGATCTGCTCCTTGAGGTCCCGCATGATCCGATAGTAGAGCGGTATCCCTCCCCGCCTGGCGCGACGCGCCACCGGCAGACCATCGTGCGGCGCTCGCGCCGCTGTCCTGTCTCACCTGATCGCCTCCTGCCCGTACACCCGCGTCGCGGGTGTCAGCCCCCACCGAGAGGCACGATCACTCTCAGCTCGTCAGCCTGGCGCAGCCGTGTGTCGCGCGCTGCGCGCTCTCCGTTCACCGTCAGGTAGCTCCGCTCTCCGACGGGCACCCCGACGGCGTCGAGCACGTCCTCGATCGTCGCCGCCTCCTTCACGCTCACGACGGCCGCGTTGCCGCTGGAGCCCTCGGGGAGCAGGCGCGCGAGATGGCCGAAGAGCACCAGCCTCACCTCCACCCGCGGCCCCCTCCTCAGCCGATGCCCAGGCGCTCGAGCAGCGCGGGCGTCGGCGCGCCCGCGGCGTCCCACTCGCGCTCGGCGTAGTACTCGTCCATGACCGTCGCGACATCCAGGATGTGCCCGCCGTCGTCCGACGGTGCGGCCTCGTTCGCGAACCTCGGCGGCAGCGTGTCGTCGGCCCGCGTGAAGCCCTCCTGCATGTTGAAGAGCCGCTCGACAGTGTTGATGCGCTCACCGATCGTGTAGACGTCGTCGGCCGTGATCGCCATGCCGGTCGGCAGATTGGCGCAGCGTGCGTAGAGCTCGACGCTGATGCCCAGGTCGACCGTGAACATGCACATGATCAGCGAGTCGATGATGGCGGTGCTGTCCTGCATCGTCTTCACGAGATGCGGCTTGCCCTCGAGGGCGTAGCGGTCGTAGTCGCCGAGCACGCCGAGGAACTCCGCGGCGACGGTGAAGGCCTTGTTGTGGTCGGCGCCGCGGGCCGTCGTCGCGAACGACAGACCCATGCCGGTGAAGGCACGCGGCGCGTAGGCGGAGAGGTCGAGCCCCTTCACCTGCATGGCGTACTCCTCGCCCTTGCCGAGGGCTCGGGCGGCGCCGCGCGCCCCGCGCGCGAGCAGCTCGCCGAAGCCGTCGCGCGCGGCGATCTTCTCGACCGCGTGCCGCAGCACGTCGGCGTTGCCGAACGTGAAGTCGAGACCGTCGGTGTCCGCCTTCGTCAGCAGACCCTTCTCGGTCATCTCCATCGCCCAGGCGATGGCCGACCCGGCGCTCATCGTGTCGATGCCCGAGGTGGTCGCAGAGGTAGTTGGCCTCCATGATGGCCGGCAGGTCGACGATGCCGCAGTTCGGGCCGAGCGCCCACACGGACTCGTGCTCGATGCGCTCGGACCGGTACTTGCGGCCTTCACGCTCGAACTCGACCACCGAGCCGCAGATGACGTTGCAGCCGCTGCAGGCCTCGTAGTGCTCGACGTACTTGGCGATCTCGTCGTTGTGGATCGGGCCGACGTCCGGCGCCTTGTCGTCCTGGTGGTTGCGGTACGGCAGCCCGACCGCCTCGTTCACGACCGGCAGCATGCCCGTGGTGCCGGCCCAGCGGAAGGCCGGGCGCACCGGGTTCTCCATGATGATGTCGTGCAGCTCCTTGCAGGCGGTCGATGTACTCGCCGCTCGGCGCGGCCACACGTACGCCGCCGGTGCCGCGGACCGCGACGGCCTTGAGCTTCTTGCTGCCGAAGACGGCGCCCGGTCCACCGCGGCCGGCGGCGTGCTGCAGGTGCATGAAGGTGGCGTAGACGACGCCGTTCTCGCCGCCGGGGCCGATCGCCCCGGTGCGGAAGTCCTCGCCGAGCTCCTCTCGAGAGCAGCGCCTGCGTCTCGAACGTGTCCTTGCCCCACAGGGCGCCGGCGTCGCGCAGCTCCACCCGGTCGTCGTCGACGACGAGGGTCACCGGCTTCTCGGCGACGCCGGTGATGACGATGCCGTCCCAGCCGGCGTACTTGAGCTCGGGCCCGAAGTGGCCGCCCATGTAGCTCGCCGAGATCGTCCCCGTCTGCGGGCTCTTGACGCCGATCGCGATGCGGCTGGCGGTGGGGATCATCGTGCCGGTCGCCGGGCCCGTTGGCGAACACGATCACGTTCTCGGGCCCGAGCGGGTCGCAGCCCGCGCGGCAGCATGTCGTAGAGCAGCTTGGCGACGAAGCCGCGGCCGCCGAGGTACTGCTCGGCGAGCTCGTCGGTGACGCGGCAGCTCGCCGACTGCACCCGTCGTCGAGGTCGACCGTCAGGAACTTGCCCGTGTAGCCCCCGTACTTCATGACCGAGCCTCCCAGGTCAGCGCGCCCTCGGGGCACCACTGCACGCAGAGAGGATCTCCGTCGCAGAGGTCGCAGATCATGATCCGCCTGCTCACCGCGTCGATGTGCACGTGGGGACAGGCGTCGAGACAGCTGCCGCAGTCGGTGCAGAGCTCCTCGACGAAGCGCACCACGTCGGCCGCCTCGTCGTAGACCAGGGCCTCCTGCGGGCAGGCGCTCCACGCACGCCCTGTCGTGTGTCATGTCGCACACCGAGCAGCGCATGCCGCCCAGGTACTCGGACGGTGTCCCGGGTGATCTTGATGCAGGCGGCCGAGGGCTGGACGCGCTCGAGCTTGCTCAGCGAGCACGCCTGCGCGCACAGGTCGCAGGCGATGCACTTCTCCTCGTGGAACTGCAGGTGGTTCACGCCGTCCTCACTCCCGACGTCCAGGGCCGCGAGTGCAGCCTCGATACC
The DNA here is from genome assembly GCA_963791345.1 of uncultured Thermoleophilia bacterium. Classification (GTDB taxonomy): domain Bacteria; phylum Actinomycetota; class Thermoleophilia; order UBA2241; family UBA2241; genus UBA2241. Next base: position 59,115 of record CAWBRS010000017.1, on the reverse strand, counting down.
CTCGCCCACATCGACCGGATGCCCCATCTGCCGCAGGCAGTGGCCCAGCGCCGTCAGCGCCGCGATCGCATAGGTCGGGCTGCAGGTCCTGCCCATGTGGCCGATCCGCACGAGCTTGCCGTAGATCGGCGTGTTGAAGAGACTGCCGGAGATCAGCACACCGAACTCCTCGACCATTCGCTGGCGCAGCTCCTCGTCGTTCGACGCCCTCTGGGACGGTGACCGCGGTGGCGACGCCGCTGGCGTGCGCCTCCGTGTCCGCCCACAGCTCCAGACCCATCGCCTTGACGCCGGCGCGTGCTGCCCGGCTGACCTCGGTGTAGCGACGGAAGTGCTCCTCATGACCGACCTCGAGGTACTCGCTCACGGCCGCGTTCAGGGCCGCCACCTCCATGCTCGAGGTGGTGTAGGGCCAGATGCCCTTCTCGAGCCAGAGCTCCTTCCAGTCGAGCAGGCTGAAGTAGGAGTAGCGGTTCGGCTTCTTGACGTTGCGGAAGAGGTCCCAGGCGGCCTCGGAGATGGAAAGGGCGCTCAAGCCCGGGGGCGCGCCGAGTACCTTCTGGGAGCCCACTGAGACGATGTCGATGCCCCAGGCATCGACCTCCACGGGCGCACTCCCCGCGCAGCTCACGGAGTCGACGAACACGAGTTTGCCGTACTGCTTGCCGAGTTTGGCCAGCGTTTCGAGATCCGCCTGCGTCCCGCAAGGTGTCTCACAGTGGACCAGCCACAGGATCTTGGCCTCGGGATGCGCCTTGAGGACCGCCTCGAGCTGCTCCGGCTCGACCACCGTGTTCCATGGAGTCTCCACCGGGATGGCCTTGCCGCCGTACTTCTCGATGAAGTAGCGGTTGCCCTCGCCGTAGTGCCCGCTCTCGACATTGATGACCACGTCACCCTCGTCGAGGCCGCAGACGGAGATGGCCTCGAGCCCGAGGAGCGCTTCTCCCTGCGGCATGACGATGTCGTTCTGCGTCTTGAGAAACGCCTTGAACTTCTCCTCGCGTGTCCCGGAACAGCTCCATGTAGGGCTCTGAGTAGTCGAACAGGAGCGGCCCTCCGAGAGCTGAACTGACCCTGTCCGAGAGCTCGACAGGACCTGCCGTCATGATGAACTCGATTGAACGCGTCAAGGAGCTACACCTGCCTTTCATGCAGGAGCGCCGTCGTCATCGCTGGCCGCGGACGAACGGGAGGGCCAGGGCCGACGGCAGATACGACTGCCGCGCGAACAGCGCCAGAGCGACCATGACGGCCACGAACGGCAGCATCTGGACGAGGTCGGTGGAGACGTTGATGCCGACCAGCTGCAGCGCCGTGGCGATCGACAGCGCGACGCCGAAGATCAGGGAGCCGACCAGCACCCAGACGGGGCGGCCGCGGCCCAGCATCGCGATGACGATGGCGATGAACCCGAGGCCGCCGGTCATGAACGGCACGAAGATGCCCGCCGTGACGATGGCCATGTAGCCGCCGCCGAGGCCGGCCAGCCCGCCGGTGATCAGCACGGCGACGGTCCTGATCCTCAGCACGTCCACGCCGGCGTTGTCGAGCGCCACCGGCCTCCAACCGGCGGCCCGGATGTTGAGCCCGAGATTCGTCCGGTACAGGCCCCAGGCGGCCAGAAAGACGAGTGCGATACCGAGGTAGACGATCAAGGGCTGGCTGAAGAGGCTCGGGCCGACGACGGGGATCTCGCTGAGTCCGGGGATGGCGACGACCGGCACCGCGTCGAGGCGCGGGTAGCTCTCGCCGAACTGCTCCTCGTGCAGGAGGCTCGTCAGTCCCTCGATGGACAGCAGGATGGCGATGCCGACGACGATCTGGTCCTGTCCCATGCGCACGCAGAAGACGACCATGAGCATGGCGACGGCCATGCCGGCGAGGATCGCCGCGGCGAACCCGATCCAGGACGAGCCGGTCCAGTAGGCGACGACGAAGCCGAGGTAGCCGCCGAAGAGCATCATGCCTTCGAGGCCGATGTTGAGCACGCCGGCCTGCTCCGAGATGGTCTCGCCCAGCGCCGCGAGCAGCAGCGGCATGCCGGCGAGGATCGCCCCCGTGATGACGGCGGCGATGAAGTCGGCGGTGAGGAGGTCACTCATTGCCCACCGCCTCCTCGCCGCCGGCGTCGACGCCCGCGCGCCTCCCGGCCGCGCATCCGCTTGAGCCAGCCTCTCGTGCGGCCCCACTCGGTGAGCACCATGAAGAACAGGATGAGACCCACGAGCAGCAGCAGGAAGTCGTTGGGCAGATCCGCCTGCCGGGCCGCCTCGTGGCCGCCGATCTGGATCACGGCGAAGAAGAACACGAACGGGATCACGACCATGACGTCGAGCCCGGCGAGGAACACGAGGGCGAACAGGGTCATGCCGAAGGCCGGGTTCCAGTCGGCGCGGACGTAGCCCCACACGCCGAGCACTTCGACGGCGGCGGCGAGGCCGATGAGGGCGCCGCTCAGGGCGAACGCCGTGATGATGTCCCGCTTGACGTTGATGCCCGCGTGCACGGCGGCTCTGGGGTTCGCGCCGAGCATGCGCAGGCGCAGGCCGTACCCGGTCCGGGTCTGCATGTAGTGCACCAGGACGAGCGCGGCCAGCGCGATGATGATGCCGACGTGGATGCGCGTGCCGGGGATGTACGGGAGCAGCTGCGCGAACGGGATGACGTCCGTCTGCGGCATGAACGCCTTGGTGGTGAGGAACGGGCCCTTGATGAGCATGTTGGCGAGGTTGATGCCGATGTAGCTCATCATGAGCACGCTGATGATCTCGTTGATGCCGTAGTAGGCCTTGAGCATCGAGGGCACGAGCGTCCAGGCGCCGCCGACCACGAAGCCGACGATGCACAGCAGGATGAGCGCCAGCCAGAAGGGCAGCGCGCTCATCAGCGGGCACGCCGAGCCCGCCGATCACGGCGGCCGCCATCAGGAACTGGCCGTCGCCGCCGATGTTCCACAGGCCCGCCTGGAACGCCACGATGAAGCCCGCCGACATGAGCAGCAGGGGGGCCAGGCGGATCACCGTCTGCATGAGGCCGCTCCAGCTGAACAGCCCGCTCTCGAGAGTCGTCCAGTAGAAGGCGATCGGGTCCTTGCCCATGATGAGCAGCAGCACGCCGCCGGCGATGAGCCCGTAGAGCACGGGGGCCACCGCGCGCCAGAACGCCTTGCCGCGGGCCCGCCACGCGGACGTCTCGGCAGGCATACCCCCTGCGAGGACCGTGCCTTCCGCGATGTCACCCACCGTGGCTCCCTCCGATCATCAGCGCGCCGACTTCCTGCTCCGCGCCGGGCTTGTTCTCCACGATCCCCATCAGTCGCCCGCGCGACAGGACCGCGATGCGGTCGCTGAGCACGAGGAGCTCCTCGAGGTCGGTGGAGATGAGCAGGGCGCCCGCCGTCCCGGCGTCGACCAGGTCCCGGATGCGCGCGCGCACCGCCGTCGTGGTCTTGACGTCCAGCCCGTACGTCGGCTTGTTGAACACCACGACCTTGGGCTCGAGCGACAGCTCGCGCGCCAGCACCACCTTCTGCACGTTGCCACCCGAGAGCGAGCCCGCGTGAGTGTGGATCGACGGCGTCATGATGTTGTACTCGTCGACGAGCTTCTCCGCGTTGGCGTCGATGGTGCCCGTCTGGGTGCGGCCGCGCACCCAGAAGGGCGGCATGCCGATGCGCTTCGTGACCATGTTGACGGCCACGCTGAGCGACCCGACGATCCCCTCGTTGAGACGGTCGTCGGTCACGTAGCGCAGGCCCTGCCGCTGACGCGCGCCGATGCTCAGCCTGCGCACCGAGGCGCCGCCGAGCTTGATGTCCCCGCCGGCGAGCTTGCGCTGGCCGGCGATCGCCTCGGCCAGCGGCCGCTGGCCGTTGCCGTCGACGCCGGCGATGCCGAGCACCTCACCGGCGTGCAGGGTGAGCGAGAGCCCCTCCTCCACGCCGATCTCGCCGCGGTTGCCGGCCACGCGGACCTCATCGAGCTCGAGCAGGGGCGCGCCCTGCTTCGCCTTGCGGCCCGCGCCGCCGAGCTCGGAGAGGTCGCGCAGCTCGGCGACGTTGGCGAGGCTCTCGGCCTCGCCGGGGAACATCATGTCCACGACCATGCGCTGCAGCTCCTCGGGCGAAGCCGCGCGCATCGTCTGGCCGTCGATGGTGCCCTCGAGCCGACCCTGGCGCAGCACGGACACGCAGTCGCCGATCGCGAACGCCTCATGGAGCTTGTGCGTGATGAAGATGACGGCGAGGCCCTCCTGCTTGAGCTGCACGATGACCCGCTCGAGGTCCTCGATGCCCTTGGGCGTGAGCATCGAGGTCGGCTCGTCGAGGATCAGCACCTTCGAGCCCTGCCAGAGCGCCTTGATGATCTCGACCTGCTGCTGCTGGCCGAGAGACAGCTGCTGCACCTCGGTGTCGGGGTCCACCTCGACGCCGAGCGTGGCGGACAGCCGCGCGAGTCCCTCCAGGGCCTTCTTGACGCTGAGTCGCACGCCCTCGCCCTGTCCGAGCATGAGGTTCTCGAGCACGCTGAACGTGGGGATCAGGCTGCTGTGCTGGTGCACCATGCCGATGCCCAGCCTGATGGAGTCGTGCGGGCAGTCGATGCAGACCTCCTGGCCGTCGACGCGGATGCTGCCTTCGTCCGGCTGGTAGATCCCGGCCAGCACGTTCATCAGCGTCGACTTCCCGGCGCCGTTCTCCCCCAGCAGGCAGTGCACCTCGCCGCGCCGCACCACGAGGTTGACGCAGTCGTTGGCGCGTACCCCCGGGAAGACCTTGGAGATGCCGCAGAACTGGATGGCGACCGACTGCTGAGAGCCGCTGCCGTCCTCCGGCGGCCCGGGGTGGGCGGGCGCGGTCTGCCGACCGCGCCCGCCCACCCCGTCACTCTCGCGAGAGACGGGGGCCATCGTCACTCTCCGGAGGAGATGTAGTCCTTGACTTCCTTGCTCTTGGTGAGCACCGGCACGTCGATGCTCCCGTCCATGACGCCGGCCTTCGCCGTCTCGATCTCGGCCCAGACGTCGTCGGGGATGTACTCGGTCTGCAGCATGCCCATGCCGTTGTCGAGGTCCAGGAAGTAGCTGGCGGCGCCCATGGTGCCGGCCTCGAACTCCTGGAGCGCCTGCGTCATGAGCGTGGACCAGTCCCACAGGACCGACGACAGCAGAACGCCGTTCTCGTCGATCGAGGTCTTGTCGCCGATCACGTCGATGAACCACACCTTGTCGGCGCCGGCCGGCGGTGTCGCCGTCTCGACGGCCTGCATCATGCCGAACGACGAGCCGTCGCCCATGCCGAAGACGATGTCGGCGCCGCCGGAGATGGCGCTCGCCGTGACGCGCTTGCCGCCCGCGGCGTCGGCGTAGGCCGCCTGGCCGATCTGCACATACAGGACCTTGACGTCGGGTGCGACGGAGCGCGCGCCGGCGACGAAGCCGCCCGCCATCTTGCACCAGTTGAGGTCTTCCGCCGACACGACGATCGCGACCGTGCCGGTCTGGGTCATCTTGCCGGCGAGGACACCCGCGAGGTAGCCGCCGTTCTCGCCGTTCGTCTCCATGGCCTGCACGAGCTGGGGCACGTTGGCTTCCTCGCTGCCGGGGTCGCTGGCCGTCACCGGGATGCCCAGCTGCTGCGCCATCGTCGGACCGACCGTGTTGTAGCCGCTCGCCCACGGGAAGATGAACTCCGCCCCGGCCGACGCCAGCTGCTCCATGATCGGCGTGATGTCGCCGTACCCCGCGCCGTCCTGCACGATGAGCTCGGCGCCGATCGCGTCGGCGGCCGCCTGGGCGCCGTCGACACCCTGCTGGTTCCAACCGTAGTCGTTGCCCTTCTCGGGCGTGATCACGGCGATCTTCGTCAGCTCGACGCCACCGGTGTCCTCGTCGCTGGGAGTGGCCTCTTCCTCCCGCCCGCCGCACCCGACGGCCGCGACCAGCACGACCGCGAGCGCCAAGACGAGCGCCAGGACCAACCACAGCCGGATCTTGCCTTCTCGCATCAAATGCCTCCCTCGTCGGTGCCCTCGATGGGGCTTCGGAGAAGTACGGAGTGACCGTCGCGACCTCCCGCCCTCACCTCCTCGTGCCGTCGGGTGACGTCAGCACGGGCGTGAGTGCTCGAACGACCGGCTGACCGTGCGCGGGATATGACTGCAGGCGGGACGAACGAACGTATGGTGCCGCGTCTGCGCTGCGACGAATGTTCCCCACCATTTCCCCCAGGCTCCCCGGCGATGCGGCTACTGCCCGAGCCTCATAGCCGTGGAATTCGAACGGTCGAGAGAGCACGACCGTGTCTACCACCGCGGGAAAGCTGTGTCAATAACAATACAACTTGTTGTATTGCATAGGATTCATGCAGGAAGGACCGAGGGCAGTACTGCGAGCAGGGGGGAGGAGACCTTAGTCGGACTCCCGATCGAGGTGGAACGAGAGCGCCATGAGCTCGCTGGACAGGTCGACCTCGCGCACGACCACGCCGTCGGGGGTGTGGACCCGCACCGGGGCGAAGTTGAGGATCGCCCGCACCCCGGCGGCGACGAGCCGCTCGATCGTCGCCTGCGCCTCGCTCGCCGGGACGGTCACGACGGCGATGTCGACGCGCTCGGCGGCGCAGAACTCCTCGAGCCCGGCGACGCTGCGCACCCGTCCGTCGCCGTAGTTCGCACCGATGACGGTCGCCGAGCTGTCGAACATGGCGACCAGACGGAAGCCCTGCTCGCCGAAGCCGCGGTAGCGGGCCAGCGCCGTGCCGAGCAGCCCGGCGCCGATGATGGCGACGTTCCAGGAGCGGTGGAGCCCGAGCGAGCGCGTGATGACGTCGATGAGGCTCTCGACCTCGTAGCCGACGCCGCGCGTGCCGAACTCGCCGAAGTACGAGAAGTCCTTGCGGATCTGCGCGGCGTTGAGGTCGATGGCCGCGGCGAGGTCCTTGGAGGAGACGCGCTCGACGCCGCGCGCACGCAGCTCGCGCAGCTTGCGCAGGTAGAGCGCGAGGCGCGGCACGGTGACCGCCGGGACGTCCTTCCTGTCGACGTTGCGCACGCTACCCCCTCGTCAGGCCGCCGCGAAGAACGCGGCGGCGGCCTCCTGCGCCCGGCGCAGGTCGTCGTCGGTCAGAGCGAGCGAGACCATCGCGGCCTCGAACTGCGACGGCGCCAGGTAGACGCCGTGCTCGAGCATGTGCCGGTGGTAGCGCGCGTAGGCGGCCGTGTCGGCGCGCTTCGCGTCGGACCAGCTCGCCACCGGTCCCTCGCAGAAGAACATCGTCAGCATCGCCCCGACGCGGTTGATCGTGACCGGAGTCTCACCGGCGGCCGCGCGAAGCCCGCTCTCGACGCGCGCGGCCAGCGCCTCGAGGCCGCTCGTACACGCCGGGCTCCGACAGCACGCCGAGCGTGGCGACGCCGGCCGCCATCGCCAGCGGGTTGCCGGCGAGCGTGCCGGCCTGGTAGGTCGACCCCAGCGGGGCGACGGTCTCCATCAGCTCGCGGCGGCCGCCGAAGGCCCCGACGGGCAGGCCGCCGCCGATGATCTTGCCCAGGGTCGTGAGGTCGGGGATGACCCCGAAGCGCTCCTGCGCGCCGCCCCACGCGACCCTGAAGCCGGTGATGACCTCGTCGAAGACGAGCAGCGCGCCGTACTCGGTGCAGAGGCGGCGCGCCGTCTCGAGGAAGCCCGGCGCCGGCGGCACGACGCCCATGTTGCCGGCGACCGGCTCGACGATCAGGCAGGCGATCTCCTCGCCGCGCTCCTCGAAGAGCGCCTCGAGCCCGGCGACGTCGTTGTACTCGAGGAGCAGCGTGTCGGCCGTCGTCCCCCTGGTGACGCCCGGGCTGTCGGGCAGCGAGAGCGTGAGCACGCCGCTGCCGGCGGCGGCGAGGAAGGCGTCGGAGTGCCCGTGATAGCAGCCGACGAACTTGACGATCTTCTCGCGCCCGGTCGCGCCGCGGGCGACGCGCACGGCGCTCATCGTCGCCTCGGTGCCCGAGTTGACCATGCGCACGAGCTCGATCGACGGCACGGCCTCGCAGATCAGCCGGGCGAGCTCTATCTCGAGGGCCGTCGGGGCGCCGAAGCTGGTCCCGTCGTCGAGCACGGCGCGCAGCCGCTGCACCACCTGGGGATGCCCCCAACCGAGGATCATCGGCCCCCAGGAGGAGACGAAGTCGACGTACTCGTTGCCGTCGGCGTCCCAGATGTGGGCGCCGCGTGCCCTGGCGATGAAGAGCGGGTGCGGCATGCCGACGGCCTTCATCGCGCGCACGGGCGAGTTGACGCCGCCGGGGATGTACCTGCGCGCCTCCTCGAAGAGGCGGGCAGAGGTCTCGAAGTTCACGCGCTCCTCCAGCAGGACGGACTCATGGACTCCTCATATACTACGCGGTCAGCGGTCCATGTGAGAGCGTGCACAAGGGCGCGCCTTCGGGAGAGGCGCGCGCGGGCCCACGGCGAAGGGAGTGTGGGAGTGAGCGCGACGATCCGCGCGGCCGGCGACGCCGACACCGTCGCCATCGCCGGCCTGATCCGCGAGATGGCCGCGACCTTCGGCGAGAGCTCGCCGGTCGAGCCCGCGTGGGTGCGGGTCTTCCTCGGGCGCGACGACGCCGGCGCCTTCGTCGCCGACGACGGCGGCGAGATCGTCGGGGTCGTCACCTGGTTCCTGTTCCCCGGGCTGTACCACGCCGCGGACTGCGCGACGCTCGACGAAGCGATCGTGACCGCGGAGCACCGCGGGCGCGGCGTAGGGACGGCGCTGCTGCGCCACACGATGGCGCACCTCGAAGGCCTGGGCGTGGCCGAGATCGGCATCTCCACGGGGCTCGAGAACGAGGGCGCCCAGCGCCTCTACCGCCGGCTGGGCTTCACCGACGCCTCCCTGCTGCTGGAGCGACACCTGTGAGCGCCGGCCGTGACAAGCGGCCGCGGCGGTCCGTCGCCGCGTCGTCGAAGTGCGGGGAGGGATCGCGGCGGCCGGGCCTCGGCGCCTCGAGATCCGCGAGGCCGGCGCCGGCGACGAGGCGGCCGTCGTGCGCCTGGTGGTCGAGATGGGCCGCGACTTCGCCCACGGGACTACGGTCGACGAGACCTTCGTGCGCCGCTACCTCGACCAGCCCGGGGCCCACCTCCTGCTCGCCGTGGGGCCCGAGGGGCCTGTGGGCGTGCTCTCGTACTCGGTGACGCTCGACCTGTACCACGCGGCGCCGGCGGGCGAGATCGAGGACGTGGCGGTGACCGCGGCGGCACGAGGCAACGGCGTCGGCGAGGCCCTCGTGCGCGAGGCGATGCGCCGCCTCGTCGCCGAGGGCTGCGCCGAGATCGGCGTCATCACGAGCCGCGACAACCGGCGCGCCCAGCGCGTCTACCGCCGTGCCGGCCTGACCGACGAGCTCGTCTGCCTGCAGCGGCACTTCATCGATGAGCAGTAGAGGGGCGCCGCCGCCGGACCTCGGCCCACGCCCCGCCCGGGGCGCGCGGCGCCTCGCCGTCGCGGACGCCCGGCGGCGCGACCGATGACCGACACGACGCCCCGCCTGCGACCGGCGGAGGTGACGGATGGACCGTTTCTCTGCGAGATGGTGCGCGAGGCCGACCGCTGGCGGCTGCCGCCGGAGGCGCCGCGGCCGCCGCTCGACGAGGTCCTCGCCGACGAGCACGTCAGGCGCTACGTCGACGACTGGGGCCGGCCGGGTGACGGCGGCGTCATCGCGGAGGTCGGCGGCGCGCCGGCGGGCGCGTGCTGGTGGCGCCTCTTCACCGCGGCCCACCACGGCTGGGGCTTCGTCGCCGCGGACGTGCCCGAGCTCAGCCTCGCCGTCGCTCCCGCTTGGCGCCGGCGCGGCATCGGCAGCCGCCTGCTGACGGCGGCGATCGAGCAGGTACGGGCAGAGGGCCACCCCGCCGTCAGCCTGAGCGTGATGGCCGACAACCCCGCGCGCGGCCTCTACGAGCGCGCCGGCTTCCGCCGCGTGGCGACTGACGAGGGCTCGTGGACGATGGTGCTCGAGTCGCCGGACGAGCGCCGCGGCGACTGACTCCCGCGCCGGCAAGCCGGCGCCGCCGGTGACGTCAGAGTGCGGCGGGCGGCGTCAGGACGCGGCCGGCGGGCACCAGGCCCGCGGCACGTAGGCGCAGTAGGGCTCCTCGGCCATGTAGTCGCCGGTCGCCTCGTAGGCGCGGGCGCGGCAGCCGCCGCAGACCTTCTTGAACTCGCAGACGCCGCACTTGCCCTTGAGGCCGTCGAGGTCGCGCAGCTCGACGAAGAGCGGCGACGAGCGCCAGATCTCGGGGAACGGGGTCCGGCGCACGTCGCCCGCCACCTTGTCGAAGTAGCCGCAGGGCTGCACCTCGCCGCGGTGTGAGATGAAGCAGAAGCCGAGCCCGGCGAGGCAGCCGCGAGTGAGTGTGTGCAGGCCGCCGTGGCTGTGCGGGTGCACCTCGATCTTCTTGCCCGTCGCCTTCGCCCGCTGCCGCATGACGCGCCAGTAATGCGGCACGTCGGTGGGCTTGAGGAAGAGCGTCGACTCCTGCTGCGCGTCGAACATCCACTCGAGGGCGCGCTCGTACTCCTCGGGCGGCAGCTCCTGCTCCTCGAGCTCCTTGCCGCGCCCGGTCGGCACCAGCATGAAGGGATGGAAGCTGACTGCGCCGAGCTCCTCGGCCAGGGCGAGCAGCGCCGGCAGGTGATGCACGTTCATCTTGGTGATCGTCGAGTTGACCTGCACCTCGACCCCGGCGGCGAGCGCGTTGCGGATGCCGTGCACGGCGCCGTCGAAGGCGCCGGGCACGCCGCGGAAGTCGTCGTGCTCGGCGGCGCTCGGGAAGTCGATCGAGACGCTGATGCGCCCGATGCCGACCTCTTTCATGCGCCGCGCAGCCTCGGGCGTGACGAGGGTGCCATTGGGCGACATGACGACGCGCAGGCCCCGCTCGACGCCGCGCGCCGCGATGTCGAAGACGTCGGCGCGCATCAGCGGGTCGCCGCCGGTCAGGATCAGGATGGGGCTCGCGAACGAGGCGATCTGGTCGACGAGGGCGAAGGCCTCGGCCGTGCTCAGCTCGCCCTCGTACGGCCCGCGCACTGCCGACGCCCGGCAGTGCTTGCAGGCCAGGTTGCAGCTGCGCGTGACCTCCCAGGCGACGACGCGCGGCGGCGCCGGCTCGCCGCCGGCGACGACGCGCGTCGTCGCTTCGCTCTCCGTGCCCGGGTGCCCCACGCCGGCCTCCCGTCCCTCGCCGGTATCCCGCCTCACCCGAGCCAGCGGACGAGGTCCTTGGCCCAGTAGGTGATGATGAGGTCGGCGCCGGCGCGCTTGATGCCGGTCATCGCCTCGAGCACGCAGCGCTCCTCGTCGAGCCAGCCCTTCTCGGCCGCCGCCTTGATCATCGCGTACTCGCCGCTCACGTTGTAGGCGGCGAGCGGGAAGCGCGTCTCCTGCTTCACGGCGCGGATCACGTCGAGGTAGGGCAGCGCCGGCTTGACCATGACGATGTCGGCGCCCTCCTCGATGTCGAGCAGCACCTCGCGCACGGCCTCCTCGCCGTTGGGCGGGTCCATCTGGTAGGTCTTGCGGTCGCCGAAGGCCGGCGCCGACTCGGCGGCGTCGCGGAACGGGCCGTAGAAGGCCGAGGCGAACTTGGCCGAGTAGGCCATGATGGCGGCGTCGACCAGCCCCTCGTCGTCGAGCGCGTTGCGGATCGCGGCGACGCGCCCGTCCATCATGTCCGAGGGGGCGACGACGTCGGCGCCGGCCTCGGCGTGGGTGATCGCCATCTTCGACGAGCAGCTCGAGCGTGACGTCGTTCAGCACCTCGCCGTCCTGGACCACGCCGCAGTGCCCGTGGTCCATGTACTCGCAGAGGCAGACGTCGGTGATGACGAGCAGGTCGGGGGCCTCGTCCTTGATCGCCTTGACGGCGAGCTGGACGATGCCCTCGGGGTCGTAGGCGGCGGTCGCGGCGGAGTCCTTGTGCGCCGGGATGCCGAAGAGCAGGACCGCCGGGATGCCGAGCTGCGCGACCTCGCGCACCTCGGCCAGCAGGTTGCCGATCGAGAGCTGGGCGCAGCCCGGCATCGAGGCGATCGGGTTGTTGACGTTCTCGCCGTGGATCACGAACAGCGGGTAGATCAGGTCGTCCGGGGAGAGCGTCGTCTCGCGCAGCATGCGGCGCACCGTCGGGGTGCGGCGCAGGCGGCGCATCCGGTAGCTCGGGTAGTACATCTACCCCCGTCCTTTCATCGTGTGGGTGGAGCGCTCACGCGCCCCGGGCCAGGTCGACCGCCGCGCGCACGACGCCGATGACCGACGTACGGTCGCGCAGGCTGCAGAAGTGGACGGGGACACCGTGGCCGACGCCGAGCGCCTTGCGCACGGCGTCGGCCTCGACGGTGTCCTCGGCCATGGACGTGTAGGTGGCGACGACGAAGGGCACGCCGTCCGACTTCTTCACGAAGTCGACGTCGCGACGGCCGGCCCGCAGGCTGTCGGCGTCGTTCGCGTTGACGAGGACGACGAACGCCGTGGCGTCGCGGGCCACCCGCGACCAGACGGCCTCGGACACCGTGCCGACCGAAGTGTAGACGAGCACCTCGGCGGTCGCGACGAACTCCTCGTCGTCCCCGGAGTCTCCCTCGACCGTGGTCAGCGTGCCGGCCACGATCGGCACCTCGACCTCCTTCTCGTCGATGAGCTCGACGCGGAGCTGCTTGGTGACGTTGGAGTCGGTCAGCGTCGTCAGGAACACCTCGTTGTAGAAGTCGATGGGCCCGCGCACGCAGACGCTGACGACCCTTGGCGATGCCGTCGATGACCGGCTCGGAGACGGTGACGAGACCGCTCGAGAAGAGGCTGTAGATGACCTTCGCGCCGTGGAACCGGTCGAGGCCGCAGTCGCGCAGGATCGTGTTGATGTCGGCGCGCCCGTCGATGTGCACGACGACGCGCCACTCGTCGGGGGTGAGACGCACCTCGCCGCGGTCCTCGACGCCCTCGTTGTAGGCGAGGTGCGGGATGCGCTCGAGCGAGCCGAGGTGCTCGAAGATGAGCTCCCACTCGTCGATGCGCCGGCAGCCCTCCATGATGACGTTCTCGACGTTCATCTCGACGAGGACGTCCTGGTCGTCGGGGCGCTCCTCGGCGCTGAAGGAGAACTCGCCGTCGGCCCAGCTGAAGAAGTCGAAGGCGGCGTCCTGGATCTGCTCGCGCACCGCCTCCTCGAGCGTGGCCCGGGCGATGAACTCCTTCTCGAGCAGGATGGTGCCGATGCGCGGCCCCTCCTTGCCCGCCTTCTTCTGCGCCGAGAGGGCCTGCTTCAGCTGCGCCGGCTTCAGCAGGCCCGCCTGCACGAGGCGCTCGCCGAGCGGGAGCTGCTGCGGGATCGAGAAGGCGTAGTTGATGAGGCCGTTGGTGAAGAAGATCTTGCCCCAGGCCTCGTCCTTGCGGATCGTGAGAGCGCCGCTCTTGGCGCTCATCTTCACGAGCTGGAAGATGTTGGGGAGGCTGAACTCCTTGAGGTTGCCCTGCAGCAGCAACGGTGGCCTTTCGTCTCATGCCCGGCGGCGCGTGCGCGACGCGGGCGCGGCACCCTCCGGTCCTTCCTGACCCCGTATGTTACGACACCCGCGGCGGCGCGCTCACCTGACCGGCGCGGTCCCGGCTACGGCGCCGGCCTCCTCGGTCTCGGGGAGGCACCAAGGCACCTCGCAGGAGCCCTCTTCCAGGTGACGCCGGCGCAGGGCCCACGCCCCGCCGACGCCGGCGGCCAGCGTCGCGAGACCGCCGAGGGCGACCGCCCAGCGGGCGCCGACGGCGCTCGCCAGCAGCCCCGCGATCGGCGCGCCGATCGGCGTGCTGCCGAGGAAGAGCATCGCCCACAGCGCCATCACGCGGCCGCGCATCGCCGGCGCCGCGTTCAGCTGCAGCATCGCGTTGGTGGTCGAGACGAAGAGGACCGCGGCGGCTCCCATGGGCAGCAGGAGCAGGAGCGCGGAGATGAAGCCGGGCGCAGCAGCCACCGCGATGCTGAAGACCCCGAAGGCGAGTGTCGAGACGACGAGCAGGCGCCGGGACGGGCGCGCCCGCCAGGCGGCGAGGAGGGCGCCCGCGAGGGCGCCCACGCCCATCGCCACCGAGAGCGAGCTGTAGCTCCCGGCGCCCCGCCCGTAGGCGCGCAAGGCCAGCAGCGGGAGCAGCACGGAGAAGTTGTAGCCCAACGTGCTGACGACGGCCATCATGAGGAGCGGCACGCGCAGGTTGATCGCCCCCCAGGCGTGTCGCAGTCCTGCGCGCAGCTGCCCGGGCCGCCGCGACACGATCGGCGCCCGTCGCAGCTCCTCGACCCGCATCAGCAGCAGCCCGCCGATCACGACGATGAACGACGCCGCGTTGACGAAGAAGCAGGCGGCGATGCCCACGTAGACGAGGAGGACGCCGGCGACGGCGGGCCCGACGATCCGCGAGGCGTTGACGATGACCGCGTTCAGCCCGACCGCGTTGGCGACTTCGTCGGGCCCCACCATCTCGATGACGAAGCTCTGCCGGGCCGGCATGTCGAGGGCGAGCGCGATGCCGGTGAGCAGCGCCAGCCCGCCGACCATCCAGAGCTCGACGACGCCGGCGGCGGTGACGACGCCGAGGCCCAGCGCGAACACGCCGGCCGAAGTCTGCGTCACGATCAGCAGCCGGCGCTTGTCGACCCGGTCGGCGAGCACGCCCGCCCACGGACCGAGCACGAGGATGGGACCGAAGAGCACCGCCACGATCGAGCCCAGCGCCACGGCGCTGTCCGTGAGCTCGAGGACGAGCCACGAGAGCGCGACGGATTGCAGCCAGGTGCCGCTCATCGACACCGTCTGGGCGATGAAGTACAGGCGGTAGTTGCGGATGTGCAGCGAGCGGAAGGTCCGCTCGAGCAGCCGCCGCGGGCGGTCGCCGCCCACGGCCTAGAGGCGGAGGAGGAGGCGGATCACGATGAAGAGCACGAAGAGCGCGACCAGCGGGCTCAGGTCGAGCCCCACGGCGCCGAACCGCCCCAGAGGCAGGTAGCGGCGGAAGAGCCCCACGTACGGCTCGGTCGCCGCGACGAGCACGCCGTTCACCTTGTACAGCGCGGTGCCATAGCGCTGCGGGAACCACGAGAGCAGGGCACGGGCGATGATCACCCACATGTAGACCTGAAGGGCGAGGATGACGAGGTCGATGATGGCGTCCACGAGTGCTCCTCGGAGGGGCAGGGTGCGGCGCCGACCGGACGGGCTCGGTCGCCGGCGCCGGCTGGGCCCGACCAGCTTAGCGGCCGGCGCCGGCACGGACAATCCGCCGGGCCGACGGAGGGGCTCCGCGCAGCCCCCGGCAGGCATGATCCGCGGGGCGCGCAGAGATGCTCTCGGCCGCAGTCGGCCGCGGACCGGCCGGTCGCGCCCGCCGCGCGCCGCGGTCGAGGCGCAAGGGCGGCGTCCGCCGGCGGCCCCTCAGCGGACGACGAGCTGCCGGGTGGGGCTGAAAGCGGTGAGGTGGAGCTCGTCCCCCGCCTTGCGCGTGCGGAACTGCCAGGTGCGCGAGGCCGTCGTCATCGTCACGGAGACGGAGTAGACGCCGGTGCTGGTGAGGGTGACGGTCCGCCAGGGGATCCAGTCGCCGTCGGGGGCGAGGCGCTTCTGCACGGTGACCGTGCCCGCGGCCGGCGCGCCGCTCGCGTCCTTGGCGGTGCCCTTGAACGTCACCGTCGTGCCGGCCTTCACCTCGCTCGCCGAGAGCGACAGGGTGACGACCCAAGGGGCCGGCACGACCACGTTCAGGTAGCGGACCGGGCTCACGCCGGTGAGGTTGGCCGCCCCGTCGCCCGGCATCCGGGCGCGGAACTGCCAGTCGCGCGGCGCGCTGGTCATGACGACCGCGACCGAGTAGGCGCCCGTCGAGTCGAGCGTCGCCGTGCGCCAGTCCACCCAGTCGCCGTCGGGGGCGAGGCGCTTCTGCACGGTGACCGTGCCGCTCGCCGGCGCCCCGCTCGCGGTCTTCACCGCCCCCTTGTAGGTGACCGAGGTGTCGACGGCCACGGCGGAGCCCGAGAGGCCGAGGGTCACGACCCACGGCTCGGGCACGTTGACGCGCAGATCGCGGACCGGGCTCACGCCGGTGAGGTTGGCCGCCCCGTCGCCCGGCATCCGGGCGCGGAACTGCCAGTCGCGCGGCGCGCTGGTCATGACGACCGCGACCGAGTAGGCGCCGGTCGAGGAGAGCGTCGCCGTGCGCCAGTCCACCCAGTCGCCGTCGGGGGCGAGGCGCTTCTGCACGGTGACCGTGCCGCTCGCCGGCGCCCCGCTCGCGGTCGCGACCGTCCCCTTGTACGTGACCTTGGTGCCGACGAGGACCTCGCCCGCCGAGAGGCCGAGGCTCACGACGTACGGCTCGGGGACCACGGAGGCGAGCTTGATCTTGGCAGCCGCAGCGGTGCGCAACGCGCCCAGCTTGGGGTAGAAGGCGTCCCCCGGGCAGGCCGTGTAGTTGACGTCGCGGTGGCCGGACACGACGGGCAGGACCACGGTCTCGCCTTCGTCGAACTTCTGCGTCGCCCCGCAGATCATCTTCGCGCTCGCCAGCGGGTCGAGCCCGTGCGTCTCGAGCTTCCAGGCCAGCAGGTGCCCGAGGGCGTCCATCGCCGCGACCGGCGGTACATCGTCGGTGTACGTGCCCATGACCGACATGCCGGTGCTGCCGGTGTTGAAGCCGTAGGCGTGAGCGCCGACGACGCCGCGTGCCGGCCCGCCGTAACGGCCGACGTAGATCGTCCCGTAACGGTCGACGAGGAAGTTGTAGCCGATGTCGTTCCAGCCCAAGCCGAGCACGTGGTACGTGTAGATGCCGCGCACGATGCCCGGCGCCTGCTCCGCCGTGTAGGTGTTGCCGCCCGCGGTGTGGTGGACGAAGGCCATTTTGACCGGGGCGTACACGGGGTCGTCCCTGCGCAGCGACTCGTCGGCGCCCCATCCGGCGCGCGTGACCCAGTCGGGGGTCTCGACCGCCGCCGCGGCCGGCGCGGCGAGGCCGATCCCGGAGATCGTGGCGACTGCCTGGCGCAGGGTGGTGGCGGCCGTCGCGACGACGCCGGACTCGCCGTCGGTGTCGAGCGCCATGAGCTCGACCCCGGTGAGAGCGAGGGGGGCGTCGTCGCCCACCCCCGCCGCGCAGACCTCCACCAGGCGACCCTCGCCGGTCCAGAGCGCGTCGGTGAAGGCGCGCGCCTCGCCATCGCCGTCGGCCGCGACCTCGAGCGGCGCCACGTACCAGGCGCTCCAGCTCTCGCCGTCGAGGCTGGTGCGCAGGCGCACCTCGACCTCGGCCTCCGTCGCGGGCACGTCGCACACGAGACCGAGCATCGTGAAGTCATCGCCGACGTCCAGGGTGACCGAACCGGCCTCCCGCGCGCTGCGCAGACGCGCGGCCGGCGAGGCCTCGGCCGTTCCGGCCAGGCCGACCTGCAGCCGCGGCTCGATCGTCACCGTGCGGGTCGTGACCTTCGGCGGCGACTTGACCCACGTGCCGACGGCCTCGCTCGTGCGCGGCGCGGCCCAGGCGAGGGCCAGCGCGGCGACCGTCCCGAGAACGAGGACGGTCGCCGCACGGGCGACCCGGGCTGCGACTCTGTCTCTTCCCCACCTCATACCGCTACCACTGACCTTCGGCAGACGGCGGCAGAACCTTAGCCGTTGGCCCGATGAGGACGTTGCCGGTGGGGACGCTCCGCCGGCGGGGGCGGCACGGTGGCCCCTCGGGGTGCGCCCTGCGGCCGCGTCGCCTGAGATAGAGTCAGCGGCTGAGCGGCGCGCCACTCAGGCCCGGCGGCCGCGAGCCGAGGAGGGAGACCCGCATGAGCGACCTCTGCTACCTGCCCGCCACCGAGGCCCTGCGACTGCTTCCGCGAGCGCAGCCTCTCCCCCGTCGAGCTCATGGAGGCCGTGAT
This sequence comes from uncultured Thermoleophilia bacterium, assembly GCA_963791345.1. Classification (GTDB taxonomy): domain Bacteria; phylum Actinomycetota; class Thermoleophilia; order UBA2241; family UBA2241; genus UBA2241. Next base: position 41,148 of record CAWBRS010000017.1, on the reverse strand, counting down.
CGCCCGGGCCGCGGCCGTCGAGCCGACGGTCAACGCGCTCTGCGTCACGCTACTTCGACGAGGCGCTCGGCGCCGCGCGCGCGGCCGAGGAGGCCTACATGGGCCGCGGCGAGACGCCGCGGCCCCTCACCGGCCTCCCCGTCGCCGTCAAGGACGAGCTGCCGGTCGCCGGCCAGCCGTGCTCGGGCGGCTCGCTGCTCTACGCCGACGAGATCGCCGACCACAGCGCCGTGGTCGCCGAGCGCATCCTCGCCGCCGGCGGCATCATCCACGCGCGCACCACGACCCCGGAGTTCTCCTGCGCCGGCTTCACGCACTCGCGTCTCTGGGGCGTCACGCGGAACCCGTGGAACCCCGAGTTCGCGGTCGGCGGCTCGTCGGGCGGCTCGGCGCGGCCCTCGCCGCCGGCACGGCCGCCCTCGCCACCGGCTCGGACATCGGCGGGTCCATCCGCATCCCGGCGTCGTTCAACGGCGTCGTCGGCTTCAAGCCGCCCTTCGGCCGTGTGCCGGAGGAGCCACCGTACAACCTCGACCAGTACTGTCACGAAGGACCGCTGGCACGCACGGTCGCCGACTGCGCCCTGTTCCAGAACGTGATCGCAGGGCCGCACCCGCGCGACCTCGTCTGCGTCGCGCCGAAGCTCGAGATCCCGGACGAGCTGGAGGGCATCGAGGGCCTGAGAGTGGCGCTGGTCGTCGCCCCCGGCGACTGGCCGGTCGACCCCGACGTCGCCGCGAACACGCGCGCCGCGGCCGAGGCCTTCCGCGAGGCCGGGGCGACCGTCGAGGAGGTCGAGCTCGCCGTGACGCGGGACGACGTCCGCCGCGCGACCTATATCCACTTCGGCGCCCACTTCGGCGCCGACATCATGGCCGAGGCGCAGGCGCACGGCGACCTCATGACCCCTTACGCCCTCAAGATGGCCGAGGATACCGTCGCGGCGCTGCAGGGCGGGACCACGGCCGAGGGCCTGGCCCTCGAGGCGCGCATCATGGAGGCGGTCGCCGACCGTGCTCGCCGGGCACGACCTGCTCCTCATGCCGACCGTCGCGACCCGCGGCCTCGTCGCCGGCGACGACTACGTCGACCACGGGGTGACCGTCGGGGGCGTGGACCTGCCCGACTACTTCGAGTCCCTGCTCACGCCGGTCTTCAACATCGCCAGCCGCTGCCCGGTGCTCAACGTGCCCTCGGGCTTCGCCGACAACGGCGTGCCGACCGGCCTGCAGATCGTCGGGCGGCCGTACGAGGACGTCACCGTCTTCCGCGCCGGCGCGGCCCTCGAGCGCCTGCGGCCCTGGCTCGACGCGCCGGAGCGGCGGCCGCTGCAGGGCTGAGGCCGAGGCGCGGCATGCGCCCCCCGCTCGGGCGATGACCGCGGCGGACGGTGACCGAGGCAACGGAGCTGCGACATGAACGCCACGAACAGTCAGCGACCATCTCTCCCGCGCGTCGCCGTCGATCTGCGCGGGTCCTGCCGTCAGGCAGGGCGCGCGTACGGCGAGAGGTCCGCCGCCGAAATCGCCCGGCAGGTCGCGGCCTACGAAGCGGTGTTCGACGTCCTCGGTATGGGCGCGAACGAGGTCGCGCGACGGGCCGAGACGGAGCTGCTCCCGCCGGCCGAGCACGTCTTCCCCGGCTACGTCGACGAGCTGCGCGGGCGCGCCGAGGGGGCGGGCGTCCACTTCCGCGACCTCTTCCCACTCAACTGCATCGAAGAGGTGTGGTCGTGGGTCGGGCCCGAGAAGCTGCGCGAGCTCGAGGAGCTCGCGCAGGGCTCGGGCCCCGGCGGGCACTGCACGACCTTCGCCCTGCGCCGCGACGGGCGCGTCCTCTTCGGCCACAACGAGGACTGGAGCGCGGTGGACCTCGGCACGACGATGCCGCTGCACGAGGTCACGGCCGCCGACGGCACGCGCTTCCTCTCGCTACAGCTGGTCGGTGTCATCCCCTGGGGCGGCGTCAACTCGCACGGGCTGACCATCACGGCCAACACGCTGCCCACCACCGACGCATGTCCCGGGGTGCCGAACGCCTTCGTCCTGCGCCGCCTGCTCGAGTGTCGCAGCCTCGAGGAGGTCTGGGAGCACGTGCGTCTTCCGGGGCGAGCCCTGGGCGGCTACGTGCTCGCCGGCGATGCCCGGGGCAGGGTGTGGGCCATGGAGACGTCCGCCCGGCAGGCGTGTCGCCGCGAGATCGACACGTGGACGGCGGAGACTAATCACTTCACGCAAGAGAGTCTGCAGGAGCTCGGCACGCGGCCGGTCTCGGAGGATTCTCTCGGCCGGTTGACGAGGGCGAAGGAGTTGCTCGCCGCCGGGTGGGCACGCGCCGACGACCTCTTCGACCTCGCCCGCGCGGTACTCACGGATCACGGGGGCGACGGCAGCGCGCTCTGCGTGCACGCGGACCCGGACGTCGCACCCGCGCTGCAGGACGCGACCGTGGCCTCGATCGTGTACGAGCCCACAGCGGGGCGGATGTGGGCGGCGACCGGCCCCGCGTGTGAGAACACGCCCGAGGAGTTCGGGCCGCTCGAAGAGGTCGCCGCCGGCTGAGGCGCCGGCGCCACGGCCCCCGGCCTGGGCGGCACCCCGGTGGGCCGGCACGCGTCAGCGCGTCTCGGTCTCCGAGACCACCTCGGTCTTGAGCAGCGCGACCAGGCGCTGCAGTGCGTCGAAGACGTGCTCGCGGATGTCGCCGGCGACGAGCACCTTCATGATGTCGTCGCCCACGGCGAGCGACCCCTCGTTGACCCAGGCGCGCACGGCGACGACCCCGGGCCACGTCGCGGCCTCGGACAGCGCCTCATCGAGCCGAGCTCGGTCGACGGAGAGGTCCATGCCGGCGACCGGCTCGCCCGACCGGCTAGCGCCGCGGACGACGCCCTGGTGCGACAGGATCATGCCGATGCCGCCGGCATCCGGCTGCGCCTTCACGGCGCGGATCCACTCGTTGACGTCGGGTGCGTCCATCTCCTTCTCGCCTGCGTCGGACGGGGCGCCGTCCATTCTACGCGACGCCGATGAAGCGGCCTGGCCGGCCCTCCGCCACGTCGAGCGGCGCGGCAGTCTGCTTTGGATGCTGAAAACGGACGAATGCTTGACGACATCCGTCCGCTTGTGGTTCCATACACAAAGACCTATTACCACATGTAAGACTAGGTCTTTACTTGCTTCGGTCATCCGACCTGCTCTCCGAGGGTCGGCGCAAGTCGCAGGGATGACGTCCAGACAGTGTCGGGCACGGAGACCGGCCCGAAAGGAGAGGCCGTATGAGCCGCAAGTCGTTCCTCACGTGGATGAGCTGGATCGGGCTGGCCGTGGTGGTCATGCTCGTAGTCGCCGGGGGCTTGCTGACCTGGGGAAGCTCCTACACGCAGACCCAGGTACGCGACCAGCTCGCAGCGCAGCAGATCAGCTTCCCGCCCGCCGGTCCCGGCCTGGATCCCGAGCAGTACCCCGAACTCCAGCAGTACGCCGGCCAGCAGGTCGTCAACGGCGAGCAGGCGAACGCCTACGCCGGGTACATCCAATCCCACCTGGACGCGATCGCCGGCGGCCAGACGTACTCCCAGGTGAGCGCGGCCTCGCGCGAGGACCCCGAGAACGCGGAGCTGCAGGGGCAGCGCGAGAGCCTCTTCATGGGCACGACCCTGCGCGGCATGCTGCTGCAGGCCTACGCCTTCTCGACGATCGGGACCGTCGCCTGGGTCGCCGCCGTCGTCGCGTTCGTCGCCGCCGGCATCCTGCTCGTCCTCGTGATCGTCGGGTTCGTCCGCGCCCGCCAGCTGTCGGAGGCGGAGGCCACCGCGCCCGAGGCCCAGCGGCGCACGGTCGGCGGGCCTCTCCCGTCCCACGGCCGCTGAGGGCGTCGCGCCGCGAACGCCCCTGCCCCCGGGGCTGAATGGCGCAAGGGGGGCGGCGTGCCTCAGGCACGCCGCCCCCCTTTCCGCTTGGCCCTACTGGAACAGCGGCGTCGAGAGGTAGCGCTCCCCCGAATCGGGGAGGATCACGACGACGAGCTTGCCGGCGTTCTCGGGCCGGCCGGCGACCTGCAAAGCGGCCCACACGCACGCCCCCGCGGCCATACCCACGAGCACGCCTTCGTCCCGCGCCAGACGCCGTGCCGTCTCGAAGGCATCCTTGTCGGTGACGGCCACGGTCTCGTCGTAGACGCCCGTGTCGAGCACGGAGGGGATGAAGTCCGCGCCGAGGCCCTGGAGGCCGTGAGGGCCCGGGGCTCCCCCCGACAGGACCGGCGACCCCGCGGGCTCGACGGCGACGATCCGGACCTCCGGTTTGCGCTCGCGCAGCACCTGGCCCACACCGGTCAGTGTCCCGCCCGTGCCGACGCCGGCCACGAAGACATCGACGCCACCGTCGGTCGCCGACCAGATCTCCTCGGCGGTCGTCTCGCGGTGAGCCTGGGGGTTCGCCAGGTTGCGGAACTGCTGCAGCATGTACGCGCCCGGCAGCGTCTCGCAGAGCTGCTGTGCCTTCGCGACGGCTCCGCGCATGCCCTCCGCACCCGGCGTGAGGACCACCTCGGCGCCGTACGCCTGCAGCAGCAGACGACGCTCGAGGCTCATGCTCTCGGGCATCGTCAACAGCACCCTGTACCCCTTGGCCGCACCGACCATCGCCAGGGCGATGCCCGTGTTGCCGCTGGTCGGCTCCACGAGCGTCGCGCTCCCGGGCTCGATGAGACCCGCCCTCTCGGCCTCCTCGATCATGGAGAGGGCGATCCGGTCCTTGAGGCTGCCGCCGGGGTTGAACGACTCGAGCTTGCCGAGGATCGTCGCGCCGGACTCCTCGGAGACGCACCGCAGGCGGAGGAGCGGCGTCCCCCCGATCAGGTCGGCGATGCTGTCGGCGACTCTCATCTCCCTCCCCGGGGTGCGGTCTCAGATGTGATAGGTCGTGGGGGCGGCGCGGTCGGCCATGGTCGCGATGGTCTCCCCGGCGAGCGCGTCGCGCAGCGCGGCCCGCACCGCGACCCACGCCGGCTCGAGGAGGGCGCCGCCGGGATCGCCGTCGCGTGACCGCCCCAGCGCGTCGAGCGGTCCGTCGAGCGCCTCGATGACCTCGAGGACGGTGATCGCGGAGGCCTGCCTGCTGAGCGCGTAGCCCCCGCCCCTTCCGCGCTGACTGTTCACGAAACCGCTCTGGCGGAGGTCGCGCATCACCTGCTCCACGTACTTCTTCGGGATCCCGCCCAGCGCCGCGATGCGCTGGCCGTTCAGGACTCCCTCCCCCCGCTTGAGCGCGAGGCAGACGAGGGCCCGGACGGCGTACTGCGTGCGCAGAGGTATGTCCATGATGTGCCCTCGAATTACCGGGTTGATGGTAGGAAATAGGATGATTGCCCGGACGGGCGTCTGTCAAGACGAGAGCCGCCGCGCGTGGGCGGCGCCCTCGGGCGTCAGTCGAGGAAGCCGCGCAGGCACTGCGCCGCGCGGTAGGCCTCGAGCTTGACCAGCGTCTTGGCCTCGATCTGGCGGATGCGCTCGCGCGTGAGGCCGAACTGCTGGCCGACCTCCTCGAGGGTGCACGGGTGCTCGCCCTTGAGCCCGAAGCGCAGCTCGATGATCCGGCGCTCGCGCTGCGTGAGCAGCTCGACCACGCGCGCGAGCTGCTCGCGCTGCACGGTCTCCCCGACCTCTTCGACGGGCGAGGGCGCGTCCTTGTCCTCGATGAAGTCGCCGAGCTGCGCGTCGCCCTCGTCGCCGACCTGCTGGTGCAGGCTCGCCGGCTGCTGGCTGATCTTGAGGATCTCGCGCACCCGCTCGGGCGTGGTCTCCATCTCGGCGGCGATCTCCTCGTGCGTGGGCTCGCGGCCGATCTCCTGCAGGAGCTGGCGCTGCACGCGGATGAGCTTGCCGATGCGCTCGACCATGTGCACCGGGACGCGGATGGTGCGGGACTGGTCGGCGATGGCGCGCGTGATCGCCTGGCGGATCCACCAGGTCGCGTAGGTCGAGAACTTGAAGCCCCGGCGGTAGTCGAACTTCTCGACCGCGCGGATCAGGCCGAGGTTGCCCTCCTGGATGAGGTCGAGGAGCGGCATGCCCCTACCGACGTGCCGCCTCGCGATACTCACCACCAGGCGCAGGTTGGCCTCGATCAGCCGGCGTTTGGCCTCCGGGTCGTGACGCTCGATGCGCTTCGCCAGGGAGACCTCCTCCACCGCCGTGAGCAGCGGCACCTTGCCCATCTCGCTGAAGTACACGCGCAGAGGGTCGTTGGTGGGCGACTTGACCGAGAGGTCGAGCTTGACGACGACCTCCTCCTCGGGCACGGCCTCGGCACCCTCGTCGCCGGCCGCGGCTTCGCTCTCGATCACGTCGATGCCCAGGTCGGCGAACAGCGTGTGGATCTCCTCGATCTGCTCGGCGGTGAGCTCGACGTCGCGCAGGGCGTCGGCGATGTGGTCGCTTGTCAGGTAGCCCTGCTCACGACCCTCTTCGAGCAGGACGTGGACGCCCTCTGCCTCGAGCCCGGTGAAGTCGGCGGAACTCAGGCGATCTGCTGAGGACTCACTCACGCGGCGTCTCCTGCCTTTCGATGGGCGTCTCGGCCGGCGGCGGCCTGCTCCGGGGAGCGTTGCGGGCGACTCGACTCGTCGGACACGCGGCGGCCCGACGGGGTACGCAGAGTCGCGGTCCTGGCGGCGAGCCAGGAGGCGGTCGGTGTGCGAACGGAGGGCGGACCTTGACTAAGGATAGCACCTTACATCGCGGTCGGTGATGGCGGGCACGACGCGCGCCGACGACGCACACCGCGTCCCGTCGGCGATCCGAGGGTATGGACCCCTCGTGCGGAGCGCCGCAGTGGCGGCCGGACGAGCCCAGGGACCTCAACGGATCAGGAGGTACGGTGATGCCGCGTGTCGATCTGTTCACGACCATCCACAAGGCGGTCCGGGCCGTCATCTTCGATGTCGCACGCGACCTGCCACCGGCCGACGTCGACCACGACTCGAGCGCACCCGCCCTCGATCGACTCGAGCGTGTGCTGGTCCTGCTGGAGGAGCATCACGAGGCCGCGCCCGCCCCGGTGGGGTCATCGACGACCGACGGACGGCGTGAGGCCGCCCGCGGGCCCGCGTCCGGCGCCGGCCGTGCCCCTTTGACCGGCCACCGACGGGCCGCCTATAGTCCGCGGGAGACGCGCCATGACGACATCCATCCTCTTCTTCGCGCTGGGCGTCGGGCTCCTCTGGGCGGGCACCGAGGCCGTGCTGCGCCGCGTGCCGAGACTCGCGACCTGGTTGCGGGTCTCGCCGCTCGTCGTGACCGTCCTGCTCGTCGCGGTCATGACGTCGCTGCCCGAGTTCTCGGTGTCGCTCTTCGCCTCCCTGCGCGGGCAACCGGCGGCCGCGGTGGGCAACGTCGTCGGCTCGAACTTCGTCACCCTGACCTTCGTGGCGGGCCTCTGCGCCCTGTGGCGCCCGATCGTGGTGGGCCCGACCATCCGCGAGCGCGAGTCGAGCTGGATGATCCTCGCCGCCGCCCTCCTGCTCGTCCTGGCGATGGACGGCACGATCAGCCGGCTGGACGGCGTGATCCTGGTGGCGGCCTACGCCCCCTACTTCCTGGGGACGCTCGACGACGCCCGGGAGCAGCGGCACGACGCCCCGGCGGCGTCCTCGGGCCGTCCGTGGGTGGACATCGCCATCTTCATCGCCGGGGTGGGCATGATCGTGCTGGGCGCCGACTGGATCGTCGAGCACGGTTCGCGCAATCGCCCGCGAGCTGGGTATGAGCGACCTGCTGATCGGCGTGACCTTCTACGCCTTCGGGACCTCGCTGCCGGAGCTGGCCATCGCGCTCGGCGCCGTGCTGCGCCGTCAGGCCGACATCACCTTGGGCGAGATCTACGCCTCCAACATCTTCACGGGCCTCGTGGTGGCCGGCGCGCTCTGCCTGGTGCGGCCCTTGCCGGTCGACTCACTGATCGTCACCCGCGACCTGCCACTGCTGATCGTGGCCGGCGTCGTCCTGCAGATGTTCGTCACCTCCGGCCGGCGTTTCGTGCGCGCCGAGGCGGTCGTGATGATCGCCATCTTCGCCCTCTTCATGGCCGCCCAGTTCACGGGCTTCAGCATCTCCCTGCCGTAGGCCGGAGAGGGGCGCGCCGCGCCGCAGCGCCGCACTCGGTGCCCGGAGACCGTCAGCCGGTGTCGCCGCCGCGGCCGCCGCCCGGCGTGGCCTTGCGCCGGGCGTGCGGGGGCTCGTCCTCCTCTTCGGGGCCCCTGCTTCTCTCGGCCATCTCCGTCAGCCGGTCGGCGACCATGCGGTTCACCGTCCCGGCGGGGTACTCGCCCTCGGCGTCGGGCTCGCCGGCCGGCACGCCCGTCAGCAGCTCGATGCCCTCGTCGATCGTGGCGATGGGATAGACGGCGAACCGCTTCGCGGCCACGGCCTCGACGACGTCGTGGCGCAGCATCAGGTGCTTGACGTTGGCCCCGGGGATCAGCACGCCCTGGTCACCGGTCAGCCCGCGCGCCTTGCACAGGTCGAAGAAGCCCTCGATCTTCTCGTTGACGCCGCCGATGGCCTGGACCTCGCCGTGCTGGTTGACCGAGCCCGTCACCGCGAACGACTGCGTGAGCGGCACGCGGGCGATGGCCGAGAGCAGCGCGTACAGCTCGGCGGACGAGGCGCTGTCCCCGTCGACCCCGCCGTAGGACTGCTCGAAGACCAGGCTGGCGCCGAGCGACAGCGGGTGGTCCTGGGCGTAGCGGCCGCGCAGGAAGCCCGGAGAGGATCAGCACGCCCTTGGAGTGCAGCGGCGCCGCCGAGCTCCGACCTCGCGCTCGATGTCGATCACCTCGTCCTTGCCGATGTGGACGGTCGCGGTGATGCGGCTCGGGCGCCCGAAGCTGAACGTGCCCAGCGAGAGCACCGACAGCCCGTTGACCTGGCCCGACCTTGGCCCCGTCGGTGTCGACCAGCACCGTCTCGCGCAGCGTCTCGTCGAGCATGCGGGCGCGCACGACGGTCGGAGCGGTAGACCTGCGCGTCGATCGCCTGCTGCACGTGAGCCGCGCCCACCAGCTCGGCGTTCGCGCGGCGCGCCCAGTGGTCGGCCTCCTGCAGCAGGTCGACGATGGTCCGCATCTGGGCCGTCACGCGCTCCGCGTCGTCCACCAGTCGCGAGGCGTGCTCGACCACGCGGCAGACCGCCGGCGCGGTCGAACGGCAGCAGGCCGTCGCGGCGGGCGATGGCCGGCGATGAGCCGCGCGTACTTGCTGCGTGGTCTCGTCGTCGCGCACGAACTCGTCGTCGAAGTCGGCGGCGATCTTGAAGAGCTCGTCGAAGTCGGGGTCGCTCTGGGCCAGCAGGTAGTAGAGCTGGCGGTCGCCCATGAGGATGACCTTGACGTCCAGCGGGATCGGCTCCGGCTCGAGCGAGACGGTGCTGGTCAGGCTGAGCATCTGGCCCGGCGACTCGATGCGGATCTGGCGGAACTGGAGGGCGCGCTTCAGCCCCTCCCAGGCGTAGGGGTTCGTCAGCACCTTGAGCGCGTCCAGGATCAGGTAGCCGCCGTTGGCGCGGTGCAGCACGCCGGGCTTGATCAGCGTGAAGTCGGTGAGCAGCGCGCCCATCATCGACATCTGCTCGACGCGGCCCACGAGGTTGAGGTACGACGGGTTGCTCTCGTAGACGACCGGCGCGCCGGCGGCGCCGCCCGAGTCGACCAGCACGTTGACCTGGTAGCGGCGCAGCGCGGGCGCCCGCCTGAACGTGTCGGGGATGGGCAGGCCGGCGGCCGCGCCCTCCTCGGGCTTCTCCTCCCCGGTCTCCAGGAAGTCGCCGAGATGCTCGGCGACGCTCCGCCTGCACGGCGTCGAGGTACGCGGCGACGTCCGGCAGGTCCGCGTACTTGGCGAGCAGGTCGTCGAGCAGGTCCTCGACGACCAACGCGGTGACCTCGTCGTTGAGCTGCCCGCAGGCGAGCCTCGAACTCCCGCTTCCAGCGCGGCGCCTGGAGCAGCGACCTTCTGCAGCTGCTCCTGCAGCGCGTCCATCTCGCCCTGGAGGCGCTTCTGCTCCTCCTCGGGCAGCTTCTGGAACTCCTCCGGGGGAAGCACCTCGCCGTCCTTCAGCGGCGCGAAGCCCAGACCGGCGGGCGAGCGCAGCAGGGCCAGGCCCCGGGCGCGCGCCTGCTCCTGGAGCTCCTCGAGGCTGCGCTCCTCGGCGCTCCTGGAACTCCTCCTCGAGCGCGCGGCGCCGGGTCGTGTACTCCTCGCTCTCGAAGGCCGACGAGAGACCGGCGCGCAGCTCGCTCGACGAGCCGCTCCATGTCGCGCTTGCAGCTCCTTGCCCTTGCCTGCCGGCAGGCGCAGGGCGCGCGGGCTCGGAGGGCTGCTCGAAGTTGTTGACGTAGCACCAGTCGTCCGGCGGCGGCTCGGCCGCCGCGCGCTCCTCCACGAAGCGCTGGATCACCGTGTACTTGCCGGTGCCGCTCGGGCCCAGGGCGAAGATGTTGTAGCCCTGGCGCTCGATGGTGACGCCGAGCTCGATGGCGGCGATCGGCCGCTCCTGGCCGATGAACTCGATGCCGTCGTCGAGATCGGCGGTCGTCGCGAAGTCGACGTGGGACAGGGTGCAGGGCGTGGAGAGCGCTTCGGGCGGCAGGGGTCGGACGGAGGCCACGTTGAGGTCCTTTCGATGGGCGCGGCGCGGGGGCCGGGCGCGGGTCGGCGGACGCGGCTATTCTACCGCCGGCCGGGCGCACGGCCGGCATCCGCGCCGTCGCCGCCATCGTACGAACGTGCCGTCTGCGCCGTCGCGTTCGGTGGTACTCATCACTCGGCTCCCGGCGTGCTCATCGCGTACGCCCCTGCGTCGGGGTGAAGCAGAAGAGCAGACGTCAGACGCCGCCGGTCGCGCCGTCCCCCTGGGGCGGCGCCGCCCCCCGGACGTGTTTTGAACGCTTACAATGTAGGCAGCCCGTCCGCTGCGCGCCGGGGAGTGTCCTTGAGGGTAGCGAGAAGCGGCTTCGACACAAACGACAAGAGGGAGGTGCTGCAGGCATGACAGAGGAAGCGATCGGCTGTGCTCGCCCGACGGGTTCCGTCGTGGGCGCAGAGCCGGCGAAGCAGAAGGATGCTCCGGCAGTCGAGCGGGAGGAGACACGCGTGAGCGGCATCATGGTCGGTCGTCCGGCGCCGGACTTCACCGCGCCCGCCTACCACAAGGGCGGCTTCACCCAGGTGAAGCTCTCGGACTATCTGGGCAAGTGGGTGGTCCTCTGCTTCTACCCGGGTGACTTCACCTTCGTGTGACCGACCGAGATCTCGGCGGTCGCCGAGAAGTATGGCGAGTTCCAGGCCCTGGGCGTCGAGGTGCTCTCGGCCAGCGTCGACTCGCAGTTCGTGCACAAGATGTGGCACGAGCAGGAACTCTCGAAGATGGTCGAAGGCGGCGTGCCCTTCCCGATGCTCGCCGACGCGGGCGGCCATCTGGGCACGGCCTACGGCGTCTACGACGACCAGGCCGGCGTCGACGTCCGCGGCCGTTTCATCATCGACCCGGACGGCGTGATCCAGGCCATGGAGGTGCTGACGCCGCCCGTGGGGCGCAAGGTGGAGGAGTCGCTGCGGCAGATCAAGGCGTACCAGCGCGTGCGCGAGACCAAGGGCGCCGAGGTGATGCCCTCCGGGTGGGAACCCGGCAAGAAGGTGCTCCACCCCGGCCCCGATCTCGTGGGTCGCGTGTGGGAGGTCTGGAACCCGAAAGACACCTGATCCCGCTCAAGCAGAGCGACGCCTGATCGCGCTCCACCACACGGGGCAGCGCCCGACCGCCGCCGCCGGCGGGCCGACTTCGGTCGGCCGGCCGGCGGCGGCGCTCCGCAGGGGCGGGCAGCGCCAGCTTGCACCGGAGGCGGCCACGGCGCGGCCGATCGGCTAGGGAGTGGAGGGAGCGTCCGGCGACGCCAGCAGCTCCCCGACCTCGCGCGCCATCTGCTCCTGCCAGCGGGCGCGCGCCGGCGGCATCAGGTGATAGAGGTCGGCGAAGTCGTCGTCGCGCAGCTCGAGGCTCCGCTCGATGTGGAGGTACGGGACGTCGAGCTCGGCCGCGAGGCGCTCGACCTCGGCGCGATACTCGGGCAGCACCCCCGCCCAGTCGCCGGCGGCGAACGTGTTGAGCGGCTGGTCGAAGAAGACGGGCTCGAAGCCTCTCTCCCGCGCCAGCCCGACGAGCTCCCCGAGCACCTCGAGGTTGTACTCGTGGTTGGCGGCGTAGTGGGTGCGGTTGTAGCGCCACACCGACTCCAGGGTCAGTCGCTTCGCCAGGGGGCTGGCCGCCGTCGCGTCGGGGCCGTAGTAATGCGGGTCGTAGCGCAGCGCCGCTCCGGGGGGCGGCCCGGTGCGGACCCGCTGCTGCACGTAGCCCGAGATGAAGTCGAAGGCTCCGGGCAGACCGCCCATCCACGACGCCTCCACGCCGTAGAGCGCCGGCGCCAGCTCCTTCAGCCGCGGGCTGCGCAGCAGCAGGGGCCGTGAGGCGAGCAGCCCGACGTCGTCGCCCGGCGCGGTGTTGAAGCGCATCGGCGCCAGGCCGATCAGGAGCAGCGCCTCGCCCTCCGGCAGGTTGTCGACGATGACCAGGTTCTGGGCGAGCGACTGCGCGTGGTTCGCCAGGTTCACCGCGGCCACCGGCGTGCCCGCGTGGCGCTCGATCTGCGCGGCCAACGAACGCCCCCCGACGACGGCCTCCATGGCCCCCGAGCCGCCGAAGACGTAGACCGCCTGACCCTCCGGCGGGTCGTCCTTGAGCCGGTTCACCTTGTAGGCGACGTGGATGTAGTCGTCGTGGGTGATGCGCAGCAGGCGGCCTTCGGCGACCCCCGTCATGCCGCCGCCGAAGAAGAAGTGCTGCACACCGAGCACGACGAGCAGGCAGGCCGCGGCCGCCGCGACGAGCACCCAGGGGCTGCGCTGCAGAAAGCCGCGGCGAAACGACCGCCAGCGCTGTGGCGTGCTCGGTCGGCTTGTCCTCCACGTGTCTCACCTGATGGGCCGGACCCGATCGTCGAGGTGTCACTCATCGTTCGCGCACCGCCTATGGTAGTGCCAGAGGCGGCACCGGCGTGAACCCGGGGCAAGGTCGTCGACGCGGACGGCCGGTGCCGCCCTCACGCGGATTCGGCCGGCGCGCCCGTCCATGGAGGTCGGCCGATGCGGCCGTCACGCCAGCTCGGCCACCACGCTGAGGGAGACGTTGCCCTTGAGCGCCTGCGAGACGGGGCAGCCGTCCCTGGCCGCCGCCGCTGCCGCGGCGAACCCCGCCGCGTCGATGCCGGCCACCTCGCCCTTCACGCGCAACTCCATGGAGGCGATCTTGAACCCACCCTCGACCGGGGCGAACGTGCACGTCGCGTCGGTGGTGAGGCGTGTGGGCGGCGTGCCGGCCTCGGTCAAGCCGTGCGCGAGCCCCATGGAGAAGCAGGTCGCGTGGGCCGCGGCGATGAGCTCCTCGGGGCTGGTCTTGCCCTCCGAGCGTGCCGTGCGCGAGGCCCAGGTCGCGGGGAGCGTGCCGCCCAGGCCGCTGCTCTCGAGCGTGACCGTCCCCGAGCCCTGCGCCAGGTTCCCCTCCCAGACCGCGTGGGCGCGGCGTTCTGCGTCGGCCATGATGGTCCCTCCTTCGACGACGGGGAGGCGCGCTAGAGCGCCGCGAGCTTCTCCCCCAGGATCCGTACGTGCCTCATCTCCTCGCGGATGATCTCTTCGACCCTGCCGGCGCCGAGAGTCTCCGGGACGAGGTCCCGCATCCCCAGGTAGAAGAGGATGGAATCCTTCTCCGCGGCGAGGGCGGCCGTGAAGATCCCCTGCAGACCGGACGTGTCGACGTCCTTCTCGAAGAAGACCTTCGTGTTCGCCAGCGCCGCGAGATAGAGCCCCGCTTCGCCCTCCGGATCGAAGGTCGCGCCCTTCTTCTCGTCCGTCGAGAGGACGGCCCTCATGGCGGAGAACGTCTTCAGGTGGTCGTCCTCCATGGCGGCGAACTCGAGCAGGAGGTCGGTGGCCGCCGGGTCGTCGACCTGACCGGCCGCGGTGCGGTAGAACCGGGCGCCGTTCCGCTCGATCTGCTCGGCCATGGCGAAGATCTCGGCGGCGGTGAACGCGAGACTCATCTCGATGCACTCCTCTGCGCTGTGAGCTGGCGGGGGACTCCTTTGGTTACCGCAACGGGGGCCGACGGCAAACGCGCCGACGCTCTCCCGGAGTGGCGGTCGGGTCGCCGGCCCCCGACGGCCGGCTACGGAGCGCCGGCCCCCGGGCCCGGGTCACCGTCCGCCGCGATCTCGAGGACCACGGCCGTGTGGCCCGGCTGGGTACTGAGCAGCACGCGCTCGCAGAGATGAAGCATGATCGTGAAGCCCATGCCGAGGCTGGCCACCGTGGAGAAGCCGGGCGTCAGGGTCGCCTTGGGCAGCGTCCTGAAGTCGATGCCCGGGCCCCGGTCGGTGATGGCCACCTGGACGCAGCCGTCCCTCGCGAAGACCTGGTAGGTGCCGCCGTGCGCGTGCTTGAGGGCGTTCTCCAGCGCCTCACAGACGGCGTTCAGAAGCGCGGTGCGGGGGATCCGCCCGGGGCAGCCGCGCTCGGCGACGGCGACGATCTCACGTCGAGCCTCGGCCAGCTGCCGCGCCGATCGTGATCGCCACGGCATCGTTGAGAGGGGCGCCCAGCTCGTCCTGCAGGGCCTCCTCGGTGAGGAGGATCAGCTTGCCGCCGGTGACCGCGTCGAGCACGTCGACGTAGGCCTCGCGGATGCCCTCTTCCTGCCGGTGCAGCGCCCGCTCGGCCTCGCGCAGCTCGGTGACGTCGGTGGCCGACAGCGCCCACAGGTCGCGCCCCGCCGGGTAGGCCGAGAGCAGCTCGTACGCTCCGACGAGCTCGAGGTGCACCTCGCGGCGCGCGGGCCGCCCGGAGCGGACGGCATCGGCGACGAAGTCGCAGTAGGTGTGCAGGCGCTCGTCGACGTCGTCGCACTCGCTCATCCGACGGCCGATGACCTGGTCGCGCGGGGCGTGCGTGCGGGCCGCCTGCGTGGGGTTGAGGTCCACGACCACGAGATCGTGGATGCCGCCGTCGGCGTCGCGCTCGAGGCCGAAGACGGTGAGGCCGTCCGTCGCGTTGTCGAAGAGGTGACGGTACCGCCGCTCGCTCTCCCTGAGCCGCTCCTGCTCCTGTTCTCGAAGCAGCGCGCTCATGCCCATCTCGCCGAGCATGCCGACGAAGTCGGTGAGGAAGTCGATCCGCTTCTGCAGGCGCTCGTGCGAGATGACCGGCACGCGGGCCAGCGCCTCGAGGTAGGCCTGCTCGTCGAAGCCGAGGCGCCGGGCCTGCTCGGCGAACGAGCCCGCGTCGACGTCGTCGTCGTCGAAGAAGAACTGCCCGGTGAAGATGTTCGCGACGTGGTCTCCGGCGATGACCAGCGGGAAGGCGACGTCCCAGAGTCCGTTGGCGCACTTGTAGGCGTAGTGCTCCGAGGCGCCGAGTCCTTCGCGCAGACGCTCGTTGATGCGCAGGTCGCTCTGCAGGCAGCCACGCCGCGTCTCCTCGTGCACGCGGTGGAACCTGGTGCAGATGTCCTGCCAGCCGGAGGCGATGAGCACGGTGCCGTCCGGGTCGAGGACCGCGAGGCCGATGTCGAAGGCGGAGGAGAGGTCGTCGAAGAGGCGCTGCACGCGACCGAGATCGACCAGCCCCGCCAGGACATGATCGGACGATCCCATGGTCGCCCCGTCTCCCTCCTCTCTGGCGCGCGGCGCCGTGCGCGGTCGCGCTCGTCGCTGACGTCATCCTACGCCGGGGCACCCGGCACGCGTCGTTGCGCTCAGTCGAGGGCAGCCGTGAGCTGCATGCGCAGGTCGGCGATCCACGCCACGCTCGCCGCCGCCACACGGCGCATCAGCTGCAGGCCCTGACGAGGATCGCGCTCGGCGACCTCCTCCAGCACCGCGGCCGGCACCTCGACGAGCGCCGACTCGCGCAGGCAGCGGGCCGTTGCCACGTAGCGCCTGGGGTCCGAGAGGCACGTCCAGCCGAACGGCTCCGTGGCGCTCTTGTCGAGCACCTTGATCTCGTGCCCGTTGGGGAGCGTGACCATGAGGCCGACGCGCCCCGTCTCCACGACGTAGAGGTTCAGCGCGTCGTGGCCCTCCCGGAACACCACCTCTCCGGGATCGTAGAATCGCTCGGCAGACCGGGACGTGATCTCCGCGAGCACCTCGCTGTCGAACTCCCGGAAGAACTCGCAACGCCCGATCACGTCGCCTGCCAGCCCTGCCTCCAACTCCGCCATCTCACGCCTCCTTGCCCGCGGCCGGCCTCCTCCCGCAAGATACCCCCTCAGTGACGCACGACACGGAGATCGCCGTAGGCAGGAGCGACCGGTCCCCCGGCGCGGCCCTCCGCGGGGTCACTTCGGCAGGCGCCCGGGCCGGGCGTCGCCCCAGCGGCCGAGGGACACCCGGTAGAGAAGGTAGTCGGACGTGTTGCCCATCAGGTTGCCGACGCGGATCACGTGCAGCGCCAGTTCGATGTCTCGGGCCTTCGTCTCGCCGTACGTCTCGAGCACGCGCCGCCGGACCTCCGGGTCCGGCCTTGCATCCGCCTCGGCCCAGTGACGCGCGTAGAGCAGGGCCGGGATCTGCTCGGGCGGCGCCCCGCCCAGTTCGCCCCTGGCGAGGGCGTCGACGTCGGCAGCGGTCAGCCCGGCGGTCAACGCCGTGCGGGCATGCGCGTACGAGCAGTACCGGCAGCCGTTGACCTCGGTGACCGCCAGCATCAGCCGCTCACGGAACTCCGCGTCGATCGCCTCGCCCCTCATCAGCGCGCGGATCTCGCGACGGCGCCGGGACAGTCCCCGCACGTCGTGCACGAATGCGGACAAGCTGCGATACCGGCGCTTCGAGAACGGCTTCACCCGGGTGACGCCCCTTCCTTCTGATCGGCGTACGGTGACACGCGACGATGACCCGCGACCCTCACCGGGCCGGAGCGTACCACCCGGGTGCGTGCGGTAGACTCCCGCCGAGCCCACGCCGTCATCCGCCGGGGGATGCCATGACCGCCACCCTGCAGGTCCTGTCGGCCGACGACCGCGCCGAGCTGCACGAACGCTCGCTGCGCGTCCTCTCGACGGTGGGGATGCGCGTCGACACCGACGCGGGCCGGCGCATCCTCGGCGACGCGGGCGCCCGCGTCGACGACGCGACGCGCCTCGTCCGCTTCCCTCCCGCGCTGGTCGAGCAGTCCCTCGAGCTGGCCCCCAAGCGCTTCTCGCTCGGCGGTCGTGACCCCGGGTTCGAGTTCCCCCTCAACGCCGGGCAGGCCACGCTGCTCAACGGAGGCGGCGGCGAGCACGTCGTCGACCGCCGCACCGGCGAGGTGCGCCTGGGCACGAGGGACGACTGGGTCGAGATCGCGCGTCTGATCGACGCGCTGCCCGAGATCGGCGTCGGCTGGGTGGGCACCGGCGAGTGGTACCGGGAGCACACGCCGGCGACCGTCGTGCGCGAGACGGCCGACGTCGCGCGCCTCTTCTCGCGTCATCAGAACACGTCGTTCGACGAGCCCGCCATGGTGCCGTGGTGGCTCGAGACGCTGGCGATCGTGCACGGGGGCCGCGACGCGGTCGCCCGCCGCCATCCTGTCTCCTTCCTCTTCACGCCGGTCTCGCCGCTGATCGTCGAGGGCGACGCGGTCGACACCTGGCTGGCGATGCGCGGCTGGGACATCCCGGTGATGGTCATGCCCATGCCGCTGATGGGCGCCACGGCGCCGGGCAGCCGGCTTGGGGACCATCCTCTCGACCAACTGCGAGCTGCTCGGCATGCTCTGCCTCGTGCAGGCGGCCGAGCCGGGCACGCCCTACGTCTACGCGCCGATCATCGCCGCGGTCGACCCGCGCAGCGGCCGCTACGCCGGCGGCGCGGCGCTCACCGCGCTGAGCTGCGCCGGCACCGAGATGGCCCGCCACTACGATCTGCCCGTCTGCAGTCACGCCTTCAGCTGCGACGCCTGGGTCCCCGGCGCGCAGGCCGGCTACGAGAAGGCCTTCGGCATGCTGCTCGCCGGCCTCTCGTGGCCCGACATCCTCGTCGGGCCGGGCGTCCTGGGCGGCGGCCTGTCGTTCGGCCTCGAGCAGCTCGTCATCGACGTCGAGATCTGGCGCATGTGCCGGGCGGCGCACGACGGCGTCTTCTCCGGCGCCGGCCGCTGGCTCGACGACGTGCTGGAGAGCGTCGGGCCCGGCGGCCACTTCCTCGGCGAGCGCTCGACGCGCAGCGGCATGCGCAGTGACGAGTGGTTCGTGCCGCGGCTCGGTACGCAGGACGCCCGCGACGTCTGGGAGGCGGCCGGCAGGCCCGACGTCGTCGACGAGGCGCGGCAGAAGGTGGCCGACATCCTCGCGACGCACGAGGAGCCGCGCCTGGGGGAGGACGTCGAGCGCGAGCTGGCGCGCCCTCGAGGCGCGCGCGGCGACGGTAGTCGCGTCGACCGGCGGCACGGCGTGCATCGGCACGCCCTGCTGCCGAGCGCCCCGGGGCGACCCACCGGATCCGCCGAGCCGCAATGCAGATAGTTGACAGTCAACAGTGGCGCCCATAGCATCCCCGACGAAGGATCCACCAGGGCCTCTCCCGTCCCTTCAACGGGGCACGGGGGCGAACTCGTCCTGACTGTTCCTGCGCGACTGGCGGCACCTGCCCGGCTGGCGGTGGGAGTGGGGGACCGCAAGGGAGGAAGTCATGAAAGTCCTCGTCGTAGGCGCGGGAGCGCAGGGCCACGTCATCACCTGGAACCTGGCCCGTTGCCCGGAGGTCACCAGGATCGTGCTCGGCGACGTCGACGAAGCGCGGGCTCGCGCCGTCGCCGCCCAGGTGGGCGGCGGCAAGACCGAGGCGCTCGCCCTCGACGCCTCCGACGTCGAGGCGGTCAAGAAGGCGGCGGCCGGCAGCAAGCTGGTGATGAACGCCACCATCCCCGAGTTCAACATGGCGATCGCCGAGGCGTGCCTCGCCGTCGGCGTCAGCTACCAGGACATGGCGACCGGCACGCTGCTCGACAAGACGATCGACGAGGCCACGCTGGCCCAGTTCGAGCTCGACGACGAGTTCAAGAAGGCCGGCCTCACCATGCTCTCCTGCACCGGCATGGACCCCGGCGTCAGCAGCACCTTCGCCGGCAACGGCTACGAGGACCTCGACGTCTGCACCGACATCCACATCAGGGACTACGCGGTCCTCGAGAGCCCCGTGCCGCTGCAGATGTGGTCGGTGTGGACCTACTACACGGACTGCGCCACGCCGCCGCTGACCTTCCAGGACGGCGAGTACAAGCGCGAGGCGCCCTTCGGGCTGCGCGAGTACCACGAGTTCCCGGCGCCGTTCGGGCGCGGTTGCGTGATCGCACACGACCACGAGGAGCTCTCGACCCTCCCGCGCTTCCTGCCCAAGCACTTCGGCGACAAGGGCCTGAAGAACGTCACCTTCAAGCTCGGCTTCGACGAAGAGGCGCTCAACGCCGACGAGGCGTTCGTGGCCAGCGGCATGGCGAGCAAGGAGCCCGTGCTCGTGCACGGCGTCGAGGTCCGGCCCATCGACGTCTACTGCGCCACCCTGTCCCCGAACCCCGCGCCGGAAGAGATGAAGCGCCTGGTCGAGGCCGGTGAGATCCAGGACTACGGCATCATCCTCGCCGACGCCTGGGGCGAGAAGGACGGCAAGCCGGCGAAGTGGAACTACTCCGTCTTCACGCCCACGATCCAATGGATCACCGAGCGCATCCCCGGCGCCACGTCCGTGTCGTACGGCACGTCGACGCCGGCGGCGATCTACTCCGAGTTCATGGTCAAGGACGTCGTCACGCAGAAGGGCGTCGTCGTGCCCGAGATCCTCGACCGTCCGGTCCGCGACGCCTTCATCAAGGAGTTGGGCAACCGCGGCCTGCGGGTCACGCGCAGCTTCGAGACCCAGGTCAACTGACGCGGAGCGAGGAGAGCGGGTCCGCGAAGACGGCGGCGTAGCGGGAGACGCCGGAGGGGGCTCGAGAGCCCCCTCCGGCGTCGTCACGCTGCACTCGCGCCGGTCCCCGTCGAGCAAGGAGCGGCGTTGGTCGCCTGTTGTCGTCAGTTCAACCTTCACGTAGTGCGAGGTCGACCAGGTGGCCGCGTGCAGGTTGTCCTCGGGGGCGTAGGCGCGGAGCTTCCAGGTCCCCGTCGAGCCTAGGTAAGTGGTCACGCGGTACTTGCTGTAGGTGAGGTAGTCGACGGTCTTGCACCAGACCGCCTTCTTGAGCACCCACTTACCGGTGACGGAGTCCAGTTTGTAGCAGTACAGCTTCACGGCCTCGTTCCAGCCGACCGTGTGCCGCGGCTGTAGCGTGCCCTCGACGAGGAAGTCGACGTACTTCTTGACCGTCGTCGGGGCGTCCGGGTTGCCGAGCGCAACCATCGGCTTGACGAGCACGTAGGAGCTCGTGCTGCCCGCGTAGTCCTCGGTGCCCTCCCAGGTGGCGCGGAACTTGGTCGCCCGCGTCAGGGCCGGCGTCACGAACGTGCCGCCGTCGCTCTCGACCGAGCCGATCGTGGTCCACGTGGCGCCCCAGTCGATCGACTTCTGGATGTCGACCAGGTAGCCGGACAGGGGCGCGCCGGCGTCGTCCTCGAGATGCACGGTCAGCGTCGTCGTGCCCTTGTACGGGACGATCGTGGCCGCGGCCGCGATGGTCAGGCTCGTGGTGTCCGGCGCGGGCGCCGGGTCGCGGTTCGTGTACAGGTCGTAGTAGTTGGTGTCGTCGCCCGCGTAGTTGCGGTCGTCCCGCCAGACGACCATGTCGCCGGCGATCGCTGGGTTGTACTGGCCCGACTCGACGCTGCTGACCGCGACCTCTTCTCCCTGGGCCCAGTCATGGACGCGGACCCTGAACCCGGAGTCGGTGCCGGGGTCGTAGGCATAGGCGACCTTGGTGCCGCTCACCGAGATGGAGCGGAACTCGGCGTAGGGCTCGAACGAGGTGTCGATCGCGGCCGCGTCGATGTCGTGGCCCAGCGCGAAGCGGTAGAGCTGCAGCGTGGACTCTCCCGTGCCCTCGGGGTCCTCGAACCTGCCGCAGACGATCTCGCCGTCACCGGCGACGAGGGTCGCGCCGTAGATGTCCTCGAGAGGGATCTGGTACTCGTAGGTGTCGAGGTTGTACGCCCAAAGGTCGCCGCCGCCCTCCCAACCGACGATGTAGCCGTTCGCGTCGTGGTAGATGTCCGGCGAGCGGTCGCTGCCGCCGCTGCTGAAACCAACTTCGTCGCCCGTGCTGATGCGGTAGTAGTAGATGTCCCAGTCGCCGTTGCGGAGGTCCTCCCAGACGATCAGGTCGTCGTAGATCCTGGGCCGCTGCTGGGGGGCGGGATCCGTGCAGACGGCGATCTCCTCGCCGGTGACGACGTTCGTCGCGTAGATGTCCCCGTTGCCGTTGCGGTAGTCGTAGTAGACGACCCAGTCACCCCACAGGTCCGGGTCGCTCTGCTCGTACTCGTCATCCGTGATCTGGGTCTCTTCGCCGGTGGCGTAGTCGTACATCCAGATATCGCCGGCCCAGCCCGAGGGGTCCGCGCGATCGTCCACCCAGACGACCCTGTCGCCATGGGCCGCCGGCTCCACCTGTTCGCCGTCGGCCGTGCACAACGGGTAGTCCGCGATGACCACGCCCGAGGCGCTCGGCGGGGCGAGCGCCAGCGCCGCCAGCACAAGCGCCAGCGCGAGCAGCACCGTCAGCACGAGCCCCACCGGGAGCCCCACCCTTGTCATGACCAGCCCTTCACCTTGTCTGTCGCTCACTTGCCGTCTCCCATCTCCGTAGCCGTACCGATCGACCGGTGCATCGACGGTTCACCGGGATTCCTTGACGGTGAATCGATGCACCGAAGGCTCACTTCGACCTGGGGAGCCCGACTTCCTGTGGCTCAGGTGGCGTCGAGTCGAGGGCCCGGCGCGGTCGACGCATCGCTCGTGCGACGCTGTCGGTCGATCCGGTCGTCAGCGATCCCTGCGCCCTGACCCCTGAGCGTCCTGACTGGGTGCCGGCCGGAACACGACACCCGCCGGTGACCCTGACGCGCGCAGGACTCGACGCGAAACACCGGGAGACCATTGACATAGTCAATGATATGGTCAACGATATGCCCATGGACCCCGGGCTCGATCACGAGGGCGACTCAGGCGACTCGGGACTCTTCGAACACCAGCCCGGCACGCCCTACCTCCACCTGCTGCGCGACGTGCTCCTGACCTACCGTCAGCTCCTCAGGCGACTGGCGGTCGAGACCGGTATCACGGGGGCGCAGTTCGAGGTGCTGCGCGAGCTCGCCCTGGCGGACGGCCGCTCCACCGTCTCCGTGCTGGCTCGCGAGCTCGACGTCGATCCCGCGGCGGTCACGCGCGTCGTCGCCGATCTGCACGGGCGGGGCCTCGTCTCGCGCGAGAGCGACGAGCGTGACGGCAGGCGGCGGCCGGTCGTCCTGACGGATGAAGGCCGCCGCCTCATGGTCCGCATGCACGCCGCGTTGCACGAACGCGAAGACGCGCTCACCGCAGCCCTCGACCCGCGGTCCGTCGAGGCCGCGATGCAGGTCCTGCAGGGGTTGAGGACCGCCCTCGATCCCGCTGCCCGCCGCCGGCGCTAGAGCGCCGCCGGCGACGCGGGGCAGACGTGAACACGACCTCCAGACCCCGGCGGGACCGGCGCCGGTTCGTCGCGCTCGGCGTCCTCCTCTCCGGTCTTGCCCTGCCGATCACCGGTCTCGCCGATCATCTGGCCAGGCATTCGTCGGGGCCGGACGCCCCCGGGTGGGTGGTCGTCCACGTCGCGCTGGGCACCCTCTTCGTCGTCTTCGCCGCCTGGCACGCCCTGCTCAACCGGCGCGCTCTGCTGAAGCATCTGCGCGGCCAAGCAGCGCCGGGCGGCTCGGCCGGCGCCGCCGAGCCTCGAGGCCCTCGTCGCGCCGAGCGCGATGCGACACCCTTCGTCGTGCTGGACCGTTCGCGCTGCACGGCGTGCTGGGATTGCCTCGCAGTCTGCCCCGAGTCGGTCCTCGGCAAGATCGACGTGTGGCTCCACCGGCACGCGGTCGTCCGCGACGGCGACCGCTGCACGGGATGCCGCCGGTGCATCGAGGCCTGCGCGGCCGGAGCGCTGTCAGACCGGGACGGCAGTCGCCCGCGTCGAAGTGCCGCGCCCGCGCTCCCCCACTGCGCAGTAGTACCATCGGTGCTGCGGGTGAACGGCGGAGACGAAAGCGGGCCGCCCGTGGCGCGAGGCTCCTCCGCTCGACGACCATCCAGCGATCGGGAGGAACACCCATGGCGTTCACGGCTCTCTTCATCGCCCACGCTCCCGATGCCGACCCCGAGAAGCATCGAGCGGTCATCGACACGGGGATCTACAAGCTCTTCACGGTGGTCGTGAAGGACCAGGAGCAGGCGCTCGACGTCTGCCGGCGGATGGTCGCCGAGGAGGGCATCCACTCCGTGCTGCTCTGCCCCGGGAACACGCACGAGGACGTCGCCGGCATCGCCGCCGCGGTCGGCGACGGGATCTCGGTGTCCGTCGCCAGGGGCGACGCCCGCAGCATGCGCGTCGCCGCCAAGGCGATGGAGGAGTCGGGCTGGTTCGCCGTCCGGTCGCGCCCCGGCGCCTAGAACGACCCCCCGCGCGCCGCGAGACACTCCTTGAGGAAGTTGTTGTGCAGCGAGCTGGCCGGGTCGTCGGCCCAGCGGCACAGCGACTCGAACATCGGCTTGGTGACGGTGAAGGCGAGGACTCCCGGGGGCAGGAACTGGCGCATGGCCTGGTCCGTGGCGCCGATGACCGCGCGCGGCGCCTCGAGGTCGCCGATGGCGGCGGCCAGCTGCCCGCAGCCGGAGCTGAAGGGCGCCGTCACCGGGGGGTCGTCGGGGCGGCTGTAGTACGAGGAGCCGGTGACGAGCACGGCGAGCTGGTCGGCGTTGACGTAGAAGGTGACCGAGCGCAGGTAGTCGTACCGGTCGGCGTGCAGGGGCCCGATGAGGACGTGCTCGTGACGCGGCACGTAGCCGGGCGCGGCGTCGAGCCACTGGTGCATGAGCTCGTCGGAGGCGCGCAGGCCCTCCTCGCCGACGAGGAACTCGATGGCCTCCTCCCGTGACCAGCTCTCCACACCCAGCAGATGCCCGGCGCCGCAGCCGTGCCTCTCCCTCGTGATGTGCAGGGTCTTGCCTTTGCGCCAGCGCCCATAGGAGGCGAAGACGCACTCCTCATCGTCGGCGGGCTCGACCAGCGGTGCGAAGGGCCCCGGGTCGGGGGCGTCGTAGAGGCCGATCAGCGGCTCGGTGATCGAGAGGGCCTCGAGGATCGCGGTCGGGTCAGGTTGCATGACGACCTCCTTCAGACGGCGCCGATGGCGCTCCCGACCCGACGAAGGGCAGTCGTGGCGAGGGCGCAGAGGCGGTGCTGCAGGTTCGATGATAGCGCGAGACCGGGATGAGGAGAGGCAGGGCGTTGCGACGCGGCTCCCGTCGACACTGCGGTGGAAGCCGCTCTGCGTTCCCTCGGGTGCGGAAGCGGGGCGTCGGGCCCGCCGCCGGTGGACCGCCGCATGCAAGGCGATCTGGTGCCGTCTGCTGGGATCGAACCAGCGACGCGGGGTTTGTGAAGCACCTGGCGGGCGTGACGCGGCGTGGTTGCGCGTGCGCGATGATGCTGCACGGGGCGGAGTGCCGCGTGCGGGTCGCGCCGCCGAGAAGGGCAGCGGGCCCGCCGCGAACGCGGCGGGCCCGCTGCCCTTCTCATCTCGTGTGCGCGCGACTGCGCCGTGGGTGAGGCCCCAGGCGCCCCGCCGACTCAGCTCGGCAGGAGCTTCTCGACCTTGGCCAGCAGGACCTCAGGGTCGACCGGCTTGTCGATGAACGCCTGCACGGGGAGCCAGGCGTCGTCCTTGTCCTTCTCGGAGAACTTGCCGACGTAGATCCCCGCCTCGTTCACGGCGGTGAGCATGATGCGTGGCAGTTCGCGGGTGCGCTCGTCGTCTTTGAGCGCGCGCGCCATCTTGAACCCGGCGCGCCGTGTCCTCGGGCATCATCACGTCGAGGATGACGAGGTCGGCGTCGAAGGCGAGGACGTTGTCGACGACGTCCTTGTCGTCGTTCTGCGACCCGACCACGTAGCCCTTGCTCTCGAGGACCATCGAGACCGACTCCACGATGCTCGGTTCATCGTCAACGATGTAGACACGCTTCACGACCTACCTCCAGTAGGGTGTCGGGCTCTCTCGACCAGCTATCATAGCTGGTGTCGTGCGACGGAGAGAGACTGTGGGACACGCTCAAGACATCATCGCGCTGGTGGGTGAAGGAGACCGCGGGCGCACGCTGCTCGAGGCGCTTCTCGGCATGCCCGGGGTCGAGGTCCGCTACTACTTCGACGACGACGCGGCCGCCCCGGGCGTGGCGCTCGCCCGCGAGCGCGGGGTCCGCTGCCGCACCGACGGCCGCTTCGACGAGCTCCGCGCCGACGGCGACGTCGACCTGATCCTCGAGACCACCGGCGACGCCGACGTGCTCGCCGCCCTTGCGGCGGCCAAGCACCCGGACACCCGCCTGCTCGACCCCGCGGGCGTGCGCCTCATGCTCGGCCTGCTCGAGGCGCGCCGCGAGGCCACCGCCCTCCCGGCGGAGGCGCGGCGAGCCTACGAGCAGCGCATCGCCGAGCTGCACCGCGGTCGTCGAGCGCGCGCCCGTGGAGCAGGCCTGCTACGTCAGGCAGGCGTCGCACCAGGTCAAGACGCCGCTGTCGGCGATCCAGAGCTACGTCAATGTGATCCTCGGCGGGTACACCGGCGAGATCCCCGAGCGCACCCGCGAGATCGTGGAGAAGATCCACTCCCGCTGCGAGGCGGCGCTCGCCAATCTCGCCAAGTGCCGCATGCTGGCCGACGTGCGTTGCAGCGGTCGCGACGGCCTCGAGATGAGTGCCGTCCACCTCAACGAGCTGGTCGGCCAGGCGGTCGAGCTCCGCGCCGAGCTCGCCGGCCGGCGTGGCGTGGAGGTCAGCTACCTGCCTCGCGAGGGGACCGACCTCGTGCGCTGCGACCCTCAGAAGACGGTCGTGCTCCTCGCGGAGCTCGTCGAGAACGCCGTCGTCTACTCCCACGCCGGCGGGCTCGTGGAGGTCTCGGTCGAGCCCACCGCCGGCGACCGGCTCGCGGTCGTCGTGCGCGACCAGGGCATCGGCATCCCCGAGCGCTGCCTGCCGCGGATCTTCAGCGAGGACTATCGCGCCGACCCGGCGGTCCAGCATCACCCGGACGGCGCCGGCGTGGGCCTCACCATCGCGCGCGAGATCGCCGGCCTTCACGGGTTCGACCTGTCCGTCGAGAGCGAGGAGGGGCACGGCAGCGTGTTCACACTGACCGTCCCTCCGGCGCCGGCGAGCTGACGCCCCAGGGTCGACGAGCCCCGCTCAAAGCCCCACCAGGTGCTCGATCGCCGCCGCCGCGTACGCCGGCAGGCGATCGCCGACACACGCCGACAGCCCCGTCCCGTGCTCGACCGCGAGCGGCTCGATGCCCATGACGGCGAACGGCGGGATCGTGTAGCCCGCCGAGCGGGCCAGCTCCAGCACCTTGAGAGGGTCGCCCTCGTGGGTGCTGAAGCCGGCCAGCTCCTTCTGCGTCTCGACCTCGTCGGGCGCGAAGATGCGGTAGTCGCCCGGCTCGAGACCGAGGTACGCGGCGTCGACCACGAGCACGGCCTCCGTCTCGGGCCCGAGGTACGAGACGAGGTTCAGGGCGTTCGTCGCCAGCTCGACGGCCGTGAAGCCGCGCTCGAGGCCGTTGGCGACGACGTGCTCGACGACGTGCACGCCGACGGCGTCGTCGCCGGCCAGGTAGTTGCCGAGGCCGATCAGGTAGCGCACTGTGCTCAGCGCACGAACGTGACGTCGAGGTAGTGCGTCGAGCACGAGATGCACGGGTCGTAGGCCCGCACGAGCATCTCGAGCGCCAGCTCCATCTCCTTCTCGCCCTTGTCCGCCGCGAGCAGCTCGCGGCACGAGCTTCTCGAAGTCGTGCTGGATGTTGGCGTGGTTCTGGTTGGTCGGGATGATGCAGTTGCCGCCCTGGCAGATGCCGGCGTCGTCGTACGTCGTACTCGTGGAACAGGATGCCGCGCGGCACCTCGACCGCACCGGACGCCGCGCGCCGTACCGCGTCGGCTGCGCGAGCGGCTCGTGCTTGATCCCCGTCTGCGAGCAGCTCGTCGATGAGGCGCAGGCTGTCGTAGACGCTGTGCACGATCTCGACGACCTGGGCCACGGTGTTCATGTAGGGGTTGGTGCAGATCGGCTGCAGGCCGAGCATCTCGGCGGCCTTCTTGGCCTCGGGCATGCAGCATGTCGTAGTTGTTGTTGAAGCGCGCCAGCGCGCCGACCGCGTAGCTGTCCAGCTTGTTCTTCGTGTACTTGGCCGTCGACTGCGGCACGACGTACTCGTTGGTGACCAGCCGGTAGTCGGCCACCGGGTAGCGCTGCTTCGTGCCGTCGGGCAGCACCGACTGGATCGTGGCCGTCGTAGAGGCCGTAGTTCGCGTCGTTCGAGAGAGCGCGATGTACTCGGTCGGGCGGTCGAAGGCCGGGATGTTCGCGGCGAGCGCCGCCACGGTCTCGAGCGTCGCCTCGAGGTCGGGGACCGCCGCCACGAGCTTCTCCTTGAGCTCGGCGAGCTCCTCGTGCGTCGGCAGCTTCGAGAACGCCGCCCGGCACGACGGTGGTCGGGTGCGTGGTGCGCCCGCCGATGAGCGAGCCCCACTCGTGGCCGAGCCGCTTCAGCCGCAGGGCGCGGGCCACGACCTCGCCGTGCGTCTCGACGAGCGGGAACACGGACGGGGCGCCCGAGCAGGTCCGGCGCGACCAGGAAGTAGACGTGCAGCACGTGGGAGTCGAAGTTCTCGGCGTGCTTGAGCAGCTCGCGGAGCTTCCAGCGTCTGCGTCGGTGACCTCGATGCCGAGCGCGTCCTCGGTGGCCTTGACGCGACGCCAGCGTGTGGCCGACCGAGCAGATGCCGCAGATGCGGCTGGTGATGCGCGCCACCTCGGAGTAGTGGCGCCCGCGGACCATCGCCTCGAAGAAGCGCGGCGCCTCGGGCACCTGCCACTCGCACTTCTCGATCGTGCCGTCGGTCACGTTGACGACGATGTTGCCGTGACCCTCGACGCGGGTGAGGTGGTGGACGTCGATGTCGGACGGTCGTGGTCATGAGCGCCGTCCCTCTGCATTGGCGGTGAACATGCGCGACTTGTCCGCGGCGCGCTGCGCGGTGAAGCCGGCGCGCTCCGACGAGCACCTTCTCGAAGCGCCGGCAGGTTCGGGTCGTCGACGAAGCCGCGGCAGGCCTCGCACGGGATGCCGTCGGCCGGGCACGGCGCGCCGCACCCGGCGCGGGCCACCTGGCCCATGCAGTGGTCGCCCTCGTCGTAGCGGCAGATCGTCTCGCGGCGCTTGCACTCGACGCAGACCGGGTAGTTCGGGATGACCGGCTCCTTGCCGTGCAGCAGGTGCGAGCACGATCTGCAGCACCTCGTACTTGTTGACCGGGCAGCCGTAGCGCGTAGTAGTCGACCTTGATGGCCGCGGAGATGCGGCAGCGCCTTCGTCGCTGTCGAGGTGCGGCATGGTCGGCGTCGTTGCCGTACACGAACTCGCTTGTAGTCGGTCTGTGTGGTTCTTGAGCGCGTTGATGCCGGCGGTCGTGGCGCACGCGCCGTACGCGATGACGATCCGCGCGCGCTCGCGGATCTCCTCGAGCCGCGGCCGGTCGGCCTCGCGGGTGAAGCTCCCCTCGATGAAGGCGATGTCGATCGGCTCCGTCGTCGTCTCGGTCATCGCCTCGCGGAACTCGACGATGTCGACGTGCTTGAGCAGCTCGAGGAAGCCTCGTCGCCGTAGTTGGTCAACTCGATCTGGCAGCCCTCGCAGCAGGCGAAGTCGAAGAATGCGACCTTGGGCTTCGTCATGTCAGATCGCCTCCTCGAGGTCCTGGATCTCGGCGAACGAGAACACCGGGCCGTCGACGCAGACGTACTTGTCGTTGATCTGGCAGTGCCCGCACTTGCCGACGCCGCACTTCATGCGGCGCTCGAGGTCGACGAAGACGTTCTCGCGCGGGATGCCGAGTCTCGTCGAGCTCGCGGATCACGAACCGGTACAAGATCGGGCGGGCCGCAGATGACGACGCGGGTCTCGGGTCGACAGCTGTGACCTTGGGGAAGAGCGTGGTGATGACGCCGACGTTGCCCGTCCAGGTCGGGTCGGCGCGGTCGACGGTCTCGTGGTACTCGCATCTCCTGCATGCCGCGCCAGCAGGCGAGGTCGTCGAGGAAGAGCTGCAGCCGGGCTCGCGCGCGCCGTAGAAGAGCACGAAGCGCTTGAACTCGTCGCGCCGGTCGAGGATGTACTGGATGAGGCTCCGCGTCGGGCACAGGCCGATGCCGCCGGCGACGACGAGCACGTCGTGGCCGCGCAGCTTGTCGAGGTCGAAGCCGTGGCCGAGCGGGCCGCGCACGTACAGCGAGTCGCCTTCTGCCAGCTTGCTGACCGCCGTCGGACACGCGGCCGACCGTCCGCACGACCAGGTCGAAGGTGTGCTTGCGCGTCGGCGAGCTGGCGAAGCCGATCGGGATCTCGCCGTAGCCGAAGAGGCCGAGCTCCAGGATCTGGCCCGGCTCGAACTCCATGGGCTGACCGTCGGCCATCCGCAGCGTGAAGTGCTTCTCGGTGGGGGTCGCCTGCGCGGCCTGGACGATGGTGGCCTCACGCGGCAGGAAGATGTTCTCGACTTCGTTCCAGTGGCACTGGTGCGTCATCGCTTCGCTCCTCAGACGCCATGATCCGGTTGATGACCCGGACCGGGTCGGCGATGTCGGCCGTGCAGGCCGCCGAGCAGCGGCCGCAGCCGACGCAGGCCGGGCCGCCGAGCTTCTCGTTCAGGTACGTCGCCTTGCGCATGAAGCGGTGGCGGAAGCGCTCGCCCCGCTGCTCGCGGAAGTTCTCGGTGCCGCCGTCGCCGAGCGAGCACTTGGCGAAGTCCTCGGTCAGGCAGCCGTCCCAGTAGCGCGTGCGCTGCCCCGACGTCTGGTCGACGTTCCACGTGTCCTGCACGTCGAAGCAGTAGCAGGTGGGGCAGACGGTGTTGCAGGAGCCGCACGAGAAGCAGTCGGCGGCGAGCTCGTCCCACAGCTCGTCGTCGCCGAAGGTGGCGCGCACCTTGCGCGGCGATCTCCTCGCTGCCGTGCTCCAGCTTCTCGGGGCACTGCTCGAGCGCCGCGGCGTTGACCCGGGCCGCCTCGTCGATCTGCGCGTCGGTGGCCGGCTGGAAGGCGCCGTGCGCGAGCAGCGCCTCGCCCCGCGCGGTGCGCGTCTCGAAGACGTAGCCGCCGTCGATCGGCCGTGAGGAAGGCGTCGTGGCCCTGCGGCTGCACGTCGCGCGCCGACCGAGGCCAAGAACGCGCGGCTGGAGACGCTCTGGATGTTGGAGGCGACGATCGTCGTGGTCTCGCGATGCGCCATGTAGTTGACGTCGTAGTTGCGCTCCGAGAAGAGGAGGTCGGTCTGGTCGATCGCCTTGACGTCGTAGAAGTGGACGCCGAGGAGGACCTTCTCGGTCGGCTCGAGCGCCGCCTCGACCCCGGCGTCGTCGAAGCGGAGCAGGTCCTGCGCCGGCGGGAAGAAGAGCTTCTTCGGCGGCAGGATGGTGACGTCGTAGTCGAGCCGCAGCTCGTCCGGCGCGCTCCAGGCGCGCGAAGACGAAGCGCGAGCGCTTCGCCACCGGTCCGTAGACCGGCACCGCCTCCATCATGGCGGTGAGGAACGCGGCAAAGTCGTCGCTCCTGATGAATGAGGTGGTCATCGGACCTCGCTAGGTTGGACACGCGCCTCTCTCGCGCCGGGCGAGCGGCCTGACGAAGGGGACTTACCCGCGGTCACGGGAGCGTGGGAGCGGGCGCAGAAGGATGTCGTCATGTCGTCATGTGGTCGATCGTACGTACCTCTCGAGCTGTCCTGGACGTATGGCCGGTTACTCCGCTCGAGAGCGTAGTATGTTGCCCGGTCGGCGCCGTCGCAAGCTTCTCCGTCCCGGCACCCTGACTCGAGGACTCTCGCAGGCTACCTGAACGTGACGGCCTTCACAATCGCAGGGCCGCGGCGGCCCGCCTCCGGGAATCCTCGCGGTCCTCGCGGAGCGCCCCCGTCGTCGGTGACCAGAGAGACCCCCGGCCGTGGCCTTCAAGTGGGGCGAACCTCGACGCCCTGCCGCTCGTAGTGGTCCCGGTGGTGCGGCTCCCAGGCCGCGAGGCTCGGCGCCTCAGGTCAGCCTCGGCCTGACGGCAACGCCGGCGCCCCGGCGCAGACCGCACCGCGTCGCGCCGCTACCTCGCCGCCCGCGCGCCCGCCGCCGCGGCGCCCGCGGCGGCGGCGGCGGACGCGTGCGGACCGCAGTCGCCCCGCCTGCGCCCGGTCAGCGGGCCTGGGGCCTCGCCTGCGCCTCGAACTCGCGCGCCGCGGCCTCGGAGAGCGGATGCTCGGCGAGGGTGGTCAAGACCGCCAACGGCACGGTGACGTCGTCCGCCCCGCGCAGGATGCTCTCCACGACCTGCTCGGCGGTCTTCAAGCTGGCGGCCAGGATGCGCGTGCGGCCCTCGGGGCCGCGCAGCACCTTCGCCAGCGACCCCAGGAGCGACCCGCTGTCGAGGCCCTGCCGCTCTGCCCGGTCGACGTAGGGGATGACCCACTCGCAGCCGAGGGCCTGGGCCAGCAGGGCCTGTGCCGGCGCGTACACCGCCGTGAGGGCACGGCGCAGGCCCTCGTCGCGCAGCGTGGCCGCCGCGCGGACGCCGAGCGCCGTCGCCGGGAGCTTGATCACGACGCGCTCGGGCGCGAGCGCGGCGGCGGCCCGCGCCTCCTCGCACATCGCCTCGGGCGTGGGGCCCGTGGGCTGGTAGCAGGCCGGGCCCTCCGGGATCGCCTTCAGGAGTGCCTCGAAGTGAGCGAGCGGCTCCCCAGTCGCGCCGGCCATCGCTGTCGCGCGAGCCATCAGCGTCGGGTTCGTGGTGAAGCCGCCGACGAAGCCCAGCCGCGCCGCGGCGGCCGCGTCGTCGAGAGAAGCCGAGTCGAGTAGCACCAGCATCGTCGTGAACCTCCTCGTCGTCGTTGCGACGGCCCGCAGCCGCCGCTGTGCACCCGCCGGCCTCCGAGGGCGCGCAGGTCCGGCACGGAGGCGCTCGTCATCGGTGCTCCAGACGCCTTCACGTCGGACACGCCTTCCCCGACCGTCGGGTCCGCGAGCAACGCACCGCGCGACTACTCCTGGCAGGCGGGGCAGAAGTAGCAGGCCCCGCCGAGGTAGCTGATCTTCGCGACGGGCGCGCCGCACGCGGGGCAGGGTCGCCCGGCCGCCTTCGCATCCATGAGACGCGCGTACCCGCCGCGCCGGCCGAAGAGGTCGCGCTCGTCGTCGCGGCCTCCGGCGGCGATCACGCCCCGCACCGTCCCCGTGATCGCCGCGAAGAGGCCGTCCAGCTGTGCGTCACTCAGGTCCGCCAGAGAGCGGCGCGGGTGGAGACGGGCGCGGAACATGATGTCCTGGGCGATGGCGTTGCCCAGGCCGGGGATGAGCTGGTCCTGGGTCAGCAGGCCCTTGACGCTGCGCTTGCCCGCCTGCTGCGCCGCGACGACCAGCTCGCCGAAGTACCGCCGGTCGAACGCTTCGTCCACCGGCGCCGGCCGCATGTCCTTCACGTACTTGACCTCGTGCTCGCGGCCGGCCTCGCAGAGGTGCACGCCGCCCCACATCTGCGTCGTCGCCGACAGCGCGGCGCCCGTCGCGAACGTGAGGTCGAGGTGCCGCTTCGCGGGGAGAGGCTCCCCACTCGCGTGGTAGCGGATGCGCCCGCCCCACTCGCCGAGGAGGAGCACGTACCCCGGCTCGAGCGACAGGAAGAGCCACTTCCCCTCCGCCCACGCCGGGCCGGCCTGCAGGCCGGCGACGAGCCGGGCGAACTCCTCCGGCGTGCGGTCGTACCAGACGAACTTGTGCGGGCTGTTCCCCAAGCTGCCGGCGGCCACCGCGAGACCCGGCAGGACGCCGTTCATCTGACCCGCGATCACCGTGAGCTCGGGCAGCTCGAACATCGCACACCTCCCGTCCGCGGCGGTGGGGTGCCAACGGTCCCTCCGCACGCGCGAACGCGCCGCAGCCCGACTCTACCTCACGGTTTCGACGAAGGTACCTCCCGAGACCGCCCGATACGCGGAGAGTGGGGCTCCAGGCACCCCGGCCGGCGTCGAGCCGACGACCCTGTGTCTAGGAGACGAGGCCTTGGCGCCCGGACGCCCGCCCCCCGACCAGGTCGCCGGCCGTGCCGGCGCGCAGCCGAGCGGTCAGCGCGCGGAGTCCGAGCCGCCCCGCGACGGCGAGGAGCGACACCGCGAGGAGGCCGTACACGACGATCCAGGCAGGGCTCGGTGCGGCCGGTAGGGCGCGCGCCCACCGCACGGCCAGGTCGGCGACGACCAGACCGAGCGCGACGGTCGACAGCAGGGCGCCGAAGTGCAGGAGAAGGGCGAGACGTACGCGCCGGAACGCGGCAGTCACGACGCCGGCGAGCACGAGCGCGACACACGCGAGAAGGAGGATGAGGATCGCGTCCTGCCGATCCGCCACCGCGATCGGTCGCTGGGGCCACTCCGCGATCGGGGTCGCGCCCCACGCCGGAAGCAGTCCGTGGGGGAGCGGAAACGCCGCCACGACGAGCGGGATCACCGCGAGAAGCAACAAGAGGGACGCCCGTCGCACGTCGCGCAGCGCCGACCGTACCGCGAACACCCGCCCCAACTCGCGCGCGGGGCCGAAGCGCGCGACGGCCTCGTCGGCGCCGTGGACGGCCGCCGATTCACGCAGATGGTCCTCGACCTCGTCGACGACGTCGTGGCGCAGCGGCCTCGGGAGCGCCTCCTGCAGCCCGGCGAGGTACTCATCGATCGCATCGCTCATGTCACACCTCCAAGCACCGCGTCGACGGCTCCCGCGAACCGCCGCCAGCTCCGCGCCTCCGCGTCGAGGACGGCTCGTCCCTTGCGGGTCAGCTCGTACGTCCGGCGCCGGCGGCCGGACACCGTCACCCACGAGGCGCTGGTGAGGCCGGCCTCGTCCAGCCGGTGGAGAGCCGGGTAGACCGTGCCCTCGGGGTGGTCGAACACTCCGCCGCTGCGCTCGCGCAGCCGCTGGATGACCAGGTACCCGTGCGCCGGCCCTTCGCTGAGTGCGGCGAGCAGCATCAGATCGAGATGTCCTCTCACCTGGCTCATACCTAGTGAGTCTATACATCGGTTGTCTAGGTGTCAACCACGATGGGGCCCGCCGACCTACGGCTGTGGAAGGGCGTGGACCCGAGGGACGCGAGGGCGTCGTCGGGTCGGCATCGCGGCGGCAACGAACACACCGCGTGAACGGGCGTCAAGAGCCCGTAGGGATGCCGGGGCGGAGCGTACACGTTTCGTAAGGACCGCCTCCGTGGCGGTCCGGCGAGGGTACGCTGCGATCATGCTGGACGTGCTCCTCATCGCGCTGATCATCGGCTTCTTCGTCGTCGCCGACCTCTTCGTCCGCGGTTGCGGCCGCATCGTCGACCGCGACCTCGGCGATCGTCCGGAGGACCGGCGATGACCGCCGCCGACATCGTCTTCTTCGTCATCATCGCGGTGTTGCTCGTCTACCTCGCCTGGGCGCTGGTCGCGCCCGAAGACCTGCAGTGACGCGGCCTGGAGGGATTCACGATGACCGCTGCCGCGTGGCTCCAGATCGCCGCCCTCATCGGGCTGCTGCTGCTCGGCACGCGCCTGCTCGGTCCGTACCTCGCCAGAGTGTACGGGGGCGGCCCGGCACCTGGTGACCGGGTGTTCGGGCCGCTCGAGCGGCTGATCTACCGCGTCGGCCGGATCGACCCCGAGCGCGAGCAGCCCTGGACCGTGTACGCGCGCTCCGTCATCGCCTTCAGCCTGGTCTCCGTGCTGGGTCTGTACGGCTTGCAGCGCCTGCAGGGATGGCTGCCGCTGAACCCGTCATCGGTCGAGTCCGTGCCGCCCTCCCTGGCCTTCCACACCGCGGCGAGCTTCGTCAGCAACACGGACTTCCAGAACTACGGCGGCGAGTCGACGATGAGCGACCTCCTCCAGATGGCCGGGCTCACCGTGCAGAACTTCGTCTCGGCCGCGGTCGGCATGGCGGTCGCCGTCGCCCTGATCCGCGGCTTCACGCGCCAGCGCGCGGCGACGATCGGCAACTTCTGGGTCGACCTGGTCGCGGGGCGTGACGCGCGTGCTCCTGCCGTTGGCTCTCGCCCTCGCCATCGTGCTCGCGGGCCTCGGCGTCGTGCAGACGCTGCAGGGTCCCGTGGAGGTCACCACCGTGGAGGGCGCGACGCAGACGATCTACCGGGCGCCCGTCGCGAGCCAGGAGGCGATCAAGGAGCTGGGGACGAACGGCGGCGGCATCGCCAACGCGAACTCGGCCCATCCCTTCGAGAACCCGACCGGCCTCACGAACCTCCTCGAGCTCTTCGCCCTGCTGCTCATCCCCTTCGCGCTCACCTACGCCTTCGGACGCCTCGTCGGCGATCAGCGCCAGGGCTGGGCGATCTTCCTCGCGATGTTCGTGCTGTGGGCCGGCTCCGTCGCCACGGCGACGTACTTCGAGGTGCGGGGCAACCCGCGCGTCGAGGTCGCCGCCGCCAACATGGAGGGCAAGGAGGTGCGCTTCGGCGCCGCGACGTCGGCGCTCTTCGCCGCGTCGACCACCGGCACGTCGACGGGCGCGGTGATCTCGTCGCACGACAGCTTCACGCCCGGCGGCGGCGCCGTGCCGCTCGTCAACATGCTGCTCGGCGAGGTCTCGCCCGGGGGCGTGGGGGCCGGCTTGTACGGCATGCTCGTCTTCGTGCTCCTCGCCGTGTTCATCTCCGGCCTCATGGTCGGGCGCACGCCCGAGTACCTCGGCAAGAAGGTCCAGGCGGCCGAGATGAAGCTCGTCGTGCTGTACCTGCTCGCGGTGCCGATGCTCGTGCTCGTTCTGAGCGGTGTATCGGTGGTGTTGGGACCCGCGAAGGAGTCGATCCTGAACCCCGGGTCTCACGGGCTGACCGAGGTCGTCTACGCCTTCGCCTCGCAGGCCAACAACAACGGGTCCGCCTTCGCCGGGCTGACCGGCGACACCGGCTGGTACAACACGACCGGCGGGCTCGCGATGCTCGCCGGGAGGTTCTTCCTCATCGTCCCGGTGCTCGCCATCGCGGGCTCGCTCGCGCGCAAGCAGAAGGTGCCGTCGAGCGCCGGGACCCTGCCCACCCACAGCCCCCTCTTCGTGGTCATGCTGCTGGCCGTGATCGCGATCGTCGTCGGCCTGACCTACTTCCCCGTGCTGGCGCTCGGGCCGGTCGTGGAGCAGCTGGCGCTATGAGCCGTGGGTCGACGACCATGCTCGACCCGCGCCTGATGCGTCGGGCTGCCCGGGACGCCGTGCTCAAGCTCGACCCGCGCCGGATGGCCCGCAACCCGGTCATGTTCGTGGTCGAGGTGGCCAGCGTGCTCGTGACGACGCTCGCCATCCTGCAGCCGGCGGCGTTCGCGTGGTCCATCGCCGCATGGCTCTGGTTCACCGTCCTGTTCGCGAACTTCGCCGAGGCGATGGCCGAGGGCCGGGGCAAGGCCCAGGCCGAGACGCTCCGCCGCACGCGCTCCGAGACGATCGCCCACCGCCGCGGCGAGGAGCGGCGGCCTCGAGGAGGTGCCGTCGAGCGGGCTGGCGCGCGGCGACGTGGTCGTGGTCTCGGCCGGCGAGCTCATCCCGGCCGACGGCGAGGTCATCGAGGGCATCGCCAGCGTGGACGAGTCGGCGATCACCGGGGAGTCGGCTCCTGTCATCCGCGAGTCCGGCGGCGACCGCTCCGCCGTCACCGGCGGCACTCGCGTGCTCTCCGACCAGATCGTCGTGCGCGTGACCCAGGAGCCGGGCGCGAGCTTCCTCGACCGCATGATCGCGCTCGTCGAAGGGTCGTCCCGCCAGAAGACGCCCAACGAGATCGCGCTCGACATCCTGCTGGCCGGTCTGACGATCATCTTTCTCATCGCCGTCGCCACCCTTCAGCCCTTCGCCGTGTACTCCGACGCCCGGCAGGACGTGGTCGTGCTCGCGGCTCTGCTCGTGTGCCTCATCCCGACGACCATCGGGGCGCTCCTCTCCGCGATCGGCATCGCCGGCATGGACCGCCTCGTGCAGCACAACGTGCTCGCGAGGTCGGGGCGTGCCGTCGAGGCCGCCGGAGACTGCTCCACCCTGCTGCTCGACAAGACCGGCACCATCACGCTCGGCAATCGGCAGGCGGCAGAGTTCCTGCCGCTGCCGGGCGTCACCGAGCGCGAGCTTGCCGACGCGGCGCAGCTCTCCAGCCTGGCCGACGAGACGCCGGAGGGACGGTCGATCGTCGTCCTCGCCAAGGAGCGCTTCGACCTGCGCGAGCGCGAGCTCTCGGGCGCCTCGCTCATCCCCTTCACCGCGCAGACGCGTATCAGCGGGGTCGACATCGACGGCCGCTCGATCCGCAAGGGCGCCGCCGAGGCCATCCGACGACTCATCACCGACGGGGGCCACGAGCCGCCCCCCGAGCTCGACGAGCTCGTCGACGGCGTGGCCGGCGACGGCGGCACGCCCCTGGTCGTCGCCGAGAACGGCGTCGCTCTCGGCGTCATCCACCTCAAGGACGTCGTCAAGGACGGCATGCGCGAGCGCTTCGCCGAGCTGCGGCGTATGGGGATCCGCACGGTCATGATCACCGGCGACAACCCGCGTACGGCGCGCGCCATCGCCGAGGAGGCGGGCGTCGACGACTTCCTCGCGGAGGCGACGCCCGAGGACAAGATGGCGCTCATCCGCCGCGAGCAGGCCGGCGGCGCCCTCGTCGCCATGACCGGCGACGGCACCAACGACGCGCCGGCCCTCGCCCAGGCCGACGTCGGCGTAGCCATGAACAGCGGTACGCAGGCCGCGCGCGAGGCCGGCAACATGATCGACCTCGACTCCAACCCCACGAAGCTCATCGAGATCGTCGAGATCGGCAAACAGCTGCTCATCACGCGCGGCTCACTCACGACCTTCTCGATCTCCAACGACGTGGCCAAGTACTTCGCCATCATCCCGGCCATGTTCGCCGGCGCGTTCCCGGTCCTCGATCAGCTCAACGTCATGCACCTGGCCACGCCCGAGTCGGCGATCCTCAGCGCCGTCATCTTCAACGCCCTCGTGATCGTCGCTCTGATCCCGCTGGCTCTTCGCGGCGTGCGCTTCCGTGCCGCCTCGGCGGCGAGCGCCCTGCAGCGCAACCTGCTGATCTACGGACTCGGCGGCATCGTGGCGCCGTTCGCGGGCATCAAGGTCATCGATCTCATCCTCGCCGCCGTCGGGATCGTGTGATGCGGCGCCAGCTGCCCACGGCGATCGCCGTCTTCGCGGCGTTCTCGCTCCTGACGGGGCTCGTGTACCCGCTCGTCGTCACGGGGGTCGCCCAGGTCGCCTTCGGACCCCGGGCCGACGGCTCTCTGATCGTTCGCGACGGCGGCGTGGTGGGGTCGTCGCTCATCGGCCAGTCGTTCCTGGCGCCGCAGTACTTCCACCCGCGTCCATCCGCGGCCGGGGACGGGTACGACGCGATGGCGAGCGGGGCGTCCAACCTGGGCCCGAGCAATCCCGACGCTGCTCGACGCGGTGGCTCGGCGCAAGCAGGAGTACCGGCGGACGAACGGTCTCGGCGCGCGGCGAGCGGATCCCCGTCGACGCGATCACCGGCTCGGGGTCGGGTCTCGACCCGCACATCTCCCCGGCCAACGCCCGGCTGCAGGCACGCCGTGTCGCCGAGACTCGCGGCGTGCCGCTGGCGCGAGTGCTACGCTTGATCGACGAGTTGACCGAGGGTCGCCCGCTCGGCGTGTTCGGCGACCCGGGCGTGAACGTACTCGAGCTCAATGTGGCGCTCGACGAGCGCCTCTAGCGGAGGGCCGGATGAGCCGCGGTACGCTGCGGATCTACCTCGGCGCCGCTCCCGGCGTCGGCAAGACCTACGCGATGCTGAACGAGGGCCGCCGGCGCCAGGCGCGCGGCGAGGATGTCGTCGTGGGCTTCATCGAGGCGCACGGGCGGCAGCGCACCGCCGACCAGGTCGGCGACCTCGAGGTCGTGCCGCGAGCGCGGATCGCCTACCGGGAGACCGCCTTCGAGGAGATGGACCTCGACGCGCTCCTCGCGCGTCGCCCGCAGTTGGCGCTCGTCGACGAGCTCGCGCACACGAACGTACCGGGCTGTCGCCACGAGAAGCGCTGGCAGGACGTCGAGGAGCTGCTCGAGGCGGGGATCGACGTGATCTCCAACCTCAACATCCAGCATCTCGAATCGCTCAACGACGTGGTCGAGCAGATCACCGGCGTCGCCGCAGCGGGAGACGATCCCGGATTCGGTCGTGCGCCGCGCCGACCAGCTGCAGCTCGTCGACCTCGCCGTCGAGACGATCCGCGGCGCGGCTGGCGCGCGGCGACATCTACCCCGCCGAACGTATCGACGCCGCCCTGGGCAACTACTTCCGCGCCGGCAATCTGGCGGCGTTGCGCGAGCTCGCGCTGCTCTGGATCGCCGATCGGGTGGAGGAGGGCCTCGCCGAGATACCGGGCCCGGCACGGCATCTCCGAGACCTGGGAGACGCGCGAGCGCGTCCTCGTCGCCCTCTCCGGCTCGGCCGACGGCGACCGGCTCGTACGTCGCGCGGCGCGCATGGCCCAACGCCTGAACGCCGGCCTGATCGCGGTGCACGTGCGCCCGCAGACCGGCCTGGCCACGCAGTCGGCTGGTCTGCTCGAGCAGCAGGGCCGACTTGTGGAGCGCCTCGGCGGCAGCTACCGCGAGGTGGCCGGCGCCGACGTGGGCGAGGCGCTGGTCGAGACGGCTCGCGCACTCAACGCCACGCAGATCGTGATCGGTGCCAAGGAGCGCTCGGGCTGGAGCGAGTTCGTGTACGGTTCGGTCGTCAGCACCGTGATCCGGCACTCGGGCGTGGGCCTCGACGTGCACGTCATCGGCCGCGAGGCCGACGCCGACACGGACGCCGCTCCAAGCCCGAAGATGCGCCGGCCACGCGCCCTTCCCCGCCGCCGCGTGGCGCTGGGGTTCGCGCTCGGAGCGATCGCTGCGCCGCTCCTGACGTGGGCGCTCACCCAGGCTCGCGACCAGGTGTCGCCGTCCAGCGCCCTGCTGCTCTTCCTGCTGCTCGTCGTCTGCGTGTCGGCGATCGGCGGCATGTGGCCGGCGCTGGTCGTCGCGGTCGGGGGCTTCCTCCTCGTCAACTGGTACCTGACGCCGCCGATCCACACGTGGACCATCGGCGACCCCGAGAACGTGCTCGCCCTCCTCGTCTTCCTGGCGGTCGCCGTCGCGATGAGCACGTTCGTCGCCCTCGCCGCGCGAAGAGCGGCCCAGGCGACCCGCGCACGGGCCAAGGCAGAGACGCTGATGCGGCTCGCCGGCACCTCGAGCACCGCCGCGATCCTCGACGGGCTGCGCCGCGCCTTCGGTCTCGACGGCGCGGCGGTGCTTCACCGCGTCGACGACGACTGGCGGGTGGAGTCGGCGAGCGGACGTCCGCCGGCCTCGCTCGACGCCGCCGAGCTCGTCGTCGAGGTCGACCCCGGGCACGTCCTCGTCGCGTCCTCGCAGGCGCCCCGCTCGAGCGAGGACGCGCGCATGCTCGAGGCCTTCGCCAAGGAGCTGGCGGCGTCCATCGAGCACAAGGAGCTCGAGGCGGAGGCCGCCACCGCCGAGGGCCTCGCCGCGGTGAACGAGCTCCGCGCCAGCATCCTCTCGAGCGTCTCGCACGATCTGCGCACCCCGCTCTCGGCCATCAAGGCCTCGGCGACGAGCCTCCTCCAGGACGACGTGGACTGGACACAGGAGGCGGAGCGCGAGCTCCTGACGACGATCGACGAGGAGACCGACCGC
>CAWBRS010000016.1:0-714094 GCA_963791345.1 uncultured Thermoleophilia bacterium | reverse complement strand
ACAGCACCAACTGCCCCGGCTGCGCGATGTCGGTGGGCCTGCAGTGGCTCAACGAGGCGCTCGGCGCGGCGACGCCGACGCTGGTCATCCCCGCGTGCTGTGCCGCCGTCACTCCCGGGGCCTTTCCGGCCAGCGCCTACAGCGTCCCGGCCATCGAGACCACGTTCGCAAGCGCCGCCGCCGTCGCGACCGGCATCGCCCGCGTGCGGACGCTGAACGGGGAGGCCGACCCCACGATCTGCTGGGCCGGCGACGGCGGCACCTATGACATCGGCCTGGCAACGCTCTCCGCAGCCGCCGAGCGCGACGAACACGTCCTCTACATCTGCTACGACAACGAGGGACCCACGGCAACACCGGCGGGCAGCGCAGCGGCGCCACGCCCCGCGGCGCCAAGACGACCACGACGCCGCGCGGCAAGGCCGAGGCCAAGAAGGACATCATGGCGATCATGGCCGCGCATCGTGTGCCCTACGCGGCCACGCTGTCGCTCGCCCACCGTGACGACTTCTTGCGCAAGATGCGGGTGGCCCTCGGCATGACGGGCTTCCGCTTCCTGCTCATGCTGTCGCCCTGCCCGGCGGGGTGGAAGACGGACCCCGCGCAGAGCGTGGAGCTCACCCGCCTCGCCGTGGCCTGCGGTCTCTTCCCGGTGTACGAGGTGTTCGACGGCGAGCGGTACGTCATCAATGCGCGCCCCGACGGCACGCCGCTAGAAGACTACCTGGGCCGGCAGGGGCGCTTTCGCTCAGTGGGGCACCGAGCCGGACGATCTGCGCGCCCAGGTGGACCGCGATTGGGCGCGCCTCGAAGGACTGGCGCGGGTCTTCCCCGCGCCGAGCAGACAGGCTGAGTCGGCGCAGGCACAAGACCGAGTGGGCGCAGCACCCCCTGTCGGTGCCGCTCGTCGTCGGCCACGAGTTCGTGGGCAGGATTCGTCGAGCTCGGCGAAGGGGTGCGCGGTCTCGAGCTCGGGGAGCTGGCGACCGGAGAGGGCCATATCGTCTGCGAGGACGTGCTCATCACCGGCGCCGGGCCGGTCGGCTGCCTGGCGGCGGCCGTCGTGCGCCACGCCGGCGCGCGGCACGTCGTGATCACCGACAGATTCAGAGTGACCGATGCAGGAAGAGTCGTTCTGGAACTGGAGATCAATCCCGTGAAGAAGCTGACGGGCAGGCTAGTCAATAAGGTACAGAGATTCGAGCAGCCACGGTGCGGTTCTCCAATCCGCGCCGTGGCGCCCGACGAGGTCCGTTGTCTGGTGGCTGAGTCTGTGCCGGCAAGCCTGCCAGAGCCTCCGGGCTGACTAACCTCGTCGAGCCGTTCCTTGCTCAGAAGCCGACGGCGCACGACGATGTCGTGCACGCTCGCGCCGGTCGCGGCGGCCTCGTGTGCGCGGCGGGGCCTGCGCATAGCCGATGATGGGGTTGAGGGCGGTCGCCAGCCCGATCGAGTCCTCCACCTGGGCCCTGAGG
Source organism: uncultured Thermoleophilia bacterium (assembly GCA_963791345.1). GTDB lineage: Bacteria > Actinomycetota > Thermoleophilia > UBA2241 > UBA2241 > UBA2241. The sequence continues at coordinate 712,619 of CAWBRS010000016.1, read as the reverse complement.
TGGTCGACGTTCGCGGTGATGCCTCTGACGCAGCGTTCGGCGAGTGTGCGGCAGCCCATCCCGAGGTGCGTGAAGGTCTCGAACAGGGCATGCGCGATGACCGGTTCGAAGGCGTTCAGCTCCAGCTGCCCGGCTTCGGCCGCCAGGGTGACGGTCATATCGTTGCCGATCACTTCAAAAGCCACCTGGTTGACCACTTCCGGGATGATCGGGTTGACCTTGCCGGGCATGATGGAAGAGCCGGGCGCCATGGCGGGCAGGTTGATCTCGTCCAACCCGGCACGTGGCCCGGAGGACAGCAGGCGCAGGTCGTTGCAGATCTTGGACAGCTTTGACGGCCACCCGCTTGAGCACGCCCGAGAGCTGCACGTAGGCGCCGGCATCCTGGGTGGCTTCCACCAGGTTGCGGCAGCCGACCACCGGGATGCCGCTCAGCTGGCGCAGCTGGCCGTCACCAGGGCGGGCGTAATCGGGGTGGGCGTTCAGCCGGTGCCGATGGCGGTGGCGCCCATGTTGATCTCGCGGATCAGCGCCTGGGCTTCCTCGGCGCCGTCGGATGTCTTCGCCGACCATCACGGCCCAGGCTTCGAACTCCTGCCCCAGCGTCATGGGCACGGCGTCCTGCAGCTGGGTGCGGCCCATCTTGATCACGTCGCCGAACTCGTCGGCCTTTGGCGCGAAGGCAGTCCGCGCAGGCGCTGCCATCTCCTCGACGCAGCCGTTCCAGCTTCAGGCTCAACGTCAGGCGCAGCGCGGTGGGGTAGACGTCGTTGGTGGACTGGGACAGGTTGACGTGGTTGAGCGGGTGGACGATATCGTAGCGCGCCTCTGGTCGTGGCCCAGCAGTTCCAGGGCCCGGTTGGCGATGACCTCGTTGGCGTTCATGTTGGTCGAGGTGCCGGCGCCGCCCTGGATGACATCGACGACGAACTGGTCGTGCAGTTTGCCTCGAGCGGATCTCGTCGCAGGCGCGCGGCGATGGCCTCGGCCAGGGCGCCGTCGAGCAGGCCCAGTTCCTGGTTGGCCAGGGCGGCGGCCTTCTTGATATAGGCCAGCGAGTGATCAGGCGCGGGTAATGCGAGATGGGGATGCCGGTGATGGCGAAGTTCTCGGGGCGCGCAGCGTCTGGATGCCGTAATAGCGTCGGCAGGCACTTCGCGTTCGCCAAGCAGGTCGTGTTCGACTCGGTACTCCTTGCGCGACATCGTTCGCTCCATGAATAGGGATGGACGCGCCCACCCAGCGTATCGCAGGAATCACCCTCGCGCTGTCGCAGAAGCGCCGGGCGCAGCTGTGAAGGGAGTGGTGGACCGCAGGGGAGTCGAACCCCTGACCTCCGCCGTGCAAAGGCGGCGCTCTCCCAACTGAGCTAGCGGCCCACGAGGGGGACAAGTATAGCGCGAGCGGGGCGCGTGCCTCTCCGGTCGAGAGCCCCGTTCGCCCCGGTCGAGAGGCGCAGCGGCCTCGGGTAGCATGGGCTCATGCCGGACGCCCAGCCGAACCGTACTCGCGACCTGGGCGTCCTCGCTCTCGTCGTCATCGCGCCGATCTGGGGCTACAGCTGGGTCGTGATCAAGGTCGCGCTCGACTACGCGCGCCCGTTCACCTACATCGCCCTCATCACGGTGTTGTGCACGGCCTGCTTCTTCCTCGCCCTCGTCGTCACGCGACGGCCGCTGCGGCCCCCGCCCCTCGCGTGGACGGTCGTCGATCGGCCTCCTGCAGACGGCGCTGTTCAACAGCCTGGCCACCCTCGCGCTCGACGTGGGAGGCGCCGGCAAGGTCTCGGTGCTCGCGTACACGATGCCGTTCTGGCTCCTGCTCCTGGCCTGGCCCTTCCTCGGCGAGCGGCTCCGCGGCCTGCAGTGGCCGGCCGTCGCGCTCGCCTTCGCGGGCCTCGTCCTCGTGGTGCGCCCCTGGGACATCGGCGGCGCGCTGAGCGGCGTGCTGGCCTGCACCGCCGGGCTCGTCTGGGCCGCAGCAGCACTGCTGATCAAGCTCCTGCAGCGCCGCACCCACGTCGACACGCTCTCGCTGACCGCCTGGCAGATGGCCTTCGGCGCCGTACCGCTGATCGCCATCGCCGTGGTGACACAGAGCGGCTGGCCCCAATGGACGGGCACGTTCGCCGCGTGCGTCGCGTACACGGTGTTCCTCTCGAGCGGCCTGTGCTACCTCCTCTGGTTCTTCGCCCTGCGCGCACTCTCGGCGGGCGCGGCCGGCATGGGCACGCTGGCCGTCCCGGTGATCGGTGTCATGGCCGCCTGGATCGAGCTCGGGGAGCGGCCCCTCGCGGTGGAGGCCGTCGGCATGGCCCTCATCGTCGCCGGGCTCGCCGTGCTCGCGGCGTGCGGTGTCGCCGCCGCCGCCGCGGCAGGGGCGCGGTCGGCGAGGAGCCCGTCATACCGCCGGTCATCGACTGAGAGGAGGCACGAGGGCCGCGGCTCCGCCGCGCCCGCCGCGGCCCGCACGGCGGCGTGCACGCGCTCGCGCTCCGCGTCGGTCGCGGAGGGCGGCTGCAAGTCGCGCAGCGCCTCGCGCAGCCGCCTGTCGACATCGTCGTTCACGATTCCCCCCCACTATCCGATCCCTCGCCGAGGCAGCGCGCCAACGTCATGCGGCCGCCGACAGGCGTGATGCCACAGTGCCCGGCGGGATCCCGAGGATGCTCCCGGCAGTGCGGTAGTCGAAGTCCTGCTCCAGGACGAGGAAGACCACCGCGCGGTGACCGGGCGAGAGCGCCGCGAGCGCCGCCGCGAGCTCGAGGCGCCGGACGACCTCGTCGGCGGGATCCGGCGCCTGCCCCGGCTGCAGCTCGTCCATGTCGGGCACGGCGACGGTGCGACCGCGGCCGCGCAGCATGTTGAGGCACGTCCTGAAGGTGATCTGATAGAGCCAGGTGCCGATCCCGCTCTCGCCACGGAAGCCGGGGAGGCTGCGGAAGGCCCGGACCGCGACCTCCTGCATCGCGTCCTCGAGGAGCGCCGGATCCCCCAGGGTGCGGTACGCCAGGCCGCGCAGGCGGTCCGCGTACTCGTCGTAGAGCTCGAGGAAGGCGTCACCGTCGCCGTGCCGCGCGGCGTCGACGACGTCGCGCGGCACGGCGCCGCGGGTCGACATCCTGTGCTCGGCTGCCACGGCGGCGCCCCATTCGCTCGTGGCCACGGCGCTGGCCCCCAACAGTTCACCTCACAGTACCCTTCGTCCCGATGGGAGGAGCGTTGCGCAACACACTCCCCAAGCGTTTAGACACACGACGACGCCCCCGGCTTCATCCGCTCCGCCGCGGCGGCCGAGGCGTCGCCGGAAGGAGACCGGCGGCGACCAGTCGAGCTGGCGGGCGCAGCCCAAGCTCACCGGCCGCCAGGCCTTGACTTCCGGCCCGCCGGTACGGCAGATGCGGTCACGCACCCGAAGGAGCATCGATGAGCGAGTCCGTCATCCACAGGAACGAGAGCGACTACCCCTGGGAGGTCGAGCCCGACGACGCCCATCGGGCCGCGCGGATCCGCGTGCGCACCTTCGTCTCGGGCGGGCGCACGGCCACGAGCGGCCTCAGCATGGGCGTCTTCGAGATGCCGCCGGGCGCCGTGCTCGACCCGCACCGCCACCACCCGCAGGAGGTCTACTACGTGACCGCCGGCGAGGCCGAGGTGTACCTCGACGGCGAGTGGCGGCCGCTGCGCACGGCGACGTCGTGTACGTGCCCGGCGACGCGGTGCACGGCGCCCGCAACCGCGGGCCGGCGCCGTGCACGATCGTCTGGGTCTTCCCCGCCGACTCCTACGACGAGATCGAGTACTTCGGTGCCTGAGGGGCTCGCGCGTTCGGCGTCGTCGGCCTCCCCGGACGCGGGCTACCGCCGCGGCATGTGGCTCGATCTGATCGACGAGCCGCTCGTGCCGCGGCCCGCCCTGCCGGGGCCGTGCGACGGCCGACGTGGCGATCGTCGGGGCGGGCTACACGGGCCTCTGGGCGGCCTACTACCTGCTGAAGGCCGACCCTCACCTGCGCGTCACCGTGCTCGAGCGCCAGATCGCCGGCTTCGGCGCCTCGGGGCGCAACGCCGGCTGGGTGTCGCCGTGGTTCCCGGCTTCGCTCGAGGCGATCGCCAGGGCTCACGGCCGCGCGCAGGCCGTCGCCATGCAGCGCGCGATGTTCGACACCGTCGACGAGGTCGGGCGGGTCGCGGCGGCCGAGGGCATCGAGGCGCGCTATCACCGCGGCGGGGTGCTCACGCTGGCGACCGCCCCCGAGCAACTCGCCCGCGTGCGCGAGCAGCCCGACCACTACCGCCGCTGGGGCGTGGGCGAGGGCGAGATCGCCTGGCTCGACTCGGCGGCGGTACACGAGCGTTTGGCCGTCGCGGGGTGTCTCGGCGGGTCGTACCTCACGCGCTGCGCCTGCGTCGACCCGGCGCGCCTCGTCCGCGGCCTGGCACGTGCTGCCGAGCGGCTCGGCGTACGCATCCACGAGCGCACGCCGGTGCGGCGCATCGAGGCCGGACGGCTCGTCACCGACGTGGGCGAGGTGCGCGCCGAGGTCGTCGTGCGGGCCACCGAAGGGTTCACGCCCGAGCTGCCCGGAGCACGCCGCGAGCTCATCCCCGTCTACTCCCTGGCCATCGCCACCGAGCCGCTGCCGGCCGCCGTTTGGGACGAGATCGGCTGGAGCGGCCGCGAGACGTTCACCGACGGCCGCCACCTCTACGTCTGCGGGATGCGCACCGACGACGACCGCATCGTGATCGGCGGCCGCGGCGCCCCGTACCACTTCGGCTCGAGGGTGCGCGAGGCGTTCGAAGACGTGCTCGCGCGTCCACGCGGCCCAGGAGGCGGCCCTCAAGCAGCTCTTCCCTCCGGCGCGGGACGCGGAGGTGACCCATCGCTGGGGCGGGGCGCTCGGCGTCCCCCGCGACTGGTTCCCGTCCGTCGGCTACGACAGGGTGCGCGGCTACGCGTGGGCGGGGGGCTACGTCGGCGACGGCGTCGCCGCCGCGAACCTTGCCGGCCGAACGCTGGCCGACCTGATCACCGGGCGCGAGAGCCCGCTGACCCGCCTGCCGTGGGTCGGCCACCGGTCGCGACGCTGGGAGCCCGAGCCCCTGCGCTGGCTCGGCGTGCGCGGCTCACTCGCGGTGTTCGCGAGCGCCGACCGCAAGGAGCGCCGCACGGGCCGGCCGGCGAGGCGCGCTGAGCTGATGCGCAGGGTGCTGCCGCTCTGAGCAGCGGCGGCGACCGCCGCTGCGGCCCGGTGTCGGTGCCCGCCTCACGACTCGGCGCCGTTTGACGCCCCGGTGCCCGCGTCACGACTCGCGGCGCCGGCACGTGTGGCAAGACCTCAGTGCCTGCGGCTCAGCCGGCGTGACTCGGCCGAGCCCGGGTCGGGTGCGCCCCGCGGCGCGGCGCCTCGAGGCGAGCGCCGAGCCCGTACAGCGCGAGCAGGGCCTGGCGGCGACCGTAGCGTGCGCGCAGGGCGCGGCGCAGCTCGCGGCGCAGGGCGGCGACGGCGGCCAGGTCGGCCGCCGTCGCCGCCCTCCCGCCGAAGAACACCGCCTGCAGGCGCGCGACCAGCGGCTCGGCGTCGACGCCGAGCCGCTCGCGCAGCAGCGCCGCCGTCTCGTCGAGCGTGTTGGCGCGCGGCACCTCGAGGCCGAAGTCCTCGACCTCGGCGTAGCAGCAGGGCGACGGCGGCGCGCAGGCGGCGCTCGGGGTCGCCGCGGCGCAGGCCGCGCCGGCGCAGCAGGGCGCGGCCGAGCGGCCAGGCGACGAGCGCGAGCGCCGCCCCGGCGCCGAGCGCCCACGGCAGCCACGGGCGCTCGACCGCCCCCGCGCCCGGCGTCGACGCGACCCCCGCGGCGACGGCCTCCGAGGGGGCCTCCTGCAGACCCTTGGGAGCGCCGCCGTCGACCGTCTCCGCGGCGTCGCCCCCAAGGTCGAACGGCTGCACGAAGGGGTCGACGAACCCGGGGCTCGACGACGACGCGCCGGCGCCGGGCACGCGCTGGCCCGGGGTCGGCTCGAAGTCGACCCAGCCGACGCCGGGGAAGTAGGCCTCGACCCAGGCGTGGGCGTCGTTGCGGCTCACGATGAAGGATCCCTCGTCGACCTGCACGCCGGTCGTGAAGCCGACCGCGACGCGAGCCGGGACGCCGTTGAAGCGCAGCAGCACGGCCATGGCCCCGGCGAAGTGCTGGCAGAAGCCGCGGCGTGAGTTGAACAGGAACTCGGCGTAGGGCGAGTCCTCCCGCGGCGACGGCGCGGTGAGCGAGTACGTGTAGTTCATGCGCAGATAGCGCTCGATCCGCAGGGCGATCTCGTACGGGTCGGCGGCGTCGCCGACGATGGCCTGGTTGAGGCGGTGGAGGCCGCGCCATTCGCCATGCTCGGGGTGCTCGGCCATCGCCTCGAGCCAGTCGGCCTCGGTCGCCAGCGACGCGCTCTGCGCCGCCGTCGGGAAGGGGAGGGTCGGCGCGCCGCCGGACCTGCTGCGGGTAGTCGCGGCCGCGCCCGACGAGCTGCGCCGGCTTCACCCTGGGGACGACGGCGGTGACGCTGTAGCGCAGCTCGGGGCCCAGCGGCCGGTCGAGACTGAGGGCGTACGCGGAGCTGGACCGCAGCGGCACCACGCGGCGCACCGTCACGGTCTCCGGCACCCCGCCGGTGAAGAGGTAGTCCATCTGCATGTCGCTGACGGTGAAGGTCTGTCGCACGCTGACCCCCGGAGGGACGAGGTCGACGTCGGGCACTGTCGTAGGTGTAGATGCCGCCCTCCTTGTCGACCTCGAGGTCGCCCTTCGTCGCCCCGATGCTGAACCACCCGCCGCCGTCGAAGCCCTCGAGGGCGTTGGCCCGCCAGTACGAGGCGAGCGGCGAGTTCACCGACATGACCTTCGTCGTCGTTGTCCGGGTCGAGAAGGCCGGCGTACCCCTCCATCGAGTCGAAGCCGAAGCGCGCCTCGCCGTACACGTCGATGCTCCACGTGCGCCAGTCGTGCCACGGTTCGGAGGCCGCGAACGTCGTTCCCGTCACCACCCAGACGGCGAGCCCCGCGGCCAGCGCCGCCCCACCCAGGCCCAGCGTCGTGTCGCCCGTCCCCCAGCGCCCGCGCCGCAGCGCCCGGGAGGTCAGGAGCAGGAAGCCCGTGAAGAGCAGGAAGGCGAGGGTCAGCCCGAGAGCGCGGGCCTCGTCGTCGACGGTGAGGCCGAAGCCGAGAGGCACGAGGAGGACGGCGACCCCGGCCACCGGCCGGTGCAGGCTGAGCGTGGCGAACGCGGCGATGCCGACGACGCCGTAGACCACGAGGGCGAGCAGCAGCTTGAGGTCGCCGGCGGTGGCGAAGTCCATGGGGAAGCTGTGCGTCGCGTAGGTCGTCGCCCCCGAGCGCAGCTGCTCGGCGTAGAACGAGGCCTGCTCGCCGAGCCCTCGCAGCTCGGGCGGCGGCGGCATCTGCGTGCGCACGACGAGCGCCGCCCCCAGCGGAAGCAGGAGGAGGGCGGCCGGCCAGGCGCGCCGCCAGACCAGCCCCGGCGCGCCGGCGAGCGCGGCCGCCACGGCCGCCCAGACGAGCGTCGCCGGCGATCGACGGCCGGCCCATGCGGTCGACGGCGAGGACCGCCGTGACGGCGAGCCCGACGAAGACGGCGAAGTGCAGCAGGGCGCGTCGCGTCGCCTTCATCGCCTCAGGGTGACGCGTCGTCATCATCGCCTCAGGGCGCGGGCCGGCTCCGCCCGCCGCGCCTCCGCGGGACCGAGCGACAGCGCCGCGCGCAGGTCGTCGCCGCGGCGCAGGGTGACGCAGCGCACGCCGCTGGCGGCGAGCGCCGCGCGCAAGCGCGCGGCGTCGTCGTCCGCCGGCGGAGCACCCGGTCGTGCGCCGCCGCCGCCGTGCGCCGCCGCCGCGACGTCGCCCGCCACCGCGAACGACGCCGCCTCGACGTGGACCACCGAGACCTGCAGGCCGCGGGCGCGCAGCCCGACGAGCGTCTCCACGAGCTCGGCATCGAGCCCCAGAGACGACGAGCGCCACGGCCCTCGACCGCCCGCGGCGCGAGGCGCCCGCGAGCAGGGTGTGGAGCGACGACCCGAGGCTGCGCCGTCGAGCGCGGCGCGACCCGGGCGAGCGCCTCGAGCAGACGGGCGCGCCCGTCCACGCCCGGCGCGAGCCGCGTGCGGCGCCACTCGTCCTGCGGCAGGCGCAGGCTCACGGCGCGGCCGGCGCGCAGGGCGAAGTCGGCGATCGACCCGGCGGCCTGCACGGCGAGCTCGAGACTGGTCGTCCGGGGGCTCGCCGGCGACGAGCGCGGACGACCCGTCGAGCAGCACGGTCACGTCGCCGCTCGCCGGGTCGTCCATCTCGCGCAGCATCAGGGTGCCGGTCTTGGCCGTCGACTTCCAGTCGATGTGGTTGAGCGGCTCGCCGGGGTTGTGCGGCCGCACGCCGCGGAACTCGGAGGCGCCCAGCGTGCTGAGGCCCTGCAGACCTCGCTCGCGTCGCGCCCCCATGCCGGGGAAGAGGGCGCAGGACGGCAGGGAGACGAGCCGCGGATACACGACGACCTCGACCTCGTCGCCGAGCCGGCGCTCGGCGTGCGCGAGCCCGAGCGGGTCCTCGGCGCGCGCGCGGAGCGCCGGCAGCCGGTGGACGCCGCGGCGCGCGGGCCGGGGCGGCGGGCTGACCGCGCGCCGCGCGCGGGGGCCGAGGCTCTCGACCTGCAGCTCACCGGCGTCGCCGCTGAGGCCGGCGGCGACGCCGGCCAGGGTGATCTGCGGCCCCGGCAGCAGCGACCCGTTGCTCAAGCGGACGGACACCGACACCGGGTCGCCGGCGACCGGGCGAGGCGGCGTCACGGTCCGGGAGCCCTCGAGACGGCGGGCCGTCACCGCGACCGCCAGCCAGGCGACGAGCACCGTGGCGGTGAAGCCGACGGCCAGCAGGTACAGCTCCCACGTGCCGAGCATGCGCGCGGCGATGTAGGTCGCGGCAGCCGCGGCGAGCAGGGCGATCCCCCGGGCGGTCGGGCGCGCCACGGTCACGGACCCGGCACGGGCACGCTCTCGAGGAGGCCGCCGACGACGTCCTCCTCGTGCAGCCCGTGCACCCTGGCCTCCGAGGCGAGGATGATGCGGTGGCTGAGGACCCGCACCGCGAGGTCCTTGACGTCCTGCGGGACGACGAACTCCCGGCCGCGCAGCAGAGCCAGCGCCTTCGCCGCCCGCAGCAGCGCGATGCCGGCGCGCGGGCTGGCGCCGAGGTACACGTCCCTGCTCTGGCGCGTCGCCGTGAGCAGGTCGACCACGTACTCGCGCAGCGCCTTCGCGACCTGCACGCTGAGCGACCGCCTCCTGAAGCGTCAGCACCTCGGCCGCGTCGAGGACCGGGCTCGAGCGCGGCGAACGGGTCGCGCGTCGTCTGCGCCTCGAGGATCTCGGCCTCGGCCGCCGGCGACGGGTAGCCGAGGCTCAAGCGCATCATGAAGCGGTCGAGCTGCGCCTCGGGCAGGGGGTACGTGCCCTCGTACTCGATGGGGTTCTGGGTGGCGACGACCATGAACGGCGGCGCGATCGGGTGGGTCACGTTGTCGATCGTCGCCTGCCGCTCCTCCATGCTCTCGAGCAGGCTGGCCTGGGTCTTCGGCGAGGAGCGGTTGATCTCGTCGGCGAGGACGATGTTGGCGAAGACCGGCCCGGGGCGGAAGACGAAGGACGCCGGTCTTCTGGTCGAACACGCTCACCCCGGTCACGTCGCTGGGCAGCAGGTCGGGCGTGAACTGGATGCGCGAGAAGCGGCACGAGAGGGACCGGGCCAGCGCCTTGGCGAGAAGGGTCTTGCCGACGCCGGGGTAGTCCTCGACGATCACGTGCCCGCCGGCGAGCAGGGCGACCACGCAGGCCTGGATCACGTCGTCCTTGCCGAGGATCACCGTGCCGACGTTGGCGGCCACCTCGCCGGCGCGCCGGGCGAGCGCCGGAGCCTCGTCCGACTCGAGGGTGGCACTGGCACGCGTGTCATCAGACATGGGGCCTCGCAGACGTCGGAGCGGACTCTGGCTTCCTTCATTCTCCACACGAGGGCGGGCGCGGCAACCCCCCGCCGTCGCGTCGTGGTCTCCAATGATGGCGGTCTGGCATGAGCGAGCGATGAGGAGACAGGATGCGGGGGATGGGAGGAGCGCCGCGCCGGGGCTCGCGCCGGGGGCCGCGCGACGCGCGTCGATGTCGGTTCCTCCGACGTCACCCGCGGAGCAGCACCGTCACCGTGGTCACGGCGGTCGGCGGACGCCAGACTGAGCGCCGACCGCCTTGCCGCGCCGCGTCTCCGGGGCTACAGTCTGTGTAGTCACGTCAACGTGTGCAAGGTGGTCACAATGACGACTGTCGGGATCAGGGAGTTGAAGGCGCATCTCAGCCATTACGTCCGCCTCGCCCGCCAGGGCGAGCGCGTCATCGTCACCGACCGCGGGCGCGAGGTCGCCGAGCTGCGCGCCATAACACCCGTCCACCCCGGCATCAAGGCGCTGATCGACTCCGGCATGGTGAAGTGGTCGGGCGGCAAGCCGACCTCCTTCCCTCGGCGGCGCGCGTTGCGGGGCGAGCCGCTCTCCGAGACGATCGTCCGCGAGCGTGGGTGATCCTCTACGCCGACAGCAGCGGCCTGGCGAAGCTCTATCTGGACGAGCCTCACTCCGACGACGTCGAGGCATGGGCGCTGGCCGCCGATGCCGTGGCCACCTCGAGGGTCACCTACGCCGAAGTCGCCTCGGCGCTCGCCCGCCGGCATGCCGCCGGCAGCCTCAGCGACCGCGGCCTTCGCGTGTCGCTCGGCGATCTCGCCGCAGCCTGGGGCGACTACCTCGTCGTCGACCTCGCCGAGAGGTCGGCCGGCGACTTGGCCGTGCGGCACGTGCTCCGCGGCTTCGACGCCGTCCATCTCGCCGCCGCGCTGACGCTCCGCGACGCCGTCGGCGCCGACGGCGTCGCACTCGCTTCGTTCGACATCGCCCTCAACCGGGCCGCGATCGCCGAGGGGCTCATCGTGCTCGAGCCCGGCAGCTGAGGCGCGGCCGTACGCGGCGGCGGCGGCGCTCAGGCGCCGGCGCGAGCCGACGAGCGCCGGCGCAGGGCGAAGCCGATGGCGACGGCGAGCGCGAGCACGATGAGGCCGCCGACGATGCCGGACACGCTGGTGCCGGCGTCGACCGCCGGCCAGACGGCGGCCTCCTCCTCGGCGGTCACGCCCTCCGCCTCGTCGGCGCTGCCATCGGCGGAGCCACCCGCGGCGGCGGCACTCTCCGCGGCGGCGTCAGACGCCGCCGCGTCGTCGACCGTCTCGACGTCGCCGCATCGTCGGCCGCCTCGCCCTCCTTGAAGCCGTAGTCGGGCAGGACCGCGATGCTGTCCTGGAGCTCGGCGGCCGTCTCGTGTGTCGCCGACGCGGCCTCGAGCTCCTCCTCGGTGCCGGTGACCTTGGCGATCGACCACTCGAGGCCGTCGGCGTTGGTCGACGCGAACCAGGCGAGCGCGCCGCCGGCCAGCACGGCGGCGATGGCGAGGCCGGCCAGGACCGGCTTGAGCTCGAGGCCGGCCAGGGGCTTGCGCGCCGCCGTGCGCTCGAGCAGCTCGGGCTGCGCGCGCAGGACGAAGAGCACCACGGCGGCGGTGACGAGGCCCTCGACCACACCGATCGCGAGGTGGATCGGCTGCATGAGGAGCACGAAGGTCGAGAACGGCAGGGCGCTGACCCCCGATGCCGTCGTCTCGAGCACGACGGCGAAGGCGCCGAGCTGAAGCCCGACCACGGCGGCGAGGATGCTGCCGGTGACGACGCGGCCGCGCGAGGGCGAGGGGCCGTCGCCGACGATCCTGCGATAGACGTACGGGTAGGCGATGAACGCCGGGAAGAAGGCGAGGTTGAAGATGTTGGCCCCCAGGGCCAGCAGACCGCCGTCGGCGAAGAACAGGGCCTGCACGGCGAGGATCGAGGCCATCACGAGGAAGGCTGCGTGGGGGCCCAGGAGGACGGCGAGGATCAGCGCTCCCCCGAGGTGCCCGCTCGAGCCCGTCCCGGGGATCGCGAAGTTGAGCATCTGGGCGGCGAAGACGAAGGCGCCGGCGACGCCCATGAGCGGGATCTTGCTCTCGTCGAGGTCGTCGCGCACCTTGCGCGCGCAGTACACGGTCGTCGCCGCGGTGGCGCCCCACATCACGCCGCCGACGGCCGGGGAGAGGAGCGCGTCGGCCATGTGCATGGGCGTGATCCTCCTCGGGCGTCGCTCTTGCGTGCTACCGTGCTACGGATGGGCAGCTCGTGTTACCGTGCTGCCGGACTCTAGCCGAGGCTGGATGGGGCGTCAAGCCTGCGCGCGAGCGTGCCACGACTTGTGGAATCTTGCCACGTCGCGTGCTATAGTGCGCCCCGTTTCGTGGCACACGCGGCCGAGAAGGGGTGCGGCATGTCCAACGTCGTGAGGTTCGGGGTCTCGATCGACGAGCGCCTGCTCGAGCGCTTCGACGCGCTCATCGCCGACAAGGCGTACGTGAACCGCTCCGAGGCGCTGCGCGACCTGATCCGCGGCGCCCTGGTCGAAGACCAGTGGGAGGTCGGCGAGGCCGAGGCCATCGGCACCGTCACCCTGGTCTACGACCACCACGCCAGCGACCTCGCCGACAAGCTCACCGAGAACCAGCACACCCATCACCACGAGATCGTCTCGACCCTGCACGTGCACCTCGACGCCGACCACTGCCTCGAGGTCGTCGTGCTGCGCGGCGTGGCCCGCGAGATCAAGCGCATCGCCGACGGCCTCATCGGCACCAAGGGCGTCACCCACGGCAAGTTCGTCGCCACGACCACCGGCGCCATCGCCTGACCCGCGCTCGCGCTCGTGTCGTCCGTCGCCGCAGGCCTCTCCACCCTCGACCGCCTCGACCGGCTCGCCCGGCAGGACACGGCCGTCCACCGCGTCGACCCGCGGGCCAAGGTCATCACCACGTTCGTCTTCATCGTCTGCGTGGTGTCGTTCGACCGCTACGAGGTGCTCGCCCTGCTGCCCTTCGTGCTGTTCCCCATCGTCCTCGCCAGCGAGGGCCGTATCCCCTTCGGGTTCCTCGGCCGCATCCTGCTCGTGGTCTCGCCCTTCGCCCTGCTGGTCGGCGCCTTCAACCCGTGGTTCGACCGCGAGATCGTCGCCCAGGTCGGCGGGCTCGAGCTGTCGGGCGGCTGGGTGTCGTACGCCTCGATCCTCGTGCGCTTCCTGCTGACCACGTCGGCGGCGCTCGTGCTCACCGCGACGACCAGCTTCAACGGGGTCTGCCTGGCGCTCGAGAGGCTGCGTGTGCCGGACGTCTTCGTCACGCAGCTCCTCCTGCTGTACCGCTACATCTTCGTGCTCGGGGAGGAGACGCTGCGCCTCTCGCAGGCCCGGCGCCTGCGCAGCTTCGGGCGCCGCGGGATGGGCCTCGGCGTCTACACGCAGATGCTCGGCCAGCTCCTCTTGCGCACGGTCGCCCGGGCGCAGCGCATCTACCTGGCCATGAAGTGCCGCGGCTTCGACGGGCAGGTGCGCATGGCGCGGCGGCTGCACTTCGGGGCGGCCGACCTCGTCTTCGTGGCCGGCTGGTCGGCCGCCTTCGTGCTCTGCCGCGCCGTCGACGTGCCGCAGTGGCTCGGCCGCCTCGTCACGGGGGCGGGCGGATGAGCCGCGCGCCCGCGGGCGACGGCGTCGCGCGGCGCGAGCGCCCCCGCCGGAGGCGTCCGTGAGCCACCACACCATCTCCGTGCGCGGGCTGGGCTTCGTCTACCCCGACGGCACGCGCGCCCTCGACGGCGTCTCCTTCGAGGTCGGGCACGGCGAGGCGATCGCCGTCGTGGGCGCCAACGGGGCCGGCAAGTCGACCCTGCTCCTTCATCTGAACGGGCTGCTGAGCCCCTCGGAGGGCTCCATCGACATCGGCGGGGTGCCGGTGACCAAAGGCACGCTTCCCGAGATCCGCCGCACGGTCGGCATGGTCTTCCAGGACCCCGACGACCAGCTCTTCATGCCGACCGTGGCCGAGGACGTCGGCTTCGGGCCGATGAACCTCGGCCTGCCGCCCGAGGGCGTCGAGGCGCGCGTCGCCGAGGCCCTGGCCCGCGTGGAGGCCGCTCATCTTCGGGAGCGGCCCCCCTACCACCTCTCCGGGGGCGAGAAGCGCGCCGTCGCCATCGCCACCGTGCTCGCCATGGAGCCCAACATCCTGGTCATGGACGAGCCCTCGAGCGGCCTCGACCCCAAGGCGCGGCGGCGGGTCATCGGCCTGCTCGCCTCGTTCGCCCACACGCGGATCCTCGCGACCCACGACCTCGACCTCGCCGCCGAGCTCTGCGAGCGCACCATCGTGATGAGCGGCGGCCGCGTCGCCGCCGACGGGCCGACGGCCGAGATCTTCGCCGACGACGCGCTGCTCGAGGCCGGCGGTCTCGAGCGGCCGCTCGGCATGCAGGCCTGCCCCGTCTGCCGGACGCGGTAGAGGGGCCGGCGGCCGGGCCTGCCCCGGAGCGCCGTCGACCGCCGGCCGGCCCGCTCCGCGCGGCGCCGGCCCCTGGACCGCGCGGCCCCGCGCGCACGGCGCCACACGCCGTCCGTTGCCGGCTTTGACAACACGTGCTCCCCTGTTCAATCGGACTCGTCCTTGATATTCTGCGTCCGCGCCCTCAGAAGGCTCAGAAGTCACGCGGGCAGCGTGAGCCGTCGGAGGGGGTCCGTTGGGGTCATCGCGAAGGGGACGCGGTGGGACGCATCACAGAAGTGCCAGAGACCGATGGCAGGGGGATCACCCCCTCACCTGTCGCGTCTGCCGGCGACCACCCTCACCCCGCCCCCTGCCTGCTCGCGCGCCCCGGCCCGTGAACCGCGGGTGACCGCGCGCGGTCCACGGGATGCCATTCGTCGGGGGCCCGTTCCGTGAGCCGACGCGCAGCACGATGGGCTCTTCGCAGAGCAAGGAAGCTACCAGGGGGTACCGATGGAAGAGAAGCTTGTCAGCAGGCGCGGGTTCATCATGAGCGCCGCGGCGGCCGCGACCGGAGCAGCGCTCCTGGGATCGCCGCTGGCCCTGGCGGCCGACGGCGACCCGATCCCCGCCGCGGGCAGCTGGCCGTACGAGCCGCTCGACCCGTGGACGATCGGGAGGGCTGCGTTCTCGGGCGGTGCGGTCGGTTGCACCGGCTGCGGGGGCCGCTCGGCGGGCGCCATCATCGAGGGCCTGATCGCCGCGATCGGCGGGCCGTGGACCACGCTGCCGTTGAACGTGGGCATGTTCCACAACGGTGGCGGCCCGTACGGCGAGACCTGCGGCGGCGTCATGGGTCCCTATTTCATCATGTCCCTGGTCGGTGCCGGCAGCGCCTTGGGAGCACAATGGCACAAGTGGTGCTCGGAGACGGCCTTCCCCAGCACGCAGTGGGATGAGTTCTCGACGTTCAAGGCCACCATCCAGACGACGGCGAATTCGCCGCTGTGCCACGTGTCACGTACGACCTGGGAGAACGCCTACCTGGAGCAGTGGGACCACGTGAGCACCTACGACACCTCCCGCTGCGGCAAGATGTACGCCGACATGACCATGAAGGCCGTCCAGATGCTGAACGACTGGAAGGCCGGGACGGCGATCGCCCCGTGGGCAGCGGCGGCCGACTACGAGAACTGCTATAGCTGCCACAACACGCTCTACACGGAGAAGAAGGTCGGCGCCTCCTACCCGTCTGGTAAGGAGGACTGCAACAACTGCCACACGGTGACCACCAAGCACGCCAGGAGCGGGCCCGGAGCCAAGCCGACGCGCAAGCCGACGACGCTGAGGTAGAGCGACCCGGAACCCATCGTCGGTCGCGGTGAAGGGCGCTGGGTGGCGCCCAGACAGAGCGACCGACGAGCACGAAGCGGCGGGGCGGCCGCGGCGAGAGCCGCGGCCGCCCCGTTCGTTTCATTCGGCGCCCCGCACCGGTGCCGACGTCGCGACCACCTCGCTCGCTCGCCCTCGCCTCACTCCGTCGAGGCGCCGCCGGCGTCGTCCTCGTCTCCGCTGCTGCCGGCCGTCGTCCTCGTCTCCGCTGCTGCCGGCCGCGTCCTCGGCCTCGTCGTCGAGCGCCGCGCCACCGGTCTGCGCCGCGTTGCCACGAGCGTCACCCTCCCCCTCCCCGCGCAGCCAGACCGTCCGCTGCGGGAAGGGGATCTCGATGCCGCGGTCGTCGAAGGCGCGCTTGAGGCGCAGACGCAACTCCCGCGACAGCGCCCACTGCGACCCCGGCTCGGTCTTCGCCGCCAGGCGCAGCACGATCGCGTCGGGGCCGAAGTTCTCGACGCCCCAGATCTCGGGCTCCTCGAGGATCGGGGCGGTCGCGAGACCCTCGCGCCAGAGCGCGTCGGCGACCTCCTTGATCACCGCCGACGCTGCGGTGATGTCGGTGTCGTAGGCGACCGCCACGTCGAGGATCACGCGCGCCCAGAGCTGCGACTGGTTGCCCACCCGGCGGATCTCGCCGTTGGGCACGTGCCACAGCGTGCCGCGCACGTCGCGCACGCGCGTGACGCGCAGCGTGACCTCCTCCACGGTGCCGGTGGCCTCGCCGAGGTCGACGATGTCGCCGACGCCGTACTGGTCCTCGATGAGGATGAAGATGCCGCTCAGGAAGTCGCGCACGAGGCTCTGGGCGCCGAAGCCGAGGGCGACGCCGGCGATACCGGCGCCGGCGAGCAACGGCCCCAGGCTGACGTCGAACTCGCCGAGGACCATGATGATCGCCACGGTGTAGATCGTGATCGAGGCGACGCTGCGCAACACGGCGCCGAGCGCCCCGGCGCGCTGCTTCAGCCGCTCGCTGCGCTCGTCCCGGTGCCGCAGGCGCAGCGGCGCCAGGTACTTCTGCGCCGCGCCGGCCTCGAGGGTCTCTTCCTGCCTGCTCGCGCGCTGCGTCGCGCGCCTCCTGGTCGGCGATCAGCCGCTTCACGAAGCGCGAGATGCTGTAGCGCACCAGACGCTCGAGGATGAACGCCCCGACGAGGATGCCGCCGACCCTGGCGGCGACGATGAGCACCTCAGACACGTCCACGGACGAGCCACCTCCC
This sequence comes from uncultured Thermoleophilia bacterium, assembly GCA_963791345.1. Classification (GTDB taxonomy): domain Bacteria; phylum Actinomycetota; class Thermoleophilia; order UBA2241; family UBA2241; genus UBA2241. The sequence continues at coordinate 695,514 of CAWBRS010000016.1, read as the reverse complement.
TGCGGGGACACCGAGGCCAAAGCCTAGCAGACGGCCGGCACTGCGAAGGAGGTGTAAGGGACGACGAGCGCACGGCGGCGGATGATCGCGGGGGCGCGGGGCGGGCGACGCGGGGCGGGGTGGCGTGGGGCGGGCGACAGCGGGGCGGGCCGGCGCCCGCTCGCCCGCCCCGCGCCACCCCGCTCAGGCGTTCAGCGTGATCGCCGTCGTCGGGCAGGCCTGCAGACAGCGTCCGCAGAGGCGGCAGGCGTTCGCGTCGGCGACCACGGCGGTCGACCCGCCCCAGTCGAAGACGCCGTAGGGGCACGAGGGCAGGCAGTTCCCGCACCCGTTGCAGCGACCTTCGTCGATCACGACACGCTCGGCCGTGAGGGTGCTCGACGAGCCCGATGGCGTCGCCCGTCGCCGTGCTGTCGGTGGCGGCGCCGTCGGCGGTCGACGATCCGTCGCTCCCGGAGAGCCCATCGCCGGTCGACTCGCCGCTGTCGCCACTGCCGGCCTCGTCGTCGCCGCCGACGCCTTCGGCGCTCGCCGAGCGCTCGAGCCACTGGTCGGCGATCACGCGCCCGGCGAGCCCGCCGGTCACGATCGCGGCTCCGACCATGCCCAAGCCGGTCAGCACCTCGCGCCGCGTGCGGAGCCGCGACCCGGTCTTCTCGCGACGGTAGACGACGACCGCGGGCGCAGACGACGTGGGGTCGGCCGTCCCGGCGGCCGGCCCCTACGGGTGCGGGTGAGGCGGGGTCGTCGTGCCGCGCAGCCGCACCCACGGGTGTGACTGAGCCGGCGTCGACCTGCTGGAGCGCGACAGGGACCGGGCGCGTGACGTCGGGGCGCACGACGTGGGGGCGCGTGACGCCGGGACTCGCGACGCTCGGGGCGGGTGACGCCGGGGCGCTCGCGGCGCGGCGGCGCGAAGGTCTTCTTCGTCATCGCCACGACCCAGCGCCAGTGAAGGACTGTGTGCAGCAGCACGCCGCCGACCATGATCAGTGAGCTCCACTGGTGCAGGGTGCGCCAGGCGGCCATGCTCACCCCGAGCATGGCGGGGTCGCCGCCGTCCGTGCTCACCCAGCCGGAGGGCAGCAGGAAGACGATGCCGCTGACGGCCGCGCCGATGAACGCCGCGGCGATGAGCACGTCGACGACGTAGTTGGTCATGGCCTTGGTGGGGGCTCTCATCGCACACTCCCGCCGGTCGCTGTGGGGGGACGGTCGGCCGCTTCAGGATGCGTGCAGCCTAGACCACCAAACTTGACGAACCCTTGGACTCAGCTGTGAGGATGCTGAGAAGGCCCGGCGGGAGACGGGGAGTCTGCGGCGGGAGGCGCGTGAGCGCGGCGGCGGGAGCGGAGGCCGGGCCGAGAGGGCTGCCCCCGTCGCTCGGCACGGGCGCCGAGCCCAGCGGCAGCCGCACGGTGAAGGTCGCGCCCGCGCCCTCGACGGACTCGACGTCCACCGTGCCGCCGTGGTCGGCGACGATCGCCGCCACGATGGCGAGCCCCAGCCCGGCGCCGCCCGTCTCGCGGGCGCGCGACGGGTCGGCCCTGTAGAAGGGCTCGAAGACGCGGGCGGCGTGCTCGGGCGTGAGGCCCGGACCCTCGTCGGCGACGCTGAGCCGCGCCTGCCCGCCCTCGAGGGAGAGCCGCACCCGGATCGGCGTGCCCTGCGGCGTGTGCCGCACGGCGTTGCCGACGAGGTTGGCGGCGACCTGGCGGAGCTGCGCGTCGTCGCCGGTGACGACGAGCGACTCGGGCGCCTCGAACGAGAGGTCGGCGGCGCGCGCCGGGGCGGCGAGGCCCGCGTCGCCGACGCAGTCGGCCACGACGCGGGCCAGGTCGACCGGCGCGCGCTCCGGCGTGCGACCCTCGCCGAGCCGCGCCAGCAGCAGCAGCTCGTCGACCATGACGCCCATGCGCCGCGACTCGTCCTCGATGCGGCGCATGGCCGTCTCGAGGTCCTCGGGGTCGTCGCGCGCGCCGCGGCGGAAGACCTCGGCATAGCCGCGGACCGAGGTCAGGGGCGTGCGCAGCTCGTGCGAGGCGTCGGCGACGAAGCGCCGCAGCTTCTCCTCCGAGCGGCGCCGCTCGTCGAACGCCTGCTCGATCTGCTCCAGCATGCGGTTGAGGGCGAGGCCGAGCCGGCCGACCTCGGTCTTCGGCTCGGCCGGCTCGACCCGGCGCGAGAGGTCACCGGCGGCGATGACCCCGGCCGTCGTCGCCATCGCCTCGAGCGGCCGCAGCTCGCGCTTCACGAGCCACCAGGAGAGGGCGCCGAGCCCGACCAGCGCGACGACGGTCACGAGCAGCTCGATGAAGAGCAGCCGGGACAGGGTCTGCTGCACGTCGGTGAGCGGCACGGCGACGACGAAGACACGCTCGATGTCGGGAAGCCCCTGCACGAGCACGCGGAAGCGCACGCTCGCATCGCCGCTCGCGCCCGTCGTGAAGAAGGTCGTGCCGGGGTTCTCCGCGCCCGGCAGGGGCGAGGGCAGCGCCGGCGTCGGCTGTTCGACGTCGCTGTACGTGTAGGTGACCGCGGCGAGGGTCTCGCCCTCCGCGTCGCGCAGCTCCCCGTACGTACCGGGCGGCAGCTGGCGGGCGCGGCGGGCGTCCCCGCCCAACGGCAGGTCGGCCTGCTGGGTCTCGCGCGGCGAGGTCGAACCCGACCGGAGTCCGCGCCTCCTCGAGCTGCTGGTCGACCCGGTCGACGAGGAACGAGCGCAGGGAGAAGTAGGTCGCCGCGTCGGCGATGAGCAGCGCGCCGGCGACCAGACCCACGAGGGCGATGAGAAGACGCAGGCGGAGCGTCATCGGTCGGCCACCGGAGTCGGACGCGGGCGCGGACGGTGCGTCATCGGTCGGCCGCTGGAGTGAGGCGCCGACGAGGCGTCATCGCGCGGGCCCCGGCGCGAGTGCCCTGCTGTACGGTCGCGCGCACCGCGGGTCAGCCTCTCGGCAGTCGCAGGCTGTAGCCGACGCCGCGCACGGTGTGGATGATGGGCGGGCCCTCGGCGTCGACCTTCTTGCGCAGGTAGCTGATGTAGGTCTCGACGACGTTCGCCCGCCCCCCGAAGTCGTAGTCCCAGACGCGGTCCATGATCTGCGCCTTGGTGAGCACCCGGCGCGGGTTGAGCATGAGGTAGTGCAGGAGCTTGAACTCGGTCGGCGTGAGCTCGATGGTCCGGCCCGCCGCGCAGGACCTCGTGCGTGTCCTCGTCGAGCTCGAGGTCGGCGAAGGTGAGGCGGCCGCTGTCGCGCTGCTCGCCGAGCGTGCGACGCAGGATCGCGCGGATGCGGGCGACGAGCTCCTCGACGCTGAACGGCTTGGTCACGTAATCGTCGCCGCCGATCGTGAGACCGCGCACCTTGTCCTCGGCGGCGTCGCGCGCGGTCAGGAAGAGGATCGGTACCTGGTCGCGCTCGGCCCGCAGTCGCCGTGCGACCTCGAAGCCGTCGAGGTCGGGCATCATGATGTCGAGCACGACGAGATGCGGGTGGAACGAGGCCACGAGATCGAGCGCCTCGCGCCCCCCGTGTGCCGCCGCGGTCTCGAAGCCCTCGTACCGCAGCGCCATCGTCAGCAGCTCGGTGATGCTGCGCTCGTCGTCGACCACCAGGATGCGTGTCGTCTCGTTCATCGCCGTCCCGTCCATCCCCGACTCCCTGTGAGTGTGCTCGGAGATTCTAGGGCGATTCTCTGTGAGTTCGCTGTGACTGTCATGTGACGCCCGTTGGAGGGAGCCCGCAGCCCACGTCCACAGACACCTCACAGCAGGGCCTCAGGCGACTCCCACGACGCGGATGTAGAACGGATGCCGGAGGAAGCGGACCTGTGCCCCCGGACGGTCTGGCCCGGGACGCGCACCGCACGAGGAGGAGCCTATGTTCTTCACCTACATCTACCGCGAGCTGCGCCGGCGACACCGCCAGGCCCTGCTCACCGCCCTCGGCCTGGCGGTCGGCGTCGGCCTCGTGGTCGCGGTCAGCGCGTACGCCGCGGGGGTGGGCGAGGCACAGGAGGAGGTCCTCCAGTCGCTCTACGGCGTCGGCACGGACATCACCGTGACGCGCGCGGCCGAAGAGGGGACCGGGGGACCGGCCGAATTCGGCATGAACCCCGGCGAGCGCGAAGATCAGGGCGAGCGCTTCTCTCGTGACCGTGTCATGACCTCACGCGGCCAGCAGATGATCGCCGAGGACCGGATCGCCGAGATCGCCGCCCTCGACGACGTGGCGGCGGCGGCCGGGGGCCTCGCGCTCACCGTCATGCACGTCGAGGGCGAGTTCGCCGAGATGATCCCCGGGCAGGGCGAGGGACAGGCGTTCGGGGAGGGTGAGACCCCCGAGGCGATGCCCTCCCAGGCGCCCATCGAGGTCGAGACGTACTCGATCGCCGGCATCGACGTGGCGCAGCAGTCGATCGGGCCGCTGAGCTCGGCCGAGATCGTCGACGGGCGCACCTTCGCGAGTGACGAGACCGACGCCAAGGTGATGCTGGTGGAGAGCGGCTACGCCCAGCAGAACGACCTCGCCGTCGGCGACACCTTGAAGATCGACGGCGTCAAGTACGAGATCGTCGGCCTGCTGACCTCGTCGAGCGGCACCTCGAACCTCTACATCCCCCTCGCGCGGGCGCAGAAGCTCGCCGACGAGGACGGGGTCAGCCACATCTACGTGCAGGCCGACAGCGCCGAGAACATCGCCGCCGTCCAGGAGTCGATCGAGACCGTCTTCCCCACGGCCACGGTCACGACGGCCGAGGACCTCGCCGAGCAGGTGAGCGGCTCGCTCTCGAGCGCCTCGAAGCTCGCCGACCAGCTCGGCACGTGGCTCTCGGCGGCGGCCCTGATCGCCGCCTTCCTGGTCGCCAGCCTGCTGACAGTCTCGTCCGTCTCGCGCCGCGTGCGCGAGTTCGGGACGCTCAAGGCGCTCGGCTGGCGCAGCCGCCGGATCGTCAGCCAGGTCCTCGGCGAGTCGCTCGTCCAGGGCGTCGCCGGCGGGCTCATCGGCGCGGTCATCGGCGTCGCCGGCGCCTGGCTGATCACCCGCTTCTCGCCCGCCCTGGAGGCCAGCGTCGGCACCGCGGCGGGAGAGGCGATGGGTCCCGGCATGGCCATGGTGCCGGCGGGATCGGTGACGCCGCGCGAGAGGCCCTGACGGCGGCCAGCACGGTCACCGTCGAGCTCGGTGCACCCGTGAGCGCCCAGCTCGTGCTCATCGCCGTCGGTCTCGCCGTGGCCGGCGGGCTGCTCGCCGGCGCCTTCGGCGGCTGGCGCGCCGCCCGACTGCGGCCCGCCGACGCGCTCCGCAGGATCGACTGAACGGGAGGACGACGATGCTCTACGAACTCACCGACGTCGCCAAGCGCTACACCCAGGGGCGCAAGCTCGTGGACGCGCTGGCCGGCGTCGACCTCACGATCGCCGACGGCGAGTTCCTCGCCATCCAGGGCTCGACCGGGTCGGGCAAGACCACCCTGCTGCAGATGCTCGGCGCCCTCGACCGGCCCAGCGGCGGCGAGGTGCTCTACGACGGGCGTGACCTGGGCAAGCTCGGCGAGGGCGACCTCGCCGAGCTCCGCAGTCACGCCTTCGGCTTCATCTTCCAGTCGTTCAACCTGATCCCCACGCTCACCGCACAGGAGAACGTCGAGACGGCGCTCGTGCCCTGGCACGTCGCCGGTGACGAGCGCCGCACGCGGGCCCGCGCCGCCCTCGCTCACGTCGGCCTCGCCGAGCGCGGCCACCACCTGCCCTCCGAGCTCTCCGGCGGCGAGCAGCAGCGCGTCGGGATCGCCCGCGCCCTGGTGCGCGAGCCCCGGGTGATCCTCGGCGACGAGCCCACCGGCAACCTCGACGAGCGCACCCGCGACGACATCATCGGACTGCTCGAGAGCCTCTGGCGCGAGCGCGGTCAGACCGTCGTCCTCGTCACCCACGACACCTGGGTCGCGGGTCGCGCCTCACGGCGGATCTGGCTCGACGAGGGGCGCCTCGCGCCGCTCCCCGGTGACGCACCGCTGCAAGAGACGCTCGAGGAGGCGGTCGTGCTGCCCGTCTGACCCCTCGGGTACCGACCCGGCCGGCGCGACGCAGCGACCCCCTGCACCCCCTCCCGCGCCGGCCGCCACCCGGGCGCGCGTGCGTCGGCCCCGCACGCGCGCCCGTTCCTTCACGGAGTCACGGCCGGGAGTCACGGCCTGGGGCCGCGGGGAAAGAGATGGGGATGGTCCGTGCCGCCTCGGCGGCGCCCGGCCTCAGCGCTCCTCGCCCTGCTCCTCGACGACCTCGAACCAGGGACGGCGCTCGCCGACCCTGGCACGCCCACGCCAGGCCAGCGTCTTCGGCGCCGCCTCGAGCGCGCCCCCGACGCGAGCCAGCGCGTCGCGGATCCGCGCCTCCTCCTCTGGAGTGAGCAGGTACTCGGGGAGCATGGTCGCGCAGCGCTCGAGGCTGCGCTCGACGTCGTGGTAGAGGCCCCAGTCCCTCGCGCAGGGCTCGGCGAGGCGGCGCAGGCCGATCGTGCCCGGCGCCTCCTCATCGGCAAGCTCCAGGTCCTTGAGCAGGGTGAGCGTGTCGCGCACGTCCTTCTCGCTGGCGCGGTTGATCTGCAGCTTGGTGAGCAGCTGGTCGGTGACCGGGATGGTGTAGTCGTCGAGCGTGAGCCGGTCCTTGAGCTCGATCGCGTGGTCCATCTTGAACCTGTCGAGGAAGACGTCGACGTGGTCGTCCTCGTGCACCGGGGAGCCGCCCTCCTCGTGCCGGCACGGGCGCACGAACTGCAGCTGGCGGCCGCGCGTGGCCTGCATGGTGTGGAGGTCGAACTCGTAGCCCAGGTCGCGGAACAGGGCGATGACCTGCTTCCGCTGCGCCTTGAGGCCCACCATGTCGAGGTCGGAGTAGTCGCGCTCGCAGAACGCGATCAAGTCGCAGTGCATGCGCACGGCGAGCCCGCCGACCAGGCGCAGCACGACGCCGCGCTCGCGCGCGGCGTCGACGATGCGCAGTCCCTCGTCGAGCATGTCCCGTGGGTCGTACGCGCCGCTGCGCCGGGCAGCGACGGTCGCACCGGCGGCACACGGCTCGGTGTCGCGGAGCCCGGCGTCGTGGGGACGGCGGCGGCCTCCATCACGTCACCGCCGATCGCGCATCTGCGGCGACCGGGCGCCGTCGGGTCTCGGGTCGTGAAGATGAGTGGCTCATAGGCCACTATTTGCCTGCGCAAGGACTTCGCAAACGTCGGGGCGGCCGCGGCGGGCCCGGAAGGGCCCGCCGCGGCCGCCCTCGTCGCGACTCCCCAGCGCGAGCCCGCAAGCGCGAGCTGAGAGCGCCGGCTAGCTCCGCATCCTGATCGCCTGCACGATCATCGCGACGCCGAAGAGCAGCACGGCGATACCGAACAGCAGGGTGAGCAGCGAGAGCGTCGGCCCGGGCCAGACGACGACCACGAGGCCGATGACGGCGAGCACGACCCCGCCGGCCATCGAACCGCCCGTGGCGCTCCCGCGTTCGCGCCAGGCGGCGAGCGCCGTGACGACGCCCCACACCAGCAGGATGACGCCGACGGCCACGGCGGCCACCTTGAGGGTGACCCCGGGCAGGAAGAGGAGGACCACGCCGCCGATGATGGCGACGACGGGCCCGGAGGCGCCCGCCGCCCCGTGACCCCGACCGGCGACCAGACCGACGACCCCGGCGACGATGAGGAAGACGCCGATGAGAGCCGTGACCGTGCGCAGGCTGTCGAACGGGTTGGCGACGACGATGGCCCCGAAGACCACGGCGATGACCCCGATCGCCAGCACCAGCCCCCACGGGGTCGAAGAAGACAGGCCCCTGTCGTGTCCCTGCATCGCTCCTCCCGGATGGTCGACCGCGGGCGCAGCGCCCTTCGCCCGCGCGGTGACGCCCTCGGCACCGTCGTACCCGCTGAGCGCATCGTCGCATCTCCTTGACCCACGTCAATGCCCAACGTGCGCAGGCTTCGCTACGTTGGGGTACTACGGTCGAAGGAGTCAGGGGGAGGCAGGAAGTGGGTCGGCGCTTTCGCATACGAGCTCTGCCGGTGACCCTCGCGGTCCTCGTCGGCGTGCTCCTCGGCGCCGGCCTCGTCACCGCCTGGTACGCCGAGGCGGCCTCGTACCTGAGCAACGACCCCGAGGCCTGCGTCAACTGTCACATCATGCGCGAGCAGTACGACGGCTGGCTGAAGGGGCCGCACCAGGACGCCGCCACCTGCAACGACTGCCACACGCCGCACGGCCTCGTCACCAAGTGGTACGGCAAGGCGCGCAACGGCTACCACCACTCGCGCGCCTTCACCCTCCAGGACTTCCCCGAGCCGATCCGCATCACCGAGTACAACGCCGAGGTCCTGCAGGAGAACTGCGTCGACTGCCACCGCGACTTCGTCAACGACGTGCTCGGGACGGCCCGCCCGCCGGCGGACCATCCCGAGCAGCCCGAGTGCGTCCACTGCCACCGCGACGTCGGCCACGGGCCGGCGATCTGACCCCGAAGGCTGGAGGCCCGCATGTCCCCGCTGACCGAGACCTCGCGGCGCCGGCTCGTCTACGGCGGCCTGATCGTCGTGGTGGCCGTCCTCACCGCCGGCGTCGTGTACCTCGCGCTCAACATCAGCGAGCGCAAGGCCGAGGGCACCGAGACGTTCGTGCGGCTCGCCGAGACCGACGAGACCACCGTCGACCCGGCGATCTGGGGCCAGAACTTCCCCCGCCAGTACGACGGCTACCTGCGCACCGTCGACACCGAGCGCACGCGCTACGGCGGCAGCGAGGCCTTCGAGCAAGCTCGAGACGACCCGCGGCTGGTGACGATCTTCGCCGGCTACGCCTTCGCGCATCGACTACAGCGAGGAGCGCGGCCACGCCTACATGCTCACCGACCAGGAGCGAGACCGAGCGCGTGACCGAGAAGGAGCAGCCCGGCGCCTGCCTGCACTGCCACGCCTCGGTGACTGCCCGCCTACTACGATGCCGGCGTGGCGGCCGGGGCCGAGCCGGCCGACGACGAGGGCCTGCTCGAGCCCGGCCGCTGGGCCGCCGTGCGAAGCGGCTTCGAGGTCGTCTACGCCCTGCCCTACGCCGAGGCCAACGCAGCTCGTCGAGCACCCCGTCTCCTGCCTCGACTGCCACGACCCGGAGACGATGCAGCTCCGCGTCACCCGGCCGGCGTTCATCGAACGGCATCGACGTGCTCGCCGCGCTCCGACGCGCCCGTGCCGCACCTGCCGAGCATCGAGCGCTGGCGCGACGGCCGGCGGCGAGGGCACCTACGACCCGAACGCGGAGGCCTCGCGCCAGGAGATGCGCAGCATGGTCTGCGCCCAGTGCCACGTCGAGTACTACTTCAAGGGCGAGGAGCAAGCTGCTCACGTACCCGTGGCACAACGGGCTGCAGCGTCGAGCAGATCGAGGCCTACTACGACGAGGTCGGCCACGTCGACTGGGAGCACGCGATCAGCGGCGCCCCGGTGCTCAAGGCCCAGCACCCCGAGTTCGAGACGTGGAGCCAGGGCATCCACGCGCGCAGCGGCGTGGCCTGCGCCGACTGCCACATGCCCTACATGCGCGAGGGCGCGATCAAGGTCAGCGACCACCACGTGCGCAGCCCGCTGCTCAACGTCGAGCGCGCCTGCCAGCCCTGCCACCCGTACTCGAGGAGGAGCTCGTCGCCCGCGCCGAGACCATCCAGGACCGCACGCGAGGAGCTGCTCGCGCGCGGCCGAGATCGCCCTGGTGAAGCTCATCGAGGCGATCGCCGCCGCGAAGGACGCCGGCGCGAGCGACGCCCAGCTCGAGGAGGCCCGCGCCCTGCAGCGCCGGTCGCAGTGGCGCGTCGACTTCGTCAACGCCGAGAACTCGATGGGCTTCCACGCCGACCAGGAGTCGGCGCGCACCCTGGCCGTGGCCATCGACTACGCCGGCCAGGGCCTCGCCGCGGTGCCCGCGACGGGCGAGTAGGCGTCGCGATTCCCCACCCGCGGCCCGATGCCGGGGGCCGCGCGAGCGGCGCTCCGGACTGCGGCCAACGGCCGACGTTGCGCTCGCGCCGCCGCCTGTTACCTTTATGGAGTGCGGCGGCGCACTCCAGCCGAGCGCCGCCGGTGACCACCCGAGGAGGCGTGTCCCATGCGACGCCGCGTCGCCGCATTCGCTAGCCGCAGCGGTCATCGCCGTCACGGTGGCCGTCGGCGTGGCCGCGGTGCGGGCGCCGGAGCCCGCCCCGGCCGAGGGGCCGGGCGACTTCTCGGCGACGCGCGCCGTCGCCCACCTCGCCGCCGTGGCCGCGGCGCCGCGGCCGTACGCCTCCGAGGCGCAGCGTGCCGTCCGCACCTACGTCCTCACCACCCTGCGGGCGGCCGGCGTGGAGGCTCGCGTCCAGCGCCGCCTGCTCCTGCGGCCCGACGACGCGACCACGGTCGCCTACGTGCGCAACGTCGTCGCCCGGATCCCCGGCCGCGACGCGTCCGCGCCGGCGGTACTGCTCGTCGCCCACTACGACTCCGTCCCGGTCAGCCCCGGGGCGGCGGACAACGCGTCCGGGGTCGCCGCCCTCCTCGAGGCGGCACGCGCCCTGCGCGCCGGGCCGCCGCTCGACGGCGACGTCGTGCTCCTCTTCACCGACGCCGAGGAGGTGGGACTGCTCGGGGCCGAGGCCTTCGTCCGCAGCCCGCTCGCGGAGCGCGTCGGCCTCGTCCTCAACTTCGACAACCCCGGTTCCGGCGGGCCGTCGATCCTGTACGAGACGAGCGCCGGTGACCTCGACCTGGTGCGCGCCTTCGCCGCGACGGTGCGCGCGCCCTACGCCAGTTCGCTGAGCAACGACCTCGCGCGGCGGCGCTGGATCGAGAGCGACTTCAGCGCCCTGCGGAGTCGCGGACTGCCCGGCCTCACGTTCGGGTTCACCGAGGGCTTCCACCGTAACCACAGGGCCGAGGACGTGGCCGCCGACCTCGACCCGGCCAGCCTCGCCCACCAGGGCGCGGCCGCGGTCGCCCTGGCCCGGCGCTTCGCCGGGCACGAGCTCCCGAGCGCGGAGGGCGACGCCGTCGCCTTCAACCTCCTCGGCTCGCACCTCATCGTCTACCCTCGCGCCTGGGCGTGGCCCCTGGCGCTGGCCGGCGTCGCCGCCTGGGGCGCGGTCGTGGCGCTGGGCAGGGCCCGCCGCCGGCTCACCCTGGCCGGGGTCGCGACCGGCGCCGTCGGCAGCGTCCTCGCCTTCGCCTTCACCGCCGCCCTCGTCGCCGTCGTCTGGGCGTTCACGCAGGCGGCGTACGGCGACCCGGGCAGCTCTGCCCTGCCGCTCTACAACGACGGCCTCCACCAGGCCGGCCTCACGGCCCTGGTGGCGGCCGTCGCCCTCGCCGCGTACCTGCCGGTCCTCGACACCGGCCGCGTGCTCGATCTCGCGATGGGCGCCCTCCTCTGGTGGGCGCTCCTCGGCCTCTACATGTCTCGCGCGCTGCCCGGCGGGTCGTACCTGCTGACCTGGCCGCTGCTGGCCGCCCTGGCGGGCATGGCGGTGGTCTACGTCGTCGCCGACCCTGCGCGGCGCAGCCGGCGCCGCGCTGCAGCCTGCTTCGCGGCGCTGTCGGCGGGCGCCGTCCCGGGCCTCCTCCTCGCCTCCTCCTCCCTCGTCCTGCTCTTCGCCGCCAGCGGCGCCCGGCTGACGGCCGTGGTCGCGGCCGTCTGGCTCGTGATCGGCCTGCTCCTCCCCCTGCTCGACCTGATCGCCTGGCCGCGACGCTGGCCCCTGCCCGCCGCCCTGGCCGCCTTCGGGGTCTTCGTGTTCGTCGGCCTCAGCCCGCTCACGGGCTACGGCGAGGCGCACCCGCAGGAGAACTCGCTCTTCTACCGCCAGGACGAGGCCGGCGCCGCCCTGTGGGGGACCATCGACCGGGAGCCCGACGGCTGGACGCGGCACTTCGTCGCCGAGGCGGCGACCCGCGATCACCAGTACTTCCCCCTGTGGGGCTTCAGGTCGTACCACCGCGACATCGCCCCCCGGCTCGGGCTCCCGGCCCCGCGCGCCGACATCCTCGCCGACCGCGTCGAGGGGGCGCGCCGCACCCTGACGCTGCGCGTCAGGTCGCCGCGCGGCGCGCCCTTCCTCACGGTGCTGGTCGAGAACGACGTCGGCCTCGTGACGGCGCGCCTCGAGGGGCTCACACTGGCCGCGCACGACACCTACTACTACGACCACAGCGGCGCCCGCTGGCACCTGGACCTCTACGATCTGCCCGCCGAGGGCGTGACGCTCGAGCTCACGCTCGACGCCGGCGCACCGCTCCAGCTGCGCCTCGTCGACGCCGACTACGGACTGCCCGCCGAGGCGGCCGGCTACGGCCTCCGGCCGGCGGGCTTCGTGCAGGGCGCCCTCGGCGACGCCAGCTTCGCCGATCGCCTGATGAAGGTGCCGGCCGCTCGCTGAGGGGTAGCCCCGGCGCTCGTCGCGCCAACACCTTGGTACTTGCGTCTGGACACCCTTAGGGGTATCTTGGCGGTGAGCCCTGCCGGGGGCCACCTCGGCTGGGCCGCAGAGCCCCCTCGTGGCGGCCACCTTCAGTGGCCCCCGAACTCTGCATAGGCGGCCGGCCTTCCCCCCCTCATAGGCCGGCCGCCGCCCTTTCTACTCCCGGTCGTGACCTACCGTCGCACCGCCGTCGGGCGGGCCTGCACGTCGCCGGGCCCTCGACCTCAGGCGACCGCGGCGGGCGGACTACGAGTCGAACCCCAGGCCGAACAGGTCGAGGGTGCGCAGCCAGAGGTCGCGGTGACCGCCTTGCTCGTCGGCGCGCGCCAGCGAGCGCCTCGTGAGCTGGATGGCCGCCGAGCGCAGCGGCTCGGGGGGGAAGGGCACCGGCCGGCTGCGCACGAGCTGGAGCCGGGTGAGCTCGGTCTCCCGCCCGGAGAGCAGGTCGAGGCAGACCTCGGCCCCGAAGCGCGACTCGGCGACCCCCATGCCGGTGTAGCCGAGCACGTAGGCGACGCGTCCGCGCAGTGCGGTGCCCCAGAAGGCGAAGAAGCGCGAGCAGGTGTCGATCGCCCCGCCCCAGGCGTGCGTGAAGCGCACCCCCTCGAGCTGCGGGAAGGTGACGAAGAACTGGCGCGCGAGCTTCTCGAAGGTCTCGGGGCGGGCGTCGAGGGTGGGGTGGACGCGGCTGCCGTAGTGATAGACCGCGTCGTACCCGCCCCAGAGCAGGCGCCCGTCCTCGCTCGTGCGGTAGTAGTGGAACTGGTTGCTCGCGTCGGCGAGGCCCATCCGCGTCGCCCAGCCGATCGACTCGCGCTGCGCCGCGCTGAGCGGCTCGGTCATGAGCGCGTAGTCGTAGACCGGGACGATGTAGGCTCGCGCACGGCGCAGCAGCGGCTTGAAGGCGTTGGTCGCGAGGACGGCGCGACGCGCCAGCACGCGGCCGCCCGGCGCCACCAAGGCGACGGCGGCGCCCTCGGTCTCGAGGCCCGTGACGGGCGTGCCCTCGTAGAGCCGCACGCCGAGGTCGAGACAGGCGCGCCGCAGCCCCCACGCCAGCCGCGCGGGGTCGGCCATCGCGCAGCCGTCCAGCTCCCAGAGCGCCGCGAGGTACGTGGGCGAGTGCACCTCCGCCTGCATCTCGTCGCGCTCCAGCAGGCGCACGTCGCGGCCGAAGCGCCGCAGCAGCTCGTACTCCTCGCGCAGGGCCTCGGCCTGCCAGGGCTCGGTCGCCACGTTGACCTCGCCGCTACGCTGCCAGTCGCAGTCGATCGCGTAGCGGGCCACCGCGTCCTGGATCGCGTCGAGATTGGCGAGGCCGAGCTCTTCGAGTCGCCGCTGCTCGCGAGGGAAGCGCTCGACCCCGTTCGAGAGGCCGTGGGTCAGGGTCGCCATGCAGAAGCCGCCGTTGCGGCCGCTCGCCGCCCAGCCGGCCGTCACCGCCTCGAGGACGACGACGTCGCGCGACGGGTCGCGCTCCTTGGCGAGCAGAGCCGCCCAGAGGCCGGTGAAGCCGCCGCCCACGACGGCGAGGTCGCAGCGCTCCTCGCCGGCCAGCGGCGGCCGCGCGGCCGGCGCCTCGGGGCTGTCGAGCCAGAACGGGCGCAGGCGTGCCTCGCGCAGGCACTCGAGACTGCCGGCGCGGCCCGGGGGTGCGTACTCGTCGGCGCGGGACCTCATCGGCGCCTCCCGTGATCGGCTGCGAGACGGACCCGAGCATAGCAGCGTCGCGCCTCGCGATGCGCGGCCGGCGCGCCGGCGCCGAGCATCGCAGCGCCGCGTCGCCCGGTGAGTGGCCGGGATGCCGGTGCGATACGGGCGGCGGCCACGAATGAGACCGTAGCAGTCTGGGTAGGGACTCCCCGTCCTCATCTCCGTCATCAAAGGGGTCACCTCATGAACGTCTCCATCGGACGCCGTGTCGGCGCAGAGTTCGTCGGCACGTTCTGGCTCGTCTTCGGCGGCACCGGCAGCGCCGTGCTGGCCGCCTCGGTCGGCGACGCCGGCATCGGCTGGCTCGGCGTCGCGCTCGCCTTCGGCCTCACCGTGGTCACCGGCGCCTACGCGCTCGGCCACATCTCCGGCGCCCACTTCAACCCGGCCGTCTCGCTCGGCCTCTGGGCCGGCGGGCGCATGCCGGCGCGCGACCTCGTGCCGTACATCGCCGGCCAGGTGGCCGGCGGCATCGCGGCGTCCGCGGTGCTCTACGTCATCGCCTCCGGCAGGGCCGGCTTCTCCCTGGCCGACGGCTTCGCCGCCAACGGCTACGGCGACCACTCGCCGGCCGGCTACTCGCTGCGCGGCGGTCATCGTCGCCGAGGTCGTGCTCACGGCCGTCTTCATCCTCGTCATCCACGGCGCGACCGACAAGCGCGCCCCCGCCGGCCTCGCGCCGCTCGCCATCGGCCTGACGCTGGCCCTCATCCACCTCATCAGCATCCCGGTCTCGAACACGTCGGTGAACCCGGCGCGCAGCATCGCCCCGGCCCTGTTCGTCGGCGACTGGGCGCTCGCACAGCTCTGGGTGTTCATCGTCTTCCCGATCCTCGGCGGGCTGATCGGAGGCCTGGTCTACAGGTACCTCTTCGAGGCCCGGCAGAACGCGTAGCCGGCAAGGCGGCGCGGGGGGGCGCGTCGCTGCACGCGCCCCCCCGAACCTGCCCCGCGCGCAGGGGCGAGGTGTACTGTACTCAGCAGGTGATCCCCGCACGAAGGCGGGCTACGACAGGAGGAGCCGACCATGGCCGACACCGACACCGCGCCGGCGCGGCCCTCGAAGCTGAGGGGCCGCCTGACCATCCTTCTCGTGGTCCTCGCCTGCCTGGGCGTGATCCTCAGCGGCGTGGCGATCTGGCTGCACAACGCCCTTCTCGACACCGAGACCTGGGTCGAGATCGCCACCCCGGTCATCGACGACCCCACCGTCCAGGCGAACCTCGCCGACTTCGTCGGCCAGGAGGTCGTGACCGCTCTCGAGGTCGAGTCGCGCCTCGAAGAGGCGTTGCCCGAACAAGTCAGCATGCTCGCGGCGCCGCTGGCCTCCGGGGTCCAGGACGTGATCACGAAGCAAACGCAGGAGATCGTCGCCAGCGACCGCGCGCGCGAGGTCTGGATCGAGGCCAACCGCGTCGCCCACGAGAAGATCGTCGAGCTCCTGCGCGGTGAGGCCGGTGTCGTGTACGCCGAGGGCGACGAGATCCGCCTCAACCTGCTGCCGGTCGTGAGTCGCGTCGTCTCCGAGTTGCGCCTGCGCTTCCCGCGGCTCTTCCCGGGGATCGTCACCGTGCCCTCGGTGACCGCCGAGACACCTGCCCCCGAGGCCATCGCGCAGTTCGAGGCGGCGATGGGGCGCGACCTCGCCGACGATTTCGGGCAGATCACCCTCGTGCAGAACGAGAAGCTCGAGCAGGCCCAGCGGGCCGTGGAGCTCTTCGACCGGGCCGTGTGGCTGCTCGTCATCGTGACGATCGGCCTCATCGCCGCCGCCCTCCTGCTCTCGACGCGCCGCCTGCGCACCGCCCTCTACCTGGGTGTGGGGACGGCCATCGCCCTCGCCCTCGCCCTGCTCGTCGACTCCTGGCTCGAGGAGCAGCTCGTGGCGGCGATCGGCAGCGGTCCGGGCACCGCCGCGGCGCGGACGACGATCACCACCGTCGTCGCCGACTTCACCGGCTTCGCCCGGCTGATGCTCATCGCCGCCGTCGTGGTCGCCATCGCCGCCTACGTCGTGGCGCGACGTGACGTCGTCGCCGCGGCCGCCCGCGGCGGGGCCGCCGTCGCGACCCGGGCGGGCAGCAGCCTCGCCGGCCGTCGCTCCAGCCCCGGGGGTGCTCGCCCGGCACCTCGACGGCTTCCGTCTGGCCGGTGTCCTCGTGGGCGCGGTGCTCCTGCTCATCATCCTGCCGCCGTGGTGGGGCGGCCTGCTGCTGATCGCCGCGGTCGCGGGGTACGAGCTGCTGCTCAGCTGGCTGACCCACACGTGGCCGTGGTCGGCTGACCGAGGCGGACGGAGGCGCGTCACCCGAAGTGGTCTGAGCGCCGACGCCGGGGGGCATCGAGGGTCCTCACGACGCGACCTCTCGCACCCCGGGGCGGCGACGGCGCGCCGGCCCGGCTACTCGAGCGGCGCACCTCGAGCGCGCGCCCAGCCGCTCGAGCGTGCGCACCTCGCCGCGAGCCGACCGGGCTACTCGAGCGTGCGCACCTCGCCGAGCGGCCAGTAGACGGCGAATGCCTTGCCGATGATGGACGCCCGCGGCACCGGCCCCCAGAAGCGGCTGTCGAAGCTGTCGCTGCGATTGTCGCCGAGCAGGTAGTAGTGGTCGGCGGGGACCGTGTACGGCTCGTCCAGCGACCACTCCGGGTGTTCCTCGAGCTGACCGTAGGCGGGGTCGGTCGTCGGCGTCTCCCCGTCGGCGTTCTCGACGCCCCCCGCGTCGTCTGCCACCCCGTTGACATAGAGAACGCCGTCCTCGATCTCGAGCACGTCGCCGGGCAGGCCGATCACGCGCTTGAGCAGCACCTGGTTGCCGACCGCCGCCGGGCCCGTGAAGACGACGATGTCGTCGCGCCCGATCTCACGGTCGTCGAAGAGGAAGCGGTCGATGAGCACGCGGTCGCCCGGCTGGATCGTCGTCGCCATGGACGGCGTCGGCACCCGGTACGGCTTGACGACGTAGGCCTGGACGAAGAAGGCGACGACCAGCGCGACCACCGCCGTGAGGCCGTACTCGATCAGCAGGCGCCGGGTGGAGCGCTTCGACTTGCGCCGGGTGGACGCAGCCTCGGGCGCCTTCTCCGACGACGCCGACACCGGGGCTGCGGTGACGGGCGGCGGTGTCACCGCCGCCGGCTCCGCCGCGACCGGACCTGGCGGCTCCGCCGCGGCCTCCGCGGGCGACGGGGCGGCCTGCTCGGCGACAGGATCGTGCGGCGGGGCGGCTGCTCGGCGACAGGATCTGCGGCGGCACGGCGGCTGACTGCGGCGGCGCGGGGGCCGACTGCGGCGGCGCGGGGGCCGTCTCCTGCGGCGCGGGGGCTGTCGACTCGGGCTCGTGATGTGGTGCGTCGGGAGTCACGACGCCTACTTTACTCTGCGACGCGCCCGCCGCGCATCCGCCGCCGCGGCGCCCGGCACTCGCGAAGGAAGAACGCCCGCGCACGACGGCGGACGAGGTAGAGTCGTCGGGTCCGGTCCGCGGCGGCGGGGCGGCGGCTTCGTGGCGCCTGCCCGTGCTCTCGCGGCACCCTGGGTCGCCGCGCGCTTTGCGAAGGTCTTCGCTGCGCACGCGTGACACTGCCGGGCGAGGATCGATCCGAAAGGAGGCCGCGACGATGTCCGACCTGTGGCACCGCCTGGTGGACGACCTCGCCGAGGAGGGCCTGCACGCCCGCGTCGTCCCGGTCGAGCGCCTCGAGGAGGTCCGTGAGCGCGTCGCCCGTGCCCTCGACGACGCTGCCCTGCCCTCGCCGGTCGCGGGCGACGTCGCCGGCGACGTCGCCTTCGCCCTGCCGGAGACATCTCGCGCCTGGCGCTCGGCCGTCGTCGTCGCCGTCGGCAGGCCGCTGACGCGAGCCACGCTGACGTGGCACGGGAGGGAGCACACGGTGCCGGTGCCACCGCACTACGCCGGGTACGACCGCGTCCCGCGCGCGATCGCACGGCGTGTCGACGAGTTCTTGCGGCCGGCCGGATTCGTCGCCGCGCACTGCGAACCGCCCCTGAAGACCCTGGCCGCATGCGCCGGTCTCGCCCGCTACGGCCGCAACAACGTCGCCTACGTCGACGGCCTCGGCAGCTGGCTGCAGCTCGGCGCCTGTGTCTCCGACGCACCCCCGCCGGACGACGCCGACTGGGGCGAACCCCGGTTGCTCGAGCGCTGTGAGCGCTGCACCGCCTGCCTGCGCGCCTGTCCGACCGGGGCGATCGGGGGCGAGCGCTTCCTGCTCCACACCGAGCGCTGCCTCACCTACCACAACGAGAGCCGGGCGCCGCTCCCGGACTGGCTCGACGCGTCGGTCCACCACGCCGCCGTCGGGTGCCTGCGCTGCCAGAGAGCGTGTCCCGAGAACCAGGCCGCCGGGCTGGTCGAAGCGAAACCGGAGTCGTTCGACGCGCAGGAGACCGAGAAGATCCTTGCCGCCGAGACGGACGAAGACGCGTGGCAGGACCTCGGCGCGGCGACCCGGGAGAAGCTCGAGCGCTGCGGCCTCGACTACCTGCCGGCCGTCGTCGCCCGCAACCTCCGCCTGCTCCTCGGAGCCTGAGCCGCCGCGGGCCGGCACCCGTCGTCGCGCCGGACCCTGTCGAGCGACGCGCCCCAGCCACAGCGTCGCCGAGGCGTCCGCCGCCCACGCCCGGCTCACGGTCCGGCCGGGCCGGGGAGGGACGCGAGGCGGCGAAACGGGTAGTCTGCACCCCGTGAGCGACGACTGGCGCATCGAGTCCGACAGCATGGGCGAGGTCCGCGTGCCGGCCGGGCGCTACTGGGGCGCCCAGACGCAGCGCTCGCTGGAGCACTTCACCGTCGGGCGCGAGCGCTTCGTCTGGGGGCGCCCCGTCATCCGCGCCCTCGGTCTCGTCAAGCAGCACGCCGCCCTGGCCAACGCCGAGCTCGGAGTGCTGCCGGCCGCGACCGCCGACCTGATCGCGATCGCCGCACGCGAGGTCGTCGAGGGCCGGCTCGACGACGAGTTCCCCCTGGTCGTCTTCCAGACCGGTTCCGGCACGCAGACCAACATGAACGCCAACGAGGTGATCGCGGCGCGCGCCAACGAGCTCGCCGGCGGAGAGCGCGGCGGCGGCGGCCCGGTCCACCCCAACGACCACGTGAACCGGGGCCAGTCTTCGAACGACGTGTTCCCCACCGTGATGCACCTCGCCACCGTCGCCGAGCTCGAGGACCGCCTCGTCCCGGCACTCACGGCCCTCCGCGACACCTTCGCCGCCAAGGCGGAGGAGCACGGTGAGGTCGTGATGCTCGGGCGCACGCACCTCCAGGACGCGACCCCCGTGCGCCTCGGCCAGGTGATCGGGGGCTGGGTCGCGCAGCTCGACCAGGCACTCGCGACACTCGGGCACGCCGGCGAGGGCCTCTACGACCTCGCGCTCGGCGGAACCGCCGTCGGGACCGGGGTCAACACGCATCCGCGCTTCGCCGCGACGGTGGCGCGGCGGCTCGCCGAGGAGACGGGCCGGCCGTTCCGGCCGGCCCCCGACTTCGCCGCCGCGCTGTCCGCGCACGACGCCATGCTCAACGTCAGCGCCGCACTGCGCACGCTGGCCGCCGCCCTCATCAAGATCGCCAACGACGTGCGCTGGTACGCGTCGGGCCCGCGCAGCGGGCTCGGCGAACTGCACATCCCGGAGAACGAGCCCGGCTCCTCGATCATGCCCGGCAAGGTCAACCCGACCCAGGCCGAGGCTTTGACCCAGGTCGCCGTGCACGTCTACGGCAACGACGCCGCGGTCGCCTTCGCCGACTCGCAGGGCAACTTCCAGCTCAACGTCTACAAGCCGGTCATCCTGCACGAGGTGCTCGAGTCGGTCGACCTCCTCGCCGCCGCGATGAGCGCCTTCGACCGCTTCTGCGCGCAGGGCCTCGAGCCGAACGCGCCGGTCATCCGCCGCCACCTCGACGACTCGCTCATGCTCGCCACCGCGCTGAGCCCCCACATCGGCTACGAGAGCGCCGCGCGGGTCGCGCAGCACGCCGCGCGCGAGGGATCGACGTTGAGGGCCGCGGCCCTCGAGCTCGGTCTCGTGACCGCCGAGCAGTTCGACGCCTGGGTGCGCCCGGAGGAGATGACCCACCCGGACGACGCCGGCGACTGACGCCGAGCGCCCGCCGAGCCCTACGGCCGCGTGCCCTGCGGCTCGGCCTCCGGACGCCGCGCTTCGCGCCCCTCAAGGGTTCGCCGTGCTCGCGGCCGGCGGGCGTCAGAGGTTGGTCGTGCTGGCCGCTTCGTGGCCCGCCTCTTCGAGCGCGGCGCGGGCCGCGAGGGCGAGCTCGCGCTCGTGCTCGCGGCCGACCGCGAACACGCGGTAGAGGTGCGCCTTGGCCGGCACGAACTCGAGGATCCCGCTGAGGAGCTGGTCCTCGATCGCCCCCGTGACCGGGTCGTAGATCGGGATGCGCTTCGGCCCGCTCATGGGGTTGAGCGGACGCGGGTCCTGGGAGGCGATGTCGACCTCGAACTCGAGGCCGGCGAGCCGCGGCGGCAGGTGACCGCGCACGCCGGCGCGGAACTCCTCGCGGGTGAGGTCGCGGGCGGCGAGCGCCGGCTGCTGCCGCTCGACGGCGTGCTCGTAGACCATGCTGTACTTGACGTGCCGGTGGATGATCGACTGCCACTCCTCGGCGAGCTCGCGGCGTGGGCTCTCGCGGGGCTCGTCGAGCCAGCCCTCGACGGTCGTGAACAGCGACCACTCGCTGAGCCGCCGGTAAGCGCCGAGGTCGTCGAGCGGGTTCGCCGGCAGGACAAGCTCCATGGTCGGCCTGAAGAGCTCGCGCAGGTGCATGTCGATGGCGTGCCCGATGCGGTGGAAGTAGACGTTCTCGTACATGTAGAAGCGCGCGTTGAGGAAGGCGCGCAGGGCGCTGAGGGCGCGCTTGTGGAACGTGAGCCCGTCCGCCGTGCAGAAGGAGTAGTAGATCAGACGCTGGGCGTCTACGGCGGCCAGCGACACCCCGCACATGAGCGCGTCGCGGCGCACGTAGTCGAGGTTGTCGACGGTGACCGCGCCGGAGAGCGCGCGGTGCAGCAGGCGCACCCAGCGCGGTATCGGCTGGGGCGCCCCGGCTGCGAAGGTGCCGGGATCTGCCCGCGTCGCGCCCTCGGCGGCCCCGGGCTCGGCGGCGCCCCCGGCGCCGTCGGCGCGCACGAGGAAGGCCACGTGCCACGGGTCGACGCGCTCGCCGGGCGCGAAGGCGCCGCCCGGGCTGCGCTCGAGGGCGGCGATGAGCTCGCCCAGCTCGGTCACGATCAGGTGCTGCGAGATGCGCTCGTGGTCGAGCTCGAAGACGGGGCCGAAGTACTGCTCGTCGCAGAAGTGGCTGAAGGGCCCGTGCCCGACGTCGTGCAGAAGCCCCGCGAGCCTGAGGGTCTCCTCGACCACCGGCAGCGATGGTGTGCCGGGCTCGACCTCGGTCAGTGTCGGGTAGACGTGGCGCGCGAGCTCGCCGGCGAGGTGCATCGTCCCCAGGCTGTGCACGAAGCGGCTGTGCTCGGCCGCGGGGAAGACCCACCACGAACTCTGCAGCTGGTGGATGCGCTTCAGGCGCTGCATCCAGGGGCTGTCGATCACGTCGGCCTCGGCGATCTCGCCCTGGCGCGACAGCGTGATGCGCAGGTAGCCGTAGAGGGGGTCGGCGATCAGATGGACGTCGTCGTAGGGCAGCTTCATCGCCGCAACGCTATAGCCTGGCCCCGGCGGCGACAAGGTGCGGCCGTGCCTGCGCCTACTTCGCCGCCCGCTCCGCGACGAGCTCCTCGTAGGCGCGTTCGTGGGCGCCGATGAAGGCGTCGCTGCCGAAGCGCTCCTCGACCGCGCGGCGGCACTCCGCCGGATCGATCTCGTCGATGCGCTCGGCCGCCGCGACCATCTCGTCGACGGTGTCGACGATGAAGCCGGTCCGCCCGTGCTCGATGACCTCCGGCACGGACCCGAGCCGGAAGGCGATGACCGGCGTGCCGCAGGCGAGCGACTCGATCATCACGAGGCCGAACGGCTCCGGCCACTGGATCGGGAACAGGGTGCAGCGCGCCCGCCGGTAGAGCTCGACCTTGGTCTCGTGGTCGACCTCGCCGCGGAAGTGGATGGCCTCGGTGAGGTGCGGCTCGATCTCGCGCGCGAAGTACTCGCGCTCGAGGCCCTCGTTGACCTTGCCGGCCATGATGAGCCGCGTCCCGAGCCGATGCGCGACCTCGATCGGCCGTGGTAGCGCCCTTCTCGGGGTTCATGCGGCCGACGAAGAGGAAGTAGTCGTCCTTCTCGGCCGAGAACGGCTGGTGCTCGACGTCGACCGCGTTCGGGATGGTGCCGACGAAGCGCAGGTCGGGGAAGCCCTGGCGCTGGTACTCGGAGATGGCGATGAAGGCGAGGTCGTGGCGCAGGCTGCTCAGCATGCGCTGAGTCGCCTGGTCCGCGGGGCCGTGCAGGGTGGCGACGACCGGCGTGCCGGTGAGCCGATGGACGAGGGCGCCCATCACCCGGCTGTCGACACCGTCGTGGTCGTGGATGACGTCGAACTCGCGCGCCCGCGAGTAGGCCTCGAGGCTCTGCGCGACCTCGAGATGCACCCCGTCCTCGATCTGCTCGAAGGGGGCGCGCTCGAAGAACGCCGAGAGGCGCGCCTCGGTCTCGGAGTCGCCGCTGGCGAACAGCGTCACCTCGTGGCCGCGCTCGACGAGGCCCTCGGTGAGCAGCGAGACGACGAACTCGATGCCGCCGTAGCGGCGCGGCGGCAGCGGGAACCATGGCGGTGCGATCATCCCGATCCTCATGGAGACGATTCTACATCAGGGGCGGCGTCAGGAGCGCAGCGGCTCCGATCGCCGTCCGGCCGCCCGCGGCCGCGCCGGCCGCGCCCGCGCGTATACTCACGTGACTCAAGGGACACGTGCTGCGTCGGGGATCGGCACGTGACTCGAGATCGCGGCGTCACGATCGCCGCGACTCGGCGGAGGGGCCAGTGACGGGATCGACGGACGGTCGGCAGTGATAGACCTGCACACCCACACCCGCTACTCGGACGGCTCGCTCACGCCGCCGAGCTCGTCGAGCTCGCCGCCCGCGAGGGCCTCAGCGCCGTCGCCATCACCGACCACGACACCGTCGACGGTGTCGAGGAGGCGCTCGACGCCGGGCGGCGTCTCGGCGTCGAGGTCGTGCCCGGTGTCGAGATCAACCTCGAGCACGACCAGGTCACGATGGACCTGCTCGGCTACTTCCTCGCCGGCTGCCCGACGGCCGGGCTCCGCGCGCAGCTCGCCGAGCTGCGCGCGTACCGCGACGAGCGCAACGCGCGCATCCTCGAGCGCCTCGCCGAGCTCGGCTACCCGGTCGACCCCGGCGAGCTCGCCGCCGTCGCCGAGCACGGCGCCGTCGGGCGCCCGCACATCGGCGAGGCGATGCGGCGAAGGGGCTACGTCGCCTCGATCGCCGAGGCCTTCGAGCGCTTCCTGCGCCGGGGGGCGCCGGCCTGGGTCGACCGCCGGCGCCTCTCGCTGTCGCAGGCGGTGCGCTCGCTGCGCGCCTCGGGCGGGCTCCCGGTGATCGCGCACCCGGGCATCATCCGCACCGACGAGGCCGGGCTGGCGGCCATCGCCCGCGAGGCGGCGAGGGTCGGGGCCGTCGGCCTCGAGTGCTACTACCCGGCCCACGACCGCGCGACCGTCGAACGCGTGCTCGGCCTCTGCAAGCGCCTCGCCCTCGTGCCGACCGGCGGCTCCGACTTCCACGGCGCGGTGAAACCGCAGAACGCTCTCGGCATCGGCGCCTTCGGGGAGCCGGTCCCCGACGCGGTGCTCGACGACCTGCGCTGTCTCGCCGAGACCGTCCGTCCGGCGCGCGTCCCCTGACGCGCCGCCGCACGACGCCGCCCTCCGCCCACCACGGCAAGCGTTTGTCCCGTATCCCCCCGGGGGGTATATTGACGCCATGGAGGAGTACGGGGCCTCTCCCGAAGCGACCAAGCTCGTCAACCGCCTGCGGCGCGTCGAAGGTCAGGCGCGCGGCCTGCAGCGCATGATCGAAGACGGCCGGCCGTGCGAAGAGATCTTCACCCAGCTCGCCGCCACCAAGGCCGCCCTCGACCGCGTCGGCATGCTCCTCATCTCGCTCAAGATGCGCGAGTGCCTCGTCGACGAAGGTGATGGCGAAGAGGCGACGCGCGAAGGCGTCGAGCGCGCCCTCGACGCGTTCCTCAAGTACACGCGCTGCGTGAAGTAGCCGCGCTCACCTGAATGGCCGAGAAGTTCGATCCGTCGCACGTCGACAAGCTCGAGAACCCGGAGCGCCTCGTCGAGCTCCCCCCCGACGCCATCGTCCGTCTCCTTGCGCTGCGCGGCGACGAGACCATCGTCGACTACGGGGCCGGCACCGGGCTCTTCACGGTGCCCGTCGCCGCGGCCCTGACCGGCGGTCGCGTGCTCGCCGTCGACGAGCACCCGGCGCTTCTCGCGTATCTCGAGGAGAAGGTCGCGAAGGCCGGTCTCCCCGAGGGCCGGGTCGTGCCCGTCCCCACCACCGACAACACAGTGCCCCTGCCCGACGGGGGCGCCGACCGCGTGCTCATGATCAACGTGCTCCACCACGTGCACGACGACCCGGCCGCCATGGCCGAGGTGCGGCGCCTGCTCGGCCCGGGCGGGCGCCTCGTCGTCATCGACTTCGCCCGGATGGACCGCCCCGTGGGGCCGCCCAACGACCACGTCCTCTCGCTCGAGCAGATCCGCGCCAGCATCGCGGGGCTCGGGCTGCGCGAGCTCTCCCTGCACCCGCCCGGCGACGTCGGCCGCTACCAGATCGCCGTGGTCGCCGAGATGCCCGCCGAGGCGCCGGTCGCCGGCGACGCCGGCGTCGCGGTCGCCGGCGACTGACCGGCGGCGTGGCCGACTCCCCAGCGGCGGGCCCGCCGGCCCTCGTCTCTCACGTCCGCGCCGCGCACGGTCCGGAGCTCCCGGCGGCGCTCGAGCGCCTGGTCGCGCCGTTCGGCGGCTGGGGCGCGATCGTCGCCCCTCACGAGCGCGTCGCGGTCAAGATCAACCTGCTCCGCGGCGCACCGCCCGAGGCCGCCGTCTCGACGCACCCAGAGACCCTGCGCGCGGTGCTGCGGGCCGTGAGGGCCGCCGGGGCCGAACCGTTCGTGGCCGACAGCCCCGGCGGCCTCAACGGGCCCGCCAAGGTCGCGCGCGCCTACCGCATCGCCGGCATCTCCCAGATGTGCGCCGCGGAGGGGGTCCAGGTGGTCGACATCGAGGACGAGCCCGTCCTCGTCGAGGCGCGGGAGGGCCGGCTCTTCCGCCACTTCCACGTCGGCCGGCCCTTCCTGCGCGCCGACGCCATCGTCCAGGTCGGCGTCCTCAAGACCCACCAGCTCATGCGGCTCACGGGAGCGGTCAAGCTGACCTACGGCTGCATCCCCGGCCTCGAGAAGGCGCAGCTCCACGTGCGCGCTCAGCGCCGCGACGACTTCGCCGACATGCTCCTCGACCTGCACCTCGCCCTGCGGCCGCGATTCACGGTGATGGACGCGATCATCGCCATGGAGGGACAGGGTCCCGGCAGCGGGCGGCCGCGCGAGCTCGGCTCGCTCTTCGCCGCCCGGGACGCCCTGGCCCTCGACGCCGCCCTGGCGGACCGCACCGGCCACCGGCGAAGCGACGTCTACACGCTGGCCGCCGGCGAGCGGCGCGGCCTCATCGACCTCGACGACCCCTACCGGCTCGTCGGCGACCCCGTTGAGACGGTCGCCGACTTCGCCCCGGCGCGCCGCGACGTCCAGGCGCTGCTCCCGCCGTCCCTGCACCGCCTCGGCCGGCGTCTGATCACGGCGCGGCCGCGGCTCGTCGACGCCGACGCCTGCATCGAGTGCGGAGAGTGCGCCGCGATCTGCGGCGTGACGGCGGTCGCGCTCGAGCCGCGGCCGCGCTTCGACGACGGCCGCTGCGTGCGCTGCTATGCCTGCACCGAGGTCTGCCCCACCCGAGCGATCGACGCCGTCGAGCCGTGGCTGGCGCGCCGCGTCTTCGGCGGGCGCGCCGCCGCGACCTGAGCGCGCCCGGCCGCCCGACGCCGCGACCTCAGTCCCCGGAGCCTGGCGCAGCGCCCCGAAAGGCCTGACGACCCGCCGCGGTCTCAGTCCCCGGGCGCCGGCCCGGCCGCGACGGCGGCGACCTTGAAGACGACGATCTCCGGGCGACAGAAGGCGCGGAAGGGCAGCATGCTGGTGCCGATCCCCCGCGTGACGTAGAGCGAACGACCCTCGGGCTCGTACGCGCCCTCGGCGAAGCGCGCCGAGAGGTCGCTCAGCAGGAGCCGGCGGCCGGGGAGGGGCAGGCAGATCTGGCCGCCGTGGGTGTCCCCGGCGAGGGTGAGGGCGAAGTCGCCGGGCGCCGTCTCGAGGACGACGTCGGCCTGGTGGGAGAGCAGCAGACGCAGGACGCCCGGTCGCCGGTCGAGACGCCCGAGGACGCGCGGCAGGTCGGTGTGACCGCCGCTCGCGTCGTCGACGCCGCAGACCTGGATGACACCGGCGCCGCGAGACACGAGGGCGCACTCGTTCGCCAGCACGCGGACGCCGCAGGCCTCGAGATCGGAGGGGTCGGTCGCGCGCACGAAGGGCGCCTTGCTGTCGCCGTGGTCGTGGTTGCCGAGGACGGCGTAGACGCCGAGGGGGGGGCGCAGCCGGCGGAGCTGCGCCAGCAGCTCGCCCCGGCCGCCCGGCCCGGAGGCGAAGTCGCCGGTGATGAGCACGAGGTCCGGCTCCGCGGCGACGGCGAGGTCGACGGCCTTGCGCGTCGCACGCGCGTTGAGGCTGGGGCGAAAGCCGGCGTGGAAGTCGGACAGCTGGACGACGACGAGGCCGTCGAGGTCCGGCGGGCAGCCCGGCGCCGGCAGGCGCCGGTCGACCCGCCGGACCGCCTGCGCCTGCCAGAGCAGGTAGGACGTGGCGAGGGCGGCGGCCGCGCCGAGCGCGGCCGCCGCCCTCGCCCCCTGCCTCACCACGCCGGCGGCCGCCGCCCTACTCCTGGTCCATCTGCTGCCGCAGCCGGGCGCGCGTCTCCTCGATCTTGCGCCGCAGCGCCTCGGACTGGTCCTCCGCCGACTCCTTGCCGGCGCCGAAGGCCTTCACCAGACGGTCCTTCTGGCCGCCGAGGTCGCCGCCGAAGAGCTGCTCGCGGGTCTCCTTGCCCGGGCGCGGGGCGAACAGCACCCCGACGGCGGCGCCGGCGATGGCGCCGACCAGGAAGCCGCCCTTCTTGCGCGACGCGCTCGTTTCTTCCTTGCTCACCCTGACACCTCCGGTCTCACTGCCGTCCCGGTCTCATCGTGCGCTGCCGTCACAGCCGCTGCGGTCCTGTCGCGTCTCGCCTGACCAGTTCGACGGCCGGCCGCCGTCCCCCGCCCCGCGTCTCAGTAGAGCCGCGTGTTGTTGGCCACGAGGCCGAACCGGCAGCCGAACGACTCCGCGGCGCGCCGGCACATCACCATGCGCTCGAGGAAGATCTCGAAGTACTCCATGACGGTCGTCGCCTCGGTGTCGATCTCGAGCTCCAGGGTGATCGTGTGCGCCGCCGCGTCGACGATCAGGGTCGAGCGGTGCGCGGCGTGGTTCACGCGGTCGTGCTCGTCGTAGAGCGCGGGGTCCATCTCGCGCACCCGACTCTCATGCACGTCGGACTTGTCGGCGAGGATCACCGCCGCCGCGAGGTCGCTGACCGGGTCGCCGTGCTCCTCCTCGTGGTTGCCGATCGCGCACATGACCTCGACGTACTCATCGGCAGGCATGCCGAGCCGCTCGAGGACGCGATAGGCGATGAGGGCGGCGACGTTGCCGTGGTCGTTGCGGTTCACGCCGTTGCCGATGTCGTGCAGGTACCCCGCGATCGCCGCCAGCTCGGCCAGACGTGGCGGGCGGTCCAGACGGTTGAGGATGTCGCGCGCCACGGTGGCCACCATCGTCGCGTGGCGCGTGCCGTGCTCGGTGTACCCCAGCCGCTCCAGGTTCTCGTCGGCCTTCGAGATCAGGACCGCGACCTCCGGGTCCTTGCGGACCGCGTCGAAGGTCACCGGTCGCGGTCCTCGGCCGCTCGCGGGGGCTGCTTTCGTCATCGTCACCTCACCTCGAACGTGTCGATGCCGGGGTCCGGACTCGACGTCTTCCGACCTCGAGCCGCGCCGACCTCGGCCCGCGGCGGGCCGCCGCGGCACCAGGCGATCAGCGCGTCGACCGCGGCGGCGTCCCCCTGGGCCCACACCTCGACGCTGCCGTCGCGCAGGTTCTTCGCGTAGCCGGCGACGCCGAGACGCCGCGCCTCGCGCTGCGTCGAGGCGCGAAAGTACACGCCTTGGACGCGACCCGAGAGCCGCATCTTCACCGCCTTGGTGCCGGCGGCGCCCGCCGATGTGCCGGCGGTGCCGGGACCCGTCATCTCATTCTCGGCCACGTCCTCCGCTCCCTTGACGCCGCCACTGACGAGCGGCACGAAGCGGCACGGCGTGTGACGCTCAACGTCGAAGCCTTCGCGGCCGCGGCGGTACACGGTCAGCACCTGGTCGCGGTGCGGGGCGCCCAGCGGGATCACCAGGCGGCCGCCGACGACGAGCTGGTCGAGCAGCGCCGCCGGCACGTCGTCGGCCGCGGCCGCGACGAGGATGCCGTCGTACGGCGCGTGCTCCTCCCAGCCCAGAGTCCCGTCGCCGACGGCGAGGTGGACGTTGTCGTAGCCCAGCTCGCGCAAGCGGCGGCGGGCGGTCTCGGCGAGCTCCGCGACGCGCTCCACCGCCCAGACCTGCGCCACCAGTTCGGCGAGGACGGCGGTCTGGTAGCCCGATCCCGCGCCCACCTCGAGCACGCGGCTGCGCGCGTCGACCCCGAGCAGCCCCGTCATCAGCGCCACCATGTAGGGCTGCGAGATGGTCTGGCCGAAGCCGATCGGCAGCGGGCCGTCGAGGTAGGCCTCGCCCTCCATCCCCGGCGGGACGAAGCTGTGCCGCGGGACGGCGCGCAACGCCGCGAGCACGGCCTCATCGCGCAGCCCGCGCCCGGCGATCTGCTCCTCGACCATCCGCCGCCGGGCGTCGCCTGGGGTGTCGCCACGCCGGCTCACGGCGGCGCCTCCCCGTCGACGCCGGGTGACGGCGTGCTTCTCGGCTCCACGCCGTAGGGTGCGGCTCGCGGTGCCGCGTCCGGCGGCGGCACGGCAAGCGACGGCACGGGCGGTGGGGCCTCCGGCGCCACCTCATACGGCACGGACTCCGCCGCCGCTGAAGCCTGCGGGACCTCGCGCCCCGCGGCCGGCGGCGGCACGCCGTGGGCGCGACGTCCGGCGCCGCGCTCGGCGGCGCCCCCGTCGCGGCGCCGGGTGGCTCACGCGGGTCGCGGCGCCGCCGCAGCGCCGCGTACTTGGCCTTGCGCCGCCGCCGCATCTCCACCCAGAGCGCCGCCGGCCAGGCCACGACGACGAAGCCCACGGGGCTCCAGACGAGGGTGCCGACGGTGCCGAGGAAGGCGTAGAGGTCCTCGATGAGGCTGAGCAGCGGGATCGTCGCTTCACTGCGCGTGGCGCGCGGGCGGCGTACGTGCTTGACGTGCTCGGCCAGCCAGGCGGCGAAACCGCCGGCGGCGAGCCCGGCCGCGAGGCCGGGCCAGCCGGCGTCGATGGTCGCCGCCCCCGCGACGGCGCCGGCCGCGAGCCGCAGGGGGAACACCATGCGGTCCTGGAGCCGGTCGACACGGACGATCTTGTCGAACGCCGCCTCGAGGATCGCCAGCACGGCGAGGACGAGGAGGACCCAGCGGTTGCCGAGCCAGTCGAAGGCGCCGTTGAGCGGCACGCCCCACCCGAGCTGGGACATCACGCCGACGAGCGCCAGCGTGAGCCACGGGCGTGTGCCGGCGGCGGCGCCGAGCCCGAGCATGCGGGCGAGGCCGAAGACCCAATCGATCACGATGACGCCTCCACGCGCGGATTCTACTATGCGGCCGGCGGGGACCCCGGAGTGCCTGCCCGGGTGCGCGGCCGGCGGCGCCCGCGACGGATGTACAATCGCCGCGTGGTGGAGGGGAGCCCGCGCCCGTGACGCCGGCATGATCGTGGAGGGAGCATGAGCACATCAGTCATCGCGTGCCGGCGCTGCGGCCGGCGAGTCAGCGCCGAGGCGCCGCGCTGCCCGGAGTGCTGCGCCGACCCGCGCGACGGCCGCAGCTCGTTCCGCGACGACGACCGCGACTGCGTGCGCGTGTGTGAAGGAGTGAAGGTCCGCTTCCTCGCCCTGGCCGTCGACATGCTGATCCTCGGCGGCATCTTCCTCTTCATCGGGCTCGCGGTCTTCAGCGGACTCCTGATGCAGGGACGCTTCGGCGTCGAGGGCGAGGAGCCGTTCCCCTGGTATCTCTGGCTCGCCTTCTCGCTGGCCACCTTCGTCTACTTCTGGGTCTGCGAGGCGAGGTGGAGCCAGACGATCGGCAAGCGCCTGTTCGGGCTGCGTGTCGTGCGCACCGACGGTACCCGCGTCGGGTACGGCGCGGCCTTCGTGCGCACCGCGCTGCGCATCGTCGACTCTCTGCCCGCCGCCTACCTGACGGCGGCGATCGCCGTCCGGCTCACGCGGCGGAACCAGCGCCTCGGCGACCTGGCCGCCGACACCGTCGTCGTGCGTCCCCGCACCGTGCGCCTGCACGAGCCGGCGACCGCGAGTCTGCCGACGGTACCCTGGGTCGGCCCCGCAGGGGCGCCGGTCGAAGCCTGAGACCGAGCTGACTCGGTCGAGCGGACGAGGGCGGCGGGGCGGGGCGCGTTCGCGCCCCGCCCCGCCGCCCTCTGCGCCCGAGGCGCCCCTTCGTGCCTCAGACGCTCTTCGCGTACTTCGCCCGCCCCTCCTCGTAGAGGTCGCCGCCGTGGCAGTCGTTGACGACGATGGCGGGGAAGTCGACGACCTCGAGGCGGGCGACCGCCTCGGCGCCGAGCTCGGGCCAGGCGATCACCTCGTTGCCGGTGATGCGCTTGGCGAGCAGGGCGCCGGCCCCCCCGGTCGCGGCGAAGTACACCGCCGTCTCGTCGACCATCGCCTGCTTGACCTCGTCGGTGCGCAGGCCCTTGCCGATCATGCCCTTGAGGCCGTGCCTCATGAGCAGCGGGGCGTAGGCGTCCATGCGGCCGCTGGTCGTGGGCCCGGCCGACCCGATCGGGTTGCCGGGCTTGGCCGGGCTCGGCCCCATGTAGTACACGACCGCCCCCCGCAGCTCGAACGGCAGCTCCTCGCCGGCCTCGATGAGGGCGACGAGCCTCTTGTGGGCCGCGTCGCGCGCCTGGTAGATCACGCCGGTGATCGCGACCGCGTCGCCCGCCTTCAGGTCCTTCACGACCTCGTCGGTGAGGGGCGTGGTGAGCTTCTTCACGGCCATCTCTCCTCCCCTCCCTCAGAGCTCGACGGACTTGTGCCGCTGGGCGTGACACTGCACGTTCACGGCCATCGGCATGCTGGCGATGTGACAGGGCATCTCCTCGATGAAGACGGCCAGCGCGGTCGTCGTGCCGCCGAGGCCCTGCGGTCCGATGCCGAGCGCGTTGATGCGCTCGAGCAGCTCGGCCTCCATGGCCGCGATGACGCGGGTCGGGGTGCACCGAGCCGATCTCGCGCAGCAGCGCCTTCTTGGCGAGCACGGTGACCGCGTCGATGGTGCCGCCGATGCCGACGCCGATCACGACCGGCGGGCAGGGGTTCGAACCGGCGCGGCTGACGGTGTCGACCACCGCCTGGCTCATGCCGGCCCAGCCCTGCGACGGCTTGAGCATGTTGAGGCTGCTCATGTTCTCGGCGCCGCCGCCCTTGGCCATCATCACGAGGCGCACCTTGTCGCCGGGGACGATGGAGGTGTGGATGATCGCCGGCGTGTTGTCCTTGGTGTTGCGGCGGGCGTGCGCCGGCTCCTCGGCGGCCGACTTGCGCAGGTAGCCGTCGAGGTACCCCTGGCGCACGCCCTCGTTGACCGCCGCCTCGAATTCGCCGCCGACGAGGTGGACGTCCTGGCCGATCTCGACGAAGAAGACGGCGAGGCCCGTGTCCTGACAGATCGGCACCCGGTCGCGGGCGGCGATGTCGGCGTTCTCGACGAGCTGACCGAGGACCTCGCGCCCGACGGGCGACTCCTCGGCCTCCTGCGCGCTTCGCAGCGCGTCGTAGACGTCGCGGGGCAGGTCGTAGTTGGCCGTGATGCAGAGCTCCTTCACGGCCGCCGCGATCTCGCGGACGTCGAGCTCGCGCACCGGCATGACGCCCCCTCAGTCCTTCTTGCGCTCGGTCGCCTTCTTGACCGCCCCGGCCGCCTTGTCGGCCGCCTGTCGCGCGGCATCGGCGGCCTTGTCGGCGTACGGGCCGGCCTTGTCGGCGGCCTGACGGGCGACCTCGGCGGCCTTCTCGGCGTACGGCCCGATCGCGTCGGCGGCCTTGCCGGCGTACCCGGCGGCGACGTCGCCGGCGCCCTTGGCGACGGCCTTCATCGCCTGCCTGGTCGGCGCCGGGGCGCGGCTGCCCTCGGGCATCGCGATGTACCCGAGCGCCATCGCGTCCTGCACCAGCCCGCGGGCGCGGCCGATGATCGCCGTCGCCTCGGCGACCTCCTGCTCGAAGGTGATGTCGGTGCGCAGGGCGATGCCCTGCTCGACAGCCTTCATGGCCACCGCCGCGGCCTCGCGCGGGAAGACCTCCCAGTCGTCCATGGTCGGCATGATGTAGTCGGCGCTCAGGCCCTTGTCCTCGGCCACCTTGGCGAGCTCGACGGCCGCGGCGATGCACATCTCGTCGGTGATCGTCTTGGCGCGCACGTCGAGGGTGCCGCGGAAGATGCCGGGGAAGCCGACCGAGTTGTTGACCTGGTTCGGGAAGTCGGAGCGGCCCGTGGCGACCACCGCGGCGCCGGCCTCCTTGGCGTCCCACGGCCACATCTCGGGGACCGGGTTGGCGCAGACGAAGACGATCGAGTCCGGCGCCATGGCCTTGATCCAGTCCTTCTCGATCGTGTCGGGGCCCTGCTTCGAGAGCGCGATGCAGACGTCGGCGTCCTTCAGCGCCTCGGCGATGCCGCCCTGGCGCTGCTCCTCGTTCGTGATCTGGCAGTACTTCCACTTGTCGACCCACTCGGCCTTGACCTTCTTGATGTCGTCGCGCTTCTTGTGGAGGATGCCCTTGCTGTCGACGACGCGGCAGAGGGCCGGCGTGGCGCCGAAAGCAAAGATCAACCGGCTGATGGCGACGTTGGCCGCCCCCGAGCCGATGAAGGCGATCTTCACCTCGTCGATCTTCTTGCCGACCACCTTGAGGGCGTTCACGAGCCCGGCGAGGGTCACGCACGCGGTGCCCTGCTGATCGTCGTGCCACACGGGGATCTCGCACTCCTCGCGCAGCGTGTCGAGGATGCGGAAGCACTTGGGCTGGGCGATGTCCTCGAGGTTCACGCCGCCCAGGCCCGGCTGCACGAGCTTGACGAACTCGATGAACTTGTCGGGGTCCTTGGTGTCGACCATCAGCGGGAAGCCGTCGACCCCGCCGAGGTACTTGTAGAGCAGGCTCTTGCCCTCCATGACCGGCATGCCGGCCTTGGGGCCGATGTCGCCCATGCCGAGCACGCGGGTGCCGTCGCTGATCACGGCGACCGTGTTCCACTTGTTCGTGTACTCGTAGACCTTCTCGGGGTCGTCCTTGATCTCAAGGCACGGCGCGCTGACACCCGGCGTGTACCAGATGCCGAAGTCCTGGAAGTCGCGGATGCAGCACTTGAGCGTGGTCTCG
Organism: uncultured Thermoleophilia bacterium; assembly: GCA_963791345.1. Taxonomy (GTDB): domain Bacteria; phylum Actinomycetota; class Thermoleophilia; order UBA2241; family UBA2241; genus UBA2241. The sequence continues at coordinate 661,501 of CAWBRS010000016.1, read as the reverse complement.
ATCTTGCCGCGATAGAAGGGGTGGAGGACCTTCGCGTCCTCCATGGGCTGATAGGCCTTGGCCTTCAGCTCCTCGACGGTGGGCTGATGGTCCTGCTCCGGCATGAGGGCCTCCTGAGCGATCGACGGACGAGCCGGGCGGCGACGCGGTCCCCATGCGCTCGTCGAGCGCGCCCCCCGGGACCGCGTCACGGCAGCCGGCCGGTGGCAACGAACGCTAGCACGGGCTCCGGGGGGCGGCAACGAGACGGCCGTGGACCCGGCGACCAAGAGGCCCTGCGGCGGCGGGACGGGATGGCGGGTGAGGAGCGACTCGGCCCGCGGGGCCCGACAAGACCGGGCGCGGGGCGGGTCCCGGGGCGGGGCGGATGCCGAGCGGAATGGATGTCGGCCGCGGCGGCGCGGGAGTCAGGGCGGGCGGCCCGGGGCTCTTCGCCGCCGGCCGCCCGCCCGAACGGGCCTGTGAGACAGAGCCCCTCAGATGCTGGAGTCGTCCGACGGCGGCGCACGCGCGTCGGGGAGCTCCGGCATCGCGTCGGCCACCGCTTCGGAGATCGCCTCCGCCTGGGCCGTCGTCAGGGTGCCCGCCTCGACGAGAGGGTCGAGCATGGGGCCGAGCATGTCCCGGCGCTCCGGCGCCTGCTGCTGCGCCGGCGGCGATTGGCCGGCGGCGGGCGGGCTCGCCTGCGGCCGCCCGCCGCCCATGCCGTCGTCGAGGACCTCGACGACGGCGTCCCGCTGCGCGACGCTGATGGTGCCGTCGGCGACCAGCTCGTCGAGGGCGTCGCCGACGACGGAGGCGAGATCGAACGCGCCGCCGCCGGGACCGGGGCCGGCCGTGACGCCGGCGGTCTGGGCGGTCGCGCTCGCTCCCGGATCCTCGCCGCACGCTCCCAGGGCGAGACCCGCGACCGCGGCGGGCAGTGCCGCGATGGTGAAGACGAAGGTCGCTCTGCGCACCACACACCTCGGTCGCTCGCTCCGGGGACGCCCAGAGCCTCTCACCGCCGGCTTGGGGAGGACTGGGACTTCCCTGCCGGTCGGCTGTGAGTGTCGTCGCCGGGCGAAACGGACCACGGAGCCGCGCGGCCGCCGGGGTCACGAGCCTCAGCGGCAGCGTGGCGGAGGGCGGCGGGCAAGCGGTGCGGAGGCGCGCGGCGTGGCGGCGGCGGGCGGCGCGAGGGCGGGCGGCGCGGCGGCAGGCGCCGCGAGGGGCGCCGTCAGCCTGACTTGCTCTTGTCGGGCTGCGCCTCGATGACCTCGGGCGGGCGCGACACGACCATGACGGCCGCCACGGCCGTGGCGAAGAAGAGACCGAAGAAGGCGAGGAGGAAAGCGGGAGCGCCGAGCGACGAGCGGTAGATCGCCCAGAGACCGCCGGCCCAGACGGCCAGCAGGACGACCAGCTCGAGCGTCCAGAGACGGCCGCGCCGCTCGAGGAGCACCAGCACCGTCACCCCGAGCATGGCCGCGAAGGCGACGAGGAAGCCGAGGCCGACGAGCAGCAGCGCGCTCGGCTCGACGACGTCGGAGGAGACCTGCACGTGGACCCTGCCGTCGATGAGGGCGGCGAGCCCCTTGGCGGTCGCCCACCCGCCCACGACGGCGTAGAACGCGGTCCAGGGCAGCGGCACGAGCGCCATCACCAGCCGCCCGAGCGGCCGCCGCTTCACGAGGCCTCACCGCCGCGACACGCGCTCTTGCTCATCGTCCCCCCTCTGCAGGCCGGTCGCCGCATTCTAGACCGACGCTGCGAGAGCGGCCACCACGAGGGGTGCGACCTCGCTCGGGCGGTGGGCGACGGCCACACCCGCCGCCTCGAGGGCGGCCGCCTTGGCGGCCGCCGTCCCCGACCCGCCGCTGATGATGGCGCCGGCGTGACCCATGCGCTTGCCGGGGGGCGCGGTGAAGCCGGCGAGGTAGGCGACGATGGGCGTGCTCATGCGATCGGCGGCGAAGCGGGCGGCGCGCTCCTCGTCGTCGCCGCCGATCTCGCCGACGAGGACGACGGCCCGGGTCGCTTCGTCGCCCTCGAAGAGCTCGAGACACTCGACGAAGCCGACGCCGTGGACGGGGTCGCCGCCCATGCCGACACAGGTCGTCTGACCGAGCCCGGCACGGCTGAGCTGATCGACGATCTCGTAGGTCAGCGTGCCGGAGCGCGAGACCAGCCCCACCGGGCCGGGCGTGAAGATACCGGCCGGCATGATGCCGGCGTTGCAGCCGGCGTCGGCCGGCCGGCCTTCGGCCGCCGGCTGCGCGACCGAGACGAGGCCCGGCCCGTTGGGCCCGACCAGCCGGGCCCCGCGGTGGGCCAGATGCGCGGCCGCCTCGCTCATGTCGCGCACGGGAATGCCCTCGGTGATGCACACGACGAGGCCCACCCCGGCGTCGGCGGCCTCGATCAGGGCGTCGCGCGCGAACCGGGCCGGCACGAAGACGACCGCCGCGTCGGCGCCGGTCTCGCGCACCGCGTCGGCGACGCGGTCGTAGACCGGCACGCCCTCGACCTCCTGCCCGCCCTTGCCGGGGGAGGTGCCGGCCACGACGGCGGTGCCGGCGTCGAGCATGCGCCGCGTGTGGAAGGCGCCTTCGCGGCCGGTCACGCCCTGGACGAGCACCCTCGTGCCGCCGTCGACGAGGATCGCCATCAGGACGCTCCCTCTGCGGACCCGGCAGCCGTGGCCCCTGTCGTCGCGGGCCCTGTCGTCGCCGGCCCCACTGCCTCCGCTGCGGCGACCGCCTCGGCGACCGCCTCGTCCACGCCGGCGGCGACGCGCAGGCGCGGGAGCCCGGTCTCGGCAAGCAGGCGGCGGCCCTCGTCGGCGCCGTTGCCGTCGAGGCGCACGACCACCGGCACGTCGGCGCCGCCCTCGCGCTGCGCGAGCGCGGCGAGCAGCCCGCGAGCGACCTCTTCGCCGCGCGTGATGCCGCCGAAGATGCTGACGAGCAGGGCGCGCACCTCGGGGTCGGAGAGGATGACGTCGACGGCGGCGCCGACCGCCTCGGCGCGGGCGCCGCCGCCGACGTCACAGAAGTTGGCCGCGCGCCCCCCGGCCGCGGCGACGAGGTCGAGCGTGCTCATCACGAGACCGGCGCCGTTGCCGATCACACCCAGGTCGCCGTCGAGCGAGACGTAGCTGAGCCCGGCGGCGCGTGCGCGGGCCTCGCGCTCGTCGCCCGCGTCGCGCAACGCGACGAGGTCGTCGTGGCGGTAGAGCGCGTTGTCGTCGATGGTCACCTTGCTGTCGAGGCAGACGACGGCGCCGTCGGCGGTGAGGACGAGCGGGTTCACCTCGACGAGCGTCGCGTCGAGGTCGCGGTAGAACCGCCACAGACCGCGCGTGACGGCGCCGAAGGCGGCCGACGTCTCGCGCGTCCAGACCGCGGGCCGCGCGGCGGCGGGCGGCGCGTCGGCCGCAGGTGCCTCGGAGCTCGCCGTCGCCGCCGCCGGGACTGTGGTGGCGGCAGCTGGGGCGGCCGAGGCGGCTGCCGCCGCGGCCGCCGCGACCACGTCGCGCACCTGGTAGTCGGCGAGGCCCAGCAGCGGGTCGACCGGCAGGCGCAGCAGCGCCTCGGGCGTCTCGCGCGCCACGGTCTCGATGTCGACCCCGCCGCGCGTCGAGAAGAGCAGGACCGGGGCGCGCTCGTGCCGGTCGAGGGCGAAGGCGAGGTAGTACTCGTGGGCGATGCCCACGGCGCGCTCGAGCAGCACACTCTCGACGGGCTTGTCCTTGATGCGCAGCGCCATGATGCGCGCGACCGCGTCGAAGACCTCGGGGGTGGTCTCGCAGCGCTGCACGCCGCCGGCCTTGCCGCGGCCGCCGGTCAGCGCCTGCGCCTTGGCCACGACCGGGACGCCGAGCTGGCCGGCCATCCGCCGGCCCGCGTGCGCCGACGTCACCCTCGCACCCTCGGGCACTGGCAGCCCGGCGGCGGCGAAGAGGCGCTTGCCCTGATACTCGTAGAGGTCCACGGCCCCTAGTGTAGAGTCTGGGGGGTCCGTCACGCGACACCGCCCCGCGGACGTGGCAGCGACACCATGCCGGAGAACCTCACATCGGAGAGCCTCGCCCGCGCGGCGCGCGCCCTCGCCGGCGCCCGTCACGTCGTCGTCTTCACGGGCGCCGGCGTCTCCGCCGAGTCCGGCATCGCCACCTTCCGCGAGCCCGAGACCGGCCTCTGGGCGCAGTACGACCCGATGGACCTCGCGACCCGCGACGGCTTCCTCCGCGACCCGGAGCTGGTCTGGCGCTGGTACGAGCACCGCTTCGGTCTCGCCGCCGAGGCCGAGCCCAACTCCGGTCACCGCGCGATCGCCGCGCTCGAGCGCCTGAGGCCCGGGCTCGTCGTCGTCACCCAGAACATCGACGGCCTGCACCAGCGTGCCGGCTCCTCCGACGTCGTCGAGCTGCACGGCACCATGCACAGCTTCAAGTGCCTCGACGGACGTCACTGCGGCTACAGCCTCGACGAGCTGCGCGCGCAGACGGCGCGACCACCGCGCTGTCCCGAGTGCGGCGACTTGATGCGGCCCGACGTGGTCTGGTTCGGCGAGGCCCTGCCCGACGACGCCCTGCGGCGCGCGCAGGGCCTCGCCGCCGGCTGCGACGTGATGCTCGTGGCCGGCACGTCGGCGATCGTCTACCCGGCGGCGGGGGTGCCCCTGATCGCGCTCGAGGGCGGGGCGACGCTCATCGACGTGAACCCCGAGCCGAGCGCCCTCAGCCACCGGGCGACGCACTACCTGCGGGGGAGGGGCGGGGACGTGCTGCCGCGGCTCGTGTCGGCGGTCGAAGTCGCCCTCGGCGACGGCCGCGCCGACGCGCGCGGGGACGCCCCGCCCCAAGAAGCGCGGGGGGACGCCCGGCCCCCCGGCGCAGCCGCGGACGGCGCCTCCGCGGCCGCCGCCGCCCCCCCCGGCCTCCGACACCGCGCCCGCGGACAGCTGAGGCGCGGCCTCAGGCCCTGTCGCCGGGCCGTGTCCCCGCGGCGGCGCGCCGCACGACCTCGGCGACGCGCCGCGCCCTCGTCTCCGGCCGCTTCGCCTCGAGCACCCAGTAGACGTACTGGCGGCGGTGAGAGGGCGCCCAAGTGCCCCAGCGCTCGGCGGCCGCCGGGTCGGCGTCGAGGGCCGCCTGCAGGTCGTCCGGCGTCGTCGCGGTCCGCTCCGAAAGGGCCTCGTCCCACGTGCCGCGACGCTTCGCCTCTTCCACGAGGGCCATGCCCTCGGGGCGCATGCGGCCCTCGGCGATCAGCTTCTCGACCCGCGCGACGTTGCTCTTCGCCCACACGCTGCCCGGCTTGCGCGGCGTGAAACGGATCGCGTGCGAGCGGTCGTCGATGCGCCTGAGCTGCCCGTCGATCCAGCCGAAGCAGAGGGCCTCCTCGACGGCCTCGCCGTAGCTCACCGAGGGCTCGTCGACGTGCGCCTTCAGCAGGACGAGCCAGATCGAGGACTTCTCGTGGTGGTGCTTCTCGAGCCACGCGCGCCACGCCGCCAGGTCGGGGGCGAAGAAGGTCTCGGTGATCTCTGCCATGGCGGAGGTGGTACCCGGCGGGGGCGCTGCCGACGCCCTCAGCGCAGGAAGGCCGAGAGGTCGACGCCGAGACCCTGCTCGAGATAGGCGAGCGCGCGGCGCGCGTAGCGGCCGCTGAGCGCGACGCGTTGCGCGAGCTCTTCGTCGGTGACCTCGCGCACGACCCTGGCCGGAGCGCCGACGATGAGGCTGCGCGGCGGGAACCGCTTGCCCTGCGTGACGAGAGCGTTGGCGCCCACGATGCTGCCTTCGCCGATCTCGCAGCCGTTGAGCAGCGTGCTCCCCATGCCGATGAGGCAGCCGGCGCCGATGGTGGCGCCGTGGACGATCACCCCGTGACCGAAGATGCAGCCGGCGCCGGCGACGAGGGGGAAGCCGGGGTCGCAGTGGGCGACCGAGTTGTCCTGGAAGCTGACCCCGGGGCCGAGGCTGATACGCTCGACGTCGCCGCGCAGGACGGCGCCCGGCCAGACGTTGGCGCCGTCGCCCAGCACCACGTCGCCGATGACCGTGGCGTCGGGGTGCACGAACACCTGCGCGCCGAAGACGGGTACCTTGTCGTGGAACGCGTGGATCGACATCGGCCGGCAGTATACCGGGACGGAGGGTGACATGGAGTTCGTGCACGTGGCGACGCGGACCAAGGACCTCGACAGGGCGATCGCCTTCTACGAGGCGCTCGGGATGCGCTGCAGCCGCAAGAGCGAGCTGACGAAGAACAAGGCCACGCTGGCCTTCATGGAGCCGCCGGAGGGCAACTTCGCCATCGAGCTCGTCTACAACTGGGGCAAGGACACGCCCTACGACGGGCGGCGAGCGCTTCGGGCACTTCGCCTTCGACGTCGACGACGTCGACGGCACCTACGCGGCGCTGGTCGCGGCCGGCGCCGAAGAGGTCGGCCGGCCGCCGGCGCCGCTGCAGGGCGACGGCCACCGCATCGCCTTCGTCGCCGACCCCGACGGCAACTGGATCGAGCTCATCGAGCGGTAGGCGGGGCGCGGCCGACGGAGCGGCGGGCGGGGGGCTTCCGCCCGCCGCCCCGCCCCGCCGCCGCGCTCACCCGCCGCCGCCGCCGCCGCCGCCGTCGGGAAGGCCCCGACCCGCATCTTGTCGAGCTTGGCGAGCATGCTGCCGGGCTCGTGGAACTCGACGCGCTCCCGGCTGAAGCTGCGCGGGATGTGGACCTTGTCGTCGCCCTGCCGGTGCCAGCGACCGTCGGCGTCCTGTGCGAACAGCGTGTAGTAGTACTTCACGTCGGAGACCACGTCCTGGTCCTGGCACTGCGTCCCTGCATCGATGTAGATCGCGTGCTGTTCGGGCCGCTCGACGAAGAGCTCACGCAGGTCGTCGGCCGGTCGCGACTCGGACTTCACGACGACGACCTCGACCGGGTCGTCGACGGGCTCCCACTTCACGACGACCCAGTTGTCGTCGCCCTTCGCCTTGACCCGACGGATCAGGCGCGCCTCCCCGGACTGTCCCACGTGGCCCCCTCGCTCGGACACGATGACCGTGCCCCGACATGATAGCGCGCCGCTACGAGCGCGAGAACGTCGCGCTGCGGCTCCACCCCATGCGGCCGGCGCCGAACGCCCGCGGTAGGCTGAGCAGCATCAGCGCCCCCAGGAGCAGCGACAGCACCAGCGACACGTCGTCGGTGGCGACGCGCATCATCACGATGACGGAGTAGACGTAGGTGCCGGCGGCCATCACGGCGACGAGGCCCCACGACCCGCGGTGCGGCATGGTCAGCAGCTCGAGCACCAGCGCCGTCAGGTAGAGGGCGGCGGGGAAGAGGAGGACCGGCAGCACCTGCAGGCTGCCGGGGTCGAACGGGCGATCGTAGGGCAGCTCCTCCTGGGCCGCGGTGACGACGATCCAGACCTGGGCCACGAAGCCGGCGATCAGGAAGACGATGACCGCGAGCCGGCCGAGCGCCTGGCGGTCGTGCCGCGCCATGGACGGGGTGCGCCGCCGCCACGCGCGCGAGCGCACGAAGGCGTGGATCGCCATGCCGACGGCGACGGCCATGAACAGCGGGAGCGGCAGCCAGGGCTGGTCGACGAGCCATGTCAGATCGGACCAGGGCGCCGTCGTGTCCTGGCGGATGACGTAGCCCGCCGTCCCGTCGGCCGGGTAGATCTCGCGCACGACCCCGCTCTCGCCGTCGACCACGACCGCCATCCCGGTCAGCTCCTCGAACTCCAGGCGGCGCGTCTCCGGCTCGGCGTTGGCGGCGGCCCTGTCGAGGATCGGCCACGCGACGGTGGCGGCGCGGGTCTGCTCGGCCGGCCACGTGAACGTGACGCCGCCGCCGAGCGGCGACAGCGGTCCGGTCTCGGTGGTCACCGTGGCCTCGGCCTCGACGCCGGCGAGGATCGCCGCGACCCGGGGGTCGGCGAGCGCCGCCTCCTCGAGGGCGACCTCCGCGGCGGTCGGCTCGTCGGCGGGCGCTTCGTCGTCCTGGGCCGCCGCCGTGGCGGCGGCCCCGAGAGTGACGGCGACGATCAGCACGGCAGCCGCCCAGGGCAGCAGCCGTCGTAGCCGCGCCGCGCGCCGCACCCCCGGGCGCACACGCCGCTCGTCCCAGCGCACCCACTCGCCGCCGGCCTGACGGGCGAAGACGGTGTAGTAGTAGCGCACGCCGCCCTCGATCGCGGTGTCGCGGAAGGAGCCGCTCACGTCGTCGTAGACCAGACGCTGCCCTCGGCCCGGGTCGGGGCCCGCGGCGAAGCCGCGCGTGGAGCGCAGGATGCGGACCTCGAGGAGCGTGCGGCCGGGGTAGTCCCACCCAAAGGCGACGTATCGTTCGCCGGCCGCCACGTGCAGGCGACGCACGCGCACGTCGGTCGTCGTCTCCAGCCGGTGGTCGTGATGCCGGCGTCGCCGCACCCGCTCCCTCCTCGCGTGGCTCCCGGTCGCGCAAGCATACCAGCGGCCCCGAGTCGTGCGCTCGCCGCCACCCTCGGCTCCAGCCTGTAAAGCCTGCCTCCGTGAGGCCGATACAGAGCCCAGGATGAGTCGCCGCCTCGACACACTGCTGGCCCCGCGCCTCGCGGGCCTCCTCGCCGTGCTCGCGCTGCTGACGCTGGCCGCGGCGTCGTCGGCACCGGCCGAGCCGAGCGGGGCGCGCAGCGACGGGGAGGCGGCCGTCTTCAGCGTCGTCAAGAAGGACGACGGCCGCTCGCTGCGCGAGCTGCAGGAGGAGGCGAAGCGCGTGCGCGCCGGCATGGAGCGCGTGAAGGCCGAGATCGACGCCGTCGCCGGCGACTACGAGACCACGCGCGCCGAGCTCGACGGCGTCGGCCGCGAACTCGTCGAGATGCGCGTCGAGCTCGCCCGCACGGAGTCGCTGCTCGAGGCGCAGACGACCCTCGTCGCCGCCCACATGACGGCGGTGTACAAGAACGGCGACGCGACGTGGCTCGACGTCCTCGCCCGCGCCGGCAGCTTCGCCGACCTCGAGGCCGACGTACGCATGCTGCGCCGCGTCATGGACGAGGACCAGAAGGCCCAGCTCGAGCTGGTCCGCCTCACCGAGGCCGCCGAAGGCCTCGAGTCCGGGCTCGCCGAGCGGCGCGAGCGCACCCTCGTCCTCGAGACGCGGCTCGAGGAGCAGCGCGCGACGCTGGACGACGCGCTCGCCGAGCGGCGCGCCCTGCTCGAGGGCCTGACGGCGCGCATCGAGGAGATCCTCGTCGGGCGGCTCCCCGTGGGCCTCGCGAAGGCGCCGAAGGGAGGCTACAACCAGCTGACCTGGGCCAAGGCCCTGCTCAAGAGCCTCGGTGCTCCGCCGACGACCCCGAACCTGGCGGCGCTGGTGGCCTGGGAGATGGCCGAGGGCGGCCACTGGAACAACTCGGCGCACTACAACCCGCTCAACACCACCTGGAGGATGCCGGGGGCGACCTCCATGAACTCGGTCGGGGTCAAGGCGTACGTGAGCTGGCAGCAGGGCTTCAAGGCCACGCTGAACACGCTCCACAACGGCTACTACGACGGCATCCTCGAGGCGCTGCGGAGGGGCGACAACGCCCAGGCGGTGGCCGACGCCGTGGCCGACTCGCCCTGGGGCACGCACGCGTTCACGGTGCGCTGACGCCGGCGGCACGCCGTCGGCGTGTCGGCGCGGCAAGGTGAACGCCCACGGAGTTATCTGGTATCATGGCCGCCCGCTTGCCCCATCGCGGCGCGTTCGTCTAGGGGCCTAGGACGCCGGCCTCTCACGCCGGTAACACGGGTTCGAATCCCGTACGCGCTGCCACTCTCTGCGTCGTCAGGCGTTTGGACGGCCTGGGCACGGCCCCAGCCCCGGCATCGGCGCCCGCGGGCTCTGGTACGCTACCGGCATGCTCCGCGCGGTGACCCTCGACTTCTGGAACACGCTGTTCGTCGACGTGCGCGGCCGCGAGCGCGAGCAGCGCCGCGCCGAGCTGCTCCGCGCAGAGCTCGGGGCGCTCGGCTACGACCCGCCGGCGAGCGCTCTCGACGACGCGCTGCGCTTCGGGTTCGACTTCTTCGAGCGCGTCTGGCACGACGAGGTGCGCACCCCGAGCTGTGGGGAGATCCTCGACGCCGTGCTCGGCAGCCTGCGGGCGCGGGTCCCGGACGAGGTGCACGCCCGCCTCACCACGGCCTTCGAGCGCGTGCTGCTCGAGATCCCGCCCGAGCCCGTCCCGGGCCTCGTCTACACGCTGCCGGCGCTCTTCGACCGCTACCGCCTGGCAGTGGTCTGCGACACGGGGTACTCCCCGGGGGCGGTGCTGCGCGAGCTGCTCGACCGCCACTGCCTGCTCGAGCCGTTCACGTACCTCTACTTCTCGAACGAGCACGGCATGAGCAAGCCCGACGTGCGCGTCTTCAAGCACACGCTCGCCCAGCTCGGCGTGCCGGCCGGCGAGGCGGCGCACGTCGGCGACATGCAGCGCACCGACATCGCCGGCGCCCAGGCGGCCGGCATGATGGCGGTGCACTTCGTCGGCGCCAACAGCCGCGACGCCTCACGCTCCACGGCCGATGCCATGGTGCGGCACTTCGAGGAGCTGCCGGCCGCCCTCGGCGGCCTCACCTGCGCGGGGTGCTGAAACTCGTCCTGGTGCTGGCCGCCGTCTTCGGCGCCACGCTCCTCGGCCTCGGCCTCAAGGCGCTGATCATGCGTCCGGCCTCCCGCGAGGACGTGCCGCCCAGCGTGGCCTTCGCCTCCTTCCCCAGCGGCCACACGCTGGGGGCCACGGCCTTGGCCGTGGCGCTCGCCATGATCTCGCACGCGGGCCGCGCGCGGCCGTGGCCGGCGGCGAGACTCGTCACCTGCGCCGTCGGGACCGGCATCTCACGCATCTACCTCGGCATGCTCTAGCTGACCGACGTGCTCGCGGGCTGGGCGGTCGGGGTCGCCCTGTCGCTCGGCCTCTGGCTCGAGTGGGACGCGCCGGCAAGAGAGCGAGCGACGCGGTGGGCGCCCGCGCCCCCGCCACCGCCTCGTGGTCGCCAACAACGCCGACGACTCGGGTGCCGGCCTGGTGAAGACCGCGCTCGACGGCGTCGGCGTCGCCGGCCTCCGCGTGGGCTAGCGAATCGCCTCCAGGTTCGCGGTGGCCGTCTCGAGCGCGGCCGTCATCTGATCGAGCCGCTCCTCGAGCTGCGCGATCTGACGAGCGCGCTCCGCGGTCAGCCCGGCGAGCGCCTCAGCGAGGCGACCGCTCTCGATCTGCCGATACTCCGGGATCACGTCGACCGGCTGCGGCAGCTGTCCCTGACCACCCCAGCTGATGTTGACGTAGTCCGGGTCGTGGCGGTCGAGTTCGTGCAGGTACACGGTCGGGCTGAACGTGAGGCCGTAGAAGCTGTAGCCGACATCCGCGAGCGCGGCCAGCGCGGCCGCCTCTCTCGGGTTGGGCTTGTCGAGGGCGGCGATCGCCGTGCTCACCAGCTCCAGGTCAGCTTGGACCTGCTGGTGCGGGTAGATGGTCTCATCCCACCAGCTCAGTGCCGTGAGGCTGGAGTCGACGACCTTGGCCGCGTCCATGAGCTGCTGGCTCGCGCTCGCGGCCCGCGCCGCCGGGATGCTGCCGAGCCGCTCGTCGCAGGCGGTCGCCGCGGTGGAGAAGCGGGCGACCGCCGCACTGAACCTGCTGACCGTCGCGGCGTCGGCCCCGGTCGCGAACAGCGCCGCGGCATCGACGCTGGCCGAGAGTTGCTGGGCGCGGGCCCCGAAAGAGTAGGGCGGGATCGCGCCGTCGGCACCCAGCACCATCCGCTGCATGAACTTCGCGCACGTGCCGAAGAACTGCCAGTCGATAGCTGCGACGCTGTCGTTGGGCGTGTGGTAGTTCCAGGGGAACCACGAGTCGGGCCACCCGCCGAGCACGACACTCGGGATACCGGCGGCGGTGAACGGCCACTGGTCGTTGCCGCAGTCCGCGGCCGGGATGATCTGGGTCTTGGCGTTGTTGGGGCCGCGCAGCGCTGGGTTGGCGTCGACGACCTGCGCCAACCACGGCACGAGCTCGGGCACCGCGAGCAGACGGATCTGTCCGTCCGGGCTTCCTGGGCCCTCCATGTTGAGGACCGCCGAGACCTTGCCGGGCCAGTCTGCGTGGGTCTTGGTCGCCGCGTACCAGGAGCCGTACGCCCAGTCGTACCAGGAGTCGACGATGCCCCACTCCTCGCCGGTCGTGGCGAGGAAGACGATCGTGCGCTGCGGCTTGTAGCCGGAGAGCTTCATCGCCTTGGCGATGAGCAGTTCCTCGACCACCGCGCTCGTGTCGTCGGTCGCGCCGGTGAAGAAGGCGTCGTGGTGGCCGACAAGCACGATCTTCTCGCCGCCCTTCGCGCTGCCGGGCAACTCGCCGACCACGTTGTAGCCGAGGCCGCCCTGGCTCTTGAACTGGAGGTCGGCGTCGAGCATGACCGTGGCCGGCGTCGGGACCTGCGGCGACCTGGGCCTTGAGCCAGTCGCCGTCGGTCCTGTCGATGTACACCATAGGGAGCCAGGCGGGGTCGTGCTCGCCGTCGTTGCTGCCCAGGCTGTCCGGGTCTGCGAAGAAGCCCAGGTAGCTCTCGTCGGTGGTGATGACGATCGCCTTCGCCCCGCGCAGCGTGGCCTCGTGTGCCGGCAGGTTCGACCAGAAGAGCGTGTCGCCGGGCGAGTGGTCGTCGGTGAAGTCGAAGAGGACGACCTTGCCGGCAACGCTCCCGGCGGCATCGTACTCGGCCGCGCTGCCGCGACCGACATACACGACCTCGCCGCTCAGACCTCCGGCCGGCGTGGGCGGCACACCCGCATACGACGACGCCTGCAGGACGCGGCCGCCGACGGTGACGCTGGCGCTGCGGAACTCCCAGACGTCCATCTCCACCGCCTCGAGTCGCACGTTCCGCAGGCCGATGGCGCGCATCTCGGCGGCCAAGTAGGCGGCCGCAGTGTCGTCGGAGGTGCTGCCGCCGACCCGGAAGCCCAGCGGTGAGGTGCCCAACCCGCAGAGGTGCTCCTCGATGCTCTGCGGGTAGCCCTGAGCGATCAGCTGGTCGATCGCCTGGTCGAAGGTGGGCCTCGTGCTCCCGAGCGCGGGGCCGATGCACAGACACAGGAGGACAAGGGTGCCGACGGTGAGGAGGATCGCCCGCTTCATCGCTGGGTTCCTTTGGAGGGCCTGGCGACGGCAGGTCGGTAGGCCGCCACCGCAGCCGACGGGCCACGGCCCGTCGGCGCGAACCTAGCGCGCTGCACGCAGACTGTCAACAGTCGACTATCGTCCCCCGTGGCAACGGCGGCGCCGGTCGACAGCGGCGCGGGGTCGGCGCCGGGTCCATCAGGCAGACACCCTCCTGGGAGCGCGTGAGAACGTGCTGCTCAGGGCAGCCGGCGACCCACGAGGCCTTGTCATCCAGGCAGAGGCCGCGGCGTCAGTCGATGAGGGCCGCGGCCTGCGTCAGCCGGGCCGCGGCCTCGTCGCGGCCGAGCAGCCAGAGCGACTCGAAGAGCCCCGGCGTGACCGGCTGACCGCTCATCCCGAGCCGCAGCGCGGCGAAGACGGACTTGGGCTTGACGCCGAGCTCCTCCGGCAAGGCGCGGACCAGCGCCTCGACGCCCTCCATCGTGTATGGGTCGAGGGCGGACAGGCGCTCCGCGGCGGCCTCCAGCGTGCGCCCCGCTCCGGGCGTGCCGGCGAGCTTCTCGTGAGCCTCGTCGCTGAAAGCGAGCGGCCGGAAGAACCAGCCGGCGATGGGTACGACGTCGGCGAGCAGGTCGACCTTCTCGCTCACCAACGGCGCGAGCGCGCGCGTGAGTCGCTCCTGCTCGGGCGATGGCCGGCACGGCCGGCGCGCCGCGTCGTCGTTGACCGCGGCCGGCGCCGTCCAGTCCTGCGGGTCGCTGTAGAAGCAGGTGCGCGCGAGATAGGCGACGAGGCGCTCGCCGAGCGCCTCGTCGCCCAGTGCGCGCACGAAGCGTCCGTTCATCCAGCGCAGCTTGTCGGGGTCGAAGATGCTGGCGCTGGTGCCGAGCTCCTCGACCTTGAAGCGCTGCACCAGGTCGTCGAGGGTCCAGCCGATCATCGACTCGTCGAACTCGGTGGAGAGGAAGCACAGGTAGTTGCGCACCACCTCGGGCAGGAAGCCCATGTCGACGAGCTGCTCGAGCTTCGTGGCGCCGTGGCGCTTGCTGAGCTTCTTGCGGTCGGTGCCGAAGAGCAGCGGCATGTGCAGGAAGCGGGGGACCTCGGCGCCCAGCGCCGCGTAGATCGGCACCTGCTTGGGCGTGTTCGAGATGTGGTCGTCGCCGCGGATCACGTGGGTGATCTCCATGGTCACGTCGTCCACGACCACGGCGAGGTTGTAGGTGATGGTGCCGTCGGAGCGCTGCACGATGAAGTCGCCGACCGTGGCGCTCTCGACCTCGACGCGCCCGCGCAGCATGTCGTCGAAGCCGATGCGCCCGTCGGGCACCTTGAAGCGCAGCGTCCACGGCTCGCCGGCGGCCTTGCGGCGCGCCACTTCGTCGGCGCCGAGGCCGCGGCAGCGTCCGCTGTAGACCCACGCCCGCTTCTCGGCCTGGGCCGCCTGACGCTCGGCCTCGAGCTCGTCGGGCGTGCAGAAGCACGTGTACAGGTGCCCGCCCGCGAGCAGGCGGTCGATGTGCTCGCGGTAGATGGCCCGGCGCTCGGTCTGCCGGTAGGGCCCGTGGGGGCCGGGCACGCCCGGCCCCTCGTCCCAGTCGAGGCCCATCTCCCGCATCGAGCGCACGATCTGCGCGATCGCCTCGTCGGTCGAGCGCGACGGGTCGGTGTCCTCGATGCGCAGGATGAACGTGCCGCCCCGCTGACGGGCGAAGATGTAGTTGTAGAGGGCCGTGCGTGCGCCGCCGAGGTGCAGGTAGCCGGTCGGCGAGGGCGCGAATCTGACGATGGTGCGGGTCATGGCGGCCCATGATACCCCACCCGCGAGGAGGCGGGTCGGCACGGGGTCGCCCCCGGAGCCCCGCACTCAGTCCGTCTCGGGCACCTCGATCGGCGGCTCGATCGGCTTGCCGAAGCGCGAGAAGGCGATGGCGACCTCCTGGAGGAACCCGTTGCCTCCTTCGAGCCGCACCAGCCAGCGCTCGGTCAGGTCGTGCACGTACCCGTCGTCCTCTCCCACCTTGAACTCGGCGAAGGCGAGACCCTTGGCGAGCGCCTTCTCGCTCTCCTCGGCGGAGAGGCCGAAGGTCTGCGCGAAGGTCGCCTGCATGTCGAGCTCGGTCCGACCGCGGGCGTACTCGAGCGGGTCCATGGTCACGCGGATCACCTGCATCTGCTGGCCGTCCTCCGCGCTGGTCTTCACGACCTCGGTCCGCGTCGCCATCTCGAGGTACCGCTCGATCTCCTTGCCCAGGTCGAAGGGGACCGCCATCGGCGAGTCGGACACGCTCCACGGCTGCTCGGTGTCGTTGGCGTCCCGCGTGTAGAAATCGACGCCGTCGACCGTGACGACCTCGAGCGTGCCCCCGCTGTCGTCGGCGGTGACGTCGACGACGTAGCGCAGCGCGGTCGGCATCTCCATGTCGCCCGACCCGGTGGCCGTGACCGTGTTGCTCTGTGTCGGACCGTCGAAGACCAACTGCGTGCCGAAGGCGAGGTGCATGGTGAGGCCGTCGGTGGACATCTTCGCCGCCGCGTCCTCGAGAGTCTTGACGGCGTCGGCGGCAGAGGGCGAGGCCGTGTCGCCGGGCGCGGGGGCATCGTCGCCGCAGGCCGCGACGAAGAGGACGGATACGAGAACGAGGGCGACGAGGGCGAGCGGCAGGGCGCGCGCGGCCGCGCCGAGGGTCTTCTTCGGGGCGCGGCCTCTCACCGGCCGCTCTTCGCATGGATGCCCATAGGAGAGCCAGTATAGCGTGCCGTCGCGCTCGCTGTAGCATGAGCAGCGACGAAAGGAGCCTCATGAGCGCTGACCTGCAGGCGTGGTGCGACCGGGCCCTCGAGCTCGGCGCCGACCGGGCGGCCGTCGTCCCGGCCGGGAGCGTCGTCGCCGCCGAGTGGGTGCGCATGAAGTGCCTGTACGGCTGCGACGAGCCGGGCTTGGCGCGCACGTGCCCGCCGAACGGCGCGCCCTCCGTCGAGCAGACGCAACGCGTGCTCGACGGGTACGAGGAGGCGATCCTGCTCGGCGTCGGGCCGATCGTCGGCGAGGAGCGCTCCGATGCCGAGTCGCGGCGCCTGAACGACGCGGCCCTGGCGCTCGAGCGCGAGCTCTTCCTCGCCGGCTTCCACAAGGCCTGGACGATGGGCGCCGGCCCGTGCGACCTCTGCGCCTGCTGCCGCGCCGGCGAGCCGTGCCCCACGCCCGAGTCGGCGCGGCCGTCCATGGAGGCCTGCGGCGTCGATGTGTTCACGACCGTGCGCGCCGCCGGCTGGCAGATCGAGACCGTGAAGTCGAAGGACGACGAGTACCGCTACTTCGCCCTCCTGCTGGTGCGATGAGCGGACGCCGCGGGCAGGCCGGGCGAGACCGGCGGCCGAGAGCCGGCGGATGACCGGGCGGGACCGGCGGCCGAGAGCGGCTGCGGCAAGCGACCGGACCGAACGGAGGGGCAGGGGACGATGGACGAGCGGCTGACGCTGCGCTCGGTGTGCGCGCACAAGGCCTCGTACGAGGACCCGCTGGCCGGCCGCGCCGGCGACGAGCTCGAGGTCGGGCCGGCCGACGTCGAGTGGGCCGACTGGCGCTGGTGCACGGCGGCCGACGGCCGCCGAGGCTGGGTGCCCGAGGCCCTGCTCGAGGGCGCCGGCGCGCGCCGCCGACTCGCGCGCGACTACGACGCGCGCGAGCTCACGGTGCGCGCCGGCGACCTCCTCGAGGTGCTCGAGACCGAGAGCGGCTGGGCGTGGTGCCGCACCCGGGACGGGCGCGAGGGGTGGCTGCCCGGCGGCTGCGTCAAGCCGGCCGCCGGGAAGTGAGACACCCGGGCCGGGACTGAGGCGGGATCGGCGCGAGGCGGGCGCTCCTGCGCCGCGGCCGCCCGCGGCGCCCCGCGCCCCGCCCGCTACTCGGCGGTCGACGTCGCCGCCGGGGACGGGGATGCCCTCAGGGCGTCCGGGTCGTACCCCTCGGCGTAGAGGACACCCACCTCGGTGATGGTCGCCTCGACCCACGCCTGCCACGCCTGGGCTTGTGCCGCCTCCAGAAGCGACGCGCGGATCTCCTTCTTGGTGTTGGCGAACGTCGCGACCTTGTCGTCCTTCTCGGCGGCATCGATGTAGGCCGACTTGTTCTCCTGCCAGAACGCCTTGACCTCGGCCGCCGTCACCTTCACGTCCGCGACGACCGCGTTGTACACGGCCTCCCCGAGGAGGCTCGCGCGCACGTCCTCGCGCACCTCCGCGAACGTCGTCCCCTGCTCCGCCAACTCCTCGAGGAACGCGTCGTGCCCGCCGTACGACGTCTCGAGCTCCGCGATGTACAGCGAGACGTCCACGTCGGTCACCTCGACGCCGAGCGACTCGGCGCCCTGGGCGACGACCTCGTTCTGGACCATGTAGTCCATCAGACTCGCGGCGTACTGGTCGTACTCCGCGGACCCCTCGGCCGGGAAGGTGCCGGACTGACTCAGCACCGTGGCCTTCGCCTGCTCCATGTACCTCTCGAAGTCCGCCTTGGTGATCGGCACCTCGCCGACCACGGCGACGGCGTCGCCCGGCACGTCGCTCCCGCAGGCGGCGAAGACCGCCCCGAGCACCACGATCACGGCCACCGCGACCGCCGCGGCGCCTGTGCGTCTACGCTTCATCGAGCCCCTCTCGTGACACGGTCGATCCGCGCCTGCAGCCACGGACCCTGCCGGACCACAGTATGCCACGCGCGAGCTGGGGAGGGACTGTGGCCTCGCTGTGCGCCGGCTGTGGACGCCGCGCCGGGGACCGTCGAGCAGCGTAGCGCCGTCCCGCCGCCCGGGGTACGCTTGCGCCCGTGGCCCAGCACGAATCCAAGAAGGCCGTCATCGCGGCGATCGTCGGCAACGCCGCGATCGCCGTCATCAAGTTCGTCGCCGCCGGCATGACCGGCAGCTCGGCGATGCTCTCCGAGGGCATCCACTCGCTGGTCGACACCGGCAACGGTGCCCTGCTCTTCCTCGGCATCAAGCGCAGCTCGCGGCCGCCGAGCGCCACACACCCCTTCGGCTACGGCAAGGAGCTCTACTTCTGGAGCCTCATCGTCGCGATCAGCATCTTCGGCATCGGCGGCGGCATGTCGATCTACGAGGGCATCCTCCACATCCAGCACCCGAGTGAGCTCAAGGACCCGACCATCAACTACATCGTCCTCGCTCTGGCCATGGTCTTCGAGAGCTTCTCGTTCACGGTCGCGTACCGGGCGTTCAAGAGGGTGAAGGGCGACCGGCGCGCGCTCAGCGCCATCCACCACGGCAAGGACCCGAGCCTCTTCACGGTCCTCTTCGAGGACTCGGCGGCCCTCGCCGGCCTCGTCGTCGCCTTCGTCGGCATCTTCCTCGCCCACGAGCTCGAGAACCCGTACATCGACGGCACCGCCTCGATCGTCATCGGCAGCATCCTCTGCGTCGTCGCCGTGTGGCTGGCCTGGGAGAGCAAGGGTCTGCTCGTCGGCGAGAGCGCCGACCCCGCACTCGTCGACGACGTCCGCGCGTGCGCCGGCGCCGACCCGGTCGTCACCGGCGTCGGCGCCGTCCTCACCATGCACCTCGGCCCCGAGGAGGTGCTCCTCAATCTCGAGGTCGAGTTCGCGTCGGGGACTCCCGCGGAGGAGATCCACGCCGCCATCCACCGCATCGAGGAGTGCATCACGGCCAAGCACCCCGAGGTGAACCGGACATTCATCGAGGTCGAGTCGCTGCGCGCGGTGAGCGCCGATGGAGCGCGGGTGGTGGAAGAGGCGGGCGGCGATGGCGGCGGCGCGGCAGCCCGGCTTGTGTCGGCAGGCCAGGTGCCCGATGCGGACGTGGCGCCGGCCGCGTCAGTGCCACCCGCCGACACACCTGGCTCTGCGCCGCCCGGCATCGACAAGCGCCACCCCGCGCCGCCGGCCGACTGACTCGCCGAGGCGCTACGCGCTCGAGTCGCGGTCGGCTGTGCCGTAGGGCCGCGCGCCGTGCGGCCGGAATCCCGCAACGTCACCCGTGTGATGTATTGATGCTATGATGCATCCACCCTACACTGCCGCCATGGAGTACCTGATGCGGACAACGCTGACCATCGACTCCCACGTGCTCGCCGAGTTCAAGCGTCAAGCTGCCGAGACGCACAGGACGATCAGCAGCCTGATCGAGGGCGCCCTGCGCGAGCACTTGAGCCGAGGGCGCGACCAAGCCGCCACCAAGCCGCTCGATTTCCCTATCGTCGGTGGCGGCGGCGTCGCTCCGGGCATCGACCTGACGAGTAACGCGGCCGTGTCCGACTACGTCGACAGGGCCGACGCCTCCTGTGACCGCTTCCGGGGACGCTCCGCCGGAGGGCGCGATGCCAGCCCCGACACGCGCGACCACGCTTCCGATGCTCATGCGGCCGGCCCCGACACGCCCGACGCCGACTGAGCGGTCGCAGTGCTGCTCCCCGACCTCAACGTCCTCATCTCCGCCCATCGCTCCGACAGCCCGCTGCACGCGAGTTGCCGCGACTGGCTCCGCGGCGTCTACGCGGGGGAGGAGCCCTTCGGGCTGTGCGCCCCAGTGATCATCGGCCTCGTCCGCATCCTCACGCACCCGAGTGTCTTCCGCCCCCCCGACACGCACGACCAGGCCTTCGCGTTCGTGGGCTCGCTGCTCGCCCACCCCAATGCCCTGCTGCTCAACCCCGGGCGCGACCACGTGCGCCTCTTCGAAGAGTCGTGCCGCGCCGCCGACGCTCGTGGCGATCTGGTGGCCGACGCCTACCTGGCCGCCCTCGCGATCGAGACCGGCGCCGAGCTCGTCAGCGCCGACCGGGACTTCGCCCGGTTCCCGGGGCTGCGCTGGCGAAGCCCCTGAGGCGCGCACGAGCACGGCGCCCAGTCACCCCGGCGCGCAGCGGCTGGAGGCCCACGTGCCGGGCCCGCTCGCGACCGCACTTTTGCCGCACTTCCCCGCATCTGGTAGCGTTTCGCCCTCGTGAACCCGCCCGTTGACAACCCTGAGTCTCGCCCCCTGCGCCTCGTCGTCCTCGTCAAGCAGGTCCCCGACACGGCCAACGTGACCGGCGAGGCGATGAAGGAGGACGGCACCATCAACCGTGCCGCCCTGCCGACGGTCTTCAACCCCGAGGACCTCAACGCGCTCGAAGAGGCGCTGAAGCTCAAGGACCGCCACGGCGGGCGCGTGACCGTCATCACCATGGGCCCGCCGGCCGCCGTCGGCGTGCTGCGCGAGTCGCTCTTCCGCGGCGCCGACGAGGTCATCCTGCTCACCGACAAGGCGTTCGCCGGCGCCGACACCCTGGCCACGAGCTACGCGCTCGCGCAGGCGGTGAAGAAGGCCGGCGCCTTCGACCTCGTGCTCTGCGGCCGGCAGGCGATCGACGGCGACACCGCCCAGGTCGGGCCGCAGACGGCCGAGAAGCTGGGCGTGCCGCAGATCACCTGCGTGAGCCGCATCGACGAGGTCGTCGCCGGCGACGGCGGCGACGGCGGCGGCGAGGCGGCGACGCGCGGCGCCCCGCGGCCGCGTCGTCGCCACGCGCTCGGTCGAGGGCGGCTTCGAGACCCTCGAGAGCTCGCTCCCGGCGCTGCTGACCGTCACCTCCGAGGCCAACGACCCGCGGCCGCCGAGCGTCAAGCTCGCCATGGTCTACAAGGACATCGCCGCCGAGGCGCTGCCCGGCTACGACGACACCTACCTCGACCCGGAGGCCGACGAGGCCCAGGTCTGCATGCTCGACCGCGGCGGGCGGCCGGTCTGCCGCGCCAAGGTCGTCCAGTGGGACCACGCCGCCGTCGACGCCGAGCGCGACCTGGTCGGGCTGCGCGGCTCGCCCACGCGCGTCAAGGAGATCGAGAGCGTCGTCCTCGCGCAGAGCGAGGCGCGCATGGTCGAGGCCACCGAGGACGGCATCGCCGAGCTCGTGCACGAGCTGATCGAGGAGCACATCCTTGGCTGACGGGCCGGGGCAGACGACGCCGCCCGCGGACGCCGCCACGGCGACCGGCGCCGGCCGCCGGCCGGGTCGGCCACGGCCCCGGCGCCGGCGACGTCTGGGTCTTCGTCGAGCAGCGCGACGGCGTCGCGGCCGAGGTCAGCCTCGAGCTGCTCGGCCGCGCCCGCGAGCTCGCCGACCGGCTCGGCGTCAAGGTCGGCGCCGTGGTGGCCGGGGCGGGCGAGCCCGTCAGGGCTCTCGCGCCCGCCCTCGTCGCCCGCGGCGCCGACACCGTCTACCTCGCCGACCACGACGACCTCGCCCAGTACCTCGCCCTGCCCTACACGCGCCTCGTCGCCGGCCTCGTGCGTCGTCACCGGCCGCAGATCGTCCTCTACGGCGCGACGACGACGGGCCGCGACCTCGGCCCCCGCGTCGCCAGCACGCTGCGCACCGGCCTGACCGCCGACTGCACCGACCTGCGCATCGGCGACCTCGAGCTGAAGGGCGTCGTCACCGAGGACCTGCTCTACCAGATCCGGCCCGCCTTCGGCGGCAACATCATCGCCACCATCGTCAGCCCCGAGCACGTGCCGCAGATGGCGACCGTGCGCGAGGGCGTCATGGTCATGCCGGAGGCGGACGAGACGCGGACGGGCGCGATCGTCGAGGTCGCCGTGGCGCGCGGCGACGGGTCGGCGACGCCGGCCGCGGGCTCTGCGGCCACGGCCGCCGACACCGCCTCCTCGAGCGGCGACGGCGCGGCTTCCGTGCCCGGCGCCGCCTCCACCGACGGCCCCATCCTCCTCGCCGACGCCGACTTCGCCGTGCGCATCGTGCGCCGCGCGCAGGAGGAGAAGACGGTCGACCTCAAGGGCGCCCGCATCGTCGTCTCCGGCGGCGTCGGGGTCGGCTCGCGCGAGGGCTTCGCCCTCGTCGAGGAGCTCGCCCGCACGCTCGGCGGCGTCGTCGGCGCCTCGCGCGCCGCCGTCGACGCCGGCTGGATCGACCACGACCACCAGGTCGGCCAGACCGGCGTCACCGTCCGTCCCAAGCTCTACATCGCCTGCGGCATCTCGGGCTCGGTGCAGCACCGCGCCGGCATGGACCAGTCGGCGCGCATCCTGGCCATCAACACCGACCCCGGCGCGCCGATCTTCTCGGTCGCCCACTACGGCATCGTCGGCGACCTGCACGAGGTCATCCCTCTGCTGATCCGCGCCTACAGGAAGAAGGGGACGGGGTGAGCAACTTCTTCACCGACAACGCCGACCTCGGCGCCACGCTGCGCCGCCTCGACCTGGCGCGCATCGTCGCCCTGCGCGAGGACGAGTACGCCCAGGCGCGCGACTTCGCCTACGCCCCGCGCGACTTCGAGGACGCCCTCGACTCCTACGAGCGCGCGCTCGAGATCGCCGGCGACATCGCCGGCGAGTTCGTCGCCCCGCGGGCCGAGGACGTCGACCGCGAGGGCTCGGCCCTCGTCGACGGCGAGGTCTGCTACGCCGGCGGCATCAGCGAGTCGCTCGAGCGCCTCAGGCAGGCCGACCTCATGGGCATCACCCTGCCGCGCCGCTACGGCGGCCTCAACTTCCCCGTCGCCGTGTCGGTGATGATCGTCGAGATGATCTCGCGCGCCGACCCCGCGCTGATGAACATCTTCGGCCTCCAGGACATCTCCGAGACGATCAACAAGTTCGCCTCGGAGGAGCTCAAGGAGGCCTACCTGCCGCGCTTCGCCAGCGGTGAGGTGACCGGCTCGATGGCGCTCACCGAGCCCGAGGCCGGCAGCGACCTGCAGAACGTGCAGCTCAAGGCCACCCTCGGTGAGGACGGCGTCTGGCGCCTGAACGGCGTGAAGCGCTTCATCACCAACGGCTGCGGCCAGGTGTCGCTCGTGCTGGCGCGCAGCGAGGAGGGCACGACCGACGGCCGCGGCCTCTCGATGTTCCTCTACGAGCGCGACGAGCACATGCGCATCCGCCGCCTCGAGGACAAGCTCGGCATCCACGGCTCGCCGACCTGCGAGCTGCAGTTCGACGAGGCGCCGGCGGTACTCGTCGGCGAGCGCCGGCGTGGCCTCACCACCTACGTCATGGCCCTGATGAACGGCGCCCGCCTGGCGATCGCCGCCCAGGCGCAGGGCATCGCCGAGGCGGCGTACCGGGCGGCGGCCAAGTACGCCGGCGAGCGCATCCAGTTCGGGGCGCCGATCGCCGAGCTCACCGCCGTCAAGGCGCTGCTCGCCGACATGAAGGTGAGCATCGAGGCGGCCCGCGCGCTGCTCTACGAGACGGCCCTCATCGTCGACCTGAAGGAGGGGCTCGAGCACCGTATCGAGCAGGTACAGCGGCTGCCGGCCGACGAGAGCGCCGGCCTCCCGCCCGTCCCCGTCGACGACCCCGCCGCGACGCTCAAGGAGCTGCGCGCCGAGCTCAAGCGCATGAACCGCCTCGCCGGCCTCTACACGCCCATGGCCAAGGCCTGCTGCACGGAGATGGCGAACCAGGTCACCTACGACTCCCTGCAGGTGCACGGCGGCTCGGGCTACATGCGCGACTTCGCCGTCGAGCGCCACAGCCGCGACGCGCGCATCACCAACATCTACGAGGGGACGACGCAGCTCCAGGTCGTGGCCGCGATCGGCGGCGTGCTCTCGGGGACGCTCGCCGACCGGCTCGACGAGTACGAGGCGGGCGAGCACGGCGCGACGCCCGAGCTCTTCGAGCGCGTGCGCGCCGCCCGCGCCCGCCTCCAGGCCGCCGTCGCGCGCGTGCGCGAGCTCGACGACGCGCGCTTCCGCGACTACCACGCGCGCCGGCTCGTCGAGATGGCGATCGACGTGATCTGCGGCTACCTGCTGGTGCGCGACGCCCAGCACGACGCCCGTCGCCTGCTCGCCGCCCGGCACTTCGTCGCCGGCATGACGGGTCGCGTCGAGGGCGCCGCGGCGATGGTCCTCGCCGGCGACCCCGGCGAGCTCGACGTCCT
This sequence comes from uncultured Thermoleophilia bacterium, assembly GCA_963791345.1. Classification (GTDB taxonomy): domain Bacteria; phylum Actinomycetota; class Thermoleophilia; order UBA2241; family UBA2241; genus UBA2241. Next base: position 637,413 of record CAWBRS010000016.1, on the reverse strand, counting down.
CTCGGCGCTGACCGCCGACTGAGGCGGAGCGCGCTCCGGCCCACCCGGCGCCGACCGCCCACTGAGGCCCTCGGGGCCTCAGACCTCCCCTCGCCGACTCAGACTCCGGCGCCCTCAGGCGTCCCCGCGGCGACGATCCGGTTGCCGCCGGCCCGGCGCGCGGCCGCCAGGGCGGCCTCGGCGGCGGCGGCGAGCTCCTCGGCGTCCTCCGCGTGAGCCGGGAAGCCCGCCACGGCGATGCTGACCGTGCAGCGCTCGACGCGCGCCGACTCGTCGCTCCGCAGCGCGGTCCCCTCGACCGTCGTCAGCACCCGCTGCGCGACGATGCCGGCGTGCCCGCCGAGGACCGGCGTGCTGGGGAGCACGACGGCGAAGCGTCCGTCGCCCTGATAGCAGGCGACGTCCACCTTGTCGCGCAGGCAGCCGCGGACGAGGCGCGCCGTGGCGCGCACCACCTCGTCGAGGCCGAAGCCGCGCTCGCCGCGGAACCGCTCGACGCCGTCGAGCTCCGCCAGCATGAGCGCGAGCGGCGTCTTGTAGCGGCGCGCGCGGGCGACCTCGGCGGCGAGACGTTCGACGAAGTACCAGCTGCTGTACAGCCCCGTCAGCGCGTCGGTCGCCGAGCGGTTCTCGAGGACGCGGAAGACGCGCGCGTTGCGCAGCGCCACGGCGACCTGACCGGCCAGCAGCCCGACGAGCTCGATCTCGTCCTCACGGAAGCGGCGGGCGATCCTGCCGGAGAGGTCGAGGCAGCCGGTCACCGCCCCGTCGACGACCAGCGGCACGATGAGGCGCGTCGTCCCGTCATCGGGGCGCGCCTGCTCCACCCGCTGCCGGTCGACCGCCTGACGCGCGAGGGCATCGGGCCGCCACACGGCGCCGGCATCGCTCGCGCACTCCTCGGCGCCCTCCGCCAGGGCGTGCCCGTACGTGCCGTCGTCGCGTCGCACGTAGACGTCGATCTCGAGCTCGACACCCGGCAGCACGGAGGCGATGTCGGCCCTGACCCGCTCCACGGCCTCGCGCACCCTGAGGGTCGCGGCCACCGAGCGTTCGGGGTCAAGGAGAGCCACGAGCCGACGCATGCGCTCCTCCTGGCGCTCGACGGCGACGACCGCGTCGAGCGCCGAGGCGGCGAGGTGACAGAAGCGGCCGAGCCGCGATTCGTCGGCCGCGCTGACGAGGCGGTCGTCGCGGGTGTCGGCCACGCTGAGGATCCCGAGGATCCTGTCGTGAAGGATGAGCGGGTAGTCGACGCGGATGCGGCAGCCTTCGGACTTCAGCGTCTCGCGCTCGATCGCCGGCACCTCGGGGTCGTCGACCCGCCGGATCGTCGGGCGGCCGGTGAGGACCAGCCGGCGGAGGTCGTGACTCTGCGTGAGACCGATCACGGTGCCGACACGGTCCCTGCCGAGCTCGCCGGCCTCGTCGCACGCCCAGAACGCCCGGCAGGCGATGGTGTCCTCCTCGGGGGCGAACGTCCAGAGCTCGACCCACCAGGCGCCCAGCGCCGCGCCGACCGCCTGGGTGACGGTCTGCAGCATCGCCGGCAGGTCGGGGGCGGTATGGCCCACGCCGGGCTCGAGGGGCGGCTCGCGGGTCACGCGGCGCCCCCCGAGTAGACCGTGACGCGGTTCTTGCCGCCGCGCTTGGCGGCGTACAGCGCCTCGTCCGCGCAGCGGACGAGGCGATCGACGTCGCCGGCGGGGCGCGGGAAGGCGGCGACCCCCACGCTGATGGTGAGCCGCCCCGTGCGTCCCTTCGCCAGCAAGGACCCCGCCTCCACCTCGCGACGGATGCGCTCGGCGACCGCCACCGCGCCGTCGAGATGGCCCAGTGCCGGCGCGTCGTCGCCGGCGCCGCCGGCCACGCCGCGCTGTTCGTCGGCGCCGCCGGCGATCGGCGTGTTGGGGAGGATGACGGCGAACTCCTCGCCGCCGTACCGCGCCGCCAGGTCGACGCCGCGCCGGAGCTGTGTGGTGAGGATGTCGGCGACGCCGCGCAGCACCTCGTCGCCCATGACGTGACCGAAGCGATCGTTGAAGCCCTTGAAGTCGTCGATGTCGATCATGAGCAACGAGACGGGGCTCGCGTAGCGGCGTGCGCGTGCGACCTCCTGGCCGAGACGCTCGTAGAAGTAGCGGTGGTTGAAGAGCCCCGTGAGCCCGTCGGTGCTGGCCTGCTCCTGGACGGCCCCGTAGAGCCGAGCGTGCTCGATGGCGCTCGCGGCCTGCTCCCCGAGCGCCTGCGCGAGCGCCGTCTCGTCGGGCGCGAAGTGCCGCTCGCGCTCGCGTTCGACGAGCACGAGCAGACCGATCGTCTCGTCGTTGAAGACGAGCGGCACGTTGAGGTACGTCCTGTCGCCGAAGCGCTGCATGCTCTCGCGCGTCGACGCGGGCAGCGCCGGGTCCGAGAGCCGCTGCTCCACCGTCAGCTTGCGCTCGAGCATCTCGAGCTCGTCTGGTTCGTCGGCGAGCGAGAACGTCTTGCCGAAGCTCTCCCGGGCCACCGGGTCGGGCCGGCGCTGATAGTGGCCGCTCACCGTCACGCTCCGCGTCGCCGCATCGTACGACTGGATCTGACACTGCTCGCAGCCCAGCGCCTCGCAGGTGGTGCGCGCCACGGTGTGCAGCACGACCTCCAGGTCGACGCTCGAGGTGATCGCCCGCGTCGACTCGAGGAGCAGGTTCAGGCGGTTGTTCTGCGCCTCGCTGCGCTCGAGGAGCTGGGCGCGGTGGATCGCCGCCGCGGCCTGCTCGCCGAGGGCGCGGGCGAGCTCGATCTCGGCGGCGCCGAAGTGCCGCTCGGCCTCGACGGCGAAGAAGGCGAGGATGCCGATCGGCTGGTCCTCGAACCACAGCGGCACGCTGAGCACGGTCTTCTCGTCGTTGGCCTCCATGGAGGCGCGGTTGACCGGGTCGAGCGAGGGGTCGGAGATCGTCTCCTCGACGACCTCGCGGGCGAAGAGGTGCGCCCTGTCCGCCTCGTAGTCGGCCAGGGGATAGACGCGGCCGAGGAACTCCTCCTCAGCGGGGTCACCGTGCCTGCTGTGGTAGGCGGCGACGGTGAGCGTCTCGGTCGCCTCGTCGTAGATGTCGATCGAGCACTCGTCGGCGCCGAGCGCCTCGCCGGCGACCTCGGCGATCGTCCCCAGCAGAGGACCGACCTGGACCATCGACGACATCGCCCGACTGGTCGCCAGCAGCGACTGCAGGCGCAGCCGCTGCTCGCCCCAGGACCGGCGCAGACGGACGTGCTGGATCGCGACCGCCGCCGGGACGGCGAGCAGCGTCAGCAGGTCGCGCTCGTCGGCGCTGAAGCGGCGCTCGCGCTCCTTCTCGATCAGCGAGAGCGCGCCGATGACCGCGTCTCCGGCGACGAGCGGCACGCAGAGGACGGCCTTCTCGCCCCAGTGCTCCATCAGACCCCGGTTGTACTCCGGCAGGTCGGGGTCGACGAGCGAGCGCTCCCAGGGCTGCCGTTCGCGGATCGCGTGCACGAAGCTGCGCGGCTTGTCGAGGGCGAAGACCGTGCCGACCCAGCCCTCGTCGGCCGGCGACGGGCACCGCGTCCACATCCCCGCGGCGGCGACCGTGTCGCTCTCGGCGCTGTACTCGTAGATGTCGCACTCCGAGGCGCCGAAGACGCGCCCGACGTGCTCGGCGACCTTCGAGAGCACGTCGTCGAGCGCCAGGTCGGCGCCGATCGTCGCGCCGATCTCCGAGGCGACCCTGAGGACGTCGAGGGCCCGGCGGGCGCGGCGCAGGGGCTCGGCGGCGCTCATTCCGGCTCCACCTCCACCCTGTCCTTGCCGGCACGCTTGGCGCGGTACAGGGCGCGGTCGGCGGCGGCGACGAGCTCCTCGGCGCCCCGGCTGCCCGCGGCGCTCATGGCGACGCCGACGCTCACCGAGACGTGCGAGGGGCGCCGGTCGTCGCGGCCGGCGAACGCGCTCGCGGCGATGCTCCTGCGCAGACGCTCCCCGACCAGCGCCGCGTCGGCCCCGCGCGGCGGCAGGTCGGCGGCGGCGAGCTCGTCGCGCAGGCGGTGCCCCAGCACCTCGGCGCCGGCGATCGCCGTGTGCGGCAGGATCACGGCGAACTCCTCGCCGCCGTAGCGGGCCGGCAGGTCGATGCCGCGGCGGATCCCCGAGCTGAGCAGCGTCCCCACCTCGCGCAGCACCTCGTCGCCGAGCTGGTGCCCGAACTCGTCGTTGAAGCGCTTGAAGTCGTCGATGTCGAGCATGAGCAGCGACAGCGGGAGCTCGTAGCGCAGCGCCCGGGCGCACTCGTCGCGCAGGCGCTCCTGGAAGTGCCGGTGGTTGTAGAGCCCGGTCAGGCCGTCGCGGATCGCCTGCTCACGCACGCGACGGTACAGGCGCGCGTTCTCCAGCGCGACACCCGCCTGGTTGGCGAGGACCTGCAGCGCTTCGACCTCGCCGTCGGAGAACCGCCGCCGGCCCGGCACGGTGACCTCGAGCACGCCGCGGGCGGCACCCTTCGCGACCAGTGGCACGTGGAGGGCCGAACGCTCCTCCCCGGTCTCCTGCGCCGGAGCGAGGACGCCGGCCGCGTCCACGGCGCCGCGCCCGGGATCGCCGGCGGCGCCGAGCAGGGTCACCTGCGCGTGTGGCTCGTCGGTGGGCATGAGGCTCTCGCTGCCTCGAGCCACGCGCTCGAGCACGGCCTCCGTCTCCATGGTGCTGACGAGGGCGCGCGTGGTCTCGACGACATCGCGCAGCCGGCGACTCTGCTCCCGCTGCCGGTCGTAGAGCCCGGCCGTGTTGATGGCCGCGGCGGCCAGCTCGGCCAGCCCGCGCAGGAGTTCGACCTCGTCCTCCGTGAACTCGCGTTCGCGCTCCATGTCGTAGACGCGGATGAGGCCCACGGCGGCGTCGCCGAGCCACAGCGGCACCGTGAGGCAGGTGCGCTCCCCCCAGGCCAGCATCGAGGCGCGACGGTCGGGGGGCAGGTCGGTATCGGAGGCGTGCTCGACGACGACGCGCCGACCCTGCAGGATCGCGCGCTCGCCGGGGTACTCCGCGAGCTCGTACGCCGTGCCCAGCGCGTCGTCGGGGGCTGCGCCGGGAGCGACCGTCCGCTCGCAGAGGGCGCGGTAGACGACCGCGTCGCGGGCGGGGTCGTACTCGTAGATCGCGCTCTGCGAGCAGTCGACGGCGGCCACCGCCTGCCGCACGAGCTCGGCCAGCACCTCGTCGAGCTCCAACGTCGAGCTCACCACCCGGCTCGCCTCGAGAAGGGTCTCGAGCCGGCGCGCGCCCTCGCGCCGCTCCGTGTAGAGGCGCGCGTTGTGGATCGCCACCGCCGCCGGCACGGCGAGCATCTTCATGAGCTCCTGCTCCTCGTCGGTGAAGCGGCGCGGCCCCGAGGTCTGGCAGACGCCGAGCAGCCCGATGACCTCGTCGTTGAAGACGAGGGGGAGCTCCATCGAGGCGTGCTCGTGCCAGTACTCCATGACGCGCCGCTCCTCCGGGTCGAGCTCGGGGTCGTCGAGGTACTCGACGATCAGGCGGCGCTCGTCGATCACCCTGAAGCGGGCGGGCCGCTCGGCGCGCGTCACGACCGTGCCCACGTAGGCGAGTTCGGCGTCGCTCACCCCGGGACCCCACTCACAGGCGTAGACCAGCGCCTCGCGCGCCGCGTCGTACATGCTGATGTCGCAGGAGTCGACGGCGAGAGCCTCGCCGACCCCGCGCGCCACCGCGGCGACGGCCTGCTCGACATCGAGCTGGGCGGCCAGCGCCGCGCCGACCTCGAAGACGGTGCGATACGGATGATCGGCGGCGCTCACACGTCCCCCTAAGCCTCGAAGGCCTCGACCCGGTTCTTGCCCGAGCGCTTGGCGAGGTAGAGCGCCTTGTCGGCGTTGCGCACGAGCTCGTCCGACGTGGCCGCCTGCCCGGGCGCCGCGGCGATGCCGATGCTCACGGTCACGTGGGCCCCCGCGGCCCCGGTCACGCCCTGGAGGCCGCTGCCGGCGATCGAGGTGCGGATGCGCTCGCCGACCTCGCGCGCCGGACTCCCGACCGGCGCGCCCAGGCGCTCGGCGAGAGCGCCGAGCTCGCGCGCCAGCCGGTCGCCGAGAGCATGGGCTCCGTCGCGCGCCGTGTTGGGCAGCAGGACGGCGAACTCCTCGCCGCCGTAGCGGGCCGGGAAGTCGATCCCGCGGCGGATCTGCCCGTTGAGCACGCGTCCCACCTCGGCGAGCACCTGGTCGCCGGCAGGGTGCCCGTAGCGGTCGTTGAAGCGCTTGAAGTCGTCCACGTCGATGATGAGCAGTGAGAGCGGGAGGCCGTAACGTTGCGAGCGGGCGAACTCCTCGTGCAGGCGCTCGTAGAAGTAGCGGTGGTTGTAGAGCCCGGTGAGTCCGTCCGTGATCGCCTGCCGTTCGACGGCCCGGTACAGGCGCGCGTTCTCGAGGGCGGCCGCCGCCTGGTTGGCGACGACCTGGACCAGCTCGACCTCCTCGCCGCCGAACATCGCCGGTCCGGTCCGGCGGAAGGCGATGAAGCCGATCGCGGCGCCCTCGGCCACCAGGGGCACGACGAGCGTCGTGAGGTCGTCGACGGCGTCCTGCACGGGCCCGAGCGACACGATGGCGTCGGCGGCGACCGGGTCGAGTCCGTCGAGGGCGGCGGGTGCGGCCGGCCCGCCGCCGCCCTCGGCGGCGTCCTCCCATGCGGCGGCCGCCTCCGCCGGCGGCACGAAGCGCCCATCGGGGGCGCGCAGGGCGACCGAGACGTCGTCTTCGGCGACGGCGAGCAGCTCCGCGAGCTGCACGCGGGCGCCGGCGAGGACCTCCCCCGGGTCGAGCGCCGCCGAGACCGCGCGGCTGGTCTCGAGCAGCGCGAGCAGACGCTCGTTCTGCGTCGCCTCGCGCTCGTAGAGCCGGGCGCGGGCGATGGCCACCGCGGCCTGCTCGGCGAGCCCGCGGGCGAGCTCGAGCTCCTCCTCGGTGTAGCGCCGCTCCCGCTCCGTCTCCCCGAGGACGAGCAGGCCGAGACGCTCCCCGCCGTACACGAGCGGCACCGAGAGCCGCGTCCGCTCACCGAACGCCGCCATGGCGACCCTCGTCTCGTCGTGCAGCCAGAGGGTCCGAATCCGTGGCGACCCGTGGTTCGTCCGCCCGCCGGCATCGAACCCGCGGCGACGTCACGCGAGCGGAGGTCGCAGCACCCGTGACGCTCGTCGTCCCCACCCTCGGGCCCTCGTCGCGACGCGGTGGCGCGCTCGACGAGCACACCCGTCGCGGCGTCGGCCTCGCAGATCGTGCAACGGTCGCTGTCGAGCGCCCGACGCGCCTCGCGAGAGACCAGCGTCAGCACCTCGTCGAGCGACACGGTCGTCACCAGCACGCGACCGGCGTCGAGCAGCGACGTGAGGTGCCGTGTCTGCTCCGCCTGGCGACGGAAGGTGCGCGCGTTGTGGACGGCGGTGGCCGCCGGGACGGCGAGCAGGGCGGCGAGCCGCCGCTCCTCGGCGTCGAACCGCCGTGGACGCCGCTTCTCGATCAGCGTGAGGCACCCGACCACGGCGTCCTGGAAGACGAGCGGCACCGCCATCGTCGCGAGCTCACCCCATTGCTCCATCAGCTGACGGTCGAGGGGATCCTCCTCGTCCTCGAGGTACGATTCGTAGATCTCCCGGTCGACGATCGTCGCCCGGTAGGTAGGTCGCTCGTCGAGCGTCGCCACGGTCCCCACCCACGCCTCGTCCTCCGGCGTCAGCTCCTCGGCCCAGATGGCGCTGGCGACCAAGGTCCCGGTCTCGGGGTAGTACTCGTGCAGGTCGACCTCCCAGACGTCCAGCGCCCTCGCCACCAGACGGGCCACGGTCTGCAGGACGTCGTCCAGCGCGAGGCTCGCGGTGATCGCGGCCCCGACCTCGCAAGCGAGTTCGTACGGGTCCCTGTGAGTCGACTGTTGTCTCAATGGCTTACACCTGTCACTCCTATCGGCACCCACGCCTGACCGGATGAGCGTTCCGTCGCGGGCAGGGATGGGCGATGAGTGGCGCCGGCCCAGAGCTCCACACGGGCCGGCGGCGATGCCCGCCCATAGCTCCACATCGGCCGCCGACAAGGCCGACTGAAGCGGAATCTGCCCGTCTGGACGAACGGGCCCGGGCGAGCGTCGCGCGGCGAGGGGGCGTCGCCCGGCCCTCGGCGTCCCTCGCGAGGCTCAGCTCGACGGATGCGAGAAGGACCGGTCCGGGCACGGCCGGGCGGGCCGGTGGCGCGCGCGGACGGCATCGAGCGCGCAGAGCAAGCCGGCGAGCTGCGTCTGCGCCAGCCGCCGGATCGGCACCGGCTGTACCGCCGCCTCCGCGGCGAGCTGCGGGGCCCGGGCACGGATCTTCGCCAGCGCCTCGGCGGCGGGCTCGTCGAAGCGCGGGTCGCGCAGCGGCTCGGCCGCCAGCATCGTCGCGAACCGGCCCACGTGGGCGAGCGTCGCGAGCTCGCGCAGGTGGGTCGCGTCGAGAACCTGCGCGACAGTGGCCTCCTCCTCGAACTCCGGCTCGTCCTCGACCTGGCGGCGCTCGGCGCGCAGGTGGTCGCGGGCCGTCGTCAGGTACGCGTGCACGCTGCGCTGCCACGGGGTCGGCTCGGTGAGGGCCTCGGCGACGTCGACGTAGCGCTCCCAGAGCCACGTCCGGTAGCCCTCTTCGACCTCGATGCCCCGCAGGCGCGCCGCGCGGCGGCTGGTGCCGGCGGGGCTCACGTCGGCGGCCTTCACGGTGGTGAAGTACGGCACCTCGGCGACGAGGGTCAGGCAGTCCCAAGCGGTCTCGGCGTAGTGATCGGCGGCGGTCCCGTGATCGAGCACCACCGCGGGGTCGGCGCCGTGGCGGAGGTGGTACTCGTACTCGTCGGGAAGGGCGAAGGCGGCGAACACGCCCGGGCCGAGCTCGCGCACCGGCGGCACCGTCTCCGGCTCGGCGCGGTGCGCCGGGAGCCCGGCCTCGGCGAGGATCGCCGCGAGCTGCTCGCGGAGCGCCTCGTCATCGTGCGACAGGTAGAAGTAGGCACCGGCCACGTGCTCGTTGTGCAGGCCCATGAAGAGGTCGACCGGGCCGGCGTCGACGACCTCCATCACGGCCCGCGCCTCGGGCAGCGGCCGCGTGAAGGCGAAGCGCCCGTACTCGACCGGGAAGGTCCACTCGAACTGCTCCGCCGCGGCGGGGCGATACGCGCGCGTCAGGAAGCCCTCGAGATCGTAGGGCTCGCCCGCCCAGGACGCGTTCAGCGCCATTCCGTCGGGGTCGGCCACGGGAACGATCGAGAATCGGAAGCCGGCGGCGGCCAGGTCGGTCTCGACGAGCGCGCGCACGAGGCGCTCGACGACCAGCGTGCCGACGAGCTCCTCCGGGTGCGGCACGCCCACGATCACGGCGTGCAGCGGGCCCTGGCCGACCTCGAGGCAACGGATGGGGTGCCCGGCGCGCGAGGCCCCGACCCGCCGCACGGCGACACCGGGGAGCGCGGCAAGACCGTCCACCGTGTCTTCGTACTCTTCGAGCGTCGGGTAACGGTCGCGCTCCGGGACGGCGTCGACGCTCGCGTGGTGGCAGGGGAACATCGTTGCGGCCTCCTCGGACGCGTCTCGCCGGCGAGCCTATCAGACCGTTGTCAGAATGGGATGCGCGACCCGCCGTCAAAGGGCTAAAGGAAATGCGGGGGATGCCGATTCATGCTGGCGGTACCCCCTTGAAGGGTCGGAGCCGAAAGGTTCCGGCCCTTCCCCCTTTTGCCCCCGGAACGGTGCGGATCCGGTCTCCGCTTCGGCCGCCGAGCCGCCTCGACCGCGCCCGGAGGCCGCTCGTTCGCCGGTCGGCGCGGCGAGGGGCCGGGCGGTGCCGGCGGCACCGCCCGGCCCCTCGCCGCCCTTTCGTCGCGCTCGCGGCTTCTGCTACAGTGGCGCCGTGGAAGGAGGCTCCGCGTGATCTACTGTGTGGTGCCGCCCGAGCTCGGCGAAGACGCCTACCGACGCCTCGTCGAGCACTACAAGGGCAACCCCAACATCACCGTCATCATGGACCGCCGGCAGGGCGAGCGCCGCACCGACCGCAGCCACGGCGGCGAGCGCAAGCAGCGCGACCGGCGCCGGCAACGCCTCCCCGGCGACTTCGACGTCTGAGCGACCCGGCCGGTCGCGCCTCAGCCCCGTACCGCTTCTGGACCGCCTGCCGCGCCTCGACCCATGACGAGTCTCATCCATGACCACCCCGCTCCCCGCCGGCAGCCAGACGAGCGTCGTCCTCTCCTCGCTCATGAACCCGGCCGACGCCAACTTCATGGGCAACATCCACGGCGGCGTCATCATGAAGCTGATCGACGAGGCGGCCGCCACGTGCGCGTTCCAGTTCTGCCGCGCGCGCGTGGTCACGGCCGCCATCGACCGCATCGACTTCCTCACCCCGTGCGATCGGCAACCTGGTCGTGCTCAAGGCCAACATGAACTACGCCGGGACGAGCTCGATGGAGGTCGGCGTGAGAGTCGAAGCCGAGGACCTGACGACGGCGTCATCACTCACTGCGCCTCGGCCTACGTCGTCTTCGTCGCTCTCGACGACGACGGGCGTCCGATCCCGGTCCCCGCCCTCGTGCCCGAGACCGACGACCAGAAGCGCTGGTTCCGCGACGCCGAGGAGCGTCGTGCGAAGCGCCTCGCCGAACGGCGGCGACCGCACGTAGGCCCGTCGTTCGGCCCGTCCGGCGGACCGCTCCTCAGCCTCTGCGCCACCTGCGCCGACGCGGTCTCACGCTCTCGCCGCGGCGCCGCCGACGGCCCCGTGCTCAGGCGCGCCGCCGCGTCCTCGAGCCGCAGCAGCTCTGCGAGTGCGACCTGGGCCACGTCGAGCTGCTCGTCGGTCGGCTCGCTCGTCGTCACCAGACGCTGCAGCTCGAGACCCGGGCGTTGCAGCAGACGCGCGAACGGGTGCTCGCCGTGCCGCGCCATCCACGAGAAGAGCTCCATCGCCGTACCGATCGAGACCAGTCCGGCCACGAACGTCGCCAGGGGCCTGCGGCTGCGCCCGGCACCGTGGAGCAGGAGGCTGCCGGCGAAGTTGGTGAGCAGCAGCGGCGCGACCAGGTTCGTGCCGCAGCGCACGTGCTCCCGCGCGGTGGCTCCGGCCTCGGCGCCGCTCTCGTAGGCGGCGACGCTCTTGTGCTCGGCGCCGTGGTAGCGCGCGAGCTCGCTGTCGCGCAGGGCCATCAGGACCGGCACCAGGGTGACGCCGGCGACGGCGACCTCGCGGACGACCGGCGGGCCCCAGGGGAGCCGCCGCAGGGCGACGCCCGCGGCGGCGCTCGCCGCGGTCGCGGCGAGCAGCCGCGGCTCCTCCTGCGGCAGCACCGGCGCGCCGGTCGCGCGCCGCACCGCCGGCAGCACGGCGACGCTCTCGCCGAGGCGGACGAGGCCGCGCAGGACGGGCACCTTGAGCAGCGCGTCCCGGCCCGGGGCCGTGACCTTGCGCCCCGAGGCGACCTCGACGCCGCCGTGGGGGGCGCGCACGGCGGCGGCCCAGAAGCGCTCGCTCTGCAGCAGGACGCCGTCGCGCAACGCCATCCCGCCGAGCTGGATCTTGCTCATCTCTCCTCCGACTCCTCGCCGGTGCCCGAGGCGCCGCGTCGCGGGCGATGCGACGGGACCCGGTCTCCCACACAGCCTGCCCGATGCCGGCCGCGTTCTCAACCGGCGCCAAGTCGGGCTCACGCCGACTCTGCGACCCGGACGATCGTTGCGCCGCCGCCGCTGGTCCGCCGCGCGGCCTGCGGGTCGCCGCAGCCGCCGGTCGCACCGCCGGCCGGTCGCACCGCCGGCCGGTCGCCGCACCGCCGGCCGCGCCATCGAATCGCCCTGTCCCTCGACCTCGCCGCCCGTGGAGGACCGTGCCCCACCTCGATCGCGACCTCAAGCTGCTCGTGGTCGCCATCGTCCTCTACGCGCTCGACGTGGGCATGTACCTGCAGCTCCTCTGCGTCTCCGCGATGGACCTCGGCGCCTCGCGTTTCACGATAGGTTGGCTCAACGCCGTCATGCTGGGGACGATGGCCGTGTGCTACGTCCCCGGCGCCTGGGCCACGAACCGGCTTGCGCCTCAAGACGGTGATCGTCGCCACCTGTGGCTCACCGTCCCCGCAGCCGTGTGCTTCGCCGTGGCCCCGTCGTGGCCGTGGCTGCTCCCCGGCCTCGTGCTGAGCGGCATCTCCAACGCCAACAATCCGATCCTCAAGGCCTTCATCTGCCTCAGGAGCGACCCCGCTCGCGTGGCCCGCGACCTGACCCTCGTCTTCGGCGCCTACCCTGCGGGCCTCGTCGTCGCCCCGCTCGCCGGGGGGTTCCTCGCCGCGCGGTACGGCATGCCGACGGTGTTCTGGCTGAGCGCCGCCCTCTACGCGCTCTCGGCCACCGCGACGTCGCTGATCCACGACGAGCCGTACTGCGCCGGCGACTCCCCGTGGGCGCTCGCCGACGTGCGCCGCAACCGCACCTTCCGCCGCTACGTCCTCTTCTTCCTCGTCGGCTTCCTCGCCGTCTACGTCGGCCAGCCGTTCCTGAACCCGTACCTCGCCCAGGTGCACGCCCAGGGCTACGCCGCGCTCGGGGTGTTCGCCGCCCTCGCGGCGCTGGGCGCCGCGCTGCTCACTCCTCTGAGCGGGCGCATCGCCGACCTCCGTAGCCCGCGCGCCGGCGCGGTGGTCATGCTCGGGCTGCTGCTCGCCGGCACCCTGCTGCTGCTCGGCGGGTCGTCGTGGACGTCCTGGGCGCTGGCGATGTTCCTGTGCGGCGGCTACGACGCCTTCCGCCTGCTCGCCACCGGCGTCGTCGGCCGCTCGTTCGGCGCGATCCCGCTGCCCTGGGGCTACGCCCTCTTCGACACGATGATGGGCCTGCCGATGGCGGGAGGCGCCGATCGTCGGAGGCCTCCTCTTCCGCGCCGGCGCCGTGCTGCCCTTCGTCTTCGTCGCCGGCGTCGCCGCGGCCCTCATCGTCGTACTGCTCGTGTGCGGCCGGCGCCGCCCGCGCGGGTGCGGGGTCCGGATGAGGCTCGGGAGGGGTAGACAGGAGTCACCGACGCCGAGGCGCCCGGGGTCGGCGACACCACCATGCACCACGACCGAGGAGGGCAGATGGGCATCTTCGACACCATCAAGGACAAGGCCGGGGACCTGGCGGACGACGCCGGCCGCGCGGGCAAGGTCACAGCCGCGCAGGTGAAGCTGAAGTCGCTGCAGGGCGACGTCGAGAAGGCCATCGGGTACCTCGGCCACGAGGCCTTCGACCTCATCGACAGGGGTGAACTCGTGTACCCCGGCCTCGATTCCGCGGTCGCGAGGATCCGTGAGGCCAAGCAGGTGGTCGCGGACAAGGAGGCCAAGATCGCGGCGCTGCGCGCTGAAGGCGAGTGAGCACGGCCGGCACGATCGTCACCGTCGTCGAGCGACGCGCGCCGGCGTGCGTCTGGTAGTCTTGCCCGCGAGCAAGGAGGCCGGATGAAACTGAGTGACGCATGGCCCGAGGGGGCCCGAGACCAGAGCGAGGCCGCGGCGCCGCGGACCAGCGTCGCCGACCTCGTCGACGGTCAGACGGTGACGAGCTACTTCATCTGCCCCGAGCGCGAGGTCCGCACGACCAAGAACGGCGGCACCATGGTCAATCTCACCCTCCTCGACGCCACCGGGCAGGTCAAGGGAGTGCACTTCGACCCCTCCGACGAGGTCCTGGCGACGCTCGCCCCGGGCCGCGTGGTCAAGGTCCGCGGCCGCTACAAGGTCGATGCCAAGTGGGGGGCGCAGCTCGTCATCGACCGGCTGCGCACTCTGGACGAAGGCGAGTACGACGACGCCGCGCTCATACCCGTCTCGCCGGTCGGCCTCGACGAGCTCCGTACACGGCTCGCGGCGCTCGTCGCCAGCGTGGTCGAGCCGCACGTCCGCACCCTTCTCGAGCGCGCCCTCGACGAGAGCCGCGAGCCCGGCGCCACCTTCGCGATCGCCCCGGCCGCGGTGCGCAACCACCACGCCTACCGCCACGGTCTCTTCGAGCACTCGGTGGTCGTCGCGGAGGTGGCGGCCGGCGTGGCCGAGCGCCTGCCGACCGTCGACCGCGACCTCGTCCTGGCCGGCGGGTTGCTGCACGACATCGGCAAGATCGTGAGCTACTCGAGCGACCCCCTCGCCCCCGGGTTCACCGACGTGGGGCGTCTGCACGGCGAGATCGTCCTCGGGCACGAGATGGTGCGGGGGCTGATCGGTGAGGTCGACGGGTTCCCCGACGAGCTCTCCTCTCGCCTGCGTCACATCATCGTCGCCCACCACGGCGAGAAGGAGAAGGGCAGCCCGGTCGTCCCCATGACGCGCGAGGCCGTCGTCGTCCACTACTGCGACGACATGACGGCGCGCGTCGCGGCCGCCGACGACGCCGAGCGGGCGGCCGGTGCCGGGGAGCGATGGTCGGCCTTCAGCCGCATGCTCGATGCCTTCGTCTATCTCGGCGACGGGCCGGCCGCGAGCTCGGGCGACGCCGACGCGAGCGGCGCGCCCGACGACGGGTCGACGCTCTTCCCCGGCGCAGGCTGAGCGAGGCCGGCGGCGCACCGCGCCGCCGGCCTCGCCGTCCTCTACCCCCAGATCTCCTTCGCCGCGGCGAGCACGTCGGCCGCGTGTCCCTTGGGCGTCACCTTCGGGTAGATCTTGCGCAACGTGCCGTCGGGGTCGATCAGCCAGGTCGTGCGCTTGGCGACCCCGACCATCGGGCGCGCCACGCCGAACGCGGCCGCGACGGTGTGCTCACCCGGGTCGCTGATCAGCGGCATGCGCAGGCCGTGCTTGCGCGCCCAGCGCTCGTTCGCCTCGGGCTTGTCGACACTGGCGCCGACGACCTGCACGCCGAGGGCCTCGAACTCGTCCATCAGGCCGTTGAACTCAACGGCTTCGGTCGTTCAGCCCCCGGTCCCGGCCTTGGGGTAGAAGAACAGGACGGTGCGCACGCCCGGCGCGCCAAGGTCGAAGGTGCGCCCGTCGTACGACGTGCCGGTCACGGCAGGCGCCCCGTCACCCTCCTTCAGCATGCTCGCTCCTCGCTCCGTTGGCCCGGCCCTATGGAGCCGCCGGCCCGACGCGCCGACGACGCGCGCCGCTCAGGCCGCCGGCCCGTCGCTCCGCCTGCGCGGCCGCCTCACCCGCGCAGACCCCAGAGACGACGTACCTCCTCGGGGTCCTCGCTCGGGGCGATCTCGGCGTCGTCGTCTGCCGGCGGCGCCGCGATGCAGAGGAAGGTGAGCGGGCCGAGACCGGCGTTCGTCACCTTGCGCCACGCCCTCGCCGGCACGGCGATCGCCTGGCGCGGCCCGACCCGGTGCTGGGCACCGTCGACGTCGATCATCGCCGTGCCGTCGAGCACGACGTAGAGCTCCTCCTGTGTGCGGTGCATGTGCTGCGACATCGCGCCCTCGGCGAGCGAGTAGACGTTGGCCCGCAGGTTCTCCATGCCGAGGGCGGCGCTGAGCCGCGCCACGCTGAGCTGCTCGCTGAGCTGCTCGTTCGGGCGCGATGCGCACCACCTTGCGCACCGCGCCTGCCGCCTCGTCCGTCACCGATCCTCCTTCTCGAGGACCTCCACCGGGATCTTGCACAGACGCCGCATGCGCTGACCGTCGTCCGGCGTGCCGATCTCGTCGCCGTAGTGCATCGGGATCGCCACCTCGGCCTTGATGATCGTGCAGGCCTCGGCCGCCTCTCCCCCGCTCATGACGTAGGTGCCGCTCACCGGCAGCAGGGCGACGTCGACCTCGAGGCCGCGCATCTCGGGGATCTCGTCGGTGTCGCCGGCGTGGTAGACCGTGCGACCGTCCATGTCGAGGATGAAGCCGACGTACCCCGCCTCCTTCGGGTGGTAGAGCTCCCCGGGGGAGCGGAACTTCGTGAGGTTGTACGCCGGCATGGCGGTGACCTTCACGCCCTTCACCTCCACGGTGTCGCCCGGAGCCACCGTGACGGTCTCGAAACCGCTCACCTGGTCGGTCACGGCCCGGGGCCCGACCACCACCGTGTCCGGGCCGGCGATCTTGCGGATGTCGTCCATGTCGAAGTGGTCGTGGTGGTCGTGGGTGACGAGGACGATGTCGGCGGGCGGGGCGTCGTCGGCCAGCTTCCGCGGGTCGAAGTACACGGTGTGCGTGCCCTCGACACGGAAGCTGTCGTGCCCCAGCCAGTGGATGTTCTCGACCATGACTCCCTCCTGCATGCCGAGCTCCAGCGGCGCCGAGGCGGCGACGCCTCGGCGCCAGCCTACCCCACGCCTCGGATGCCCGTCGAGGGTCGGGTCGGAGACGCCGGGCGAGCGCGGTGGCGGTGACGCGTCACGGCGGGGCGGCTAGCAGCGCCGCACGGAGAAGATGGCGATGCGCGCCGTGAGGTTGGGCCGCCGCAGCCGGGCGGGCGCGCGGTCGAGCGCGCGCAGGGCGATCTCGCGCTCGATGCAGAGCCCCTCCTCCCGGCACAGGGCGCGGAAGTCGCGGATCGTGCAGAGGTGGATGTTCGGCGTGTCCCACCACTGGAACGGGAGGTCCTTCGAGACCGGCATCCGCCCGCGGAAGGCGAGCTGGGCGCGCAGGGACCAGTGGGCGAAGTTGGGGAAGCTCACGATGGCGAGCCGGCCGACGCGCGCCATCTCGCGCACGACCATGCGCGGCCGGCGCAGCTGCTGGAGACTCAGGCTCAGGATGACGACGTCGAGCGAGTCGTCGGCGAAGTCGGCGAGGCCCGCGTCGAGGTCGCCGTGCACGACGGGCAGGCCGCGGGCGACGCAGGCCTCGACCGCTGCCTGCGAGACGTCGACGCCGCTGCCGCGGGCGTGCCGTTTGCCGATCAGCTCCTCGAGGAGCTGCCCGTCGCCGCAGCCCAGGTCGAGCACCGCCGCGCCCTCGGGCACGAGGCTCTCGATGAGTTCGTAGTCGAGCCGCGCCACGTCCGCCTCCCGTCGCCTCAGCGTCGCGCCCGTCGCCACAGGACGACGGCGAGCGTGAGCGCCAGTCCGAGGGCCGCGGCCGCCAGGGCGGCCGCGGCCCAGAGCGGGAGCCCCCAGACGCCGCCCGGGTCCTGCGGCCGCAGCCGCAGGTACGAGTCGATCTGGTAGCCGCAGACGACGCCGCCGCCCTCGCCGGGTGACGGCGTCCACCCGCTCCAGTGCCTCGTATCGTACGCCTCGAGGACGCGCGTGTAGACCAGGGGGACCACCGGGGCCTCGGCGGCGACCATGTCCTGCAGGCGCCAGACGAGGTCGCGGCGCGCGACGGCGTCGAGGGTCCGCGCCTGCTCCCGGAAGAGCGCGTCGTAAGCCGTCGAGGACCAGCCCGCCTGGTTCCAGGTGCCGATCGAGGACGTCGTCAGCGTCGAGAGGATGAAGCCCGGGTCCACGTCGCCGCGCCAGCCCCACAGCAGGAGGTCGAAGTCGGGGCGCGACTCGCCGTCGACCGTCCGCCAGACGCGCGCCGCGAGGGTCGCGTCGTCGACCTCCTCGACCTCGACGGCGACGCCCACCGCCGCGAACCACTCGGCGACGATACCGGCGCGCAGAGGCGCTCTCGGGCGAGGCGGCGCGCACGAGGAGCCGCAGCTCGAGGGGACGACCGGAGGCGTCCTCCCGCCGGCCGTCCCCGTCCCCGTCGGGGTAACCCGCGGCGTCGAGCTCGGCGCCCGCAAGCTGGGGATCGTAGGCCGCCGCCTCGCCAAGCGGCTCGCGGTGGTAGTCGATGGGGCCGGCGGCGAGGCCGGCGGGGACGAGGCTCCCCGCCGGCTCCCCCGCCGGCCCGTACGCGACCTCCGCCAGCCGCTCGCGGTCGACCGCCCAGGCCAGGGCGTGGCGCACGGCGGCGTCGCGCAGCGCCGGGTGACCGCCCTCCTCGGCGCAGTTGAAGGTCAGGGTCTCGACCTCGGCGGTCACGGCGGCGGCCGTGACGCGGCCGCCGTCGTCGAGGTCGTCGAACCGCTCACTCGGCACGCCCCAGGCGCCGTCGAGACGGCCGGCCTCGAGGTCGTCCGCCATCGCCTCGCCGTCGCCGTAGAAGCGCACGACGACCGCGTCGATGACCGGCCGCCCTCCCCAGTACGTGTCGCTCGCGTCCAGCCGCAGCGACTGGCCCGGCCGCCAGTCCACGGCGCGGAAGGCGCCGCTCCCGACGAGCGGCGGCGCCCCGCCGAACCCCTCGAGGACCTCCGCCGCGGAGACATCGCCCCAGACGTGCGCGGCAGCACCGGCAAGCGCAGGTCGAGCAGGTCGGCCTTGGGCCGGCCGCAGCGGATGCGCACCGTCCGCTCGTCCACGGCCTCGACCCCCCTGACGCCGTCGAGCGCCTCCCGCCACAGCGGGACGTCGTGCTCGAGAGCGAAGGTGTAGGTCCACGCCACGTCGCGCGCCGTCAGGGGACGCCCGTCCTGCCAGCGCACACCGTCGCGCAGCGTGAACGTCCAGACCAGCCCGTCGGCCGAGTGGTCCCAGCTCGTGGCCAGGCCCGGCGCCGCCTCCAGGGTCGCCGCGTCGTAGTCGACGAGGGTGTCGTAGACGAGGTCCCAGACGGAGCGGCTCGAGCGCGCCGCGCTGAGGTACGGGCTGAGCGTGTCGGGCTCCTCCGCCCAGCCGACCTGAAGGACGACCTTGGTGGAGGGCGACGGCGAAGGGCTCGCAGCGAGCGCGGCGGCGAGTCCACCGAGCAGGCTCACGGCGAGCAGGGCGGCGGCGAGCAGAGCGACCCCCAGGGTCGCCGGCGGGCCGGCGGGGCCGATCGGACCGCGTCGCCCGGCGCGCGCCGACGGCGTCACCGGCGTCTCCAGCGCGCCGTCACCCGCCGGGCGGGGTGAAGCTGCGCGCCCCGCTGGCGAGGAAGGTGCCGATGATGCCCTCCATCTTCTCGCGCTCGAGCAGGAACGCGTCGTGCCCGTAGTGCGAAGTGACCTCGTAGTAGCTCACGTGCTTGTAGGTCGCGCGCAGCGCCCCGACGATCTCCTTGAGCTGGTAGGGCGGGTGCAGCCAGTCGCTGGAGAAGGCCATGACGAGGAAGCGCGCGGTCACGTCGCGGAAGGCCTCGACGAGGCTGCGGCCGTCGCGCGTGAGGTCGAAGTAGTCGAGCGCGCGCGTGATGTAGAGGTAGCTGTTGGCGTCGAAGCGCCCGGTGAACGAGAGCCCCTGGTGGCGCAGGTAGCTCTCGACCTCGAAGTCGGCCGAGAAGGTCGAACGAGTAGTCGCGGATATCGCGCAGGCGGCGGCCGAACTTCTCGTTCATCGCCTCGTCGGAGAGGTAGGTGATGTGGCCGACCATGCGCGCGACGGCGAGCCCCTTGGCCGGCGGCTTGCCGCCGTAGTAGCCGCCGTCGCGCCAGTCGGGGTCGGCCATGATCGCCTGCCGGCCCACCTCGTTGAAGGCGATCGCCTGCGTGGGCTGGCGGGCCGCCGTCGCCAGCGGGAGCGCCAGGTGGAGACGGTCGGGGTGCGCGACCGCCCACTGCAGCACCTGCATGCCGCCCATCGAACCGCCGACGACCGCCAGCAGCTTGGGGATGCCGAGGTGGTCCACCAGCATGACCTGGGCGTCGACCATGTCGGCGATGGTGATGATCGGGAAGTGGGTGCCGTAGGGCTTGCCCGTCGCCGGGTCGACGGAGGACGGCCCCGTCGACCCGCCACAGCCGCCGATGACGTTGGCCGAGATGACGAAGTAGCGGTCGGTGTCGAGCCCCTTGCCCGGGCCGATCATCATGTCCCACCAGCCGACCTTGCGGTCGTTGGCGCTGTGCCGCCCGGCCACGTGCGCGTCGCCCGACAGGGCATGGCAGACGAGGATGGCGTTGTCGCGCGCCTCGCTCAGCGTGCCGTAGGTCTCGTAGGCGATGGTCAGCGGCCAGAGCGTGCCGCCGCCCTCGAGCTCGAGCGCCCGGCCGGGCTCGTCGAAGGTGACGTGCTTCGTGCGGACGATACCGGCCGAGCCCGCGTCGAGGTCGGCCCCGCCCGGGACGTCGCCGATGACCTTGCGGCTGCCCTCGGCGGCGGTCACGCGCCCGCTCCCCCCAGGGCGGCGCACGAGGACAGCCGCGCGTCGAGGTCGGCGAGGATGTCGTCGAGCGTCTCGAGACCGACCGAGAGGCGCACGAACTCCTCGCTCACGCCGGCCGCCTCGAGCTCCGTCGCGCTGAGCTGCGAGTGCGTGGTCGAGGCCGGGTGGATGGCGAGCGACTTGGCGTCGCCGATGTTGGCGAGGTGCGAGAAGAGGCCGGGCGCCTCGACGAAGCAGCGGCCGGCGTCGCGCCCGCCCTCGAGCTCGACGCCGAGCATCGCCCCGTAGAGGCCGCGGTGGTGGTAACGCCGCGCGGTCTCGTGTGTCGGGTGCGAGGCGAGGCCGGGGTAGAGGACGCGGCGGACGCGCGGGTCGGCCTCGAGCGCCCGCGCCACGGCGAGCGCGTTCTCGCTGTGACGCTGCATGCGCAGCGGGAGCGTCTCGACGCCGAGCAGGATGAGAAACGCGTTGAACGGCGACAGGCTCCCGCCCATGTCGCGCAGAAGTTGCGTGCGGACCTTGCCGGCGAAGGCTGCCGCGCCGAAGGCCTCGACGTGCACGAGTCCGTGGTAGGAGTCGTCGGGCTCGGTGAACCCGGGGAAGCGGCCGCTCGCCGCCCAGTCGAAGCGGCCGCCGTCGACGAGGATGCCGCCGATCGACGTGCCGTGGCCGCCGAGGAACTTGGTCAGCGAGTGGAAGGCGACGTCGGCGCCGTGCTCGAGCGGCCGCACGAGGTACGGCGAGGGCATCGTGTTGTCGACGACCAGCGGCAGGCCGGCGTCGTGCGCGACCCGGGCGACGGCGGCGATGTCCAGCGTGTCGAGCTTGGGGTTCGCGACCGTCTCGGCGTAGAGCAGCTTGGTGTCGGGCCGGAGGGCCGCGGCGAACGCCTCGGGGTCGGTCCCGTCGACGAACGTGACCTCGATGCCGAGGCGGCCCAGGGTGTGGCGGAAGAGCGTGTGGGTGCCGCCGTAGAGGGCGGCGGCGGAGACGAAGTGGTCGCCGGCGCCGGCCAGGTTCAGCACGGCGGCGGTGAGCGCCGCCTGCCCCGACGAGAAGGCGACCGCGGCGACGCCGCCCTCGAGCGCCGCGACGCGCTCCTCGAGCACGGCGACGGTCGGGTTCGAGATGCGGGAGTAGATGTGGCCCTCGGCCTCGAGGGCGAAGAGCCGCGCCGCGTGCTCGGCGTCGTCGAAGACGAACGAGGTCGACTGGTAGATCGGCACGGCGCGCGCGCCGGTCGCCGCGTCTGGCTTGTGCCCGGCGTGCAGGGCGAGCGTCTCGAAGCCCGGCGCTCCCGCGTTCCGTCTGCGTGTTCGCTCGTCGCTCATGAGCCGCTCCCGTCCGTGACCTGCGAAGCATACCCTCTCCCGCAGGTATGATGGCCTCGTGAGCGAGCTCAGGGAGACTCTGGGGCGCGAGCTCCCCGGCCTCGAAGAGGCCGTCCCGCTCGCGCCGCTCTGCACCTACGGCGTCGGTGGGCCCGCCGAGTTCCTCTACCGGGCGACGACGACCGACGCGCTCGTGCACGCCGTCGCCGTCGCCCGCGACCTCGCCGTACCCCTGACCGTGCTCGGCCGGCTGACCAACGTCCTGGTCGCCGACGAGGGCCTGCCCGGGCTCGTCGTCCTCGCCCGCAACGAGACGCAGCGGCTCGACGGCGAGGTCCTGGCCGTGGGCGCCGGGGCGGAGCTGCCCGCCGTCGTGGCCGGCCTCGCCGAAGGCGGCCTGGCCGGCCTCGAGTATGCGGGCAACATCCCCGGCTCGATCGGCGGCGCCGTGGTCGGCAACGCGGGGGCGTACGGGCGCGCGGTCGGCGACGTGCTCGTCACCACCCGCCTGCTCGACGACGGGCGGGTCCGCGACGCCGGCCCCGAGGAACTCGACTTCGGCTACCGCACCAGCATCCTCAAGCGGCGTCGCGACGTCGTCGTGCTGGAGGCGAGCTTCGCCCTCGAGGGCGGCGAGCGCCGGGCGCTGCTCGCAGAGATCGCCCGCGACGCCGAGCTGCGCCGCACCAAGCACCCGCTCGAGTACGGGTCCTGCGGCAGCTACTTCACGAATCCCTCGCGAGAGCTGCCGGCGGCGAAGCTCATCGAAGAGGCCGGGCTCAAGGGGTTCACCGTCGGCCGCGCGCAGGTGAGCACGAAACACGCCAACTTCCTCGTCGCCCTGCCCGGCGCGAAGGCCACCGACGTGCTCGCCCTCTCCGACGAGGTCAAGCGGCGCGTGCGCGAGCACTCCGGCGTCGCGCTCGTCGAGGAGGTGCGCCGGCTCGGCTTCGACGCCGGCGGCGACCCAGCCTGAGCGCCCGAGACGCCGTCGGTCGGCACGCCGACGTCCCGCCGCGCACCACGGCCGATGCGCGTCGGCCGCCGCGGCGTCCGCGACCTCGCCCGACCGCCCGGCTATACTGACGCCGGCGGCGGCGAACCGCCGCCGTACGAGGCGCGTCTCCCCCTGAGGAGGTCGAGGATCGACGAGCTGCCCCCCGGCCTGGTCGACCGGCTCCGCCGGGCGCAGCCCGAGGCGCGCGCCGCCTTCTTTCGCCGGTACGCGGCCCAGGTGCACCGCATCCTCTTCCTCCAGGGATACTGCGACGAGGTGGACGACGCCGTGCAGGAGGTCTTCATCAAGGTGTTCAGGGCACAGCTCCCGGCCGAGGAGGTGTTCCTCGGCTGGTTCTACCGGCTCATCCTCAACACGGGGCGCGACCTCGGCCGCCGGCGGCGCACCCGGCAAGGGCTCGCCCAGCGGCTCGAGCAGGTCGCGCCGGCGCGGCCGCACGACGAGGCGCCGCGGGTCGCCGCCGACCCGGCCCTGCGGGCCGCGCTCGGCGACCTCGCCCCCGAGCTGCGCGAGGCCGTCGCCCTGCGCTACTTCGCCGACCTCCCGCTGGAGGAGATCGCCGCCGCCCAGGACGTGCCGCTGGGCACGGTCAAGTCGCGCCTGCACACCGCCGTGAAGCGGCTGCGCGAGGCGCTCGAGACTCACGGGTTCGTCCATGACTGACACACCGGACAAGAACACGGAAGCGAACGTGCCCGACGACACCCGGCCCGACGGTCAGGGCGAGAGCGGCATGCACGAGCTTCCCGATCGCGGGACGCCTGCCGACACACCCGGTGCCGGCGTGCGGTTCGACGACGATCGTCTGCTCGCGTACGCCCTCGGGCTCGAGGACGACGCCGAGCTCGAGGCCGCGCTCGCCGAGGACGAGGAGCTGCGGCACCGGCTGGAGGCGCTGCAGGCCGGCCTCGACGACGTCGGGTGCCGGCCTCGAGCGCCTCGTCCCGGCGCCCGACGAGACCTACGCCGACCCGGCGGCGGCGCGCTGGGACGGGCTGCGCCCGTTCTTCGCGCCGCCGCCCGAACGCTCGCCCCGCGCGCCGCCGCTGGCGCGTCCTCGTGCCGGCCCTCGGCGCGATCCTCGCCGTCGCCGTCGTCGGCGCCTTCGCCCTGCGCGACGGCCCGGTCGGCACCCAGAGGGCGAGCGACGAGGCCGGCACCGCCGCCGAGTCCGCCGACGCACCCGTCGTCGGGCGCGATGCCTCCAAGTCCGCGTACGGCGCCAAGGAGGTGGCCGCCGACCTCGAGCTCTACGAGACCGCCTTCGTCGCCCGGGCCGGCGAGGTCACCGACGGCCGGCAGCGCTTCACGGTGGTCCGCCAGGTCAAGGGCACGGTCACCGGCGACGTCTACCTCGAGGTCGTCGACCAGCCGGTCCCGGCCGAGACTCTCACACTCGTCCTGCTCGGCGCCGGCGCGCTCGGCGCGGAGGGCGACACGCCGGTGCCGGCCCCGACCGCTCCCGACGCCGAGGCCCTGCAGAGGATCACGTCGACCGCCTTCCTCACGATCGACGCGCAGGGCGTCAACGCCGTGGCCATCCCGCTCCCGCCCGACGTCGATCTCGACGAGTTCCTGCCCTGACCTCCGCCAGGCTGCGATGAACCGTCCGCGGCCCGCTCGCGTCTCCCGACCAGGGCCCGCCGAGGGGCCCGGTCGTCTAAGGAGGCGCCGATGGACAAACGTGTGACCACCATCCTCGTGTTCGGGGTCGCCGGTCTGGCGATCCTGGGCGCCGTTCTGGGGTGGCCGGACGGGCGCGAGACGGGCGCCGCGAGTGCGGCCGCTGGGCTCCAGACGAGCGCGAGCCCCGCGGCCACACAGATCGCGGTGAGCGAGAGTCCGGCCTCGTCCGACCCCGCCGTCCCCGCTTGGGTGCTCGACGAGGCTCGCCGCTTGTCGCGGATGCTGGACGACTCGCACCCGGACGCCGCCTACTGGGGTCTCGTGCCGGTGGGCAGCCTGGAGGCGCTGCTGGAGAACGAGTGGCCCGACCCGACGATGACGACGTACGTGATCGTTCTCGTGGGTGACTTCTCGACGGCGACGATGTCCCGACCCGCCGGCGCGCAGGTGCCGGAGCGCGTCCCCGTCGCCGTGACCCTGTACTCCTCCCGAGACCGCAGCCTCTCCGGGTTCAGCCTGCTCTTCTCCGGGAAGTCCGCAGTCGCGATCCCGGCCGGCCTCCACGCCTTCTCGCTCTGAACCGCGCGGACGGGCCGGCGGGCCGCTGAGCGGCCCGCCGGCCCGTCCGCGACGTCCCTGCCCCCGTGTCGGGCTGCTGGTAGACTCCTCCCGTTCGCGAGGGGACTCCCGCGGGGGTCGGACGGACGGGGGCGCATGAGCGGTCTGCTGCACGACAAGAACATCCTCGTCATGGGCGCGGCCAACCAGCGCTCCATCGCCTGGTCGATCGCCGAGGCGATCCACCGCGAGGGAGGGCGCGTCGCCCTCACCTACCAGGCCGAGCGCCTCAAGGGTCGCGTCGCGCGCCTGGCCGCCGAGCTCGGCGGCGCGCCGATGATCGAGTGCGACGTGGCCGACGACGACGCCGTGCGGCGCGCCGTCGACCGTCTCGCCGAGACCATGCCCGTCCTCGACGGCATCGTCCACAGCATCGCCTGGGCGCCGGCCGAGGACCTGCAGGGCAGCTTCGTGGACACGACGCGGACGGGCTTCGCCCAAGCCAACGACATCAGCTCGTACTCGCTGATCGCCGTCGCCCGCGAGGCGCGCCGCCTCATGACCACCGGCGGCGCGATCGTCACCATGACCTACGCCGGCTCGTGGCGCGTGATCCCCAACTACAACGTGATGGGCCCGGCGAAGGCGAGCCTCGAGAGCTCGGTGCGCTACCTCGCCGCCGACCTGGGGCCGGCCGGCGTCCGTGTGAACGCCGTCTCGGCCGGCCCGATCGCCACCGTCGCCGCGCGCACCATCAAAGACTTCAGCGGCATGCTCGACCTGCTCGAGAGCCACACGCCGCTGCGCCGCAACGTGACCGCCGACGAGGTCGCCGACGCCGCCGTCTTCCTGCTCAGCGACCTCGCCCGGGCGATCACCGGCGAGGTCGTGCACGTCGACGCCGGCGCGCACGCGGTCACGTGAGCGACGACCCTACGCCCAACGAGGGAGGCACCCATGGCCGCTGAATCGTCCTTCGACGTGGTCAGTCAGGTCGACATGAACGAGGTCCGCAACGCCGTGCAGATGACGCAGAAGGAGCTCGCCTCGCGCTTCGACTTCAAGGGGTCGGTCAGCAGGGTCACCCTCGAGGAGCACAGCCTCGTGCTCGTGAGCGATGACGAGGGCAAGCTGAAGTCGGTGATCGACGTGCTCGAGGCGAAGCTCGTGCGGCGCAAGGTGCCGCTCAAGGCGCTGCAGTACGAGAAGGTCGAGAGCGCGCTCGGCGGCACCGTCCGCCAGACGGTCGCGCTCGCCGCCGGCATCCCCGAGGAGAAGGCCAAGGCGATGAACAAGCTCATCCGCAAGGAGTTCAAGCGGGTGAAGGTGGTCATCCAGGGCGACAGTCTGCGCGTGTACGCCAAGAGCAAGGATGACCTGCAGGCCGTGATGTCGCTCCTCAGGGACGAGGACTTCGGCCAGCCTCTGCAGTTCGTCAACTACCGCTAGGGCCCTCCCGTGCGACCCAAGCTCCTGCTCGCCGACGAGCCGGCGGGGCCCTGGGCGTGACCATCCAGGCCCGGTTCCTGCGCCTCATGCGGCAGCTCTCCTCGGACTACAGCCGACTTTGCGCGCCCCGGCCGGGCCCCGTAGACTAGCGGTCCACGGCGCTCCGCCCGGGGCGCCGTGCCGCGGTGTGGGCGGAGCCACGAGCACGAGCCGGCTCCCTCGAGTCGATCTCCTGTGGGAGGTGGTAAGCACACCGTCCGGCGTCGGGCGACGGTGCGCGACGCGCGGACAGGTCATGAGACACGCAGATCCAAGCACTACTATGTGCCTGCTGGGCGGCGGCGCACGAGGCGAGACGCCGCCCCATCACGACCGCACGAAGGAGGAACCCCCTGCGGGGGGGACACATCATGGCTGAGTACAATCCGCTGAAGCCGTACAAAGAGCAGTACGGCGTCCTCAAGAACTACGTCGACGGCGAGTGGGTCGAGTCGAAGACCGACCGCCTCCTCGACATCACCAACCCCGCCACCGGCGAGGTCATCGGCCAGGCGCCGCTCTCGACCAAGGGCGAGATGGACGCCGCCATCAAGGCCGCCGACGAGGCCTGGTGGGAGTGGCGCTCCACCCCGCCGATCGTCCGCGCCCGCTACATGTTCAAGATCAAGGAGCTCCTCGAGAAGCACTTCGAGGACATCTCGCGGGTCGCCACGCAGGAGCACGGCAAGTGCATCGACGAGGCGCGCGGTGAGACCCGGCGGGCGATCGAGAACATCGAGACCGCCGCGGGCATCCCCAGCATGATGATGGGCTACAACCTCGAGGACGGCGCGGCCAAGAACATCGACGAGATGGTCGTCCGCCAGCCCCTGGGCGTGTTCGGGCACGTGGCTCCGTTCAACTTCCCGGGCATGGTGCCCTACTGGTTCTGGCCCTACGCGCTGGCCACCGGCAACACCTTCATCCTCAAGCCCAGCGAGCAGACGCCGATCACCCTGCAGCGCACCTTCGAGGTCCTCGAGGACGCCGACCTGCCGCCGGGGGTCTTCAACCTCGTGAACGGCGACAAGGAGGCGGTCGACGCCATGCTCGACAGCCCCGTGGTCAAGGGCGTGACCTTCGTCGGCTCCACCCCCGTGGGCAAGCACATCTACAAGCGCTGCGGCGAGACCGGCAAGCGCTGCATCGCGCAGGCCGGCGCCAAGAACTTCCTCACCGTCATGCCCGATGCCGAGATCGACCGCGCTCTGCCCAACATGATGGCCTCGTTCTTCGGCAACGGCGGTCAGCGTTGCCTCGCGGGAGCCAACCTCCTCGCCGTCGGCGACGTGTACGAGGAGCTCAAGGCCAAATTCCTCGCCGCCGCCAGCAAGCTGAAGGTCGGCCCGGGCCTCGACGAGAGCGTGCAGATGGGGCCCGTCATCAGCGAGAAGAGCCTCGACCGCATCCACGGCTACATCGACCTCGCTCTCAAGCAGGGCGCCAAGATGATCCTCGACGGGCGCGACATCAAGGTGCCCGGCTACGAGAAGGGCTACTGGATCGGGCCGACCATCCTCGACGAGTGCACCCCCGACATGACCCACTGCCAGGAGGAGATCTTCGGGCCGGTGGCGTCGATCATCCGCGTCAACGACCTCGAAGAGGCGATCAAGGTCACCAACGCCTCGCCGTTCGCCAACTCGGCCAGCCTCTACACGCAGAGCGGCCGCGCGGCGCGTACCTTCTGGTACAAGCTGGCGGCGGGCAACATCGGCATCAACCTCGGCATCCCGGCGCCGATGGCCTACTTCCCGTTCGCCGGCGCGAAGGACTCGTTCTTCGGCACGATGCACGGACAGGGTACCGACTCGGTGCAGTTCTTCACCGACTCCAAGGTCCTGATCCTGCGCTGGTAGTGAGCGACGGGACGACGGGTACAACGTGGTACGCACCTGAGCAAAGGAGACGAGGTGGCCCACCGGTTCCCTGAGATCAACGCCTACGGTTCGGCGTTCGGCTTCGCCCTCGAGGCGGAGCAGGCGTGCGCCGACCTCGCCGCCGCCGCACAGGTCCTGGCGCCCACGCCCGAGTGGCACGAGAAGCTGGACGAAGTCATCTGCACGCACGACGACCGCGTCCAGAAGCTCACGACCATACGGCAAGAGGTCAACGAGATGATCCTCGAGCCGATCCACACGCTCGACGGGACGCAGTACATGGGCGCGCTCGACACCGACCCGGCCACGACCTGGCCGGAGGTGGTCGAGCAGCTCATCAAGGCCCTGGACGACACGGCCCGCTTCCACGAGGACTTCGTGCGCGAGTGCGAGCAGATCCTCGCGGCGAGCGTGCGCGCCTTCAAGAAGGCGGCGAAGCAGGACCGCGAGCGCGCCGAAGAACTCCGCGCTCTGCTGGGCTGACAGCGGCGACACGCCGTGAGGCGAAGGGCGGGCGGCCCGAGGGCCGCCCGCCCTTCGCCGTTCTACCGCCGGCTCGACGGTCGGCCGCCGGCCGGGCGCCGGGCGGCCGCCGGCCGGGATGCCGGGCCGCCACTCACCCGGGGGTGCACGGGCCGCGGCCTGCCACTACCATGAGGCTCACCGAGGCGCCGCCATCGCCCGCGCGACGGCGTGATGCGGCGACGGCCGAGACGGAGCGAGGCGATGGGCGAAGGCTGGAGGCGCAGCGACACGACGTGGCGGAGGCTCCGCCTGCTGCGCCGCGCCGTCCAGGTCGCCGCCCTCGCCCTGTTCGTCGTCCTGCTCTTCACCGGGCTGCAGCGCCGCGACCCGCTGCCGTGGACCGACGTCTTCTTCCGCTTCGACCCGCTCACCGCGCTCGCCACCATGGTCGCCGCGCGCGAGTGGCTCGAGCGACTCGCCTGGGCCCTGGTGACGGTCGCCGTGACGGTCGTCGTCGGCCGCGTGTGGTGCGGGTGGATCTGCCCCCTGGGCACGCTCCTCGGCTGGTTCCGCTTCGGCACGGCGAGGCGCCTCGAGACGCGCGTCCCGCCCCGCCTCCGCGTCACGAAGTACGTGCTGCTCGTGGCCATCGCCGGCATGGCGCTGTTCGGCGTGCTGACACTGCTCGTGCTCGACCCGATCACGATCCTCACGCGCACGGCGACGGTCTCGCTCCTGCCGGCCTTCGACTACCTCGTCACCGAGGCGCAACGACTCGCCCTGCAGTGGCCGGCGCTGGACCCGGTGGTCGACTGGGTCGACACGACGTTCCGCGGCAGCGTGCTGCCGGTCACGCCCCCGCGCTTCCAGCAGTCGCTCGTCATCCTGCTCGTCTTCCTCGCCGTCGTCGCGCTGAACATGCTCGCCGACCGTTTCTGGTGCCGCTACCTCTGCCCCCTCGGCGCTCTGCTCGGGCTCATCGCCAAGGTGCAGGTCCTTCGGCCGCTGGTCGGCGCCGGCTGCTCGCGCTGCGGCCCGTGCGCCGACTCGTGCCGGCTCGGCGCCATCGACCTGCCCGACGAGGGCGGGGCGCGCGTGACGAGCTCGGAGTGCACGATGTGCCTCGACTGCCTCGTGGCCTGCCCGAGCGCCGGAGTGATCGGCATCGGCAGGGACGTGCCGGCCGGACCGTGGCGCGCGTACGACCCGGGGCGGCGCACGCTGCTCGCGGCGGGCGCCGGCGGCCTCGCCGCCGGCGCCCTGCTCGCCTTCGGCGTGCGCCCGGCCGAGGCCGACCCGCGCCTGCTCCGCCCGCCGGGCGCCCAGGACGAGGCCGCCTTCCTCTCGCGCTGCCTGCGCTGCAGCGAGTGCATGAAGGCCTGCCCGACCTCGGGGCTTCAGCCCACCCTCGGGCAGGCCGGCATCGAGGGCTTCTGGACCCCCGTCCTCGTGCCGCGCATCGGCTACTGCGACTACGGCTGCGCCGCCTGCGGCCAGGTCTGCCCCTCGGGGGCGATCCCGCTGCTTCCGCTCGCGGAGAAGCGCCGCCGGGTGATCGGTGTCGCCGTCATCGACCAGACGCGCTGCCTGCCGTGGGCCGAGAACACGCCCTGCATCGTCTGCCAGGAGATGTGCCCGGTGCCGGACAAGGCGATCCGGTTCGCCGGGCAGGGTCGCGGCGGCGGGGGCGGCCAGGGGCAGGGCCAGGGGCTCGGTCAGGGCGACGGGAGCTGCCTCAGCGGCACCGGAGCCGAGGACCTCGGCGAGACCGGCGGGGGGGCTCTCGGCGACGCCGGCGAAGGGACGCTCGGCGACGGCCTCACCCAGGACGGCCTCGTCGAGCGCATCGCCCGGCCCAAGGTCGTCGGCGACCTGTGCATCGGCTGCGGCATCTGCGAGACGAAGTGCCCGGTCGAGGGCGTCTCGGCCATCGTCGTCAGGCGGTGCCCGTGACCGCGATCGACGACCTGCGCCGCGCCCGCCTCTTCGGCAGCCTGCCCGAGGAGCAGCTGGAGCGGCTCGCGGCGATCGCGCGACCGCGCGAGTTGCCGGAGGGGCACGCGGTCTTCGCCCAGGGGGACGCCGCCGAGGCCTTCTTCCTGCTCACCGAAGGCCGCATCAAGGTGTACAAGGCGTTCCGCGACGGGCGCACGGCCACCCTGCGGCACGTCGACCCGGGCGAGACCTTCGGCGAGTCCGTCCTCTTCCACGAGACCTACCCGTCGAGCGCCGAGACGATGGCGCCGACCCGCCTGCTGCGCTTCGACACCGACGACTTCCTCGCCGTCTGCATCGAGTTCCCCGAGATCGCCGTCAACCTGCTGGCCGCGATGGCGCGCCTGCTGGTGCTGCTCAACCGCCGCGTCGAGGAGCTCCTGCTGCCCGTACCG
Organism: uncultured Thermoleophilia bacterium; assembly: GCA_963791345.1. GTDB lineage: Bacteria > Actinomycetota > Thermoleophilia > UBA2241 > UBA2241 > UBA2241. The sequence continues at coordinate 606,585 of CAWBRS010000016.1, read as the reverse complement.
GCACGCCTCGCGCGCTACCTGCTCGAGCTCGCCGACGAACAGCTCGAGCCGGCGGCCACGGGGCGTGATGGCGGACCGCGCGTCGTCCGCCTGCCCACCACGAAGCGCGAGCTCGCGGCCCGCCTCGGCACCGTCCCCGAGACCCTGAGCCGCACCTTCGATCGCCTGAAGCGCGGCGAGGTGCTGCGCCTGAGCGGCGACCACGAGCTCATCGAGATCCTCAGCTTCGAGAAGCTGCGCCGCATCGCCCAGGAGTAGGGCGGGCGACCCTCGGGCCGAGCCCTGGGGGCGGCCGAGGTCGCCAGGGGGCGGCTGAGGGGGCGGCTGACGGGCGCGCGGGGCGCTCAGCCTGACGGGCGCGCGGCTGAGGCGCGCGCGGGGCGCTCAGCCTCTGCCCGCGCCCCGCGCGCGGCCGCTCACGTGAGCTCGGCGAAGACCTCGGCGACGGCCGACTCGACGTCGACGTCGCCGGCGTAGCGCGCGAAGCCCTCGCCGAAGACGGGCCGCTCGCGCGTCGAGGAAGGTGCCGAGCGCGACCGGCCCGTCCGACGCGTAGTCCCACTCACGGATCTTCTCGAGCGACGCCGTCGCGTCGCGCGGGTCGTGCCCCTCGAGCTCGTACACGCGCTCGTTGTAGTAGTCGTACATGTTCCTGAAGGTCACGCAGACCTGCAGCGTGTCGACGAGGCTGAAGCCGCGGTGGTCGATGGCCTCGCGGTAGAGCTTCTTGAGCAGCGGGATGCCGTGCGTGTAGCCGCGACCGAGCCAGGTCGCCCCGGCCACGTGGAGCAGCTCGAGCGGGTTGAACGGCGTGCTCTCGCTGCCGTACGGGGTGGAGCGACCCTTGTAGCCTGGAGGGGTCATCGGCCCGGCCTGCCCGATGGTGAGGCCGTAGACGCCGTTGTCGTGGACGATCACGGTGATGTCGGCGTTGCGCTGGGCGGCGAAGACGAGGTGCTCGAGGCCCTCCGCGTAGGCGCCGCCGTCGCCGACGTGCACGACCACGGTGAGCTCGGGGTTCGCCAGCTTGACGCCGACCGCGGTCGGGATCGCGCGGCCGTGCAGCGAGTCGAAGCTGTTCACGCCGATGTAGTCCATGATCTTGCTGCTGCAGCCGATGTCGGCGACGACCACGATGTCCTCGCGCCGCGTGCCGCCGGCGATGAGGTCCTGGAAGACCGCCTTGACCGCGTTGAGGACGGCGAAGTTGCCGCAGCCCGGGCACCAGGTGTTCTTCGCGTACGTGCCGAGCTTCACGGCGGGGACGGCGGGCTTGACGTCGTCGCGGGACGCTTCGCCGCCGGCCGCCGACGCCGTGGCGGGACGCTTCGCGGCCGCCCCGCCCTTCGCCGTCGCGGCGGTGTCCTTCTTCGCGCCCTTCTTCTCCGCGCTCACTTCAGCGCCGCCTCGACCGCGGCCCGAAGCTCGCCGACGCCGTACGGCCGCCCGTCGTAGCGGTTCACGGCGCCGTCGACGCGCAGGCCGTACCGCCGCATGAGGCCGGCGAACTGCCCGGTCGCGTTCATCTCGACCACGACCGTGCGCCCGCTGCCGGCCAGGGCGGCCTTCAGCTGGCGCGTCGGGAACGGCCACAACAGGACGGGCTGCACGACGCGGATCCCGATGAGCTCGCCGATCTCGCGCAGCGCGCCCACCGGCGAGCCCCAGGTGACGACGGTGCGCGTCGCCCCGGGGTCGCCGTAGACGTTGACCAGCGGCAAGCCGTCGAGCTCCTCGGCCATCGCCTGCCCTTTGCGCAGCCACTTGTCCTGCATCCGTACCGTCATCCCGGCGTCTTCCGTGGTCACGCCGTACTCGTCATGGGTATAGCTGTTGGCTTTGACGATGGCGCCGGCGCGACCGGGGAAGGCCAGGGGCGAGACGCCGTCGTCCGTGATCAGGTAGCGCTTGTAGGCGAGGTCGGCGTCGGCGTCCATGGGGGTGCCGTCCCAGTCGAGCTGCCGCAGTCGCGGCAGCTCGGGCACGGCGCCCATGTCGAAGCTCTGCGAGCTGTCGTTGAGGGTGCGGTCGCCGAGGACGATGACCGGGAGCTGGTACTTCCACGCCAGGTCCATGGCCAGCGTGCTCCAGGCGTAGGCCTGCTCGACCTCGCCCGGAGCGATGATCGCCCGCGGGAACTCGCCCTGTCCGGCGGTCAGGGCGAACTCGAGCTCGGTCTGCGAGGTGTACGTCGGCAGGCCGGTGCTCGGCCCCGGACGCTGGCCGAGCACGACCACGATCGGCAGTTCAGCCTGCCCGGACATGCTCAACCCCTCCACCATGAGCGCGAAGCCGCCGCCCGACGTGCCGACGGCCGCGCGCTCGCCCGCGTACGCGTGGCCGAGCGCCATGAGCATCGCGGCGATCTCGCCCTCGGGCTGCACGACCTTGAGCTCGAAGCGCGGCGCCTGCTTGGCGAGGAAGTGCAGCAGGCCGGTCGCCGGCGTCATCGGGTAGCTGGCGTACGCCTTGAGGCCGCCGCGGACCAGCCCCAGCGCGACGGCCTCGAGGCCGCCGAGGATCGGCTGCGGCGCGCCGCCCGGCAGGTCGACCATGAGCTTCTCGGTCGCCAGGTCGTACCCGCGCCGGGCGACCTCGAGGTTGAGCTCGGTCTTCTTCGGCTGGTAGCGCGTGATGACGTCCTCGAGGACCTCCCAGGGGATCGAGATCGCCTTGCAGAAGGCGCCGAGGATCGCCGAGTTGCGCATCACCGGCGGCGCGGCCTCCTGCTCGAGGATGGTCTTCACGGGGATGCCGGTGCGGAACGGGTGCAGGCTCGCGGGAAGGTCCGTGGCCTTGATCGCCTCGGAGTCGAAGACGGTGATCGGCCGCTGCTTGAGCCGCCACTCGTGGCGTTCGATGGTCTCCGCGTTCAGGGCGATGAGGACGTTGACGTGGTCGCGGTGCGCGCTGATGCGCTGCCGGTGGGCGCGCACGATGACGTAGTTGTGGCCACCGCGGATGAGCGACGGCGCCTCGACGTGGCGGAAGAGCCGGTAGCCGACCGCGTTGAGCAGGTGCGCGATCATGCCGCCGGCCTCGGTGATGCCGTCGCCCGCCTTGCCGCCGATGAGCACGGAGAAGGAGTCCATCGCAGAGGACTCTACCCGCAGGCGGCCGGGGAACGCACGTACCGCGGCCCGGCCGGCACGTGCTCAGCCGTCGTCGTATCCGTCCGAGGGCGCCAGGGTCGCGTCGGCGACGAGGAGGCCGACCACGAGGCCGGCGGCGATCACGAGCGCCGCCGCCAGGAGGTCGAGGCCGGCGCTCGCCCCCATGAGCGCCGCCGAGACGCCGCGCTGCCCGAGCGAACCCGGTACCAGCACGGCCAGGCCGGGCAGCGAGGCCAGCGCCGGCGGTCGCCGGGAGAGGCGGGCGTAGGCGTTGCTCCAGAGGCCGAGCACGAGGCTCGCGAGAGCGACGCCGAGGGTCGCGCCGAGGAGCCAAGCCCCGAAGCGCGCGCCGACGAGGGCGATGACGACCGAGATGGCGACGAGCCACATGTCGGCAGGGCGCGAGTTGGTGGCGATGAGCAGGGCGACGCTCGAGAGCCCGGCCGCCACGACGAGCATCCACGGCGTCGCCGGGTCGCCGGGCGGGCTCGTGACCGGCATGAGGTCCAGCTCGGCCACCAGCTTGAAGCCGAGGAACGAGCCGATGCTGAGGTTGAGCAGGGTCATCGTCGCTCCGGCGAGGCGCGCCGTGCCGGCAGTCAGGTGGCGCGCCGCGAGCTCGGCCACGCCGAGGGTGATGCCGAGCCCCGGCAGGAGCAGGATGACGCTGGCGAGCGCGACGCTGGCGGGGCGGATCTCGGGCACGACGTGGCCGGCGGCGAGGGCGAGGACCGCGGCGAGCAGGCCGGCGAGCAGCTCCGTGAGGCGGGCGAGCCGGCCGTAACGCCGGCCGAGCACGATCATGACACCGACGGCGAGGCCGACCCCGCCCGCCACGGGGGCCTCGGGCCAGTGACCGCTGAGCAGGAGGTCGAAGGCCGCCGCCCCGATCCCCGACGCGAAGACGGTCATGAACCACGGGAAGCGCAGTGGCGAGGCGACGATCAGGTTGAGCTCGGCGTTGGCCTCCTCCGCCGTCAGCCGGCGTGCGATGACCCCGTCGAGCACCCCGGAGACCAGCGACAGGCTCTGCAGGTCGATGGTCGCCTCGTACGTGCGCAGCAGCACCACCCGCTGTCGCCCCGGCACGCCGAACGAGGCCATGATCGAGGTCGGCGTGACGTAGAACTGGGCGCGCAGGCTGAGGGCCGCGGCGGCGTGCGTCAGGCCGCGCTCGATCGCGTCGGCGTCGAGGCCGAAACGACTCAGAGCGCCGGCCATGGCGCTCAAGAACTCGATGCGTACGTCGCGCTGCTCCACCGCGCCAGTCTATCGTGAGCGAGCCGTGGCCCCGAGTCGGCGCCGGCGGCGCTCCGTGCGGCGCCGTCGGCGATGGGGCGCGCGTGCCGCGCCGCCCCCATCACCCGTGCCGCCGCCCGGTTGACGCACGTCAATGGCGCCGGGGCCCGTCCCTCCCTAGAGTAACCACTGCACCCGGAGTGTTTATCCGCCGTGCCGTCGCGCCCGCGGGCGCCGCCGGGCGGCGAGACGAGAGGACATGAGATGGCCCTGCGCAGCATCGTGAAGATCGACGAGGAGCTCTGCACCGGCTGCGGCCTGTGCGTCACCCCGTGCGCCGAGGGCGCCATCGAGATCGTCGACGGCAAGGCCAAGGTCATGAAGGAGGAGCTCTGCGACGGCGCCGGCTTCTGCCTCGCCGTCTGCCCCGAGGGCGCCCTCACCGTCGAGAAGCGCGAGGCGCCCGAGTTCGACGAGGAGGCGGCGGCCGAGAAGATGGCCCAGAAGCTGGCCGCCGCGGCGACGATCCAGCAGACCTGCTTCAACTGCGGGCGCAGCGAGATGGACGGCGTCCTCTTCCCCTGCCGCCTCAAGGGCGAGAGCCTCTGGGCCTGCGCCAAGTGCCTGCCGCAGCTCATCCACGGGTGAGCCGCCGCGTTCAGAACGGCACGGCCGGCCGGAGCCGCCTCGGCTCGGGCGGTCGTGTCCGACCGCCGGCCGTTGACCCGGTCGTAGACTCCGCACCCGTGACCACACACGACCAGAGCCGGCCCCTGCACCGGCCGACCCAGCAGACGCACCGCACCCATACGGCGCCCACCACGGGTCGCCCCAGAATCGGAGGTCCAATGGACAGCTATCACGGCTCAGTGAACACCATGGTCGAGAGAGCCCGCGCCGCCGGCGAAGAGACGGTCTGGGACCGCATGGAGGCGCAGGGCAAGCGCTGCAGCTTCTGCGAGGGCGGCATCCGCTGCTCGCTCTGCTCGCAGGGCCCCTGCCGCATCACGGCCAAGGCGCCGCGCGGCGTCTGCGGCATCGACGCCGACGGCATGGCGATGCGCAACTTCCTGCTGCAGAACACCATGGGCACCGCGACCTACATGTACCACGCCAACGAGGTGTTCAAGACCCTCGCCGAGGCGAAGCCCGGCGGCACCTTCGAGATCAAGGACTGGGGCAAGCTGGAGACGCTCGCCGGCGCGGTCGGTCTCGAGGTCGAGCCCAAGGACACGCTGCCCAAGCGCCTCTCGACGCGCCCTCATCGCCGAGCTGGCCCGCGACCACAAGGACCCCTCGCCGCTCGTGAAGGCCTTCGCCCCGGCGCCGCGCCAGAAGGTGTGGGAGGAGCTCGGCATCTTCCCCGGCGGCGCCCTGCAGGAGAACACGGTCGCGACCGCCAACTGCCTCACCAACGTCAACGGCGACTACGTCTCGCTCGCCCTCAAGGGCCTGCGCCTCGGCATCGCCACCGCCTACGGCGTCCAGGTGCCGCTCGAGTTCGTCCAGGACGCCCTCTTCGGCACCCCGACGCCGCACGCCATCAAGACCGACCTCGGCATCATCGACGGCGACTACGTCAACATCGCCGTCAACGGCCACGAGCCCATGATGGGCGCGGCGCTGATCGACGCGGCCCACGCGGAGGCCGCCCAGGCGAAGGCCAAGGCGGCCGGCGCCAAGGGCCTGCGCATCGTCGGCTCGATCGAGACCGGCCAGGAGCTCGTCCAGCGCTTCGAGGTCGACGACGTCTTCGTCGGCCTCACCGGCAACTGGCTGAACGAGGAGCTCGCCGTGGCGACCGGCGGCCTCGACGTGTTCGCCGCCGACATGAACTGCACCGTGCCGACGCTGGCCGACACCTGTCACCGTCACGGCACCCTGCTCGTGCCCGTGAGCGATCTCGTCGGCGTCCCCGGCATGGACGAGGGCGTCATCTTCGACGCCGCCAAGGCCGCCGACCAGGCGCAGCAGCTCATCGCCATGGCGGTCGCCAACTACCCGAAGCGCAAGGCGATGGGCAACGGCGCGCCCCGAGCTGCGCACCGGCGACGCCGTCGCCGGCTTCTCGACCGAGAGCATCCTCGGCGCCCTCGGCGGCATCGCTCGACCCGCTGCTCGACGTGATCAAGAACGGCACCCTCAAGGGCGTCGCCGGCCTCGTCAGCTGCACGACGCTGCGCGACTCCGGCCAGGACTGCATGACGGTCGAGGTCGCGAAGGAGCTCATCAAGAACGACGTCCTCGTGCTGGCCATGGGCTGCGGCAACGCCGCCGTCCAGGTCGCCGGCCTCGAGGCGCCCGAGGCGAAGGAGCTCGCCGGCCCCGGCCTCAAGGCCGTCTGCGAGCTCCTCGGGATCCCGCCGGTGCTGAGCTTCGGCACCTGCACCGACACCGGCCGCATCCTGGTGCTCGTCGGCGCCATCGCCGACGCCCTCGGCGTCGACGTGCCGGCGTTGCCTGTGGTGGCAACGGCGCCCGAGTACATGGAGCAGAAGGCGACCATCGACGCCATGGCGGCGCTGGCCTTCGGCCTCTACACGCACGTCAGCCCGGTGCCCTTCGTGACCGGCGCGCCGAACCTCGTGAAGCTCGTCACCCAGGACCTCCCCGGCGTGACCGGCGGCAAGCTCGCCGTCGAGACCGACGCCAAGGAGGCGGTCGCCGGGATGCTCGCCCACATCGACGAGAAGCGGGCGGCGCTCGGGATCTGAGCGGACGCCGAGTACCACGCCGCGCGAGCGCGCGGACTGAGAAGCACGAGGGGCGGGCCTCACGGCCCGCCCCTCGTGTCACCGCGCCGCCGCACGGACGACTCCGCCGCGCTCGTCGCCGTCGCCTCGCCGGGCACCGCGGGCGCCGTGACAGCGGGCCGGCACTGCGCTATGGTGCCCCGGACCGGGCGTATGTCTCCGGCCCGGCCGCAGCGTCACGACCGCCACACGGGAGTACCATGCGCCTCTTCGCCACGGACGCCCCGAGACACCGGCCCGCTGCCTTAGCGGCAGCCGTCCTTGTCGCGCTCCTGTCCCTCGTCGCTCTGTCCACCCTCGCCGGGGGCTGTGGCGACGACGCCGGCGACGAGTTCGTCGGCGAGTGGACCAGCGACGCCATGGGCGGTGCCGTCGTCACCGTCACCAAGGACGGCAACGAGTTCACCATCGAGCTCCCCAACAAGACCTACGTGGGGGAGCTGGACGACAACGCGGTCTTCGCTCCCTCCGACGATCCGACCATCGTGCTCGAGATGAAGGGTGAGGACCTCATCATGCGCTTCTACAAGGAGGGCAACGCCCTCCTCCTGAGCCGCAAGGGGGCGACGCCCGCCTCCGCCGCGTCGAGTAGTCCGTCGCCGGGGTCGAGCCCGTGCGACAACTGACGGAGACGCGTGTGGTGGCGGTGCTCCCCACGCCGTAGCGCGAGGGGGGACAATGGAGGCAGGCGCAGTGGGGGCGGGCCGTGAGGCCCGCCCCCACTGCGTGTGTCTCCCGGCTTGGCCGCCACTCAGGTCGGCTGCAGGCGCCGGACCTCGCCGCCGGCGCCGGCGCAGACGAGGGCGGTACCGCCCTCGACCCACAACAGGCGGCGCACCTCTCCCTTGAACGGCCGTGCCTCTGCGAGCCGCGTCTCCAGGTCCGGGGCCGACACGCGCACCAGCCCGAACGCGGTGCCGGCGGCCACCTTGCCTCCGATCGCGTCGACGGCGAGAGCCGTGACGCCTCCGCCCGCGTCGACGCTGCGCTGCTTCTCACCGCTCGCGCCACAGCGCGAGGCGCTCGTCGTCGTAGGCGACGACCCAGCCGTCCCCCGGCGCGCCCGCCACCGCGACCACCGCGCGGCCGCCGGCGCGCTCGCCGCTGAGGACCGACACCACGCCCTGGCCGCCGACGTCGGCGAGGCGGACGTCGCCGCTCGCCGTCCCGACGGCCACGATGCGGCCGTCGAGTGAGAAGCCGAGCGCGGTGGGCCGCTCGATGCCGTCGAGCAGCGAGCGGCCGATCTCGCTCGACAGGAAGAACCCGGAGACCTCGGAGCGCTCGCGGCTCGCAGTGACGACCACTGTGCCCAGCGGGCTGACGGCGAAGCAGTCCGCCGCCTCGATCACGCCGGAATGCACCGCGGGCACCGCGTCCTGCCCGGGTGGGAGGGTGTCTTCGGCGCCCTCGAAGGAGAGCTCGAGGATGCGGCCGCCGCCGTCGACGAACGCGACGTGGCGCGCGGCGGCCGGACCGAGGCCGAGGGGCCGCACGACCGGAAAGCGCTTGCCGCGCACGGGAGTCCCGCCGGCGAAGAGCGCGACGTCGCCTGCTGCCCCGAGGACGACGTACTCGTCGTCCCCGAGGCGCGCGACGTCGATCAGCGGGCCGGCGTCGAAGAGCGGCGCGACGCCCGGCGGCGAGGAGGCCGGAGGCCCCCCGGTCGCGTCACCCGGAGACGCCTGGCCACTCTCCGCCTCGCCGCCGGACCCGCCGGCCTCGGACCAGATCGGCAGCTCGTCGCCGCCGTCCCGCTCCCAGACCGGTCTGTCGTCGAACCCAGCGCCCATCGCGCCGCTCCCTCCATTCGCGCCGTCGGCCACGCCGCTTCCGGAGACGCCGCCGCCCGGTGTCCCGTGCGCGGAGCCCTCGTCGCCCGCCGCCGCGCCGGGGCCCGTCGCCCCTCCGGCGCCCTGCTGCACGCTCGTCGCGCCCGGGACCCGCGAGTCCGGCGCGGCGGACACGGGAGCAGCGTACACGTCACCGTGGACCAAACGCGCGCGCCACGCCAGGGGCAGCACCGCGACCGTCTGCATCCAGGTGACGCCGATCCCGAACAACAGCACCCCCGCCGGCGCCACGAAGGCCCCGACGAGGGCGGCGCCCACCTGCCACACGGGATTCGTGAACACGGGTACGCGCTCCGCGTCGGAGACGCGCGCGAACACGCGCGCGCTGAGGACGGCCGAGGCGCCCAGGACGACGGCCAGCGCGAAGTACGAGACCTCCCACACCGGGCGGAAGTGGGGCACGGCGAGATCGGGGATCCGGATGAGGTCGAACGGCAGCGCGCCGGTCTGGGCGGCGGCGCGCCTGAGCCCGGCCCAGAGCACGACCGCCGTCCCGATGTACAGGACCTCGAAGGCCAGGACGATGACGGACGACCACCCGCTGCCGTACCCCTCGGCGGTCATGAAGCGCACCACCGCCTCGTCGTCCGACCCCTCGGCGCGCCGCGCGGCGGCGGAGACCTGGCCCATGACCAGCAGCTTGCGGAGGATCGGCAGCGAGGCGAGCACGACGCCGGCGGACAACAGAAGGATGCCCCATCCCGCCGAGCCCCAGCGCTCGTCCGAGGCGAGGGCCAGGCTCTCGAGCCACGCCGGGGGGCCGTCGCCGACGGCCGCCGCGACGCTCTCCCCCGCGGCGGCGGAGAACCCCCCGACGACGAAGACGGCGACCAGCGCCAGCACCGGCAGCAGCCAGGCGCCGGCGCGGCGCCACGAGGCCAGCGCCGATCAGCACGAGGACGGCGAGCTCGATCCAGCCCCAGAGCGAGGTGGCCGCCGCGCGGAGCGCGCCGCCGACGGCCTGCAGGCCGTCGGCGGCGCTGAACGCGGCGGCCCCCGCGGCGGTCTCCGCCCCCGGCTCCGCGAGCGTCGGGTACACGACGAGCGGCGCCAGCACGGCGAGGACCATGACGAGGATCCCGAGGGCGACGAGCGCCTCGCCGTTGCGCCGGCTGTCGTTCCAGGCGCTGGAGCCGGCGACGACGATCGCCAGGCCCATCAGGAGCAGGGCCGGCAGCCACAGCCAGCGGCCGCCCATGTCGCCCAGCCACATGGCGTCGACCGTCGCGACGACGCCCGTGACGATGGCGAGCCACGCCCAGCGCGTACCTCCGCATCTCCACGGCCCCGCACCCGAGCCACACCGCGATGAAGCCGCCGCTCACGAGCAGCGCGACGACGACGCTGCCGGCGAGGGCGCCGAACCCCGCCCCGAGACCCACCAGCACGAGCGACGATCAGGGTGACGAGGGCTCTGTTCGAGCTCACGCCGCGGCTCCTTCATCGCCGGATCGACCGCGGCCGCGCACGTGCGTCAGCGGGTCGCGTCCGCCGGGGCGACGTCCGGCGTCGAGAGCCGGACGACCTGCAGACCCACGTCGGCGAGGAAGTGCGGCAGCTCGCGCACGGTGACGCGGTTCTCCTCCTTGACCGCCTCGGGGAGATCGTCCCAGGCGACGAGGAGAGGGTTGGTCTTGCGCTTGACGTCCTTGGCGCCGGCGCCGAACGTCCACTGCGCCGCGCGACGCTCGTCGCACCAGCGCTCGTGCTCGATGCGCGCCATCTCGTCGACCTCGTGCTCGCTGAACGTGAACCGCTCCGCCTCCCAATCCGACAGCGGCGCGATGTCGCAGCCCACGGCGGCCAGTCTGTCGACCGCCTGGTCGGCCTGGCGCCGGTTCGACTCGCGGAACTCCTCGGGCAGACGCTCCCAGGGCGCCATCGCGGGGTTGGTGCTCTCCGTCTCCCCGCGCGTCAGCTGCTCCGCCACGTAGCTCCGGTGCATCGCGCGAGCGATCGTCTCGTGCGTGCCGGCGAAGAGACGCTCGGGCTCACACACCCAGCTGATCACGGCGAAGCCGGACAGGCCCTCGAAGCCGCCGGCGCCGGCGACCAGGCCGGCGAGCCCGGTGTCGTAGGACATGCGCACGACGACGGGCACCGCGCCTTGCCGGGCGCGGCGATGGACGACGAGCGCGGCGGACAGGCCGCGCGAATCGTCGTCGAGACAGACGTAGGCGATGCTCACCGGCGGGCGCCCCTCGGGCCCTCCGTCGAGGAAGTCGCCGCGCTCGAAGGCGGCCGAGGTCACGTCGATCGGCACGCGGACCAGGTCGCACGACTCGACGAGACGGGGCCATCGCGCCTCCATGGCCGCGCACCTCGCGTGCGCCTCCCGGTCGACCACCGTGACCGTCAGGCGACGCTCCTTCCCCAGACCCGCGCGCCACCACTCCCGGGCGCAGCGCGCCACGACGTTGCTGCCCATGTTCCCGCACCCCACGACGAGCACGTTCGGCGCCGGGTCCCCGGCCGTCGCGGCCTCACGCGAGAACGGCGGGTACTGGCGGACGAGAACGCCGGCGCCGCTCTCGAAGACGTTGAAGAACTCGAGGCGCAGCAGGTCCTCGCCGGAGCCGCGCAACTCCTGCTCCTTCAACAGGCGACAGAGGTCGCCGTCGACGATGTGCACGTAGCAGTCGAGTGCGGAGCCGCCGCTCTCGCGGCTCAGGTCCCGGCAGCGCAGCGCCACCTCGGCGTTGACGGCGTCGTCGCCGCAGACGGCGAGCACGCGCCGGGCGCGACCGGCGCGAGCGCGACGGAGCAGCTGCGGGTCGCTCGCGTCGCCCAGGAGGACCGTGACGCCGCGCTGGCGAAGGCGCTCGACATGGTCGTTGAGCTCATCGTTCTCGATCACGACGACACGCTCGGAGCGGCGGGTGAGCTCCTCGGCGACGAACAGCCCCTTGCGGCCCAGGCCACAGATCACGGTGTGGTCGCTCCAGAAGCGCAGACGGGCGACGCTCAGACGCTCGCTGAGCAGGGCGGTGACGGCGGCCACCGCCGTCACCATCGTCACCGCGGGGGCGAGGAAGCGGGCCACCTGCAGTTGCCACGGCACCGAGCCGCTCACGGAGCCGGACTCGATGGTGAAGAGCTGCAGGTCGCGGTAGAGGATGTCCCAGAAGCGTGAGCTGCTCCCCGGCCGCCTCGAAGTAGCGCGCGAAGCCGACGTAGCCGAGCACGAGCGCGAGCACGGCGGCGGCCACGACCGTCGGCCACTGCGCGCCACGGACGACGTCGCGCAAGCGCGCCGGGGCGACGGCGCCGCGCGATCCGCGCCGGCTGTGCCGTGTCGTCTGCCCACCGGGTTCAGGGCCGCTCCACCTTGACCCACAGCAGGAGCGCGCCGCGCTCGGACGGCGTAAGCGACGATCTCGGCCGTGCCGCCCTGGCCGCGGGAGCCCCCGCCGTCCCACACGGCGACGAGGACGTCGCAGCGGTCGGCGATCCATCGCCCCTGCATCTCGTAGCCGGCCTCGCGCGTCGGCGTGGGCGGCATCACCTCGACGGTCTGCGCCCGCGCGAGGAACTCGGCGAACTCGCGCTTCGACTCCTCGGTCTCGAAGTCGCGCGCGTAGTCGTCGGCGGGGAAGGGCAGCACCACGGACAGCGTCGTGCCGGGCAGGGCGAGCGCCTCGCGGGCGACGAGCCGGTCGGCGCCCTCGGCGAGCGCCGAGATCATCTCGATCCGCGCCCGGGCGCCGTCGCCCTCGTCGCCCGCCAGCGCGAGCACGCGACGCAGGCCTTCGCGCACACGGCCGCGCCGCCCCCTCGGGGTCGTCGAACGTGCGGTGACCCGGTCACGCCGACGCGGATCACACGCGGGGCGGCGGGCGCCGGCTCCCCTTGCCCTCGGCCGGCGCCGCTCACGCCCCCTCCATCAGCTCGAGGAAGGCGCGCGCGTCGACCTGCAGCTCGAGCTGGTCCTCCGGCGGCAGGCTGGAGCGTTCGTAGCGCAGCCTGCCGCCCAAGCTGCTGGTGTCGAGGATCGCCTCCATCGAGCGCGCCCCGTTGCGGTACCGGTCGATGCCGATGAGGGCGCGCAGCAGGCCGTCGTCGATCTGCAGCCGACCCTTGCGGAAGAGCTGCGGCGCCTTGCCGCTCAGCATGCCGCGCAGGAGCAGAGCGCGACGCAGCATGTAGGCGACGTCGTCCGGCCCGACGGGGTTGGGGCCGAACACGTTCACGTAGCCCTTCAGCCGGCTGATGAAGTCGGGCTTCTTCGCCGCCTTCTCGGCCTCCTCGTCGCGCATCTCGGCGAACTGCTGGAACGTCGAGCTCGTCCCGCCGGCGAACACGAAGATGGCCGGCCCGACCGGATGGAAGACGCCGGCCTCGCGGAACTCGCCGTCCTGCATGGGCGCGAGGAAGTAGCGCAGCCAGCCGAGGCGCTGGCCGGCCAGAGGCGTGTCGAACTCGTCCCAGAAGACGAGCGGCAGCGCCTGTCGCAGGACCATGTCGCGGACCTGATGGAAGGCCGGCGGCAGCTCGTCCTCGGAGCGCGACTGCGAGAGGTTGAAGGTGACCGTCTCGAGCCGCCCCGGGAGCAGCACCTTGGCGATCTGCTTGACGGCGAACGACTTGCCGGCGCCGGGCGGCCCGAAGACGGCGATCGACAGGGGGCGTTCGAGCCGCGCGCCGCGGAGGAAGTCGGCGATGTAGCCGGCCATGATGTTGCGCACGGCGCGCATGCCCTCGATCTCGCCGCGGTCGACCGACGACCACTTCCCGACGGCCTCCGTCGGGATGCCGGCGGGCAGGCTCTCGGGACCCTGCACGGCGACCTCGCAGGCGACGGTGGCGAGGTCTCTGTCGCCGAGAGCCTGGACGAGGATGCTGGAGCCGGCCTTCGGGGCTGCGGCGAACCGTACGGTGGCGAAAGTGGCCGGGCGTTCGCCGGCGAAGTCGGTCGCGACCGCGCCGTACGGGAAGCGCAACCCCTGGACGCGCCGCACGTCCCCGGCGTCGTTCACGCTGAGCGGCGCGCCCTCCGCGTCGACCACCTCGTAGCCCGCCGCCGTGCAGCGTGCGCATGGCGTGGAGGCTGCGCTCGAGAGCGGGGCACGGGTCGTCGTCCCCGCGCGCGGCGGCGAGCACGAGCGCCGCGCACACGCAGGTCGCGTGACCGAGCACGAGACCGGGGCGCTGCTTCTCCCAGTCGCCCTCCTGGGCGCTCGGGTCGAAGACGAGCGTGAGTCCTCCGTCGCGGTCGACCACGACCACGCCCGCCGGGCCGAGGTTGACGACCACGCGCCGCGCCTTCATCGAGGTCGGTCGAGCGGACGGCGCCGTCGATCTCGCGTGCCGTCCGCTCCCACGTCAGGGGCGTCCCGACCTGGACGCTCCCCTTGCGCAGGTCGTTGACGGGGACCACGACGGTCAGCGCATCGGCGAAGCCCTCGCTGAGGCGCCGCCAGAGCGGGCCCTCGGTGAGCGGCGCCGTCATCTTGAGCACGATCGCGCCGGGCGGGGCGTTCGCATCGAGGAGCCGCGACCACACCGCGTCGGCCGTGCGGAAACCCAGGTCGGAGTCGTCGATGGCGAGCACGGCCGGAGGCGGCCCGTCCGCCGGGTACAGGCGCTCGAGATCGCCGGCGCCCTCGGGACAGCGTCTGGCCCCAGAAGCCGACCATGCGCCAGGCGAACGCCTTCTTCTCACCGAGACTGCGGGGGTGCAGCGCCCACGAGGTCCAGGTCCGGTTGAGACCGGCGTAGGCCGGCGAGGCGAGCGCCTGCGCGGGGACGGCGGGGCCCGCCACGCGGAAGCCGGCGGCCGGCGGCGGATCGGCGGCGAGCAGCGTCTCGGTGAGGCCGGCGAGGAGTGCCGCGCCGCCCGGCTGGGCGGCGGCGCGGCACTCGAAGCCGCCCCCCCAGATCTCGGGGTACTCGATCCCCGCGGGACCGCCGCCGGGGTTGATGAACATCCAGTCGACCGTCACGTCGCCAACGACGGCGATCGTCTTCTTGCGAGCGGCCATCAGCTCCCCCTGTGATCCTCGACGTCGCCCACGCTTTGGCGGCGACGATCATACGCGCGCCATCGACACGAAGCGCCTGCCTCGACGGGCACTCGGCCTCGGGACCCGGCGCCCTATGACGGACCCCTACCGCGTGGCCGACGCGACTCTGCCCTCTGGGTGCCTATTGTCTCGCACCCGGAGGGTGTGCGGTAGTCTCAGGGCTGTTGGGCGACGGGGCTTGCTCAACGCATCGCAGCTCCCAAACGCGGTCGTTGCCGCGCGGTACACTCGGTGCGGCTTCCGTCGACGGCACGGGCGAGCACCGGGAGGACACGGCGCCCATGGAGGCAGGGTGGTACGAGCGTCTCAGACCGCTGTGCACCGACGCCGCAGGCGTCGTCGCACATCGCGAGACCGCAGATGCGCTCGCGGCCGACACCATCCTCTTCTACCTGGCCCGCTGGTGCCAGAAGGAGACCGGCGAGGCGGAGCCCGACGTCGCCGGTCTCGACCGGGGCCACCTCGCCGACGTCGCGGCGCGCGTCGTGCTGCAACCTGAGCGAGGACGGCGCCCGCGTGGACCGGCTGGTGGCCGGCGACGCGGGCGCCTGGACCGAGCTGCGCCGCCTGCTGTACGCGAGCGCCTGCCCGCGCGCCGACGCGGCGGCTGGCGATTACGCCGACGAGGCGCTGCAGAAGATCGCCGTCGTGCTGCTCACCGGCACACCCCCGTCTCGGGCGGCCGCGCAGCTGGCCGAGGCCGTCGAAGGCCCGCGCAACGAGTACGTCTTCACCTCGCCCTTCCCGTTCTGGGCGCGCGCCGTGGTCATCAACCTGATCGTCGACGACACGCGGCGCCGGGCGCGCGAGCGCGAGGCGCCGCCCGTGCACTCCACGGCCAAGCCTCCCTCCCTCGACGCCGCCACGCTCGAGGCTGCACACGAGTCGCTGCCCTGTCTGCTCGACGCCGTCCGCGAGCTGCCGCGCGTGCAGCGCTCGGTGATGGTCTGGACGCTGGCGCGGAGCGACCTCGACCCCGAGGTGACCGAGCGCCTGCGCGGACTCGCCCCCGACCTGTTCGCCGAGACCGGCGACGGCGCCGCGAGCTCTGACGCCGACATCGCCAAGCGCCTCGGCACCACCGCGCGCCTGGTGGCCGCCAACCGCTCGGCGGCGCGCTGCAAGCTGGCCGCCCGCGACCCGCACTGGAAGCTGCTGCTCGACGTCCTCCTGCCGCACAGGAGCACGCGCGCGACCCGAGGGGAGAACCAGCATGGATGAGCACCGGTCCGCGCAGCTGGCCCTGCGGCGTGCGCTCGCGCGCGGCACGGCCGACGGCGGCGCGACGGAGGCCGCCGCGATCGACCGCGCCCAGCTCGAGCGGGCGCTCGCCCACGTCGCGTCCTGCGAGGAGTGCGGCCGCCGCTTTGACGTCGCGGAGACGCTCGCGTGGTTGGAGCGTAGGGAGGAGACCCATGTGATGCCTCGAGTGCCAGTCGACCCCGCAGCGCTCTTCGAGTCCGCCCTCACGGAGGCGCTCTCGGACCCGGACGACGTGGTCCGCCGGCGGGCGGCCGAGCGACTGGGCGAGATGACGGACCTCGGGGCGGCGGCGGTCGCCGCGCTCGTCGCGGCCGCGGGAGAGGACCGCGACGAGCGCGTCCGCGCCGCCGCCCTCACCGCCGTCCAGCGCCTCGACACCGTCGTGTCCCTGCCGCAGTGGGTGATCGACGTGTGGTCGGCGGCGCCGGCGGAGGCGGCGCCCTACCTCGCCGGCGTCCTGGCGCGCCTCGCCGCCCCCGCCGGCGGCGGCAGCGCGACCGGCGTCACGCGCCTGACCGCGCACGCGCCGCCGCGTCACACGCCCGACCGGCACCGGAGCGCACGGCGGCGAGACCGTCGTGCTCGCCGGCGAGGGCGACGTGCGGGGCCGCGTGTCGCGGGAGCCCGACGGCCTCTGGCTCACGGTCGAGGGACTGCCGCCCGAGGCGGAACACACCAGACCGGTGGTCGCCGTCCCCAAGGCACTCGAAACGGAGAACACGGCGATCGCCTGGGCCGGCGAAGAGCCCGGGCTGGTGGCCGCTTCGGAGCCCGTGAGCGGTGGCTCGCTACGGGTGCACTTGGGCGAGGAAGCCGGGGGCGCGAAGGCGCCACCGGGAGTCAGGGCAGCGCCAGGCGTCAAGACAGCGTGCAGGGAGAAGTGACGCAGGAGGCGGCCGCGCCGGAAGCGGCAGGGCCGGCGACGCTCTTCGACCAGATCTACCTCCTGCGCCCGGAGGGCCGCGGCAAGAAGGTCTGACCCCGGCCCGCAGGTTTGACCTCCGGCCCGCCCCGAGCGTGTTCGGGGCATGGACGAGTTCTTCCATGAGCTCTTGCACACGCTCGCGGCCGCCGGCCTTCAGGCCGGCGTCAGCTTGCCGGGCTGGCTGACCACCCAGCGGCTCGTCCTCCTCGGCATCCCGCTCGTCGTGGCCGTCGCGGTGGTCCTCATGGACCTGTGGGACAGGCGCACCGAGCGCCGCGCGAGGGCGGCGGCGCAGGCGACGTTGCCGAAGCCGCACTGGGCGGTCTCGCTCCTGGTCGACGCCGACGAGGAGTCGGGCACTCTGCGTCCGATCGTCCAGCTCCTCGGTCCCCCACTCCCAGCCGACGTCACAGTCGCCATCGACCTGCACGTCACCGACGAGAGCGGCGACGTGGACCTGACCAGCGAGCGCCGCTTCAGCGGACCCGCGAGACGGACCGACCTCGTGCTGGGGACCCTCTCGGCCCCCGCGGGAGTGTCGGTCGAGCGCGTCGCCCTCTGCGACTGGACCGTGACCGTCACCAACGACGGGCGTGAGATCGCCCGTCGCCGCGGTCCGCTGGCCGCAGCCGGCCG
Source organism: uncultured Thermoleophilia bacterium (assembly GCA_963791345.1). Classification (GTDB taxonomy): domain Bacteria; phylum Actinomycetota; class Thermoleophilia; order UBA2241; family UBA2241; genus UBA2241. The sequence continues at coordinate 588,780 of CAWBRS010000016.1, read as the reverse complement.
CCTGAACGACGAGGGTGAGCTGCAGGCGCCCGACCTGGAGCCGGTGCTCGACGAGAACGAACCGCCAACGCTCAGGTCAGGCCCGGTCCGCAGCCTGCGGTGGACCTTCGGGCTCGCGTGCTCGGCCGCGGGCATCACCGCGAGCGCCTACCTGCTCACGACGCTCACCGCCTGGCTGTGGATCGCCGCCGTGCCGCTGTACCTGCTGGCGTTCATCCTCGTGGTGGCCGCCGGTTTCATGCTCCACACGACCTGCCCGTCCTGTGGTCGGTACACCACCGTGATGGGGCGCACCGGCAGCCAGAAGTGCGACCTGTGCGGCAGTTCGTTCGACAGTCTCCTGGGGTGACCGGGCCGCAGTCATCGTTGACGCCGGCGACCGCCTGACGAAGGGCGCCAGCCCGTTTGATGACCGGCGCTCGCCGGCGTCTTCGGAGTGACGATAGCGACGCGTGCAGTGACGTGTGCAGCGACGCAGACGGAGGCCACCGATGACGCTCTATCAGGCCGGGGTATCGCCGCAGGGCACGGGGGACGACAGCGGCGCGCACTGGTCGGCCACGCCCTACGGGCGCTGGCGCCTGGCCGCCGAGGCCGAAGCCATGCGGCGCTTCCCCGACTTCAGCCTGCACCGCCCCCAGAATGGCGAGCTCACGTGGGTCGGCGTCTTGCGCAGCACTTTCGACCGGCGCCGGCGCTACACCGTGACGCTGACCTACCCACAGCGGTACCCGCACCAGGCCCCGGTGGTGACCATCCTCAAGCCGGCCCTCGACCCGGGGACGCCCCATCTTCTCGGTGGCGACCGACCCTGCCTGTACCGCGGGCAGAACGGCCCCCGCAACGGCTACGACCCGGCGCGCACGACGGCGGCCACGCTCGTCGCCTGGACGGCGCTCTGGATCCACGCCTACGAGACCTGGAAGGCGACCGGCACGTGGCCGGGAAGCGAGGAGTGAGATGACGGCGTTCGAGACCAGGCGTTCGAGATGACGGCGCGCGCGCCGACGGCCTTCGGGCTGCGCTCAGGGGCGGCACGCCCGGCCGAGCGCGGCCGGCCCGCCGCGCCGGCGGCCGCCGCGGTGCTGCTGCGCCCCGAGGTGCTGCGCACGATCTCGGCCGCGGTCGCGCGCGCCGGTGAGGACGAGACCGGCGGGCCGTTCTTCGGCACCGTGCAGCGCACCTGGGACGGCGGCGGCTACCGCTTCATCGCCGCCGTGCTGGGCACCCTTCCACCGGGGCCGGCCGTCCACGGCAGCCCGGGTTCGGTCGGCCTCGGCGCGCGCAGCGACGGCGAGCGCGCCGCCTCGGCGCTGCGCTGGCTGCGGGAGACGACGGGTCTCGACCTGCTGCACCTCGGCGACTGGCACCGCCACCCGTTCGGCAGCCCGAAGCCCTCCGGCGGCGACGAGCGCACGGCGCACGCGATGTGGGAACTCGCGGCTGCGCCGGTCTGGCTGACGGCGATCGCCGTCGACGACGTGGCCTGTGAGGGCCTCTCCGACGTCACCGGCAACGTCGTGTCGATGACGCGCGCGCAGCGCCACGACCAGGAGGTCCACTTCTACCAGGAGTGTCGGCCTCCCGGGCTCGTGCCGGCGCCCGTGCGCGTCGAGAGCGAGAACGCGCCGAAGCTGCCGCCGCTGCCCTGGCACGTCGCCGACCCGGCGCGCTTCGCCGCCGAGTGCCGCCTGCTGCTCGCCGGCGGCTTCAGGCCGGCGCTGCAGCCGCTGCTGCCCGGCGCGCGCCCGTCGGTCGTCCTGCACGTCGGGCGTGACGGCGGCGATCCGCTGACCGTCGAGACCGGCCTGCGGCATCCCGGGGTGGAACCGCTGATCCGCGACGCCGAAGGGCGCCGCCTGCGCCCGCGCTCGCCGTGGTCGCCGGAGCGCTTCCTCGTCGACCTGTTGAGGGAGGTGGCCTGAATGACCCCCGTCGGCGACAAGGGGACCGGCGCGCGCCGGCAGCGCCTCGAGGGCCTCTACGACACCGAGGCGCTGCGGCAGAAGCGCGTCGTCGTGGCCGGCCTCGGCTCGGGCGGCGCGACCGTCGCCCTCGAGCTGGCCAAGGCCGGGGTCGCGCGCTTCACGCTGATCGACCCCGACACACTGGAAGAGGCGAACCTCATCCGCCACGAGTGCGACGACCGCTACCTCGGTGAGAACAAGGCGGTCGCGGTGGCGGACCTGATCCGCCACCGCGACCCCGAGGCCGAGATCGAGGTCGTCGCCGCCGACCTGTTCGACCTCGGCGAGCGGCTGGAGCGACTCGTGGCCGCGGCCGACCTCGTGGCGGCGTGCACCGACGCCGAGCCGGCCCAGCACCTGCTCAACGAGCTCTGCACCGCGGCCGGCACGCCGGCGGTCTACGCCGGCGTGTACGCGCGCGCCGCCGGCGGCGAGGTGATCCGCTGCGCCGGCGGCCCCGACGACGCCTGCTACGCCTGCGTCGCCTCGGTGCTCAAGGAGTCGGCGCCGACGCCGCTCGACGAGAGCGAGCTCGACTACGGCGCCGTGGACGCCGACGGCGTCCTCCACGGCGCCCCCGGCCTGGGCCTCGACGTGCGCCTGATCGCGCTCCTGCACGCCAAGGTCTGCCTGGCGACGCTGGTGCCCGAGCTGGCCCTCGACGCCAACGTGGTGCTCTTCGGCAACCAGGCGATGGCCGGGCTCTTCCCCCGCCCGCTGGCCAGCGCCCTGGTGCAGGTCGCGCGGCAGGAGGGGTGCATGGTGTGCGGGCCGCTGCGGAGGGTGCTGACGCCGTCGCCGGAGTAGGACTCCGTTTGTCACGAGGGCGGCGGTGTCGCACCGCCGCCCTGTCTGCGTGCGGTGCAAGGTATAGCATCGGAGCCACGGTCAGATTGCGCGACGGGGGTGTCATGAGCAGAGTCGACCAGCGCCGGGCACTCGAGGCGTTCTCGCGCGACTGTACTCGCGAGCTGCACAACTTCGTGGCGACCGACCTTCAGCGCTTCCCGCAATTCGTCTTCCAGCAGCTCCACAACCGCGTGCAGTGGCACGTCGCTGACGGCGAGTGCGCCGAGCGGATCGCGAAAGCGGCGGCCCGGCGCTGCGCGTCCGGATCCTTACCGTGGCTTCGCCTGCGCTCGCGACCGCGCGAGTCGGACGCCCTCGACCGTACGCTGCTCGGTCACCGCGACGGGGCCAACTCCTGCGCGTTCTCGGCCAGCGGACGGCTGCTCGCGTCGGCCGGCGACGACGGGATGGTGCGGGTTTGGGATGCGGCAACTGGTCGCTGCATCGCCGAGCTCGCCGGTCACGAGGGACCGGTGCGCACCTGCACGTTCCTTGCTGATGAGGAAACGCTCGTGTCGGGGGGCGTCGATGGCACTGTGAGAGTCTGGGAGCTGCCCGGCAGCACGCCACGGCGCACGTTGGTGGGCCACGACGGCTGGGTCACGGCCTGCGCGGCGTCCGCGGACGGCAGTCGATTGCTCAGTGTCGGAGAGGACGCCTCACTGCGCATCTGGGATCTCAGTGCAGCCCGGAGTGAGGCGATCATCGACAGTCATGAGGGGCGGGTCAACGCGTGCGCCGTGTCGCGCGACGGTCGTCTCGGGGTCTCGGCTGGCGTGGACGGCGCAGTAAGGATCTGGGACCTGGACACCCGTCGCTGCGAGACGACCCTCGAGGGCCACGACGGCCCCGTGATCGGCTGCGCCGTCTCGCCCGATGGTCGGACCATCGCATCGGGGGGCCAGGATCAAGACGTGAGGCTATGGGATGTGACCTCGCACGCATGCACAGCCGTTCTCGAGGGCCACGGCGCCATGGTGACGTGCTGCGAGTTCACCCCAGACGGGGACCTCCTGGTGACGGGCAGCTTGGACGAAACGCTGATCCTCTGGGGCGTGGCCGACCGCCGAACGCGCGCCGTGCTGGAGGGGCAAGGGGACTGGATCATCGACTGCGCCGTCGCGCCGGACGGGCTGCACCTCGCCTCGGCAGGCTCGGAGGGCACCATAAGGATGTGGGACATCTCCCCCGGCCGCGATCTCGCGCCGCGTCCCGGTCACAATCGCTGGGTCTCGACGTGCTCGCCGTCCGTGGACGGACAGGTGCTTGTGACGTCCGGCGGTGACGGCCGGCTACGCGTGTGGCATGTGCCTACGGGAGATTGCCTGGCGACCCTGCGCCCACCCGGGGAGCTGGTCGAGATGACGTGCTGCGCCCCGTCACCCGACCTACGGACGATCGTCTGCGGCGCCGCCGACGGCGTACTACGGGTCTGGGATGCTCGAGCCGGCCGCTTCGTGGCCGAGCTCGACGGGCACGACGACAAGCTCTTCGCCTGCGCCTTTGCACCCGACGGGCGTCGAGTCGTCTCGGGCAGCTGGGACGAGACGCTCATCGTCTGGGACATCGAGGACCGCGAAAGACTGGCGACGCTGAGGGGCCACAGCGGCCGGGTGTACGACTGTGCCTTCTCACCGGAGGGTCGCCGAGTGCTCTCGGCCAGTTGGGACGGTACCCTGGGACTGTGGGATCCCGAGAGCCAGGAGCGTGTCACGACGTTCGAGGGCCACGACGACAAGGTCCTCACCTGCGCCTTCTCGACCGACGGCCTGCTCATCCTCTCGGGAAGTGAGGACGGCTCGGTCAGGATCTGGGACACCTACGGAAACTGCCGGATGGTCTTCCGAGGTGGTGGCGGCCGGGTAACTGCCTGTGCCTTCTCGCCCGACGGGCACACCGTGACCGCCTCTGGGTGGGACGGGATGGTGCGGCTGTGGGACACCGAGTCCGGCAGGCAATTCCACCAGGTCGCCTTGGGCCAGAGCCTCACGTGTCTCGCCGCAAGCCGAGCCCTGCCCGTTGTCTGCTGCGGGGACGCAATCGGCTCGGTGCACTTGCTCGAGGTCGAGAACGTCGGTTGGGGAGCGACGCCGACGACAAGTCGCGAGACCGACGAGTTCATGGACCTGATCGCTGCGAGACCCACGGCTCCGGACGATGACCGCGCGGTGAGGACGGAAGACCAAAGAGCCGTACTCGAGGGGCTCGGTGCCCGGGTGCCGGCGCTCGGGCAGGACGAGGACGAGGAGGACGAGGAGGACCTCGTCCCTCCGGAGGAGATCGCCGCCGCGCTTCGCAGAATGATGCAGGGCGTCCAAAGCGCATCGTCCACCGTGCGCGCGCCGAGCCTCTCCGAACTCGCCGCCGACTCGATCCTCCCCTGTCAGAAGTCGAGCGGGGGAATCGTGGTGCCGTTTGCGGGCGCCCGCTCGGCGGGCGTCGTTCTGCAGATCCTCGACCTGGTCGGGGACATCGCCGGCTTCTACGCTCACCTTCCCGAGGTGGAGAACGAACAAGATGCGTACCGCACATTGCTCCGGGCGAGCTTCTCGGCCACCTACGTCAAGGCGTTCCTCGAGAGCGAGTCCGACCTCCTCCTCGGGGCGGAGCTGCCGCTGGCCTCTCTCGACTCAGACAGCTTCACTGGGATCTGCATGGGTCTTGCCGCGCTGGCGGACAGCGTCGCCGAGGATCTTGCGCTGGAGGACGGTCTTGACGAGCAGCTCGAGCTCTGCGCGACGATGCTGTCGCACAGCATCGAACTCGACAGAGACTCGCAGACCGAGCGGCTTGAGTCGCTGCTGACGAGAGCCCAAGTGCCGCTGCGCCCGCTCGACCCGGACGCCCTGCAGATCACCCTGAAACTGCTGGACAGTGAGGCACCGTGCGTGGTGCGCCTGCAGGACGTCGGCATCTCCTTCGTCGTGCATCTGGGCGACGCGAGGCCCACTGACCCGCAGGCGCTGCGTGAACTCTTGCGGCTCAACCGGGCCGTCGACGTGGCCAAGTGCGGCATCGACGGCTACGGGGACTTGGCGATGCTCTACGAGGTGCCGTCCTTGCACGACGACATCGTCGAGCACCTGACCTCCCAGTTCACCGCCCTGCTGATCGGCATCGTCAAGGCGATCAGGGGCTGACGACGCCCCTCAGGACCAGGCGATGATGCCCAGGCCGCGGTCGGCGCAGATGCGGAAGAGCTTCCGCAGTTCGCGGATCTCATCGGGAGTGGGCGTGAAGTGCTCGCCGAGGTCGAGCTGCGCGCCGACCGTCTCGGGGTCGCACGCGGTCAGCTTGTCGGCCATCTCGGCGAGCGTCTCGGGCGGGAGCCACTCCTGATAGAGCGACTCGCCCGTGACCTCCGACACGAACATGTCGTAGACCTTGCCGCGGAACGAGGTGACGCCGTCGCTGAACACCCCGCCGCAGAGATCGATGCCGGACTCGGCGAGGGCGCGCTCGTCGTCGGGGGTGAGCACGACCTCGTCGGGCGAACGCGAGATGATGTTGTCGAGCCCCATCGACGTCCCCTCTCGCCTGCTGAGTGCCGACGTCGCGTTGTGGTTGAGGGAGTCCTACGGCAGATCACCCGTCGTGGTCCCCTGCCACGAGGCGGGCCATGAAATCCGTCAGCTGCTTGCGAAGGTGGCTGATGCTCTTGTAGTAGAGACACCTGTGCGTCTTCACGTCGAACTTGAGCTCCTCACCTTCTCGTGCGACCAGGAGCGTCTGCACCCCTTTGCCCCAGGCGAATCCCACCTCCAAATAGACGTTGGGGTTGGAGCCCGTCATGTCCGCGATCACGACGTCGGCTTCGGCGATGCGGCTCTTGATGCGGTCGAGAACGTCGCCCGTGAACACTTCCCTGTCGCACCGCTCACAGAGGCACCCGGCAGTGTTGACCGGCTCCCGGATCCCGAACTCGAACACGTCCGTCATCTCGTCGCCATAGGGCATGGCGACAAAGACGAGCTGCTTGGAGTCCGAGGCGACCCCGGCGTCGGGTATCGGCTGCTCCGGCGCGATCGCTCTGGGGGCAGCGACGTCGGCGGTGGTCTTACCGAGGATCTCCTCGAGGGCCACGCTGATCCGGCGATAGCGGCCCTCGTCTCGATCGACGATGGTGACCCGTTCGGGCGGCTCGCCAGCACCGGGCGCGGAGAAGTACTCCAGAATCCCGGCGACCTGCGCGGTGAACGCCTCGCGCTCGTCGAGCCCGTATCCAACGCCGTGCATCGTCATCGCGACGTGAGCGTGCGCGACCTGCATGCCCGAAACCACGTGCATGGCATCTGTGGCGAACTTGCGTATACCGCCGTAGCCGAATGTGGTGAGATCGGGCACGCCAAGAAACAGGACGTGTGTGAACGGCGTGCCCTCACCAGGCACAAGCAGATGGTCGCCCGGGGGGATGCGCACCTCGCTCTCGCTGAGTCCCAGCAGGCTCACCACGGCAAGATCGGCGCCGTAGAGCGACTGAGCGTACTTCAGGACCAGGACGTCGCAGCGGAACTCGGTCACGTCACTGTTCGCCGTGACGATCCGGTGCGGCATCACGAATCCCTTCTCATCGGTCCCCCGGTCGTGTGCGGAGGAAGCCCACGACCTTGTCCATCGTCGCGCCGAAGTACTCGTGCGAGTATGTCACCCCGTGGTGCACGCGGATCGCACGAAGCTCCTCCGGAAGGTCCTGCTCCGCGGGAAACGCGAACCCCGGCATCAGGACAGGTATCACCGTCTTGCGGCTGGCCAGCGCACAGACGATCTCTTTGCGCAGCCAGTCATCCGGCTCGGAGCACCGCTCGAGTGCGCCGGTCGAGAGGATCAAGACGAAGTTCGGCGTGTCCCGAATGCGCTCGAGGAGGGCTTCGTCGAACTGCCCCGGCCGCAAGTCGTCAACGTCCAGAAACACGGTCGAACCGCGATGTTGAAGTTCGGCGCGGATCAGCCGCGCCGTTTGCGCGTCCAGCTCTCGCCGGTAGCTGATGAACACGTCGTAGTCCGGACGCGGTGTCTGTCGCGGCGGCGCTTGCGTGGGCTCGCTTGATCTCGGCTGCCGCACTGCCGGACGGCTCCAACAGGGTGCAACCGCCTCGGACAGTTGCCCGAGGTGCGCTTCGGGCGAGGGCGCGAACGCGTCGAGCCACTGGGAGTCGGAGAGGTAGTACTCGAACGAGCCCGACGGGGCGACGTCCTCGACGCGGAACGGAAGGATCGGCAGGCTCCGCGCGACGGCCCGGTCGACCTCGCGCTCGACCTGCCTCGTTGCATTCGTCGCCGACGAGAACACCAGCACAAAGACGCGCGACGTACCGATGGCGTCGACGATCGCGTTCGCGAAGGTCATACCTGAAGCCACGTCTCGCGGCGCGATCCAGCATGCCGTGCCGGCAGCTTCGAGAGCCTCGCAGACGTCTTCGGCGATCGACTTGTCGGCCAGCGCATAGGAGATGAACACGTCGTGGTCCACGCGGCACGCTCCCCGGTGAGGCGGCGAGGTCAGCGCGGTCAGCGAGAACGGCTCGCCGCAGCCCGCCCCATCATAATCCCGTGGCCTCACGCAAGCGCGTCTGCTCGTACGAGAACGCCTCCCGCGAGCCGCCTTCCTGTTGACAGTCCACCCCCGCCTGCGGCGGCGCGTCAACCTCTCGGCATGGCTGAGTGCTACCGCGGCGCTCGGGGCTTCCCTTTGATGTCGACGCCCTACGCCCCGTCTTCAGGGTGAGATCGGAGGTGCGGAATGGGCAACGACAGGAAGCAGCCGCGAGCGTCCGCGAAGCTCACCCCCCAGGAGGTCGAACGCCTCTTCGAGGGCGGCTATCGCGACATCGAGATCCTCCCCGACGGCACCCTGCGCGAGGTGGTCCGCGGCGGCGGCGGCCCGGTCGACGAGGCCGTCACCCGGACGCTCAAGACCGAGCGCACCTGGTACTGACCTGGTACCGAGCGTCCGCCCAGGGGCGACGCGGACCGCGGCCGACGGCAGCGGCGAGGGAAGGGGGGCGAGGCGGTCTGGTCGCCCTGCCTCCCTACCCAATCGCGCCTACGACGTGATTGGCAGGGCCGAGAGGCCGATGAACGGTATAGCATCGGACTCGCACGGCTACGCCTGCGACTGGGAGATCATGGCCGAAGTCGGTCAGCGCCACGTACTTGAGGTCTTCTCGCGGGCGCATGCGCGCGAGCTGCACAACCTCCTGGCGACGGACCTCGAGCGCTTCCCCGCCTTCGTCTTCCAGCAGCTGTACAACCGCCTCCAATGGCAGGTCGCCGAGGGCGAGTCCGCCGAGCGGATCGCTAGCGAGGCGGCCCGGCGCTGCGCGCCGGGCCGCCCCCCTTGGCTTCACCTGCAGACGCGGACCAAGGAGTCCGAGGCGCTGAGCCGTACCTTCGCCGGCCACGGCGACGGGGTCACCTCCTGCGCCTTCTCACCGGACGGTGAGACGATCGTCTCGGGGAGTTGGGACTGCACCCTCAAGCTCTGGGACGCCGAGACGGGCGCCTGCGTGGCGACCCTCGAAGGCCACAGGGGCGAAGTCGTCGACTGCGCCTTTTCCCCTGACGGCGAAACGATCGTCTCCGCCAGCGAGGACAACACCCTCAAGAGTCTGGGACGCGAGCTCGGGTGCTTGCCGCACCACCTTGGAAGGCCACACAGACAAGGCCACCGCCTGCGCCTTCTCCCCCGACGGTGAAACGATCGTCTCGGGAAGCCACGACAACACCCTCAGGCTCTGGGACGCACGCTCGGGTGCCTGCCGCGCCACTCTGGGGGGCCACGCAGCCTGGATCGCGGCCTGCACCTTCTCCCCGGACGGTGACGCCCTTGTCTCGGGAAGCGTCGACAAGACCCTCAAGCTCTGGGACGCAGTGACGGGCAAGTGCGAGAAGACCGTCAAGGAGCACGGCACCGCGGTCAGGGCGTGCGCCTTCTCCCCCGACGGAAGCAGGCTCGTCTCGGGCGGTGACGACAACACCCTCAAGCTCTGGGACGCCGAGACGGGGCGCTGCGAGGCGACCCTCGAGGGGCACGGTGACAAGGTCTTCGCCTGCGACTTCTCACCCGACGGCCGGCGGATCGTCTCCGGCAAGCCTGGACAAGACCCTCAAGCTCTGGGACACCGCGACGGGCCGCTGGCGAGGCGCCCGTCGAGGGGCACGGCGAGCCAAGGTCAACGCCTGCGCCTTCTCCCCCGACGGGCGCAGGATCGTCTCGGGCAGCGACGACAAGACCCTCAGGCTCCTAGAAGGCAGGAGACGGGGGCGCTGCGAGGCGACCATCGGCAGCACGGCAGCGAGATCTACGCCTGCGCCGTCTCACCCGACGGGCGCAGGATCGTCTCGGCAGGCGGCTACCCCGACAAGGTCCTCAAGGTCTGGGATGCCGGGACGGGCACCTGCGAGGCGACCCTCGAGGGGCACGACGATCCGGGGTCCGCGCTTGCGCCTTCTCCCCCGACGGGCGCAGGATCGTCTCGGTAAGCATCGACAACACCCTCAAACTCTGGGACGCCGAGACGGGGGCGCTGCGAGGCGACCCTCGAGGGGCACAGCGCCCAAGTCTACGCTTGCGCCTTCTCACCCGACGGGCGCCGGATCGTCTCGGCGAGCGGCTACCCCGACATGACCCTCAAGCTCTGGGATGCCGGGACGGGCCGCTGCAAGGCGACCCTCGAGAGGCAAAGCGACCGGGTCAACAACGCCTGCGCCCTTCTCACCCCCCACGGGCGCAGGATCGTCTCGGCAGCCGGCGACTACTCCAACGTCCACCATCTCAAGCTCTGGGACGCCGAGACAGGGCGCTGCGAGGCGATCCTCGAGGGGCACTGAGACCTGATCGACGGCTGCGCCTTCTCCGCCGACGCGCGACACATCGTCTCGGCGAGTCGCGACAGGACCCTGAAGCTGTGGGACGCACGCTCGGGTGCCTGCCGCACCACCCTGGAGGGACACACAGGCGAGGTCACCGCCTGCGCCTTCTCCCCCGACGGTGAAACGATCGTCTCGGGAGGCGGGGACAAGACCCTCAAACTCTGGGACGCGAACACGGCCGCCGAGATGCTCTACACGTTCCCCGTCCTTGGCGCTCTCCCGACATGCGCGTTGAGCCCTCTCGGCGACCGCGTGTGTTGCGGCGACAGGGGTGGGACGGTCTACATACTGGAGTTGATGGGGGCGTTGACACACTCGTCACGCGAGACGCCCCCCGTGATGGACAGTCAAAGTCGCTTCCACACCGAGACGACGACGTCCGCCACCAACTGCACCCGAGGAACCCCCTCGGCGCGGCCTTCTTGGCCGGCTTCTCCATAGAGACGACTGACCGACAGGGGGCTGACTCTCATGCCACGCGCGACCCGCACCTTCCGCATCTTCGTCAGCTCGACGTTCGAGGACATGGCGGCCGAGCGCAACGCGCTGCAGGAGCGGGTCTTCCCGCGCCTGCGCGACCTCTGCGCCGAGCACGACGCCCGCTTCCAGGCGATCGACCTGCGCTGGGGCGTGCGCGACGAGGCGACCCTGGACCAGCAGACGATGGGGGTCTGCCTTGCGGAGCTGGCGCGCTGCCAGACGACCACGCCACGGCCCGAGTCGCCTCACTGGGCCAGCAAGTGGCTGAGGCTGATGGGGGCGACGGGCGTCGAGAGAGACGCTTCTGAGAACGGTGCGAGGTCGTGACAGGAGGTGAACAGCGCGAGGTGCTCGAGGCCTTCGCGCGCGACCTCGACCGCGAGCGGCACAACCTCGCGGCCGCCGACCTCGGCCGCTGCCCCGCAGTTCGTCTTCCAGCAGCTCTACAACCGCCTGCAGTGGCCTGCCCGAGGCCGGTGACGGCGCGGCGGGCGGCCGCGCGAGGCCGCCCGGCGCGCCGCCGCCGGCCGCCCCCCCTGGCTGCACCTCCGCACCCGCTTGCCGCGAGTCGGAGGCCCTGATCCGCACCCTCGCCGGCCACGGCGGCGCGGTCACGCGCCTGCGCCTTCTCCCCCGACGGGGCCTGGATCGTCTCGGCGAGCTGCGACAAGACCCTCAAGCTCTGGGACGCGGCGACGGGGCGGAGCTGCGCACCCTCGGCCGGCCACAGCGGCACGGTCAGCGCCTGCGCCGTCAGCCCCGACGGGGCCGTGGATCGTCTCGGCGAGCGGGGACGAGACGCTCAAGCTCTGGGACGCGGCCACGGGGGCGCGAGCTGCGCACCCTCGGCGGCCACAGCGGCTCGGTCAACGCCTGCGCCGTCAGCCCCGACGGGGCGTGCGATCGTCTCGGCGAGCGGCGACAAGACGCTCAAGCTCTGGGACGCGGCGACGGGGCGGAGCTGCGCACCCTCGAGGGCCACAGCGGCCCGGTCAGCGCCTGCGCCTTCTCGCCCCGACGGGGCCGTCATCGTCTCGGCGAGCGGCGACAACACCCTGAAGCTCTGGGACGCGGCGACGGGGGCGGAGCTGCGCACCCTCGAGCGGCCACAGCGGCGGGTCTACGCCTGCGCCGTCAGCCCCGACGGGGCCTGGATCGTCTCGGCGAGCGAGGACAAGACCCTGAAGCTCTGGGACGCGGCCACGGGGCGGCGAGCTGCGCACCCTCGAGCGGCCACGGCGGCGGGGTCGAGGCCTGCGCCGTCAGCCCCGACGGGGCCTTCGATCGTCTCGGCGAGCGCCGACGACGACCCTGAAGCTCTGGGACGCGGCCACGGGGGCGCGCTGCGCACCCTCGAGCGGCCACGGCGACTCGGTCAACGCCTGCGCCGTCAGCCCCGACGGGGCCTGCGATCGTCTCGGCGAGCGGCGACAGGACGCTCAAGCTCTGGGACGCGGCCACGGGCGCGCGAGCTGCGCACCCTCGCCGGGCCACGGCGACCCGGTCTACGCCTGCGCCGTCAGCCCCGACGGGGCGCTGGATCGTCTCGGCGAGCCGGCGACAAGACGCTCAAGCTCTGGGACGCGGCCGACGGGGCGGAGCGCCGCACCCTCGAGCGGCCACAGCGACTGGGTCAGCGCCTGCGCCTTCAGCCCCGACGGGGCCAGTCGATCGTCTCGGCGAGCGGCGACAAGACCCTGAAGCTCTGGGACGCGGCCACGGGGGCGGAGCTTCGCACCCTCGGCGGCCACGGCGGCGGGGTCACCGCCTGCGCCGTCAGCCCCGACGGGGCCTTCGATCGTCTCGGCGAGCGGGGACAAACGCTGAAGCTCTGGGACGCGGCGACGGGGGCGGAGCTGCGCACCCTCGCGGGCCACAGCGGCTGGGTCAACGCCTGCGCCGTCAGCCCCGACGGGGCATGCGATCGTCTCGGCGAGCCGGGACCAGACCCTGAAGCTCTGGGACGCGGCCGAGCGGGGAGGAGCTGCGCACCCTCGGCGGGCCACAGCGACCGGGTCAACGCCTGCGCCGTCTGCCCCGACGGGGCCTTCATCGTCTCGGCGAGCGCGGACGAGACCCTCAAGCTCTGGGACGCGGCCACGGGGGCCGAGCTGCGCACCCTCGACGGCCACAGCGGCGGGGTCAACGCCTGCGCCGTCAGCCCCGACGGGGCGTGCGATCGTCTCGGCGAGCGGGGACGAGACCCTGAAGCTCTGGGACGCGCGCGACGGGGGCCGAGCTGCGCACCCTCGCTGGCCACAGCAGCTGCGTCAGCGCCTGCGCCGTCTCGCCCGACGGGGCGTGGATCGTCTCGGCGAGCGCCGACACGACCCTGAAGCTCTGGGACGCAGCCAGCGGGGGCGGAGCTCCTCAGCTGCCCCGCTCTCGGCGCGCTCACGCCTGCGCGCGTCAGCCCGTCGGCGACACGTCTGCGGCGTGCGGCGACGGGCCGGGACCGTCTACATCCTCGGAGCTGATGGGGGCGTCGCAGGCGTCGCGCGGCCGCGCGGGCCGCAGCGGAGGAGGCGTCGGACCGTCCGGCACCGAGGCGCGCCGCACCGAGCCACGCAGCCCCGAGGACCGCCCCAAGCGCGGCTTCCTCGGTAGACTCTTCCACAACGACGACTGACCGACAGGGGGCTGACTCTCATGCCACGCGCGACCCGCACCTTCCGCATCTTCGTCAGCTCGACGTTCGAGGACATGGCGGCCGAGCGCAACGCGCTGCAGGAGCGGGTCTTCCCGCGCCTGCACGATCTCTGCGCCGAGCACGACGCCCGCTTCCAGGCGATCGACCTGCGCTGGGGCGTGCGCGACGAGGCCACCCTCGACCAGCAGACGATGGGGGTCTGCCTCGCGGAGCTGGCGCGCTGCCAGACGACCACGCCGCGGCCCAACTTCATCGTCCTGCTCGGCGACCGCTACGGCTGGCGGCCGCCGCCGGCCGAGGTGCCGGCCGACGAGTTCGAGGCGATCCGCGCCGGCGTCACCGAGGCCGGCGCGGCGGCGGCCCTCGACGAGTGGTACAAGCGCGACGACAACGCCCGGTTCAAGCGGAACGATGACGACACGCCGCAGGCCCTCTACCTGCTGCAGCCGCGTGACCCCGACGGGCCGTTCGGCACCAGTGACGACGAGGCCGAGAGGACAGGCCAAGAGCCGCAGCCTGGGGCCGCGTCGAGCAGACGCTGCAGCGGACGCTGGCCGCGGAGGCGACGGCGCTCGGCCTGCCCGCCGAGCGGCTCCTGCGCTACACCGGTTCGGCCACCCACCAGGAGATCGACGCCGGCCTGCTGCACGCCCCCGAGACCGAGGACGCCCCCAAGGCCAAGGAGCACGTCTTCGCCTTCTCGCGCACGATCACCGCGGGATGGCCCGCGTGCCCGCTGCCCGAGACGGGCTCGCACAAGGGCTACATCGACCCCGTGTACGGTCCCGGGGAGCCGGGGGAGCGCGAGCTGGTCGGCCGCGACGCAGGTCGCGGTCGATCAGCTCGCCGCCCTCAAGATCGACGCTCGAGACCGAGCTCGGCGACCACTTCAAGACCTACGACGCCACGTGGGTCGGCTTCGACGAGACCGACGCGAAGAAGCCGCCGATCACCACCGATCACATCGCGCAGCTCTGCGACGACGTCTACGAGTCGCTGGCGGCGATCATCCTGGAGGAGTGCGAGCGGCTCGAGTCCGTCGACGAAGAGGAGGAGGTGCGCAGGTTCGCCGACGATCGTGCGCGCCACTTCGTCGGCCGCGACGACACGCTGGCCGAGATCCAGGCCTACCTGCGCGAGGGCGCCGACCAGCCGCTCGTGCTGTGGGGCGAGTCGGGCACCGGCAAGTCGGCCGTCATGGCCCGCGTCTTCCAGACGATCGACAAGGTGCAGCCCTCGGCCGATGTCGTCTGCCGCTTCATCGGCGCCACCTCGGGCTCGGCAGACGTGCGTTCCCTGCTCGACAACGTGTCGCGCAAGATCGACCGCACCTACAACGTCGAGATCGAAGACGCCGGCACCTCGTACGAGGATCTCGTCAAGGATTTCCCGACACGGCTCGCCGCCGCCACCGCCCGACAAGCCGCTGGTCGTCATGCTCGACGCCCTCGACCAGCTCAGCGACGCCAACAACGCCCGCTCCCTCGCCTGGCTGCCGAGCACGGTGCCCGAGAACTGCCGCGTACTCGTCTCGACCACGCCCGGCGAGTGCAAGACGGCGCTCGAGCGCAAGCTCGCCGAAGACCGGCTCCTCCAGCTCACGGAGATGACCAAGGAGGACGGCGAACAGCTCCTCGGCCTCTGGCTGGCCGACGCCCATCGCACGCTGCAGCCCGAGCAGAAGACCGCCGTGATCGACCGCTTCCTGGGCTGCGCCATCCCGCTGTACCTCAAGCTGGCCTTCGAGGAGGCGCGCCGCTGGCGCTCGTACGACCCCGCCGGCGACCTGGCGCCCGACGTGACCGGCCTGATCACCGACCTCTACGAGCGCCTGGGGTTGCCACAGAACCATGGCCGATCGCTCGTGGAGCGCTCGCTGAGCTATCTGGCCGCCGCCCGCTACGGCCTCTCCGAGGAGGAGCTGCTGGGCGCGCTCTGCCAGGACGACGAGTTCTTCGCCGAGTTCGCCACGCAGGCGCACCACGACCTGCCCGGCATCAAGGCCGGCGAACCGGTCGCGGTCGGCGACCTGCCGGCGCCTGCCGCGCGCAGCCTGCCGATCGCCGTCTGGTCGCGCCTCTACTACGACCTCGAGCCCTACCTCAGCGAGCGCGACGAGGAAGACGCCCGCGTGCTCACCTTCTACCACCGCCAGCTGCGTGAGGTCGCGATGTCGAGCTACCTCGCCGAGGACGGCTGGAAGATCGACGGGGAGACGCCGCTGACCGCGGTCGGCACGGCGCGTCACCGGACGTTGGCCGACTACTTCGGGCGCCTCGCCGATCCCGAGGCGCCCGACGACGAGGGCTTCCACTCCTGGAGCGGCGAGTACCGGCGAGCTTTCGCCGAGCTGCCCTATCACCTGACGATGGCCAAGGAGTGGGACCGCGTCTTCGAGGCGCTGACCGACTTCACGTTCCTCGAGAGGAAGGCGGTCAAGGTCGCCGTCGAGAAGCACGAAGGTCAGGGCGGCGAGTCCCAGACGGTCTACAACGGGGCCGCCAGGCTGCAGGACGACTACCGTCTTGCGCTGGAGGTGTTCCCGGCGGAGTAGTTTGCAGGTGAAGCGGGCGGCGGGGCGGGGCGCCGCCGGCGCCCCGCCCCGCCGCCGAGCGAAGGAGGCTGACCGTGGAGGACTCCGCCCGGGTTGCGTCGCTGCGCCCGCTCGTCCAGCGCTACCTGAAGGAGGCGTTCGGCTCCTTCTACACCGACGAGGACGGCGACTACGTCATCCCGTACCAGGGCGTGCGCGTGCATGTGATCCCGCGCGACTGGACCGAGGTGCCCGACCTGCGCACCGGCGAGCCGCGTACCTACACCGTCGTGCTGGTGTGCGCCTGGACCAACCGCGGCATGCGGGTCGACGCCGAGCTGGCGGAGTTCATCGCCACCGAGAACCGTGACCTGCTCTTCGGACGCCTCAGCCTCGACCGCGAGAGGCCGGCGGTGCGCCTCGACAACAACCTGCTGGGCGACTACCTGAACTTCGAGGAGCTGACCGTCGCCGTCGCCTGCGTCGCCAAGGAGGCGGACCACTACGGCGAGCTGATCGCGGCACGTTTCGGCGGCAGCCGCTAGTCGATCCACCGGCGGAGGGAGCGGGACTCGATGATCGACAACCTGGGCGAGTCGGGCAAGCTGCTGATGGCGCGCGCGGCGCGCATCTCCACCGAGCTGCGGCACTATTACATCGGCACCGAGCACCTCTTCCTCGGCGTCGTGGCGCTCGGCGACCCCGAAGTGCGTCGCGCCTTCGCCGTACAGTCCGTCGACATCGACGAGGCGGCCGAGGCCGTCCGCGGGCGCATCGGGACGGGGCCCGAGCAAGAGGGCGCGCAGATGATCCTGACGCCGCGCGGCGGCCAGGTCCTGGAGCTCGCCGCCGGCATCGCGGCCGAGCTTCACAGCGGCACCGTCGAGGCGCCTCACATCCTGATCGCCCTGCTCGATGAGGGAGGCGGGGTCGCCGCACGCACGCTGCTAGAGATGGGAGTCGACCTCGCCGCCGCCGCGACGGCGCTGCGCGCCACCCTCTCCGCGGGCGACTGGTCGCCCGACGCCTACAGCGAGCGTCGCGCCGTCGAGCAGCCCGGGACCGAGGCGTCGACCGGGGTGCTCGAGCAGTTCGGGCGCGACCTCACCCAGCTGGCGCGCCACGGCGAGCTGCAGCCGATCATCGGCCGCGAGTCGGAGATCCTGCAGGTCATCCAGATCCTCATGGCCGAGCACAAGGCCAACCCGATCCTCGTCGGCGATGCCGGCGTCGGCAAGACGGCGATCGTCGAGGGCCTGGCGCAGCTCATCGCGCTGGGCAACGTCCCTCCCGTCATCGCCGACCGGCACATCCGCTCCATCGAGATGGGCGCGCTGCTCGCCGGGACGATGTACCGCGGGCAGTTCGAGGAGCGGCTCACGAAGCTCATCGAGCAGGCCGCCGGCGACCCGCGGACCATCCTCTTCATCGACGAGATCCACACGCTCATCGGCACCGGCGCGTCCGGCGCCGGCGACACGCTCGACGCGGCCAGCATCCTCAAGCCCGCCCTCTCGCGCGGCACGCTGCGCTGCATCGGGACGACCACGTACGACGAGTACCGCCGCCACATCCAGAGAGACCCAGCCCTCGAGCGCCGCTTCCAGCCCGTGTACGTCGGCGAACCGTCCAACGACGATGCCCTCGAGATCCTGCGCGGCCTCAAGGACCACTACGAGAAGTTCCACGGCGTACGCATCCTCGACGATGCGCTGTCGGCCGCCGTCGGGCTCGGTGCGCGCTACGTCGCCGACCGTCGTCTGCCCGACAAGGCCGTGGACATCGTCGACCAGGCCTGCACCAAGAAGCGCCTCGACGCCTACTTCGGCGTCAGCGACATCGGCGGACTGACCAAGGAGGAGCGCCGCGAGATCCTCGCGCGCGGCGCCTCAGCGTCGGCCCCGCGCACCGTCGTGGTGACGGCCGACGACGTGCGCCGCGTCGTCTCCACGTGGACCCACATCCCGATCGTCAAGCTGACCGGCTCCGAGAGCGAGCGTCTGCTGCGGCTCGAGGACCTCATGCGCCACCGCGTGATCGGCCAGGACGCGGCGCTGACCGCGGTGGCCAAGGCGATCCGCAAGGGCCGCTCGGGGCTCGGCGACCCGCGCCGGCCGATAGGCGTCTTCCTCTTCCTCGGCCCGACCGGGGTGGGCAAGACCGAGGTCGCGCGGGCCCTGGCCGAGATCCTCTTCGACGACGAGGCCCGCCTCATCCAGATCGACATGTCGGAGCTGCACGACCGCTACGCGATCTCGCGCCTCATCGGCTCGGCCCCCGGCCTCGTCGATTCGGAGCGCGGCGGCCAGCTCACCGAGGCGGTCAAGAGACAGCCCTACTCCGTCGTCCTCTTCGACGAGATGGAGAAGGCGCACCCCGACGTCCTCCAGCTGCTCCTGCAGCTCATGGAGGAGGGACACCTCACCGACGGCCTGGGGCGCTCGGTCAGCTTCCGCAACACCGTGCTCATCATGACCTCGAACCTGGGCTCGGCGGCCATCAGCCGCCGTCAGGAGTTCGGCTTCGCGCCGCCGGGCAAGGACGGCAAGCCGCGGACGCTGACGACGGCCCAGGTGCGCGCCCAGGTCGAGCGGGAGCTCAGGCGCGCCCTGGCGCCGGAGTTCCTCAACCGCATCGACGCCATCACGATCTTCAACCCGCTGGCGCCGGTGACCCTCAAGGGGATCGCCGGCCTCATGCTGGCGCGCATCGCGATCCCCGTCGAGGCCACACCGGCGGCCGTCAAGCTCCTCGTCGAGTCGCGCTACGACCCCACACTGGGGGCGCGGCCGCTGCGGCGCGCGATCGAGGAGCTGGTCGTCGACCCGCTGGCCGAGATGCTGATCCGCGGCGAGATCGCCGAGACCGACACCATCGTCGTCGGCTGCCGCGGCGAGCGCCTGACCTTCAGGAAGAAGGGGGCGCGGGGGGCAAGGCCGGCGGGCGGCGGGAGCGGCCGCCTGTAGCGGCCGGCGCGCCGCCGCCCGCCGAGCCTCCCGCCGCTGGGGCCCCCGCGGACGACGACTGGGCGTCGAAGCTGACGCTCTGATCGACAGGGGCGACGCGGTCGCGGGTCAAAGGCCGCCCGGGTTCAGTCGCCGGCCGGGAGGTCAGACCCATCCTGCAGGCACCACCGCGCCCCCGGAGGGTTGACCAAGCCGCAGCGGGGGCACATGACGCCGCCTCCACCGTCGATCGAGGGACGGGCGAGCGGTCGTTCGGCGACTGCGGCAGCACCAGTCGGTCGGAACGCGCAGGCGCTCCCTCCCGGCCCGTGAAGGTCGATGACGGAGACCATGCCACGACCGTCCCCCCACGCCAGATGCGACGCGCCCCTGTCCGCGGCGATGCAGGACAGGGAGTAGAGGCTGGTGACTCGGGCGACCTCACGCTGTGTCTCGGCGTCCCAAACGGTCAGGGTCCGGCCATCGACCGTCGCAACGATGTGCCGGCCGTCGAGAGAGAAGTCGACCAGCCGACGGATCTGGTCGTTGACGGTGACCGCGCCGGAGGACTGGCCGGCGACCCAGACCGTGTACGGGTCGCCGCGGACCTGGAGTGTCGCCTCGCAGCGCCCGGTTCTCGCGTTCCAGATCCTGAGTGTCTCGTCCTGGCTCGCCGACACGATACGGCTCCCGTCGGGGGAGAATGCGCAGGCGGTGACCGGGTCGCGATGGCCTTCCAGCATCGCGTGGCAGCTCCCGGTCTCCGTGTCCCAGACGCGCAGGCACCGGTCGTCGCTCGCCGAGACGATCCGTCGCCCGTCGGGCGAGAACGCGCAGGCCCGGACCCGGTCGTCGTGACCCTCGAGGGTCACCTGGCAGCGTCCGGAGTCTGCGTCCCACAGCCTGAGCGCCCCCCGGTAACCCACCGAGACGATGCGGCTACCGTCTGGGGAGAAGGCACAGAGCATGACGCGGTCGCGATGGCCCCTGAGGGTCGCCTCGTAGCGCCGCGTCCCAGAGTCCCAGAGCTTGAGGCTCTCGTCGAAGCTTGCGGAGACGATGCGCCGCCCGTCGGGCGAGAAGGCGCACGCCGTGACGCCTCGGCGCTTGAGAGTTCCCTCACAGGCGCCAGACTCCGCGTTCCACAGCTTGACAGTGTCGTCGCCACTCGCCGAGAGGACGGTCTCGTCGGCGGGCGAGAAGGCGCACGCATGTATCGAAGCCTCGTGGCCCTCGAGAGTCGCCGTGCAGAGGCCCGTCTCCGTATCCCAGATCTTGAGGGTCTTGTCGAAGCCCGCGGAGGCGACGCGGCTCCCGTCGGGGGCGATGGCGCAGCACTCCACCGAGCCAGCATGGCCTTCAACGACCGCCTCACAGGCGACGGTCGCGGAGTCCCAGACCTTCAGCGTCCAGTCGTCGCTCGCCGAGACGATGCGCCGCCCGTCGGGCGAGAAGGCCCAAGCCCAGACCCGGTCGCCGTGGCCCTTGAGGATCGCTTCACAGCTGCCCGTCACCGAGTCCAAGACCCTGAGGATGCCATCAGTGCCCGTCGAGACGACGCGCCGCCCGTCGGGCGCTTGAGTGCGGGCCGCGAGAGCCACCTCGCAAGCGCCGGTCTCCGCGTCCCAGAGCTTGAGGATCATGTCGTCACCCACGAAGACGACGCGCCGACCGTCGGGAGCGAAGGCGCATGCCGTGACCGGGTCGCCATGGCCCTCGAGAGTCGCCTCGCAGCGTCCCGTCCTCGCATCCGTGCGCTTGACGGCACCAGAGGAGTGCCCTGAGACGATGCGGCGCCCGTCGGACGAGAAGGCGCATGCCGTGACCGGGTCGCCACTGCCCTCGAGAGTCGCCTCGCAGCGGCCCGATTCCGCGTCCCACAGCCTAAGGGTCCTCCGGTCTGCAGACACGATGCGTCGCCCGTCGGGAGAGAGGGCGCAGACAGCGACCCCAGGGCACCGGAGCGTCGCCTCGCAAGCGCCGGACTCCGCGTCCCAGAGTCTCACGTGTGTGTCGTCACAACTCGCCGAGACGATCCGCCGCCCGTCGAGGGAGAAGGCACAGGCGGTGACCGGCCCGACATGGCCGTGCAGGGTCGCCAAGAATCCGCCCGCCTCCCGCAGCGTCAGGGTCCCATCGGCGCTCGGCGAGACCGTGCGCCGTCCGTCAGGCGAACGAGCGACAAGCCCGGCCCGCGGCCCGTGAGTGTAGCCTCACAGTCGCCCGTCTCCGCGTCCCAGAGCTTGAGGGTCTCGTCGTCGTTGTCGTCGTGGCTCGCCGAGACGACGTGTCGCCCGTCCGGGAAGAAGGCGCAGGAGTGGACCCGGCCACGGTGGCCCTCGAGAGTCGCCTCGCAGCGTCCCGATCCCGCGTCCCAGAGGTCTGAGGATCCCTCCCCGAGGCTCCAGACACGATGCGCCGCCCGTCGGGGGAGAAGGCGCAGGCCTCGACCCCGGGGGGGCTCTGGATGGTCGCCGCGCAGAAGCCTGTCTCCGCGTCCCAGAGCTTGAGGATCGGGTCCGCCGCTCGCCGAGACGATGCGCCGCCCGTCGGGGGAGAACGCGCATGCCCCGACCGGCCCGGCATGGCCGGCAAGGGTGCAGATCGAGCGACCTCAGACTCCTCCGGCCGCGTGCGCACATGGAACCACGGCTGCCGTCCGGCGCCCGCGCGGCGGGCGGCCTGCGTCGGCGGCCCGCCGCGCATCCGCCTCCGGCAAGGTCCACTGCAGTCGGTTGTAGAGCTGCTGGAAGACGAACGTCGTCAGACTGTCGAGGTCGGCCGCTCGCAGGTCGTGCAACTCGCGACCGAAGAGCACGTGCGAAGGCCGGCGAGCGCCGCGCGACGCTCGTTCACCGCCCACCACCCCCACGAGTCCGATCCCGCGGTCTGCGCAGAGGCGGAGAGAGGGGAGTGGCGCAGGGCGCGCACACTCATCCGGCGCCCTGACCGGACGTAGTGGGCCGCCGTCCGAGAGCTCGCGCGACCTCGGTCGGGTCGCAGGCCTCAAACGCGGCCGCCATGCGGGGCCACCTCTGCCGGAGGAGTCCACTCCCTCGCCCAGGTTCGCCTGCCGGCGACCGTGTCGACCACGTCCAGGCCAGACCTTGCCGCGGAAGGAGCCGCGGTCGCTCCACTCGCCAGAGCCGGAAGGCGGAGGCCGCTCAGGGCGGTCCCGTCCTCGGGGGGTCAGGGTGATGTCACGAACGGGGTCCGTGACAGGTAGATGTCGAGGCCCACAGGCCCTCCTCCGCTTGCTACATCCCGCAGAGCCCGAGGCCGCGGTCGGCGCAGAGGCGGAGCACCTGACGCAGCCCGCGCACCTGGTCTGCGGTCGCCGGGTAGGTGTCTTCGGCGCTCTCGCGCGCGACGTCCTCGGCATCCCGCGCCTCGAAGGCCGCGGCCATGCGAACGACCTCGTCGGGCGGGATCCACCTGTATCCAAGTACCACCCCGGCGACCTGGTCGACCAGCTCGATGTACCTTCTGGCGCCGAACGAGCCGGTGCGACCCACTCGTGGACGTGAACCTCGAGCTGCGCGAAGACGGCCTCGTCCTCGGGCGTCAGGACGACGTCGTCGGGCGAGCGCGAGGCGTACATGTCGATGCTCATGCGGTGCTCACCACGACCCCACGAAGCCGAGCCCGCGGTCGGCACAGACGCGCAGCAGCCTGCGCAAGGCGCGCACCTCGTCGGCGGTCGCCGGGTCGTGGCGTCGTCAGTGGCCTGCGAGACCGTCGTCGGGTCGCAGGCCTCGAAGGCGGCCGCCATCTCGGCCACCTCCTCGGGCGTGATCCACTCCATCGTCAGGCAGACGCCGGCGACCGCATCGACGACGTCGATGTAGACCTTGCCGCGGAAGGAGCCGTCGCCGATCCACTCGCAGAGCGTGAGGTCGAGCGCCTTGAAGACCGCCTCGTCCTCAGGCGTCAGGACGACGTCGCCGGGCGAACGCGAGGCGTAGGTGTCGAGTCCCATCGGCCCCCGACCTTGTGCCCGATCTGCAGCACCTGCGAGATGTGGCCGATCAGGCGGGGATGATGCAGGACCGCCGAGTAGTGCTCGAGGTAGCGTCGCAGCAGCACGTACTGCTTGCGGCCGATGATCTCGCAGCCGGGCAGTTCCATCACCTTGGCATCCTCTGAGAAGGCGTGCATCGCCATGTGGTTGGAGCCTTCACTGTCGCCGCCGTCGGCCAGGGCGATCGCCTGGCACCAGCGGGCGTACGACTCCTCGACAGGGCTGTGCCGGCCGTCGACCCTGAGACCCAGTATCCGCTCCCGATGGCGCTCGATGTCGCCGCGCTCCGGGTTGTCGTCGCGGATGCGGAGCAGGAGCAGCAGAGCGAGATGGCAGGCCGCGAGGCGGCCGATCTCGAAGTCCTCGGCCGCCTCGTCGAGGCGCCGGCCGACCTCCATCGCGCGCTCGTAGTGCTCGATGGCCCGGCGAGGTCGCTCTCGTCGTGGCTGAGCTGCCAGCGCCAGCGATACAGGCCGGCGATCTTGTAGGGGCAGGCGAAGCCGGGGCGCAGCGTCTGCGTCGACGGGGCGTCGCCTCGAGGTCGGCGCTCGAGGAGCTCGGCCGCCCGTTGCATGTAAGCGAGACCCTCGTCGGTGGCCGCGAGGTCGGGGCGCAGCTCAGAGATCGCCGACCCGTGGGCCAGAAGGTCGTCGACGCCGAGTCCGCCGTGCCGTCCAGCTTCTCGTAGACGCGACACGCGAGGTCGAACTGGGCGAGGTCGTGGAGGCGTTTCGCGATCGCCGAGAGCTGGTCGGGCGGCGTGTGTTGTCGAGAGCGCCAGTAGACCGAGCGCCCGGCAGCCGAAGACCGACGAGCCGCACACTGCCAGCAGACTCCTCAGTCGGGCGTGCCCTCCTGCGCCCAGTGATCGGCGCACGATCCGCTGGTACGCGGTCGAGCGACTCGTCCGGCCCGAGCCGTCGTCGGCACCCGGCCGCTGGCCGCGCCCGAGCGAGGCCGCGCTGGTCGGGCAGCACCCGCTCCAGCAGCGCGTGCACCGGGCTGTCGGGAGTGCCCCGCTTGGCCACCTCGAGGGCGAGCTGCAGCTCCCGGACGACGCGCTCGACCTCCTCCCAGTCGAGGTGCTGCCCGTCGTAGTCGTAGAAGATGACGCGCGAGAGCTTGACGTCGAACGGCAGCTCGGAGTTGGCGCGACACATCAGCACGGTGCCCCTGGCCGACATGACGTGGCGCACGCCGAGCTCGTAGAAGACGTTGGGGTTCTCGAGCGAGAGGTCGGCCAGGACGACGCCGCGGTCGCGCAGCTGCTTGAACATGTCGACGTGGATGATGTCGGAGACCTTGCGCTCGTCGGCGCGCACCGGCTCGAGCCCGGCCTCACGGATGGCGCGCTGGATGATGACCCGGTAGACCTTGTCGAAGTCGTAGAGCCGGCCGGACCCGTCGTTGAGCGGCTTGGTGCCGAACGGCATGACGACGAAGCACTGCTCGAGCTGCTCGGATGCCATGGCTCCCCCTCTCTGTCGCCGGCGGAAGCGGTCCGCGGAGGACGTCGCTGCAATCGTACTCCCGGGAGCGACGACCGGGGCGTTCGCAGGCGGTGCTATAGTCGGCCCTGTCCGGCCGCCGCGAAGCGCGAGGAGGGCAGTCCATGGCCGTCGAGCTCGGCAACTCCGCCAAGCTCGTCGTCTCGCACGCCGAGCGCGCGCGCGCCGAGCTCGACCACCGCTACCTCGGCGTCGAGCACCTCTTCCTCGGCGTCGTCGCCCTCGACGACGTGAGCCTGCAGCGGCGCTTCGCCGCCGCCGGCACCGACATCGGCGAGGCCGCCCGCCGCGTGCGCGAGGCGGCGAGCGGCGAGGTCTTCCCGTCCGGCGACGATCTCGGCCTGACGCTGCGCGCCAAGCGCGTCATGCAGGAGGCCGAGAGGCTCGCCCTCACGGTGCGGCCCGAGGGCAACACCGGACGAGGTGGTGTGGGCGCCGCACATCCTGCTCGCCATCCTCGCCGAGGAGCACGGCCTGCCGGCGCGGACGCTCAAGGCCATGGGCGCCGACCCTGCGGCGCTCGCCCAGACCGTCCGCGACCTCATCGCCGCCTACGAGTGGACCGAGAGCGCCTATCGCGGCCGCACCCCCATCGAACAGCCCGAGCTGGCCTCCTCGAGCGAGCTCATGGAGACGCTGGGCCGCGACCTCACCGCGCTGGCGCGCGCCGGCAAGCTGCACCCCGTCATCGGCCGCCAGATGGAGATGCTGCAGCTCATCTCCGTCCTCTGCAAGAGCGAGAAGAACAACCCCGTGCTGGTCGGCGACCCCGGGGTCGGCAAGACCGCCGTCGTCGAGGGCCTCGCGCAGCTCATCGCCCACGGCAACGTGCCGCCGCAGCTCATGGGCAAGCGCATCCGCACCGTCGAGGTGGCCAACATCGTCGCCGGGACCGGCGTGCGCGGCACCCTCGAGGAGAAGCTCCAGGCGCTCATCAAGGAGGCGCGCGACGACCCCTCGCTGATCCTCTTCATCGACGAGATCCACATGCTGGTCGGCGCCGGTTCGGTCGGCGTGCACGACACGATGGACGCCGCCAACATCCTCAAGCCGGCGCTCAGTCGGGGCGAGATCACCGTCATCGGCGCGACGACGCACGACGAGTACCGGCGGTACTTCGAGAAGGACCCGGCCCTCGAGCGTCGCTTCGCCATGGTCCGCGTCCCCGAGCCGCGGTCGGACGAGGTGCTCGAGATCCTCGCCGGTCTGCGCAGCCGCTACGAGGGGTTCCACAACGTCCGCATCGGCGACGACGCGCTGCGCGCCGCCGTCGAGCTCTCGATGCGCTACGTGACCGACCGCCGCCTCCCCGACAAGGCGCTCGAGCTCATCGACCGCAGTTGCGCCGAGACCCGCATGCGCGAGTGGCTGGGTCTCCGCGACCTCGACTTGAGCGACCTCGCCCCGGAGGAGCGGCGCACGCTCTTCGAGCACGCCGGCGGCTCGGCGCCCGGCGCGGCGCTCGTCATCACCGCCGACGAGGTCGCGCTGGCCGTGTCGAGCTGGCGCCGCATCCCCGTCGGCAAGGTGAAGTCGAGCGAGGCCGACCGGCTGCTGGCGCTCGAGGACGCGCTGCGCCGACGCGTCGTGGGCCAGGACCACGCCGTCGCCGCCGTGGCGCAGTCGATCCGTACCGCGCGCACCAAGTTCGGCGACCCCATGCGGCCGATCGGCTGCTTCCTCTTCCTGGGTCCCACGGGGGTCGGCAAGACCGAGCTCGCCAAGTCGCTGGCCGCGGTGCTCTTCGACGACGAGGACCGCCTCATCCGCATCGACATGAGCGAGTCGTCGAGCGAGTACTTCGTGTCCCGCCTCATCGGGTCGCCGCCGGGCTACGTCAACTCGGAGCTCGGCGGCATGCTGACCGAGGCGATCCGCAAGGACCCCTACTCGGTCGTCCTCTTCGACGAGGTGGAGAAGGCGGCGCCGGCCGTGCACAGCCTGCTGCTCGGCCTGATGGACGAGGGCAGGCTCACCGACGGCCTCGGCCGCCAGGCCGACTTCCGCAACGCCATCATCGTCATGACCTCCAACGTCGGGTCGCGGAACCTCTCCGACAAGCCGTTCCTCGGTCTCCGGATAGTCCGCGACGAGATGCCGTCGGCGGACGAGGTGCGGCGCGCCATCTACGCCGACCTGAACGACGCCTTCGCGCCCGAGTTCCGCAACCGCTTCGACGAGATCCTCGTGTTCAACGCCCTCGGCGACAAGGAGCTGCGCCGCATCGCCGAGGTGATGCTGGCCCGGCTGCCGATGCGCATCGAAGCCACCCCCGGGGCTCTCGGCCTGCTCGTGAGACACGGCTTCGACCCGGCCATGGGCGCCCGGCCGCTGCGGCGGACGATCGACGACCTCGTCCGCGAGCCGTTGTCGAACGAGCTGCTGAAGGGGAGCATGCACGAGGACGACACCGTGCGCCTGCGCGTCAGGGGCCGCAAGCTCGCGTTCGAGGTGCGGCCGGGCGGCGCGAGCCCGGCGACGGACGCGGCGCAGCGCAGCGCGGGCGCTCCGCCCGCCGAAGCGCCGCGGCCCTCGGAAGGGATCGGCACGTTGTGAGCGGCGGGTGGCAGGTCCGCTTCGAGATCGTCGCGGGGCCGAACGACGGGTTCACGTTCGCGATCACCGACGAGGGCGTCGTGTTCGAGGGCGAGGTCCTCGGCCCCCCGCCCGGCAGCGGCCTCGGCCCAAAGGACCTCGACGACGTCGAGGTCGAGGTCGGCGACGAGGGGGCGACGCTGACCTGCGAAGTCCCCTTCTGGTTGAACGGCGACGGAGGTCAGCGGCAGTCAGCTGCTGCACGACGGCGACATCGTCAGGGTCGGCATGACCGAGATGATCCTCACGGGCTACACGAGCGAGTCGACCGGCGACCCGGCGAGCGGCCCGGCCGGCGAAGGCGGGGCGGAGGGCGAGGCGGAGGGCGCCGCGAGCCCGCCGCCACGCAGGTGCCTGCGCCCCGGCTGCGGCGCCATGAACCCGCCCGACGCCAAGTGGTGCCAGGCCTGCGGCTGGGACCTGGAGACACCGGAGTGAGCCCGCAGCGCAGGGCCGGAGCCTTGACGACCGGAGGTGACTCCCGATGACCGAGACCGGCCACCTCGCCGCCCTGCGCCAGGCCTGCGCGCGCTATCTCACGAAGGCGGGCCTCAAGTACCTCACCGACCCGGACGACGACTACGTGCTCCTGTTCGACGACGGCGTGCGCGTCTTCGTGATGCCGCGCGAGCTCCCTGACGGCGTCACGGTCGTCAAGGTCGAGGCGCTCTGCGTCAAGGGCATGCGCATCGACGGCGACCTCGGCATCTTCCTCGCCGAGGAGAACGCGAAGACGCTGTTCGGCAAGCTGGCCCTCTACCCGGAGAGGCAGGAGGTCCACTACGAGCACGCCCTGCTCGGGGACTACCTCAACCAGGCGGAGCTCGAGCTCGCCGTCCAGCTCGTGGCCTACAGCACGAACCAGTACGACGACCGCATCAAGGAGCGGTGGGGCGGCAAGAAGCAGGGCGAGCTCTGACGGACCCGGCGGGCGCGGGCGGCGCCGTCACCGGCCGCCGCCGGGGCGCCGTCCGTCAACCTTGCTAGACTCGGACGGTGACGCCCGACCCGACGCACCCGCTCGCCGACCCGCCTGGCCCCGCCGCGCGCGGCGACGCCTCGCCTGCCGCCGCGCCGCGCGCTCCCGCACCGCGCACTGCCCTGGGCCTGCTGCGCGACGTCTTCGGCTTCCGCGAGTTCCGCCCGCACCAGGGTGAGATCGTCGAGCACGTCGCGGCCGGCGGCGATGCCTTCGTGCTCATGCCGACGGGCGGCGGCAAGTCGCTCTGCTACCAGCTGCCGGCGCTGCTGCGCCCCGGCACCGGCATCGTCGTCTCGCCGCTCATCTCGCTGATGAAGGACCAGGTCGACGCCCTGCGGGCGGCCGGCGTCAGTGCCGCCGCCTACAACTCCTCGCTCGAGGGCCCCGAGGCCCGCCGCGTGCTCGCGCGGCTGCACGGCGGCGAGCTCGACCTGCTCTACGTCGCCCCCGAGACGCTCATGACCGCGTCGTTCCTCGAGCGGCTGCGCGGGCTCGCCGGCGCCCCCGGCATCGCCCTCTTCGCCATCGACGAGGCGCACTGCGTCAGCCAGTGGGGGCACGACTTCCGCCCCGAGTACGTGCAGCTCGGCGAGCTGCGCGGGCTCTTCCCCGGCGTCCCCGTGCTGGCCTGCACGGCGACCGCCGACCCGCAGACCCGCGACGACGTGCGCCTGCGCCTCGGGCTGGCCGAGGCGCCGGTGTTCGTCACCGGCTTCGACCGCCCCAACATCCGCTACACCGTGGTCGAGAAGCGCGAGCCGCTGCACCAGCTCAAGGCGTTCCTCGCCGTTCACGAGGGCGAGTCCGGCATCGTCTACTGCCTCTCGCGCAAGCGCACCGAGGAGGTGGCCGGCAAGCTCGCCGCGGCCGGCGTCCCGGCCGCGGCCTACCACGCCGGCCTCCCCGACGCCGAGCGCCGCCGCGTGCAGGACGCCTTCGCCCGCGACGAGATCCTCGTCGTCGTCGCCACCGTCGCCTTCGGCATGGGCATCGACAAGAGCGACGTGCGCTTCGTCGTCCACTACGACCTGCCCAAGACCATCGAGAGCTACTACCAGGAGACGGGCCGCGCGGGGCGCGACGGCCTGCCGGCCGAGGCCCTGCTGCTCTTCGGCCTCGGCGACGCGGCCGTGGTCCGTTCGCTCGTCGAGGGCGGGGGCCGCGGCGACGGCGGGCGCGGCGGCATCGGCAGGCGCGGCGGCAACGAGCCCGGCGACCGAAGACCCGGCGGCAGCGGGCGCTGGGGCGACCCGGAGTACGAGCGCGACCCCGAGCAGGTCCGCATCGAGCTGCACAAGCTCAACGCGATGGTCGGCCTGGCCGAGGCGCTCTCCTGCCGGCGACGCGCGCTCCTCGGCTACTTCGGCGAGGAGCTCGGTCACGACTGCGGCAACTGCGACGTCTGCCTCGACCCCCCCGACACCTACGACGCCAGCGAGCACGCGCAGATGGCCCTCAGCTGCGTCTACCGCACGGGGCAGCGCTTCGGCATCGGCCACGTCGTCGACGTCCTGCGCGGCAGCGAGAGCGAGAAGGTGCTGCGCTTCGGCCACGACGAGCTCAGCACGTACGGCATCGGCGCCGATGTCGGCCGCGACCACTGGCAGAGCCTCATCCGCCAGCTCATCCACCGCGGCTACCTCGTGCAGGACATCGCTCGCTTCTCGGCGCTCCGCCTCACGCCCAAGGCGAGTGGCCTGCTGAACGGCGAGGAGCGGCTCGTGCTCGCCAAGCCGCGCACCAGGGTCCCGACGAAGAAGCAGCGCCTGGCCACCGAGAGGGCGGCGCGCGTGGCCGGCCTCGCCGACCTCGAGGTCGACGAGGCCCTCTTCGCGCGCCTCCGCGCCCTGCGCAAGCGCCTCGCCGACGAGCAGCGCGTGCCCGCCTACGTGGTCTTCAGCGACGCGACCCTGGCCGAGATGGCGGCGCGAAAGCCCGGCACGTACGTCGAGCTGCTCGCCGTGAACGGGGTCGGCCAGGCCAAGCTCGAGCGCTACGGCGACACGTTCCTCGAGGCCATCGCGGCGCACGAGGGGTAGCGGGCGGGAGCGGTACGCTCGGCCGTGAGCGCCTGCCGCTGACCCTCCGCCCGGAGCCGCTACCTCATCCCCCCGCCCGGGAGCCGCTACCTCATCCCTCCGCCCGGGAGCCGCTACCTCAGACCCTCCGGATCGAGCAGCTCGAACCCTGTCACGGGGTCGAGGCGGCGCGCGGCCGCGCTGTCCAGCAGCTCGATCACGACGACCTCGCCCACGACCCAGGTGAGCACGCCGCGGCGGATGCAGCCGGCGACCACCCGGTCGTCGCGGCCGAAGGCCGCGTGGAGGTGCAGCACCGGCTGTCCTGACTCATCGGGGAAGATGGTGCCCACGCCGGCGACCTCGTGGGCGCCGCGGAGCACCCGCTCCATCGCCACGATGTGCTCGGCCCTGCCCTGCTCCGGCCCAACGACGACACGGCTGCCGTCGTCGGCGCCGCCCAGCAGCAGCACGGCGGCGCGGCCGATGCCCTCGGCCCGGGCCGCCGCCTCGATCGACTCGTGCACGACATCCCCGTCCTCCAGGCGGACGACCAGGGCGCGACCGAGCGTCGCGCTCGCGTACTTCACGGTGACCTCCTCGCGATCGGTCTGCCTTCGGGACCGGCTCGCCCACACTACCCCAGTCTCGGGCCTCGCGGGTGCCGGCCTCTGCGAGGGTCCCGTCCCGTGCATGGTAGCGTTGCCGGGTGGACCTGACGTTCTTCGCGACGGCGCCGCGCGGCGTCGAACGAGCTCTCGCGAGCGAGTTGCGCAGCCTCGGCGGCGAGCACGTCCGCGAGGCGCGTGGCGGCGCCTCGTTCGGGGGCCCGCTGGCGACCGGCTACCGGGCCTGCCTCTGGTCGCGGCTGGCCACCCGCGTGCTCCTCCATCTCGCCCGCTTCCCGGCCGCCTCGGCCGACCAGCTGTACGCCGGCGTGCAGACCGTCGACTGGGGCGACCACCTCGGCCCCGATTCCACGCTGGCCGTGAGCTTCACGGGCACGAGCGAGGCGATCCGCGACACTCGCTTCGGCGCCCTCAAGACCAAGGACGCGATCGTCGACCAGATCCGCGCCGCGACCGGCTCACGACCGTCGATCGACACGCGCGCGCCCGACGTGCGCGTGAACGTGCACCTCGAGGCCGACCGCGCCGCACTGTCCCTCGACCTCTCGGGCGAGAGCCTGCACCGCCGCGGCTACCGCGCCGAGCGCGTGCAGGTCGAGGCCCCGCTCAAGGAGAATCTCGCCGCGGCGGTGCTGGTGTTGGCGGGCTGGCCGGCGATCGCCGAGCGTGGCGGCTCCTTCGTCGACCCGCTCTGCGGCTCGGGGACGCTGCCCATCGAGGCGGCGCTGGCCGCCGCCGACATCGCCCCCGGGCTCGTCGCCCGCGTCGCGAAGGACGGCTTCGGCTTCCAGCGCTGGCGCGGGCACGACGAGACCCTCTGGCGCGCGCTCGTCGACGAGGCGGCGGAGCGCCGCGAGGCGGGCCTCGCCCGCCTCGCGGCGCTCCGCCGCCCGCCCGTCTTCATCGGCTCCGACCACGATCCCGCCGCCCTCCGCATCGCCCGCGCCTGCGTCGAGCGCGCGGGCCTACGGAGCCTGGTCGCGATCGAGCGGCGCGAGCTGGCGGCGCTGGTCGCGCCGCTTCACGCGCCCCCCGGCCTCGTCGCCTGCAACCCGCCCTACGGCGAGCGCCTCGGCGAGCGGCGCGAGCTCGAGCGCTTGTACGCGCTGCTCGGCGAGCGCCTGCGCGCCGAGTTCGACGGATGGGACACCGCAGTCCTGTCGGCCCACCCCGGCGCCTCGCGGCTCCTCGGCGCCGGCCGCGCCGGGCCCCAGCTCACGAACGGACCGATCCGCTGCCGGCTGATCGTCGGAGGCCGGCGCGACGAGGCGCGACGCACGTCGCCGGCGAGCGGACGGCGAGAGGCGCACCGCGGCGACGAGCGCGCACGCGGCGACAGGCGGCCGCACGGCGGGCAGGCGGACGGAAGCCGAACGACCGAACGCCGACGCCCGCGACTCCGACGCCGTCGGCGCGGCCTCCCTCGACCCGGCCTCCCTCGCCGCCGGCGCCGAGCAGTTCGCCAACCGCCTGCGTCGCGACCTCCGTCACACCGGGCGGACGATGCGCCGTCAGGGCATCTCCTGCTACCGCCTCTACGACGCCGACCTGCCCGACTACAACCTCGCCGTCGACGTCTACGACGACTGGGCGCACGTCCAGGAGTACGCCGCGCCGCGCGAGGTCCCGCCGGAGCTCGCGGCCGCCCGTCTCGCGCGGGCGGTCCCGATCGTCGCCGACACGCTCGGCATCGAGCAGGGCCGCGTCGTCGTGAAGCAGCGCCGCCGACAGCGCGGCGCGGCGCAGTACGAGCGCCGCGCCGGCGGCGGCGACCTGATCCCCGTCGAGGAGGACGACCTCACCTACCTCGTGAACCTGACGGACTACCTCGACACCGGCCTCTTCCTCGACCAACGCGAGACGCGCCGGCTCGTGCGCTCGCTGGCGGGCGGCCGCCACTTCCTGAACCTCTTCGCCTACACCGCGACGACCACCGTCAGCGCGGTGGCGGGCGGAGCTCTGTCGAGCGTAAGCGTCGACCTCTCCCGGACCTATCTCGAGTGGGCCGAGCGCAACCTGGCAGCCAACGGGATCGGCGGCGCGGCGCTCGAGCGCTGGCCTGCGGCCGAGTCGCCCGTGCGGCCGCCGCCCGGCCGCGAACGCCGGCCCGCCGGGGCTCCCCGCGAACGGCGGCCCGATCCGCGACCTGCGGGCAGGCGCGCGAAGACGCCGGCCGCGGCGCGCCATCGCCTCGTGCAAGCCGACGGTCTTCGCTGGGTCGCCGAGGCGGGCGGGGAGTACGACCTGATCTGGCTCGACCCGCCGACCTTCAGCAACTCGGCCCGCATGGGCGGGGCGACCTTCGACGTGCAGCGCGACCACGCCGACCTCGTGCGGATGGTCGCGCGCCGCTTCCTCGCGCCCGACGGCGTGCTGCTCTTCTCGAGCAACCGACGCGACTTCGAGCTCGACGCGGAGGCCCTCGCCGGCCTCGAGGTCACGGACCTGTCGCGCTCGACGCTGCCGCTCGACTTCGCGCGCAGCGCGCGCTCGCACCACGTCTTCAAGCTGGAGCGCCGTGACGATAGAGAAGGGCACGCGCCCGGAGGGACGTAGACGAGCCTGGGCGGACGGGCGCAGGTGGGCGCACGTCGCGGACGACTGCACGCGGGCGGCTGCAGGCGACCGGGCGCGGGCGCGGACCAGTGCGCGCGTCAGTCAGGGAAGATGCACGAGGCGCAGAGCGCCAGCACCATGATCGCGGCCGCGACGACCGTGAAGATGGCGATGCAGCAGGCGGCGTTCGGTCGAGGCAGGGCTCGTTTCATCGCTCTCCCAAATGGACGCTGCATCCATGGTACTCCTCACGGCCCCGGCGCGGTAGGCTGCTCTCGTTCCGGCGATCTCCGGCGTCCACCTGCGAGGAGGACTTCGTGAAGGCTTCGTACGGCTCCTGGCGTTCACCGATCACGGCGACCCGCATCGCCGAGGGCTCCATCGCGCTCGGCTGGCCGCAGGCGGTCGGAGAGACCTTGTTCTGGGTGGAGATGAGGCCCAAGGAGGGCGGGCGCTACGTGGTCGTGCGCCGCGGGCCGGACGGCCGCATCGCCGACGTGACCCCCGAGGGCTCGAACGCACGGACCCTGGTGCACGAGTACGGCGGCGGGATGTACGAGGCCTTCGCCCGGGCAGGCGGCGGCGAGTCGGTCGTGTTCAGCGAGTTCGACGACCAGCGGCTGTACCGGCAGGACCTGGAGGATGCAGGATCGCCCGCGACCGCCGGCCGTTGGAGCGCCCCTCAGCCGCTCACGCCCATCCCGCCCGCAGTGCGAGCGCTGCGCTACGCCGACGGGCGGGTCACCCCGGACCGCCGGTCGTTCGTCAGCGTACGGGAGCGTCACCTGGAGACGGGCGTCGTGAACGACCTCGTCGTGCTGCCGCTCGACGGTGCGGGCGAGCCGTTCGTCGTGGCCTCCGGCCACGACTTCTTCTCGAGCCCGCGCCCGAGCCCCGACGGCCGCCTGCTCGCCGGGCTCTGCTGGGACCACCCCCGCATGCCGTGGGACGGGACCGAGCTCTGGGTCGCCGCCCTCGACGAGGACGGCCAGCGCGACGCCGGCCGTGCGTCTGGCCGGCGGCGAGCGGGAGTCCGTCGTCCAACCACTCTGGGCGCCGGACGGCGGCCTGCTCTTCGTCGAGCGACCGCAGCGGCTGGTGGAACCTGTACCGCATCGGGCCCGAGGAGCTCGCCGAGGCGATGAGCGGCGGCGCCGGCCACGGGTCGGGTGCGGCAGCTCGACGGGGCCGAGGCACGGCCGAGCCGCTCCTCCCGATGGCCGCCGAGTTCGCCAAGCCGCACTGGGTCTTCGGGCTGCAGAACGCCGTCTTCCTGCCGGACGGCAGGCTGGCGGCGTTCTGCAGCCGCGACGGCCTCGACCGACTCGTCGTGATCGGGCCGCACGGCGGCGCCCGCGAGCTCGACTGCGAGCTCACCACCATCTCCTCCATCGTCGCGGTCGGTGACCGGCTCGGCATCGTCGGCGGGGGCGCGACACTCGCCGCCCGTGTCGCCCTGGTCGACCCGGAGAGCGGTGCCGTCGAGACCGTGCGCTCGAGCTTCTCCTGGGAGCCCGACGCGGCGTACCTCTCGACGCCGCAGGCCATCGAGTTCCCGACCTCATACGAGCCCGGGTCGGTGACGGGGCCGCTGGCCGACGAGATCGCGGCGCTCGAAGCAAGCGGCGCAGGGTCCGGGGCCGTGAGCGGCGCGGGCGCTCCCGCGCCCGCGCCGCTCACGGCCCACGCCCTCTACTACGCGCCGCGCAACCCCGACTTCGCGCCGGCGGGGGACGAGCGGCCGCCGCTGCTCGTCATCAGTCACGGCGGCCCGACCGCGGCCGCCGAGGCCACGCTCAACCTGTCCATCCAGTTCTGGACGTCGCGCGGCTTCGCCGTCGTCGACGTGAACTACGGCGGCTCCTCCGGCCACGGCCGCGCCTACCGCGACCGGCTCAAAGGCAACTGGGGCATCGTCGACACGGTCGACTGCATCAACGCCGCGCGCTTCCTCGCCGGGCGCGGCGACGCCGACCCGGCGCGGCTCGCGATCCGCGGCGGCAGCGCCGGCGGCTACACGACCCTCAACGCGCTGACGAGGTACGACGTCTTCGCCGCCGGCGCCTCGTACTTCGGCCTCGCCGACCTCGAGATGTTCGTCGGCGGTGGCACGCACAAGTTCGAAGAGCGGTACCTCATCCAGCTCGTCGGTCCCTATCCGGAGCGGGCCGACATCTACCGCGAGCGCTCACCGATCCACCGCGTGGACGACATCCGCTGCCCGGTCATCGTGCTGCAGGGCCTCGAGGACGCCATCGTGCCGCCGGCGCAGGCGGAGATCATCGTCGAGGCCCTGCGGCGCAACCGCCTGCCGTACGCCTACCTGGCCTTCGAGGGCGAGCAGCACGGGTTCCGCAGGGCCGAGAACATGGTGCGCAGCCTCGAGGCCGAGCTGTCGTTCTACGGGCAGGTCCTCGGCTTCGTCCCGGCCGACGACATCGAGCCGCTGCAGGTCGAGAATCTCGACTGATCTCACCGACGCGTAGCCCTTTTGAGCGGCTGACGTAGTAGAATGCGTCACTCACCGGTGCGAGGGGCGCCGGGGAGTGCAGGCCCGTAGACGCTCGGCCGAGGGTCTCGGGGGCCCTCGGGCACTCGCAGCGGGTCTATGATGGCCGGTACATCCGTCAGGCAGTAAGAGGGGGCGGCAATACCACTGTCAGAACTCAACGTCTGGCTCGACGTCGGTTTCACCGTGCTCTACGTGCTCGTCGTCGCCGCCCTCATGGCACACCTCGCCGGCAACGTGCTCACCGGGCGCATGAAGAAGCGGTTCGGCAACAAGGAGTGGCCCGATCACGAGGGCCCCGAGATCCCGTTCCTCCACAAGATCCTGCACTTCTCGCACGTGTTCTCGATGTTCGCCCTCGGGTTCACCGGGCTCTACATCCGCTTCCCCTTCTTCGACGGCGGTCGCCCCGCCATGCGCGGGATCCACTACTTCTTCATGATCGTCGTCACGGTCGGCTTCGCCTGGCGCCTGTGGCGCGCCTTCTTCTCGAAGCAGCGCGACTACCGGGAGTTCGCGATCACGAAGCAAGACGTCTGCTCGGCCCCCAAGTGCGTGGCCTACTACACGTTCATCAAGAGCTCGAAGCCGCACTTCTGCAAGTACAACGTGCTGCAGAAGGCCACCTACATCATGTTCATCCCGCTCATGCTCACGCAGGCGTTCACGGGCTTCGCGCTCATCGTCACGCCGTTCATCTTCGGCTACAGCCCGCGTGACCTGCTGCTCGGGTGGTGGCTCGGCGAGCTCCTGGGCTCGACCGACCTCGCCGGGTGGTACGCGCGCACCCTGCACTACGTGATCACGTGGGCGTTCATCATCCTCACGACCGTGCACGCGTACCTCTGCTTCAGCGAGGACTTCCCCGCCGTCCGTGACTTCTTCGGCATCGCGAGGTTCCCGCGCGGCGAGCGCTGCCCGTGGCCGGAGTCGGAGGCGGCGCCGGCGCCCGGGGCGCCGGCGGTGAGCCGACTCGGCCCCCCGCAGCCGGATGAGGGCCCGGTCGACCCGTACTCCGACGGCCTGCGCTCGAGCCCGGCGGACCGACCCCCGGTGGGCAGCGTCCGATGACGCCGCGCCGGCTGACACTCCTGCTGTGCGCGCTGACCTGCCTGCCGACGCTGCTGCTCGTCGGTCCGGCCTTCGCCGAGGACGACACGACGAGCACCGACGGCGGGGGGTACGACGTCGACTTCACCCTGCCCACGGCGTCCCGGTCGGGGTGCCTCGTGTGCCACGACGACGAGACCCTGGTCCGCGTCGAGGGCGGCGAGACCGTGAGCTACCACGTCGACGTCGAGGAGCTCGCCGCCGGCCCGCACGCCGACGTCCAGTGCATCGGCTGCCACATCGACTTCGCCTTCACCGCGCCCCACAGCCAGCCGACCGAGAACTGGGACCACGTCTCACGCCTGGCCTGCAAGAACTGCCACCAGAAGGAGAGCCGCGACTACTGGGCGGGAGCCCACCGCGGCGAGGTCGAGGACCACGCCGGCAGCGCCCCGGAGGGAGGCGAGTTCCCGCTCTGCGGCGACTGCCACGGCGGCCACGACGTGGTCGCGCTCACCGACAACCCCGCGGGCCAGCAGGCACTCCACGCCGACGGCTGGGAGGTGTGCGGCAGGTGCCACGAGGAGTACTGGGAGAACTACAACGACTACTACCACGGGCGCGCGTACCACCGGGGAGCCCCCGACGCGCCCGCCTGCTGGGACTGCCACGGCTACCACGACGTCTACCCGTCGTCCGACCCTCGGTCGCCGGTCCACGAGAGCCGGCTGGCGGAGACCTGCGGGCAGTGCCACGCGGGCGACCCCAACGACGGCTACCTGGACTACATCGACCTGATCCACGGCAGGAGCGAGGTCCTCGAGGCCAATCCGCTCTACTCGGCCCTCAAGCAGGTGGGGGACACGATCGCCGAACTGTTCGGCGGGTAGACCGACCCGGCCGCCGCGCCCCATGCGACCGACACGCCGACACGCCCAGCTGACAACGGCGGCCCTCATCGTGGTCGCCGTCGTCGCTCTGGCAGGCTCGCTGCAGCAGGGCGTCGGGGCCACGCAGCCGACCGAGATCGACCTCACCGGGCCCGCCGACGCGGCGGCCTGCGAGCCGTGTCACGGGCGCGCCGGCAAGGCCGGCGCGCCCGACCTCGTCTTCGACCACGAGCTCCACGCCGGCGTCGACTGCGGCGTGTGCCACGTGCGCCCGCCGCACGAGGACGGCGTGACCTACGCGCCGCCGATGGAGACGTGCTTCGCCTGTCACGGTCTCGTGCACGGCCCGGACGGGGTCATGGCCCCCGATGCCTGCGACTCGTGCCACACCGACACGTCCGGTCTCAGGCCCGCGGACCACGTCGCCGACTGGGACGGGGCGCCGCACGCCCGGGCCGTGGAGCGCGACGGCTCGAACCCCTGCACGATGTGCCACGACGCGGACGCGCAGTGCGATGCCTGCCACGGGGAGCGCGGCGTGGACACGCCGGGGGTTCCACCCGTCTACGTGAGCACGGTCCCCCTCCCCGAGTCCCGTCCGTCGCTCACCATCAGCACCGAGGGACCGGTCAGGATGGGGCAGTGCATCTTCTGCCATCCCGACCTCGACGAGGACGAGGGCGACGGGCTGCTCTTCACGCACGACGTCCACATCAAGCGCGGCTACACCTGCGCGGTGTGCCACGAGCGGTTCCCGCACGGTGGCGGCGCCACCGACGAGCCCGACATGACCTCGTGCTTCCGCTGCCACGGCGTGCAGCACACCGAGCAGGGCGAGGCCGCACCCGCCGCCTGCGATGCCTGTCACCCGCCGGGCTTCGAGCTCGTGCCCGACGACCACACCGCGGCCTTCATCTCGACGGAGCACGGCCGGCCGGCGACCGAGGACCTGCTCGAGTGCCTCACGTGTCACACCTCGGCGTTCTGCGCCGAGTGCCACCGCGCCGAGAAGCGACTCCCCGACGGCTCGTACAGCGAGGAGGTCATCCCCGACGACCATCGCGCGGACGCGTGGATGAGCACGCACGGCGAGCCGTTCCTGCTCAGCGGAGAGGCCACCTGCTCGATCTGCCACACCAACGAGTCGTGCAGCCGCTGCCACCCGACGGTCATGCCGCACCCGACGACGTGGCTGTCCACCCACACCACCAGCGGCTACATGCCCGACGACTGCAAGGTGTGCCACAGGGACCGCGACTGGTGTCAGGAGTGCCACCACGATCCCGACCGCAGCCAGGAGCTGGTGGCCGAGAACTGCGTCAACTGTCATCCTGAGATGCGCAAGGACTTCAGCGACATCTCGAAGGCCAAGCTCGCCGAGCACGCCGCGCACTTCGACGTCGAAGACCACGTCGGCAGGCCGCACCGCTGCGACGACTGCCACGACAAGCTGACGGCGGCGCGGGTGCAGCAGCCGGGCCGACCCTCGGCCGAGATCGGGGGGCACGACATCCGGATCTGCTACGACTGCCATGGGGCGCTCGACGGCAACGGCAACGAGATCGCGCCGTGGCCGGGGTCCGACCTCTGCCGCCGGTGCCACCCGGGTCCGACGCTCTGAGCGCGTCGAGAAGCCACGTCGTGGGTGTGAAGTGAGAGACGCGTGAGACTGTCACGGGACATACGATGGATCGACGTGGCCCTCCCCGCGGCCGCGCTGCTCGTCGTGCTGGCGATCGGGTACCTCGCGTACACCGTCCTCTCGACGGAGTCCCGCGAGGAGGAGAGCGCGACGGCCTCGCGGACCGTCGCCGATCTCACGGCCGTCATCGAGGAGACCCCCAACGACCCCGCCCCGCGGCTGAAGCTCGCCGAGGTGTATGCGGCGGCCGGCCGGCTCGACGAGGCCGTCGAACAGTACGAGGTCGTGCTCGGGCTCGACGACGACAACGCCGCCGCGCTGACGGGCCTCGGGCTCATCGCCATGTTCGAGGATGACTGGGAGAGGGCCGAGGAGTACTGGCGCAGGCTCATCGACGAGATCGGGGGCGAGCAGTACGCCGGTCTCGACCAGCGCCTGGCCGTCGCCTACCACCAGCTCGGCGTGACGCTCATCGAGCGCGAGAAGTACGGCGAGGCGGTGCGGTACCTCAAGGAGGCCCTGCGCATCCGCCGCACCGCCGCCGACACGCACTACGCGCTCGCGGTCGCGTATCGCGAGCTCGGTTCGAAGGCAGCAGCAGCGTACCCATCTCCAACGGGCTCTGATGTTCGACCCCCTGATGCCCGAGGCCAACTACGACTTCGGCCTGCTGCTGCTCGCCGAGGGAGACGTCGCCGGAGCCGCCGAGCACTTCCGCGACTCCGCCGACAACGCGCCCGAGGGCATCACCGACCCGGCCGACGAGCTCGCCGAGCTCGGACCGTTCGAGGAGCGGCTCGCCGAGGCCCGCCGGCTCGCCCAGAGCGACCCGGCCGCGGCGCTCGTCGAGGCCCGCGTGGCCCGGGCCCTCGACCCCGGCGACCTGGCCGCCGCCAAGCTGGTCGCGAGGCTCTACCGGCGCACCGGCGACGCCGTCGCCGCCGAGGAGGCCTGGCAGAAGGTGCTCGTGCTCTGGCCGGACGAGCCCGAGGCCGTCGCCGCCCTCAAGCGGCTCCAGGGCGAGGACTGAGAGGGTCCCGTGGCGACCGACGCACCGCACGAGCAGGTACCGTTCGGCAGAGCCGAGCACCGGACACCGCGCGGCAAGATCATCGCCCTCATCTTCACGCTGGTCCTGCTCGCGCTGGCACTCTTCGCCATCTACGCCTACAACGAGTCGCGAGATCCAGGCGTGCCCGGGCCGGCGGACCTGGCGCAGAGCGCGGGGCCGCCGCCCGAGTACCTGTACTCGATCGGCGGCGAGGCCGGCCGCGGCGCCCTGGCGCAGCCACTCGGCGTCGACGTGTCCGCGGACGACCTCGTCTACGTCACCGACGCGGCGGCCGGAGCGGTGCGTGTCTACACCGTGGAGGGCGAGTACCGCTTCTCGTTCTCCGAGATCTCCGACGGCGACAGGACCGCCCTCGGCACGCCCGTCTACGTCGAGGTGAACTCGATCGGGGAGGTCTTCGTCAGCGACCGGCGCCACCGCGCGGTCTACGTCTTCTCGCCCGACGGCGTCTACCTGCGCAAGGTGGCCCCGGCCGACGCCAAGGAGGCCAAGGTCTGGGGCCCGCTGGCCCTGGCCTTCGACGAGGACGACGACCTCTGGGTGAGCGACGTGGGGCGCAGCGAGCTCCATCAGATCATCGAGTTCGATCCCGCCGGTGACGAGCTCATGCGGTTCGGGCGCTCGGCCCAGGCCGAGCGGGTCTCGGACGTGCCCGGCAGCTTCCTGTTCCCCAACGGCATCGTGGTGCGCGACGGGGTCGTCTACGTCGCCGACAGCAACAACCAGCGGGTCCAGGTCTTCGACCTGGACGGGCGCTTCGAGCGCATCATCCAGACGTCGGGGATCCCGCGCGGGCTCGACGCGGACGACCAGGGCCGCCTCTACGTCGCCGACGCGCTCGCGCACCAGGCAGACGTCTACCTCCTCTCCGGGGAGCGCGTCGCGAGCTTCGGCAGCCAGGGCGTCGGGCCCGGGGAGTTCCGCTTCACCAACGACCTCGCACTCGACCGTCGCGGCTTCATCTACCTGACCGATCGCGTCAACCAGCGCGTGCAGGTGTGGGGGTGGCCCGAAGAGCAGTCCATCGTCTCCGACATCTCCGCGGGGTCGTTCCTCTGGCCGCTGCTGCTCCCGCTGCTCCTGCTGCCCCTGCTGCTGCTCCGCCGTCGCCGCTTCGTCGTGACCGAGGACTTCCTCCTGGCGATGGCCGGCGCCGGCCTCATCGCCTACATGGAGGCGGGGACGCACTGGTCGTGGAGGAGGAGGCGCTGGCGCTGGATCGTGCCCGCCGAGGAGTCCGCGCGCTACGAGGGCCGCGAGCTCGGCGGGGTGGCGCTCGAGGAGCTCCTGACCGCCGAGGAGCACTCCGAGTCCGACGCGGTCGCCCTCATGCAGCGGAACGGCCTGCCGCGCCCGACGGCGGTGCTCCTCACGGTCGCCAGGCGCGCGAAGGCGCTCTGCACGCAGACTCCGTCGGTGGGCCTGACGGCACGATCTCTCGGAGTCGACACCTACGACGCGCGCCTCTTCGTGGAGCGTTTCCTCGACAAGGGGAGTGCGGGTCGTGAGCGCACGTGAGGCGGGGTCGCGGGGTGTTGTCACCCTAGTGTCGTGAGCCTATACTACGGCCGTCAGCCGAGGCGGCGCCTGTGTCGGCGTTTTCGGTTGGCGGTCACCTCAAGGGGGATGGGGGTCGGTCGCCGTCGTGCGACCGCTGACATGCACGCTGCAACGCGAGGGGGAGATATGCGGAAACGCTCATTGGTGTTCGCGATCGTCGTGATCGCATCGGTGCTCGTGCTCACCCCCGGTACCGCCCTCGCGAACTTCGGGATCCACGGCGGCTACTCCCTCGACACCCACACCTGCGCGGGCTGCCACCGCGCCCACACCGCCTCCAGCAGCATCACATGGACGAACTCGGCGGGCGAGGAGCGCAGCGCCCTGCTGCTGTCGACGGCGGCAGAACTGTACGAGTTCTGCTTCACGTGCCACGGCAGCGCCGCCGCCGGCGCCGCGACCAACGTCTACGACGGGGTCTACGAGGCGAGCGAGTACGGCACGCTCGGCGACGACCTGAACAGCGGCGCCTTCAGCGAGGACGTCGTCGGCGACAACCACCACACCTACGACGGCACCGCCGAGACCGCCTGGGGCGGCGACGACGAGATCGTGATGACCTGCGGCTCGTGCCACGACGTGCACGGCAGCTCCAACTACCGCCTCCTCAAGGACGTCGTGAACGGCGTCGACGTCGGCGGCTACGTCGAGGCGGCGGACGGCGAGTTCCTCCCCGACCCGTACGTCATCTCCAACGAGCCCGGGTACCCGGAGGACGGCTGGCTGCTCCACGACGCCGGCGCCGCGCAGATCGCCGCGTACGAGCCCAACTACACGACGCCGATGTACGCGACGGCGCCCGACAACGACCCCGACAAGGGCATCAGCGCCTGGTGTGCCGCCTGCCACACGCGGTACCACGGCTCCGGGACCGACCCAGTACGACGCCGACGACGGCTTCGGCGACGTGATGCGCTATCCGCACCCCGTCAACGTCCCGCTCAGCAGCTACCTCGGCGCACGGGCGCTCAACATCTCGAACCTCACGCTCCCGGTGGCCCAGGAGTTCGGCACGTGGACGCTCGCGGCCGGTCCCGAGGACTGGCTGGACTGCCTCACCTGTCACCAGTCCCACGGCTCGGACAAGCCAGATGGGCGGCTTCGCCAGCGTGGCCGACGCGACCGACCCCGAGCCCGACACCGGCGACGGCTCCGTGCCCCCGGGCACCAAGAACGCCTTCCTCAGGCTCGACAACCGCGGCGTCTGCCAGGCCTGCCACAACAAGTAGCGGCGGCGCCCTGAGCGACGGCGCACCGAACGTGTGCGGAAGAGGGAGGGCCGGGCGATGCCCGGCCCTCCCTCTTTCGCTTGCGCCGTCGCCGGCCGCTGCGCCTCGTCGAACCCCTCGCCCAAGCCGTGCCGGCGGCGGCGCTCGTGTACGGGCCGCTCGAGTACGGGCCGCGCGTGTACAGCCCTGTAGACGCGTGATGGTTGCGAACCTCTTCGTACGACCCTAACGTCTGACCGTACACTTGGCGCCGGGGGCTCGGCGCCGGGGCACGGAGCACGGGGGCTGTGGGGTACTTGGGGCGCACTCTTGTCGCGGGCTGCCGGCGACGGGCTTCGCCGGCCTTCTTGGGCATCCTTGCCATCTCGACGGTCGTCGCCTGCATGCTCCTTGCGCCGCCCGGACCGGCCCTCGCCGAACTACGGCATCCACGGCGGCTACTCGATGGACTCCCACGCCTGCGCCGGCTGCCACCGCGCCCACACGGCGGCCAGCAGCATCACCTGGACCGGCACCGACGGCGGGCAACGGCGCACACTGCTGCTCGGGACCCCGACACGACTCTGCCAGTTCTGCACCGCCTGTCACGGCAGCGACGCG
This sequence comes from uncultured Thermoleophilia bacterium, assembly GCA_963791345.1. Classification (GTDB taxonomy): domain Bacteria; phylum Actinomycetota; class Thermoleophilia; order UBA2241; family UBA2241; genus UBA2241. Next base: position 544,623 of record CAWBRS010000016.1, on the reverse strand, counting down.
GCCGGCGCGGCGACGAACGTCGTGGACGGTGTCTACGAGGCCGCCGGACACGGCACGCTCGGCGCCGCCCTGAACGGAGGGGCCTTCGGCGCGGAGGTCGTCGGGGCCAACCACCACAACTGTGACGACGGCTCGGCGAGCCCCTTCGGCGGCGAGAGCGAGGTCGTCATGACCTGCTGCTCCTGCCACGACGTGCACGGGAGCTCCAACTACCGCCTGCTGAAGGACGTCGTGAACGGCGTCGAGGTCGGCGGCTACGAGGAGACGGCGCCCGGGGAGTACGCCCCCGACCCCTTCGTGATCTCGAACGAACCCGGGTACCCGGAGGGCGGCTGGCTCCTCGAGGATGCCGGCGCCGCGCAGATGGAGGACTACGATCCCGACTACACGACGCCGATGTACGCCAAGGCCCCGGGGGAGGACCCGACCCGCGGCATCAGCGCCTGGTGCGCGGCCTGCCACACGGAGTACCACCGCGCCGACCTCGACGCGTCGACGCCGTACGACGCCGGGGACGGCTTCGGCGACGTCATGCGCCATCGCCACCGTCTGAATGTCCCCTTGAGCGAGTATCTCGGGGCGCGCCCGATCGGCCTCAGGGCCCTCTCGCTGCCCCTGGCCAAGGACTACGGGGAGTGGACCCCGGAGGCCGGCGCCGACGACTGGATGGACTGCCTCACCTGCCACCGCGCCCACGGCTCGGACGCCGTGATGAGCGGCTTCGCCGACGTGGCCGACGCCACCGACCCCGAGCCAGACACCGGCGACGGCACGGTGCCGCCGGGCGCGAAGAACGCCTTCCTCCGGCTCGACGACCGCGGCGTCTGCGAGGAGTGTCACAACAAGTGAGGCACGCGCCCCGCCGGGAGCAGACGAGGACGGGGCGCGACCTGCCGCCGCACCAACGGCGCATCGGCTCGACGACTCGAGTGGCGCGACGGCCGTCGCAACGCGGTCCTCACGCAACGCTCGCCGACCGCATCTATACTGCCGCTATGCCGATGTCGCTGACCGCCATCCACTTCCTCGTCACGTACCGCTGCATCTACGCCTGCGACCACTGCTTCGTCTTCGGCGGGCCCGAGGCCGAGGGCACGCTCACGCTGGCGCAGCTGCGCGACGCCATCGACCAGACGGCGGACGTGCCGGCGATCGACACCGTCTACTTCGAGGGCGGCGAGCCCACCCTGTACTGGCCGGTCGTGCTCGAGGCCGCGCGGTATGCACGGGCGCGCGGCCTCGATGTCGGCATCGTCACCAACTGCCACTGGGCCGAGTCGGTCGAGGACGCCAAGGTCTGGCTGGCGCCGCTCGTGGAGCTCGGCATCGCCGACCTCTCGCTCTCCTCGTACGCCTACTTCACCGAGGACGACAAGCTCGAGGAGCGCCTGCTGCGCAACGCGGCCCAAGCGGCGCTGGAGCTCGAGCTGCCGATGGGCCTGCTCGAGGTCGGCGCCGAGGCGAAGCTCGACCTGCCCGGCGTCTGCACCGGCGACGTCGGCGAGATCATGTACAAGGGGCGGGCGGCGGTCGAGCTCGCCCCGGAGCGAGCCCAGCTCGACGGCCGCCCGCCCGACGCCTTCACCGAGTGCCCCCAGGAGGACTTCGTCGAGCCCGGGCGCGCCCACCTCGGCGCCGACGGCGAGCTGCAGCTCTGCCAAGGGATCAGCGCCGGCAACGTGTGGCGCGACGGACTGGCCGCCGTGGTCGAGCGCTACGACCCCCACACCCTGCCGGTCGTGCGCGAGCTGCTGCGCGGCGGCCCGCTCGAGCTCGCCCGGGCGAACGGCATCGAGCCGGCACGCGAGCGCTACGCCGACGCCTGCCACCTCTGCTTCGAGACGCGCCTCGCCCTGCGCGACCGCTTCCCCGACGTCCTGGCGCCGGCCGCCTGCTACGGCTCGGCCGGCGCCTGACCCGCCTACCGCCCAGGCGCCTGCCGGCCGAGACCGCCAGACCGCGACGACACACCCGCCGACGAGAAGGAGACCCGATGCCCTCCGAGTGCGAACGCTTCTGGGAGCGCGAGACCTACGCCGTGGTCGGCCACGGCGCGAAGCGCGCCTTCCCCAAGCTCACCTACAACGCCCTGAAGAAGCGCGGCAAGACCGTCTACGCCGTCGACCCCGGCGGGCCGCGCACGGTCGAGGGCGACCAGGCCTGGCCCGACTTCGCCGCACTGCCGGCGAAGGTCGACGCCGCCGTCCTCGAGCTGCCCAAGGAGGAGACGGCCGACTGGGTCGCCAAGGCGGCCGACGCCGGCATCGGCGAGATCTGGCTCCACCAGATGACCGACACGCCCGAGGCTCTCGCCGCCGCGAAGGAGCGCGGGCTCAAGGTCATCACCGGGCACTGCGCGGTGATGTACAACGAGCCCGGCTTCAGCATGCACGCCCCGCACCGCTGGATCTGGAAGCTGCTCGGGAAGTACTGAGGTCTGTACCCGCGCGCCTGCAGTCCGTCCGGCGGGTGGCTCCGAGCGAGCGGCCTCAGTCCTCCACGCCGTCGCCCGCCGGCACGTCGGGCGGGGCCGGCGGTGGCTCGTCCTCAGGCAGGCCGCGGACGTGCTCGAGGGCGCGCTCGGCGGCGGCGGCGCCCTCGCGCAGGCAGTCGCCGATGCCGATGCCGTGGTAGGCGCCGCCGGCGAGCTCGACGCCGGGCACGGCGGCGAGCTCGCCCTCGATGCCGTCGACGAGCGCCTTGTGGCCGACCCGGTACTGCGGCATGCCGCGCGGCCAGCGGAAGATCTCGACGAACTCGGGCTCGGCGGCGATGCCCAGCACGTCGCGGAGTCTCGCGGCGCACGAGGGTCGTCATCTCCGCGTCGTCGAGCTGCGCCGAAGCCTCGAGCCCGGCTCTGCCCAGGAAGCTGCGCAGCAGGACGTGCCCCTCAGGGGCGCGGCCGGGGAACTTGCTCGAGCTCCAGGTGGTCGCCATCACACCGCGGCCCTCGGCGCGCGGGACGACGTAGCCGAAGCCGCGCAGCGGGTGCGCGATCTGATCGCGGCGGAAGGCGAGTGACACGGTCGCCGTGGTCACGTACTCGATGGACTCGAGGTCGCGGGCAGCGAGCGGCGCGACCGCGCGCAGCAGGGTGCCGCTCGCGAAGGCGGGCCCGGCGAGGACGACGGCGTCGGCGAGCTCACGGGTGCCGTCGGCCAAGGTGAGTGAGTAGCGCTCGCCACCCTTCCCGCCGCCGTCGCCTTGCCCGGTGCCGGCTGACGCGCCCTCCGCGCCGCCCCGTGCCATGGTCTCGACGGCGACGCCGGTACGCAGACGCTCGGGCGGCAGCGAGGCGACCACGGCGTCGCTCAGATCACCGAGTCCGGTCGCGAAGGAGTAGAAGTACTGAGCGACGGGCTCGCGGCTCGTGTCGTGGACGAACGAGCGGCAGGAGTCGTCCCACTCGTTCCCCCTGTCGCCGCCCGCGCCCGCTCCCGCGCCTTGCGCCGCGCCAGCATCCCGACGATCAGGCTGCGGTGCTCGCGCTCCATCTGGCGGAACATGGGGAAGGTCGCGGCGACGCTCATCGTCTCGGGGTCGCCGGCGTGGATGCCGGCGACGATGGGCTCGGCGATGCGCGCCAGCGCCTCGTCGCCGAGCCGCCGCCGCACGAAGCGCGCCAGGCTCTCGTCCTCGTCCTCGCCGCCGCGCGGCAGCAGCAGGTCCATCCCCATGCGCAGCTTGCCCGGCCAGCTGATCAGGCCGCTGAGAGCGAAGGGCACGATGCGCGTCGGCACCATGAGGATGATGCCCTCGGGCAGCTCGTGCAGGCGACCGCGGGCGTAGACGAAGCTGCGCCGCACGTCCTCGTTGGAGTCGAGCAGGCGGTCGCCGATGCCGAGGCGGCGCGCCATCTGGATCGGCCACGGCTTCTCGATGATCGCCGAGTCGGGGCCGCCCTCGACGACGAAGCCGTCGCGGCGCACGGTGTGGACCTTGCCGCCCAAGCGCGGTTCGGCCTCGTAGAGCACCCAGTCGATGGAGGGGTCCGCGGCGCGCGCGTCCTCGAGGGCGCGCGCCGCCCCGAGCCCCGTCATGCCGCCGCCAACGACGACGATCCGGGCGCGGCGGCCCTCGGTCATCGCTCAGCCGTGAGCGTGCGACACGTCAGCGCGGCTCGCTGCCGTCGCCGGCGGCGCCCCTCGCCGTCGCGCACGCCGCCGTCACCGCTCAGCCCCGTGCGAGTGTGGGCCGCCGTGGCCGTGCGCCGGCGGCCGGTGCGCGAGGTGCTCGATGACGACGTCGGCGAGCGCCTCGATGAAGTAGGGCGAGTCGTTCGGCGCCAGCGAGCGGCGGTACTCCATCCCCAGTTCCTCGGCGAACTTCCGCAGCTCGATGTCGAGGTCGTACCGCGTCTCGATGTTGTCGCTCACGAACCCGACCGGCACGACCAGAAGCTTCTCCCAGCCGTCGGCGGCGAGCATCCGGACCGCGTCCTCCGCCTCGGGCTCGAGCCACTCGCCGCCGCTGCGCCCCTTGCTCTGGAAGGCGAAGCGCCAGTCGCCGGGCGTAGTGAGGGCGACGAGCTGGGCGATGGTCTGCTGAAGCTGGTCGACGTAGGGATCGCCCTCGAGGACGTTCTCGAGCGGTATGTTGTGGGCGGTGAAGAGCACGGCCCACTCGTCGGCGTCGCACCCGTCGAGCGCCTCGGCGATGCGCCTGCTGATGGCCTTGACGAAGCCGATCCCGGCGAACCAGCCCTGGAGGATGGGGACGTGCGCAGCGCCGGCGGCGTCGAGCGCCTCACGGTACTTGTCGAAGGTGAGGCGCGAGCCGAAGGGCGAGAGCGGCAGGGCGACGACCTCGTGGCCGTCGAGCTCGGCGAGGCAGTCGGCGACGCTCGGCTCGGCGTACAGGAAGCCGTGGCGCACGCGCAGTGGGAAGGCGAGTTGCTGCACGAGCCGTGCCTGCAGGGCGAGCGCCTGACGGGCCGTCATCTCGGGCAGCGGCGAGCCGCCGCCGATGGTCTCGTAGCGGCCCTCGACGAACTTCAGCGTCTCGGGCGTGGGCTCGCGCCCGGTCATGCGCCGCAGGAAGTCGGGGATGTGCTCGAGATCGGTCGGGCCGCCGAAGGCGAGCAGGGCGACGTCGACGAGGCTGTCGGTCATGCGTCCTCCTCGGCGGTCGCGGCCGCCGTCGGATCGTCGGGGTCGGCGGCCGGCGCGATGTCGGTCGCGGCGACGGCCGGTCTTGCCGCGCCTGCGTCGGCCGGCGGCGCCGCACCGGCGCCAGGCGCGGCGCCGGCCGTTGCACCGCCGCCGGGCGCGGGAGTCGCGCCGCTCCGCGCCGACAACCGGTGCACGGCGTCGACGAGGAAGCCGACGTGCTCCGGCGGCGCTTCGGGCAGCATGCCGTGCCCGAGGTTGAAGATGTGGCCCGGCCTGCCGCCCGCCCGCCGCAGCACGTCGGCGGCGCGCTCCTCGATGGCCTCGGTCGGCCCCAGCAGGGCGGCCGGGTCGAGGTTGCCCTGCACGGCCGCGTCGCCGAGCTGGGCCCAGGCGGCGTCGAGGTCGACGCGCCAGTCGACGCCGTACACGTCGGCCCCGGCCTGCGCCACGAGCGGCAGCATGCCGGCGGCGCCGTTGGCGAAGTAGATGACGGGGGCGCCGTGACCGCGCACGCTGTCCACGACGTAGCGCACGTGCGGCAGCACGGCGCGCTCGTAGTCGAAGGGCGAGAGCCAGCCGGCCCAGGAGTCGAAGAGCTGCACCGCCTGGGCCCCGGCCTCGATCTGCGCCAGCAGGTAGCCGGTCACGACCTCGGAGAGCAGGCCCATGAGGTGGCTGAAAGTCACCGGCTCGTCGAGCATCAACTGTTTCACGCGCGCGTAGTTGCGCGAGTGCCCGCCCTCGACGACGTAGCTCGCCAGCGTGAACGGGGCCCCGGCGAAGCCGATGAGCGGCGTCTTGCCGTCGAGCTCGCGGCGCACCAGGCGCAGCGTCTCCATCACGTAGTCGAGCTCGCCCCGCGGGTCGATGGCACGCACGCCCTTGACGTCGCGGCCGCTGCGGATGGGATGGTCGATCACGGGGCCGCCCTCGGCCGTGAACGTGAACCCGATGCCCATCGGCTCGAGCGGCAGGAGGATGTCGGCGAACACGATGGCGGCGTCGAGCTCGAAGCGCCGCAGCGGCTGCAACGTGACCTCGGCGGCTACGTCGGGTTGCTTGCACATCTCGATGAAGGCCATGCGCTCGCGGATGGCGCGGTACTCGGGCAGGTAGCGCCCGGCCTGGCGCATCAGCCACACGGGGGTGGCATCCACGGGACGACCGGCGCAGGCATCGAGGAAACGCATGGGCTCACCCTCTGGTCGGGTGGCCCATTCTAGCAAAGGCGCCTCAGCCGGCGGGCCGGTACCCCTCGCTCAGGGCCGCGTTGCGGCAGGAGTGGCACACCGTGAGCGCGCGGTCGACGGACTGGGGCGACATCACGGTGAAGCGCTGCGCGCCCTCCTCGAGGTGCGCGCCGCACAGTGCGCAGCGCGTGGACGCGATCATGCGCACGGGTGAGGCGGGCCGCGACGGAGCACGCGTGACTTCTGGAGCGGCCTCGTGTCGAGGCGGCGGCAACGGAGAGACCTGGCCCATCGTTCCTCCTGATGACCGGGCTCTCGCGAGGGCTGATCCCTGTGCGGGAGCGGGGGCGAGCTTTCTTCGAGAGTACCCCTGAGGCTCGGCGCAAAACCTCGGTCGCAGGAGGTCGCCGAGGCTTGTCGCGACGGCAGGAATGAGCCTGTACCGAGCCTCTGCGTCCTCGCTTCGTGACCGTCCCGGCGGCAGCGGCGGGGTGATGCGTCGCGCCGCCGCCGCCTTATCCCCCCGCCGAATACTATAAGCATTCATGATTTGCAGGATTAGCTCCGATTATTCAGAATGGGTCGCTGAAGTCGAACGAGGGAGCACGATGAGCGCGCGCTTCACCAAGACACCGGACGTCGCCCGCACCGAGGGCGGCGTGCTGATCTTCCGCAGTTGCCTGGTCTCCGCCGAGTACCCCGGCGTCGAGGCCTCGACGAAGTGGCTCTTCGAGCGCCTCGGCATCGAGTACACGGTCCACCCCGAGCAGACCTGCTGCACCGGGCTCGGCTACTACTCGGACCTGATCCCGATCGAGACGACCGTCGCCCTCGCGGCGCGCAACGCCTGCGTCGCCGTCGACGACGGTCACCCGATCGTCAGCTACCTGTGCTCGACCTGCTACGCGGTCAACAAGAAGGCGCGCAACATCCTCGAGGTCGACGAGTACCGGGCGCAGGCCAACGCCGTGCTCGCCAAGGTCGGGCGCCGCTACGACGATCGCGTGGCCGGCACGGTGCAGCACCGCCACGCGCTCGACGTGCTCTGGGGGGCGCACGAGAGCATCCCCGGGCTCGTGCGCCGCCGCCTCGACGGCCTCAAGGTCGCCACGCACCCGGCCTGCCACTACTGCAAGGTCTTCCCCGACGAGACCATGGGCGAGCAGCGAGGACTTCATGGTCCCGGAGGAGCTGCTGATCCCGGCCGGCGCGATCACCGACCGGCGCCTACAACGAGAAGACCACGCACTGCGGCGCCGGCTTCCGCCAGCGCTTCGTGAACCCGTCGATCTCGGTCGCCGTGACGCGCGAGAAGCTGCGCCGGCTGGCCGAGGAGCAGGTCGACGTCTGCGTGCACATGTGCCCGAACTGCCACGTGCAGTTCGACCGCTACCACGACATCATCTCGGCGACCGCGCACGAGGAGTACCCCTTCGTGCACCTGCACGTGCAGCAGCTCCTGGCGCTGGCGCTGGGCGCCGACCCCGACACGGTGCTCGGCGTCGAGACGCACTCCCAGGACGTCGAGCCGCTCCTCGAACGGATCGGCGCCTCGACGAAGAGCCGGTGTGCGATGAGGGCCGGCGTCTTCCTCTGCGAGTGCGGCGGCAACATCTCCGGCGTCGTCGAGATGGAGCCGCTCGCCGCCCACGCCCGCACCCTCGACGGCGTCGTCGAGGTCGCGGTCAACCAGTTCATGTGCGGCACCGAGGGCCGCGAGCTGATCGCGCAGGCGGTCGAGGAGCGCGGCCTCGACCACGTCGTCATCGCCTCCTGCTCGCCGCGCTTCCAGGGCCCGACCTTCGAGCGCATCGCGCGCGAGCTCAGGCTCGGCGAGAACGCGGTCGCCTTCGCCAACATCCGCGAGGGCTGCTCGTTCGTGCACCGCCACGAGCCCGAGCGCGCCCAGGAGAAGGCGAAGAAGATCGTCGACGGCGCCGTGGCGCGGGCGCGCCACCAGAGCGACCTGCCCCGCCGCCGCACCTTCCTCAGCCGCTCGGCGCTGGTCGTCGGCGGCGGCATCGCCGGCATGACCGCCGCCGAGGAGCTCGCCGGGGCGGGCATCGACGTCCACCTGGTCGAGCGCGAGCAGTCGCTCGGCGGCTACATGGCGCAGCTCGCCAAGACCTTCCCCACCGAGGACTGCGCGATGTGCTCGCTGGCGCCGCGGCTGACCTCGCACGTCGCTCGAACGGCCACATCCACATCCACACCCTGACCGACGTCGAGGAGATCTCGGGCCCGCCCGGCGAGTTCCGCGTCACGCTGCGCCACCATCCGCGCTACGTCACCGAGGCCTGCGTCGGCTGCGGCGAGTGCGTGCCGGTCTGCCCGGTGCACTACCCCAGCGAGTACGAGGTGGGCATCGCCGAGCGCACGGCGATCTACCGCCCGTTCGCCAACGCCGTGCCGAGCATCTTCGCCGTCGACAAGAAGGGCTGGAGCCCCTGCAAGAGCGCCTGCGCCGTGCACACCTCGGCGCAGGGCTACGTGGCGCTCGTGGCGGCCGGCCGCTTCGACGACGCCTATCGCGTGGCCAGCGAGCCGAACCCGTTCCCGAGCGTCTGCGGGCGCGTCTGCACGGCGCTCTGCGAGACCGCCTGCGCGCGCGGCGTCGGTCGACGAGCCGATCGCCATCGCCGGCCTCAAGCGCTTCGTCGCCGACACCGTCGGCCCGACGCTGCCGGTGCAGCCGGCGCCGCTCGTCCACGACGAGCCCGTCGCGATCGTCGGCGCCGGCCCCGCCGGCCTCACCTGCGCCCGCGACCTCGCCAACCTCGGCTACAAGGTCACCGTCTTCGAGGCGCAGCCGGTCGCCGGCGGCATGCTGCGCACCGGCATCCCCGACTACCGCCTGCCGCACGACGTGATCCAGCGCGAGATCGAGCAGGTGCTGGCCCTCGGCGTCGAGCTCAAGCTCGGCCAGCGGGCCGGCGACCGACTTCACCGTCGACGGCCTGCTTCGAGCAGGGCTACGAGGCCGTCTACCTCGCCACCGGCCTGCAGAAGAGCGCCGAGGTCGACCTCCCCGGCGGCGACCTCGAGGGCGTCACGCGCGCCGTCGAGATGCTGCGCGAGCTGAACCTCGGCGGCACGCCGGCGGTCGGCGAGAAGGTCGTCGTCATCGGCGGCGGCGACGTCGCGCTCGACGCCGCCCGCTCGCGCGATCCGCCTGCAGGCCGCCGCCGGGCACGAGCCCGACGTCACGCTCGTCTACCGGCGCACCGAGGTCGAGATGCCGGCCAACGCGAGCGAGCTCGAGGAGGCGCGCGAGGAGGGCCTCAAGGTCGAGTTCCTCGTGCAGCCGCTCGAGATCCTCGGCGGTGCGGCGCCGGCCGCCTCGGCCGCAGGCCGAGCCGTCGACGCCGACGGGGCGCAGGCGGGCGACATCGCCGGCGGCGGCGAGGCGACGCTCGGGGCCGGCGACGCCGGGTCCGCCGCCGGCCGCGTCGCCGGCATCAGGCTGCAGCGCTGCGAGCTCGGCGAGCCCGACGCCTCGGGCCGGCGCCAGCCGGTCCCGGTCGAGGGCTCCGAGTTCGAGCTCGCCGCCGACACGGTGCGTCTTCGCCGTCGGCCAGGCGCTCGTCGACGACTTCGCCCAGGGCTGCGACGGCCTCGCAGCTCGAGGACGGCCAGATCTGCGTCGACCGCGACACGATGATGACGACCCGCGAGGGCGTCTTCGCCGGCGGCGACGCTGCGGCCGTCGGCTTCTACACGGCCATCGAGGCCGTCGCCGCCGGCCGCCGCGGCGCCGCCGCCATCCACAACTTCCTGCGCGGCGAGCGCCTGCTGCCGGTCTGGGACGACGGCCGCCCCGAGGCGCGCCCGACCGACGAGGAGCTCGCCGCCATCGAGCCCGGCCAGCGCGTGCCGATGGCGATGGTCGACGGCGTCGAGCGACGCGAGCGACTGGGCCGAGGTCAGCCACGGCTACTCGGCCGAGGAGGCCGTCGCCGAGGCGCAGCGCTGCCTCAACTGCGCGGTCTGCTCGCGAGTGCGACTCCTGCGTCCGCGCCTGTCCCTCCGGGCGCCATCGACTGGGACCAGACCGAGACCGTCGAGGAGCTCACGGTCGGCGCCGTCATCCTCGCCACCGGGCCACCAGCAGTTCGACGCCGCCCGCAAGGCGCCGCTCGGCTACGGGCGTCACGCCAACGTCCTCACCCAGAGCCAGCTCTCGCGGCTGCTCTCCGCCGCCGGGCCGACCGAGGGCGAGCTCTACCGGCCGTCCGACGGCGCCGTCCCCAAGCGCATCTTCATGCTCCAGTGCGTCGGCTCGCGCGACGTCTCGAGCACCGGCAACCAGCACTGCTCGGCGGTCTGCTGCCTCTTCGCCACGCTCAACGCCTCGCTGATCAAGCAGCACTACCCCGACGCCGAGGTCACCATCGGCTACACCGACCTGCGCGCCCCCGGCAAGGCGCACGAGGAGTACTACCGGCTCGTGCAGGAACGCGGCGTGCGCTACGTGCGCGGGCGCGTCGGCGAGATCCTCGAGGAGAAGGACGGCAGCCTGCGCGTCCGCCTCGAGGACACGATGACCGGGCGCAAGCAGGAGGACCTCTACGACCTCGTCGTGCTCTCCGCCGGCCTCGAGGCCAGCGAGGGCACGCGCGACATCGCCCAGGTGGCCGGCGTGCAGACCGGCGCCGCGCGGCTTCATCCGCGAGTACCACCCCAAGCTCGCCCCCGTCGACACGCAGCGCGCCGGGATGTTCGTGGCCGGCACCGCGCAGGGCCCGAAGAGCATCCCCGACTCGATCGCCCAGGCGAAGGCGGCGGCGGCACGCGTCGATCGCCATGCTCTCGAGCGGCTACACGCATGACCGCCGCCCAGGTCGCGGCCAGCGACCCCGAGGTGTGCATCGCCTGCGGCGTCTGCGAGGAGGCCTGCCCGCAGGGCGCGATCCGGCTCACGACCGGCGCCGGCGCCCACTCGATCGTCGACCCCAACATCTGCCGCGGCTGCGGGATCTGCGCGGCCGAGTGCCCGACGGGGGCCATCCAGCTCGGCCGCTTCTCGCGACGCCGAGGTCCTGGCGGAGGCGACGGTATGACCGAACGTTCGATCGTCGCCTTCTGCTGCCGCGAGTGCGCCTACGCGGCCGCCGACGCCAGCGCCAACGCGCGCACTCCGCTGCCGCCGACCGTGCGCCTCGTGCTGCTGCCCTGCACCGGCCGCGTCAGCCCGCTGCACCTGCTGAGCGCCCTCGCCGAAGGCGCCGACGGCGTCATGGTCGCGGGCTGCCTCGAGGGCCAGTGCCACTATCGCGAGGGCAACTTCAACGCCATCGACCGCGTCAAGTTCGTCCAGCGCCTGCTCGCGAGCGTCGGCGTCGAGCCCGAGCGCTGCCGCATGTTCACGATGAGCGCCGGCGAGCCGCCGAAGTTCGTCGCCGCGGTCAGGGAGATGGACCGCGTCGTCGGCGCGCTGCCGCCGCTGGCGCGGCGGCCCGCCGGAGAGACTCTGGCCGCGGCTGAGGCCGGCGTCGCGAGCGCCGGCGGCGCCTCGACCGAGAGCAGCACCGCCGCCCGTGAGCACAGCGAGCCCGCTCTCACCGCCACCGGAGGTGAGCGCTGATGCCGCTCACCGACCGCGGCCGCGAGATCCTCAGGCGCCTGCCGCCGACCCGCGCCCGCTCGAGCGGGAGCATCGGCTGCGAGATCGTCCGCCACGACGACCTCTGCATCGGCTGCGGCACCTGCGCCAGGAACTGCCCGACCGGCGCCAGCCGGCGCGGCGAGACCTTCGACGTGTACCAGCTGCTCGACGCCCCGGCCGGCAGCCGCCGCGGCGAGCTCGGCGCCGCCCTGCGCCGCCTGATGCGCGCCCAGCCTTCGGGCCCGATCGAGGTGCCGCCGCGGGTGACCGTGTTCCGCACGATCCTCTACGACGACGAGCGCTGCATCGGCTGCGGCAGCTGCGCCCGCAACTGCCCGGTCGAGGCGATCGAGGCGCGGCCACCGGAGGTGCCCGCCGGCGACGGCGAGGACACGCTGGTCGCCGTGGCGACGCCGGGCGAGAGCACGGAGACGGCGTCGTGAGCGCGGCCGGGTCGAACGGGAAGCGGGTGAACGGGACCACGGCGGACGCGACGCGGGTGAACGGGACCAGGGCGAACGGGGCGCGGGCGACCGGCGCCGCCGCCACGGCCACGGCCGCGGCGCGCAACGGCCATACCAACGGCGCCGACACGCGCCCGCTCGTCCTCCTCTGCGAGTGCGCCGGCACGATGGACAACGTCGACTTCGACCGCCTCGAGACGGCCGCGCGCGAGCACGCCGACGTGCTGCGCGGCCGTCACTGGTGCAGTCGCGAGGGCAAGGCGCGCCTTCTCGAGCTGATGGAGGCCGGCGACGGGCGCAAGCTCGTCTTCGCCGGCTGCTCGACCGACTTCGCGGCGCGCCGCTTCCAGAAGCTGCGCGCCCGCGGCCTGCACCTCGAGATCGCCGACATCCGCGAGGGCTGCAGCTGGGTGCACGACCACGACGTCGACGCCGTCACCGACAAGGCGATCCGCCTCGTCGAAGCGGCCGTCGCCTACCCGGCCGCCGTGGCCGACGAGCTCGCCCACGGCCACCGCCGCGACGAGGTGCTCGTCATCGGCGGCGGCGTGGCCGGCACGCAGGCCGCCGCCGAGATCGCCCAGATGGGCCACCGCGTGGAGCTCGTCGAGCGGCGGCCCTTCCTCGGCGGCCGCGCCGCGCGCATCGGCACCGTCTTCCCGACCAACGACTGCGGCCAGTGCCTGCCGACCAGCGACCAGCAGGCCGGGGTGCGCAAGTGCTTCCACCGCAACCAGGTCATCGACCACCCGAACCTGCACATCTGGCGGCGCACCACGGTCGAGTCGGTCAAGGGCCGCCCCGGCGACTTCGAGGTCGCCCTGCGCCGCCTCCCCAACATCGTCACCGACGCCTGCGTGAACTGCGGCGCCTGTGAGACCGTGTGCCCGGTCGAGGCCGCCGAAGCGGGCAAGAAGGCGATCTTCACCGACTACTACGACGGCCGCGTCGTGCGCACCGTCGACCTCGAGACCTGCACCTTCTGCGGCAAGTGCGTAGAGAAGTGCCCGGTCGATGCCATCGACTTCACGCAGTCGCCCGTGCGCGAGACCGTCCACGTCGGCGCCATCCTCACCGCCGCCGGCTGCGAACCGGCGCCGTCTGGCCTCCTCGAGTACCTGGGGTACGGCCACGAGCACGTCATGACCCAGGTCGAGCTCTCAGAGATCATGGACGAGTGGGAGGACCAGGCGGCCCTCGGCCTGACGCCGGCGCGGGAAGTGGTCATGGTGCAGTGCGCCGGCTCCCGCGATCGCAAGCGCCTGCCCTACTGCTCGCGCCTCTGCTGCATGATCGCGCTGAAGCACGCGATGCGGCTGAAGCAGCTCTTCCCGCAGATGAAGGTGACCCTCTGTTACCTCGAGATGCGGACCGCCGGCATCGGCTACGAGAACTGGTTCCTCGCTGCACGGCGCGCCGGCGTCGAGTTCCTGCGCGGCACGCCGCCGGAGGTGCAGTTCGACGCCGAGGGCAAACCGGTCATCGAGCTCGAGGACGTCACCGCGGCGCGCACGATGGTGCTGCGCCCCGACGTCGTCGTGCTGTCGGCGGGGATGGTGCCGGCGGCCGAGACCCACGAGCTCGCCGAGACTCTCGGCATCCGGCTCGACGAGGACGGCTTCGTCGGAGATCCTCGACCGCAAGCACCGCGCCACCGAGACGTCGGGCGAGGGGATCTTCGTCTGCGGGTCCGCCGCCGGCCCCAAGGCGCTCATCGAGGTGACGACCGAGGCCTCGGCGGTGGCCAGCGAGATCCACAACTTCCTGCGCTCGGCCGGGCGGCGCAAGACGCCGGCCTCGACGGTGGACGCCGGCGCCTGCGTGGGTTGCGACACCTGCCTGACGATGTGCCCCTTCGGCGCCATCACGCTCGTCGACCGGCCCGACGACGCGCCGCGCCCGGCCGAGGTGAAGGACGACGGCAAGCTGGCCGTCATCGACGACCAGGTCTGCCGGGCCTGCGGCATCTGCGCGGCCGTCTGCCCCGAGGTCGCGATCAGCCACAACCTCAGCGACGAGGCCCTCTTCGGCCGCCTTGCGACCCTGACCCGCGGTGTCGACCGGCCGATCGTCGGCTTCTACTGCAAGGAGTGCGCCGGCGCCGCCCTCACCCTGAGCGGCCAGCACCGCGACCAGTACCCCGAGAGCGTGCGACTCGTGGAGCTGCCCTGCGTCGGCCGCGTCAGCGCCCTGCACATCGTCGAGGCCGTGCGCCTCGGCGCCGCCGGCGTGTTCCTCGCCGGCTGCGCCGAGGGACGCTGCCACTACCGCAGCGGCGACGCCAGCGCGGCCGAGCAGCGGCGTCTCGCCGAGGAGCTGCTCGCCGAGGCGGGCATCGACGTGCCGATCGAACAGTGGCACCTCTGCGCCGTGGACCGGACCAGCGTGGCCCGGCGCCTGCGGCTCTTCCACGCGCGGGCGACCGGCGACGCGGCCGAGCTCGCCGCCCTCGAGCGGGAGCTCGCCCTCCTCACCGGGTCCGACACGCCCGCCTGCGTGGGAGGTGACGGCTGTGCCCACGTACACTGACGCCGTCGCGGCCGAGTTCGAGCAGCTCGCCGAGCAGTGCCGCATGTGCTACCAGTGCGGCCAGTGCACCTCGGCCTGTCCGAACGGCCGCGACCTGTACCGCGGGCCCCGGCGGCTCGTGCGCCTCGTGCTCGCCGGCGAGATCGAGGCGGTCCTCGGCTCCGACGACCTCTGGCGCTGCACCGAGTGCGGCGCCTGCACCGACGCCTGCCGCATGGACATCGACGTGGCCGGCGTGCTCGCACGGCTGCGCGCCCTGGAGCGCGAGAGCGGCCGCCTGCGCTGCCCCGAGCGCTCGGCGGCCGAGGTCGCCGCGCGGCGACTCGAGCGGTTCCCGCGCATCGACAACGTGGCCTTCGGCGCGACGATGGCGAGCCGCGGGCACGTGCCGCGCGACCTCGTCGGCGCCGCCGAGGCGGGGCTCAAGGGCGGCGACCCAGGTGCTGCCCGGGCGGCGGGGGGCCGGGGCGGCGGCCGCCCGCAGGGCGGCCGCGTCCGCCGGCCCCGACGCCCTCACGCTGCCCTTCTACGCCGGCTGCGCCCTGCCCCAGGACGGCGCCCTGCACGCCCGCGTCCACGACGTGGCCGCGGGCTTCGGCGTCGTCCTCGACGAGACCGCCGGCGCCGGCTGCTGCGGTCACCCGAGCCGCGGCGCCGTGCCGAGCCACTTCCGCCCCGACGAGCTCGTCTACACCGCCTGCCCGGCCTGCGACGCCAGCTTCGGAGAGACCGGCATCGCCACCGCCCCGTTGTGGGACGCGCTGACCGAGCGGGCGCGGCGTCAGGGCTTCGCCCTGCACGCCGCCGCGCCCGCCTTCGTCCCCTACGTCGGCTGCCTCGCCGAGCGCGATGCGGCGCTGGCTTCCCTGGCCGCGGCCGCCAAGCTCGCCGGCGCCGAGGTGCGCCTCGACTTCCCGACCCTGCACAGCGCCTGCTGCGGCGCCCTCGGCGGCATGTACCGCGGGGCGACCAAGGGCAGCACGCGCCTGCTGCGCTACGCTGCCGAGCAGCGGGCGCCCATCGTCACCCCGTGCGTGCTCTGCCGCGACAACCTGCGCTCCGCGGCGCGGCAGCTCAAGCTCGACGTCCCCGTCCACTTCTGGCCCGAGTTCTTCGCGGCCGCAGCGACACCCTCGGAGGCCGCGACCGATGCCTGACGCAGAAGAAGCCCGCCGATCCCTGCGCCATCATCGCCGACAACAGCTTCACCTCGGCGCCGAAGCGCGACCCCGAGCTCGTCGCGCGCATCCTCGACGACCCGCGCATGCACGACCACAGGGACGGCTTCCAGAGCTGCATCCAGTGCGGCATCTGCACCTCGGGCTGCCCCGCGGCGCGGTTCACCGAGTACTCGCCGCGCGAGACCGCGCGCCGCGCCCTCGAGGGCGACGAGAGCCTGCTCACCGACGACGCGATCTGGTACTGCTTCTACTGCTACACCTGCCAGAGCCGCTGCCCGCGCCACAACTCGGTCGCGGTCATCAACCAGGTCGTTCGCGGCCTGCAGGTCGAGATGGGCACCGGCCACCGCCACGTCGAGATGTTCGGCCAGTGGTGCGCCAACTTCTACGACAAGGGGATGGGCGGCAACCCGCACCTCATGTTCCCCGGGGTCTCCGAGGCCTGGGGCGAGAAGTGGACGTCCTTCATGGACCGCCTCCTCGAGATCCGCGAGAAGCTCGGGCTCGGAGACCTCTACCCGCCGGACAACGTGGTCGCCGAGGTCCAGACCATCATGGAGGAGACCGGCTTCAAGGCGCGGCTCGCGGCGGTGCGCGGCGAGGGCGAGGAGGAGACTGCGGACCCGGCCGAGTGACGCCTGCGACGACGGGGCGGGCGGGCTCGCTGCACCAGCCCGCCCGCCCCGTCGTATACTCCTCCACCAGCATGTGAGCCTCCGGACCGGCGGGTGACCAGATGGCCGACCACGACGACCTCAAGCACGAGCTCCGCCGTCTCGCGCGCGAGCGCGAGGCGGTGATCCTGGCCCACAACTACCAGCGCCCCGAGGTGCAGGACGCCGCCGACCACACCGGCGACTCGCTCGAGCTGGCCCGCTCGGCGGCGGCGACCGACGCGCGGGTGATCCTCTTCTGCGGCGTCCACTTCATGGCCGAGACGGCGGCGATCCTGTCGCCGGAGAAGACGGTCCTGATGCCCGAGTCGCGCGCCGGGTGCCCCATGGCCGACATGGCGACGGCCGAGGGGCTGCGCCGCCTGAAGGCGGAGCACCCGCGAGGCCGTCGTCGTCTCCTACGTGAACACCTCGGCCGAGGTGAAGGCCGAGACCGACGTCTGCTGCACGAGCGCCAACGCGGTCCAGGTCGTCGAGCGGTTCCCCGCCGACCAGCAGATCATCTTCGTCCCCGACCGCAACCTCGGCGACTACGTCAATCGCATGACCGGACGGGACATGATCCTCTGGCCGGGCTACTGCCACGTGCACGACAAGATCACGACGGCCGATGTCGAGGCGGCCAAGGCGGCCCACCCCGGGGCCGTCCTCCTCGCCCACCCCGAGTGCCGGCGCGAGGTCCTCGAGCTGGCCGACGTCGTGACCAGCACCTCGGGGATGCTGCGCGAGCCGGCGACCAACCCGGCCCGCACCTTCATCATCGCCACCGAGACGGGCCTGCTCTACCGGCTCGAGCAGCTCTTCCCGGACCGCCGCTTCGTCCCGGTCTCGACGCGCGTCGTCTGCCCCGACATGAAGCTCACGACCCTCGAGCGCTGCGTCGCGACCCTGGGGGACGAGTTCGAAGACGCAGCGCGACACGAGGTGCGCGTCGCGCCCGACATCCGCGAGAAGGCGCTGCGCGCCGTCGAGCGGATGATCGAGTAGGGGCACGGCGACCGTGCCGGACGCGCCGCGCATCCCGCCCGGCCGATCCCGCCCGGCTCGCCGGCACGCGTACGCGTCGTGCTCCCCGCCTCGCTCACCGCCCCGGGACCCGCCGAGGAGGTCGGCTGCGAGGCGGCGACGGTCCGCGAGCTGCTGGACGCCGTCGCCGCCGCCCGTCCAGGTCTGGCCGGCCGGCTGCTCTACGAGGGCCGGCCCCTCGTCACCGTCGCCGTCAACGGCACGGTGCTGCCGGCGCGGACGGCGATGGCCCGCGCGCTCGCCGACGGCGACCGGGTCGAGCTGGTGCCGCCGGTCGCCGGCGGCTGAATCAATCCGGACGCGCGGCCGGACTGCGCCGCCCGGCGCCGAGTGACGCCGCCCGCCCCGGCCGCCGAACCCCGTCGTACTCCCCGCCGGCGACTCGACCGCTCCACCATCGCCAGCGATGCCGCTCAAGCATGTGAAAGTTTCCACGATGTGCCACCGAACACTTGACTTTCTCCAGAACATCGTAGAATACGGTGCAATACGTCCACTGGGGGGAAGATTGCGGCTCGGACAACAGCCCGGTCATCGCGTCGAGCTCGACGACGTCGACCGCAGGATCATCGCCTTGCTGCAGGAGGACGGCCGGCGGCCGGCAAGCGACATCGCCAGGCTGATCGGCACCTCGGTGCAGACCGTCAGCAACAGGATCGAGCGCCTGCTCGACAACGCCGTCTTCGACGTGATGGCGATCCTCAACCCATCCGTCGATCGGCTACGAGAAGGACGCCATCATCTGTCTCCGCGTCCGCCAGGGCTTCCTCGAGAGCGTCGGCGACCAGCTCGCGCACCTCGAGCACGTCTCCTACGTCGGGTTCCTCACCGGCAGCTTCGACATCATGATCGAGGTGTACATCCAGGATGACGAGCACCTCTTCCGCTTCCTCGCCGAGGACGCTCGCGCGCATCGAGGGCATCGAGGCCACGGAGACCTGGACCGTCCTGCACACGCGCAAGTACAACTACGCGTGGGAGAACCCCCTCGTCCCGGCTTCTCAGACGTCTCCAAGGTGCCAAGTGATTCCTCAGCGTCTACTTGACACCGCCGCAAACCACAGCAGGATGTTGTCAACCACCTGCACAGTCGCGCGCGGGATCCCGCTACCGGTGATTTCGTTTCAGCCGAGGGGGTTCGAGATGCTTGATGCTCCGCACGGTGCGCCGGCAGCGACACTCCTTTGGAGAGGCTTGGCGAAGACCTTCCCGTTCCAACTACCGACACGCGTCGAGTTCGGCCCCGCGCGGCTCGACGGATCGGCGAGGAGGCAGCGAGGTTCGGTCGCAGGCCCCTGCTGGTCACGGACCCAGGCGTGGTGTCGGCCGGCGTGGTCGACCCGCTCCTGTCGCGCCTCCGAGATTCCGGACTCGAGACCCTCACCTTCTCGAACGTGGAAGCCAACCCGAGAGCTGCCACGGTCGATGCCGCGGCGGCCGCTGTCGCGACCACGGCGCCGACATGGTCATCGCGGTAGGAGGGGGCAGCGCCCTCGACACGGCGAAGGGCGCGGCCGCCGTCATCACCCATGGCGGCGCGATCTTCGACTACGAGGGCGTTGACAGGGTACCCGGGCCCACCGTACCGGTAATCGCTGTGCCCACCACCGCGGGCACCGGCAGCGAGGTGACGGCCTGGTCAATCGTCACCGATCCGGCTCGACACTACAAGATGGCCGTTGGCGGGCATTCCTCTCGCCCAGGCTCGCCCTCGTCGATCCCGAACTGACGCTCTCGCTGCCGCCGACGCCCACCGCCATGACCGGCGTCGACGCGCTCACGCACGCGATCGAGGCCTTCACCGCACGCTGCAGCAACCCGATCAGCGACGCCCTAGCGCTGTATGCCATCGAGCTCATCGCCCTCCAGCTCGAGGCGGCCAGCGCCGACGGCAGCGACCTCCAGGCCCGCAGCGCCATGCTGCTGGCAGCCTGATCGCCGGCGTCGCGTTTGCCAACGCGGACACGGCGGCGGTGCACGCGATGGCCGAGGCCCTTGGCGGCGTGTTCGACGTGCCGCACGGCGTCGCCAACGCGGTCTGCCTCCCGTACGTGATGCGCTTCAACCTCGCGGCAGTGCCCGACAAGACCGCGCGCATCGGCGAGCGATGGGCCTCTCGACGCTCGGCCTACCGGTGAGGGAGGCGGCCGAGGCCGCCGTCGAGGAAGTGCGGCGTCTGCTCCATCGCCTCGGTACACCGTCCCTTGCGTGACCTGGGCGTGACCGAGACCGACATCCCGTTGCTCGTGAGCATCGCGATGATGAACACCGGCAATGTCGACAACCCTGTCGAGGTCGATGAAGAGGCTTCACCATGCTCTTCCACCAGGCGCTCACCCGAGGGACGACCGCCGTCCCGCAGCCAGAGGCCACGATGTGCACGATCGACACGACGACCTGAGCACAAGGGAGGACCATGAATGTCACAGCAGCAACAAGAGCAAAAGTCGGGTCTCTTGCAGGAGCTGGTCGAAGGGCGCATGAGCCGTCGCCAGTTCATCCTTCGAGCGAGCGCACTCGGACTATCGGCCACCTTCATCGGGAGTGTGCTCGCGGCGTGCGGTGGCGAATCTGAGCCGACGGATGGCGGATCGACCGGCGGCGCGCCCACCGGGAGCCCATCAAGCTCGGCTGCCCCATCCCACTCACCGGGTGGGCCGCTGCTGACGGCCAGTCGATGCAGCAGGGCCATCGAGTTCGCCGTGGACCACGATCAACGGCAGCGGCGGGCTCCTTGGCCGGCAGATCGACATGGTGATCTACGACACCGAGGACATGACGCCCGAGAAGCTCAACGCCGGCTGCCGACAAGCTCGTCATGCAGGACAAGGTGAGCGCGCTGATCACCGGCTACGGGCTGACCGCGCGTCGATCCGTTCGTCTATGGAAAGTACCCGGTACCCTACCTCGCGTACGACGGCTCTCCGGAACAGATCAAGACGCAGTCCGAACACCCCGACTGGAACTCGCACCTCTTCCAGCTCGGCGACGGCGAGCCGCCCTATGGCGACGGCCAGTTCGACTTCCTCGCCGCGCTGCCCTACGAGTTCCCGAACAAGACGCATCTGTCTCCTCGCGGGCGACCTCGGCTGGGACAAGTTCACCCTTAAGGCGCTCGGTGACAAGCCAAGGCCAACGGCTGGGAAGTCCCGATGTACGAGGTCTTCCCCGTACGGCACCCGCGCGAGTGGGGGGCCCAGCTCGCCAAGATCAGACAGATCGACCCGGCCATCATCTCGATCTCCGTCCTCGACCCGGCCGACATGCAAGACCTTCATCGACCAGTTCAGAGCCGATTCCACGAACGCGCTCGTCGACGCCGGGTACTGCGCGTCGATCAAGCGAGTTCGCCAAATCATGGGCAAGAACGGCGAGGGCGTCACCGGGTACGCGTGCGCCGCGATCCTGCCCACCGAGAAGGTGAGCAGTTCGTCGACGGCTTCGAGGCCAAGTACGGCTAGCCGCCCGGCGCTCAGCATCACGGCGACCTGCTACGACGGCACCATGATGTGGGCCGAGGCGGTCAAGAAGGTCGGCGACCCCGACGACTACGCCGGCCGTCTCCAACGCCATCCACTCCATGAACTACCAGGGCGTGCAGGGCACTTACGCGTTCGCCGAGTACAACTACGTGCCGCTCCGACAGGACACGCCTGCCGCAGCCGTTCTTCCAGGTCCGCGGCGAGGAGCCTCGAGCGGCTGTTCATCGGCACCGAGCCGGCCGAGGCCGAGTGGACCATCCCGCCGTGGATCAAGGCCTGAGCCACACGGCTCGCAAGGACGGTCGGCACGGCCGGGTCGCCGGTCGCGCCGCAGGCGCCCACCGACCCCGCCGTCCTCGAGCTCGTCGACGTCGGCAAGCGCTTCGGTCAGATCGTCGCGCTCGAAGGACGTCAGCGTCACGGTGCGCGAGGGCGAGGTGCTCGGCATCGCCGGGCCCCAACGGCTCGGGGAAGTCGACGCTCTTCAACGTGGTCGCCGGGGTGTATCGCGGCACCGGCCAGGTGCTGCTGCGGGGCGAGAACATCATGACGCTCAGCCCTGACCGCGTGTGCACGCCGAGGGGTCGGCCCGCACGTTCCAGATCCCGCAGGTCTTCGCGACCATGACGATCGAAGACAACGTGCGTGTCGGCGCCCGTTTCGGCGGCGCCGCTCGGCCATCGCACGCAAGAGCTCATCGACCAGTCGCTCGGAGTTCGTCGGCCTGTCGGCAGCGACGCGAAGTCGCCGCCAAGCACCTCGACCTGCTCGGGTCGTAAGCTGCTCATGCTCGCGGCCGCACTCGCCACGGAGCCGTTCCTCCTGATGCTCGATGAGCCGATGGGGGCCTCACGCCCGTCGAGATCGCGACAGCTCAGCGGCCTCATCCGCAAACTTCGCGACGAACGACGGCGTCACGCCCATCGTCATGAGCACAAGGTCAAGACCCTCGTCGAGCTGTCCGACCGCCTGATGATCCTCTTCAACGGTGAGCGCATCGCCCTCGGACCCCCTCAGGAGGTCGTCAACGACCAGCATGTGGTCGACCTTTACCTTGGAAAGGTGATCGATGTCGCTGCGTGCTGATGGACTCGACGTCTACTACGGCGAGTACCAGGTCCTGCATGATGTCTCGCTCGAGGTCGGCCAGGGCGAGTTCGTCGCCCTGTTCGGCCCAACGGTCACGGCAAGAGCACCCTCCTCAAGACGCTCGCCGGCCTCGTGCGGCCGGCGGCCGGGTCCATCGAGTTCGAGCGCGCGGACATCACTCGCCTACCCGTCAAGTCGATCGTCGAGGCTGGGCTGCTCTACGTCCCCGAGGAGCGCCACCTGTTCCTCGACATGACCGTGCGCGACAACCTGCGCCTGGGCGCCTACTCGAAGCGCGCTCGCCGCAAGGAGCAGGAGAACTACGAGCTCGTGTTCGAGCTGTTCCCCAGGCTCGAGGAGCGCCAGAAGCAGTTGGCCCGCACGCTCTCCGGCGGCGAGGCGCAGATGCTGGCGATGGGGCGCGGTCTGATGGGCGACGCCAGGTTCATGCTGATCGACGAGCCGTCGCTCGGCCTGGCCCCGAACCTGGTCGAGCAGATCTTCGCGTCCATCAGGAGATCAACAGCCGCGGCATCGGCGTCCTGCTTGTCGAGCAGAACGTCGCGACAGACCTGCGACCTGGTCAAGCGGGTGTACCTCGTCGAAGAGGGACGGGTCGTCATGTGCTGTGCCGCCTGTGACGCCTTGAACGACACCCGGATCAAGACGACGCTGCTCGGGTCGTGAGAGCCAAGCGGGAGAACAGCCGGTGAAAGAGCTGCTCGAGGTGCTGATCAGCGGCGCCATGCTCGGCGCCGTCTACGCGTGAACGCGATCGGCCTGTCGCTCGTCTACGGTGTGACCCGGGTGTTCAACTTCGCCTACGGCGCGTTCTTCACGTGGGGAGGCGTACCTCGCGTGGGCGCTGTCGGCCGGCTGGCTCGGCCTGCCCTACCCACTGGTGTTCGTCATCAGCGCCGTGCTTCTGTTCGCCAGCGGCATGGTCGCTCGAGCGCCTGCTCGTGCGGCCGCTGCGCTGGCGCTCAGACTGGAAGATGACGACCATGATCACGACGCTCGGCCTCGCCGTCGTGCTCGAGAACCTCGCGCGCATCGTCTTCGGCCCGCTGGTCAAGCAGCTGCCTCCGCTCTTCCAAGGTCAGCTTCGACGGTGTTCGGTCTGAACATCCGGAACTATCGGCTTGTCATGGTCGGCGTCGCCCTCACCTCGATGGTCGCTTCTCGATCTGTACCTCGCCAGAGCGCGCAACGGCCAAGCGATGCAGGCAGTCGCCCAGGACATGACGGGAGCACAGATCGTCGGCACCCCGCTTGAACAGGATCTTCGCCTACGCCTTCGGTGCGTCGCCGTCATGGCCGGCATCAGCGGCATCCTCCTGGCGCCGGTCTACCTGATCTCGCCGGCCAGTGGCTGGGTCGCCCTTCTTCAAGGCCTTCGTGATCGTCGTCATGGGAGGCCTCGGCAGCGTGCAAGGGCGCGGTTCTGGCAGCCTTCATCCTCGGCGTCGGCGAGGCCTTGTGACCTGGCGGTTCGGCGCCGTCTGGACCATGGCGTTCTGGTTCATCACCCTCATCGTCGTCCTCGTCGCCAAGCCCAACGGCCTCTTCGGGAAGTGGTCGTGATGCCCGCCGCTCGAGCTGCGGCACCGAGGGGCGACCGCCGATGAAGACGCAACGCTCGGTCATCGGCACGCTTCGTCTTCTTCGCCGTACTGGCTCTGGTGCCGGTGTTCACCTCCAACTCCTACATCCTCCACATCTTCACCCTGGCGATGATCTACCTCGTCGCGGTCGCGGCCTGGGACCTCATCATGGGGTACGGCGGGGTCTTCAGCTTCGGGCAGGTCGCGTTCTTCGTCTTCGGCGCCTACGGTGCCGGGATCATGACGACCCAGCTCGGACTGTCCCCGTGGCTCGCCATGCTGATCGGCGGGCTTGTCGCGGCCGTCGCCGGAGTCGCTATCGGCCTGCCCATGCCTGCGGGTGACCGGCGAGTACGTGGCCCTGGTGACCTACGCCCTCCACCTGCTCATGCCCACGCTGATCATCCAGGGTGAGTTCCTTGGCACCGGCGGTACGTGGGGACTGTGGGGAGTCCCGACGCTCAGCATCGGCGGGTACTCCTTCAACCTGCTCGTACAAGGTGCCCTGCGTTCTACGTCGCCCTCGTGATCGCGGCCTCTCTGCGTCTTCGGCATCTACTACTTCATCCTGCGCTCGTCGTTCGGGCTCGCGCTCACCGCGCTGCGCGACTCCGAGTCGTTCGCCGGCAGCCTCGGCATCAGCCGCCACCGCACGACGCTGTCGCTGTTCGCCGCGTCGGCGTTCATCACCGGCGTCGCCGGCGGTTACTACGTCTTCTACACCGCCGCCGTGTCGCAGCGCCTGCTGGGCCTCGACTTCTTCCTCATCCTCTTCGTCATGCTCACGGTCGGCGGTATGGCGCGCTATCCCGGTGTGCTGATCGGCACGTTCGTGTTCGCCATCGGCAGCGAGTACCTGCGGATCGCCGCCGAATGGCGCATGGTGATCATGGGGAGCATCATCGTCGCCGCCATCCTTGTCATGCCTGGTGGTCTGGTGCAGCTGCCCGAGACCGTTCGTTCGCTCCGTCAACGCGTGCGCCGCGGGACGGGTCGCGCCAACGACGAGCCGCTCGAGCCCGGATCGGTCGAACCCGATACCGCGACCCCGACGCTGATGTGGACTTCTACACCGGCAGACTCCTCCGCATCGACCTGACCCGCGGCGTCGGTCGAGGTCGAGCCGTTGCGCATGGACTGGGCCGAGCTCTACATCGGCGGCAAGGGGCTGCTTCTGCGCTACCTCTTCGAGGAGTTGCTCCCGGCCTCGGACGCCGTCGCACCGTCGAACCCCCTCATGCTCTTCACCGGGCCCTTCGCCGGCACCGCGGCGCCCACCTGCTCGCGGCTCGTCGTCGGGTGCCTGAGCCCGGCCACTGGCACGTACGTCGACTCCTACGTCGGCGGCTCCTTCGCGCCCGAGCTCAAGTTCGCCGGGTACGACGCGGTGATCCTCGAGGGCCGGTCCGAACGCCCCGCGTTGGCGTCGATCGATGACGACGACGTCCAGCTGCGATCGGCCGGCCCCTACTGGGGCATGACGCACGTCCGCCGTCGAGTCGGCCCTGCACCGCGATGTCGACCCGGCCGCACGAGTGTTGTCGATAGGGCCGGCGGGCGAGAACCTCGTCCCGACGGCCTGTCTCTCCACCGACCAGTACCACAAGGCAGGGCGGGCGGCGCCGGCGCCGTGATGGGCAGCAAGAACCTCAAGGCGATCGTCGTGCGCGGCACGGGCGCCGTCAGCGTCGGCGACGCTCGCGAGTTCGCCGCCGCGATGCAGCAGCTCCAGCACGACCTCCTCTACACGGAGACAACCTCTGGGCGACCGAGGAGGGCACCCCGGTCCTTGTCGACGCCATCAACGGCGCTGGCGCGCTGCCGACCCGCAACTGGTCGACGGGCAGCTTCGACGGTGCCGGCGAACATCGACTCGCAGGCGCTGCTGGCACGCAAGGTCAAGAACCGGGCCTGCTACCAGTGTGGCCTTGCCTGTCGCCACTTCCACCGGTTCGCGACCCTGAGCTGCGAAGGCCCGGAGTACGAGACCATCGTCCTCTGCGGCGCCAACTGCGGCGTCGACGACCTCGACGCGCTCGCGGCGTTCAACCACGCCTGCGACGAGTACGGCGTCGACACCATCTCCACCGGGTCCGTCGTGGCACTGGCCATGGATCTGTGCGACCGCGGTATCGCCGACTACGGCCTCCGCTTCGGCGAGGTCGAGTCCTACCTGCCGCTGCCGGGCTGATGCGCGCCGCGAGGGGATCGGACGGGATCTCGCCGAGGGTGCCCGCGCCCTGGCGACGCGCTGGGGCCATCCCGAGCTCGCCAGCGAAGTCGAAGGAGCTCGAGCTCCCGGCCTACGACCCGCGTGGTGCGTTCGGCATGGGCCTCGCGTACGCGACCTCCGACCGTGGCGGCTGCCACATGCGCGCCTTCCCTGTCGGCGACGAGATCCTCGCCGGCTCCGTCCCGCCCGACACCTTCGAGGGCAAAGCCGAGATCGTCGCATGCGCCTGCAGGACTTCTCCGCCCTCACGTTCTTCGGGGATTTGGTCCGCGAACTCGGGCTCTGACGACCGAGCGGTCGCGGCCCAGCTGCGCCTTGTCTGGCGCCGCGACGTCTCGCCGGAAGAGCTCGACGACCTCGGCGCCCGGGTCTGGAACCTCGGCCGCCTCCTCAACCTCCGGCTCGGCGGCCCGCGCGTCGACACGCTGCCGAAGCGCCTCCTCGCCGAGAGCCACCCGAACGGCGCCGCCGCCGGAAGGGTCATCGGCGCCGGCGCCCTCGAGGCGGCGGTACACGAGTACTACGCGGCGCGCGGCTGGGACGCACCAGGCCGACCGCGCGAAGACACGCTCGCTCGACTCGGTGTGGACGTACGGCCGTAGCTGGTCGGCGGCCGTCGCAAAGAAAGGGGCGTACGCATGGGACGCTTCGACGACCGCCACGTGATCGTCACCGGCGCCGCGGGCGGGATCGGCACGGCGATCGTCGACCGCTTCCTCGAGGAGGGGGCACGGGTGCTGGCCCTCGACGTCGATGAGACTCGCTGTCGACCTCATCGAGGAGCGCCCGGACGCAAGGCTCGACACCCGCTCCCTCGACCTCCGCGACCCCGCCGCTGTCTCCGCCTGCATGGCGCACGCCGCGGCGCTCTTCGACGGGCGCCTCGACGTCCTCGTCAACTGCGCCCGCATCGCCACGGCGGTGCCGATCCTCGACATCACCGTCGAGCAGTGGAATGCCACTCACGAGGTGCAACCTCCGCGGCGCCTTCCTCATGAGCCAGGAGGCGGCGCGGCGCATGGTGGAGACGGGTGGCGGCAGCATCGTCAACATCTGCTCCGTCGACGCCTTCATCGCCGAGTCGCCGTTCGCCGACTACAACGCCTCCAAGGCGGGGCTCGTGCAACTGACGAAGTGCATGGCCTTCGAGCTCGCCCATCTCGGCATCCGGTGCAACGCCGTTGCGCCCGGCTTCACCATGACGTCGATGATGGACTACACCGCCGACGACGCCACCTCTGGACCGGTACATGAGCGTCATCCCGATGCGCCGTTGGGCAGAGCCGCAAGAGCAGGCGAACGTCGTCCTGTTCCTCGCCTCCGACGAGGCCTCATACGTCAACGGCGTCACCGTCCGGGTCGACGGCGGCATCCTGCACGGCTTCTTGGGCCGATCCGTCGCTGACGCCGCCCATCCCGCCCCGACCACACCCCCGGGAGAACTGACATGCCCTACAAGCACAAGGACTTCGAGGTCCGCCGCCAGGTCTGCGAGTGCTACCTGCCCGAGCCCAAGGACGAGGTCTACGCGATCGTCGAGGAGCTGCACGACCTCGTCGACGACGTCATCATGCCGATCCGCCGCGAGCTCGACGGCGGCTGGCACCACGACCCCGCGATCGCCGAGCCGGCGGTCGAGGCCGCCTGCCAGGCGCTGGTCGACTTCGGCCTCCTCCAGGCGGTCCTGCCGGAGGAGCTGGGCGGGCCCGGCGGCGTCCTCACGAGCGTCGTCACCTACGCGCATGATGATGGAGGAGTTCGGCCGTGCCGACGCCGGCCTCGCCAACGACGTCGGCGTCGTCGGCTGGTTCTTCTCGCCGGCGCTTAACGCCGGCCGCCTCGACCTCGTCGAGCACTTCGGCAAGAAGAAGCTGCTCGACGGCAAGATGCACCGCGCCTGCGTCGCCGTGACCGAGGCGGCACGCATCGTCAACATCGACGACGCCACCCAGCGCGGCCGTGCGATCCGTACGACGGCACGGACTCCGAGGCGGCGAGTGGGTGATCAACGGCGCCAAGATCTGGCCCAGCAGCGCGAGCGTCGCCGACATCGGCTACCTCATCGTCACCACGACCGACCCGGCGAAGGCCGAAGAGGGCGTAGCGCTCATCTACGTCCCGGCCGACGCCAAGGGTCTCTCCTTCGGCAAGCCCCTCGACACGATGGGGATGTGCCATACCGACGTGAACACCGAGATCTTCCTCGACGACGTGCGCGTGCCCGAGGAGTTCCGCGCGACGTACGGCACCGACCTGCGCGACATCGACCTCTTCAAGGCGCTGGCCACGGAGGATCAGGTCGACGACGCCCGGCACCGTCACCGGGGTCATGCAGGGCGTGCTCGAGATCCTGCTCGACTTCACGAGCGACCGGCTCATCGCCGGCAAGCCGATGCGCGAGCGGTCGCTCTACGTGCATGCGCTGGGCGGGATCGTGACGGCGATGGAGTCGTCCCGGGCGGCCTACCTGCAAGCCTGCTACATGTTCGACCACCCGGAGACCTACGGGCGGCCGTGGGAGAGCTTCCTGTACTCCAAGGCCGCCGCGGCCGACCAGGCCGCGATGCAGGCCATCCGCAGCTCGATGCAGGTCGCCATGGACCTCATGGGCTCGTACTCGACCGCTCACGAGTACCACGTCGAGAAGTACTTCCGCGACCTCCAGCAGGCCGCGTTGTGGCTCGGCGGCCGGTACCGGGTGCAGATGGACGTCATGCTCGACTACTACGCCTTCGACTGGGCCGCACCCGGCCCGGCAGGAGACTCGCGGTGACCGGCACCGAGGCGCAGTGCGGCCTGGCGGGGGCGTGACGGGCATGCGCATCGTGGTGTGCCTGAAGCAGGTCCCCGACAGTGAGGCCAAGGTCACGGTGGCCGCGGATGGCACGACGATCGACGAGCGTGACGTGTCCTTCGTCATCAACCCGTACGACGAGTACGCCCTCGAAGAGGCCGTAAGGATCGCCGAACGCTCGCCGGCAGAGAGCGACGTGCTGCTGCTGTCGGTCGGCCCGCCGCGCGTCGACGAGGCGCTGCGCCGAGGCCTGGCCGCGGGCGGACGACGGGCGGCCCGCATATGGAGCGACGAGGTCGCCGGCGCCGACGGCGCTGCCGTGGCCGGCCTGCTCGCGACCGCCATCGGAGCCGCGGGCTACGACCTCGTGCTCTGCGGCCGCCTGGCCATCGACGATGCGGCGGGCGAGATCGGCGGCCGCGTCGCCGAGCTGCTGGGCGTACCTCACGCGACCGCGGTCACGAGCCTCGAGGTCGAGGCGGAGCGGGTCGTCGCCCGGCGCGAGACCGACGGCGGCGTCGAGGTGCTCGAGTTGCCGCTGCCCGCCGTCGTCACCGCCCAGAAGGGCCTCAACGAGCCGCGTTACCCGGCGATCCCGGCGATCATGAAGGCCCGACGGCTGCCGATCGAGGCGCTCGGCCCCGACGTGCCGACGCCGGCCGGGACGGCCGACCTCGTGCGCAGCCGGATCGTCGCGCTGAGCGCCGTCGAGACGGCGCGGAAGCGCCGGCGCATCGAGGGCGGACCGGCGGAGACGGCCCACGCACTTGCGGTGCTTCTGCGCGACGACGCCAAGGCCCTGTGAGGGAGTCATGAGCGGCGTCTACCTCTTCATCGAGTGCCAGGACGGCGCCCCGCGACGCTTCACCGCGGAGCTCGCCTCGCAGGCAGCCCGTCTCGCCACGGCGATCGGCGAGCCTCTCATCGCCCTGCTCATCGGGCGCGGTGACGCCACCGTCCATGCCCACCTCGGCGAGCTCGGCGTACCGGCGGTGCTGCACGTCTCGAGCGTCGATCTCGAAGCGTACTCGGCGCAGGGCTACGCGTGGGCGGTCGGCGAGGCGCTCGCCGACCGCGCGCCGGCGGCGGTCCTCTTCGGTCAGAGCGCTCTGGCCCGCGACCTCGCCCCACGGGTCGCGGCCAAGCTCGACGGAGCCCTCGCGACCGACTGCACCGGCTGGCAGACACACGATGGGGCCCTTCGTCTGACGCGGTCCGTCTACGGCAGCAAGCTCGAAGCCTGCGTCGAGCCGCTGCGCGGGCGGCCCGCCGTCATCACCTTCCGGCCCAACGCCCTCGGCATCGTCGAGACCGCACCCGCCGTAGTGCAGGTCGAGGAGTGCCGCCTCGACGTCCCCCTGGGCACCATCACGACCGTGGTCCGCGAGATCGATGCCCGTCGCGGCGACGAGGTCCCCCTGCAGGAGGCCGAGGCGATCGTCGCCGGCGGTCGCGGCCTCGGCGGACCCGAGGGCTTCGAGGTCCTTCGGCCCCTGGCACGACTGCTCGGGGGCGCGATCGGGGCCTCGCGGACCGCCGTCGACTCGGGCTGGATCGGCGTCGACCACCAGGTCGGCCAGACGGGAAAGGCCGTCTCGCCTTCCCTGTACATCGCCTGTGGGATCTCCGGCGCCGTGCAACACTTCGCCGGCATGTCATCGTCCAAGGTGATCGTCGCCATCAACAAGGACCCCGAGGCGCCGATCTTCGAGCGCGCCGACTACTGCGTCGTCGGTGACCTCTTCGCCGTGGTCCCGCTCCTCACCGAGGAGCTGCGGGCGATAATCTCCACCTGACCCGGGCACCACGG
Organism: uncultured Thermoleophilia bacterium; assembly: GCA_963791345.1. Lineage (GTDB taxonomy): Bacteria > Actinomycetota > Thermoleophilia > UBA2241 > UBA2241 > UBA2241. The sequence continues at coordinate 513,831 of CAWBRS010000016.1, read as the reverse complement.
TATGGCCACACGTGAGATCTACTGGAACGTCCCGCATCACGAGTGGCTGTACCTCGTCGCCGCGCTCGCAGGGGCCGTGATGGCGTACGGCCTCTTCCGGCACTGGCGGCTGATCTTCGCCGGCGGCGGCGGTCTGGGCACCGGCTCCGGTCGCGCGTTGCGCGGCGCGCTGCGTGAGGGGCTTCTCGGCGGCCGGCTGTGGCGCCGTCCCGCTCGCGGTCTCGCGCACGCCTTCATCCTCTGGGGCGCCCTCGCGCTCGTCGTGGGCACCGTGACCGTCTTTCTCGAAGCCGACTTCCGCCTTCCCGTTTACCGGGGCGGGTGGTACCTCGTCATCTCCGTCGCCATGGACGCGCTGGGGCTGCTGGCGATCGCCGGCGTCACCGTCTTTCTGGCTCGACGCCTGGGGCAGGCGCCGGTCCGCACCGACACTGGGGTCGAGGATCTCCTGATCCTCGGCGCGCTCCTGTTCGTCCTGGTCGGAGGATTCGTCCTCGAGGGCATGCGGCTCGCGGCGATCGACGACCCCTGGAGTGCCTGGACCCCGGTCGGAGCCCTCTTCGCGCTTCCCTTCGAGGGCGCGACCCTCTCGGGCCTGTCGACGGCGTACCGGGTCGTATGGTGGACCCACCTGGGAGGGGCTCTCGCGCTCCTCGCCTGGCTGCCGTACAGCAAGCTCTCCCACGTCGTGCTGGCGCCGCTGCAGCAGGCGCTGCGCGACCCGGATGCAGGTCTGCTGGCGCCGATCGATTTCGAGGACGAGACGCGCGAGTCGTACGGACTCGCGAGGGCGGAGGAACTGGAGCGGGTGTCGCGATTGGCGCTCGACGCCTGCACGAGCTGCGGACGCTGCCAAGACGTCTGCCCGGCGACCATCACGGGCAAGTCGCTGAGTCCGCGACGCGCCATGCTCGACCTGCGCGCGGCGCTCGAGTCTGCGTCGTCGCCCACACCTGCCTGGGAGGCTGTGGGCGGAGACGCGATCTGGGAGTGCCTGACCTGCAACGCGTGCGTGCACGAGTGCCCGGTCTACATCGACCAGCCGTCCTTCATCATCGACCTGCGGCGGTACCTCACGATGAGCGAGGGCGAGCTGCCCGTCCGAGGCGGAGCTGGCGCTGCGCCACCTCGAAGTCAACCACAATCCTTGGGGGTTCGGCCGTGCGGACCGGGCAGCCTGGGCCCAGCCGCTGCTGAACGAGGGCATGAACCTCGACACGACGTCGCTCGCCGGCGACGGCTGGCTCCTCTGGGTCGGATGCGCCGGCTCCTTCGACGCCCGCGCGCAACGTGTGGCCACGGCGACCGCCCACCTCCTGCAGGCGGCCGGCGTGCCGTTCGCGATCCTCGGGACCGACGAGCAGTGCTGCGGCGACCCGGCGCGCCGCATGGGCAACGAGTACCTCTTCCAGACCCTGGCGGAGCACAACCTCGACGCCTTCCGACGTGCCGGCGTGACGCGGGTGGTCACGTTCTGCCCGCACTGTCACTACGTGATCGGCCGCGAGTACCCGGCGTTCGGCGGCGACCTCGAGGTGGTCCACCATTCCGAGCTCCTCGCGAGACTTCGTCGCCGACGGGCGCCTCAGAGCCTCGTGTGCGGCGGCCGCCGGGCGCGCCCGCGGCGATCGCCTACCACGACTCCTGCTACCTGGCTCGGCACTCCGGCATCACCGTCGCGCCGCGCGCCGTGGTCGACGCGCTGCCGTCGGTCCGCCGCGGCGAGCTGCCGCGCTCGGGCCTCGACGCCTTCTGCTGCGGCGGTGGCGGCGGCCACGTGTTCATGGAGGAGCCCGCCGGGGAGCGGGTGAGCCACGCCCGACTCGCCGAGAGCGTCGCGACGGGCTACCTGGAGCTGGCGACCGCCTGTCCCTTCTGTCTGACCATGCTGGAGGACGCAGCGAAGACGTGCGACTCGCCCGTCGTGGTCTCCGATATCGCCGAGCTGCTCGAGGCAGCGCTCGCCGCGGCTCCCGGCGCGCCGGATACCGGCGCGCCCGAGGCTCTCGCGACCGACGACGACCGCGGCGGCCCTCAGCCCGCCGCGACGGAGGAGTCTGATGCCCGAACCACGTTTCTCGCTGCTCAGCCCGCCCGACATCCGGACTGATCCACGAGCGCACCCTTGAGGTGCTCGAGCGCACCGGCGTGGTGTTCCGGAGCGCCGCGGCGAGGCGGGTCCTGGCCGACGCCGGCTGTCCAACGCCGACGAGGGCTCCGGGCGCGTGTCGCTTCCCGCGCGCGCTCGTCGACGCGACCGTCGCACACCGGCGCGGGCCCGTGCTCCTTGCCGGAAGGGACCCGTCGCGCGACGCGCTCCTCGACGGCTCGACCACGTACGCCGCGACAGGCGGCATCTGTCCCTTACGTAGTCGACCTTGACAGCGGCGAGTACCGGCAGCCGTCCGTCGACGACCTCGGCGCGCCGTCCGCCTCGCAGACGCGCTGGAGCCGCTCGGTCTCGTCTGGTACTCGCTGAGCCCGACCTTGGGTGTCGAGCCGGGGCTGGTCGACCTCACCGCCCTGGCGTGCATGCTGGCCAACACCGGCAAGCACATCATGGGCCAGGTCGTGCGTCCGGCCGAACTCCCTTACGTGCTCAAGATGCTGGACTGCTGCAGCAGCGGCGCCCGCTCGCTCGAGCGGCCGGTCTTCTCCGCCATCTACTGCCCGGTCGCGCCCCTGCAGCACGAAGCCGCACCCTCGGAGGCCGCGATGGGCATGGCGGCGGCGGGGATCCCGATCGACATCTACAGCCTCGCGCTCTCCGGGTGCCACGGCGCCGCTGTCGCTCGCCGGCACCGTGCTGCAGATCAACTGCGAGGTGCTGCGCGCCGTCGCCCTCTTGCGGCTGGTGGTCCCCGACTGCGCCCTCATCTACTCGTCGAGCGCAGGCATCATCGATATGCGCACCTCGCGCTCGGCCTACGCCACTCCCGAAGTGCTTCTCATGGACACGGCCATGACGAGGCTCGCGCACTGGTATCGGTTGCCGGCGCTCAGCGTGGGCAGCGCGGCGAAGCGGTGCACCCGGGCTTCAGGGCGGGCGTGGAGGACATGGCCCTCGCTCTGCAGGCCGCCTCAGCCGACCGGGACCTGCTGGTCGGGCTCGCCATGGTGGAGTCCGGCAGGGCGCTGCTCGCTGCAGAAGATGGTCCTCGACGCCGAGATCATGGAGCAGCTTGACCGCTTCATGGCCGGGATGGCGCTGGACGACCTCGCCGGTGCGATCGAGGCCATCTCGTCCGTAGGCCCGGGCGGACACTACCTCGGGCTGCGGCAGACCCGCGAAGGCCTGCGTCGCGGCGAGCACTGGGCGCCCGATGTGCTCGCTCGAACGGCCCCGGCGAGACCGGGGCCGCAGCCCCGGACGAGCTCGTCTGCGGGCACGGACGCGTCCGAGCCGCTCCTGGCGGAGCATCGACCGCCCTCGGCCGCGGCGCCGCCGAGGGCCTCGCGACGATCCTCGGCGACGCGGCGAACGATCCGGCGCTGTAAGGTCCGCGACTCTTGGTACGACGTTCGGAAGCTGTTGCTTCATTGCAGCTGTGTACGTTCGAAGAACAACAGGTCGTTTACATGACATGTTCTAGAACGTTATGATGTCACGATGCATGCCGCGCGTGCAGAGTCCGAGGGTCACCATCCAGCGATGGGGTGGCGCATGGTCGGCAGCGACAAAGGTCGGAGCTCTCGAACTCGACCTGATCGATCGACGCATCCTGTGCACTGCTGCGCGACGAGGGCGGCGACCCGACGCCAAGATCGCGCGCGTCGTCGGCATCTCCAGGCCCACTGTGCGCAAGCGGCTCGAGCCGCATGCTGCAGACCGGCGTCCTCAGGTGCTGGCCGTCCTCGACGCCGCGGCAACGGTTACCCTGTTGATGCCATCATCGGCATCCGCGTGCAGACCGGACCTGCGCAAGGTCGACCGATCAGCTCGCCGCATCGACCAGGTGGCCTACGTCGGGTACGTCACCGGCAGCTACGACGTCATCATCGAGGTCTCCTGCGCACCAACGAGGAGCTCTTCGAGTCCTCGGGTGAGGGGCGGCGCACATCGACGGCATCGTCGCCGTCGAGACGTTCACACGTCCTCGACACCGAGAAGTTCAGCTACATGCTGGCTGCCCATCGATACGTCCACGAGGCAGCCGCGGCGGCTCCGCCCTGTCGACAGCGCGAGAACGACCCAGGTGAAGGCACGACCAGTGGAGGAAGCATGAGCGCCATCGTCCATGAACGTCCCGCGGCGAACGCATAGATTACGCGCCACAGCACCGACACCGAGAAGCACGGCGAGCTCATCCGCTACGCCCTGGCCAGCGGCATGGACAGGGCGAAGATCATCCCGACGGACCTGATCGTCATCGAGAAGCGCGCCCAGGTGAAGTGCTCCATCCGCGCTGCACATCGTTAACGGACGCAGCTACACGTGTCCGCCCGACATGCCGTCCGACCGACGAAGTCCGTGAGATCGTCGGCGAGACCGTGCCGCCGATCTTCATGCAGGTCGACGAGAGCGAGGAGAAGGACGGCTACAACGAGATGATGAAGAAGGACTACAACTGGTGCTACCCGTCCGTCTACAAGCTCATGGAGGCCGTCCACAACACCGAGGTGCGCGCCTTCGACCTGGGCTGGCCCATGGCGATGGGTTCGCCGGCGGCGACTGCCGCTGGTGCGCAACTGCTCGGCGGTGGCATCGAGCGCTACGGCGGCGAGGCGCTGCTCCACGCCAATGCGGGGGGCTGCATGTGCGAGCTCGGACAACCCTGCCTGCAGGAGTATCGCGCCCGGCCGGCGATGGAGGCCATGTCCATCAACGTGCTGGCGACCGCGCGCAACGCCGGCATGCCCTTCTACTTCAGTGGCAAGGAGAAGGCGCGCATCGTGTGGAACGGCGTCGTCCTCATCGACTGACCCGCTGCCGGACGGGCAGCGGCGCGGCGCCATGACGGCTGCTGAGCCGGGGCACTTGCCCGTCGTCGCCGACGCGCGGCAGGGCCCGCGCGGGGACCTCGCGAGCCCCCGACGAGGCCTGCCGCGCGCCGGGTTCGTCTCCGGCTTCGCCTCCGGCGTCATGTGGGGCCTCGACGGCGTCGTGCTCGGCATCGTGCTCGGCATGGCCCCGTTCGCGGGCGGCTCGGCCGTCGCCGCCCCACTCACCGTGGCCGGGCTTCACGACGCCGCCTCGTTCGTTTGGATGCTCGTCTTCGACGGCGCCACGGGACGGCTGGGGCAGTTCCGCCGTCTCTCGCCAGCCGACGCGGCAGGGTCGTCTGGCTGGCGGCACTGTTCGGCGGTCCATTGGCCATGTCGGGCTATGTGTACGGCATCCGCTTCGCCGGAGCCGCCTACACGCTGGCGATCAGTGCTACCTTCCCCGCGGTCGGCGCGCTGCTGGCCGCCATCTTCCTGCGCGAGCGCGTCACGCGCGTCGGCTGGCTCGGCGTGTTCGTTACCATCGCCGGCGCGATCCTCGTCACGTACACGCCGCCGGAGGGCTCCCCGGAGCACTTCTATCTCGGCATCGCGCTGGCCTTGCTCGCGACCTTCGGCTGGGGGGTGGAGGGAGTGCTCGCCATCCACGGCATGGAGGTGATCGACGCGGCGGTAGCCGGCACGATCCGCATGGCGACCTCGGTGATCGTCTACTTCGGCGTCGTCATCCCGCTCACCGGCGGGTACGGCATGGTCTTCGAGGCCCTGCGCTCGCCGAGCCTCCTCGTCCTTGCCCTGGGGGCCATCGCCGGCGCTGGCGCCTACCTCACCTACTACGCCGCCAACCACCTGATCGGTGCCAGCCGGGCGATGCCGCTCAATGCGATGTACGCCCTATGGGCCATCCTGTTCGGCGTCGTGTTCACAGGACTGCAGCCGACGTGGCAGCTCGTGCTCGGCGTGCTGGTGACGCTGACCGGCGCGGTGCTTGTCGTGCGCGCCGCGCCGTCCGCAGCCCGCCCGGGACGTCCGCCGAGCCGACCGGGCGGCCTGCGGGCTGATCGGCGCCGTTCGCGCCTGGGCCACACGGCGCCCGGAGCCGACCATCACGACCGTCGCTCGTCCCCGGCGGCCAGACCGGCGGACGATGTTCCGCCGCCCTGGTCGCCGGGGTATCCCCCCGGCAACCGACGAGGAGGCACCCGTGGACCTGTGGCGCACGCGAAGCTCGCGCACGGAGCTGATGATGGCCGGCCTGCGCGTGATGATGGGCGGCATCTTCCTCGCCGTGTGGGTCGACAACCTGAGCAAGGACCTCTACACCCCCGAGCACTGGGCCGACTTCGTGCAGGAGTACGCCGACACGACCAAGGTCGGGTTCTACGCCGACCTGCTCAACGACTACGTCATCCCCAACGCAGCCGTCTTCTCGTACGGCCAACTCGTCACCGAGCTCGTTGTCATGGGTCTCTTCCTGCTCGTCGGGCTGTTCACGCCGATCGCGGGGCTCGTGGGTGCCGCCTTCCAGCTCAACCTATTACTGGCGACGTCGGGCACCCCGACCGAGTGGCCGGGCACCTACCTCATCATGTTCCTCGTGCTGCTCGCCGTGGCGTTCTCGCAGGCGGGGCGCACGCTGGGAGTGGACGCGGCCCTGGCGGCGCGGACGCCGCGACCGAAGGTGCCGATCTACTGACGCGGGCCGCCGCGCGGCGCGGCGCGTGGCTCCCGACTTCGAGCACCCGGTCGCCCGTCGCCTGCCGTACGAGACCGCGCCCGCGGCCGCTTCAGCGGAGCCGGGCGCCCGGCGTCGGCGAGTCGAGGGCGAAGCCGCGCAGCCGCAGGCGCACTCACGCACCAGCCGATGTCGCGCACGGCGCGCAGCGAGCCGAGCCACGTGCCGGCGATCTTGGAGCACCCGGCCCGTTGCCGGTAGCGCGTCTCCCGCGTCATGATGCGGGCGCCGACGAGGTGCGCCTTCACGGCCATCTCGGTCGGGAAGGCGTAGGCGCGCTCCTCGAGCCGTAGCCGCTCGAGGAGATCGGTGCGGATGGCGCGAAAGGGGCCGTCATCGCTCAGCCGCAGACCGAAGAGGATCGCCAGGCTGGCCGCCAGCCACTCGTTGCCGAGGCGCTGGTGGAGGGGCATGCGGCCGGAGGAGGCGCCGCGGACCGCGTCACGGCGCGAGCCGATGACGAGGTCGGCGGAGCCGTCGAGCACCGGCCGCGCCAGCCGCTCCGCCTCCGCCGGGTCGTCGGTGCCGTCGGCCTCCATGAAGACGACGACGGTCGCCCCACGCGCGGCGGCGGCGCGGGCGCCGGTCAGGCACGGGTAGCCGTAGCCGCGCCGCGGCTCGTGCAGCACCTCGCCGCCGGCGGCGCGGACGAGCCCCGGGCTGCCGTCGCGCGAGCCGTTGTCGACGAAGAGCGTGAGGCCGAGCAGCCCGAGCGACGCAAGCTCGGCGAGCAGCGCGGGCAGCGCCTCGGCCTCGTCGAGCATCGGGACGACGAGGCGCACGGAGGGGTGCGGCCATGAGCCGCGCGCTTGAGTCGCTCCCGGGGCTGTCGCGTCCATCGTCTCGCGCCTGGGTGGGGCTGGTGTTGTTGGCGGCCGGGCTGCTCGGGCCGGCCGTGGCCGCCGGCCTGCGGGCGCCGGCCTCCCGCTTCGTCGTAGTGTACGCCGTCGCCGTCGCCGGCTTCCTGCTGCTGGTGTCGGCCCGTGACGCCCTGCCGCTGCGCGCCGTGGTGGTGGTCGCCGTGCTCGCGCGCGTCGCGTTTCTCCCGGTCGCCCCGACGCTCTCCGACGACCACTACCGCTACCTCTGGGACGGGCGCGTGCAGCTCGCCGGCGTCAACCCCTACCTCTACGCGCCCGAAGACGCGCGGCTGGACGAGGTCGCCTTCGAGGGCCGCGACCTGGTGAACCACCCCGACCTGCGGACGCCCTACCCGCCGCTCGCCCAGGCCCTCTTCCTGGGGCTCGCCGATCTCGACGGCGGGGTGACCACGCTCAAGCTCGTGCTGGGCGTCGCGGACCTGCTTCGTCGCCGCCGCGGTCTGGTGGCTCGCCGACGCGCAGCGGAGGAGGAGGGCGCTGCTGCTCTACCTCGCCTGCCCGTTCGTCGTCATCGAAACCTGGTGGTCGGCGCACCTCGACGTGCTCGCCGCCCTGTTCGTCGTGCTCGCCGCCGGGCTTCTGGCTGCGCCGGCGCGACGCGCCGGCCGGCGTCGCGCTCGCCGCGGCGGCGCTCGTCAAGGTGACGCCGCTCGCGCTCGTGGTGCCGGCGCTGCTCGGCCGGCGCGCACGACCTCTCCCCTTCCTCCTCGGGTTCCTGCCCGCACTGGTGCTGCCGGCGCTGCCCTACGCGCTGACCGGGGGCGTGTTCGGCGCGCTGGGCGAGGCGGGGCTCACCTGGAAGGCGGAGTCGGCGGTCTTCGACGTGGTCGATGCGGCGGCGGGGCCGGCGGCGGCGAGGGCGACGTCCGTCGCCCTCGCCGTCGCCGGCCTCCTCGCCCTCTCGCTGCTCTTCCGCGGCCGGGGACAGACCGCCGCCGTCTTCGCCTGGTCGTGGACCCTCGTGGTGCTCCTGCTGCCGAGCGTCCACCCTGGTACTGGATCGGCCCCGCGGCGCTCGGCCTCGCCGCCGGCGTCTGGACGCCGGTGCTGCTCGGCCTCGCCGCGCCACTCCGCTACGTGCGCTGGCCGCAGACGCTGCGCTCCGACCTGCTCGTGTCGATCGCCACCTACCTGCCCGCGCTGGCGGCCGTCCCCGAGCTCGTCGCGGCGTGGCGACGGCGACGAGGCGGCCGACGCCGGACCACGGGACCGACGCCCGGAGACCGGACCGGAGTTGTCCGTGATCGGCGACCGCTCCCATAATGGTGCTGGCCCCGAGGTCCGCGAGCAGGGGCGCAGAGGAGCGGTCGTGACGGCCTCAGCTGTCCACAGATGGCGAGATCACCAGCGCGACCCCCCGAGGCCGTCAGCAGCCGACCCGCGGTCGTGGTCATGGCACGGGAACTGATTCCCGGCAGGGTGAAGACGAGGCTCGCTGCCGACGTCGGCGACGCTCGCGCGCTCGAGATCTACTCCGGCCTGCTCGCCGGCACGCTGACGCAGGTCGACCTGCTCGACGGCTGCGCCCGCGTCCTCGCCCTGGCCGGCGGACCGATGAGGCGATGGCCACGCGCGCCGGCTGGACGGTCGTCCGCCAGCGTGGCGACGCGCTCGGCGAGCGTCTGGCCGCCGTCTTCGCGAGCTCTTCGCGGGCGGCGCGACGGGTGTCGTCGTCGTCAACAGCGACAGCCCGCCGATCCCCGAGTGCGTACCTGCGTCGAGGCGGTCGAGCTGCGCGACGCGGCCGCCGCGCCCGGCCGGGCGGCTCGTCGTCGGCCCGGCCGCCGACGGTGGCTTCTACCTCATCGGGACGGAGCCGGCGACCTGGCGCCGCCGGGCGAGCGTGTCCGCGAGCTGCTCGCGGCGCCGTCGATGGGCACGGCCGCGCTGCTCGCGGCGACGCTGCGCGGCGCGGCCGAGCGCGGCCTCGAGGTCCGTCGCTGCCGCTCTGGATCGACATCGACGATGCCCGTGACCTGCCCGTCCTCGAGCGCCTGACTGGAGCGGCGCCGTCTGCGCGGCGAGCCGCTCGAGCGCCTGCGCGAGGTCTACCTCCACGTCACGAACCGCTGCGGCCACGCCTGCCGCCACTGCTACAACGAGACCAACCCGCGCGGCGCCGGCGAGCTCGCGACGGCGCAGTGGAAGGACGCGATCGACGAGTGCGCCGCGCTGGGCGCGAGCGGCTTCGTCTTCCTCGGCGGCGACCCGCTGCTGCGGCCCGACCTGCCCGAGCTGATCGAGCACGTCACCGGCCGTCCACGGCGCCAGGGCGCGCTTCTTCTTCAACGGCATCGTCGAGTCGCGAGACGGCCGAGGCCCTCGCGGCCGCCGGACACGGGCGGCTGCGCCCGCTGGTCAGCATCGACGGCCCGCGCGAGGTCAACGACGCCCTGCGCGGAGCGGGCAACCACGCCGAGGTCTTCGCCTCGATCGCCGACCTGCAGGCCGCCGGGCTCGAGCCGGTCGCCAACACGGTGCTGGTCGAGCCGGTGCTCGCCGGCCTGCCGCGACTCGCCCGCGAGCTCGCGGCAGGCCGGCGTGGGCCGGCTGCACCTCATCCTCCCGCACCAGCGCGGCGGCCTGCCGGACCGGCATCCTCGACCTGGTGGCCGACGGAGCGAGCTGCTCGCCGCGGTCGAGGAGCTGATCGCCGTCTGCCGAGCGCGTCGGGATCGTGTTCGACAACCTGCCCTTCCTGGCGGCGACGGGTCGGCGGCCGCCACGACTTCTGCGCCTCCGGCTGTCGCGACCTGGCCATCGACCCGTACGGTCGCGTGTATGCCTGCGCGATCACCTGTCGGCGACCCGGCGTTCGTCGCCGGCGACCTCGCGCCGCGAGCCGCTCGAGCCGATCTGGCGCGAGTCGCCGTGCGCTGCGCCTGCTGCGCGCCGCCGCGGCCCGCGACCGCGACGAGTGCGCCGCCTGCGCGGTCGTCGACGCCTGCGGCGGCGAGTGCTGGATGCAGGCGCACTACGCCGCCCGCGCCGCACCGGCCCGCCGGCTACCGCGCCGCCGTTCCCCTACTGCGACGTGGTGCGACCGCTGCTCGAGCGGCTCGGAGCGGCACGCCGCGGCAGCCGGCCAGTGCGTCGCCGCCGGCGCCTGCGGCGGCCAGGCCGCCGCCGGCGAGGCCGCCTTCGGCCTGTTCGACTGCATATGAGGCTACTGACGGCGCGGGCGTGACCCGCGCGATGTCAGACGGGGCCGGCGGCGCCGTGCGCCGCCGCCCGTCTGCACCCTCGATGGGCTCCCGGGACGGTCCGCTGCCAGTCACCCCGCCGGCCGGCCCGCGGCCTACGCGACCCGCAGCACCGCCGACCCGCGCACGCGGTCTTCCTTCAGGTCGATCAGCGCCTCGTTGGCCTGCTCGAGGTCGTACTCCTGCACACGGCTGCGCACCGGCACGAGGGCGCGCGTCGCGCAACAGCTCGCGCGCGTCCTGCCGCGTCGAATTGGCCACGCTACGGACGACGCGCTCGTGGTAGATCCACGGGTACTCGATGGGCGGGATCGGCGTCGAGTAGATCCCGCCCAGGGCGACGATGCCGCCCTTGTCGGTCCGGCGCAGCGCGTCGACGGCGAGCTCGCCGGCGGGAGCGAAGATGATCGCCGCGTCGAGCAGCACGCCGGGGTCCTCGGAGGTCTCGCCGGCCCACGCCGCGCCGAGCTCGAGCGCCAGGCTGCGGTGCTCGGCGCCGCGCGTGAACGCGTACACCTCCCAGCCGCGCCAGCGCGCGACCTGGGTGCAGAGATGGGCCGCCGAGCCGAAGCCGTACAGGCCGAGGCGGCGGGGCCCGGCGGCACTCCCGGGCTCGATCCCGCCCGCGGCCGCCGCGCCCGGCAGGCCGGCGCCGTCGCCGACGATGCCCACGAGGCGAAGGCAGCGGTAGCCGATGATCCCGGCGCACAGCAGCGGGGCCGCGGCGAGGTCGTCCATGTCCTCGGGCAGCCGGTAGACGAACTCGGCCGGCGCCACCATGTACTCGGCGAAGCCGCCATCGACGTCCCAACCCGTGAACTGTGCGTTCTCGCAGAGGTTCTCCCTGCCGCTGCGGCAGAAGCGGCACTGCCCGCAGGTGCGGTGGAGCCAAGGCACGCCGACGCGCTCGCCGAGACCGAGCGGCGGGCCCCCGGCTCGCCGCCCGGGGCCAGCCGCTCAGCGCCTGCGCCGAGCCCGGCGACCTCGCCGACCACCTGGTGGCCCGGCACCACGGGCGAGCGGTGCGGCGGCAGCTCGCCCTCGACGATATGGAGGTCGGTGCGGCACACTCCGCAGGCCCGCACGCGCAGCAGCACCTCGCCGGGGCCCGGTCGCGGCACGGGCAGCTCGACCAGGGCCAGCGGGCGCTCGCCGACCGGCCGCGGGGCGGCGAGCTGCAGGGCGCGCATGGTCGCGGGCAATGACCGTCGGACCGCTCGCTCGCCCATCAGCCACCTCCCGGGACTCTCACGCGCAGACCTGCCTGCGCGTTCGCCATTCCTGCACGCTCGCGAGGAGCAGAGCGGCCGTCGCCGGCACGAAGGACAGACCGCCCTCGACGGCGAGGATCACGCACGCCGCCACAAGCCCGACACAGACTATCGTGCGGACGAGCGCCAGCGCGACCGCGCCTCACGAGCCAGTCGGTACCTCCCCCGACGCCGGCCTCGGCCAGCCCTACGACACCACGTCCTTGCGGCGGAAGACCAGCCAGGCGGCGACCGTCAGCCCGGCGCTCCACAGCCCGAAGACCAGTAGCGCCTCGCCGATGGGACGCCAGGCGATCGGGTCCCTGAAGAAGTTCACGTACTCGTCGAAGTAGCTCGTGAAGACGTAGGGCCGCAGCCAGTCGAAGTAGCTGAAGGTGACCAGGACCTGAACGACGATGAAGACGACGAAGGTCGCGATCAGCGCCGTCAGGCTCGAGTTCGTCAGCGTGGAGAAGAGCAGCGCGAGCGACACCATGCAGGCCATGGCGGCCAGGGCGAAGAGCGCGGTCAGCACGATGAGGCCGATGCCCTCGGCGATGCTGACGGTGGTCCCCGACAGCGTGACCAGCGGCTCGAGGCCGAAGAACAAGGCGCCGAAGAGGATGCCGGCGCGACCACGAGAGCACGAGACCGACGCAGCAGGGTGAGCACGGCGACGATCCACTTGCTGACGATGAGCGAGCCGCGCCACTGCGGGCGCAGCAGGATCGCGCGCAGCGTGCCGATCTCGGCTTCGCCGGCGATCATGAAGCTGCCGATCACCGCCGCGGCCAGCGGCAGCAGGACGAGCAGCACCGCCGCCAGGGCGGAGACGGGCACGTAGAGCCCGTTCTCGAGCACACGGTCGAGGAAGTGCGGGCCCTCGCCCGGCCCGGGCCCCTGCGTCGGAGAAGTACATCGCGAGAGCGATGAGGAACGGGATGGCGGTGAGCCCGCCCCAGATCACGTACGTACGCCACGTGAAGAGCAGCTTCGCCCACTCGCGGCGCAGCGGACCCCAGTGCGCGCCGCGCATCGCCGGGCCCGTGCTGCCGTGGCAGCCCTCGCCGGCGTGAAGCTCGGCCGGTGGCGTCGGGGGGCAGGCGCAGACGCCGCCGGGGCTCATCGCCGCCTGCCCTCGACCGACTGGGGCACGGAGGATGACGGTCGGGGCCGGGCACCTGGCGCGAGGATGGAGCCGCACGATAGACGGGGGTCGAGGGAGTGCGGTCGGCGGACGGTGGAGCGGCGCGGTAGGCGAGGCGGCGGCGGCGCGCGGTCGAGACGGAGGGCGGCGCCGGCGCGGTCCGTCGAGGGCGCGGCCGCGCCGGAGGCGGAGAGCGGCGTCGACGGTCCTTGGTCGCCCCCTGAGGGGCGTGGCACGGCCGTCCTCGATCGCTCGGCACCACCCGGCCGCTCGACGGCGATCGTGAAACGGGGCCCCGATGCCGGCGGCGTCTCATCCGGCGCGGACGCGGGAGGCTCGGCGGTCTCGGGTGGCGCCTGCCCCCGCGCCTCGCGCCCCGCGGGCGGGGCGGGCGACGCAGCACGGTCCGCGATGGGCGGCGGCGTCTGCTCGTCGGGCGCCGTCTCCCCGCCGGGCGGCTTCTCCTCGTCGGGCGCCGTCTGCCCGCCGGGCGGTGGACGGGTGATGTCCCGGTCCGCCGGGGGCGACTTCTCCTCGGGCGGCGCCTCCTCCTCGAGCCGTCCCTGCGACTCCTTCGTCCTGCGGTCTCGCCCCGCGCGCGGTCAGCTCGAGGAAGTAGTCCTCGAGGCCCTGGTCGGCGGCCGGGATGACGGAACGCACGGCGACGTCGTCGGCGACAAGACGGCGCACGAGTTCGGGCACGTCGTCGCCGGCCTGCACGACGAGGTAGCCGTCGTCCGCGGAGACGGCGCGGGACCCGAACATGGTCCGGGCCGTCGCCGCCGCCTTCGTCTGGTCGTCGGTCATCACCTTGACGGCGAGACCCTGGGGCCGCAGCTCGGCGACCGGCCCCTGCACGACGACGCGGCCGCGATCGAGGATGACCGCTCGCGTGCAGACCTGCTGGACCTCGTGCAGGAGGTGGGAGCTGAGGAAGACGGTGACGCCGCCGCGCCCGAGGTCGCGGATGAGCTCGCGCACGTCCTTCATGCCGCGCGGGTCGAGGCCGCTGGTCGGCTCGTCGAGGACGACGAGCTCGGGGGCATGAAGCAGCGCCTGGGCGATGCCCAGGCGCTGCTTCATGCCGTGCGAGAACCCGCCGACCCGCGAGTCGGCACGGTCGCTGAGACCGGCGATCTCGAGCACCTCGGCGATGCGCTCCTCGCTCACCGGCCCGGTCATGCTGCCCAGCAGGCGCAGGTTGCGGCGCGCCGACATCAGCGGGTAGAAGGTCGGGTCGTCGACGAAACCGCCCACGTGGCGCAGCGCCTCCTTGAGCTCGCCGGGGACGCGGTGGCCGGCGACCTCGGCGTAGCCGCTCGTCGGCCGGATCAGGCCGAGGACGAGGCGGATGACGGTGGTCTTGCCGGCGCCGTTGGGCCCGAGGAAGCCGAAGACGTCGCCGGCGCGGACCTCCATGTCGAGACCGTCGACGGCGCGCAGCTTGCCGAAGTCCTTGGTCAGACCGTGGGTCGAGAGGATGGCGGCGCAGCCCTCGCGCTCAGACCGCTCGGGCCGCGCCTGCTGCTCGTGCGTCTGCACTGCCACGCCGTCCTGCGTCACTCCACCGTCCACCTATCGCACGGACTCGACGAACTCGAGCAGGTCCTGCCCCGGCACGATGCCGAACGCCACCAGGGTGACGCCGCTCTGCTCCCAGACGACCGCGCCGCCGAGGGGGGTCAGCAGCGACCTCGCCTCGACGCCGCCCACCGGCAGGGGCTCGAAGAGGACGGGCAGCTCGCCGAGCTGCTCACGCAGCTCGGGTGTGGTGCGCGTCTGGGCGAGGGCGATGGCCCCGAAGCCTTCGCCGTAGAGCAGCACCGCGGCCGGTCCGGCAGCCTCGGCCTCGGCGGCGCCGGTCTCGGACGGCGACCCGCCTGCGGCGGCGTCGCCGCCGTCCGTCGCACCGGCGCCGGCAACCGCCGCGCCCATCAGCTCGCGGAAGAGCGGGGAGCCGGCGGCGTCGACCGGCAGCCCCCCGTCGAACACGTACGCCCAGCGGAAGGCGCGCGCCGTGTAGCCCTCGGCGGCGCGCAGCTCGAAGTCGACGAGCGCGGCCGCCTGCTCGAGGTCGAGCAGCGCCCGCCGCGCCTCGCGGCCGACCTCCTCGCGGGACGCCTCGGCGCCCTCACCGCTCTGCGCGGCACCCGTCGACGCCCCGACGTCGGTCTCGCCGGACCCGTCGCCGTCCGGGGCGGCGTCGCTCGCCCCGTCGTCGGCCTTCGCGTCGTGCCCGGACGCGGCCGGGTCGATGGTCTGGCGCTCCACTTCGGCGCCTGCCGGCGGGGAGAAGGCGAACACGTCGTCGTCCACGGCGGCGTACGACACGCGCTCGAAGCCGAACGAGAGGGTCGGCTCGGCGGCGCCGCGCGCCGTGACGTCGACACGCAGGGGCACGAACGTGCGGCCGTCGATCGCCGCCTGGATCGAGCCCAGCGCCGTGTCCGTGGCCGCCGGCGTCATGGTCAGCAGGTAGGCGTCTTGGCCGGCGACCACGCTCTCGCCGGTCACCTCGACGGTCATGAAGCGTGCCGCGGCGGCGAGCATGTCGGCGACGCGCTCGGGCGTCGGCGGCTCCGGCACCGGCGAGCCCGTCGCCGGCGGCCCCAGTGCCGGCTCGGTCTCGCCCTCGGCGCCGTGCGCCGCGCCCTCGAGCCCGCCTTCGACCTCGTAGAGTCGCGCCGTGTTCTCGACCGCGTCGTAGACCCACGCCGTGCCCGCGGCGCCGTCCACGACGATCACCTGGTCGCCGGCCTGGGTGTACGCGTCGAAGCGGGCACGTTCGTCCTGCGCCCAGATCCGGCCGGCGCCGTCGCTGAGCAACGGCGACTGCGCCGCGTCGGCGAAGGCCCCGTCGGCGAACGCCGGGAGCTCGCCGAAGAGGCGGTTCGTCCACACGATGTCGCCGCTGATCGCCTGCGGCCCCTCGTCGTGGGCCGCCACGCGCGCCAGCAGCTCGGCCGCGGTCAGCGGCGGCAGATCGGTGTCGTCGTCGGCGCCGGCGACCGCGACCAGCCCGGCGGCGAGCGCCGCGAGCGCGGCCAGCGCGGCGATGATGATGAGGGGGAACCTCGAACGCATCGACTACTCCTTCCCTGCGTCCTCTCAGCCCCGGTTCTTCCGCGCGGGCCGCGGTTCCGAACCTCAGGGCGATAGAGGCGTCAGGGGAGGGTGTAGACGAAGGACGTCCAGCCGGCGACGAACTGGTCCCAGCCGAGGCCGAGCGAGTCGCGCACGGCCTCGTCGAGGCCCTCGGGGGTCAGGTCGGAGTCGGCGACCGTGCGCGCGAAGTCGCGCAGCGTCGCCAGGCCCCAGCCGTCGAGCACGTACAGCACGATGCTGCCGCCCATGAGGTAGCCGAGGCGGACGCGCTCGATGCCGCTGCCCATCCACAGGCTGCCGGTGGCGAGAGCGGTGGTCAGCGGGAGACGCTGGTTGCCCGCGGCGAGCTCCTCGCGCAGGGCCGCGTACGTGCGCCCTCCCTCCACGGCCACGGCGAGACCCTCGAGGAGCAGGGGCGGGCTGTGCTCGGTGTCGGCGAACCAGCGCATCGTGTAGGCGTGAGTGAGCTCGTGGGCGAGCATGAGCGGCGCCCAGTCGCCGACGTCGCCGAGCGCCGGCGCGAGCACCCCGATGTCGCGCGGCGACCACTCCGCGTCGGCGAGGCGGGGCGCCGGCGCCGAGAAGAAGCGGATGCGATCGTCGGGGAAGGGCGCGCCGCGGAAGCGGTCGATCTGGCTGCGCGACGCGAAGACCAGGATGAGCGTCGTGCGCCCGGGGTCGAGGCGAAGCACCTCGAGCTGGTCGTGCGCCGGGCCGGAGAGCTCGGCGAGGAGCTCGGCGCGCGCGCGCCAGGAGCGGTCGGCGACGACCAGGCAGCCCTCGCCCTTCACGACGATCGGCCGGTTGAACGCCATGAAGAACTGGCGCTCGGCGGCCTCCGGAGTAGCGTCGCCGACGACGAGCGTACGGTCGCCGGTGCGGTACAGGTCCAGCACGCGGTCGGCCATGAGGCGGTCGGGCGGGCCGGCAGCACCGAGCGCCCCGGTGAAGAGGACGTCGAAACGCCCCGGCCGGCCCTGGATCGGCACCACGTCGGCGGCGACGCCCGACCAGGGCAGCGGGCTGAGACGCCGGAAGAGGTCACGCGCCGCCGCCCGGGCGCGCTTGCCGTCGGTCGGCAGGGCATCGCGCCAGGCCCGCCGGTCGCCCCGCTCCAGCGCCGCCGCGGCCGCCTCGAGGGCGGCTTCGGCCTCGGCGAGGGTCGCCGGCCGGTCGACGGGCGCCGACGCGGCGGGCTCGCCGCCCTCGCCGGCGAGGTCGACCGCCGCCGGCAGAAGGCCGAGGCCGACGACCCCGAGCGCGAACGCCGCCAGGGCGAGAAGCAGCGTGCGGCGCACGCGGCGGCGGCCGCTCACGCGGCCGCCGCCGCGTGCGCCGTCATTGATCGCGCACCTCTGTCGCACACGGTCCTCACAGCCCGGCGTTCCTCCCGGTCGTCGCAGTCCTTCCGCCCCATTGTAGCGGCAGGGCGGCGCCTGGACGGGCGAGCCCGGACCGAGACGGCCCGGGGCGTGCGCCTCGGCAGGGCGGAGGCGGCCGCGGTTCCCCTTTTCCTCGCGGCCCACTAACATCCGACACGCATGCGCAACCGTGGAGGGCCCGACACCGTGACCCTGATCGTCTGCCCCAACCTCGCCATCGACCGCGTCCTGCAAGCCGCACGGCTCGAGCCCGGCAACCTGCATCGTCTGCGTTGCCTTCAGCATCAGGCCGGCGGGAAGGGCGCCAACGTCGCGCGGGCCCTGAAGGCCTTCGGCGGCCGTGCGCTGCTGGTCGGCGTGGCGGCCGGTCCGACCGGCCGCCTCATCGGTGAACTCGCAGCCGCCGAGGGCCTCGACGTCCTGCTCGTCGCCGCCGACGGCGAGGCGCGCGTCTCCAACGTGATCATCGAGGGCGACGGCCGCGTCACCGAGATCTACGAGCACGGCCCAAGCATCGACGGGGGGACCATCACCGCGCTGCTCGAGACGGTGCGCGTGGAGGCCGGCGCGGACGACGGCTGGGCGATCGTCAACGGCCACGCGCCGCCCGGCGCAGGGCCCGACTTCTACGCCCGGCTCGTCCGCACCCTCCGTGCCGCCGGGCGCCGGGTCATGCTCGACGCCGCCGGGCCGCAGCTCGGGAACGCGCTCGCAGCCGGCCCCGACTTCGTCAAGGTCAACGCCCTCGAAGCGTGCAGCGCGGTCGGCGACCCCGCCGCGCCCGACGATGCCCCCGGCGAGGCCGCCGCCGCGCTCACCGCGGACGAGGCCGGCGGGGCGGACGCCCCGCCGGCCTTCCTCCCCGCCCGCCACGGCGATTGCGACGCCGTGTCCGCGGCCCTCGACGACGCCGGGCGCGTCGCGCACGGGCGCGAGCTCTGCCGGCGGCTCGTCGAGGCCGGCGCCGGCCGCGCCGCCGTCACCATCGGCGCGGCGGGCGCCGTGGCGCTCGCCGACGGCCTCGTGTACCACGCCCGCACGAAGCCGGTCGCCGTCGTCAGCACTGTGGGCTCCGGCGACTCCTTCGCCGCCCGGCTGCTGCTCGGGCTCGAGAGCGGCGAGGAGTTGGGGGCGGCGTTGGCCGGGGCGGCCGCGGCCGCCTCGGCCAACGCCGCCTCGCCGCTCACCGCGCACCTCGACCCGCACGAGGTCGCACGCCTCGCCGCCGGCGCGACCGTCCGCGCCGAGCCGCTCTGAGAGGCCGCGCCGCGGTCACCTCGCGAGCCCCCCGGGGTGGCGCGGCGTCGCGCGCCGCGTCGGCCTGACCCGGCGCCGCGTCGGCCTGACCCGGCGCGCGGCGCGTTTACCCGCCCTCGCCACCCGGCTACACTTGGACCGTCCCCGGCCCGGAGCGCCTCATCATGTACCCCGAGCTCTTCCGCATCGACGGTCTCACCTTCCACAGCTTCGGCCTCATGGCCGCGCTGGCCCTCATCGTCCCCGGCCTGCTCGTCGTCTGGCCGCTGCTTCGGCGCCGCGGGGTCACCCCGGACTTCGCCATCGAGGTGATCGTGGCGGCCGGCGTCGGCGGGTTCGTCGGCGCCCGGCTCTACTACATGGCCGAGCACTGGAGCAGCGTGCGTGAGGACGTCCTCGGGAGCGTCTTCACCGGCATCGGCTTCACCTGGTACGGGGGGCTCATCGGCGGCTTCCTGGCCGTCGTCGTCTGGTCGCTGATCCGCCGCATCCCCCTCGGCGTCGTCGCCAACGCGACGGCGCCGGCCGTGGCGCTCGGCTACGCGATCGGCCGCATCGGCTGCCAGCTCGCCGGCGACGGCGACTACGGCGGTCCCAGCGACCTGCCCTGGGCGATGGGCTACCCCGACGGGACGGTGCCGACCCCGCCCGGCGTCACCGTGCACCCGACGCCGGTCTACGAGATCCTCATGATGGCGCCGATCGTCTACGTGCTCTGGCGCCTCGCGAAGGGCGAGCGCTCGGGGTGGTGGACCTTCGGCTGGTTCCTCGTCCTCTCGGGCGCCGAGCGCTTCGTGGTCGAGTTCTGGCGGCGCAACCCGGAGTGGTTCGCCGGACTGACCCAGCCGCAGTGGGTGGCGATCGCCAGCGCCGCAGTCGGCGTCGTGCTGATCCTCGCCTTCCGCGGCCGGCCGGCCGAGGTGGCGCCCGAGCGGCACGTCACGCGAGCCGAGGCGCGCCGCGCCGAGCGGGCCAAGGCGCGCTGAAGCCCACGGCGCGTATCAGACGGCGGGCCACTCCGGGCGCGCCGCCGGCACCAGCAGCAGCGGGCAGGGCGACTCCTCGAACATCGCGCGCACCACCGGCGCACGCTGGCCGGCCAGCGTCCCCCACCACGAGAGCACGACGAGCTCGGCGTCGAGGTCACGGGCCTCCTGGGCGATGGTCGGGACCGGTTCGCCCACCCGCACCACGACCCGGTGCCGGCCGCCCTTCGGGCATTGAGCGAAGCGCATCGTGAACTCCTCGTGCCACGACGACCACTCGTAGTGCTCCTGGTCGACCATGCGCGGCGCCGGCAGGCTGCCCGGCTCGGAAGGGCACTTGGTGGTCATGACGTGCAGCATGACGATCTCGCGCCCGTGGGCGCAGAAGGCCTCGTCGGCGTAGCGCATCGCCTCGGACGCCGAAGGGCTCCCCTCGAGGGGTACGAGCAGCCGCCGGAGGCGGCCGATGGGCCGCATGCCCGGCCGCACCAGCAGCAGCGGGTCGACCAGTTCGCTGAGAAGCACCTGGGCGACACTGCCGAGGCCGGCCTTGGGCACCGTACGCAGCCCGAGCGCGATGAGCTCCACCTCGTCCGACGCGGCACGACGGACGACCTGCGCCGCGGCCTCGCCCTCCTCGACCACCTCCGGGTCGAGGCCTCCGAGGCCGGCGACCGCGGCCGGATCGCCGACGTGCAGCCCGAGCACGTCCCAGCCGCCCGCCTCCGCCAGCGCCATGGCGTCCGCCAGCAGGCGTGTGTCGGATTCGCCGTGTCCCGAGAGCGCGACGAGCAGACTCACGGATCCTCCTCCCATGTGGCCCCGTCACTCGCCCAGCGGTGTGATCCCGGGGCGAGTCGCCGCTCGACGCCGCCGAGCAGGACCGTCAAGGGCTCGTGCTCCACCGTTATACCCACCCGGACCCCCCGGTCGCCAGTCTGCTCGAGGTCGAAGTGCGCCCGCGAGCCCCGGAACCAGAGCGGCACCGAGAGACGCCGCCAGGACGGCGGGAGATTGGGATCGACGACGAGGGCCTCGTCGCGGCGGCGGATGCCGGCGAACCCCATCACCGCCGCCTGCCAGATGCCCCCCATCGTCGCCATGTGGAGGCCGCTGGCGGCGTTGCCCATGGTGTCGCCGAGGTCGATGTCGCACGCCATCCTGAAGGCCGCCTCGGCCGCCGTCAGGTCGCCGAACTCGGCGGCCACCGCCGCGTGCATGCCCGGCGAGAGCGAGCTGCCGTGGGTCGTGAGCGGCTCGTAGTACTCGTAGTTGGCGCGCGCGACCTCGTCCGGGATGTCGTCGCTCAGGAGCCAGCAGAGCATCACCACGTCGGCCTGCTTGATGACCTTGGAGCGCAGCGTCACCTCGCGACCCAGCAGCATGTCGGCGGCCAAGGGACGCGGGCGCAGGCGCTCGACGGGCACGTCGTCGAGCTCGTAGAACCCCCTGAACTGCTCGTAGAGCCCCGTCGCCGGGTCGAAGCCGTCGGCGAGGCCGTCGGCCACCCGCCGCCAGGCCTCGAGCTCGCGCGGCGCGAGGCGCAGGCGCGCGCGCAGGTCGGTGGCCCGGGTCAGAGACCGGCGCTCGAGCCAGCGCAGGGCGACGATCGCCGTGCGGATGTTCCAGCGCGCCAGCACGTTGGTGTAGGCGTTGTCGTCGACGCCCTCGTGGTACTCGTCGGGGCCGACGACCTGGTGGATGTGATGCCGGCCGTCGTCGCCGACGACGGCGCGCGAGGCCCAGAAGCGCGCCGTCTCGAGAAGCAGCTCGACGCCCATCTCGTCCATGAACGCGTCGTCGGCGGTCGCCTTCCAGTACTCCCAGACCGCCCACGCCACGTCGGCCGAGATGTGGTGTTCCATGAGGCCGGAGAGGATCGGCACCACCTCACCGCCGGGCCCGATGCCGTACGGCGGTGTGGTCTCGACGCCGCGGTCGGCCGACTCCCAGGGGAAGAGCGCGCCCCGGTGCCCGAGGCCGCGCGCCTTCTCCCGCGCCCCGTCCAGCAGCCGGTAACGGTACGTGAGCAGGGTGCGCGCCGTCTGCGGGTGCGTGTAGATGTAGAACGGCAGGACGAAGACCTCGGTGTCCCAGAAGACGTGGAGGAAGTACGACATGCCGCTGAGGCCGCGGGCGCCGACGGAGACCGTCGCCTTGTCGGGGTGGGCGGTGCTGATGAGGTGATGGATGGAGAAGCGCAGTGCCTCCTGCGCGGCCGCGTCGCCCTCGACGACGAGGTCGCCGTCGCGCCAGCGCGCCGCCCACGCGGCCTCGTGGCGCGCCAGTAGCTCCTCGAAGCCGAGCTTCCCGGCTCGCTCGAGGGTGCGCACCGCCTTCTCCCTCGACGGCAGGCGGGTGCGCGCCGAGACGATGGCGGCGAGCCGGTCGACGGTCGCGGGCTCGCCGGCCTCGAGACGCCCGCCGATGACGTCGCGCGCCTGGTCGACGGTGCGCTCGACCGGCGAGCCGGCCGCCGGCCTCGTGCTCACCGCCAGCACGTGGCCGCCGCCCTTGTGGCCCCGCGTGCTGACCACGAACCCGGGACCCTCCCCCGGTTCGAAGGTGGTCTCGAGCACCGGGCCGCCGGCGTGGGTGACGCCGACCGCGCCCTCCCAGACGAGGCGGCCCGAGAAGTCCTCGGGCACCGCCTCGGCGCGCAGCGCCATGACGGCGCGGTCGTCGAGCGAGGCGAAGCGGGCCGTGCGGACGCTCACCGTGCGGCCCCCGGCCTCCCGCTGCCGCCAGTAGCGATAGACGACGCCGCTGCGCAGGTCGAGGACGCGGTGGTGGGCGAGGATCTCCCCGTTGGCCAGCGTCAGCGGGGTGCCGCCGATCTTGAGGCGCAGCCCCAGCCAGTCCGGGGCCGGCACGGGCTTGCGGATGCGGGGCTCGGCCGTGTCGTCGCCGAAGATGCCGGCGACAAGGGTCGCCGGGGTCGACGCCGCCGAGCCCTCCTCGAGCGAGCCGCGGGTGCCGGTCTCGCCGTTGGCGACCGTCAGGAGCGTCTCGATCTCGCGCTCGCGGAAGGGGTCGAAGCCCTTCACCTCGTAGCGCCACGCCGGGTCGCCGGTCGGCTCCGGGAAGCGGGCCCGCGCCACCACCTCGCGGCGCGCCACCTGGTCCTCGAGGACGTGCAGCAGCGTGGTCCAGCCGCCGCCGAGGTGCAGCACCCGCGGCGGGGGACCGCCGCGCTCCTCGCCGACCGAGACGAAGCGCGCCCCCGCGAGCTCGGGGAGCAGAAGCTTGCGGTCCGCCCCGTCGACACCGTGGACGGGGGCGAACGCGTGACCGACGACCAGGAGGCCGGCGATGTCGCGGCCGCGCTCGGCGACCAGCACGCGAGCGACGGCGCGCATGCTGTCCGCCCGGTCGGTCACACCGAGTTCGATGGCCGTGCCCTCGGCGTAGACGTGGATCGCCGCGAACCCCGCCTCGGCGAGATCGTCGCGCACGGCCTCGACGGCGCGCCAGACACTCTCGAAACCGGCTTGGCCGCGACGACGTCGTGCAGGCCGCGCGGCCGCGCCGGCGCGCCGGCGCGGCCGTCGCCCTTCACAGCGAGCTTGACGCTGATGCGGGTCTCCGGTCCGGGCTTGGGGGTCGCCTCCAGGCCGCGGCCCCGCAGCCGCTCGGCGACGAGTCCGGCGGCCGCGGTCAGCTCGGTCTGCTCGCCGGCCGTCAGATGGCGGCGCTCGAGGAGGCGCGGGCCTCCCGGGCCCACGACGTACAGCTCGGCGCCGCGCGTGAGCAGAAGGAAGAGGCGGCCCTCGGCGCCCGGACGGGCGCCGAGGGCCGCGTCGACCTCGCGCACGCCGGCGCGGCCGACGATCGCCACGTCGACGCCGAGCGCCGTGAGGCGCTCGACGGCGCTGCGCAGGGCGCGCAGCACGGGGCCGTCGGCGGCGGCGCCGGGCCACGTGAAGCAGACCACGCCGAATTCGCGGTCGAGCTCGTCGGGCAGGCTCCGTTGCGCGCGCACCGTCACGGCGCAATCCTGCCCCAAAGCGGCGACGGCTGCACTACCCGCCTGGCGCGCGGTGCGTGGCACGCACCGCGCCGCCCGGCCGCCGACCGCGCACCGCGGCTGTAGACTAGCGACGCCGCCGTTCGCTCAGGAGGGACCATGCCGCACATCGACACCGACTTCGTCCGCAGCCAGTTCCCCGCCCTCGGCCGGACCATCGCCGGTCACCCGGCGGCCTACCTCGACGGCCCCGGCGGCACCCAGGTCCCGCAGCGCGTCCTCGACGCCATGCACGACTACCTCGTGCACAGCAACAGCAACATCCACGGGTTCTTCGCGACGACCGAGGAGACCGACGCGATGATCGCCGGCGCCCGCGAGGCGCTGGGCGACTTCTTCGGCTGCGGCCCCGACGAGGTCGCCTTCGGCGCCAACATGACGACCCTCAACTTCCTGCTCGCGCAGGCCATCGGCCGCGACCTGCAGCCCGGCGACGAGATCCTCATCACCGAGATCGACCACGAGGCCAACCGCGGGCCCTGGCTGCACCTCGCCGAGCGCGGCGTCCTCGTGCGCGAGGTGCCGGTCCACACCTCGACCTGCACGCTCGACTGGGACGCCTTCGAGACCATGGTGAAGCCCGGCCGCACCAAGGTCATCGCCCTCAACTACGCCTCCAACGCCGTGGGGACGATCAGCGACGTGGCGCGCGCCGCGGCGCGCGCCCGCGAGATCGGCGCGCTGTCGGTCGTCGACGCCGTGCACTACGCCCTGCACGGGCCGATCGACGTCAAGGCCATCGGCTGCGACTTCCTGCTCTGCTCGGCCTACAAGTTCTTCGGCCCGCACATCGGCGTGGCCTACGCCCGCCGCCCGGTCCTCGCGGCCCTGCGCACCCTCATGCTGAGCACCCAGGAGCCCGAGCCGCCGTTCAAGCTCGAGACCGGCACGCTCAACCACGAGGGCATCGCCGGCGCGGCCGCCGCGGTCGAGTTCATCGCCGACTTCGGGCGTCACCACGAAGCGCTCGTCGCCGACGAACTGCCCGCAGGGTCTGGACGGGCGCCGCCGGGCGATCGTCGCCGGCATGCTGGCCGGCGAGCTGCACGAGCGGCCGATCGCGCGCTATCTCATCGAAGAGCTGTCGGAGATCGACGGCGTGACCGTCTACGGTCCGCCCTCGGGCCACCCCCGCACCTCGACCGTCTCGTTCACGCTCGACGGCATGAGCGCGCCCGACGTGTGTCGCACGCTGGGCGAGCAGGGCCTCTTCCTCTGGGACGGCCACTTCTACGCGTTCAAGCTGGTGGAGCGGCTGGGGCTGATGGACCGCGGCGGTCTGGTGCGTGCCGGCCTCGCGCCCTACAACACGATGGACGAGGCCGAGCGCCTCGTCGCCGCGGTCGCCGAGCTGGCGTCTACGGCAAAGGGGAGCGCGGCGTGAGCACGAGCACGCCGCGAGACGTGAGCGCGACCGCGCCGCGCCGCGTGGCCCTGTGCATCCTCGGCTTCGGCAACGTCGCCCGCCGACTCTGCGAGGTGCTGGCGGCGCGCGAGAGCGACCTCGTCGAGCACTTCGGTCTCGAGGTCGTCGTCACCGCCGCCGGCACGCGCTCGCACGGCAGTCTCGTCGCGCCGGCCGGTCTCGGCCCGGCCGAGACGCTGCGTGCGGCCGGGCTCGAACCGGGCGGCCTGCAGTCGGCGCCGGTGACGCCGGCCGGCTGGGGCTTCGCCGAGCCGGCCCGCCCCGGCGTCGAGCTCATCGCCGCCTGCGGCGCCGACGTGCTCGTCGAGGCGACGGTGCAGGAGGAGGGCGGCGCGGCGACGGCGATCGCCCACGTCGAGGACGCGCTCGCCCGCGGCATGCACGTCCTCAGCGTCAACAAGGGGCCGATCGCCTGGGACTACCGCCGCCTCGCCGATCTCGCCGCCGCCCACGGGCGGCGCCTCCTCTTCGAGGGCGTGACGATGGACGGCTGCCCGGTCTACAACCTCGCCGCGCGCTGCCTGCCGGGCACGCGCGTGCTCGGCATCAGCGGCGTCCTGAACTCGACGACCAACTACCTGCTCGACGCGATGGCCGAGGGCCGGGCCTTCGACGAGGCGCTCGCCTGGGTGCAGGCCGAGGGCTTCGCCGAGGCCGACCCCTCGCACGACATCGACGGCCTCGACGCGGCGAGCAAGACGGCGGCGCTCGCCAACGTGCTCATGGACGCGCGCCTCACGCCGGCCGACGTGCCGCGCGAGAGCATCCGCGCCGTGAGCGCGGAGCGCGTCGCCGCGGTACACGCCGCCGGCCGGCGCCTGCGCGTCGTCTGCGCGGCCGAGGTGGTGGACGGCGCCGAGCGACTGCCGGTGCTCGGCGCCCCGCGGGCCGCGGCGCACGGCGGCGTCGCACCGGCCGCGGACGCTCCGGTCGCCTCCCTCGTCGCCGCCGAGCCACCGGCTGTGTCGGCGGCCGTCCGCCTCGTCGAGGTCGACGCCGACCACCCGTTCTTCGCCGTCGGCGGCTCGATGTCGACGGTCATCATCCGCACCGACCTCATGGGCGAGGTGCAGGTCGTCGAGCGCGACGCGCTGCTCACGCAGACCGCGTACGCGCTCTACAGCGACCTGCTGAGGCTGTACGCCGAGCGCTGAGCCCTGCGGCGGTCGGCGGCGGCCGCTCGTCGGCCGGTCGTGCCGCCTCGCCGGCGGACGGCCTCTCGGCCCGCCGACTCGCGGCCGGACCACGTCCGGCAAAGCGACGTTGTCACTATCTATCCGGTCAGTTAACATGAGCTCTCGCTATCGTCGTGCCCGCCGGGGCGCGGAAAGGGGGAGTATGGAAGACCGCATCCCGACCCGCATGGGCGACGGGACGCTCGCTCGCCTCACGAAGAGCGAGATCCGCGCCGACGTCGAGGACGGCGTCGCGCAGGCGGTGCGGCGAGCCAAGGTACCGCCGCTCGCCGCCGACGAGATGGAGCACCTCGTCGACCTCTACGCCTCGCCGGCCAAGACGGTCGGCGTCGATCTGGGCTCGGAGATCGTCCTCTCCTGTGACGGCTCCGGCATGAAGACCCACGCCACGCGCGAGCAGGACATGCAGTCCTACGAGCAGTGGATGGGGGCCGACCTTCTCGAGCTCTGCCCGGGCGACTACTCGCTCAAGGTGGTGCGCACGATCCTGCCCTACGAGGCCCAGTGCCTGCACGACGCCCTGCTCTCGACGGTGGCGCCGATGCAGTACGGGGTGATGCCGAACCTCGGCCTCTACGCCAAGGACGACGGCCCCTGCGAGAACTGGTCGCTGCTCCTGCCGGCCGGCAAGATCTCAGAGGCGCGGGCCTCCTGCGAGGAGGCCGCCGAGATGGCGGTCGCCGACGCCGTGCGCATGGCCGACGTCATGTACGAGGCCGGCGCCGACGCCATCGACTTCGACACCACCGGCGCCTCCGGCGACCCCGAGTTCTGGGCCACGCTGCGGGCGACGGAGATCATCCGCGAGAAGTACCCCGACATGGGCGTGCAGCTCGGCATGGCCGGCGAGTTCGTGCTCGGCATGCACGGTGAGCTCGAGTACAAGGGCAAGCGGCTCGCCGGCATGTGGCCGCTCGAGCAGCTGCACGTGGTCCAGGAGGCCGGGGCGACGATGTACGGCCCGGTCGTCAACGTCAACACCGGCAAGAGCTGCGCCTGGAACACGGCCCGCGCCTGCGCCATCGTCAAGCCCTGCATGGACGAGGCCCGTATCCCGGTGCACATGAACGCCGGCATGGGCGTCGGCGGGGTGCCGATGTTCGTGCACCCGCCGGGCGACGCCGTCGCGCGCTCGGCCAAGGCCTTCGTCGACATCTTGAAGGTCGACGGGTTGTAGGTGGGTTCCGGCGACCCGCACGGGATGCACAACGCCCATGCGCAAGCCGCGGGACTGGGTGGGATGCGAGCCGCGGGAGACCTCGTGGCCCGTATGCAGATGACTCGCGGGATGCGTTTGACGGAGGCCAAGCAGTACGTGGCCTCAAAGCTCGGCGTGACGCCCTTCGACCTCGGCGACACGGCGGCGATGACCGAGGTGAGGAATGAGTTCGGCTTCGGTCGGATACACTCTTACGCCATCAGTCATCCCTGGCAGGCGAACTTCATCGAGGCGAAGTTCAACATCAGCCGGGTGCTGGAGGTGCCGATCCTCTGCGTGGAGCGCTTCAAGGAGCGCACCGGCATGACGGAGGCGCCGACGGCGCACTGAGGCTGGTGCGGTGGGGCGGCGGTGCGCGCGACCTTCGGGTCGCGCCGCCCGCCGCCCTCTTCTTTGGCTCGCTCGCGCCGTGGCGCCGGCGGGCCCGCTCTCGGCGTCGCGGCGCCATGGCCGCCGCCTCCGCAGCTTCGCCCGCGTCATCGTCACCCCGCCGCGGCCGTACGTGCCTTGCGGAGGACGAAAGTGATGGCATAATGGTCTTGATGCCATCATGAGAGCTCCGAGCACGACACGCCGGACGAAGATGTTCCGCATGCAGATCCAGCTCACCGACCAGCAGTTGAGCCTGCTGCGGCATGAGGCCGCCGAGCGCGGCACGTCGGTATCCGCCCTGGTGCGTGAGGCCGTCGACAGAGCGCTCAAGAGGCCCGCGAGAGGCGCGAGCCTCGAGGAGCGCAAGCGCCGCGCGATCGCCGCCGCCGGGCGGTTCCACTCCGGGCTCGGCGACGTTTCGGCCCGCCACGACGACTACTTCGCCGACTCGATCGAAGAGTGAGTGTGTTCGTCGACACGTCAGCGCTGTTCGCGACGCTCGACGCCGACGACGCGGCTCACGACGTCGCCCTTCCCGCCTGGCGGCACGGCATCGATCATGGTGAGGGGTTCGTCACGACCGACTACGTCATCGTCGAGACCATCGCCCTTGCGCAGCGCAGGCTGGGCTTCGCGGCCGTCGGCACGCTCGTCGACGAGATGTTGCCGATGATCGACACCGCCTGGGTGACCGAGGGCGACCACGAGAGCTCCCTCGCCGCCCTCGTCACGGCCGGCAAGCGCCGCCTCAGCCTCGTCGACTGCGTGAGCTTCGCAGTCATGCGGCGACTCGGCGTCCGCGAGTACTTCGGCTTTGACCCGCACTTCGCCGAGCAGGGGTTCATCGCCTACACAGGGCGGTCGTGACGCGGCCGACGCCGAGAGCTCCTTCGAGCGCTGGACGCCGGAAGAGGCCGTGACGCCGCATGACTCGGTGATGCCGCCCCATGCCCCGACACCGCCGACCGGGTCTCCGTCCGACCCGATGAGCCTGCCGGTCGTCGCCGACTGGTTCTCCGTGACCTGGGTGACCGGCAGCATCGCCATGCTGACCGAGCCCCACGTCGACGACCTCCTGCGCGCGAACCTCTGGTACGTACGCGGCCGCGAGCGCGACCTGGTCGTCGACACCGGTAACGGCGCGGCCCCCCTGCGGCCGGTGCTCGGCCGCTTGACTCGCGGCCGCGGCCGCGAGGTCGTCGCCGTCGCGACCCACGCCCACATCGACCACATCGGCGGCCTGCACGAGTTCGAGCGCCGCCTACTGCATCCGCTCGAAGAGGCGGCGGCCCTCCGTATCTCCGAGATCACCCCGCTGTGGACCGCCGACTGGCCGGAGGAGTTCAAGGCGCAGCTCACCGAGGCCGGGCTGCCGCCGGCGCCGGTGCTCGTCGACGCCCGGCCGGCGCCCGACTTCGACCCGGCCGCCTTCACGATCGCACCGGTCACGGCCACGCACCTCGTCGAGGGCGGCGACGTGATCGACCTCGGGGAGCGGCAGTTCCAGGTGCTGCACCTGCCGGGCCACACGCGGGGCAGCATCGGCCTCTGGGACGAGGCCGCCGGGGTCCTCTTCTCGGGCGACGTCATCTACGACGCCGAGCTCGTCGACACGCTGCCGGAGTCCAGCGTGGAGGAGTACGTACGCACGATGCGACGACTGCTCGACCTGCCCGTGACGGTCGTCTACCCGGGGCACGAGGAGCCGTTCGGGTGCGAGCGCCTGCGCGAGACTCGCCGGCGCGTACGTGCGCGAGCATGCCGCCTGAGCGCGCGCACTCCGCCGAGCGGCGTCTTCCAGCTGGGGGCCGCCATCGTCGCGATGATGTGCATCGCCCCGCTCCAGTACTCGTGGACGCTCTTCACGACGCCGCTCGAGCAGCAGAACCCGTGGTCGCTCCCGCAGGTGCAGCTCGCCTTCACCTTCTTCATCGTCGCCCAGACGCTCTCGCAGCCCCTCGGCGGCTACTTCATGGACCGGCGGGGGCCGCGGCTCGCCTTCATCGTCGCGGCCGCCCTGATCGTCGTCGGGTGGGGCGGCCTCGGCGTCACGGGCAGCCGCCCCCTCTTCTACGCCCTGTACGGCCTCGCCGGGGTCGGCGCGGGCATCGTCTACGCAGGCGCCATCGGCACGGGCATCCGCTGGTTCCCGAACCGCCGCGGCCTGGCTCTCGGTCTCATCGCCGCCGGCTTCGGCGTCGGCGCCGCGCCGTTCACCCCGTTCGTCCACCGGCTGCTCGAGGGCCACGGCGTCCGGCCGGCCTTCGTCGTGACCGGTCTCGTCATCGGCGCGGCGGTGCTGGTCGTCGGCCTGCTCCTGAAGGCGCCGCCGGCCCGGCCGGCGGCGGTCGCGCAGCCGACGGCCCGGGCGCGACGGCGGACCCGCCGGCGCACGAGGGTCTCGCTCCGCCGGATGGCCCGGTCGTGGCTGCCCGCCCGGCGGCCCACGAGGGCCTGGCGCCGCTCGGCCTCCTGCGCCTCGGCCAGTTCTGGCTCGCCTTCGTCGCCTTCTTCTGCATGGCCACCGGCCTGCTCATCCTGACGGCCAACACGAGACCGATCGGCGAGGACTTCGGCATCGCGGCCTCGGTGATCGTCGTCGCCCTGGTGCTGCAGCAGATCCTCAACGGCGCCAGTCGTGTGGTGTGGGGCTGGGTCTCCGACCGCCTCGGCCGCGAGATCACGATGACCGTGGCCTTCGCCCTGACCGGCCTCTTCCTCTGTCTGATCCCGGCCTTCGGCTCGTGGCCGCCGGCGTTCGTGGTCCTGACGGCGATGGTCTACTTCACGGGCGGCGAGATGTTCGCCCTCTTCCCCGCCCTGACCGCCGACCGCTTCGGCTCGCGCTACGCGGCCGCCAACCAGGGGATGCTCTACACGGCCAAGGGGCTCGCCTCGCTCGCCGGCGGCGCCTTCGCCGCCTGGCTCGCGCTCACGCAGAGCTGGGCCGTGGTGTTCGTGCTCGCCGGCGCGCTGGCGTTCTCGGCGGCGGGGCTGATGGTCGCGATCCGGCGACAGGCGCGGCCGGCCCTCGACGCCGCACTCGAGGCGCGACCGCGCGGGTAGCACGCGGGCGTCGGGGTCAGGTGCCGGCCGTGGTGGGCAGCGGCAGCGGGGTCGCGACGCGGGGGGAGGGGGGGCGTCGAGCACGCGGAGGGGGCGGGGCGGCGAGCTCCGCTCGCCGCCCCGCCCCCGTAGTCCCGCGAGCCGCCGCCTCTCAGCCGGCGTCCCGCGACCGCTCGCGCCTCCGGGCTCAGACGCCCTCGGGCAGACTCCCCAGGCGATCCTTCACGATCCTGGTCGCCGTCGCCATGACCTCGAGGCTCTCGTCGACGTCGGCCTGCGTGTGTGCCGTGCTGGCGAAGAAGCGCTCGAACGGGAAGTTGTGGTAGTACACGCCGCGCGCCTGACACTCGCGCTGCAGGTGCTCGAAGAAGCGCGTGTCGCTGGCGCGCGCCTGCCGGGAGCGCGTCACCGGCGCCTCGTGACCGAAGAAGATCTGCCACATCGGCCCGACCTGGCCGATGTAGGCGGGCACGCCCTGCTCGGCGAATATCGCGCGCAGCCCGTCGACCATGGCGTCGGCGATCGCGTTCAGGTGGCCGTAGACGGCCTCCGTCTCGCCGAGCAGCTTGTCGAGCGCCGCGTTCATGCCGGCCAGCGTCATGGGGTTGGCGCTGTAGGTGCCGCCGTGGAGCACGATGTTGCAGGTCTCCACGTCCATGATGTCCTTGCGCGCCCCGAACGCGGCCGCCCCCGGCGTGCCGCCGCCCACCGCCTTCGCCACACAGGTGATGTCGGGGATGACCCCGTAGCGCTCCTGGGCGCCGCCGAGGGCGACGCGGAAGCCGGTGATGATCTCGTCGAAGATCAGCAGCACGCCGTGCTCGTCGCAGAGGCGGCGCAGCCCCTCGAGGAAGCCGGGCTCGGGCGGGATGATGCCGCAGTCGGCGAGGATCGGCTCGCTGAGCACGGCGGCGAGCTCGTGAGCGTGGCGCTTGATGAGCGTCTCGGCGCCCTCGAGATCGTTGAAGCAGCCGACGATCACGGTATCCTCGACCACCTTCGGGATGCCGGCCAGCGAGGGCAGCGTGCGCGGGTACTTCTCCGAGCCCGCCGCCCCCAGCTCGGGCATGTGCGAGAAGGCGTGGCAGTCGAGGAAGCCGTTGTAGCTCCCCTCCCACTTGAGGATCTTGTCCTTGCCCGTGTAGCCGCGGGCCAGGCGCATCGCCGCCTGGGTGGCCTCGGAGCCCGAGTTGGCGAAGCGGATCTGGTCGATGCCGGGCACGGCCTGCACGATCTTGCGCCCGACCTCGTAGTCGAGCTCGTGCGGGAACGTGTAGAGCATGCCGCGCTCGGTGATCTGCTCGACGATGGCGTCGACGATGAACTTCGGCCGGTGGCCGAAGATCATCGGCCCGTAGCCGATGCACCAGTCGATGTAGCGGTTGCCGTCGACGTCCCAGAAGTGCGCACCCTCGCCCTTCTCCATGACGATCGGGCGGGTGCCGATGAGGCGCGCGTAGCTCGACTCGCCGCCGGCGATCACCTCCTGGCACTTGGCGAACCACTCCTGGGTCTTGGTCAGGTGGGCGTCGTCGATCAGGTGGTCGCTCATGGCCTCAGCAACTCCTTCATCAGCGGCCGGGCGCGGCGCGGTCACCCGCGGGTGCGGGACCGGGTCCCCGGTGTGTGGCGCAAAGTCTATCGCGAGCGCACCGGCCCTCGCGAGAGCGCGGCGCGGTGCGGCGTCAGCGAGGGCGGCGGTCGTCGACCCGGTGGCAGGCCGTCTTGCCCTGGCCGCTGGTCATGCGCGGCAGCGAGAAGGGGTCGAAGAGCTCGACGCGCGGGGTGACGCCGACGGCCGTCTTGACGCCGGCGGCGATCCGCTTGGCGAGCGTCTCGCGCGCCTCGTCGGTGAGACCGGCGAGGTCGCGCACCTCGACCTGCACGGTGAGACGGTCGAGGTTGTCGACGAGCTCGACGACCATGCAGAAGTTGTTCGCGAACTCGTCGAAGCGCACCAGCACCTCTTCGATCTGGCTGGGGAAGACGATGAGGCCGCCGATGGAGAGCGCGTCGTCGCTGCGCCCGGTGATGCGGCCGATGCGCGGGTGCGTGCGGCCGCACGGGCAGGGCTCCCAGGTGAGCGAGCTGATGTCGCGGCTGCGGTAGCGGATCATCGCCATCGACTCGCTGGTCAGCGAGGTCCAGACGAGCTCGCCGCGCTCGCCGTCCCCCACCGGCTCGAGGGTCTCGGGGTCGACGCACTCGACGAGCAGGTGGTCGGACCAGACGTGCATGCCCTGCTTGACCGGGCACTCGGCGGCCATGCCCGGTCCCAGGAACTCGCCCATGCCGTACTCGTTGAAGGCGTCGACGCCGAGGGCGGCGGCGAGCCGGTCGCGGCCCGACTCGGGCCAGGGCTCGGCGCCGAAGATGCCGACGCGCAGCCGCGAGTCGCGCGTGAGGTCGATGCCGCGCTCGAGCGCCTTGTCGGCGAGGAAGAGGCCGTACGACGGCGTCGTGCAGATCGCCGTGACGCCGAGGTCGACGATGAGGTCGATGAGCAGCTCGTGGCGCCCGATGCCGGCCGGCACGACGCCGATGCCGGCGTGCTGGGCGCCGTACTGGAGCCCGATGCTGGTCGGGAGGCCGTAGCCGAAGCAGTTCTGCAGCAGGTCGCCGGGGCGCAGGCCGACCATCCACATCGTGCGCGCGTTGCGCGCGGCCCAGGCATCCATGTCGCCGCGCGTGGCCCAGATCGGCGTCGGCTTGCCGGTCGTCCCCGAGGTGCTGTGCACCTCGATGATCTCGTCGAGACCGCAGGTGCGCAGGCCGGCCGGGTAGGCGTCGCGCAGCGCCGCCTTCTCGAGGAAGGGGAGGCGGCGCAGGTCGTCCAGCGTCGCGATGTCATCGGGCGCGACGCCGGCCGCGCGGCAGAGGTCCGCGGTAGCGGCGCTGCGCTCGTAGGCGCGGGCGACGACGCGCTGAAGACGCTCGAGCTGGAGCGCCCGCAGGGCGCCGGGCTCGAGCGTCTCGTGCGCGGCGTCGAAGTACGGGCGGTCGTCGACGGCGCCACGCCGCGTGTCGGTCACGCCGTGCCCCCGGCGCCGATCGCGCGGCCGGCCGCGAAGGCGGCGAGGTTCATCTCGAGCCACTTCGGCGGCACGTTGCGCTCGAGCGCCCGCTCCCAGGTCCCGACGGCGAAGGGGAGGTGCACCGCGAGCGCGCCGACGAGCACGATGCCGGCGACCTTGACGTCGCCGATGCCCTCGGCGACGGCGTTGCCGTCGACCGGCGTGACGTGCGCGTGGCCGTCGGTGAGACGCTCGACGGCGTCGAACGGGTAGGCGATGCCGGTCGAGGCCAGCGGCGGCACGATCTGCTGCGTGTTGACGATGGCGACGCCGTCAGGCGTCAGCGACGGCGCGACACGCAGGCCCTCGGCCGCCTCGAAGGCGAGCAGGTAGTCGACCTCGCCGGGGCTGATGCTCGGCGCCACGACGCGCTCACCGATGCGGATGTGCGAGCTCACGCTGCCGCCGCGCTGGCTCATGCCGCGCGTCTCGCTGAGCTTCACCTCGAGGCCGCCGTGCAGCATCGCCGTGTCGGCGATGACGGCGGCGGCCACGATCACGCCCTGGCCGCCGACCCCGACGACCATGATGTCGTCGACGACGCCGGCGGCGTAGTGCCGGGTGACGGCGCCCCCGGTCGCGGTGTGGGCGGCGCTCACGAGCGCCCTCCGGCTCCGGCCGCGGTCGCCCAGCCCGCGGGAGCCGCGACGTCACTCGTCGTCCGCGCGGCGCTCATGCGTCGCCCCCCGCTCCGGACTCGTCGACGCGACTGATCGCGCCCGTCCGGCAGAGCTGCTCGCAGAGCGAGCACCCGGCGCAGGTATCGGTGTCGATCGCGACCTTGTGGCGCCCCTTGTGCGTCGCGCCTCGACGTGGTGCA
Source organism: uncultured Thermoleophilia bacterium (assembly GCA_963791345.1). Taxonomy (GTDB): domain Bacteria; phylum Actinomycetota; class Thermoleophilia; order UBA2241; family UBA2241; genus UBA2241. The sequence goes on along the minus strand of CAWBRS010000016.1, from coordinate 478,741 downwards.
GCGACGGGCAGCCGAGCGACATGCAGAGCTGGCAGGCGTTGCAGAGCTCCTCGTCGACGGCGAAGGCGCCGAGGCCGGCGACCTTGCTCGGGAAGAGCATGCAGGGGCGGTCGGTGATGATGACGGCCGGCCCTTCGAAGGCGAGGCCGGCCTTCAGCGCGTCGAGGCATGCCTGGTAGTCGTACGGGTCGACGACCTCGACGTGCTCGACGCCCAGCGCGCGGCAGATCGCCGCGAGGTCGACGGGCTTCGTCTCGCTCCCCGCGAGCGTGCGCGCGTTGTGCGGGTTCGTCTGCCCGCCGGTCATCGCCGTGATGCGGTTGTCCTGGATGAGCACCGTGACGTTGGTGCGCTGGTGCACGGCGTTGAGCAGCCCGGTGAGGCCCGAGTGCAGGAAGGTCGAGTCGCCGATGACGGCGATCGAGCCCTTCTCGCTGCCCCCGGCCCGCGTGAAGCCCTGCTCGATGGGGATGCTGGCGCCCATCTCGAAGGCCGAGTGCATGTGCTCGACGGGCGGCAGCGTGGTGAGGTCGTAGCAGCCGATGTCGCCGTGCACGTCGAGGTCGAGCTTCTTCATCGCCCGCGCCATGCCGCGGTGCGGGCAGCCGGTGCAGAGGACGGGGGGCCGCGGGATGACGGAGTCGTCCTCCGCGGCCTTCTCCTCGGCCCAGCGCGGCAGGTCGAGGCCCGCCGCGACGAAGCCGCGCCCGACGCGGACCGGGCGTGAGCTCGCCCCACTGCGGGAACCAGCGCTTGCCCTCGCAGGCGATGCCCGCGGCGAGGACCTGCTCCTCGAGGTACGGCTCGAGCTCCTCGACCACGAACAGGAGATCGACGTCCGCCGCGAAGCGGCGGATCGCCTCGACCGGCAGCGGGTGGATCATGCCGAGCTTGAGGAAGGACGCCTCGGGCAGCGCCTCCCTGGCGGAGATGTAGGCGGCGCCGGCGGTGACGACGCCGATGCGCGCCGTCCCGCCGCCCGCGAGAGGCACCCAGCCCCTACCCTCGGCGACGGCGGCCGGCTCCGGACCCGCGGCCGCCGCATCCGCGCCGGACACAGTCGCGCCCGCGACCGCCCCGGGCTCGACGCGCGCCAGCTCGCCCGACGCCGCCGTCGCCTCGGCGTACTCCGTCAGGCGCGCGAAGCGCTCGATGAGGCTGCGGTGCATCGGCCGCGAGAAGCGCGGCAGCATGCTGTACTTCTCGGTCTTGCGATGCGGCGGCTTGCGCTCGACCGGCCGCCGCTCGCCCACGCGCACGATCGACTTCTGGTGCGCCGTCTGGATCGAGAGGCGCACCATCACCGGCACGTCGTACGTCTCGCTGAGCTCGAAGGCCAGCTTGACGAAGTCGTAGCACTCCTGGCTGTCGGCCGGCTCGAGCATCGGCATGCTGCTGAGGCGGCCGAAGTAGCGGTCGTCCTGCTCGGTCATGCCGCTGGCCATGCCGGGGTCGCCGGCGAGGCAGACGACCAGGCCGCCGTTGACCCCCGTGTACACCGAGGTGATCAGCGGGTCGGCGGCGACGCTGGCGCCCGCGCTCTTCATCGCCGTCAGGGCGCGGGCGCCCCCCATCGACGCCCCGAAGGCGACCTCGTAGGCGACCTTCTCGTTGGTCGACCACTCCGCGTAGACGTCCTCATACCGTGCGAGGTTGGTGACGATCTCGGTGCTCGGTGTGCCGGGGTAGGCGGCCGCGACCTGCACGCCCGCCTCCCAGGCGCCGCGGGCGACGGCTTCGTTGCCGAGCAGGAGCAGCGTGTCCATGTGACGCATTCAAGAGCCTCCGCGGCCCGAGGGCAAGCCGCCGCGACACGCGCGGCGGCATGCGTCGGTCGCCGCGGCCCGAGCCCGTGACGCGGGAGAACACTCCGCCCGTGCCCGGGCCCGTGCCGCCCGGCCGCCAAGCCGGCCCGGTTGCATCGTGCCGTTCCCCGCGTAGAGTCCAATCTGGCAGACCGGCGCGATCGAGGCGGAAGGAGAGACCTTGACCATCACCCTGGACGGCCGATCACTCACGATCGAGAAGCTCGTGCGCATCGCCCGCGACGGCGAGAAGGTCGAGCTCGACCCGGCCGCGCTCGAGCGCATCAGGGTCTGCCGCGCGATGCTCGAGGAGAAGATCGCGGCGCGCGAGATCATGTACGGCACCAACACCGGCATCGGCGAGTTCTCCGAGATCGTCCTCGACGACGAGCAGGTGCAGCAGTTCCAGCGCTACCTCGTCTACAACCACGCGGCCGGCATCGGCGAGCCCGCGCCGGCCGAGGTCGTGCGCGGGGCCATGGCCGGCCGCGTCAACGTCCACGCCCACGGCAACTCCGGCAACCGCCCCGAGATCACGCTCACCCTGGTCGAGATGCTCAACAAGGGCGTGACCCCGGTGGTCTGCACGAAGGGCTCGGTCGGCGCCTCCGGCGACCTCGCCCCGATGGCCCAGCTCGCCCTGCTGCTGATGGGCGAGGGCGAGGCCTTCTACGAGGGCGAGCGCCTGCCCGGCAAGGTGGCGATGGAGCGCGCCGGCATCCCCGTCCCCGGGCTGGAGGCGCGCGACGGCCTCGCCACCATCAACGGCTCCAACGTCCTCACCGCCATGAGCGCGCTGCTCTGCCACGACGCCGACCGCTGGCTGCGCCAGGCCGAGATCGCCTGCGCGATGTCGCTCGAGGCCCTGCTCGCCAACCTCAAGCCCTACAACGCCAAGCTGCACGAGCTGCGCGGCTTCCCGGGCGCCGTGCGCAGCGCGGCCGCGATCCGCAAGTGCATCGAGCACAGCGACCTCGCCACCGGCAAGATCAAGACCAAGGTGCAGGACGCCTACTCGATGCGCTCCTCGCCCCAGGTGATCGGCGCCGCGCACGACGCCCTCGCCTGGGCCGAGTCGCAGGTCGAGATCGAGCTCAACGGCGTCGGCGACAACCCGATCTTCGTGCCGGAGGACAGGCTGACGCTGACCGGGGCCAACTTCCAGGGCACGCCGGTCAGCCTCCCGATGGAGCTCGTCGGGCAGGCGGTGACCATGGTCAGCGTGCTCTCCGAGCGCCGTCTCAACCGCCTCGAGAACCCGGCGACGAGCCAAGGTCTGCCCGACTTCCTCACGCCCAACCCGGGCTTCTACTCCGGCCTGATGCTGAGCCAGTACGCCGCCGACATGCTCATCGTCGAGCAGCGGATCCTCTCGGCTCCGGCCAGCACGATGAGCATCCCGGCGGCCGCCGACCAGGAGGACTTCGTCTCGATGGGCATGAACACGGCCCTCAAGAACCGCCAGATCCTCGAGAACGCCTACGGCGTGCTGGGCATCGAGTTCATGGCGGCGGCCCAGGCCCTCGACTTCCGCGAGTTCACGCCGGGCAACGGCGTGCAGACCGCGCGCGAGGTGATCCGGCGCCACGTCGCCCACCTCGACGTCGACCGGCCGCTCTACCCCGACCACAACGCGATGGCCGAGCTCGTGCACTCGGGCGAGATCCTCGACGCCGTCGAAGCGGCGGTGGGCCCGCTGGGCTGATCCGCGCCGCCGCGCGACTCACCGCCCAGTCGGCGCGAGCTAGACCAGGACCGCCAGCGAGCTCACCCCGACGATGGCGGCGCCGATGCCGACCCACTGGTTAGGCTTCGGGCGCTCGTGCAGCACCACGACGCCGAGCATCACGGCGAAGGTCCCGAACTGGGTGGTCGTCACCCCGGCGACCGCGGCGGGCCCCAGGGCGAAGGTGATCGTCAGGAGCAGCACCCCGGTCAGCTCGAGGACGCCGGCGCCGACGGCGCGCGGGCGCAGCCGCGCCGGCAGTGCCGCGCCGCCGGTCAGCAGCGCCACCGGCAGGGTGATGGCGAGCGACACGCTGCGCGAGATCGCCGCCTGCGAGAGCCAGTCGATGTCGCTGTAGTTGTAGCAGAGCATCACGCCCGCGAAGATGAGCCCCGCGGCGAACGCCCAGGGCGCGCCCCGCGTCGATCTGGCGCGGCCCTCGAAAGACGTGAGCACGGCGCCGACCGCGCAGAGGACCAGCGCCCCGACGAGCAGCGGGGTCACCGGCTCGCCGAGGGCGATCACCACGACGGCGACGTACGCCCCCTGCAGCGAGGTGAGGGCCGAGATGAGGCCGAGGTCGCCGGCGCGCAAGCCCTGGAAGAGGCAGAAGAGGGCGAAGAAGTAGAGCGCGCCGGCGAGCGCCGCGAGTCCGGCGCCGCCCCACTCGCCCTCGTCCGGCAGTCCCCGCACCACCAGGGCGACGGGCAGCACGAGGGCCACGCCGGTGACGAGCACCCAGACCATCTGCGTCAGCGGCCGGGTCGCGCGGGCGACGTTCTGCGAGAGCATGTCGCTGGTCGCGTACGAGAGCGACGTCAGCAGCCCCGTGAGGACGGTCAGCACGGGGCACGGGGGCGCGACGTTCGCGAGCGGCGGCCGGCGGCGCCCGCGGGATGGTGGCCGGGGGCGGGCGTCACCGCCGCGGCGCCAGGTCCTTGTGCTTCTCGGCGATCGTGTCGGCGAGCGCGTCGAGCGCCGCGTAGTCGGCCTCGCGCGGCAGGCCCTTGGCGAGCACCGGCTCGAGCAGCTCGACCTTGAGCTTCGGCATCATGCCGGCGAGCGTCTCGACCGTCTTGCCGGCCCAGCCGTACGAGCCGATCACGGTCGCGTACTTGCGTCTGCGGCCGCAGGGCGTTGGCGAGGAACGCGGCGTGCGCCGCCAGCGGGTGCGGCCCGGTGAGCACGGTCGAGGTGCCGATGACGATCGTGCCGGCGTCGACCAGCGAGCTGGCGAGCTCGCCGAGGTCGACGGTGGTCAGGTCGAAGCGCTCGACGGCGACGCCGCGCTCGGCGAGCGCGTCGGTGAGGTGGTCGACCATGAGCCGCGTGCTGTCGTGCATCGTGACGTACGGCAGGCAGACGACGTTCTGCGTGGCGCGCCGGCCGCCCAGTCGCGGTAGGCGTCGATGATGAACGCCGGGTCGTCGTACACCGGGCCGTGGCTCGGGGCGATGATCCGCGATCGGGTACTGCGTGACCTTCTCGAGGTTCTTCGTCGACCTGGGCCGCGAACGGCATCATGATCTCGGCGTAGTAGCGCTTGGCGCCGTCGTAGACCTCGTGCTTCGTCGGCGTAGACGTCGCTGGTCGCGAGGTGCGAGCCGAAGAAGTCGCAGCTGAAGAGCATCTTGTCCTCCTCGAGCTAGGTGCTCATCGTCTCGGGCCAGTGCACCCACGGCGTGAAGAGGAAGGTGAGCGTCTTGTCGCCGAGCGAGAGCGTCTCGCCGTCGGCGACGACGTGGAAGCGCGCCTCGTCGACGTGCAGGTGGTCGATGAGCATCGCCTTGCGCCTTCTCGTTGCAGACGATGGTGATGTCCGGGTAGCGCTCGAGGACGAGCGGCGTCGAGCCGGAGTGGTCCTGCTCGACGTGGTGGATGACGAGGTAGTCGGGCGCCGGCAGCTCGTCGAGCTGCGCCTCGAGCGTCGGCCACATCGCCGGGTCGACGGTGTCGAGCAGCGCGCTCTTCTCGCTGCCCTGCACGAAGTAGGCGTTGTAGCTCGTGCCGTCGGGCAGCGGGATGAGGCGTCGAACAGACGGCGGTCCCAGTCGACGGCGCCGATGAGGTGGACGTTCGGGGACGATCTGACGTGGCTTCATGACGCTCCTCGCGGGGTGTCGGGAGATGACGTGGTGACCTGCATGTGAGTATATCCACGCACCCGCACGTCACGCCTGTCCGATGGCACGCAGACGCGGCGCGGCGCGCACCACGCGGCAGGACGACAGCGAGGAGCGACGGCATGAAGGCGCGGATCAGCGTGATCACCCTCGGCGTGGCCGACGTGCCGAGGGCTCGGGCGTTCTACCAGGCCCTCGGCTGGCCGCTGAGCGGCGAGCCCGAAGACGCGCGTGGCGTTCTTCCGCAACGCGGGCTCGACGCTCGCCCTGTACGCGCTCGACGGCATCGCCGAAGAGGCCGGGCAGGAGCCGGCGCCGGCCGGTTCGATCCGTATGACCCTGGCCGATGAACGTCGAGAGCAGGGAGGCGGTCGACGCCGCCCTGGACGAGGCGGTGCGGGGCCGGCGGCACGCTGCTGCGGCCGGCCCAGGACCGCTTCTGGGGCGGCTACTCGGGCTACTTCGCCGACCCCGACGGCCACGCCTGGGAGGTCGCCTACAACCCGTTCTGGCCGATCGGCGAGGACGGGCTGCCGCAGCTGCCCTGACGGGCGCCTCAGCCGCTCGTCGCTCATCGCGAGCAGGGTGACGGCGGCGACCGCGAGCGCGATGCCCGGCGATCTGCACCTTCGCCGGCCGCTCCTTGAGCGCCCACATGCCGACGATGGCCGACAGGGTGCCGGTCTGCGCGACGAGGACCGACGCCGTCGCGACGGGGCCGATGGCCGTGGCCGCGGCGAACGCCATGACGGCGAAGCCGTCGAGCGACGCCCCGCAGACGCCGACGGGCCGGACGTGCTCGCGCCGCAGGTGCGAAGCCGCCGAGGCGCACGAGAAGGAGCGGCAGCAGCGAGGCGAGGCTGGCGACGCGGCCGATGGCGACGACGGCAGCGGGGAGAGGGCGGCGGCCTCGCCGAGCAGCACCGGCTCGATGCCGCAGATGAGCGCGCAGAGCAGCGCCCAGCCGGCGCCGGCGGTCGCGCGTCGCCCGCCGCGCCGGCCGGTCTCGTCGACCTCCGCGGCTCCATCGACGCGAGGACGGCCCCGGCGACCGCGAGCGGCAGGCCGACCGACGGCGAGGCCGCTCGACCGGCTCGCCGAGGCGCGATGGCGAACGACGGCGCCGAAGCCGCCGCCGAGGGCGGCGAGCGGCCCGACGATCGAGAGCTTGCCGACGGCGAGCGCCTTGAGCAAGGCGGCGAGCGCCAGGACCTCGATCGGCCCGCTCAGGGCCGCGAGGCCGGCGGCGCGCCACTCCTCGCGCCCCTCCGGCAGACCGATGAAGATCAGCCACGCCGGCACGAACATGCACGAGCGCCACGAACTGCACCCAGAACAGCGCCGTGAAGCACCGGCGTCGAGCGCACGACGCGCATCATGAGCACGTCGTGGACCGTGTAGCCGAAGGCGGAGCCGAGCGAGAGGACGGCGGTCAGCACGCCGTCAGTCTATCCGAGGAAGGTCGTGGGCGCGGGCGTGAGGGGCGGGGCGTCGCGCCCCGGCTAGGCGTCGACGCAGAGCTCGTTGGCGAGCTGCTCGACGAAGAGGCCGACGTCGGTGACGATGCCGATGGCCTGGAAGCTGCCGCGGTCGGCGAGCTTGGTGACGACGGCCGGGTTGATGTCGACGCAGACGGTGCGCACCGCGGCCGGCAGCAGGTTGCCGATGGCGATCGAGTGCAGCATCGATGGAGAGCATGAGGCAGGCGCCGGCCTGCTGGGCGTAGCGGCGCATCTCGCGCTGGCAGGCGATGACGTCGGTGACGACCTCGGGCATGGGCCCGTCGTCGCGGATCGACCCGCGAGGACCATCGGCGTGCCGGTCTTCACGCACGTGTACATGAGACCCTTCGTGAGGACGCCCTGCTCGACGGCGGCGGCGAGCGAACCGGCGCGCCGGACGGTGTTGATGGCGCGCAGGTGGTGCTCGTGGCCGCCCGGCATGAGCGTGCCTTCGTGGAGCGACGACGCCGAGCGAGGTGCCGAAGAGGGCCGACTCGACGTCGTGCGTGGCGACGGCGTTGCCGCCGAAGAGGGCGCCGATGTAGCCCGCCTCGATGAGGCGGGCCAGGTGCGGCGCCGCCCCGGTGTGCACGACCGCCGGACCCACGACGGCGATCGTCAGGCGGCCGTCGGCGCGCACCTGCCGCAGCATCTTCGCGACCTCGCGGATGATCTGTGCCTTGGGCTTCTCGCTCGAGACCGCCGAGGCCATGAACTCGAAGGGCTGGCTCTCGCGTGAGCGCTCGAGCGGGATCACGCGCAGGCCGCTGTGGCCGGTGACGTAGAGCTCGCCGGCCTTCACGTCGCCCATCGCGATGGTCTCGGCGGTGCCCGCCTCGACGTCGACGCGCACGCCGCAGTCCATCTCGGGGTGCTGCACGGCGACCCACTCGCCCGCGAGGCGCACGTAGGTCTCGAGGTTGGAGGTCGAGTAGAAGTCCTGCGGGAAGACGCCGTCCTGCGGCGCCGGCTCGAGCCGCGCGTCGTGCGGCTCCACGGCGACGGCGCCGTGCGGGTGATCGCCTCGAGGATCTCGTCGAGGTGGTCGCGGTCGCGCCCGAAGACGCGCATGACCGCGACCGACGTCTCGGTCTTCGTACGCCCGACGTTGAAGTCGAGCACCTCGAACTCGCCCTCGAGGTCCATGATGTCGTCCCAGATCTGGGGCAGCATCAGGGAGTCGATGAGGTGGCCCTCGATGTGGATGTCTTCGTACGGGCGCTCGGTCATGCCGGCTAGTCTACCGCGCCGGCGTGGGTCTGCTCGTCGGCGTCGTCGCTCCCGCGAGGCGCCGCTCGTCGCCGTCATCGCTCGCGTCGCCGGCCGATCCGCCGCCGTGCGCGCCGACCGCCCTCGCCGGCGACCGGCAGCATCGCGTCGCCCGGGGCCACCGGCTCCGCCCGCGCGCCCCGCGACGGCAGCGTCTCGATGATGATGATGCCGGTGAAGATGAGGCCGGCGCCGCCGACGAGCCGCCAGGTGAGGTCGTCCATCCCGAACATGACCCCGAAGACGGCGCCGGAGACGCTCTCGAGGCAGAGGAAGACGGCGGCCCGGGTCGAGGTCGTGTACCGCTGCGCCCAGCTCTGCATGAAGAAGGCGTAGATCGTCCCCGACAGCGCCGTCCAGAGGACGGCCGCCCAGACCTGCCACGGCAGGTCGAAGGTGACGCTCGGTGGTGAACGGGGTGACGATCGAGATCAGCGCGGCGGCGACCAGGATCTGGGTGACGGCGAGGGTCTCTGGGCTCGACCTTGCGGGGCGAAGAAGCCCGTCGACATGATGTGCAGCGCGTAGAAGAGCGCCCCGAGGAGCGTGAGGGTGTCGCCCCAGCTGAGGGTGAAGTCACCCTGCAGGCTGAGAGACGGCGAGGCCGACGGTGGCGACGAGGGCGCCGAGGACCTGGGTCCAGCCCGGTGAGCGCTTGGCGACGATCCAGTAGAGGAAGGGCACCATGGCCACGTTGAGCCCGGTGATGAAGCTCGACTTGCCCGGCGTCGTGTACTGCAGGCCGATGGTCTGCACGACCAGCGCCGTGAGGTAGAAGGCGCCGAGCACGCCGCCCATCAGCCAGTCGCCGCGCTTGCGCGTGCGTCACGCTGCGCGGCACGAGGGCGGCGAAGATCGCCGCCGCGACGAGGTAGCGCAGCATGATGTAGAGCATCGGGTCGACGCGCCCGATGGCGTCCTTGATGACGACGAAGTTGAAGCCCCAGACGACGCCGATCGAGACCAGGAGGAGGTCGGCGACGAGCATGCGGTGGCGGCTCACACCCGGGCTTGCGGTCTGTCCCGTCGTGGTCGTGGTCGACTCCCCGGCCCGGCGCTCGGTCGCTCAGTCCTCGAGGCTGCGGAGGAAGCGCGAGATCGCTCCAGGCCGTCGACGAGGCGCTTCGCGTCGAAGGCGTACCCGAGGCGGAACCAGCCCTCCCAGTCGAAGGCGGCGCCGGGCACGACGAAGGCGCCCGTCGTGTCGAAGAGGCGCTGGCAGAGCTCCACGGACGGGAGGTCGTAGTCGTAGCGCACGAAGGCCGTCGTGCCGGCGCGCGGAGGCACGTACGAGAGCCGCACCTCGCTTCGCACCCACTGGTCGACGACGGCCGCGTTCTCGCGGACGATCGCCAGGTTGCGCGCGAGCAGCCTGTCGATCGCGCGCAGGGCGATCGTCGCCAGGGCCTCGTCGAGCTGACCGACGCTGATGGTCGTGTAGTCGCGGTGCTCGGTGCAGGCCTCGATGACCTCGGCCGGGCCGGCGACCCACCCGACCCGCAGGCCGGCGAGCGAGTACACCTTGGACATGCTGCCGGTGCCGACCCCGCGCTCGTAGAGGTCGACCACGGAGGGCGTGCGGACGCCATCGTGCTCGAGGCCGCGGTACACCTCGTCGGCGAGCAGCCAGGCGCCGCTCTCGCGGACGACGTCGACGAGCTCGCCCAGGACCTCGGCGTCCATCAGCGCGCCGGACGGGTTGTTCGGGTTGTTGATCACGACCATCGCCGTCGGCGCCCGCAGCAGCGAGCGAAGCTCCTGAAGGTCGGGCAGCCAGCCGTTCTCGGGCCGCAACGGAAGCGGCACGACCTCGGCGCCGAACGACGCCGGCACCGAGAAGAGCTGCTGGTAGGTCGGCTGCACGCAGACCACGCGATCGCCCGGCTTGAGCAGGCTGTACTGGGCGAGGAAGTTGGCCCCGATCGCCCCGCTGGTGACCAGCGTCTGCTCGGGCGCCACGTCGTGGTAGAGGCCGGCGATGAGGGCGCGCAGCTCGGGCGAGCCGTAGATGTGGCCGTAGGTGAGCTGGAGGGCGCGCAGCCCGGCGAGGGCGCGCTCGGGGTCGGCATCGAGAGCGAGCAGCTCGTCGAGGGTGAGCGACTGCACGCACGTCTCGCCGACGTTGAAGGTCGCCGACTCCTCGTGCGCGTTCATCCACTGCTCGACCCCGAAAGGCGCGATCTTCATGCTCCGTCCCTCCCGTCGCTCGCGCAGGCGCCGCGCGCCGCGCACGTCGCTGACGGCGCGGGGCGCTGGCCCGGCCGCCGGCGTGCTGAGTCTAGCCGCGTGCGGCCGCGCGCCCGCCCGCAGCCGGCACCGTCGGCCGCCGGCCGCCCGCACGGCGCAGCACCTGCCGCGCCGCGCCTCTCAGCCCTCGACGCCGCACCAGCGCAGCGCCGTCAGGGCGACGGCGGTCGTGTAGTCGAGCATGGCCGCGACCGTCACGTGCTCGTCGACCGCGTGGGCGCTCTCGACGCCGTCCGGTCCGAAGCTGAAGGTCGGCGTGCCGCCGCGCGTGAAGCGTCGCCGCGTCGTGCCAGCTGTCGAGGCCGGCCACGTGGCCGCGGCGGCCGACCGCCGCGGCGCAGCCGAGGGCGGTCGTGACCAGCGGGTGGTCGGCCGGCATCTCGGCCGGCACGACGTCGCAGGACCACTCCACGTCAGCGGGTGCTCGCGCAGCCACGGGTCGGCGGAGGCCGCCGCCTCGAGACAGGCGACGATCTCGTCCTCGATCGTCTTGCCGCTGCCGGCGGCGTCGACGTGCCCCGGCAGGTACATCGCGTCGCAGGTCAGCGCGCAGCTCGCCGGGTAGGTGACGACCCAGCTCCCTCCCTTGACCACGGTCGGCACGATGTCGCCGGGGCTCAGCAGAGGATGCTGCTGGTCGGGGCGCGTGCGCCAGTCCTCGCGCAGGCGCTGGACCGCCTGCAGCAGCGGCACCAGCCGCTCGATCGCGTTCACGGCGCCGCCCTCGCGCCAGTGCGGCTGGCGCATCTCGGCGTGGCCGGCGCGCCCCTCGATGGTGATGGTCGGGGTCACCGTGCCGCGGCAGCTCGACCCAGGCGGCGAAGTCGGTCGGCTCGGCGCAGATGCCGGCGTCGGCCCTGCACGCCGTGCTCGACGGCGCGGCGAGCCGCCGGCGCCCGACGACTCCTCGTCGGTCACCGTGCAGAAGACGACGTCGCCGGCCAGCCGCACGTCGAGCCGGCGCAGCGTCTCGAGCGCCGACGACGAGGCAGGCGATGCCGCCCTTCATGTCGTTGACGCCGCGTCCGTAGAGAGCGCCGTCGCGCTCGACGCAGGCGAAGGGGTCGCTCGTCCAGCGCTCGCGCGGCTCGACGTCGACGGCGTCGATGTGGCCGTTGAGCAGCAGGCTGCGCCCGCCGCCCGCGCCGGGCACGCGTCGCGACGAGCTGCGGGCGGCCGGCGAAGTCGAGGCCGGCCGGGAGGAAGCGGTCGCCCGCGCCGGTCGGCTCCGGCTCCCAGAGCTCCGGCTCCGCGCCGAGGGCCTCGAGGCGCGCGGCGAGGATGCGCTGCAGCTTCTCCTCGTCGCGCGCCGGCATCGGACCCTCGCGCGCCGTCGTGTCGCAGGCGACAAGCTCCGCCGTCAGGCGCGACGAGCTCGTCCCGGGCTTCGCGCACCTTCTCGGCGACCCTCTCCTCGAGCGGCGAGCGGAAGCCCTCCGTCGCATCCGCCGTCGCATCCGGGTCCTCCGCGCGGGATCCTGCGCCCTGCTCCTGACGGGTCGCGTCCTGCGCTCGACGGGTCGCATCGTGCTCGTTCACGGCGTCCTTCTCGCTCACGGCGTCCTCCTGCGGCGGTCGGTGCGGCGCGGGCCACGGGCCCGCGCCGCCATTCTACTTGCCGCCCCTCCGGACCCGTGCTAGAAGTCGGGCGACGGACCGACACCCGCTCGCCGCCGGCCACTCGGCCCGCGCGGCCGGCGCACGACCGGCGCGGCGACGCACTCAGGAGGGACCGCATGAGCGACGGCACCGACACCAAGATCCGCGTCATCAAGCCCGAGGACATCACCTGGGACGAGGCGATGCGCTACGCAGAAGAGACCGACCCGCCCGGGCAGGAGTTCACGGCCGCCAGGTCCGCCGACGACAAGTTCAGCTTCGGCCTCTGGCAGCGCGACGTGCAGCGCCGCCACTTCGAGCGGGGGTACCACGAGATCGCCTACATCCTCGAGGGCCAGGTCGAGGTCACCGACGATGACGGCGAGGTCCACGTCGCCGGCCCCGGCGACATCCTCATCACGCCCAAGGGCAGCAAGGGCTACTGGAAGAACCTCACGCCGGTGAAGAAGGTCTGGGGCATCTACGAGGAGACCGCGGCCGGTCTCGAAGCGTACGTGGGCCCGGGCGGGTTCTGAGCCGGTGAGCGGCGGCGGCACGGGCCGGTGGTAGCATCGGCCCGTGCCCCCGCCGTCTGAGACCCGCGCCCGGCGCCCGGGCCGACCGCCGCCCCGGATCCGGCTCGCACCCGCGCCGCCCGGCGCCCCGAAGCGTCGCTCCGCACGCGCGCCCGACTGCGCGCGCTCGACCCGAACGTACGCGCCATGGGATGGGTCAGCTTCGTCGCCGACCTGAGCAGTGAGATCGTCTACCCGCTCTTCCCCCTCTTCGTCACCGGCGTCCTCGGCGCTCCAGTCGCCGTTCTCGGGTTCATCGAGGGCGTCGCCGAGGCGACCGCGACCGTCCTGCGCTACCCCTTCGGCCGATGGTCCGACCGACTCGGCCGGCGACGGCCCTTCATCCTCGTCGGCTACGGGCTGAGCGGTCTCGGCAAGCTCCTCATCGCCGTGGCCGGCGTCTGGGGCGTCGCCCTCGCCGGCCGTGTCGTGGACCGCACCGGGAAGGGCATCCGCACGGCGCCGCGCGACGCCCTCATCGGCGCCGGCACGACGCCCGAGCAGCAGGGCCTCGCCTTCGGTCTCCACCGCACCATGGACACGATGGGCGCCGCGCTGGGGCCGCTCGTCGCCCTCGCCTGTCTCGAGCTCGGGGTCCCGGTGCGGTGGGTGCTCGGGCTGGCGGTCGTGCCGGCGCTGCTCAGCGTGGTCGTGATCTTCTTCTTCGTGCGCGAGCGCCGGCAGCCGCCGTCGGGCGCGGGCCTGCGCCTGCGCCTGCCCGCCTCGCCGGCGTACCGCTGGCTGCTGGCCGGCTCGCTGCTCTTCGCCGCCGGCAACTCGAGCGACATGTTCCTGCTGCTCAAAGCGCAGGACGTCGGCATGGGCGTGAGCGCCGTGATCCTCGTCTACGTGCTCTACAACGTCGTCTACGCGGCCGCCTCGCTACCGCTCGGCGGCCTCTCCGACCGCGTCGGGCAGCTGCCCCTGGTCTTGGCGGGCTACCTCATCTTCGCCGCCGTGTATCTCGGCTTCGCCGCGGCCGGCTCGTGGCCGGCCGTGGCGGCGCTCTTCGCGCTCTACGGCCTCTACATCGCCGCCACCGAGGGTACGAGCAAGGCGCTCATCAGCCGCGCGACGCCGCTCGCCGAACGCGCCGGGGCGATCGGCCTGCAGGCGACGCTGACCGGCCTGGCCAGTCTCGTCGCCAGTTCGCTCGGCGGCGTCCTGTGGTCGGCGGTCGGGCCCTGGGCGACCTTCACCCTGGGCGCGGCCTTCGCCCTGGCCGCCGCCGTCGTGCTCGCCGCCGGGCGGCGCCCCGTCGGCGCCAGCCTTGCGGTAGGCTGAGTCGGTCTGAAGGAGGTCTCGATGAACGTCCCCCTCGATCGCTGGACCCGGCTCGCCTCCCTCGTCGGCGCGCCCGACTTCGCCCTGCCCTGGCTGGACAGGTTCTACGACGTCGACGACGTCGAGCTCGTGCTCGCGCTTGCCGGCGGGCCGCGGGCGGCGGGCGTCCTCGCCGGCGCCCTCGGCGCCGGCGAGGACGAGATGCAGGCTCGGCTCGAGAGAGCCCACCGGCGGTACATCGTGGACCTGACCGACGAGGGGGTCGCCGCGGCGTCGTTCCTCGACCGTTCGGCGCTCTGGGCGCAGTTCGAGGGCTGGAAGGACGTGCCCGACGAGGTGCGGGCGCAGCTCGCCGACTGGTGGCTGGCGCACTACGTCGAGTCGGTACGCGAGACCCTCACGCGGTTCCGCGACGGCCACCCCGACCCCGGGCCGGACGCCGACTACGCCTACCTCCTGCTCTCCGAGGCCGAGGACCTCGTGCGCGGCCAGGAGCGCGTCTACCTCTGGCCCTGCGACTGCCGCACGCTGAAGGGCGCCTGCGACCACACGATCTACAACTGCATCCGCTTCGCCAACGACCGCGAGCTCGGCTGGGAGATCTCGAGGGAGCGCGCCATCGCGATCCTGCGCGAGGCCGACGCCTCCGGGCTCACGCACACCGACTACGTCGGGCTCGGCGGCGAGAGCGACCCGCACGCGATCTGCAACTGCTGCACCTGCTGCTGCCAGCCGCACCTGGCCGCGGAGCGCCTCGGGGTCGGCGACATCTGGCCGCGCCGGCGCTACCTTGCGCACCTCGTGCCCGACGCCTGCACGCTCTGCGGCCGCTGCACCGAGCGCTGCCCCTTCGGCGCCCTGACGATCCGCGAGGGCGGCGACGGCGACCAGGAGCTCGTGCTGGCGGCGTCGGAGTGCCGCGGGTGCGGGCTGTGCGCGAGCGGTTGCCCGGAGGTCGCGATCGTCATGGAGCCCCGGCTCGCCGCGAGCTGACCGGGCACCCGGCGCGGCGTGCCGGGGCAGGCCGCGCGTCGCACGGGAGCGGCGTGCCGGTGCAGGCCGCGTGTCGCCCGAGCGCGACCGAGCGGGCTTTGCCCGTGCGGCACGGCCCCGGCGTCTCGACTCGCTCGTCGAGCCGCCGGCGTCGCCCGGCGGGCGTGCGTAGAGCCTGCTCGCAGGATCGTCGGCGCCGCTCGGCGCCGACGCCACCCGACGTGCGCTCCTAGCGCTTCTCGACGATCGCGTCCAGCCGGGCGAGCAGCTCGGCCGGCAGCGCCGGCACCTCGTGCGTCGCGAGCAGCTCGAGCGCCTTGCGCCGCGCCTTCTCGGTGACGTCGAGCCCGCCGGTCTCTGACCAGCGCTCGTAGCTCATCCGATTGAGGAGCCCGCCGCGCCATTGGGAGCTGCGCAGGTGGCGCCGCGTGTGCCGCTGGCCGAGGTAGTCCCCGCCGGGCCCGACCGCCCTGAGCACGTCGACGGCGAGGGTCTCGTCGGAGACCTCGACATCGGCCAGCAGGCGTCGGTCCCGGGCGATGAACTCGGCCACGAGCACGACCTCGGCCAGCGACCCCGAGAGACCGAAGTCCATGTAACCGACGTCGTGGTTCAGGTTGGCGCCGAGCTGCATCGAGAGCTTGGTCAGCTCGTCGGCCTCCATGCCGGCCTGGGCGTCGACGACCTGGGCGTCGGTGTGGCCGCTGAACCCCCAGTTGGGGATGTCCAGCCACTTCGCCATCTCGACCTCGCAGGCGTAGGCGCGCACGAACTCCGGCGAGTTGTAAGACGACTGCGAGGTCGCCATGTCCAGAGTGTTCGGCCCCTGGCCGATGACGAACGGCGCCCCGGGGCGCGCAGCTGGTGCATGACGAGGCCGAAGAGCGCCTCGGCGAGACCGAGGGTGATCTGGCCGGCCGTGGTGATGGGCGCCGTCCCGCCGGCGACGGGCGACGGACAGTAGGTCGACGGGATGCCGCGATCGGCGCAGAACAGCAGCTTGTCGACCGTCTCGAAGGGGTGCTTGAGCGGGCTGACCGGCTGGTTGTACATGACGAAGTAGGGCTTGGCGCGCAGCAGGTCGGCGCCGCCGCGCACCTCGCAGGCCATGCGCCACATGGGCTCGACGGTCTCGACGCCGCCGGCGGTCATCACCAGCGGCTTCGTCGTCGCCTCGATCATGGCGCGGAACTGCTTCGGGTAGGCCTCGCCGGCCTCCATGCCGTCGGGGTAGGCGCCGGACATGACGAAGTCGATCTCGGGCAGGGCGTCGCAGAGGCGCGCGGCCTCGCTGACGTCGTCGAGCCTGCCGAGGCGGCGCTCGCCGGTCTCGAGGTCGTGGAGGTGCATGACGTCGGAGCCGTTGCCGAAGTACGAGTTGAGGCCGCCGAGGTCCATGGCCGGCTCGCCGGCGCGGTCGCAGACCGTGAAGCTCGCCGGCACCGTCTCGCGCGCCCGCGCAACGAGACCGGCCGGCACGTGCACGAGGCCCGCCTCGTCCCTGGTGCAGCCGCCATCGAGCATGACCGCCTCGCCCTCCTCGTGGAGGACGACCATACCGATGTCGGAGAGAATCCCGAGCGCCGCGTCGTAGATGCGCTGCTTCTGCTCCCCGCTGAGGAAGCTCACCCACCCGGCGCCGATCTGCCTGCTGCTCTCGGACATCGTCACTCCCGACTCGAGGTACCCGATCCGCCGAGGGATCCGGCGGCCTGCGTCGCTGAACATTACATCGTCAGGTCTCGCTCTGCACGTGTAAAGCGTCGTTGGCCCACGGCGGGACCGACTTTCGTTTCGTCACGCCCGTTGCGGTCTGCACCCTCCAGCAGCGTCGTCCCAGCGCGTCCACCCGTCCTCCCGGCGACGGCGCCGCGTGACACCGGCGAGCCTACCGCCCTTCGTCCGTCCCGGCGTGGGGCATCGTCGCCAGGTACTCCTCGAGGGTGGCCGGGAAGCCCGGGGCGCGCAGGTCGGTGCCGCAGGCCTCCTCGAGGAGCTTCGCGACCATGGCGTACTCGGCCTCGCCGCCGTACCGGGCGCGGCCGCGGATGAAGAGCTGCTCCGCGGTGCCGGCGATGTCGAGCGGCACGTCGAGCTCGCGGCCCAGCGCCATGGCGAGGCCGAGGTCCTTGAGGCAGAGGTCGAACGAGAACCCGACGTCGTAGCTGCCGCCGAGGATGGTCGTGCTCTCGGTCTCGAGGATGAAGCTGTTGCCGGAGCTCGCGCGGAGGATCTCCCACGCCAGTCTCAGGTCGATGCCGCTGCGCTTCGCCAGCATGAAGGCCTCGGCGGAGGCGGCGATGTGGATGAAGGCGAGCATGTTGGTGATCACCTTGATGGCCGAGGCCTTGCCCAGCGGGCCGACGTGGAAGACCTTGCCGCCGACGACGCGGAGCACGTCCTCGTGTCGCACGAAGACCCGCTTCTCCCCGCCGACGAGCACGGTGATGGTCCCCGATGCCGCATTGTGCACCCCGCCCGTGACCGGAGCCTCCAGGGTGTCGACGCCGCGCCCGGCGAGCAGCTCCGCCAGGCGCCGGAGCTCGTCGGCGTCGGTCGTGCTCATCTCGATCCAGGTGCCGCCCGGCGCGAACCCGCTCGCCAGGCCGTCCGGCCCCTCGACGACCGCCGTCGAGACGGCGACCGAGGGAAGGCAGGTGACGACCGCCTCGGAGGCGCGTGCGACGGCGGCCGGCGTATCGGCCCACACGGCCCCCGCGGCGAGGAGACCCTCGGCGGCCTCGGCGCGCACGTCGTGCACCGTCACCTCGTGCCCCGCCCGGACGAGATTGGCGGCGACGTGGTGGCCGATGTGCCCCAGACCGACGCATCCGATCCTCACGGCGTCCCTCCCTGTCCGGCGGCAGTCTCGAGCGGCTTCCGTCCTACGCTCTCACCCTCCCACTCGAAGTTCACCTTCTCGACGCGGAGGATGTGCCAGGTCTCCGTGTGCGCGATGCCCTCGATCTCCTCGAGGTCTTCGTTGAGGAACTTGTACAGCCCTTCGTTGTCCGGGAGATGCACCTCGATGAGGAGGTCGAAGGTGCCGGTCGTGTACCCGACGTACGAGACGTTCTCCATCTGCGCCAACCGGGCGCCCACCCCCTTGCCGTAGCCCCGGTTGACGCGGATGCCCACCATCGCGTCGACGGGGAACCCGATCGCCGTCGGGTTCACCCTGGCCATGGGCAGGATGGCGCCCTTGGCGATCAGGCGCTCGACCCGATTGCGCACGGTCGGCTCGGACGCCCCGAGGGCGCGGGCGATGCTGGCGTACGAGCGGCGCGCGTTGGGGCGCAGCAGGCGCACGATGCGCCGGTCGAGATCGTCCATGGCGACGGTCCCGAACGGCGCCTGCCCGGCTCTGACCATGACGCCCCTCCTCTCTGACTAATCCTGACAGTGAACGCCATTATGATAAGGAATCCTTAGCACAGTGCAAGGCACACGTGCGCAAACGCGTCTGATATCGATGCAATCATAAGGAACCGCTCTCACCCGCTTGACACGCTCGGGTGGCGGTGCCATGGTGGCGCCTGCCGCCGCCCGCCGGCGCCCGGCGTCACCGGAGAGGCTGCGGCCTCGCGAGGAGCGTGAAGGCATGAAGGCGAGCACGACCTGGCTCTCCGCCGACGAGATCGGCGCGATCGTCGAGACCGCCGTCGGCGTGCTCGCCGAGACCGGCATGCGCTTCGCCGGCTCGGGGGTCCTGCCCCTGCTCGCCGAGCGCGGCGCCGAGGTCGACCAGGCCACCGGCCTCGCGCGCCTGCCGCGCGAGCTCGTCGCCTGGGCGCTCGCGCGCTGCCCGCGCTCGTTCGTGATGGCGGGGGCGACGCCTGCCGACGACGTCCTCCTCGGGGAAGGTGAGCCGTTCCACTTCGTCCCCAGCGGCTGCGTGGCCAAGACCCTCGACTTCCGCACGGGGGTTCGCCGCCCCAGCACGCTGCAGGACTTCCTCGAGTGCACGTCGCTGCTCGACGAGCTGCCCGAGCTCGATCTCATGGCGACGCAGGTGAGCGCCGGCGACGTCCCGATCGACCGTCGCGAGCTCGTCGAGTACTTCACGCTGCTCACCGAGACGCGCCGGCACGTGACCTTCATCGACTGCCCCCGCGAGGTCGACACCGTGCTGCGCATCTGCGAGGTCCTCGCCGGCGACCTCGAGCGCTTCCGCGAGCGGCCGCGCATCTCCACCGTGGTCACCGCCGCCTCGCCCCTGCAGGTCGACGGCGAGGCGCTCGACGTCCACGTCGCCCTCGCCCGGCACGGCGTGCCCGTCAAGATCTACTCCATGGCGATCGCCGGGGCGACTTCTCCGGTGACGCTGGCCGGCACCGTGGTCCAGGGGCTCGCCGAGTTCCTCGGCATCGCCACCGCGCTGCAGGTCGCGGCGCCCGGGGCGCGGCTCGTCTTCGCCTTCGGCTCTGGCGTCCTCGACATGCTGCGCACCACCTTCTCGCTGGGCTGCGTCGAGAGCGCGCTGATGGCGGTGATGGCGACCGAGACGGGCCACGCCGTCGGCGTCCCGACGATGCACCCCGGGCTCTCGACCGACAGCAAGCACCCGGGCCTCCAGACCGGCTACGAGAAGGCGCTCAAGGTCGCGAACGTCTGCGCCGCGAACCCCGACATCGTCTCCGGCTGGGGGCTCATCGACTCGCACAACACCATGTACCTCCCGCAGTCGGTCGTCGACAACGAGATCGCCGCCATGGTCCGGCGCCTGCAGGGCGCCGTCGAGGTCTCGCCGGCGACGCTGGCGGCGGAGTCGATCGCCAAGGTCGGCCCTGGCGGGGGCCACCTCGGCGAGAAGGAGACGGCGCGCCGCATCCGGGCGGGCGAGCACCTCATGCCGACCGTCTCCAACCGGGTCTCCTACGAGAAGTGGGTCGACGACGCCGAGACCGAGCACGATGTGGCCTGCGCCGAGGTCGAGCGCCTGCTCGCCGCGCACGCCGACAAGCCCCCCTACCTCGACGACGGCCAGCTCGGCGAGCTGGCCACGATCTGCCGCGCCGACACCGAGAGCGTGCGTCGCGCGCGTCGCGGCTAGCGCCCCCTCGACAGCCCCCTCCCCACGACGAAGCGAGGCAGCATGACCCTGAAGATCGGCTACATCGGGCTCGGCGCCCTTGGCAGGCACCTCGCCGGGAGCCTGCTGCGCGCCGGCTTCCCGCTCACCGTCTACGACGTCGACGCGAGCTGCTCGGTCGACCTCGGCAAGGCGGGTGCCGCCTGTGCCGGCTCCATCGCAGAGACGGCGCGTGCCTCCGACACCATCATCACCTGTCTGCCTTCGCCGGAGGCGGTCGCCTCCGTGGTCGCCGAGGAGGGCGGCGTCCTGGAGGCGTTCGCCCCCGGCGGCACCTGGATCGACATGAGCACCAACGACTCGCACGAGCTGCAGCGCCTCGCGACGCTGGCCGCCGCGAAGGGGATCGACACGCTCGAGGCGCCGGTCACCGGCGGCGTGCACCGCGCCGCCGCCGGCATGATCACCGTCCTCGTCGGCGGCAAGCCGGAGGTCTTCGAGAAGCACCGGCCCGCCTTCGACGCGATGGGCGGGCGGGTGTTCTACATCGGCGAGCTGGGCCAGGCCTCGGTGATCAAGGTGATCACCAACATGCTGGCCTTCATCCACCTCGTCGCCGACGGCGAGGCGCTCATGCTCGCCAAGAAGGGCGGCATCGACCTCAAGCTGGCCTGGGACGTGATCAGGGCCAGCTCGGGCAACAGCTTCGTCCACGAGACCGAGGGCCAGCTGATCCTGAGCGGCAGCTACAACATCAACTTCACCATGGACCTGGCCCGCAAGGACCTCTTCTTCGCCCACCAGATGGGCCGCGAGTTCGGCGTCCCGCTGGAGCTCGGCGGCCTGACCGAGCAGATCTTCGCCCGCGCCCGCGCCATGTACGGGGGCGGGGCGCAATCGCCGATGGTGGTCAAGATGCTCGAGGAGGCGGTCGGCACCGACCTGCGCGCTCCCGGGTTCCCCGCCGAGCTGGCGCCGGAGTGACCGCCGCCCGCGGGCGGCGCGACATGGCGGGTGACCCGCGGGCGGCGCGACATCTGGCGCGCGAGACCGCGAGAGACGAATTGTTGATGCACGGCGCGTGAGCCTGCAGAATGTTCTCTTGTGTGATTGACTTGGCGAACATCTGGTCGAGTACTCCGGGGACCTCGGCGCCGGGCGCACGACGCCGCGCGTAGGTCGCCGACGAGCACTGAGCGACCGGCCGGCTGCCCTGCGCGTGCCGGCCGGTCCCAAGCGAGGGAGACTGCAGCGATGGACATCACCGACTTCACGATGGACCTCTTCTCCCTGAGGGGCAGGCACGCCATCGTGACCGGCGGCAACACCGGCCTCGGCCAGGCCTTCACCCTGGCGCTGGCCAAAGCCGGCGCCGACGTCTTCGCCCCGAGCATCGTCGAGGACGACGGCTCCACCGGGGCGCTGGTCGAGGCCGAGGGCGTCCGCTACGAGTCGATGACTGCGGACATCACCGCGCCCGGCGTGCCCGGGCAGATCGTCGCCGCCTGCGTCGAGCGCTTCGGCTCCGTCGACATCCTCGTCAACAGCGCCGGCGTCTGCCCCCTGGCCGAGGTGCTCGAGTTCGACCGGCGGCCCTGGGACGCGACGGTCGCCGTCAACCTCACCGCCGCCTTCGAGATGAGCTACGAGGCGGCGCAGCACATGGTCCCGCAGCGCCACGGCAAGATCATCAACATATGCTCGCTGTTCTCCTTCCTCGGCGGACGCTGGTCCTCGGCGTACGCGGCCACCAAGCACGGCCTCGCGGGGTTCACCAAGGCCTACTGCGACGAGCTCGCCGAGCACAACATCCAGGTGAACGGCATCGCCCCCGGGTACTACGCGACCGAGATCACGACGCAGACGCGCAGCGACCCCGAGACCAACCGGCACGTGCTCGAGCACATCCCCGCGGCGCGCTGGGGCGACCCCGCCGACCTGATGGGCACCGTCGTCTTCCTCGCCAGTCGCGCCTCCGACTACGTCAACGGGCACGTGCTGGTCGTCGACGGCGGCTACCTGGTCCGCTAGGGCGTGGAGGTCCCCGGATGACCGGCAAGTACCTCATCGGCGTCGACGGCGGCACGCAGAGCTCCAAGGTCGTCGTCTACGACCTCGAGGGCAACGTCGTCTGCCAGGGCCGGCGTGTGCTCAGACCCACGAGCCGGCCCGAGCCCGGTATCGTCGAGCACCCCGACGACGACCTCTGGGAGTCCATCGCCGCGGCAAGTCGCCAGGCGATGGCCGCCTTCCCCGGCGACCCCGGCGACATCCTCGGCGTCGGCCTGTGCACCATCCGCTGCTGCAAGGCGTTCCTCAAGGCCGACGGCTCGCTGCTGCAGCCCGTGATGAGCTGGATGGACGCGCGCGCTTACCAGCCCTACCTCCCCGACGACCCCGAGCTCGCCTACGCCACCACCTCGTCGGGCTACATGACCCACCGCTTCACGGGCCGGTTCCGTGACAGCGCGGCCAACAACATCCTCCTGCAGTGGCCGATCGACACCGACACCTGGCAGTGGGACCCCGAGCTCTTCGCACGGTTCAACGTGACGCGGGACCTGCTCGTGGAGCTGCAGGTGCCGGGCGACATCGCCGGGTACGTCACCGCGGAGTGCGCCGCCGCGACCGGCATCCCGGAGGGACTGCCGGTCGTCACCACGGCCAACGACAAGGCCGTCGAGGCGCTCGGCACGGGCTCGCTGGGCGAGCGCACGGCGCTCATCTCGCTCGGCACCTACATCGCCTCGATGGTCCACGGGCACGAGAACCGGAAGACCCCGGTCGAGTTCTGGACGAACTTCGCCTGCGTCCCGCACAAGTACCTCTACGAGAGCCACGGCATCCGCCGCGGCATGTGGACCCTGAGCTGGTTCCTCGACCTGCTGGGCCCCGAGCTGGCCGCGGCCACGGCGGCCGAGGGCGTCGCGCGCGAGCAGTATCTCGAGCGCGAGGCCGAGCAGACCCCGGCGGGGTCCGACGGCCTCATGACCGTCCTCGACTGGCTCGCGCCCACCGACCGCCCCTTCCGCAAGGGTGTCATGCTCGGCTGGGACGCGCGCCACACGCGCGGCCACGTCTACCGCTCCATCCTCGAGGCGATCGCCCTGACGATGAAGACCTGCGTCGACAACATGTGTCGCGAGCTCGCGATCACCCTCGACGACATCGTCGTCTCCGGCGGCGGGGCGAGCAGCCCGCTCTTCATGCACGTCTTCGCCGACGTCTTCGGCGTCCCGGCCTCGCGCACGATCGGCGCCAGCGGCGCGAGCCTCGGGGCGGC
Organism: uncultured Thermoleophilia bacterium; assembly: GCA_963791345.1. Classification (GTDB taxonomy): domain Bacteria; phylum Actinomycetota; class Thermoleophilia; order UBA2241; family UBA2241; genus UBA2241. The sequence continues at coordinate 455,303 of CAWBRS010000016.1, read as the reverse complement.
CGTCTGCGCGGCGGTCGCGACCGGCGCCTACCCGGACTTCGCGACCGCCGCCGCGACCATGGCCGCCGGGCGCGAGACCTTCGCCCCCGACCTCGCGAACACCGCCACCTATCGCCGCGTGATCGACGATGTGTACACTGGCATCCGGGCCGCCACCGACCCCATCCTCGAGCGGTCGTTCCCCATCTTCCGCTGACGAGAGACCGTCCGCCGACACGATGCCGAGCCACGAGACGACGCCACCCCCCGAGACGCAAAGGACCGCGACATGTCACTGAGCAGAGAAGCCATCGTCGAGAGCCTGCGGGGCATCGTGGGTACGGACGCGGTCGTCACCGACGAGCGCGTCCTCGTCGAGAGCAGCGTCGACAACTTCCGCAAGCTGCAGAACATCTTCGACGTGCACACCCTTCCGGTCCCGGCCGCCGTGGTGCTGCCGGCCGACACCGGCCAGGTCGCGGCGATCCTTCGCTGGGCGGACGAGCACGGCGTCAACGTGATCCCGCGCACCGGCGGGACGGCGACCGAGGGCGGCCTCGAGAGCGCCGTGCCGGACTCGGTCATCGTCGACGGGTCGGCGATGAACCGCATCCTCGACGTCGACCCGTACAACATGCAGGCGACCGCGCAGTGCGGCGTGCCGCTGCAGGCGCTCGAGGACCGCGCCCGCGAGCACGGCCTCACAACCGGCCACTCGCCGCAGTCCAAGCCGGTGGCCCACCTCGGCGGCCTCGTCGCCACGCGCAGCATCGGGCAGTTCTCCACGCTCTACGGCGGCATCGAGGACATGGTCGTGGGGCTCGAGGCCGTCTTCCCCGGCGGCGAGGTGGCGCGCATCAAGAACGTCCCCCGGCGCGCCGCCGGCCCCGACATCCGCCACGTCGTCATCGGCAACGAGGGCGCCCTCTGCTTCATCACCGAGGTGACGGTCAAGCTCTTCCCGTACTTCCCCGAGAACAACGTCTTCCTGGGCTGGACGCTGAAGAGCATGAGGACCGGCTTCGAGGTGCTGCGCAAGGTCATGGTCAACGGCTACAAGCCGTCGGTGGCGCGGGTCTACGACCCGGGCGACGCCGGCCTCCACTTCTCCCACTTCGCCGCGCCCGACGACTGCGTGCTGCTCTTCATGGCCGAGGGCGCCGCGGGCATCGCCAGGGCGACCGCCGAGGGCATCCAGGCCATCGTCGACCGCCATCCGGAGTGCAGCCAGGTCGACAGCGCCTACATCGAGACCTGGTTCAACGACCTCTGCTGGGGCCCGGACAAGATCGTCGCCGAGGACGAGCGCATCCGCCAGACGCGCAACGTGAACCGCACCACCGAGATCGCCGCCGACTGGAGCTCGATCAACGACATCTACGAGGCCGCCCGCGAGCGGATACTCGTCGAGATACCCGACATCACGATGATGGGCGGCCACTCCTCGCACAGCTACATCAACGGCACCAACATGTACTTCAACTACTTCTTCAACGTGGTCGGCGTGGGGCCCGAGGAGGAGACGGACAAGTACTACCTGCCGATCATCACGATCATCTGCGAGGAGGTCCTGAAGCGCGGGGGGTCGATCGTCCACCACCACGGCATGGGCAAGGCCCGGGCGCCGTGGGTCAGGGACGAGTACGGCTCCTCCTACTTCATCCTCGAGGGGCTGAAGAAGCAGTTCGACCCCAACGGCGTGATGAACGTCGGGACGATCTTCCCGCTCCAGAGCTGAGGGGCCCGCTCGGGGGCGTGAGAGACTTCAGGGCATGAGTGCCATGCGCATCCTGGTCTGCTTCAAGGTCACCCCGGACTACGAGGCCCTGCGCGACGCCGACTGGGTCGCGGGGCCCGGCGACGCCGTCCGCTCGCGCTACGTCCGCCGCGTCCTGAACTGCTTCGACGAGAGCGCTCTCGAGCTCGCGTTGCGTCTCCGAGACGCCCTGGCGGCGGGCGAGGTCGCGGCCGGTCTCGGCGCGCTCTCGGTCGGCGGCCGCGAGACCGAGCCCTTCTTCGCCACCCTGTACGCGCTGGGCTACGAGAGGGCGGCCCGGATCGAGCCGGGGGCCGCCCTGGACTACGCCCCCGCGGCGACGGCGGCGCTCCTCGCCGCCTACGCACAGCGCGTCGACCGCAGCGACCTGCTGCTCCTGGGCTCCCGCTGCGGACCCGGCGACAGCGGGACCATCCCCTTCCTTGTCGCCGAGGAGCTCGGCTGGCCCTGCGTGTCCCAGGTCGCCGAGATCGAGCCGACCGGCGGCGACGGCCTGCGCGTGACCTGCGCGGCCGACGACGGCCGCCTCAGTCTCACGGTGCGCCCCCCGTGCGTGCTGGCGATCGGCAACGCGCTCGTCTCTCACCTGCGCGTGCCGACGCTCACCGACCGCCTCGCGCGGCGCGAGCTGCGCGCCGACGTCCTCGCCCCCGGCGACGTCGGCGTCGACCTCGCCGTCGCGCTGGACGGCGCGCCGGCCGCCCTCGAGAGCCTCGAGCGCGTCGACCGCACGCGCGCGGGCGTCGTCGTCGGGGGCGACACGCCGGCCGAGATGGCCCGGGCCCTGTTCGCGGCCCACGTCGAGGAGGCGAGCGCCCGGCCATGAGGTTCACCGCCGTCATCGATGGGACGATCGGCAGCGCCGTCGAGCAGGCGCGCGTCCTCGCCGGTTTCCTGGAGGAGGGTCTGCACACCGGCGCATCCGGCGGGCCGCCCGATCGCCCGCCGTCCGGCCTCGAGGGCGAGACGCTGGTCTTCTACGACGACGACCGCGGGCGCGAGCAGCTCGTGGAGCTGGCCCCGACCGCGGCCGTCCGCCTGGTCCGCGCCCCGGCGCGGCGCCCCGACCTCGTCGCCGCGACCCTCGCTGCAACGGCCGGCGATGAAGGCCCCGGTCTCTTCCTCTTCGCCGGAGGCCCGGCCGGCACGGAGGTCGCCACGCGCCTCGCCCGTCGCGCCGGCGGCAGCGTGCTCACCGGCGCACTCGACGTCACCCTCGAGCCCGGTCGCCTGCTCGGTCGCCGGCAGGTGTACTCGAACCACATGGTCGGGCGCTTCGCGCTCACCGCGCGCCCGTGGTGCGTCGCCGTCGACTCGAGCTGGGCCGAGACCCGGGCCCCCGCGTGCGGCGCGCACCGCGTCCTGTCCAAGAGCGACGCGACCGCGGACGCGGGCGACCCGCAGTTCGCCGATCTGGAGCTTACGGACCCGCCGTCGGCCGGGGACCTGGCGGAGGCGCGGGTCGTCGTCGTGGCGGGCGCCGGCGCAGGCAGCCGCGACGGGGTCGCACGGATCGCCGCAGCGGCCGCGCGCATGGGCGCCGCGTTCGGAGTGACACGTCCCGTGGCGATGAACGCCTGGGCGCCGATGGAGCACCTGATCGGCGTCTCCGGGACGCGAGTGGCGCCCGCGCTGGCGATCGTGGCCGGCGCCTCCGGGGCGCCGGCCTTTCTCTGGGGCATCGAGCGCGCCGGCGTCATCGTCGCCGTGAACAGCGACGAGCACGCGGCGATCGTCGGCGAGGCCGACGCGGTGGCCGTCGGCGACGGCGTCGCCGTCGTCGAAGCGCTCGCCGACCTCGTCGCCGCGCCCCCGGACCGCGACTGACGCTGAGGCGCGGCGGCCACCGGGCGGCAGCGGCGCGGAGACAGCCCGACGTCGCCGGCGGACAGTGCGCCCGAGCGGCGCCGGCGGAACGGCGACTGCCGACGCGGCCGTCGGCCCGGCGGCCCCCGGCGACCGCGAGAATGGACACTCTGGCGCTCCAAGGCCGCTCTCTGCGACAGAATATTCACCATTCGTCTTGACGCGTCGAACATTACGCGGAATACTGCCGGGAACCTCTCCACGATGCGAAAGGGCTGGTGTGGACGCTCTCGATCGCCAGGTGCTCCTGGCTCTGCAGGCCGACGGCCGCATGTCCAACCTGGCGCTGGCGCGCTCCCTCGGCCTGTCGCCGTCGGCGATGCTGGGCCGGGTGCGCCGGCTCGAGCGCAGTGGCGTCATCCGTGGCTACCGCGCGGTCATCGACCCCGCCGCGCTCGACATCACCGTGCGAGCCTTCGTCGTCGCCCGCCTGCGCGAGCACAGCGAGCAGTCGATCCAGGCGTTCGAGGAGGGCATCCAGAAAGTGCCCGGCGTGCGCGCCTGCTACCACGTGACGGGGCAGTTCGACATGGTGGTCGAGCTCGCCGTGCGCGACCTCGACCACCTGAGCCAGCTCATCCGGGTCGACATCGCCCGCATCCCCGGGGTCATGAACCTCGAGACCATGCTCATCCTGGCCGAGTCGGTGACCGACACCGGCTGGCCCGTCGTCACCCAGGAGTAAGCCGCCAGGCACCGCCGCACGCGGCGCCGTCGTCCCCAGGAGGTACATCATGCCCGCGAAGAAAGGCGTCCTCGAGCTTCACGAGATGAAGCGCCGCGGCGAGAAGATCGCCTGGCTCACCGCCTACGACTACCCGACCGCCACCTTCGAAGAGGCCGCCGGCGTCGACATGATCCTGGTCGGCGACTCGCTGGGCATGTGCGTCTACGGCTACCCCGGCACGGTGCCGGTCACCATGGACCAGTGCATCGTCCACTGCGAGGCGGTGCGCCGCGGCGCCCCGCACACGTTCATCGTCGGCGACATGCCGTTCATGAGCTACCAGATCTCCGACGAGGAGGCGGTCCGCAACGCCGGGCGCTTCCTCAAGGAGGCGGCGGTCGACGCCATCAAGCTCGAGGGCGGCGTCTCGGTGATCGGCCGCGTCAAGGCGATCCTCGACGCCGGCATCGTGGTCTGCGGCCACATCGGCTTGACGCCGCAGAGCTCGGGCCAGCTCGGCGGCCACAAGGCTCAAGGGCGCACGCTCGAGAGCGCGCAGCTCGTCGTCGAGGACGCCCGGGCCCTGGCCGAGGCGGGCGTCCAGCTCCTGCTCGTCGAGGCGGTGCCGCCCGAGGTCGCCGGGTTCATCCGCGGCGAGCTCTCGATCCCCGTGCTCGGCATCGGCGCCGGCGAGGACGTCGACGGCCAGTTGCTCATCGTCAGCGACGTCCTCGGCACCTTCCAGGCCTTCACGCCCAAGTTCGTCAAGAAGTACGCCGACCTCGCCGGCGTCGCCACGGCGGCGCTCACCGAGTACGTGGCCGACGTGCGCGGTGCGCGCTTCCCCGAGGAAGAGCACTGCTACCGCATGCTCGAGGGCGAGCACGAGCGCTTCAGCGCCTGGGCCGGCGGATGACGCTCACCACCCGCACCGCCGGCCTCGGCGCCGCCGGGCGAGCCTCGGGCGCCGGCTTCGACTTCGCCGCGCGCGTCGAGCGCCTCGGCACCGAGACCGTCTTCGCCGTCTCGGCCGAGGCGGCGGCGCTCGCCGCGCAGGGCAGGACCGTCTACCCGTTCCACCTCGGCGACCTCGACCTGCCGACGCCGGAGCACATCGTCGAGGCCTCCTTCGCGGCGATCCGCGCCGGCAAGACGACGTACTGCCCCAACGCCGGCATCCCCGAGCTGCGCGAAGCGCTGGCCGCCGACGTGGGCGACGCCCGGGGTCTCGAGTACGGGCGCGACAACGTCTCGGTGCAGCCCGGCGGCAAGCCGGTGATCGCCAAGTTCCTCCTGGCGCTCATGGACCCGGGCGACGAGGTGCTCTACCCCAACCCCGGCTTCCCCATCTACGGCTCGCTGATCGAGTTCTTCGGGGGAGTCCCGGTGCCCTACACCTACGTCGAGGGCGCCGACCGCTTCCACCTCGACCTCGAGGGCATCGAGCGCCGCCTCACGCCGCGCACCCGCCTGCTGATCCTCAACGACCTGCACAACCCGACGGCGGCCGAGTGCACGGCCGAGGAGCTCGAGCGGCTCGCGGAGCTCGTCCTCGAGCACGATCTTCTCGTGCTCAGCGACGAGGCCTACTTCGACGTGCGCTTCGCCGGCGCGAGCCGCTCGATCGCCTCGCTGCCCGGCATGCAGGAGCGGACCGTCATCCTCTACACGTTCTCGAAGAAGTACGCGATGACGGGGTGGCGTCTCGGGGCCGCCGTCGGCCCCGCGCCCGTCGTCGACGTCATCACCCGGCTCAACGTCAACATCGAATCGTGCGCCACTCACTTCTCGCAGTACGGGGCCGTGGCGGCGCTGACCGGCGACCAGAGCGGCCCGCGCGCGATGATGGCGACCCTCGAGACCCGGCGTGACGCGGCCCTCGAGATCCTCAACGCCACGCCGGGCGTCCGCTGTCTGACGCCCGAGACCACGTTCTACCTGTATCCTGACGTCACCCGCGCGGCGCGGGCGATCGGGTGCAGCGACCACGAGAGCTTCCGCCGCCTCGTGCTCGAGCGCACCGGCGTGTCGTTCTGCACCCGCCTCCACTTCGGACACGCCCTCGAGGGCGAGCGGCAGATCTACCTGCGGCTCGCCTACTCGGGGCTCGGCACCGACCAGATCCAGGAGGGCCTCGGCAAGATGAAGGCCTTCATCGAGAGCCACCACTGATCCCCGGAGGAGACGCGACGATGAACGACCAGCCCACCCCCGTGCTCAACAGCCGTCTGACGCTCCTCTCCGCGGAGAAGTGCCAGGCGATCTACGACGGCGCGCTCACCATCATCGCCGACATCGGGATGAAGGTGCCGCACCAGATCGCCCGCGACCTGCTCGCCGGTGCCGGCGCGAGCGTCGAGGGCGACGACCTCGTGCGCATCCCCCGCGAGCTCGTCGCCAAGGCGCGTGCCACGGTGCCGCGGATGATCGACGTCCACGACCGCAACGGCGAGCTCGCGATGCAGCTCGGCGGCTTCAACTCGTACTTCGGCACCGGCTCCGACCTGATGAGCATCTACGACTTCGAGACCGGCGAGCGCCGGCTCAGCGTGATCGCCGACGTCGGCCGCATGGCGCACCTCTGCGACGGCTTGGCGAACATCGACTTCATCATGTCGATGGCCCACCCGCACGACGTCGAGGCCTACGCCTCGTACCTCGAGAGCTTCCGCCAGATGGTGAGCAACACCACCAAGCCGATGGTCATGACGGCGGCCGGGGTCGAGGACCTCGAGGCCATGTGGAAGATCGCCTCCGAGCTGCGCGGCGGCGCCGAGGAGCTGCGCGCCAAGCCGTACTTCATCCAGTACGGCGAGCCGGTCAGCCCCCTGCAGCACGCGCCCGAGGTGCTCGACAAGCTGCTCTTCTGCGCCGACTGGGGCATCCCGCTGATCTACTCGCCGGCGCCCATCGCCGGCGCCACCGCGCCGATCACCCACGCCGGCCACATCGTGCAGGCGGTCGCCGAGTCGCTCTTCGGCATCGTCATCCACCAGCTCCGCCGGCCCGGCTCGCCGGTCCTCACCGGCATGGGCCCCGTGAAGCTCGACATGAGCACCGTGCAGGCGCTCTACAACTCGGCCGAGTACTACACGACCTACCTCGGCATCACCGAGATGGCGAAGTGGATGGACGTCCCCAACTGGGGCTACGCCGGCACCAGCGACTCGCAGTGTGTCGACGCCCAGGTCGGTCTCGACGTCGCCGAGCTCACCCTGCTCTCCATGCAGGCCGGCTCCAACCTCAACCACGACATCGGCTACCTCGACTTCGGCCTCACCGGCGCCGGCGAGTCGGTCGTGATCACCGACGAGGTCATCTCGCTCAACCGGCGCACGCTCGAGGGCATCGAGGTCAGCGAGGAGACGCTCGCGCTCGACACCATCGCCGCGGTCGGGCACGGCGGCGACTTCCTCGGCGCCCGGCACACCAAGCGGCACGTGCGCTCGCTGCAGTGGCGGCCGACGATCCTCAACCGCAGTACGCAGCAGAAGTGGGAGGCGGAGGGCTCGCTCGACCTCACCGCCAAGGCGCACCGCAAGCTCACCGACATCATGACCAACCACACGCCGGAGCCGCTGCCGGCGGCGATGAAGGCGAAGATCGACGAGCTGGTCGAGGAGTACGTCCGCGCGGGGGCGTGACCCGCGCGAGACCGGGCGCGCGCCATCACCGGCCCGGCCCGCGACAACGCCCGCTGCGCCAGACCGGCCGGCGGGCAGACGACCGACCGACCCAGCTTGAGGTCGTTGAGGAGGACGAAGTGTCGGAGTTGTACGAGCAGATGAAGCAGTCCGTCATCGACGGCGAGGTCGAGCTCGCCGAGGAGCTCGCCCAGAAGGGCCTGGACGAGGGCCTCCCCGCGGTCGACATCTTAGACTTAGGCTACGTCAAGGGCATCGAGGAGGTCGGCGACCTCTTCGGCCGCGGTGAGTTCTTCCTCCCCGAGCTCGTCCAGGGGGCCGAGGCGATGAAGGCCGCGGTCGGCGTCTTACAGCCCGCCCTCGACGCCGCCGGGGCCAAGCGCTCGACCGCCGGCGTCGCCGTCGCCGGCACCGTGGCCGGTGACATCCACGAGATCGGCAAGACGATCGTCTGCAGTATGCTCTCGGCGGCCGGGTTCACGGTCACCGACGTGGGCTGCGACGTGCCGGTCGAGACCTTCATCAGTAAGTGCGAGGAGCTCTCCCCCGACCTCCTCCTCTTGAGCGCTCTCCTGACGACGACGATGCCCAACCAGCAGAAGACGATCGAGGCCCTGAAGGCCGCCGGCCTCAGGGAGTCGACCAAGGTGATGATCGGCGGCGCCCCGACGACCCGCGCCTGGGCCGACGAGATCGGCGCCGACGGCTACGCCGAGGACGCGATCGAGGCGGTCGCCGTGGCCAAGGGGCTGATGGGGGCCTCTTGAGCCCGGCCCGCGACCGGGAGCTTCCCGAGGGGGCGGCGATGACGCTGGCCGAGGCCGACCGGCAGCGCGTGCACGACGCCGCGCTCTGGGTCCTCGACCATGTCGGCTGCGCGATCCTCGACCCCGAGGCGGCGGCGCTGCTGGCGGCGCACGGAGCCGCCGTCGACGGGCAGCGCGTGCGCTTCGGCGAGGAGCTCGTCGCCCGGGCGCTCGAGACGGCGCCTGCCGAGTACACCGTCGCCGGCCGGCGCCCCGGGCTCGACTTGCGTGTCGGGCCTGGGGCACCGGCCGTGCTGGGCGCCGCCTCGGGTCCGGCGCTCGTGCTCGACGGCGGGGTGCAGCGTCACGGCACGCTGGCCGACCTGCGCACGGCCATCGCCCTCGCCCACCTCTCGCCCAACATCGACGTGCACGGCTTCAGCGTGGAGCCCACCGACGTGCCCGAGGAGCGTCGTGCCGCAGTGGGCGCGCACGCCCACCTCGTCGGCAGCGACAAGGGCTTCCGGCCCAACGTCTCGACGCTCGCCGAGCTCCGGGTCGCCACTGAAGTCTGCGAGATCGTCTACGGCGCCGGCTGGCACGAGCGTCCCCGCCTGTGGACCATCATCAACAGCACCTCGCCGCTGCAGGTCTCCGCCGACGCGGCCCAGGTGCTCCTGCGGCTCGCCCGCCTCGGCCAGCCCATCTGCTTCGCCGTCTGCGCCATGGGCGGCACGACGGCGCCGCTGACCCCGGCCGGCCTGCTCGTGGTGCAACACGCCGAGCTGCTCTGCGGCCTCGTGCTCACGCAGCTCGCCCGGCCCGGTTGCCCCTTCCTCTACGGAGGCACGTCCTCGCTGTCCTCGATGCAGACCGGCGCGCTCATGATGGGCGCCCCCGAGTACTGGGCGCTGATGGGCGCAACGGTGCAGCTCGGCCACTCGCTGGGGCTGCCGGTACGGGCGGGGGGCTCGATCACCGACGCCCACGTGCCCGACGCCCAGGCCGGGATCGAATCCGCCCTGGCTCTCAAGACCGTCCTCGATCTCGACGTAGACTTCGTGCTCCACGCCGCCGGCATCCTCTCGTCCTTCAACTGCTACTCGCCGGTGAAGTTCACGATCGACGACGAGGTCATCAGCGCGCTCCGCGTCGCTCGCCGGGGCATCGTCGTGGACGACGAGTCGCTGGCGCTCGACGTGACGGCCGCCGTCGGGCCGGGCGGCTCGGCGCTGGGGCAGCCGCACACGCGGCGTCACGCGCGCGACGCGCTGCGCGGCACGCTCATGAACCGCGCCCCCTTCCAGACCTGGCTCACCCTCGGGGGGCACGACCTCGCGGAGGCCGCGGCGGCGCGGGTCGACGAGGCGCTGCAGGCGTACGCCCCCCCGGACGACCTCGACCCGGTGACGCGGCGCCAGCTCGACGACTACTGCCTCGCGTAGCGCCGGGCGGCCGGCGTCGAGGGGCCGTCACGAAGGCGCCGGCGCGGAGCGGCCGGCGCCGTCTCTCAGGGGTCGCGGACCTCGTCCGGCGCGGGCGGGGAGGACGGCGCGCCGTCCTCCCCGCCCGCGCCGTTGGGCAGCGCGACCGCCCCGGCCAGCATCCGCGCAAAGACCCGGTAGGGCGCCGACAGGTCGAGGTCCGGGTCGATGGCGGCCTGCAGCGCGAGACCGTCGATCACGGCGGAGAGGATCTGGCTGAGGCCCAGCATCTCGGCGTCGGCGGCGGACTCGCTCGACCCGCCGATGCCGAGCCAATCGAGCTTGGCCTTCCAGTACCACTTGTAGAGCTCCGCGATCCGTCGCCGCAGCACCTCGTCCCGCAGGACGTTCGGCAGCAGCTCGAAGAAGACGGCGAACTCGTCGGCGGCGGCGCTCATGTGCCGCATCTCCCGTACCAGTTGCTCGCGCCGTTGCTCGGGGTCGAGCCCCCTCATGCGCCGCTGCGAGACGACGTACTCGTCGTGGATGACCGAGTCGAGGACGGTGGCGACGAGCCCCGCCTTGTTGCCGAAGTAATAGGAGATCATCGCCTTGTTCTCGCCGGACTCGGTGGCCACCCTGTTGAGCGTCAGGGCGCCGAAGCCGTCGGTGGCGATGATGCGCTTGGCGGCCAGGAGCAGCTTCTGCGCCGTCTCGGGCAGCTCCGAGAGCGGGTCATCGAAGGCGGACGGCGCGGGGGGCGCCGTGCGGGCCGGCGGGTCGTGGTCGGTCGACCGCCGGTCCGCCGCGGGACGTGCGCCCGGCTCGGACGTCATCACTGCCTCGCCTCCCATCGCAGTGTACGTGCCGCGGCGCCCTGCGGGGGGTCGCCACACGCGAGCGCTTGACACCGCCGCCGCCCCAGTATGCAATGCGACTGACTGACCGGTTGATTAGCTTCTTCGTGGCCATCCTATCAGACGGGTCAACACTCACGCCGGTCGCGCCGGACGACCCGTCGCACGCCGCTCCCATCAGCTGAGGAGGCACTCGTGCACTTCTACGCGGGCAAGGTGCTCCGACTCGACCTGACTGCCCTGCGGGCGACCGTGGAGCCCCTCGACGAGGACTGGGCGCGCCTCTTCGTGGGCGGCAAGGGCCTGCTGCTGCGCCACCTCTTCGACGAACTGCCCGCGGGCGCCGAGGCGCTCGCCCCGGAGAACCCGCTGATCCTCGCGACCGGGCCCTTCGCCGGCACCGCCGCCGCCACCTGCTCGCGCCTCGCCGTGGGGTGCAAGAGCCCGGCGACCGGCACGCTGCTCGACTCGTACGTGGGCGGCTCCTTCGCCCCCGAGCTCAAGTTCGCCGGCTACGACGTCGTCCTGATCACCGGTCGCGCCCCCGAGCCCGTGCTCGTGCTCATCGAGGACGCAGCGGTGCAGTTCGTCCCGGCGGCAGGACAGTACTGGGGCCTCGAGACCTCGGCGCTCGAGGCGCTCGTGCGCGAGCGTTTCGGCCCGCGCCACAAGGTCCTCTCGGCCGGGCCCGCCGGTGAGCGGCTCGTGCCCTACGCCTGCCTGTCCACCGACCAGTTCCACAAGGCCGGCCGCGGCGGCGCCGGGGCGGTCATGGGGAGCAAGAACCTCAAGGCCGTCGTCGTCCGCGGCCACGGCGCCGTCGCGGTCGGCGACGCGGCCGCCTTCGCGGCCGACATGCTGCGCCTCCAGCACGACGCCGTCCTCACCCCCGACAACGCTTGGACGTGGGAGGAAGGCACCCCCGCCATCCTCGACGCGGTGAGCGCCGCCGGCGCCCTGCCGACACGCAACTGGCGCACCGGCACCTTCACCGGCAGCGGGAGGATCGACTCCGAGGCCCTGCTCCGGGTCCGCACCAAGATCCGCGCCTGCACGCAGTGCCCGCTCGCCTGCCGCCAGGTGCACAGCTTCGGGGACTACGTGTGCGAGGGCCCCGAGTTCGAGACCCTCGGCCTCTGCGGCGCCGACTGCGGCATCGACGACCTCGCCGCCGTCGCCGCCTTCAACAGGCCTGCGACGAGCTCGGTCTCGACACGATCTCCACGGGAGCCGTCGTCGGCCTCGCGATGGACCTCTGCGCCTGCGGCGCGGCCGACTACGGCCTCGCCTTCGGCGACACGACCGGCTACCTCGAGGCGCCGCGGCTCATCGCCTCGGGCGAGGGGTATGGCGCCGAGCTGGCGCTCGGCGCCCGCGCCCTCGCCGCCCTGAAGGGCCGGCCCGACCTCGCCGCCGAGGTCAAGGGCCTGGAGATGCCGTCCTACGACCCCCGCGGCACTTTCGGCATGGGCCTGGCCTACGCGACCTCCGACCGCGGCGCCTGTCACATGCGCGCCTTCACCGCCGGTGACGACATCCTCGGCGGGGCGGCCGCCGCCGACTCCCTGGCCGGGCGAGCCCGGCTCGTCGTCGACCAGCAGGACTTCACCTCCGTCGCCTGGACGGGCGTCTGGTGCGCCAACATGGCCCTCGACGCCGACTTCCTCGGCGCTCACTTCCGGCACCTCTGGGGCCGCGAGACGACGGCTGTGGAGCTGATGACCATCGGGGCGCGCATCTGGAACCTCGGCCGCCTGCTGAACCTGCGCGAGGGCCTGAGCCGCGCCGACGACCGTCTGCCGGCGCGCATCCTCGGGACGCCCCACCCCGATGGCGGCGCCGCCGGCAAGGTCATCGGCGGCGGCGCCTTCGAGCAGGCTCTCGACGAGTACTACGCGCTGCGCGGCTGGGACGCGGAGGGCGTCCCGACCGACGCCACGCTGCGCCGGCTCTCACTCGAGGGGCTGCGCGACGGGGGCCCGGCTTGACGACGACGTCCCCGGGCGGATCGCCGAGCGTCGTGCTCCGACGGGCGCACCCGAGAGGGGATCTCGTGGCGACTGACGACGCCATCCGCCGGCAGACCGTCGTCGATCCCGCGCGCTTCGAGCTCATCGGCGACGAGCCGCGCATGATGGCCGTCGTGACCACCGGCAACGGCGGCCTCGACCGGCTCGACTACCGCGCCGTGCCGCGTCCCGTCCCGGCGACGGGCGAGATGCTCCTGCGGGTGCTCGCGGCCGGGGTCAACACCACCGAGATCAACACGCGCCTCGGCTGGTACTCCGCCGGCGTCGGCGGGAGCACGGAGGCCACGGCCGCGGCGGAGGAGGTGCGCGCGACGGCGAGGGAAGACGGCGGCTGGAGCGCCCCGACCCCCTTCCCCTTCATCCAGGGGACCGACTGCTGCGGGCAAGTGGTCGAGGTCGGGCCCGGCGGCGACTGGAGCGCCCTCGGGCGTCGCGTCCTCGTGCGGCCCTGCATGCGGCCCTGAGGGCTTCGGCTCGATGGAGACCGTCTGGATGGGCTCCGACTTCGACGGCGCCTTCGCCGAGTACGTGCGCGTGCCGGCGTCGGAGGTCTTCCCGGTGGACTGCGACTGGAGCGACGCCGAGCTCGGCGCGATCCCCTGCGCCTACGGCACGGCCGAGAACATGCTGGGGCGGGCCGGCGTGGCCGAGGGCGAGCACGTGCTCGTCACCGGCGCCTCCGGCGGCGTCGGCTCGGCCGCCGTCCAGCTGGCGAAGCGACGCGGCGCCGTCGTGACCGCGGTGGCCCGGCCGGCCAAGGCCGCGCAGGTCGCCGCCCTCGGCGCCGACCTGGTCATCGGCGGCCGGGACGACATCGCCGACAGCGTCGGCGCCCCGGTCGACGTCGTGGTCGACAACGTCGGCGGGCCGGCCTTCGCCGGGCTGCTGGGGGCCCTGCGCCGGGGCGGACGGTACGTCACGTCGGGCGCCATCGCCGGCCCACTCGTGACGTTCGACAAGCGCACGCTGTACCTGAACGACCTGACGGTCATCGGCTGCACGGCGTGGGACCAGCCGGTCTTCCCGGCCGTCGTGGCCGCGATCGAGCGCGGCGAGATCCGCCCGGTGGTCGCCGCGACCTACCCGCTGGCGCGGATCGCCGACGCGCAGCGCGACTTCCTCGAGAAGCAGCACGTCGGCAAGCTCGTGCTGATCCCGCCGGCCACGGCGGGCTGAGGCTCAGCCCCTCCAGCCCTGCGCCGCGAGCGCCGCGCCGAGCGCCTCGAGGCACGCGGTCACGTTCTCCTCACGGCTCGCGTAACCCATGAGGCCGACGCGCCACACCCTGCCGGCCAGCACGCCGAGGCCGGCGCCGATCTCGATGCCGGACTCGCTGAGCAGATGTGCGCGCACCGCGGCCTCGTCGACGCCGTCGGGGACGACGACCATGTTGAGCTGCGGCAGGCGGTGCTCCTCGGCGACGAGCAGGGAGAGGCCGAGCTCCCCGAGGCCCGCGGCGAGCGCGGCGTGGTTGCGCCGGTGCCGCTCCCAGGCCGCCTCGAGGCCCTCCTCACGCAGCATGAGCAGGGCCTCGTGCAGCCCGTAGAGCGCGTTGACCGGCGCGGTGTGATGGTAGGTCCGCGCGCCCGACGACCAGTAGCCGAGCTGCAGGCCGAGGTCCATGAACCAGCTCTGGCAGGGGGCCTTGCGCGCCTTCACCCTCGCGACGGCGCGCTGGTTGAAGCTCACCGGCGAGAGTCCCGGCGGGCAGGAGAGGCACTTCTGGCTACCCGCGTAGACGGCGTCGATCTCCCACTCGTCGACCTTGACCGGCACCCCGCCCACGGCGGTCACCGTGTCGACGATGGCGAGGCAGTCGTGCGCGTGTGCGAGCTCGACGAGCGGAGCCGGGTCGGTGTGTGCGCCGGTCGAGGTCTCGGCCTGGACGAAGGCGACGAGGCGCGCCTCGGGGTGCTCGCGGAGGGCGGCCTCGACCTTGTCGACGGACACCGGCGTGCCCCAGTCGTCGTCGACGACGACGGGCACGCCACCGCAGCGCCGTACGTTCTCGAGCATCCGTGCGCCGAACACCCCGTTGCGGCAGACGACGACGGTGTCGCCGGGCTCGACGAGGTTGACGAAGCAGGTCTCCATGCCGACCGAGCCGGGGCCGGAGACGGGGAAGGTGACCTCGTTCGCGGTCTGGAAGGTGTAGCGCAGGAGCTCCTTGAGTTCGTCCATCATGCCGACGAAGGCCGGGTCGAGGTGGCCGATGGTCGGCCGCGCCATGGCGTCGAGCACGCGCGCGTGGACGTCCGAAGGGCCCGGCCCCATGAGGATGCGGGCGGGGGGCGTGAACGAGGTGAAGGGCGCGCCCGGTGCCGGGCCTGCTTCGCTCTGGGTCATGGTCTGCGGTCCTCCGTGGTCGGTGTCGCGGCCGTCGCCGACGGGCCGGCTCCTATGGTAGTGGATGGGCGTCCGTGGACGCGGCGTCCGGCGCGCCGTGTCCGGGCGGGCGCGACGATCGGCCGCCGACAACCGCAGGTCACGGACCGGCGACCGCGCCGCGTCCGAGGCGGCGTCGTCGAGCATCGACTGGGCGGCGGCCTCGGCGTCGAGACGCGCCTCGTAGTGGGCGACCTCGCGCTCGACGGCGGCCTCGTCCCAGCCCAGCGCCGGAGCCATGAGGGCGGCCACGTGCGCGGCCGCCTCGCGGCCGCGGTCGGCCGCCTCGAAGGCGATGTGCGTGCGCCGCGTCAGCACGTCGTCGATGTGCAGCGCGCTCTCGTGCAGCGCGGCGTAGGCGGCTTCGGCGGACACGTACCGCTCGGCCCCCGGCAGCGGCATCGCCAGGTGCGGCTCGGCGGCCACCAGGTCGAGGACCGTCGCCGCCAGGGCCCCGTAGCGCCGCACCAGGTGCCGCAGGTGTCCCGGCCCCAGCAGCGCGGCGGCGGGGTGCGCTCTCAGGCGCTCCTCGGCGCCCGCGGCACCCACCGCGCCGAGGAGCGGCGTGTCGGCGGTGCGCGTGGCGTCCACCGTGAAGGCCAGGTCGGCGACCGCCGCGTCGACCGCGTCGCGCGCCATCAGCCGGTAGGTCGTGTACTTGCCGCCGGCGACGCTCACCAGCCCCGGCGCGCTGCGCCGCACGGCGTGCTCGCGCGACACCTTGGCCGTGTCGTCCTCGCCTCCGCCGAGCAGCGGCCGCAGGCCGACGTAGACGGCGATGATGTCGTCGAACGTGAGCGGGTCGGCGAGGACGGCGTTGACGTGGTCGAGCAGGTACTGGATGTCGGTGCGCGTGGCCGAGGGGTGCTCGAGGCCGAACTGCCAGTCGGTGTCGGTCGTCCCGATGATCCACTGGTCACCCCAGGGCAGCACGAACAGGACGCTCTTCTCGGTGGGGATGATGAGCGCGTACTCGGAGTCGATGCGCGCCTTGGGCACGACGACGTGCACGCCCTTCGACGGCCGCACGACCAGCGGCGACTCGACGCCGGCCAGACGCTCCATGTGCGTCGTCCACACGCCGGTCGCGTTGACGACCGTGCGGGCGCGCACCTCGAATTCGTCGCCCGCCTCGAGGTCGCGGGCGCGCACGCCGGCGACCCTGTCGCCCTCGTGCAGGAAGCCGACGACCTCGACGGCGGGGGCGCAGACGGCGCCCTGGGCCATCGCCGTGCGCGCCAGCATCACCGAGAAGCGCGCGTCGTCGACCTGGGCGTCGTGATAGCGGATGCCGCCGGTGAGGGCGTCGTCGCGGAGCGAGGGGACGGCGCGCAGGCAGGCGGCGTGCGAGAGGTGACGGTGGCGCGGCATGGCCGGCCGGCGTCCGGCGAGGGTGTCGTAGAGCAGGAGTCCCGAGCCCATGTAGAGGCGGTCGCGGAGCCCGTGCTGCAGGGGGAGGAGGAAGGGCGTCGGGTGGACCATGTGCGGGGCGAGCTTCTCGACGAGCAGCCGGCGCTCGTGGAGCGCCTCCCTCACCAGCCCGAGGTCGAGCCGCTCCAGGTAGCGGAGCCCCCCGTGGATCAGCTTGCTCGAGCGGCTCGAGGTGCCGGCGGCGAAGTCGCGCTTCTCGACGAGGGCCACGGAGAGGCCGCGGGTCGCGGCATCGAGGGCGGCGCCGCAGCCGGTCACGCCGCCGCCGACGACGAGCACGTCGAAGGTGTCGGCGGCCAAGCGCTCGAGGGCGCGCCGGCGCTCCTGCAGCGCGGGCGCCGCGACCATGGCGCCCTCGCCGGCGGGGATCGCGCCGCTCGGCTCCGTACGCCGTCCCGCGGAGTGAGTCCCGGTCTCGTCGCTCATCGACACGCTCCTTCG
Source organism: uncultured Thermoleophilia bacterium (assembly GCA_963791345.1). Lineage (GTDB taxonomy): Bacteria > Actinomycetota > Thermoleophilia > UBA2241 > UBA2241 > UBA2241. The sequence goes on along the minus strand of CAWBRS010000016.1, from coordinate 438,056 downwards.
CCACGCGTGGCAGTCGGTCTCTGGTATGTACCACGCGAACTGGTATGTACCATGAACCCTGCGCTATGCTCTTGTCAAACGTCGATCGGGGTCGCCGGCCGACATGGGAGCGCCGGCGGCGGGGCGGTGCGGGGACGCCGTGCCGGTGGCCCTCCGGCGGGCGCGCCCCACGGACCCGCCACACCACGAGCGGGCATCGGCGCTTCGCGCGCGACGAGAGGCGCCGACGACGAGGAGCGCCGCCGGTGCCCCGGGAGGTCGAATGAAGCAGATCGCAGAGCCGGCGAGGAGCATCCCCGTCCTCGCCGAGACCGAGGTCCTCGTCGTGGGCAGCGGTCCCGGCGGCCTCGCCGCCGCCATCGCGGCGGCGCGAGAGGGAGCGCGGACGATCCTGCTCGACCGCTACGGGTGCTTCGGCGGCCTCATCACTCAGACCGGAGTGGAGACCATCGCCTGGTACAGGCACGAGGGCACGGTCGACAGCGAGGGCATCGGCATCGAGTTCGAGCGGCGCGCCGCCGCCATGGGCGCGACCGAGCCGGAGTCCCAGTCCTGCAGCGAGGCCCTCGACACCGAGCTCTTCAAGCACGTCGCCGACGAGCTCGTCCGCGAGGCCGGCGTCGAGCCGCTCCTGCACTGCCTCGCCGTCGCGCCCCTCGTCGACGACGGTCTCGTCACCGGCGTCGTGACGGAGAGCAAGTCGGGCCGGCAGGCGATCCTCGCGCGCCGCGTGATCGACGCCACCGGCGATGCCGACATCGCGGCGCGCGCCGGGGCCCCCTGTCACATGACCCCCGCCGGCGAGAGGATGGGCGTCACCGTCATGTTCTCGTGCGCCGGCGTCGACCGGCGGCGGTTCCTCGACTACGTCGCCGACCCGAGTCCCACCTACGGGGACTGGCGCAGCCGCTGGCAGGTCGAGACGACGGGCAAGGAGGACGCGCTCTTCAGCCCGTACCTCCAGGAGCCCTTCGACCGCGCCCGCGAGGCCGGCCTCATCCCCGACGACGTCAAGGGCATCGGCGGCACCTGGGGACGCCTCACCGCGGCCGGCGAGGCGACCGTGCCTCAACATGGTCTACATCGCCCGCTGCGACAGCACCGACGTGCGCGACCTGACGCGGGCCGAGATCGAGGGCCGCCGCCGGGCGCTGCTGGCCCTCGAGGCCCTGCGACGCTTCGCGCCCGGCTTCGAGGAGGCGCGCCTGCGCAACTTCGGCATGGCGGCCGGCGCCCGCGACTCGCGCAAGATCGCCGGGCGCCACGAGCTCACCGCCGCCGAGGTCACCGGCGAGGCACGGTTCGCCGACTCGATCGGCATCTTCCCCGAGTTCATCGACGGCTACGGGCTGCTCGTGCTGCCGACCACCGGACGCTACTTCCAGGTGCCGTACGGGATCCTCGTCCCGCACGACGTCGACAACCTGCTGGTCGCGGGGCGCTGCGTCGCCGGCGACAAGGTCGCGCACGCGGCGACGCGCAGCCAGGTGTGCTGCGCGGTGACCGGGCAGGCCGCCGGCGTGGCCGCCGCGGTGTCGCTCAGGGACGGCGTGACCACCGGTGGCGTGGACGTCGCCCGCGTGCAGGCGGCGCTCGTGCGGCAGGGCGCGCGGATCTTCTGACGGCCGGCCGCGGGCAGGCGCGGTCAGGCCGCGCCGCCGTCCACCGGCGCGGACACGGAGAACTCCGCGCGGTCGCCGCGATAGACGTCGCGGGCCAGCTCCACGACGCCGCCCTCGGCGTCGAAGACCGTGCGCGACAGGACGATCGCGACGCTGCCCGGCGCCACGCCCAAAGCCTCGGCCTCGAAGCGATCGAGGGTCACGGCCACGACCCGGGCGTCGGCCCTGACCGGATGGACGTCGTAGCGGGCGCGCAGGAGCTCCCAGAGCGACCCGGTGAGGTCGTGCTCGAGGAGGTCCGGGAAGCGCGCCGCCGACAGATGGATGTTCTCGATCGCGACCGGCTGCGCCCTTCGCCGTCCGCAGGCGCCGCAGCAGGTGCACGCGGCCGCCGGAGGGGATGCCGAGCAGCGCCGCCATGACGGGGTCCGGGTCGAGCGTGGTGGCCGCCAGCACCTTCGTGCCCGGCGTGCTGTCGGTATCGCTCATGACCCGCGTGAAGCTGCCGACGCTGAAGCGCAGCCTGGGCTCGGCGACGAAGGTGCCGCGGCGGGGGCTGCGGTAGACGTAGCCTTCGTGCGCCAGGGTCTCGAGGGCATGCCTCGCGGTCATGCGGCTGACCTTGTAGCGCTCGCTGAGGGCACGCTCGGACGGCACCGACCCGTGAGGGTCGAGGCGCCCGGCCTCGATCTCGTCGCGCAGCAGCGACGCGACCCACGAGTACAGTGGACTCGACCGGGCCGCCCGGCGTCGCTCACTCCCCAAGCTCACCACCCCCCGCGCAACGCGACCCGGGCCGTGGCCGACGCACGCAACGCCGCGGGTCTTGCCGGCCGGGCGTCGCAAGCGTACCATAGCCCGCGTTGGTACATACCAACGCGGGCTCTGCGGTCCGGTCTCTCGGGAACGCGCAGCCGGGTCGCATATCCATCACAATGTGTCGCCTGTCGCCAGCATTTGATGCTGGCTGACTGTTGCTGTATCGAATCTTCGCGTGAAGCCGCGTGAAGATTCTGCTAACTAACCGGTCAATCGCTCTTGCCCTGCGGCGTTGAAGGTTGTATGGTGCCCCAAATGTGTCGTCAGGGGCGGCAGCCGGCGTGGGGCGCCGCGACCGCCCGCACCGCCGCTCACGCGCGCGCCAAGGGAGAGTACACATGACCAGCGATCAGTACCGCAGGGAGTACGCCGAGCACCTCGTCGAGCAGTGCAAGAAGGGGCACATGACGCGCCGCCAGCTGCTGGTGCGCGCCTCCGTGTTCGGCCTCTCCGCCACCGTCGCCGGACAGATGCTGGCGGCCTGCGGCGAGAGCGAAGAGGAGCCGACCGGCGGAGCGACCGGCCTGCCCGAGCCCGGTCATGGGCGGCACCGTCAAGCTCATCGGCCCGGCGCCGATCACCGACCCCGACCCGCTCACCATCTACGACCAGGGCGGCATCGTCCTCGTCGACCAGTTCCTCGAGTACCTGATCGACCTCGACAACGACAACGCGCTCAAGCCCAAGCTCGCCGAGAGCTGGACGCCCAGCGAGACGGGCGACGTGTGGACGTTCAACCTGCGCCAGGGCGTCACGTTCAACGACGGCAGCCCCTTCGAGGCCGAAGACGTGGTCACGAGCATCGAGCGCGTCCTCGACCCGGACAACGGCTCGGGCGCGCCTCTCGCAGTTGAGCGGCGTCCTCTCGCCCGGCGGGACCAAGGCCGTCGACCAGTACACGGTCGAGTTCACCCTCGACAAGCCGTACGCCGACTTCCCGTTCATGGTGTCCTCGGGCAACTACAACACCGCCATCCTGTCGCGCAACTACAAGGGCGACATCGTCAACGAGCCCGGTCGGCACCGGCCCCTTCATGCTCCAGGACTACGTGACCAAGCAGAAGGCCGACGTTCGTCAAGAACCCGACCTACTGGGGCAAGGACGCCCAGGGCCGCCAGCTGCCCTACCTGGACGGCATGGAGTACACCATGGTCGAGGACAACTCGGCCCAGAACCTGCAGCTGCAGTCCGGCGCCGTCGACGTCCAGCCGCAGACCGTCTTCCAGGGCGCCCAGGCGCTGTTCGGCGATCCCAACCTGCGCGTCGACATCTACCCGGGCACCGGCATCCGCGAGGTCGCGTTCAACATGAACGTCGAGCCGTGGAAGGACAACAAGCGCTCTCCGCCAGGCGGTCGCCTACTGCCTCGACCGCGAGGCCATCAACCAGGCGCTCTACGACGGCCGCAGCAACCTCGGCCACGACACCTTCTGGGAGCCGACGGTGTTCCCCGGCAGCCCGGCCTTGCCCGACGGACCGCGCGCCCAGGACTACGACATGGCCAAGCAGCTGCTCTCCGAGGCCGGCTACCCCGACGGCCTCGACATCACGCTGACCCACGCCAAGTACCTCGAGAACCCGCAGTACGCGCAGCTCATCCAGGAGCAGTGCAAGCCGGCCGGCATCAACGTCAAGCTCGACCAGCTGAGCTACGAGGCCTACTACGCCGGCGACGACGCCGACTACTACGGCACGACGCCGTGGATCAACGCGGCGATGACGATCACCGAGTGGGGCAGCCGCCCGGCGCCCGGCATCTACGCCGCGGCCATGCTCCTGCCCGACGCCGTCTGGAGCTCGTCGCACTGGAACAACCCCGAGTGGGTGGGCCTCTTCGACCAGTACCAGTCGACGGCCGACGAGGCGTCGCGCATCGGACATCGCCGCCCAGCTCTCGAGCATCCAGCAGGACGACACGCCGATCCTCCTGGCCTTCTACATCACCCAGCTCCGCACGCAGAAGAAGAACGTGTACGGCATCCAGGGCCCCGGGCTCGTTCTACTGCGACCTGAGCCAAGCCTTCATGACCGCCTGAGGCTGACGACCGACGACTGACAACGGGCTGACGTAGGGTCCCCGGGATGCTGCGCCTCATAGGGCGGCGACTGCTCCTGATGGTGCCGACGCTGATCCTGGCGTCGATGCTCATCTTCGCGCTCGCCGAGGTGCTGCCCGGCGACGTGGGGCGCTCCATCCTGGGGCCCTACGCCACGCAAGAACAGGTCGACCTGCTCAACGCAGAAGCTGGGTGCCGACCAGCCGCTCGTCGAGCGCTACGCGGATTGGGCGAGCGGCTTCGTCACCGGCGACTGGGGCAATTCGCTCCTCTACAAGGATGCCGTGCTCCCGCTGGTCATGCGCGCCCTCGGCAACTCGCTCCTGCTGGCGGGCTTCGCCCTGGTGCTCATCGTGCCCACGTCCATCGCCCTCGGCGTGTTCGCGGGCTTGCGGCGCGACAGCTTCCTCGACCGCGGCATCACCGTCTCCACGCTGTCGATGACCGTCATCCCCGAGTTCGTGAGCGGCGTCGTCCTGCTGTACGTGTTCGCGGTGTGGCTCAAGTGGCTGCCGGTCAACGCCATGCCCCCCGACGGCTCGCCCTTCGTGAGCCGCTTCTACTACCTCATCCTGCCCGCCATCCCGCTGATGTTCCTCGAGTTGGGCTACATCGCGCGCATGGCCCGCGTGGGTACGGTGCAGGTGCTGGCCATGCCGTACATCCGCACCGCGGTCCTCAAGGGGCTGCCGCGCCGCAGGGTGATCGGCGGCCACGTGCTGCGCAACGCCATGGTCCCCACGGTCACCGTGATCGGCAGCCAGGTTGGCTGGCTCATCGGCGGCCTCGTGGTCGTCGAGGTGCTGTTCGCCTACCCGGGCATCGGCCAGCTCATGGTCGAGGCCGCCAAGCGCAACGACATCCCGCTGCTCGAGGCCTCGGTCCTCATGGTGGCGATCATCTACATGATCTCCAACCTCATCGCCGACATCGTCGTGGCGCTGCTGAGCCCGCGCATCCGGATGGGGGGCTGACGGTGGATGTACGCCCGGCCGACCTGCGCGAACCCGACCCCGACGTCATCGGGGCCCTGGCCGACGGCGAGGTGGGTCGCCAGGGGGGCGAGCTCCAGGCCGACGAGGCCGCCGCCCGCGAGCAGCGGCGCCAGCGACGCTACCTGATGCACGCGCTGCTGCGCAGCCCGACCTTCATGACCGGCCTCATCATCGTCCTCTTCTGGGTCTTCATGGCCCTCTTCTCGACCTCCTTCACGCAGAGCCCCACGGCCCAGGACGCGTTCGCCTCGCTCCAGCCGCCGAGCGCGGAGCACTGGTTCGGCACCGACGACCTCGGGCGCGACGTCTTCGCCCGCACCATGGCCGGCGCGCGCACGGTGCTGATCATCGCGCCGCTGGCCACGGCGCTCGCCCTGCTCTGGGGCGGCATCATCGGCCTCGTCTCCGGTTTCTACCGGGGGCTGACCGACGAGATCATCATGCGCCTCGTCGACGTGCTGCTGGCGCTGCCGATCATCATCACCTCGATCCTGATCCTCTCGCTGCTGGGCAAGGGACTGTCGATCATCATCATCACCATCGGGGCGTTGTTCACCCCGGTGATCAGCCGCACCGTGCGCTCGGCGGTCATCGGCGAGCGCGAGCGCGAGTACGTCATGGCGGCGCGTCTGCGCGGCGAGCGCTCGGCCTTCGTCATGTCACGCGAGATCCTGCCCAACATCAAGGAGCCGCTCATCGTCGAGGGCACGGTCCGTCTCGGCTATGCCGTCTTCACGGCGGCCACGCTCTCGTTCCTCGGCTTCGGCCTCGCGCCGCCGTCGCCCGACTGGGGCCTCACCATCTCGACGCAGCGCGTCTTCCTGCAGATCGCCCCGTGGTCGTCGCTGTTCGCCGCCGCCGCCCTCGCCTCCCTGGTCGTGGGCGTCAACCTCATCACCGACGGTCTCGGGAGGGTGTTCTCCAAGTGAGCACGGTCGAACAGCCCCCCAGCGCCGCCCCGGCCGAGGCCGCCGCCCTCGACGTTCGCGACCTCGAGGTCACCTTCCACCGCCGCGGCCGCGACCTGCGCGTGCTCAAGGGTGTGACGATGCACATCGAGAGGGGCCAGGCCTACGGCCTCGTCGGCGAGTCCGGCTGCGGCAAGACCACACTGGCCATGGCGGCGATGCGCTACCTCGCCGCCAACGGCACCATCGACGCCGGCAGCGTGGCGGTCGACGGGCAGGACGTGAGCACGCTGAGCGAGGAGGCGCTGCGCAAGTGGCGCGGCGGCAAGATCTCCATGGTCTACCAGGACCCCGCCACCGCCCTGAGCCCGGCGATGCGCATCGGCGACCAACTCGCCGAGGTGTTCCACTACCACGAGGGCCTGGGCAAGTCCGAGGCGCTCGAGCGGGCTTGCGAGAGCCTGCGCCGGGTCGCGATCCCCGACCCCGACGCGACACTGCGCCGCTACCCCTTCGAGCTCTCCGGCGGCCAGCAGCAGCGCGTCGTCATCGCCATGGCGCTGGCCGTCAACCCGCACCTGCTGATCCTCGACGAGCCGACGACCGGCCTCGACGCCACCGTCGAGGCCGAGATCCTCGACCTGATCGAGGAGCTGCGCGGGCGCATCAACGCCGCCATCCTCCTCATCACCCACAACCTCGGCCTGGTGGCGCGCCTCTGCGAGCGCGTCGGCGTGCTCTACGCCGGTCGCCTCGTCGAGGAGGGCTCGGCGCGCGACGTCTTCACCGACCCGCGCCACCCGTACACCATGGGCCTGCTGCGCTGCGTGCCGCGCTTCGGCATGAACAAGACCGACGCGGCGCTGCAGACGATCCCCGGCACGCTGCCGGCCCTCGGCGAACCGCTCGAGGGCTGCGTGTACTCGGCGCGGTGCCCGATGGCCAAGCCCGTCTGCCGGCAGCACGAGCCGGACCTCTTCGCCTGGCCCGGTGACGGCGGCTCCAGGGCGGCGGTCGAGGCGGCGAGTAGGCCGCCGGATCCGGCGGCCTACTCGCCGCACCACGCCAACCCCGTCGGCGAGGGCACGCGCCACGTGCGCTGCTACTTCTCGGCCGAGGTCGCCGAGATGCCGCACATGACGCCGGTGCTCGCCACGAGCCTCGAGGCGCGCGGCGGTGACGAGGGCAACGTGCTCGAGATCGACACCGTGCGCCGCACCTTCAAGGACGGCAAGAAGAAGCTCACCGCCGTCGCCGACGTGTCCCTCGATCTGCGCAAGGGCGAGACCTTCGGCCTCGTCGGCGAGTCGGGCAGCGGCAAGACGACGTTGGCCAAGTGCGTGACCGGCCTCCTGGCGCCGGACGCCGGCACCATCACGTTCGAGGCCGGGGAGCTGCGACCCACCGCCGCGCGCCGCTCGCAGGACGCCCTGCGCGCCATCCAGATGGTCTTCCAGAACCCCGACTCCACGCTCAACCCGGCGTGGAGCACGCGAGCCATCCTCACGCGCGCCGTGCGCAAGCTCGGCGGCGGCAAGGCGGGCTCGGTGCGTGCCAAGGTCGACAAGCTCTCGGCCGACGTGCGCGTCGAGCCGCGCTTCCTCATGCAGAGGCCGACCGAGCTCTCGGGCGGCCAGAAGCAGCGCGTCGCCATCGCCCGCGCCTTCGCCGGCGACCCGACGCTGGTGATCTGCGACGAGCCCGCCTCCGCCCTCGACGTGTCGGTGCAGGCCAGCATCCTCAACCTGCTCGTCGAGCTGCAGACCAACGAGAAGGTCTCCTACGTCTTCATCTCGCACGACCTCGCCGTGGTGCGCTACATCTCCGACCGCATCGGCGTCATGTACCTCGCCGAGCTCATCGAGGTCGGCGCCGCCGACGAGGTCTTCAACCCGCCGCACCACCCGTACACCGAGGCTCTGCTCTCCTCGATCCCCAAGCTCGACTTCGACAGCCCGCGCCGCCGCATCGCCCTGCGCGGCACCATGCCGAGCCTCAGCGACCCGCCGTCCGGCTGCCGCTTCCACACGCGCTGCCACCGCCTCCTCGGCGACATCTGCCGGGAGCAGGAACCGCCGTTCCAGGAGTCGGCCAGCGGGCACCGCTACAAGTGCCACATCCCGCCCGACGAGCTCCTCGCGTTGCAGGTCAAGGACGAGGCGCCGGCGCCGGCGTCCAACCCCTGATCGCGTAGGCCGGTCAATCCCAGGCGGGCTCGCACGGCGGGCTGATCAGCGCCAGCCCGTTCCACGCGTCGTAGGCCAGTCCGACCGCGGCGTGCTGCTTGTAGGGCAGCGAGTAGCGGCCGGGGATGGAATCCTGTACGGCCGCCACGCAGCCCTCCGCGAACAGCCGCGCCGACTCCTCGTCCGCCGGCCGCCCCTCCAAAGCCTGCTCGAGGGCGACGGCGCGGAAGGCCGTTCCGCCCACCGCGCCGAGCGCGACGCGCACGTCGGCGAGCGTCCCGGCGGCCGCGTCCAAGCGGACGACCAGGGCGGCGCTCAGACGCGCGACGCTCACCGCGGTGCGGGAGCCGATCTTGGCGTAGGCGGACCGGTGCTCCCGCCCGAGCGCGGCGAAGGAGAACTCAGTGATCGCCTCGTCGTGGGCGAGGACCGTTCGGTTGGGGCCGAGGAGGACCTCGGCGATGGGGCGGGTGCGGACGTCGCCGGCGCCGTTCACGGTGGAGACCGCGGCGCCGAGGGCCGTGAGCGCGGTCGCGCTGTCGGCGCAGGGCGACGCATTGGCGATGTTGCCGCCGATCGTGCCGACGTTGCGGATCTGCACGGAGCCGACCTGCGCGGCGGCGAGACCGAGACACAGGGCGTGCTCGCGCACGAGCGGGTCGCCCTGAAGCTCGGTGAACGTGGTCGTCGCGCCGACTCGCAGCATCTCTCCATCGAGGCGCACGTACGAGAGATCGGCCATCCCGGTGAGGTCGATGATCACGTCCGGGTCGGCGCCGGGCTCGCGTAGGGCGCGCACCAGGTCGGTGCCACCGGCGAGCAGCCGGGTCTTCGGCGTCGCCTGGGCGAGAGCCGCGACCAGTTCGTCGACGCCCACCGGTATCACGACCTCGGTCGGCGCCATGTCACTCACCCCCTTCGGGAGTGCCGGGCGCTGCCGGTCCGGCAGGCGCCGGGCCCGCGCCGTCACACGGAGCGCCCAGGGGTGCGTCCGTGCCGGCCTGCGCGATCTCGCAGGCCGCGGCCAGCGTCTCCGGGTCGGTCGCCACTTCGACGGCGAGCTCTTCGGCCTCACCCGGCAGCACCATCGCCGGCGTCGCGTCCTGGCCGCTCGCCGCCTTCACCGCGGCGACGATCGCCGAGTACCCGGTGCAGCGGCACAGGTTGCCGGCGAGCGCGATGCGGATGTCCTGATCGGACGGCACCGGGTTCGTCATAAGCAGCGCCTTGGCCGACATGAGCATGCCCGGCGTGCAGTAGCCGCACTGGACGGCGCCGTACTCGACGAACTTCTGCTGGAGCAGATCGAGCTGGCCGTCCTGCGCGAGGCCCTCTACCGTGAGGACCTCCTTGCCGCGCGCCTGCACGACGAGCATGACGCAGGAGTTCACGGCCTTGCCGTCGACGATCACCGTGCAGGCGCCGCATTCGCCCTCGGCGCAACCCTCCTTGGTGCCGGTCAGCCCCAGCTGGTCACGCAGGACGTCGAGGAGCCGCGCAGTCGGGCGGGCCTCCACCTCGTACGCCATTCCATTGACGGTCAGCAGGAGCTGCATGCCGTCACCTCCTCACCGTGAAGCGCGGCGATGATGCGCTCGGGAATCAGCGGCAGGTCGGAGAGTCCCGTGCCCAACGCGTTGTTGACGGCGTTGACGATCGCCGGGGCGGTGGGCACCGTGGCGATCTCGCCGACGCTCTTGGCGCCGAACGGCCCGTCGTCGCCCTCGTGCTCGACGAGCAGCACCTGCACGTCGGGCATGTCGGGGGCGTTCACGATGTGGTAGTTCTTGAAGCCGTCGATGCCGCTGCGACCGCGCTCGTCTACTTCGAGGTGCTCGTAGAGGGCGTAGCCGATGCCCATCTGCACCGCTCCTTGATACTGTGCCTCGACCATGCCCCGGTTGATGGCGCGCCCCACGTCGGCAACGGCGAGGAAGTCGGTGACCGCGGTGAGGCCGGTCGCGCAGTCGACCTCGACCTCGGCGAACTGCACCGAGTAGGAGGCCGGGTTGGAGACCGCGTGGTACGACACCGATGCGGCGATCGACGGCACGTCCCGCATCTGGCTGAGGCGCGCGAGGTCCCGGTAGGCGATCGCGCGCTCCGCGTCGTGCCGGACGCGCACGGCGCCGTCGCGTGCGTACAGATGCACGACCGGCTCCTTGAGCAGCTCGGCGGCCGCCTGGAGGAGGCGCCCTTTGACCTTCTCGGCAGTCAAGCGCGCGCACTCGCCGCACACGTAGGTGACGCGGCTGCCGTAGGTCCCGTAGTCGAACGGCGTCGTCGCCGTGTCGGCCTCGCCGGCGGCGATACGGTCGGGGTGCACGCCGAGCACCTCGGCGACGATGACCTTCATCGTCGTCACGACGCCACAGCCGACTTCGTGCAGGCTGGCGTTGAGCTCGAAGGTGCCGTCCTCGTTCATCTTGAGCGACATGTTGCTCGCCTCGGGGAAGGCGCCGAACATGCCGTTCTTGTGCGCGCCGGCGGCGACGCCGACACCGCGCCGGAGGCGGCCCCGCCCCGCGGGGCGGGCCCGGCGCGCGGCCCAATCGAAGGCCACGGCGCCGCGCTCGAGGCACTCGCGCACGCGTGCGTCGCCGAGCGGAAGGCCGGTGACGAGGTCGGTGTCGAAGGGCTCGACCATGTTCTTGAGGCGCAGCTCGACCGGGTCGAGCCGCAGGGCGGCCGCCACCCGGTCCATGTGGATCTCCGTTGCCGCCGCGATCTCCGGCGCGCCCCAGCCGCGGGCGGCGCCCCCGACCGGGGTGTTCGTAAGCACGGCGCGGCTCAGGTGCCGGTAGTGCGGCGTGCGGTAGACCTTCGTCACCTTCTTGCACATGTGAATGGAGTAGTCCGGGGTGCTCGAGGCGTAGGCGCCCGCGTCCAGCGTCGAGGCGGCTTCGAAGTCGAGCAGCTCGCCGTCAGGCGTGCAAGCGGTCCGGATCGTCGTCCAGGTGGCCGGCCGGACCATGGTGGCGATCATGCACTCCTCGCGGTCGAGGAGCAGCTTGACGGCGCGGTGCGTCTCGTGCGCGAGGAAGGCGGCCACGGGCTCGATGATGTACTCGGTCTTGCCGCCGAACGAGCCACCCATCGGCACCTTGATGACGCGCACGCGGTGGTACTCCAGGCGGAGCAGCTCCGCGATCACGGTGCGGGCCGCGTACGCTCCCTGGCTCGTCGTCCAGACCGTCATGCCGCCGGCGCTGTGAGCCTGGGCGATGCAGACGTGCGGCTCGAGCGCCGCGTGATGCACGCGCGGCGTGCTGGTAGCCGTCGAGACGACGACGGCACCCGCCAGGTCCAGCCGCTCGCCCTTGTCGACCTCGTACTCGTAGGCGATGTTGCCGGTGGAGTGGACGAGGACGTCCGTGCTGGCCAGGGCGTCGTCGACGGTGAGCAGCGGGGTGAGCTCCTCGTACTCGACCTCGACGAGCGCCGCGGCCGCCCGTGCGGTCGCCATGCTCGTCGCCACCACCGCGGCCACGCGGTCGCCGACGAAGCGCACGTGCTCGCTGAACAGCGTCTCGTCGTGAGGTGAGAGGTCCTGACCGGGGTGGATGCGGGCGCGGCAGAACCGGTCCATCGGCGCGTTGAAGCAGGTGAACACCTTGATGACGCCCGGCAGCGACTCGGCGCGCGAGGCATCGATCCGCTTGACGACGCCGTGCGGGATCGTGCTGAGGATCAGCTTAGCGTGGAGCATGCCCGGCACGCTGAAGTCGCTGCCGTAGACGAGCTCCCCGGTCACCTTCTGGGCCACATCGTGAACAGGGTAGCTCCCGCCGACGTACTGCAGATCCTCGGTCAAACCGCCGCTCTCCTCTCCCTCGTCAGATCAGGTTGCCCGGAGGCCTGTCCTCCGGACGGCTCTCGTCGAACCAGCGCCGGTACGCGGCCCTCCGGGCCTGGGCCGCCGGCGCCGCGCAGCACCCGCCCTCGGACGTGCACAGCAGCTCGGGCGGCAGCGCACGGCCGATGGCGTCGGCGACGTCGATGGCCTCGTGCAGCGGCAGCACGGCCTCGTGGCCGGCGAGCGCCAGGTCGGCAAAGACGTGCGCCGTGCACGTGGCCGCCATGATGCGGCTGCGGCATGGCTGGCTGAGTCCGCCCGGCATGGGGTCGCACGGCAGACCGGTGAAGGCCTGCAGGGCGAGCGACGCCGCGTTCTCGACCGCCTCGGGGGACCCGCCGACCATCTCCGCGATCGCCGCGGCGGCCATCGCGCCGCAGACGCCCGATTCGCCGGTACAGCCTAGCACTTCGCCCGTAGGCTCGGTGCGCGTGTAGGCGATGGCGCCTGTGCCGGCGGCCACGAACAGCCCGCGGATCAGATCGTCGTCGCTCAGGCCGCGGGCCTCCTGCACGGCGCTGAGGGCGGCGTAGATGTACCCCGCCCCGCCGCCCATCGGCCCGGGGACGTTCTCCACGCCTGGGATCCCGGCGCCGGCGCCGTACGCGTACTTGATGGTCTGCGCGGTGATGCCGTCGGCGACCCGCGCCGGCGTCGCCGCGTGCTTCGCCCAGCGGCCAGCGAAGTCCGGCTTGAACTCGGTGTCGATGACGGCGACGTCCTCCTCGTAGACCGCGCGTGTCTGCCGCCGCATGAGCCCGGCGAGCTCGCGCATGCGGTCGACGACCCGGGCGCGCGGCCAGCCGGACGCATCCACCTCGTACTGGACGGCGACCTCCCAGAGCGAAGCGTCGGTCTCCGCCGCGAGCTCGCGCCAGCGCGTCATGGTGTCGAAGAGCTGCGGCTTGCGGTCGGGCCGGCTGACGACCGGCAGCAGCGGACGCAGGAGCGCCAGCCGTAGCACCGGTACGTCGCCGTCGAGCACCTCGCGGAGCGCCACGAGGTCCGGCTCGACAGGCAGCCCGAAGGCGTAGAGGACCCCGCGGCCGGCGACGCGCAGCTCCTGCGCGTCGACCACAGCGTGGAGTTCGGCCCGTAGCCGCTCGATCTTCTCGGCGCTCAGGGCCTCCTGCGGGTCCTGGACGAGCAGCACGAAGGCGTCGCCGAACGTGCGGTACGGGAACCCGTCGACCGAGACCGTCTCGACCATCCCGCCGCCGGTCGAGTCGCCGACCAGCTCGACCATCAAGCCGCTTTGGCCCGTCACGATGAACTTCATCGCGTTCGGGTGCTTGCTCTCGACGATCTCGGTGAACGAGAAGCCCACCTCGACGCCCGCCTCCTCGGCCAGCTCGAAGCTGCGGAACAGCCGCCGATCCTCCGGCAGGTAGCCGAGGACGCCGGCCACCATGGCCCGGTCCTCGGCCATGATCCCGAACGTGCCGGCGAAGGAGCCCTCCTTGTCGAGCTCGATCAGGACCTTGGCGACCGGCTCGCCCAACAGGCAGCCGGCGAGGTAGGCAAGCCGGCACGGCCCGGCCGTGTGCGAACTCGAGCCCGGCTGCATGACCGGCCCGAAGACATCGTTGAAGAACTCGGGGTACGGAGCGACGGCCATCGTCATCCCTTCACGGCTTCGCCGAAGTGCAAGCCACCGACCTCGACCCAGGTGCCGAGCTCGCGCTCGCCGTCGAAGTAGAGGACCACGCCCTGATGGGTGTCGTACTCCGTGCCGAAGTTGGCGGGGAAGGCGGCGGCGACCTTCACGCCGACAGCCTCGATGCCGCCGAGGTACGACGGCATGAGCCCCATGACGGCGTCGCCCTGGGGCAGCGTGAGCATCGAGCGCAGCGGCATGACGACGTCGCCGCCGGTGAGAAGCGTGAGCGCCTCGCGCATCACAGGTATGGCCTCTGACATGGGGAGGATATCTCCGTGACGAGCTCTTGGTCGGCGATCAGGACCTTCACGAGGCGGTCCCCTTCTCGTGGCGCTCGGCGGCGCGGGCGACCGCGTCGCGGTCGAGCTCGACGCCCAGCCCGGGCGTCTCCCACTGTCCGAGCTTGCCTTCCACCGGCGTCAGGTCCGGGGCGGTGACCAGATCCTCGACGAGCAGCTGGTGCATGATCTGGTTGCCGTCCGTGAGGTTGGCGGTGCGCAGTCCGAGGTGGTGCTGGGCGGCGTCGGTGATGCCCGAGACGCCCTGCCCGTGCAGGCAGATGGGGATGCCCGCCGCCTCGGCGATGGCGGCGGCCTTGCCGAAGGCGAGCAGGCCGCCCGCCTCGTGCGGCGAGAGCACGATGACGTCGGCCGCTCGCTGGCGGCAGACCTCGTAGACGTCGGCCGGCGTGAAGACGGCCTGGTCGGCGGCGATGGGCACGTCGACGCTCTCCTTGACCTGCCGGAGGGCGGCGACGCTCTCCAACGGCGTCGGCTGCTCGATCCACTCCGGCTCGAATTCGCGCAGGCGGCCGATCATGTGGATCGCCTCGGCCACACTCCAGGCGCAGTTCGGGTCGAGCCGCAGGCGACGGCCGCCGATCGCCTCGCGCACGGCGGCCGTGTTGCGCAGATCGGCCGCCTCGCCGCGTCCCAACCTTCATGTAGATGACGGAGTAGCCGGCAGCGGCCAGATCGCAGGCGTCCTCGACGAGCTCCTCGGTCGTGTCGCCCTGGACGAAGCCGAAGTAGTCGACCTCGTCGCGCACGGCGCCGCCGAGCAGGCGATGGACGGGCCATCCGGCGGCCTTGCCAAGGAGGTCCCACAGCGCCATCTCCACCCCGGCCAGGGTGAGCGCCGCATACCACGGCGTGTGGTTGAAGCTGCCGAGGTGCCGGGCGCGCGGTGACCAGACGCTCGACGTCGCAGGCCGGCTCGCCGAGGAAGAGCGGCGTGACGGCCCGGATGGCAGCGACCGTGCCGTCCGCCGGGAGGGCGGCCACCGACTCGCCCACCCCGGTCAAGCCGCCTTCGGTCTCGATCTCTACCAGCACCACGCCGGCGCCGTGGTCGACGCGACCGGCCCAGTGGTAGGGCTCCTTGAACGCCAGCGCCAGCGGCGTCGTGCGGATGTGCGCGATCCTCATGCCGTATCCTTCCTCGCGCTGCTCATGCCTGCCTCGATGCGCGCACCGCTCGTGCCGGTCTCCGTCATCACGCGCCCCGCACTACGTGGGCCGCCTCGACCGGTGCCACCGGGTCACACCTCATGCCCGCGGCGTGAAGCCGTCGACGAGGGCGTCGACCCGCTCCGCGACGTCGGGGTCGAGCGGGGCGGGCTCGTGGCGCGCGAGCAGCTCGAGCGCCTTGCGCCGGGCGCGCTCGCGCAGGTCGAGCCCACCCTCCTCCTCCCAGCGCGGGCGGCCCTGGCGGTTGAGGATCGTCGGGCGCCACTGGGCCGTGCGGACGTGACGGGCGGTGTGCCGCGAGGAGAGGAAGTCGCCGCCCGGACCCACCTGACGCAGAGCGCCCAAGGCCAGCGTCTCCGGCGTCACCTCGATGCCGGCGAGGATGCGCCGGTTCATGCTGAGGTACTCGTCCACGATCACGACCAGCTCGAGCGACGCACTCAGGCCGAAGTCGAGGTAGCCGACGTCGTGGTTCAGGTTCGACCCCGCGGTCATGCAGAGCAGGGCGAGCTCCGCGATCTCCATGCCGGCCTGGGCGTCGACGAGCTGCGCGTCGGTCGTGGCCCCGTAGCCCCAGTTCGGCAGGTCGAGCCAGCGCGCCATGCCGACGGCGCCCAGCAGAGCCGCGAGGTACTCGGGGGCGTTGTAAGAGGACTGCATGGTACCCATGTCGAGGACGGCCGGGCCCATGCCGAAGATGAACGGCGCACCGGGGCGGCGGAGCTGGTGGATCACGAGGCCGAAGAGCGACTCGGCCGTCCCCTGGGCGACGTGACCCGCGGGGGTGAGCGGCGCCGTGCCGCCGGCCAGCGGCGCCGGGGAGTAGATCGCGGGGATACCCTGGTCGGCGCAGAAGAGCAGCTTGTCCAGACTGTCCGTCGGGTGCCGCAGCGGGCTCGTGGGCTCCGCGTACACCGTGAAGTACGGTCTGGCACGGAGCGCCTCGGCGCCGCCGCGCAGCGTGCAGGCGACCTCCCACATGACGCGCAGGTCGTCGAGGCCACCACAGGTGACCACCATCGGCTTGGTCGTGTGCTTCACCATGGCGCGGAAGCTCTCGAGGTGGTTGCGCCACGGCTCGACGTCGTTCGGGTAGGCGGACGACATGACGAAGTCGATGTTCGGCAGCGCGTCGACGAGCCGGGCGGCGCGGCCGACGTCGGCGAGGACGCTGCGCCGGTGCTCGCCGGTCTCGAGGTCGTAGGTGCTCATGAGGTCGGAGCCGGTGCCGAAGTAGCTCGCGTAGCCGCCCAGGGTCATCGCCGGCTCGCCGCCGCGGTCGAAGACCTCGATCGCCGCGGCGGCGCTCGCCCGGGCGCGCTCGACGAGCTCGCGGGGGATGCGCACGAGGTCGGGCTCGACGACCTCACACCCGGCCGCACGCAGCAACTCGAGCGCCTCCGTCTGGTGCACGCGCATGCCGATGTCGGCGATGATCTCGAGCGCAGCCGCGTACAGAGCCGCCGCGTCTTCGTCGCTCAGGTAGGTCATGCGACCCACCCGGGGCCGCGCGACTGGGTCATGGGTCGTCACGTAGCTCCTCCTGCGGGACGTTCGGTGCCACGCCGTCAGGTCACGACGGCGGCGTGAGGCGCGGGCCGGCCGGCCGGCTCGCGCCTCACGAGTGTACGACACCACGGAACGGCGTCACAGCGGAGGCATCGCGACACGCCGGGCGGCGCCACGCACGGCACGGCCGTGCGCGGCCGACGGCGGGCACAAGGGACGACACGAGAGGTGATGTGGCGGGAGCGACGAGACTCGAACTCGCGACCTCCGGCGTGACAGGCCGGCGTTCTAACCAGCTGAACTACGCCCCCGCGTGAGGCACCGACGGCCGGCCATGACACGGCCGGCCGCACTGCAGCGAGACGGTACTCTAGCACACGGCCGCGGATGCGGCAAAGCGTGCACCGGAGCGGTCGGACAAGCTTGCGGTGCTGCGCGCGTGCGAGGCGGTAGGAAGCGCAGCGATCATGCGGCGCGGCAAGAGGCGCGGCGCGCGTGCCCTGCGACCCGACGCGGTCCGCGGGGCGACACTCGACGCGCCGCGGCTGCCTCGCCGTGGGGGGCGCAGCGCCGTCGCGGCACGGTCGGCCAGCCGAGCGCGGCGCGGCACGATCAGGTCGTCGCCGGGCCCCTGACGGCCGCCGGCAGACTGATCTTCACGGCGAGACCGACGCCCGGCCCGCTGGCCAGCGACAGCTCGCCGCCCATCGCGGCGACGAGCTCCAGGGCGGCCCATAGGCCCACACCGAGGCCCGGGTGCTCGCGGTCGCGGCCGCGCTCGCCCACGAAGCCGAACTCCGTCACGCGGGCGAGCTCGTCGTCGGCGATCCCCGGCCCGTCGTCACGCACCGTGAACTCGACCGTCGCCGCGTCGGGCGCGACCGCGACTTCAAGAGTGATCGCCGCCCTCGGGCCGGCGTGCTTCGCCGCGTTGTCGACGAGATCGTCGAGCGCCTGCAGCAGCCGCCAGCGGTCGGCCCAGACCGGCGGCAGCCCGGCCCCGATGCTGAGGCCGGGCACCCTCTCCCCGAGGCGCTCGCGCGCGGCCGCGTACTCGCGTACGAGCGCGGCGGCGTCGAGCTCTTCGCACGACAGGGCCCCGGCGGCGCAGTCGAACCAGCCGGTCGCCGATGCGCTGGCGATGGCGCCGTCGAGCCGCCGCACGCTCCGCTCGAGCGCCTCCAGGTACTCACGCTGCTTGGGCGTGAGCGCGCCCCCCTGCCCGGAGAGCAGCAGCTCGAGCGCGGGGTACATGACGGCGAGGGGCGCGCGCAGCTCGTGGCGCACGAACGACTGGCGCTCGCGGGCCGCCGCAGGCTCCGCCGGCCGTCCGGCCGCCGCCTCGCCCGGACTGGCTGCCGGCTCGCTCGGCGAGGCGTCCGCCGGAGACGCGAGCTTGCGCGCCGTCGTCATCGCTTCGTGTCACCGCTCTCCTCCCGGCCGGACCTGCGGCCAGCCTATCGTACCGGCGACGGCGTCGGAGAGCGCGGGCTCGCGACGCGGCGCGCAGGGCGGCGGCGGGCGGGGACGGCAGGCGGGCATCCGCCCGCCGCCCCCGCCCGCCACCGACTCAGGCGTCCATCTCCATGGACTCGACCAGGTACCGGTCGCCGACCTTCTTCACGGCGAAGTTCTCCTGGTACTGCGAGTCCGAGAACTCCTTCGTGTCGCTCATCCGCACGAAGGTCACGTACAGACCCTCGTAGATCGCGACGTCGGTCATCTGCGCGATGGACACCGTGCCGGCGTCGTCGCGCAGATAGTCCTCGGGACGCTCGTCGATGCGCTCCTGCAGGGCGGGTGTCGCGAGGCTCTTCATGCGTTCGAGGTCGCCGGCGTACTGCGCCTTGATGAACTCGATCACGACCTGCTGCACGGCCATCGTGACCTCGTCGGGGACGTCGTCCTCGGAGGTCGGGACGACGTTCACGTCGTCGCCGGTCAGCTCCTCGACGCGCGCCTCGAGCTTCTCGACACGGTCCTGCATGGCCGCGTTCTGCGCGCGCACGGCATCGTTCTCGCGCTCCAGGTCGGCGAGACGCTGGCCGACCGGGAGCGGCACGGTCCGCGCCAGTGACGGCACCGTCACGACGGCCACCGCGCCGACGAGGGCCACGGCGAGCACGGCCGCGGCAGCGGCCCACGCCCGCGCCCATGGCCGCCGTCGCGGTCGACGGTCTTCCTCGTGCGTCGCGTGGCCGGTCACCTCCATCACCCCTTCGAACACACGGGTCGGGCGGACCACATCCCTCAGCTCCTTGAGCTCGCCGACCAGAAGGCGGGTCTCTTCGTAGGCGGCGGCACACGCCGCGCAGCCCTGCAGGTGCTCGGCGACACGGCTGGTCTCGAGATCGTCGAGATCGCCGGCGATGTAGCTCTCGAGCGCGTCGTTGACATCGCGGCAGTTCATGGCTTCACCTCCAGCGAGCCGCGCCGGCCGAGGCTTTCGGCGAGCCTGGCGAGCGCGCGATTGATGCGTGACTTGACGGTCCCCACGGGCACGTCGAGGACGTCGGCGATGTCGTCCACCTTGAGATCGTGGAAGTACCGCAGGGCGATCACCGTGCGGTGGTCCTCCTCGAGCCCCCGGATCGCACGGAGCAGGTCGAGCTGAGATTCCGTGCCCACGAACTCGTGCGCCTCCCCCGTCCGCTCCGGTCCGTCGCCGGGCTCGGGCACCTGGGCCGTCGGCACGAAGCGCCGACGCGCCCCTATCGTGTCGTAGCAGGCGCGCACCAGGATCCGCAGCAGCCACGGCTTGAAGCGTGCCGGGTCGCGCAGCGTGTCGAGCTTGGCGTACGCCTGGAGGAAGGCGTCCTGCACGGCGTCGCTCGCGTCCCAGCTCGAGCCGAGGATCGAGTACGCCGTGCAGTACAGCGAGCGCTGATGCGCGCGCACGAGCACGGCGAACGCCCGGTCGCTGCCGCGCCGCGCCTGCCGTACGAGCAGGTGATCGTCCACAGACCCACCCTCCTTCTCACACCGCCGACACCTATGACCGCCGGAAGGGGTGCGAACGTTCCCTCGCAGGGTCGACAGCTCACACCCTAGTCTCTGCGCCGCGTCATGGGAACGTGGTCGGGGAGTCACCGGCACGCGGCGCGACAGAAGACGACGGCAGGGGGCGACGACGCGAACAGAAGAGGATCGGTGCCGCCGGGCGTGGTGGGCGGCGCCGGGATGGTGGGCGATGCTGGAGTCGAACCAGCGACCCCCTGCTTGTAAGGCAGGTGCTCTACCTCTGAGCTAATCGCCCGAAGACGGGCAGTATATACCTCGGGCGGAGGCCCGGCCCCGCGGTGGGATACGCTGTCCGACGTGGACGAGGACACACATCCGGCGAAGCTCGCCGTCGACCGGCTCACGGTCGTCGCGAGGCGCGGCGACGGGGAGGGCTGCAGGATCGTCGACGCCGTGAGCTTCTCCGTCCCCGAGGGGGGCGTGTTCACCGTCGTAGGGCCCTCCGGCTCGGGCAAGTCGACCCTGCTGCGCGCCATCGACAGACTGGTCGAACCGGACGGGGGGAGGGTGCTCCTCGACGGGCAGGACGCGGCGACGCTGCCCGTCGCGGAGCTCCGGCGTCGCGTCGGGCTGGTCTTCCAGCGCCCGGCGATGTTCGAGGGCACGGTCATGGACAACGTGCTCTACGGCCCGCGCCTGCGTCGCGAGTGCCCGGAGCGCGACGGCCCCGAGGCGCGGGACATCGCCGTCCCGCTGCTCGAGCGCGTCGGGCTGCCGGCCGACTTCGCCGGCAAGCCCGCCGACGAGCTCTCGGGCGGCGAGGCTCAACGTGTGGCCCTGGCCCGGGCGCTCGCCAACCGCCCCGAGGTCCTGCTGCTGGACGAACCCACCTCCTCGCTCGACCCGACCGCGAGCCGGTGCATCGAAGAGCTGCTCGTCGCGCTCGCGGAGTCGACCGATCTGACCTTCGTCTTCGTCACCCACGACCTGCACCAGGCGCGGCGCATCGGCGACCACGGACTTCTGCTGGTGGAGGGCCGGGTCGTCGAGCAGGGTCCTCTGCCCGCGATGCTCGACGACCCGGCCCACGACCTCACGCGCCTCTTCGCCGCCGGCCGGCTGAGCGGCCGAACGGGCGAGTCGCCACACGAGGAGGGGCCGGCCGCCGACGCGGACCCGGAGGAGAGGGGCGGACGGCGGTGAGCGGCGACCAGTTCACCTACGTCGACGTCGCCGCCGCCCTCGTGCTCGTGGCGGTCGCCCTGCTGCTCTCCTGGCGGCAGCGGCTCGACCTCGAGAAGGACCTGCTCATCGCCTCCGTGCGCGCCTTCGTCCAGCTCACCGCGATCGGCTTCGTGATCGCCCTGATCCTCGACGCCGACCGCCCCCTCTGGGTGCTCTTGATGCTCGCCGCGATGCTGACGTTCGCCGCCTTCACCGCGGCACGCAACGTGCGCGTCGTGCCCGGAGCGCTGTGGCTGATGGTCGTCGCCCTGGGGCTTGCCTCGGCGACGACCCTGGGCGTCATGGTCATCCTCGGCATCATCCCGACCGGGGCCCGCTACGTGATCCCGATCGGCGGCATGATCATCGGCAACACGATGAACGTGGCCTCGGTCACCGCGCTGCGCATCGTGCAGGACGCGGGCACGCAGCGCGGCCGTATCGAGGCCGCACTCGCGCTGGGCGCCGAGCCACGGGCCGCGGCGCACGGCATCATCCGTCAGGCGGTGCGGCTCGCGATGGTGCCGATCATCGACAGCACGAAGACGATGGGCATCGTCTTCCTGCCCGGGGCGATGACCGGCATGATCCTCGCCGGGGCGCCACCGCTCGAGGCCGTGCGCCTTCAGATCGTCGTCATGTTCATGCTGATCGCCGCCACCGGCCTCGCCGCCACGACGGTGACCTGGCTCATGCCCCGGCGCCTCTTCACGGCCCACCAGCAACTGCGACGTCTCGACACGTAGCGACGCGGCGCCGCGAAAGGGAACGGGGCGGAGCGCACTGGGAAAGGGGCGGGGCGCCTGTCGGCGCCCCGCCCCGTCAACCTACGTCGGCCTGCCCGGGCAACCCCGCTACTGCGGCTGGACCTCGCGCCAGGTGTTCGGCACGCGCCGCGTCGCCGACGGGAACCGGTTGTCCAGGTTGGCGATGCAGTTGTCGTTGTAGCGGATGTCCGGCGTCCCCTTCAGGCCGTAGTCGGTATTGACCACGCACATGCCGTGGAGGTCGGCGGTCCCTCGCGAGAAGTCGCACGTTCCCTCGACGTAGATGACGCCGTAGAACTGGGCGGTCCCTCGCCAGTCGAGCGTGCTGCCGCCGAGGATCATGCAGGATGCCCGGCAGCTCCTCGGTGTTGAGCGTACGCGCCGCCGGCGGCGATGATGGTCGTCGGCGTCGGGGGCTCGATGACGCAGAGGCCGCTGAGGCCGCCCCACGGGCTCCACACCGGGTCGACCGGGCTGTTCTCGGCCTCCTCCTGCGAGGTGAAGTAGCGGCCGTTGGCCTGCGCGGTCAGCTTCAGAGCGTCGACCAGTCGCTGCGGGAAGACTTGCTCCAGCGGGCTGATGTCGCCCCCCGTGACCTGCGCGATGCCCGGCTGCGTCACGGTGCCGGTGCCGAACACGCTGATGTCCCCGCCGACGTGGATCGTCGTGACCGTGCCCTCCGGCGGAGGGACCTCGACGACGATCTTCGGTTGGTCGCCACGGCTCTCCACGTCGCCGCCGGCCCACAGCGGGATGCCGCGCGGCAGCGCCATCGTGAACCACGTGCGCTCCACCAGGGTGAGCACGCGTGTCGACTGCGCACCCGACGCCGGCCTGAGAGACCAGCCACATGATGTTGTTGCCGTTCGAGTCCCAGTGCACGTCCGGGTCCTCCGGGCTCAGGTCGTCGTACCAGTCCACAGCGATGAAGTCGCCGCTGGACGGGTCCGGAAAGTCGTCGGTGGTGAACCGCGCCCGGAACTCGTCCGCGTCGAACGTGGCCGTGCTGCCCACGGTCAACGGCCAGTTCTGCGTGAGGAAGGCCATCCCGGACTCGAGCCCCGCTTCGCACACCGCGAAGGACTTCGTCTTCATGCGCGTCTGAGAGGTGTTGTGCTGCACGTTCCCCGTGAACGTGACGATGGCGGCGGCCGAGACGGCGAGCGCCGCGACGACGGTGATGATGACCACCATTCCCGCCCCGCGCTGCCGGCGGGCCGCCGCCTCACCGCTCCGCATCGATCGTCTCATCGTCCTCTCACCTCCATGGGGGCGTCGTTCCACGTGGCACGCCGTACGCTTGCCGGACTCGCTGCGCATCTCTCTCCCTCCTCGCTCACCTGGTGTTGCGCAGTTGCGCCGTCGAGCGCAGGTGCGTGTAGACCGGGGATTTGCCCGGGTTCATGTCGAGCAGCAGGTTGATCTCGACCGCCCTGATCTGGGCCCGCTCCGAGCTGCCGCGCACGTCGACGGCCGTGTCGAACGTGCCGTCGTCACCGTAACTCGCGTACGTGAACAGGGCGGTGGGTGATGCGGCGCTCGGGTTCGAGGTGTTGACCACGTTCTCGACCATGAGCTGCGCGCCCTCACCGGTGGTGCGCTCCGCGAGCGGGAAGGAGATGTTCGGCCACGACTCGAGCGTGATGTTCACGCCCGAGATGCTCCCGCTGTTGTCGGCATCGTGGAAGCGCCACAGCTCGCCGTTCGAGTAGAGCCGGTACATCACGAGCCGCGGCGGCGTGTCCGCCGAGGTGTTGCCCGCCTCGTTGAACGTCGTGAACAGCACGACGTAGTAGGGCCGTGCACGGACCATTCCCACCTCGGCGATGGTCGGCGGTGGCTGCTCGACGTCGCGGATCTCGCGCACCATCCGCGCCGTCGTGAGCCGCGCCCAGTCGCCCGTCTTGCCCCGCTTGGTCGTGTTCGCGTACGAGCCCGAGAGCGCGAACCAGCTCACCAGGATCAGGGTGCTGATCACCAGGCTGATGGTCAGGGCCGCGAGAAGCTCGATCAGCGTGATGCCACGCTGGCCGCGCCTGCGCCCGGGCCCCTGCGACCGGTCTGTCGCGCTCGCTGCCGTCATGATCGGACCTCTCTGTCGTCGCGTCTGCGTCATCACGGATACGCCGTCGTGCCGTTAGCGCCGCTCAGATCCAGAGCCTTCGTGACCACGACGTCGCTCCACGAGCTCGAGGTCGAGAAGTAGACGTTGTAGACCCCGGCCGGCAGGTTGTTCCAGGTGACGCTGTTGTTGCGCTTCAGCCACACCCCGCTCGGCAGCGTCGCCGACGTGCTCCCGCTGGTCCCGTACCACAGCAGGGTCGTGGCGTGCTGCACCCATACGCGGACCTGGTTGTTGGAGCTGTTGTTCGTCACGGTGAGCGTACGCAGGGGCTGGGCCCCGGTGGTCGCAGCCACCGGGCCTGCCCACGCCGAGGCGTTCCCGACGAGGTCGACCGCGTTCACCCGGTAGTACCACGTGCTCGACCAGCCTGCGTTCGTGTCGTCGTAGTCGAGCGCCAGGATCAGGCTCGCGACCTGGGCCCAATCCGTGGAGCCGTTCGGGCTGCGCTCGATGACGTAGCCCGCGAGCCCCGCCGCCGGGTTCCCGGTGTCGACCGACTCCGCCCACGCGAGACTGATCGTCGGCTGATCGGCCAAGGCCACCGCCGTGAGCGGCACGGGGACGCTCGGCGGCGCCGCGTCGCCGGCGACGTCGGGCGTGGCCGCGACGACGTCGGTGAAGACGCTGCTCAGACTCTCGGTGTCGACGGTGAGGACCTTGTAGTAGTAGGTCGTGCCGTTGGTCACCGCCGTGTCGGTGTAGCTCTCGGCCGGTACGTCGTCGAGCTTCGTGTAGGTCAAGCCGTCGGTGGAGCGCCACACCTCGTAGTGGGAGAGATCCCCGATGGCGGGGGTCACCCAAGTGAGGTACACCGCACCGTCACCCGAGAGCGCCGTGAGGTTGGTCGGCGGCGACGGCGCGTTGTTGCGATACCACATGGCGATCGACACCGGAGCGCCCTGGGTGCGCGAGCCGAAACCCGCCACTGCGACCGCCTGGAAGATGTAGGCGCCGTCCGCGGCGGTCGGAGTTGTCCCACGTGGCCTGGTAGTGCGCCGGCTCGTCGGCGCTGACCGGCGACGTGATCTGCTGAGAGGAGACCACGGTGCCGTTCAGGCTGGTCACCGTGAACAGTACGTAGCCCCGATCCTCCTCGTCGGCGTCCTGGTTCATGCTCAGGATGTCGTCGGGCAGCAGGTAGGCGTCGAGCACCACGGGGCCCGAGACGATGCTGTACGAACTGCCCTCCTCGACGAGTATCGATGGGGGCCCGATCTCGAAGCGCACGATCTGCGGCCCTGCGTACTGCTTCGAGACCATCGTGCTGAGCACGGTGGGTTTCGGTGTCGGGGGCGCCGCCCAGGTCACCGTCACGGTGACCTGCTTGTACGTTTCCGCACCCTCGGCGGAACCCTCGGGCAGAAGGTCGACGTCGTACGTCACGGTGAAGGTGCGCTCGTTCCCCCCGCCGGTGGCCCACTGCACCGACGTCCCGAACTGCCCACCCAGGAACGTGCTGCTGGTGAGGTTCGCTTCGTCGATGAGGTCGTAGTCGAGGGCGCGGACCTTCTCGAGCTTGTCCTGCGCGAGCTGCAGAGCGGAGTTACGCAGCTGGTCCCCCGCCACAGCGCTCTGCGTGCCCAGGAAGACCGGCACCATCGCCGCGAAGACGATGCCGGCGATGATGATGGTGACGAGCAGCTCGACGAAGCTGAAGCCCGCTTCGCGCCGTCGGTGAACCCTGTTCATGGCATGCCTCCGAGGTGCGTCGATACGCCTGTTCGTTGTATCGGTCCCCCAGGAAGCAGGCTTGACGACGGCGCGGCGGGCGCGGCGGCGGTGCGGTGAGCCTGTCTAGGCTCGACAAGGGCAGGGTGTCGCCGCGCTTGGCGACGCTTTCGCCGTCGTCAGGCCCGGAGAAGAGCGCAGAAGGGGGCGCTACTGGAGTCGACTGGAGGTCCTGCAGGGTCTGCTCGAGGGCGTCCAGCTGACGGCCTTCTCTGCCGCCGCAGGGCGGGCCGAGCATGGCCGAGTTACTGGGCGGTCTCGAGCGACTGAAGGTCCTGCAGGGTCTGCTCGAGGGCGTCCAGCTGACGGCCATACTCTGCCCAATCCCCCAGCCTCTGCGCCTCGAGCGCCGCGGCGTACTGCTGGTTGGCCTGCTCGATGAGCTGGGTGACAGTGGCCGTCGCGTCGGGCGGCGTCTCGCCGGGGGCCTCGCCGTCGGGCGTCTCGCCGTCGACCGGGCCGCCCACGGCCTCCTGGCCCTCCTCGGGCAGCGGGCCGAAGATGTCGGTCAGCGCCTCGCCCAGCGTGTTCTGCATGCTCACCGACTGCGACGCCTGCACGCCCTCGGCCGCCGGGGCGCGGTAGAAGACGATGACCCGCTTGAGCTGCGGCAGCTGCGTCGTCTCGGCCTCGAGGTAGAGCGGCTGCACGTAGAGGATCGAGTCGGCGACGGGCACGACGAGCAGGTTGCCGAGGATCGCCCTCGAGCCCTGCTGGTTCCACAGCGTGCGCTGGGCGGAGATCGCCGGGTCGGCGTTGATCGTCGCCTCGACCTGACTGGGGCCGAACTGGGTGATCCCCTGGGGGAAGACGTAGTTGATCGAGGTGCCGTAGTCGGGCATGTCCGAGCGGGCGCCGAGCCACGCCACCATGTTCGGCCGCTCGTTGGGGTTGAACGGGATGATCTGCAGGTACTCGTCGCGGTCCTCGCCGGGCAGCCGCATGATCACGTAGTAGCCGCGCATGCGGCCGTCGGCGCCCGTCTCCTCGAGCAGGGGGATCTGCCACTGGTCGCCCTTGTTGTAGAGCACATCCGGACTCTCCACGTGGTACGTCGTCCACGCCTCGGCCTGCACGTTGAAGAGGTCTTCGGGGTAGCGCACGTGGCTCATCAGGTCGGCGGACATCTCGTCGCGCGACACGAAGAGGTCGGGGTAGACGGCGCGGTAGGCCTTGAGCAGGGGATCCACGTCGTCGAAGACGTGGAACTTGACCGAGCCGTCGTACGCGTCGACCACGACCTTCACCGAGTTGCGCACGTAGTTGGCGGGGCCGGTGGGCTGCGAGTACGGGAACCGCTCGGTGGTCGTGTAGGCGTCGACGATCCAGACGAGGCGGCCGTCGGAGATGACCATGTACGGGTCGTTGTCGTAGGTGAGGAAGGGCGCCAGGCGCTCGATGCGGCTCATGATGTCGTTGCGGATGATGATGCGGCTGTCGTCGCGGATCGCCGAGGTGGTGAAGAACTTGATGGTGCCGAAGTGCCAGCCGAAGGCGAGCTGCCGCAGGAAGGGCGAGATCTCGATGCCGCCCGTGCCCTCGTACTCGGTGAAGACGTCGCCGGCGACCCCGGGTAGTCGAACTCGCGCTCGGTCGTGCGCACGAGCTTGTAGTCGGCGGGCGTCTCGCCGTAGTAGATGCGCGGCTGCTCGATCTCGAGGCCCTCGACGGAGCGCGGCGGGACGTCCTGGATGAGGAAGTCGGGCGAGCCGTCGGCCGAGGACCTGGTTCACCGCCGACATCGCCACCCCGAAGCCGTGGGTGTAGGTGATGTGCTCGTTCACCCAGGTGCGCGCCTGCGGCGGCAGACCCTCGAGATTCGAGCTCGCGCGCGGCCAGCATCGTCTGGCGGTAGACGCCGTCGACCGTGTAGCGGTCGATGTCGACGTTGAGGAAGGCGTAGTAGGGCCGCAGCTGCTGGAGCTGCGTGTAGCTGCGCCGCAGGGTCTCCGGGTCCCACAGGCGGATGTTGCGCAGGGTGCCGGGGTCGTCGGCCAGGTCCTGGGCGTCGAGACGGCGCGCCGCCGGGAAGTCCTTCTGCTCGATGATGTCGAGGTTGAAGGCCGCGCGCGTGGCGACGAGGTTGCGCGTGATGTACGGCCGCTCCCGGTCGAGCTCGTTGGGGTTGACGACAGATCTGCTGGACGACCGCCGGCACGACGCCGCGCAGCACGACCAGGGCGACGACCCACACGACGAGGGCGATGACCGGCCACCATTGACGCCGGCGCCAGACGTTGACGACGAGGAACACCGCGAGGGCGAAGGCCAGGACGAGGGTGACGCGCGCGACGGGGAGCCTCACGTTGACGTCGGTCCAGGTGGCGCCGAAGACGACGCCCCCGGGGCTGAAGAGCAGGTCCCAGGCCCTGAAGAGCTGGCCGACGCCGACGAGGGCGAACACGGCGGCGAAGAGGGCCGAGAGGTGGGCGATGGCGCGCCCGCCGAGCTTGACGTCGACGTTGGGGCGCTGGGGCACGGCCACCGGACCGGCCGGACCGTCGGCCGGCCGCGCCCTGCCCGTGTCGACGTTGTACTCGATGCCGCCGAGCACGAGGTGGGCGATGCCGGCGGCGATGAGGGCGGCCACGACGGCGGCGATCAGCAGCGAGAGGGCGGCCTGCAGCGCCGGCAGGCTGAAGACGTAGAAGGCGAGGTCGCGGCCGAACTGGGGGTCGTTCGCGCCCCACTCGCCGGCGCGCAGGGCGAGCGCGTAGACCAGCCAGTCGGCGGACACCGAGTACCCGGCGACCACCGCGACGACGGCGGCCACCGCGAGCCCCGCCCAGCGCACGAGCTTCTTGAGCCGCTCGTCGCCGGGTTCGATCAGGTCGCCGTCGGCGCTGACCCGCGGGTAGTCGGGGGCGAGCCCGCGGGCGACCTCGACGTTCAGATACACGATGACGAAGAAGACCGCGCCCACGATGAGCGCGACGGCGAGGCGCCACCAGATCGTCGTCCAGAAGACCCCCAGCTGGCCGACCTCGTCGAACCAGAGCCAGTCGATGTAGAGGCCGAAGACGCGGTGCAGGAGGGTGACGCCCACCACGAGGACGACCACGACGGCGCCGAGGATCAGGCGGCGGCGGCGATCGCGCGCACTCGTGGCGCTCTTCTTGGGCCGGCCCCTCCCGGGGAAGTCGTGTACGGTCGCCACGGTCCCATTATGCCAGAGTGCGGCTCAGCTCAAGCCTCGGGGCGTCGCGGCGGAGCGGCGGGTCCGTGGGGTCCGCGTCGTGGGACGGCCCTCACTGGGCGGCGGGCGGCGGCGAACGAGCGTGCGCGCGGCACCGGGCCGCACGCCGTGCGGCGCTAGTCGGACTCGCGCTCGGCCGCGCGCACCATGCTGGTGAAGCGCTGGACCATGCGCGGGTCGTACTCGCGGGAGGCCTCGCCCCGCAGGCGGTCGAAGCCCGTCCCGTTGCCCTCGTGGAAGCCGCGGCAGACGGCGAAGGCGCGCGCCACCCTCGGGATCGCGACGCCCCTCCGTCCCTCGGGGTAGCCCCCACCGTCCCAACGCTCGCTGCCGTACAGCAGGGCGTCGAAGGCGTTCTGGCGGACCTCGTCGGCCGCCGGCCCGGCCTCGGCGACGGTCTCGCCGAGGATCGTCTGGACCTCGTCACTCACGCGGCCGCCGGACTCGTAGACGGCGAGCGCGGTGATGAGCCCCGCCGTCTCGCCGTCGGAGAGCCCGAGGCGATCGGCGAAGCGCCGGCCGAGAGTCACGAGGTCGCCCTCGAGGGCCGAGACGGCCGCCGCCTTGTCCTCGCTGAAGAGACAGACGCGGTTGCGCCCGCGCGCCTTGGCCCGCAGGAGGGCGGCGTCGGCGGCGCCGAGCACCCCGTCGGTGTCGCGCGCCGATTCGGGGAACGAGGCGACGCCGACGGACACCGTGACGCGGAGGTCGCGCCCGCCGACGTCGACGGCGGCGACCTCGACGCGCACGCGCTCGGCCACCACCTGGGCCTCGGAGAGGCTCGTCTTCGGCAGGATCATGACGAACTCCTCGCCGCCGTAGCGCGCCAGGTAGTCGGACTCGCGCGAGCAGCGCTTGAGCGCGGCGGCCACCTCGCGCAGCACGTCGTCGCCCTTCTGGTGACCGATCGTGTCGTTCACGGCCTTGAAGTGGTCGAGGTCCATCATCAGCAGGCAGAAGGTCTCCCCGTAGCGCTCGGCCCGGCTGACGGCGGCGCCGAGCTCGTCCTGGAAGTGGCGGTAGTTGTGCAGGCCGGTCAGCCCGTCGCTGATCGCCTGCCGCTCCATCTCCTCGTAGCTCAGGGCGTTCTGGATGGCGATCGCGGCGAAGTTGGCGAACAGCCTCACGGTCTCGAGCTCGTGCTCCTCGAAGACGCGGCCGAAGAGCCGGTCGACGGTGAGCACCCCGGTGACCTTGCCGCGCACGTTGAGCGGCACGACGATCGACGCCTGGGGCTCCATCTCGGTGCCGGGGACGACGACGCCGCGCGGGTCCTTGGTCATGTCGTTGACGAGCTGGGCCTCGTTGTGGCTCACCACCCACCCGGTGACGCCGACGTCGAGCGGGCTCCTGAAGTCGAGCATCACCTCGGCGTTCTCGTCGCGCGCGTAGATCGGGACCAGCTCGCTGCGCACCTCGTCGACCAGCCGGATGTCCATGGTGTCGAAGTCGACGATGCCCTTGAGCATCGTCGTGAGCTGCGGGAGCACGCTCTCCTGGTCGAGGGTGGAGAGCAGGACGGTGCTGAGGTCGTGGAGGTCGTGCCAGAGGGCGAGCTGGCGCGCGAGCTCGGCGCTCGTCTTCTCGAGCTCCTCCCACTGGCGCGCGTTCTCGATCGCCATCGCCGCGTGCGCGGCGAACACGTCGAGCGACTTGACCAGCTCGAGCGAGGGCTGGGCGCGGTCGACGGGGTCGTACAGGTCGAGCACCCCGAGCAGGCAGTGGTGCTTGTCGAAGAGCGGCAGGAAGAGCGCGTCCTCGGGGTGGAACTCGTCGTCCGCGCGCTCGCCGAGGTCGAGAGACGGCAGGAAGTGGAGCTGCTCGGGCGTCCACTCGTGACGCCGGTGGTCGACGTAGAAGGACGACCCCATCTGGAACTTCTCGAGCAGGAGCTCGTCCCAGATGCGCTGCGGGACCGGCCGCGAGAAGACGAGCTCGTCGTAGTCGGGCCGCTCGCTCACCGTGCCCAGGGCGCGGAACTCGTCCGACCCGGGCTCGCGCAGGTAGAGGGTCGCCTCACGGAAGCCGAAGGTCTCGGAGACGGCCGTGACGATGACGCGCACGACCTCGTGCAGCTCGAGGCTGCTCTGCAGATCGTTGGCGAGCTTGATGAGGCTGCGCAGCAGCTCGAGCTCGCCACGCTCGGACTTGCGGCTCTTCGCACCGAACACTTCGTGCCCTCTCTCCCCGCGGCGCCGCCCGCGACGCCACCCGTCTAGTGTACCCGCAGGGGACGGCGGGGTCGGCGACTGGTCCTTCCACGTCCTATTGTCGACTGCTGAGCGGCCCAGCTTAACGCGGGGGGCGGGGCGCTGCTGCGGGGCGAGCCGCAAGGGGCGGCGGCCCGGAGGCCGGCGGCCGTGCCGCTGGCGGCGGGCGGCGGGCGCTGCCCGCCGCCCGCCGCCGCCTCACTCCGTGTCGTACGGGGCGAGCTTGAGGATGCGGCGCGCCTCGTCGGGGGTCGCGCACTCGCGACCCCACTCGGCGGCGAGGCGCGCGACGCGCGCCACGAGTTGGGCGTTGCCCTCGGCGAGCACGCCCTTGTGATAGAAGATGTTGTCCTCGAGCCCGAGGCGCACGTTGCCGCCCAGGGCGAGCGCGGTCATCGTCACCGGCATGTGCCAGCGACCGATGCCGGTCGCCGTCCACGTCGAGCGCTCGAGGGGGATGCGGTCGACGAGGAAGGCCAGGTTGCGCGGCTCCCCGGTCATGCTCCCCGGCACGCCGAGCACGAAGTCCCAGTGCATGAGCGGCCCGGCCGGGCCGAACCGCTTCACCAGGCGAAGGGCGTTGTCGATCTGCCCGGCCTCGAAGATCTCGAACTCGGGGCGCACGCCCCTGGCCTGCATGCGCGTGTAGAACTCCTGCATCAGCGCGGTGTCGTTGAAGAAGACCTCGTCGCCGAAGTTGGCCGTACCCGTGGTCAGCGACGCCATCTCGGGGCCCAGCTCGAGCGGCTGCAGACGCTCGTCGGCGGTCATGCCCATGGCACCGCCGGTCGAGGTCTGGACGATGATGTCGGTGCGCTCGCGGATCGCCGCGACGGCGGCGGCGAAGACGTCCCTGTCCTGGGTCGGGGTGCCGTCGGGCCGCCGCACGTGCAGGTGGTAGAGGGCGGCGCCGGCCTCGCGGCAGCGGGCCGCGTCCTCGCCGATCTCCCGTGCCGAGATGGGCAGGTTCGGCTGCGCCTCCCTGGTCGTCTCGGCGCCGACGCCGGCGACGGTGATGATGAGCTTGTCCATCGTCCTCCCCCTGGTCGATCGGGCTGCGGCGGGCCGGCGGTGACGGGGCGGGCCGGCCCCGCCGGCCCGCCCCGTCACCCGGGGTCACGCGCCGTAAGGATACTCCTGCGCCACGTAGGCGAGGCTCTCCTCGACCACCTCGAGCGCGCGCGCAAGGTCCTCCTCGGTGTGCCGGTAGGCGATGTACCAGTGATGGTACGGCTGCACGAAGAGCCCGCGGCGGATGCACTGCGTGTAGAACTCGGTGCGCCGCTCCTTGTAGTGGTCGTCCACCTTGTCGAAGGTGAGGAACGGCATCGGCGGGATGCCGCTCTTGGTCACCGGCACGCCGGAGGCGTCGACGATCGCGCCGAGGCGCTCGAGGAAGCGCGTGCCGCGCTCCCAGATCACGTTCTGCACGTCCTCGCGCTCGAGGATGTCCATGCACTTCATGGCGGCGACCATCTCGAGGCTGTTGGGGAAGAACGTCGAGCTGAGGAAGGCCACCTTCTCGTACATCGACAGGATCTCGCGCTTGCCGACGACGGCGGCGATCGGGTAGCCGTTGGCCATCGCCTTGCCCACCGTGGTGACGTCGGGCGTGACCCCGTAGCGCTGCTGAGCGCCGCCCATGGCGACGCGGAAGCCCGTGCGGATCTCGTCGAAGATGAGCACGGCGCCGTGCTTGTGGGCGACCTCCTTGACCTTCTCGAGGTAGCCCTCGGGCGGCGCCACGACCGGCAACGCCATCGGGTGGCCGACGGGAGTGATGATGACGGTCGCGATCTCGCCGGGGTTCTCGGCGAAGACGCGCTCGAGGTCGGCCACGTCGCCGTAGTGGAACTCCTTGGTCAGGTCCTGGACGGCCTGCGGGATGCCGCCCTTGACCTCGACGCACCAGTCGCCCCAACCGTGGTAGCCGCAGCGGGCGATCTTGTCGCGGCCCGTGTAGGCGCGCGCCGCGCGGACGGCGGCGTTCGTCGCGTCCGAGCCGGTCTTGACGATGATCGTCTGCTCGCCGCAGGGGAGAACGTCGGCGAGACGCTCCTCGAGCTCGTTCTGGACCGGCTGGACCAGGCTGAAGCAGAAGCCCTGGTCCATGCGCGCCTTGACGGCCTCGTTGATCTCGGGCTCGACGTAGCCGAGGATGATCGGCCCGTAGGCGCAGAGCATGTCGATGTACTCGTTGCCGTCGACGTCGAAGATGTGCCCGGCCTTGCCGTGGGTGATGAACACCGGGTACTCACCGATCACGAAGTTGTAGGGCCGCCGGATGCCGCCCACGCCGCCGGGCGTGAGTCGGTAGGCGTCCTCGAGCATGCTCAACGACTTCGCGAGCTCGAGCTTGGGGGCGCTCTCGACGGGTTTCTTCATCTGGGCTCCTTTCGACCGCGGGCGCGGAGAGGGTCAGGGTAGCGTGGGGCGGGGCACCCGCGGGGCGGGGCCCGGAGGACGCAGACGGATGGGGAGCTGCGCCGCGTGGTGTACCTCCTCGGCCGGCCGCGGGCCGCCCGCCCGCGCGCCGCGCGGGAGCGCGGCCGGCGCGTCGCGCGCCCGCCGCCGGCGGGCGCGCTTCCGGCCGAAGCCTATCGAATCGGCGGCGCCTTGGCATCCCGCGCGACGGGCACGGGCGCGGTGGCCGCGGTGGCCGGCGCGCCCTCTTCGGTCGTGGTGAGCGGCGGCCTGCCGGGCTCGAGCGCCACGTCGGCGGCGCCGTAGCGCACGATGAGCAGGCCGGCCACCACGATGAGTGCGCCGCCCAGAAGCGTCGTGGTCGCCGGCGCCTCGCCGAGCAGCACGACCGCGTACAGGGGCGCGCTCACGGGCTCCAGGTACCCGAGGATCGAGGCGTGCTCGACCCGCACGCGACGCACGCCCTCGATGTAGAGCATGTAGGCGAGCGCGGTCGCGAAGAGACCCAGGACGACCGCCGCGATCCAGTCGTGCTGCGTGAGGCCCTGGTCCATGTCTGCCGACTGCCAGAGCGCGAGCGGCAGCAGGAAGACGATGACGCACGTGAGCTCGACCAGCACGATGGTCGAGCTGCGCACCCGGCGCGAGATCGACTTCACGATCAGCTGGTAGGCGGCGAAGAGGAACCCGGTGGCGACCCCGCAGGCGATCCCCGCCGTGGAGAGGTCGCCGCTGCCGACGAGGGCCGGCAGCAGGATCGCGACCATGCCGGCCACGGCGACGACGAGGGCCGGCGCGACGATGCGGTCGGGTCGCTGCCGCATCAGGCGCGGCGCCAGGAGCGCGACGTACACCGGCGCCATGAAGAGCAGGAACATGCCGATCGCCACGTCCGTGAGGCGCAGGGTGACGAAGAAGAGCAGCAGGCAGGTCGGGCTGATGACCCCCATGAGGAGCAGCCGGCCGCGCACCCCGCAGGCGCGGAGCTCGGCGAACGTCGCGCGCCGCGCGAAGAGGGCGCCGAGCACGGCCACCGCGATCAGCATGCGCAGGACGAGCAGGACGCTCTCGGGGGCGTCGGCGTAGCGCACCAGCGCCCCGATCGAGCCCCAGACCAGGTAGGTGACGGCCAGCATGGCGTAGCCCTCGAGCATGACCGAGGTACGGCGCCCGCCCTGTGCCGCGACCGTCATCCCTGGAGCTCCGCCTGCGTCTCGCCGCCGAAGGCCACGACGAGCAGGCCGCTGACGATGATCAGGGCACCGCCGGCCAGCGTCCACAGCCCCGGCCGCTCGCCGAGGAAGATGAAGGCGTAGATCGGCGCGCTCACCGGTTCGAGGTAGCCCATGATCGGGGCGTGCTGCACCTTGATGTGGCGCAGCCCGTGCATGAAGAGGCTGAAGGTGAAGGCCGTGGTCACGACGCCGAGCAGCAGGCCCATGACCAGGTCGGTGGCGGTGGGGGTGTAGCGGCCGACGACCTCGTACAGGCCGAGCGGCAGGACCACGAGCGCGGTGAAGGCGCTCTGCACGAAGACGATCGCCGTGCTGGGTACGCGTCGGCGCTGCAGCGACTTGGCGAACAGCAGGTAGACCGCGTACATGACACCGGCACCCCAGGCGTAGAGCAGCCCGAGGGTGGAGAGCTGGGCTTCGGCGAGGCCGGGCACGAGGATCAGCGCCATGCCGCCGAGGCCGACCGCGAGGGCGGCGTAGACGGCACGCTCGGTGCGCTCGTGGAAGACGAGCGGCGCGACCACGGCGAGGTACACGGGCGCGAGGTACGAGAGGAAGATCGCCACCGACACGCCGGTCGCGCGGATGGCGAGGAAGTACAGCAGCAGGTTGGCGGCGAGGGTCGCGCTGATCCCGACGACACGGAGGGGCACGCCCGGCCGGCGCAGCTCGCGAAGGAGGCCGCGGGGCAGCACGACGACACCGAGCGCGACGGTGGCGAAGGCCATGCGCACCACGAGGAGCATGCTCGCCGGCATGGTCGCGTAGCTGACCATGGTGCCGATCGACCCGTTGACGACGGAGGCGCCGCCGGTCTGGAGGTAGCCGCGCAGGCGGCCGGGGCGCCCGTCGCCGGGCGCCCCGGCCGCCTGCGCGGCGCGGGCCGGAGGCGACGCCGCGTCCGGGCCCCCGCCCGCTGGCGCGAGCGGCGCCGCCTCGTGCGCGCCGCCCGGCGCCGTGCTCTCAGGTCCGCGGGGCAAACTGCAACCGCCGCGTGAAGACGTCGTTGAAGCGCGCGTCGGTCGCCAGGTCGAGGAACTCAATGCGCGCGCGCAAAGCGGCCATGCGACGCCGCGCGCCCACATCGATCAGTGCCGTCTGGGCACCGACGCCGGCGGCGTTGCCGACGAACGCCACGCGGTCCCGCGGCACCGGCGGCAGCAGGTCGAGGCGCAGCGCCGCGCCGACGTCGAGGTAGTTGCCGAAGGCGCCCGCGACGTACACGCGGTGCAGGTCGCCGGGCTCGAGACCGAGGTTCTCGAGCAACAGCACCCAGCCGCTGGCGATGGCGCCCTTGGCGAGCTGCAGGGCGCGGACGTCGTGCTGGGTGAAGACGATCTGCCCGGCGGCGCCCTCGGTCAGCAGGTATTCGAGGCCGCCCTCGCCCTGGCGCACGCGCGCGTGCGGCTGCATCCGCCCGGTGCGGTCGACCACCCCGCTCGCGACCAGACCGGCGAGCAAGTCGACCACGCCCGAGCCGCAGAGCCCCAGAGCCGGCTGGTTGCCGATGGTCGTGACCTCGGTGGGCAGGCCGGCGTGGTCGAGGCGCACCCGCTCGATGGCCCCGGCCACGGCCTTCATGCCGTGGGCGATCTGGTAGCCCTCGAAGGCCGGCCCCGAGGCGCAGCTCGTCGCCGTGACGCGCCCGTCGTGGGCCACGGCGATCTCGGTGTTGGTGCCGATGTCGAGGGCCATGCAGGGCCGGCGTTTGGAGGCCAGCCGCGTCGCCGCGACCACGGCCAGCGCATCGGAGCCGACGAAGCCGGCGATCGGCGGAGGGAAGTACACGCCGCCCTCGGGGTTCATCGCCAGCCCGAGCTCGGCGGCCCGCAGCGTGAGCGGGGCGGCGACGGCCGGCGCGAACGGCGCCGCCCCGAGACCGACGGGCGACAGCCCGAGGGCGAGGTGGTGCATCGCCGTGTTGCCGACGACCGTCATGTCGTAGATGTGCCGCGAAGCGACGCCGTTGCGGTCGCAAAGCTCCCCGAGGACCTGGTTGATGCCGTCGCGCGCGGCCGCGGCAAGCTCGCCCGCGCCGTCCGCGTCGACGGCGCGGGCGATGCGCGAGATGACGTCCTCGCCGTAGCGCATCTGCGGGTTCTCGATCGCCTCCTGGTCGACCAGCCGGCCGGCCGCGAGATCGAAGAGGTAGGCGATGACCTTCGACGTGCCGATGTCGACGGCGGCGCCGTAGGCGACGGCCTGCACGTCGGGCGCCTCGACGTCGATCACGCGCCCGTCGTACGAAGTGACCGTCGCGCGCCAGCCGTGTCGCCGCAGGAGGTCGGGCAGCTCGCGCGTCGCGCCGAGGGCCGCCTGTCTGCCGTCGCCGCAGGCGGCGCAGGTCGCCAGCAGGCGCTCCTGGTCGGCGCGCTTGTCCTCGAGCGTGGCCGGCGGCAGTTCGACGACGCGGCGGACGACGGCCGGCTTGGCCTTGCCGTGGTGCAGCTTCGACGTCGTGAGGATGCGCCGCCGGCCGCCGGTCTGCCGCACCTCGATGCTGACGCGGCCCGACGCCGGCCGCGCCTGGCAGGCGAGACGCCAGCCGTCGTCGCGCAGGTGCGCCGACAGCCGCCGAGCTTCGACCTCGGTGACCTCGGTGAGTTCGCCGGCCCCCAGGCGCACGAGGCACTTGGCACAGGTGCCGCGGCCGGCGCAGTCGCTCGGGACGGCGATGCCGGCGGCGAGAAGCGCGGCGAGCAGGTCCTGCTCCTCACCGATCTCGAGCGTCACCCCGACGGGCTCTATGAAGACCTTCGCCACCCCAGCCTCCTGTCGTCAGCGGTCCGCCGTCTCGCGCGTCAGCCGGCCCGACCGCCTTGAGCCGCCGATGTCTCATTCACGCCGGTCGCACGCCTCGGTCCGTCAGGCGCTGTGACATGCACGAGCCGGCCGCGCGCGTCGGTCGCTCGCGCGACGCTCAGTGCTTGACCTCGAACGGCTCCGTGTGGATATCGGCCATGAGGGCCTTGCGGTCCTCGACCTTCTTCCAGCGCGCCGCCCACACGTCCTCCAGCATCGGCGCCTGCGTGTCGAAGAGCCGCGCCACGCCGAGCCGCTCGCGCTCGTTCTCGCAGTCCTCGCAGTGGCACTCGAACTCGTAGTCGTCCGGCTCCGTGTACTTGGAGATGACGCCTTCGTAGTTGCGCAGGATCACCTGGTGGTCGGCCTGCGAGATCAGGTACTGGGGAAAGACCGGCGTCTTCCCGCCGCCGCCGATGGCGTCGATGATGTACGTCGGGACCGCGAAGCCGGTGGTGTGGCCGCGCAGGCTCTCGTAGATCTCGATGCCCTTGGCCACCGAGGTGCGGAAGTGGCCGATCCCTTCGGCCAGGTCGCACTGGTAGTAGTAGTACGGCTTGACGCGGATCTGCACCAGGCCGTGCACCAGCCGCTTCATCACCTTGGCGCAGTCGTTGACGCCCTTCATGAGGACGGACTGGTTGCCCAGGGGGATGCCGGCGTCGGCGAGCATCGCGCAGGCACGTGTCGACTCGGGGGTGATCTCCTTCGGGTGGTTGAAGTGGGTGTTCAGGTAGAGCGGGTGGTACTTCTTCAGCATCGCGCAGAGCTCGGGGGTGATGCGCTGCGGGCAGACCACCGGCATGCGCGAGCCGAGGCGCACGATCTCGACGTGCGGGATCGCGGTGACCTCCTCGAGGAGCCACTCGAGGCGCTCGTCGGAGAGCGTCAGCGGGTCGCCGCCGCTGAGCAGCACGTCGCGCACCTCGGGGTTGCGGCGGATGTAGGTGAAGGCGTTCTCGAAGTCCTCGTTGGAGACCGCGCCCTCGTGCTCGCCGACGATGCGGCGGCGCGTGCAGTGGCGGCAGTACATCGAGCACATCTCGGTGGTGATGAAGAGCACGCGGTCCGGGTAGCGGTGCGTGATCAGCGTGGTCGGCGAGTCGATGGTCTCGGCGATCGCGTCCTTCATGTCGGCGGCGCCGACGATGAGCTCCGCCGGCGTCGGCACGCCCTGCATGCGCACGGGGCAGCCGGCGTCCTTCGGGTCCATGAGCGAGGCGTAGTACGGGGTGACCGCGACGCGGAACTTGCCCATGCAGGCCTGCAGGTCGGCGCGCTGCTGGTCGGTCAGGTCGAGCACCTGCTCGAAGTCCTCGACGGTCGAGAGCCGGTGGCGCACCTGCCAGTGCCAGTCGTTCCACTGTTCTTCGCTGACGTCCTTGAAGAGCGGTATGTCGCGGTAGAGCCTGGTCTCGGTCACGGAGTGCTCCTTCCCCTCACTGAACGGTGGCGATGATCTCGTTGATGCGGTCGGCGACGGTGGCCTCGAGAGGCGCGACCGTGTGGCCGGCGAGCGTGGTCTTGACGAGTTCGGCCGCCATGTCGGGCGCGCCCTTGCGGCCGCCGGCGACCCAGGCGTCCCACGAGCTGCGGTCGAGCAGCCGGGGGCGCCAGACGTCCTTCATATGGCGCCGCGTGTGGCGCTGGCTCAGGTAGTTGCCGCCGATGCCGACCGCGCGGATCGCCTCGGCGGCGAGCGTCTCCTCGTCGACGGGGATGCCGGCGGCGATGGCGGCGTTCCAGGAGTGGATCTCGCTGTCGAGGGCCAGCGCGACCGCGGAGAAGACCGTCCCCGCGGCGAGCGTGCCGGCGCCGGCCACCACGTCGACGCCGGCGAGCGCCGCGCTCATCGAGGCGAGGGCGTTCTCGCTGCAGGCCTGCCAGTCGGGCGCCGGCGAGCGCGTGAGCATGGCCGGCGCCAGAGCCGGCAGGCCGGCGTGGGCGGCGAGCTGCGCGGCGGCGATGAGGGCGGCGGGCCCTGGCGGCGTGGCGGGATCGGCGGTCGCGTAGACGAACGGCGACCCGGGCGCGACCGCCTGCACGGCGACGCAGGCGGCGAGCACGGCGGCGTGGCGGCGGACCAGGGCCGCGCGCGGATCGCGCGTCGGGCGTACCGGTCCCGGACGCGTCGCGGCCGGCGGCGGCCGGCGCAGACTCGGCCGCGGCCGCCACGGGCAGACCGTGGGCGGCGAAGGCGAGTGCGCACTCGAGCGGGGCGCCGAGCGAGAGCGGCGGGCGGCGGCCCGCCGCGTCGGCGTCTCCGGCCACGGCGGCGGCGATGCGCGCCGCCGCCTCGGCCTCGGCGGGCGTGCGCAGGGTCGTCACGTGCACATGCTTGCCGGCGGCGGCGAGGCACACCTGCAGCGCGCCGAGCGGCGTCTCGCGGGCGGGCTGCAGCGGCGGGCCGTAGAGAAGGGCCACCTCGGGCAGCGCGTCGGCGAGCCGGCAAGCGGCGGCGAGATCGGCGCCGGTCGCGGGACGCGGGTCGGGCGCCCCGGCGGCGAGCGTGAGCGCCGCCGGACCGCCGGTCGCGAGGCACACCCTGCCGGAGCCGAGCTCGACGTCGCGACCCTCGAGGCGGGCGCCGAGGATGAATCGCGACGGGGCCCCGTCGAGAGCCTCGGCGACGAGCTCGGGGGCGATCAGCGCGCGCCCCGCGGCGACCTGCGTGCCCGCGGCGGCGAAGGCCCGCGCGGTCAGCTCGCCGGCGACCGGCACGCCGTCCTCCGCCAGCTGCCGCAGGGCGCGCTCGTGCAGGGCGACGAGCTCGTCGTCGGTGAGCACGCGCAGGTCGAGCCGCGCCGGCGTGACCATGACCTCGGGCCCCGGGCTCACCGCGCGCCTCCGCTCGCCGCAAGCTGGGCGGCGATACGGCCGCGCACCGAGTCCTCGAGCGCGTACGAGCGCGGCGCCGCGCGGAGCTCCCCGGTGCGCCGCCGCACGCGCTCCTTGAGGGTGGTGCCGCCGGAGGCCAGCCAGCGCTCGTGGGCGGCCCGGTCGAAGAGCCCGGGCCGCCAGAAGTCGCGGTGGTGGTGGCGCGTGTAGGCCCGGCCCAGGTGACTGCCGCCGGGCCCGACCGCGGCGATCTCGTCGAGGGCGAGCGCCTCGGCGTCGACCGCCACCTCGGCGAGCAGCGCGCGGGCGTAGCCCACCAGCTCGTCGCCGAGGACGATGGTCTCGTACGAGCTCTGCAGGCCCGACTCCAGGTAGCCGACGTCGTGCAGCAGCGTGGCCCGCGAGAGTGCCCCGAGGACGGTCGT
The DNA here is from genome assembly GCA_963791345.1 of uncultured Thermoleophilia bacterium. Taxonomy (GTDB): domain Bacteria; phylum Actinomycetota; class Thermoleophilia; order UBA2241; family UBA2241; genus UBA2241. The sequence goes on along the minus strand of CAWBRS010000016.1, from coordinate 397,039 downwards.
GATCGCCGCCTCGGCCGCCCACTGCTCGTCGAAGAGCTTCGCGTCGGCGACCGCCGCGTAGGCGAAGCTCGGCAGGCCGTACAGCCGCGCGAGGTCGGTGGCGGCGGCGTTGCCGAGGAAGTGCTCGGGCGCCCCGTAGACGTCGACCGCGGTGCGCATGTCGAAGGCGCCGCAGCCGACGCCGTAGACGAACGGCGCCCCCGGGGCGGCGAGCTGATGGATCACGAGCCCACTCAGGGTCTCGGCGTTGCCGACGACCACGGCCGCGGCCAGTGAAGCCGGCGCCGTGGTGCCGACGGCCGGCGCCGGCGCGTAGACGAGCGGGACGCCGAGCTCGGCGCAGGCGAGGACCTTGTCGAGGGCCTCGGGCGAGTGCACGAGCGGCGGGTTCGGCATCGCGTAGCAGCCGAAGCTGCGCCCCTCGCCGGCGAGCTCGGCCATCGCCAGCATGCGGCGCAGCGCGCCCCCGTCGTGGGCCGTCGCGAGCAGCGGCTTGCCCGTGCCGGCCAGCATGGCCGCGAACTGGACGAGATCGCCCGTCGCCGCGGCGGCGTCGGAGGGCAGTCCCATCGACATGACGAAGTCGATATTGGGGAGGTCCTCGCAGAGCGCCGCCATACCTTCGACGTCGGCGGTCGTGGCCTGCCGGCGCTCGCCGGAGTCGGGGTCGCAGACGTACACGCAGTCGGAGCCGGTGCCGAAGTAGCTGTGGCCGTCGGCGATCTCGAGCGGCGCCGGATCGCCGCGCCGCGCGTGCCCGCTGCCGGCGACCTCCGGCCGCGACTTCAGGGCGAAGCGGCGCGGCGCCGACTGCAGGGCACGGTCGACCAGCGCCGCCGGGATGCGGGCGCGCGTGCCCTCGAGGCGCGCGCCCGCCCCCGCGAGCAGATCGCGGGCGCGCGCCTCGCGCACCTCGACGCCGGTCTCCTCGAGCACGGCGAGGGTCGCGTCGTGGACGCGCCAGCAGGCGTCGTCGTCCCAGACGATGAGGCGGGCGCCGCTCACCGGCCCTCCGCCAGCTCCGCGTCGGCGCGCGCCACGATCGCACGCAGCTCGGCGCGGACGTCGTCGGGCAGCGGCGCAGGCTCGTAGGTGTCGAGGATCTCGTCGGCGATCTCGGTCGCCTTCTCGAGCGCGCCCCGCTTGCCGCTCTGGAGCCACACCTCGTAAGGCGTGCGGTCCCAGACCGCCGGGCGCCAGATCTCCTTCATGTGGTGGCGGGTGTGCTTCTCGGCCAGGTACGTCCCGTTGGGGCCGATGCGCTTGATCGCCTCGAGGGCCAGGGTCTCGTCGTCGACCACGACGCCGCCGGCCACCTTCTGCACGATGCCGTAGATCTCGCTCTCCATGACCATGTGCGGGTAGGAGAGGATCTTCGAGCCGTTGAGCAGGCCGCAGCCGTTCATCATGTCGGCGCAGGTCATGACGCTGGCGAAGGTCGAGAGCGAGTCGTCGACCGCCGCCTGCCAGCCGGGCTCCTTGGCGCCGGTCGCCATCGTGCCCATCGCCATCGGCACGCCGTAGAAGTGGGCGAGCTGGGTGGAGGCGGCGGCCAGCAGGTAGTCCTCGGGGCTGCCGCCGGTGTAGCCGCCGGTCTTGAGGTCGATGACGCTCGGGGCGCCGGCGAAGAAGGCCGGTACGCCGGGGTAGGCGAGCTCGAGCAGGACGACGCCGGAGAGCGCCTCGGCGTTCTGCACGACGAGAGTGCCGGCCAGGGTCGCCGGGCCCGTGCCGGCCGCCAGCGGCATCGGCATGAAGCCGCTGGCGAGGCCGTGCTCGGCGGCGACCAGGTTGGCATCGAGGTTGGGGCCGTCGTGGGCCAGCGGGTCCACCGCGCACTGCATGAAGCTGAGGATCGGCCGGCGGCGCAACTCGTCGGTGCCGCCGGCGATCGCCGCCGCCATCTCGACGAGATACCGCGCCGGCTTCTCGCCGACCGTCGTCACGGTCTGGAAGTGCTTGCTCGTGTTGGTCAGCACCGCCTCGGCGTCATGGAGCGCCTTGGTCGCCGGGGGCACGTCCTGCGAGGTGACGACCGGGCCCCAGTAGTAGCTCACGTTGGGGAGGGCGTCGACGAAGCGTGCCGAGGTGGCCGCGTCGGCTTTGGTCGACGGCCGCTTCTCCCCGGTGCGGTGGTCGTGGACGAAGACGCCGCTGCCGTCGTTGGAGAGGTAGCAGTGCTGGCGATCGATGATCATGTCGCACTCGGGGTCGCGGCCGGCGAGCACGTACGCGGAGGGCACCTGCGCGACCGCCTCCATGGCGACGGCACGGGGCATCCTCACGACCTGCGTGGCGCGGTCGACCTCGCAGCCGCCCTTCTCCAGCACATCGAGGGCGCGCGCGCTCGGGAAGCGGACGCCGGTCTCCTCGAGGACCTCGAGGGTCGCCTCGTGGATGCGTTCAAGCTCCGGCGATGAGAGCACGTCCCAGCGGAGACGGGGGGTGATCGGGTTGATGCGGGAAGTCATTCGACGGCGACCTCGCTCGTTGACCGACGACAGGGGCGGGGCAGGAGGAGGGCAGGCATGGCCTGCCCCCTCGGGGCGCGACCGAGCGAAGGTTACAGGCCGCAGGCGCGGTTGATCGTGCTAAGGGAGTCCGCGTGCACGCGGCTACTCTAGCACCGGCCCGACGGGCGGTACACCTGTCGCGCGCGCGGGGCTCGCGCCCGCCGCGCGGGCCTCGTGCTACCGGTCGCGCCGCCCCCGGAGCGCCGGTACAGTGGGCGCTGGGCCGTGGCGGGCCGGGCGGGTGGCCTGCGGGGCGGCCGACCCCGGTCCGCGATCTCAGAATGAGAAGGAGTCCGAGGCATGAGGATCGTCTGCGACTGCGAGAAGATCCGCCGTAACGCGGCTGCCGTCGTGGCGCTCTGCGCGCCCCACGGCATCGCCGTCGTCGGGGTCACCAAGTGCGTCTGCGGCGAGCCCGAGGTGGGGCGCGCCATGCTGGCCGGCGGCTGCACCATGCTGGCCGAGTCGCGCCTCGACAACATCCGCCGGCTGCGCGCCGGCGGCATCGAGGCCCCGGTCATGCTGCTCCGACTCCCCGCCTTGAGCGAGGTCGACGAGGTCGTCGCCCTGGCCGAGTGCAGCCTCGTCTCCGAGGTCGAGACCGCACGGGCGCTGGCCGCCGCCGCCGAGCGGCAGGGCCTCGTCCACCGCGCCCTGCTCATGGTCGAGACCGGCGACCGCCGCGAGGGCGTCATGCGCGCCGACGCGGTCGGCGCGGCGCGCGCCCTCGAGGGCCTGCCCGGGCTCGAGCTTGCCGGTCTCGCCACCACGCTGAATTGCCTCTGCGGGGTGCTGCCGACGCCGCGCCACCAGCAGGACTTCGCCGACACGCTCGACGAGGTCGAGGCCGCCCTCGGCCGCCGCCTCGAGGTCGTCTCCGGCGGCCACAGCGGCAACCTCCACCTCATCAAGGCCGGGCAGGTGCCGGCGCGCTTCGATCAGGTGCGCGTCGGCGAAGCGCATCCTGACGGGCACCGACTTCTCGACCTGGGCCGACCTCGGCGCCCCCCACCAGGACACCTTCAAGGTCTACGCCGAGGTCATCGAGGTCAAGGACAAGCCCTCGGCCCCCGACGGCACGGTCGGGCGCGACGCCTTCATGCGCGTGCACGAGTGGCCGGACCGCGGGGTGCGGCGGCGGGCGATCCTCGCCCTCGGCGAGATCGACCTCGACACGGCGAGCCTCAAGCCGCTGCGCACCGGGGTCGAGGTGGTCGGCTCCAGCTCCGACCACCTCGTCCTCGACGTCACCGAGGCGCGGCCGCCGGTCCGTCTCGGCGAGGAGCTCGAGTTCGACACCCTGTACCCTGCCGTCTCGACCGGCTGGTCGAGCACGGTGACGACCAAGGTCGTGCTGCCGATGCGGGAGTCGGCCGCCGGCCGGCTGACCGGGTTTCGCGAGCGCCGCGACGGCCTGGCCGCGCCGCGGGAGCGGGCGCCGCGACGCCCCTTCCCGCGCCGCGTGCGCGCCTACGAGGCGCGCGCTTGCCGCTCCTCCCCCACCTTCGCGACCAGTGCGGCAAGACCGGCGACGACGTCGCCGCCGAGCTCGAAGGCGCGCGGCTCGGCGAGCAGCGCCGCCGCCCGCTCCCGCGCCCTGTCGAGCAGGGTCCTCGACCCCCCGGCCTGCCAGCGGTCGTAGACCGTGTGGTCGAAGAGGTCAGACTGCCAGATCTCGCGGAAGTGCCTCCTCGTGTACGGCCGCGCCAGGTGGTTGCCGCCCGGACCGACGGCGAGGATCTCCTCTACGGCGAGGGCCTCGTCGTCCACCGGCAGCTCGGCCATGAACGCCTTGGCGTAGCCCACGAGGTGGTCGCCGACGAGGATCGACTCGTACGAAGTCTGCAGGCCGGACTCGAGGTAGCCGACGTCGTGGAGCAGGGTCGCGCGCGAGAGCGCCCCGAGGACGGCGGTGAGCGCCGCCTCGGCGCTCCACTGCTCGTCGAGGGTCTTGGAGTCGCAACACGCCGCGTAGGCGAAGCTCGGCAGGCCGTACCAGCGCGCGAGGTCGGTCTGCGCCTGGTGGCCGGCGAAGACGCGCGCCGAGGAGTACACGTCGACCATCGTCCTCATGTTCATCGCCCCGACGCCGGCGCCCCAGACGAAGGGCGCGCCGGCCTTCGCCGCCTGGCTCAGCACGAGGCCGGCGAGCACCTCGGCGTTGGCGACGACGGCGACCGCGCTGATCGAGGCCGGCGCGGTCGTCCCGGCGTTGGTCCCCGGCGCCCAGATCATGGGGACGTCGAGTTCGGCGCCGGCGATGACCTTGCTGGCGCCGTCCTCGTCGAGCATCAGCGGCGGCGAGGGCATGGCGTAGATCGCGAGACTGTCGGCCTCGCCGGCCAGCGCGCACATCTCCTTGATGCGCCGCACCACGTGGCCGTCGCGCGGCGCGACCAGCAGAGGCTTGCGCGTGCCGCGCAGCATGGCCTCGACCTGGGCGACGTCGTCGACCGCCTGCGGCACGTCCCCGGGCAGGCCCATCGACATGACGAAGTCGATGTGGGCGAGCTTCTCGCAGAGGACGGCCTGCCCCTCGACGTCGGCCTTGCGCACGCGGCGACGCTCGTGGGTGTCGGGGTCGCTGATGTAGAGCACGTCGGACCCGGTGCCGAAGTAGCTGTGTGCCACGTCGAGGACGAGCGGCTCCGTGACGCCGCCGCGCGGCTTCAGCGACCAGGTGCGCGGCGTGGACTCGAGCGCCGCCTCGACGACGGGCGCGGGCAGGCGCACCCTCATGCCCTCGACCTGCGCGCCGGCGTCGGCGAAGAGCTCGCGCGCCGGTGCGTACCTGACGTCCACCCCCGCCTCGGCCAGCACGCGCAGCGTCGCTTCGTGCACCCGGCGGCACGCGTCGTCGTCCCAGACCCTCAGCATCGCCCTGTTCACGCCCGACCTCCTCTGCGGCTCCTGCGGCGGCGGCTACTCTAGCACCGTCCGGGGCGTGCAGGGGCGGCCCGGCGGCGACGGCGCGCGGGAGACGGCCCGGCGGCGACGGCGCGCGCGACGGCCGCTCCAGAGAAGCGCGCGAAGTTCGCGCCGCGCCGCGAGGGGCACCGCCGATGGTTGGGCGAACTTCGGCGGCCGCGACGCCCGCCCTTTACCCGCCCCGACGGCGAAGGTACTGTGAGGTCTCAGGGGCTCCCGGAGGTGACCACGTGAAACGCAACCCACACGCCGGCGATCCGCGCAGCGGCGGCCTCAGCCTCAACGTCTTCACCGAGGCCGAGATGGACGACATCCACTTCGCGACCCTCGAGGTGCTCGAACGCACCGGGGTCTGGGTCGAGGCCGACGACGCGCTCGACGTGTTCGCCGACGGCGGCTGCCGCGTCGACCGCGAGACGCGCCGGGTCAAGATCCCGCCGCACGTCGTCGAGGAGGCGATCCGCTCCACGCCGGCGAGCCTCGTGCGTGGGGCCCGCGACCCGAAGGACCGGCTCGTCCTCGAACCGGGGCGGGTCTCGTTCTGCAACTTCGACGAGGGCATCATGGTCAACGACCTGCGGACCGGCGAGCATCGCGAGCCGGTCCTCCAGGACGTCGCCGAGATCGCCCGCCTGGTCGACGCCCTCGACCACATCGACATGTACGAGCCGGCCGGCAGCCCGACCGACCGGCCGCAGGAGACCGCCGTGCTGCACGGCACCGAGACGGCGCTGCACAACACCACGAAGCCGGTGGGCACCGAGTCGACCTCCGCCTGGGAGGTGCGCAAGGTCCTCGAGATGGGGGCGGCGATCGTCGGCGGCATGGACGAGCTGCGCGAGAACCCCATCGTCGGTTTCGGCGTCTGCCCCGTCAGCCCGCTCAAGCTGCCGCGCGACGCCACCGAGGTGGTCATCGAGTGTGCGCGCCACGGGATACCCTGCGGCTGCCTGTCGATGGCGATGTCCGGCGGCTCTTCGCCGGTGACGCTCGCCGGCACGTTCGTCCAGCACAACGCCGAGGTGCTCTCGGGCATCACTCTGGCGCAGCTCACGACGCGCGGCACGCCGATCGACTACGGCTCCTCGACGACGGCGATGGACCTGCGCCTGGCGGCGGCCTCCGTCGGCTCGCCCGAGCTCGCCGTCTTCAGCGCCGCGACGGCACAGATGGCCAGGCGCTACCTGATCCCGAGCTTCGTCGCCGGGTTGTAGGCGGATTCGAAGCTCGGTGACGCCCAGACCGGTCACGAGAAGACGCTCACCGGCCTGTTGGCTGCGTTGGCAGGGGCCAACCAGATCTACGGGGCGGGGATGATCGAATCGGGAGTCACCTTCGATTGCGCACAGCTCGTCGTCGACGACGAGATCGCGGCGATGATCAAGCACACGGTGATGGGGATGCCGGTGGACGACGAGCAGATGGCGGTGGAGGACATCGCCGCGGTCGGTCCGTTCGGCGACTTCCTCAGCCTCGACGCGACGCTGCGCCACATGCGTTCGCTCAGCCAGCCCAGGTACCTCGACCGCCGCGTGCGCGAGGACTGGCAGGAGCGCGGCGGGTCCGATCTCTACGAGCGAGCGCGGGCGGCGGCGCTCGAGATGATCGAGAGCCACAAGCCCGAGCCGCTCGACCCCGACGCGGCGCGGCAGATCCGGGCCATCGTCGAGGCCGCCGACCGCGAGCGCGGCGTGGCCTGAGAGCGGGCGCGAGCGGGCGGGCGAGGGGCACCGGCTCGCTGGCGGGACGACGAGGGGGCGGGCGCCTGCGGCGCCCGCCCCCTCGTCGTCCTCACACCGGGCCTCGGCGCCGGGCGGCGGTCACGCGGACTGCGGCCCGACCCCCCGTGGTCCTGTCACGAGTCGTCGGGCTCGGCGGCCCGATCGGCGGCGTCGAGAGGCATCTCGCCCCCCGGCCCGGGGCCGGTCGACATCTTCGGCAGGTCGGTCCCCGGCACCGCGATGGCGCTCTCCTCCTCCGCCTCCTCGCGTTCCGCCGTCTCCGTGATCCCGAGCTCGGCCGCGTGCCGCGGGTCGACCTCGGGCAGGATGTGGCGCAGGAACTGGCGCGTGCGCGGGTCCTTGGGGTTGAAGAAGACTTCGTCCGGCGGACCTTGCTCGATGAAGTAGCCCTCGTCCATGTACACGACGCGGTCGGCCACGTCGCGCGCGAAGCCCATCTCGTGGCTCACGACGATCATCGTCATGCCGCCGTCGGCGAGCTCCTTCATGACCTTGAGGACCTCGCCGATGAGCTCGGGGTCGAGCGCACTCGTCGGCTCGTCGAAGAGCATGAGCAGCGGGTCCATCGCCAGCGCGCGGGCGATCGCCACGCGCTGCTTCTGACCGCCCGAGAGCTGGCTCGGGTAGTAGTCGATGCGTTCGCCCAGGCCCACCTTCGTGAGCAGCTCGTGGGCCTTCCTGACCGCGTCTTCCTTCTTCTCGCCCTTGACCAGGACCGGCGCCTCGATCACGTTCTCGGTGGCGTCCTTGTGCGGGAAGAGATTGAACTCCTGGAACACCATGCCGCACTTCATGCGGATCTCGTGGACGGCCTCGGTGAACCCCTTGCCGTGGTCGCCGCACTTCGCGTGCACGCCGCCGACGGTGATGTCACCGGCCGTCGGGTCTTCCAGGAAGTTGAGGCAGCGCAGGAAGGTGCTCTTGCCCGAGCCGGACGGCCCGATCAGCACGATCACCTCGCCCTTGCGCACCTCGAGGTCGACGCCCTTGAGCACGTGGAGCTTGCCGAAGTACTTCTGCAGGTCCTCGACTTTGACGACGACGTCGCGCTCGGCAAGCGGCGCGCTTGATGGAGACGGTGTGGCCATGCCGCTACTCCCTTGCCTTGTCGTGCTCCATGCGACGCTCGAGCTTCGCCTGCCAGAAGCTGAAGAAGATGGTCAGCGCCCAGTAGAACGCGGCCGCGACCACGAGCGTCGAGAGGAAGTTGAAGGTCGCCGCCCCGGCGAGCTGCGAGCGGCGCAGCAGCTCCTCGACGGTGATCACCGACACCAGCGAGGTGTCCTTGATGAGGGCGATGAAGTCGTTGCCGACCGCCGGGATCACGATCTTGAACGCCTGCGGCAGAATGATCCGCCGCCGGGTCTGCCACCCGCTCAGGCCGAGCGCCCAGGCCGCCTCGGACTGGCCCTTCGGCACGGCCTGGATGCCGGCGCGGAAGACCTCGGTCAGGTACGCGCCGTAGTTCAGGGAGAGCGCCGCGACGCCGGCCCAGAACGCCGGCGGGTTGTAATCGGACGAGGCGCCCAAGCGCTGCATGACCTCGGGGGTGACCTGGTAGATGAAGATGATCTGCAGCAGCAGCGGGGTGCCGCGGAAGAGCGAAGTGTAGAAGGTCGCGATCCAGTAGGGGATGCGGCCCAGCGCCATGCGCCACATGTAGCCCCAGCTCTGGTAGCGCTCCCAGGCCTGCTTGAAGGTCATCGTCTTCGACAGGCGGCCGAGCGCGCCGAGCAGGGCGAGGATGCTGGCGAGGACGATCGAGATGACGGTCAGGGCGACCGTGTTGATGGCGCCCGCGGCGATGAAGCGGAACCAGGTGCGCATGACGTCGAAGCTGAAGAGCTGGCCCGCTCCAGCCCGGCCCTCCGACGCGAAGCTCCACTCGTACTCGACCGTCTCGCCGGTCATCGTGACCAGCAACACCCTGAAGTCGTAGTCGCCCTTCTCGTACCGCGTGTCCCACTTGAACTGGATGCCGGAGGTGGCCCGCGAGATCGCCGGCACCTCGCTCGGCGGGCGGATGAGCGCCTGCTCCTGGCCGTTGATGAAGAGCTGGCACTGATCGTAGGCCAGCTCGGCCCCGTTGGGCTCGTAGTTGACGATGACCTGGGTGCCCGTCCAGGTGCTGACACCCTTGGGGTCGTCGGGGTTCGGGATGACCCCCGTGACGACGGGCGTCCCCGGCGCTGGGCTGGCGGTCGTCTCCTGGCCCAGCGCCATAGGCGTGAGCGCGGTCACCGCCAAGGCGAGCGTCGCGGCGAAGAGGGCGACGCTCCGGTACAACCGTCTCTGCATGAGAGGGACCTCTCCTGGTGGCTCAACGGCGGGGGGCCACTCCGGGCCCCCCGCCGCCAGCGCTTCTGTCCGCGTCGATGACCTTACCGCGCGACCGGACCGCCGGCTACTCCCGGACGGTCAGGTCGAGGCCGTTGTACCACAGCTTGGACATCTCGGTGAGCGAGCCGTCCTCGTGCATCTGGGCGATGGCGTAGTCGAGTAGCGCGACCCAGTCGGTCTCGCCCTCGCCGACCGCGAACGCGAGGTCCTCGTAGTAGAGCGGCGTGCCCGAGAACTCGAAGGCCTGCCCCTCGAGGATCGCCTGCTGGCCCGTGGGGCCGGCGGTCATCACGAAGTCGAGGTTGCCGTTGCGCAGGTCCGGGAAGGCGTCGGCGTCGGTCGTGTAGGTCTTGACCTCCGCCTCGCTCTCGCTGTTGAGGAAGTCGTAGTAGGTCGTTGCCGCGCCGACGCCGACCGTCATGCCGGCGAGGTCTTCGACGCCGGCGATCTGCATGCCGCCTTCCTTGACGAACACCTGGCCGGACGTGAAGTAGTACGGCTGGGTGAAGTCGAGGGTCTTGTCGCGCTCCTCGGTGATCGTCATCGAGCCGATGGAGACGTCGTAGCGCCCCTGGTTGAGAGCGGCCGGGATGGTCTCCCACGCCGGGTTCTCGAACTCGACCGTGAGGCCGAGGATCTCACCCATCTTCAGCGCGACGTCGACGTCGAAGCCGACGAGCTCGCCGGTCGCCTCGTCGATCGAGCTCTGCGGCGCGTAGTTGGCGTCGTTAGCGACGATCACGGTGCCGCGCTCGACGATCTTCAGCGCCAGGCCGGTGGGCTCGCGCCCGAGGATCTCGGCGGCGCGCTCGGCCGCGGTCCCCGAGAGCGCGGTCTCTTCGGCGGCCGGCTCCTCGGCCTCGTCGCCGCAGGCGGCGAAGGCCATCATGGCCACGACCGCGAGGAGGACGACCGTCCCCAGGATGAACCACTTCCCCTTGCTCATGCTACGTCCTTTCGGTGAGCTTCATCCCGTCCGCGCGCGACGTGACCTGAGACGGCCGCCATCGCGCGTGCGACCCTCGCCGCAGACCGGGACTTCTCGTGCCGCCTCTCCCCCGAGCGACACGTGTCTCGATTTATACAGCAAGGGCACGAGAACACAACCGTGGCAGGCTCGGCGGCCCCGCGACGGCCGAGCCTGAGCGCCTACGCGTCACCCAGCAGACGTCGCAGCCGGCGGTCGACGGTCGGGGCGAGGGCGGGCGGCTCGTGCGTGCGGCAGCAGCTCGAGGGCGAGCTGCGCAGCGCGCGCGCGCGCCGTCGGCGCGGCGCGGGTGGGCTCGACCAGCGGCAGCGCCGGTGGGACCAGCGCGCCAGCGAGCCCCGCCGCCGCCGCACGGGCGCGCTCGGCGACGTCGACCGCGAGCAGCAGCTCCTCGCAGCTGAAGATGCGCCCGCCGGAGACCATCCCCACGCCGGTCAGCATGTCGACGCCGGCGAGCAGCGAGAGGTACGTCGTCGTGGTGTCGTCGAGCGCCGACTGCCAGGAGGGCTCCTTGGCACCGGACGAGTTCACGCCGCACTGCGTCGGGAGGCCGTAGAAGCGCCCGACGTCCGCCGTGGCGGCGCCCATGACGGTGTCCTCGGGGGCGCCGCCGGTGAAGTCCCCCGTCTTGAGGTCCATGACGCTCGGGATGAGACAGATGAAGACGGGGGCGCCGGGGACGGCCGCCTGCACCGCGGCCACGGCACCGAGCGTCTCGGCGATGCCGACGACGAGGGAGCCGGCCATCGTGACCGGCGTCGTCGACCCGCCCATCGGCATGCTGACGAACCCGATCGGCACCCCGGCGGCGGCGAAGACGAGACCGGCCTCGAGGGTGCCCTCGTCGTTGCCGAGCGGGGTGACCGTGCCGAGCAGCGCCGAGATCGGCGGTTCGGCCCGCAGGCGCTCGCTGTCGCCGTCACACAGGGCGCGGGCCATCTCGACGGCGACCTCGGCCGCCCGCGGTTCGACGACGGTCACCGTCTGCACGTGCTTGCCGGTGTTGGCGACGGCCTCATACAGCTCGTAGAGACCGCGGACCTCGGCCGGCCGGTCCTGAGCGCTCACCGCCGGCCAGCAGAAGTCGACCGCCGGCAGAGCGTCGACGAGGCGGGCGATGTCGGCCACATCGGCGGCCGTCGTCGCCCGCTTCTCGCCACTCTCGAGGTCGTGGATCTCGACGCAGCAGCCGTCGGTGGTGAGCAGGGAGCCTGCTCCCGTCACGAGGGCGCGCCCGGCGCGGGCGCCGAGCGTCAGGCGGCGTGGCGCCCGCCCGACCAACTCGCGCACGACGCCGGGCGGGATCGTGAGCCGCGCCCCGTCGGCCGCGGCGCCGGCGGCGACGAGGGCCTTCCGGGCCCGCGCCGACGGCACGTTGATGCCGACGGCGGCGAGCACGTCGAGCGCCGCGGCGTCGAGCCGGCGCAGGTCATCGTCGCTCAGGATGCGGAGACGCGCCGCCGCGCCCACGGCGGGGCTCTGCGTGTGTGTCATCGTCCACCCTCCACCGGCACGGTGCCGACGCGGCCTCGCGCACGCCGGGCAGCGTACACCACGCCGGGCACGGCGGCACCCGGGTGTGGGAGGTAGCGGGGGGGCCGCCATGCGCCTCGGGCCGGCCGGGTCCAGGCGCCTCCCGGCCCGCAGACCGCGCCGGCTCGAGGGCCGGGCCGCACGACGGCGGGCTGCCCGACGGTCCACAGCGCTCGGCGCCGGCGGAGCCCGGCGGGGACCCTGCGGTACACTGGCCGGGTGACCCTGCCGCCACAGACGCCCCCGCCGCCCCGGGGCGGCCGCCGCGCCCGAGCGCGTCTGCTCGGCGACGTGCTGCTCCTCGTCGGCGGCCTGCTGCTCTCGTATCCCTACTGGTCGTCGGCCTACGCCCACGTCCAGCAGAGCCGCCTCGACGACACGTACGAGCGCGCGGCCGAATCGTTCCGTGCCACGGTCGCCGACCCGACGGAGAGGCCGCGCGGCGTCAGCCGCGAGGAGCGCGTGCGGCGGCTGGCGGTGGCCTTCGCCGGCACGCTCGAGACCGGCGACCCGGTCGCGCGACTCAAGATCCCGGCGATCGACGTCAACCGCATGGTGCAGCACGGCGTCCGCGGCCCGCAGAGCCTCGACCCCGACGGCGACCGCGCCCTGCTGCGCAACGGCCCCGTGCACTACGGCGACACGCCGCTTCCCGGGGCCGGCGAGCCCTTCGCGGTCTCCGGGCACAGGACCACCTACGGCGCGCCGTTCAATCGCCTCGGCGAGCTCGAGCCCGGCGACACGATCCTCGTGGACACCCCGTACGCGCGCTTCCGCTACGAGGTCGCCAAGCTCACCGTCGTCGAGCCCACCGACACCTCCGTGCTCCTCGACCGCGGCTACGGCCTGGTGCTCACGACCTGCACGCCGATGTACAGCGCCAGCCAGCGCCTCATCGTCTGGGCGAAGCTGCGCTCGTTCACCATCTTCAACGAGCGGCCACGGGCGGCGGCGGGCACCTCCGGCCACCCCGCGCCGGGGTCGTCCGGCAGCCCCGCGGCCGGCCCCTGACGGGACGCGAGCTTCCCGTCGCGGGCGGGGCGGGAAGCAGGCTCCCCGGCCGCCGGAACGGCGTGCGCGGCCGTCTCTCTCAGGCCGGGTAGGGCGGCCGCTCCTCCGCCGACCCGTCGAGCAACTGGACCACGAGTTCCTGCCCGGCCGCCCCCCCCGGGTGCCCCGCGGGGACGACGGCGAGGCCCTGCGCGAGCGCCATCGAGCGCAGGATCCCCGAGCCCTGAGGGCCGGTGGTCGTGAAGCGCCAGGCGCCGTCTTCGCGGGCGAGACGGCAGCGGCGCAGCTCGGTGCGCTCCTGCGCCGCCCTGACGGGCTCGGCGGCCGCCGCCGTGACGTACGGCCTGTAGAGGTCGCGCCGACCCTGCAGGGCAAGCACGGCGGGGCGGATGTAGAGCTCGAAGGAGACCATCGAGGCCACGGGGTTGCCGGGCACCCCGAAGACCAGGGTGTCCCCGCGGACCCCGAAGGCGAGCGGCTTGCCGGGCTTGGTCTTGACCCCCCAGAAGCGCCGCTCGACACCGAGCTCCTCTTGCACCTGCTTGACGAAGTCGAACTCGCCGACCGACACACCGCCCGAGGTGAGCACGACGTCCTGCTCGAGCGCGGCGGCCAGCAGCCGGCGGGTCTCGCCGAGGTCGTCGGGGGCGATGCCGAGCAGGATCGGATCACCGCCGGCCTCGAGCACCTGCGTGTAGGCCGTGAACGAGTTCGAATTGCGGATCTGCCCCGGCGCCAGGGGGCGCCCGGGCGGGGCCAGCTCGCTGCCGGTCGCCAGGATCGCGACGCGGGGACGCCGGACGACGGGCAGCGTCTCGACGCCCACGGACGCCAGAAGCCCGATCTCCGCCGGCCCGACCCTGTCGCCCGGCCCCAGGAGGAGGTCGCCGGGCACGAGGTCCTCCCCGGCCAGACGCACGTTGGACCCCGGCCTGGGGGGGTCGGTGATGAGGACGCCGGCCTCGAGGGCGACCGTGAGCTCGACCGGCACGACAGTGTCGGCGCCGGGCGGCAGGGGGGCGCCGGTCATGATCTTCGCCGCCTCGCCGGCGAAGAGATGCCGTGCGCTCGGCCGCCCCGCCGGGATCTCGGCGACCACGGCGAACTCGCGGCGGCCCTCGGCGAGGTCCTCGCCGCGCAGCGCGAACCCGTCCATGGCCGAGTTGGTGAAGCCCGGCACGGCCTCGGGCGAGACCACGTCGGTAGCGCACGAGCGCCCCAGTGCTTCGAGCAGCGGCACACGCTCGGCGCCCAGCGGCCGGACCTCGGCGAGCACCGTGTCGAGGGCCTCATCGATGCCGATCACGCGCCACCTCCGACGTCTCCTCCGCGGCCTCCGGGGGGGCCGGCGCGCGGAGTCTCTTCTGCTTACACCAGAGAGTCAACCACGCCTGAGGCGTGACCGATAGCGAGAGCGAGGAGCGAGGAAAGGAGCCCGAGCATGAGTCTGCCCGACAGGAAGGACCCGCGCGCGTATCGCGAGCCGACGGCGTCGCGGACCTGCCTCGTCATCGCCCTCAAGCACCTCGTCTCCCATCAAGCGTACGACGTGCCGGCCGAGGACGTCGCCGACCACATCATCCGCGACGCCCTGGTGCTTCCCGCGGCACCGCCCGCCGAAGACTGACCAAAGCCACGCCCACCGCCAGGCCGAGCACGTCCACCGCAAGGTCGCGCACCTCGAAGCTCCGCCACGGCAGGACCAACTGCAGCAGTTCGGTGCCAAGCGCGACCGCCACCCCCACCGTCACCGTCAGGGCGAGAGCCTCGCGCCTGTCGCGGCTGCGGGACGCGGCCGACATCACCAGCACGCCCAGGACGATGAACTCCGCGAAGTGGGCGATCAGCGTGACCGTGGACTGGCGCTCGCCGACCGTGGCCTCGAGCGCACCGCGGGTCGGCAGCGCGGCGAAGACCACGACGACGGCCACGTAGAGGCGCGCCGCGAGGACGACCGGGGCGGCCGGCGCCCCGAGAGGGCGGGACGCGGGGGGCGAGGACGGCCCGGCAGGCCGCCCGCCGGCGTTCAGCGGGGCCCCCGGCGCCGGCGCCCGAAGGTCTCCTCGCCGTCGTGGACGAAGACCGCGACCACGCCGTCGTGCACGGTGACCCGGGCGCTGCCGGCCACGGTGTTGCCCAGCCCGAGACAGGCGTCGGCGGGCAGGACGCCGCCCCGCAGCGGATAGGCGAGGCCCTCGAGGGTGACGCGGGCGTCGCCCTCCAGCGGCGCCAGCGAGACCCGGGTGCCGGGCGCCGCGTCGAGGCCTGCGGCGGCAGGCGCCGCGAGGGCGGTGAGGCACAGACCCGGCGACACGACGCGCGCCGCGACCCCGCGGCGGGAGGCGCGCCGCAGGAGGGCCAGGTGGCCGATCACGTGGTCGAGGGCGCCGCCGAGGGCCCCGGCGAGCATCAGCTCGGCGGGGCCCTCGGCCAGCGCGGCCTCGACCGCCAGCTCGCCGTCGGTCGTGTCCTTGCGCACCGGGTAGCGCTCCACGCGCACGCCCGACCGCTCGGCCGCCGCGACGTCGGCCGCGCCGAGCGAGTCGAAGTCGCCGACCAGCACGTCGACGCGCACGCCGTGCGTGAGCGCGAAGCGTAGACCCCCATCGGCGGCGACGAGGAACCGCGCCTCGCCACACCGGCGCAGGTAGTAGGCGGCGTCCTCGTAGTCGCCGTCGAGCAGGACGAGGGCGGCGCCGGAGCCCTCGGCGACCGCGCCGGGCGGGGCAGCCGGCGCCGGCGGGGTCGGCGTTTGAGTCGGCGGGGATCACCGCCGCCCCCCGGCGCGCCCCGGATACGCGGCGTCGTAGGCGCGGAGCACCGGCCAGAGCAGCAGCGTCGAGAGCACCACCTCGGGCACCAGGTAGAGCAGGTTGTAGGTGAGCGCGTACAGCCAGGGCGCCTCCCAATGCGGCGCGTACTCGGCGAAGAAGACGAGCCCGGAGAGGAAGTGGAAGACGAGCCGCCCTGCCCCGGCGACGGCCACGGCGGCGGCGAGCTGCAGCACCCCGCGGCGGCCGGTCACGGGGCCGACCGGCACGAATCCGGCGAGGGCGACGGCCATGAACGCGAGCGGGTAGTCCAGGAGCGCCTGGAGGGGGTGGAGGACGTAGGCGCCCGGCAGCCCGAGCTGCAGGAGGCCGTAGAGGAGCCCGGCGGTCAGCCCGGGGACGACCCCGCGCCGCACGGCGACGAAGACCAGGGGGAGCAGCTCGAGGCTCACGGAGCCGCCCTGCGGCATCACGAAGAGCCGCACCTGGCCGAGCACGGCGGCGAGCGCCACGGCCACGGCGATCTCGGCGACCGCCGCGACCCCCCACCGGGTCGGGTCGGCGTTGAGGCGCGCCCGCGCGCCCGACGCGGGGGCGCCGCTCACCGGCGCCTGCGTGGGGCTGGACATCGACCATCACTCCCTTCGCTGGCATTACCCAGCAGCGCCCGGAGGGCGCCGCCACCTCGCGGTGGTCAGGTTCGACGCGTCGGCGCTAGGAAGCGCCTTCTCAGCTCCTCGGCCAGGAGCTCCGCAGGACACCTTGATGATACCCCCTCGGCTCTCCGCGTGCCGTCCGCGCCCCCCGTTCCGCGGGTGCGCTCCACGCCGTCCGTGCCCCTCCCGCCCCGCAGGGCCGTTCCACCGCCGCCCGCGCCCTTCCGCGCCGTCCTGTGGAGAGTGTGGAGAACTCGGGTTTCACGCGCACACAGGCTCACGACCGTCGTGGAAAAGGGGTTCACGACCACGGATGCACTTGACGGCGGCGCGCCACTACCGGGAGCCGCGAAACGGCCCTCTGAGCAGGGATCTCCTGCGCCGGTACCCTGCCTTCGCGGCAGCGCGGCGACGCCGGTACGCGGAGCGGCGGCGACCGAGCGCGCGGACGACCGTCACCCCGTCGTGGAACGGGCTTATCCACAAGTCCCGCAAACTCCGCACGTTCGCGCGGCCGGCCGGGAGCTCTTTCCACACATCCTGAACAGGCTGTGGACAACCGCGCCGTTTCGCCTGCAAAGAGCGCTTCCCCGGGATTCCACGAACGGTCCGGCGGCGGCCGTGGCTCTGCTATACTCACGCCCCCCATGGAGTCGTTCCTCGACAGGCTGCTGACCGATACGGCGGCTCCGCCCGGCCCGGCCGCGGACGCCGGGCTGCCGCCCGGCCACGTCGAGCCCGAGGACGGCCCGCCTCGCGACGGCGCCGGCCGCGGTCACGCCCCCGGCGGGGCCCCGAGGGCGGCGCCGGGCTGCCGGCGCCGCCCTCGGGCTCAGCCGCACCGCGGATCGCGATCTACGACACCCTGACCAGCCCGCCTCGTGTCGTCCCCGTCGAGGAGGAGGACCTTCCCGCCCTGATCGCCTCCCTCGCGGAGAAGACCTACCACTACTGCCGGGAGCAGGGCGGGCAGGTCCCCTACACCGTGATCCAGGAGCTCGTCGAGAACCTCCTGCACGCCTACCTCCGCGATGTCGTCGTGACGATCCTCGACAGCGGCCAGACGATCCGCATCTCCGACCACGGCCCCGGCGTCGGCGACAAGGAGCGCATCTTCCAGCCGGGGTTCACGACGGCGACGGAGCTGCACCGTCAGTTGTTCCGCGGCGTCGGCTCCGGCCTCCCCATCGCCCGCGAGTCGCTGCAGTTCCTGCGCGGCCTGCTCACGGTCGAGGACAACCTCGGCGGCGGCGCCGTCTTCACCATCCGCCTGCCGCAGCGCCAGGCGGCGGCGGCGCCCGGACCCGCCGCGCCGCCGCTCCCACGCCTCACGACGCGGCAGAAGAAGGTCCTGGTCCTCCTCATGGAGTTGGGCACGGCAGGACCGACGCAGGTCGGGCGCGAGATCGGGATCGCGCCCTCCACGGCCTTCCGCGAACTCGGTTTACTGGAGGAGATGGGGTTGATACATTCGCTGGGCGACGGCAAGCGCGCCCTGCGCGAGGAGGGACTCCGCCTCCTCGACACGCTCGTCTGACAGCACACCGCGACACGGGCCGAGCAGCGGCATCCCGGGAGACGACGAGGGCAGCCATCGACGACCAGCTGACACTCATCTGGGACGAAGCGAAGACCCACCTTCGCACCCAGGTCAACGAGCCCACCTTCCGTCTCTGGTTCGACCGCACCGTGCCGGTCGCGCTCGACGACACGACCTTCGTGCTCGGCGTGGCCAACGATTTCGCCCGCGAGTGGGTCGAGAAGCGCTTCACCGACAAGGTGAGCGAGGCGCTCGGGACCGTGCTCGGTATCGACGTCAGTGTGCGCGTCGTCGTCGACGGGCGGGCGGCGGCGCTGCCGGTGGCGCCGGCGAGCGGCTCCCCCGCCGACACGCCCGCCGCCATGCCGGGCGGCGTCGAGCCGGAGGGCCCCGCGCCCGGCACTCCGGGGCTCGAGACCACGCCCCGCCGCGAACGTCGCGCCCGGCCGCGGGCGCGCCACCCCGAGCTCAACCCGCGCTACGTCTTCGAGCGCTTCGTCGTCGGCCCCCACAACGAGTACGCGACGGCCGTGGCGCGCAGCGTGGCCGAGGCCCCGGCCACGGCCTACAACCCGGTCTTCATCTACGCCGACACCGGCCTCGGCAAGACCCACCTGATCCAGGCCATCGCCCACGGTGCCCTCGAGCAGCACCCCGACCTCAAGATCCGCTACGTCACCGTCGAGCGCTTCACCGACGACTTCATCAACGCGGTCACCGACAAGGGCCGCATCGAGGGCTTCAAGCAGGCCTACCGGGAGAACGACATCCTGCTCGTCGACGACGTGCAGTTCCTCGCCGAGAAGCAGCAGACCCAGGTGGAGTTCTTCCACACCTTCAACTCCCTGTACGAAGCCGGCCGGCAGATCGTGATCACCTCCGACCGGCCGCCGCGCTCGCTGGAGGCGCTCGAGGAGCGCCTGCGCTCGCGCTTCGGCCAGGGGGTGGTCGTCGACGTCAGCCGGCCCGACCTCGAGACCCGCATCGCCATCCTGCGCAAGCAGGTCAAGTGGGACCGGCTGCAGGTCGCCGACCCCGAGGTCCTCGCCTTCATCGCCGGCCGGGTCACGACCAACATCCGCGAGCTGTACGGCGCCCTCACCCGTGCCGTCGGCTACGCCTCGGTGCGCGGCGTGGAGCTCGACGTCGAGGTGGCCCGCGAGGCCCTCGCCGACATCCTGCCCAAGGCCTACAGCCACCCCATCACCGTGGAGATGGTCCAGGCCGAGGTGGCGCGCGAGTTCGGCTGCCACGTCAACGACCTGCGCGGGGCCCGCCGCACCCAGGACATCGCCTTCGCGCGCCACATCGCCATGTACCTCGCTCGCGATCTGACCGAGGCCTCGCTGCCGCAGATCGGCGAGCGCTTCGGCGGCCGCGACCACAGCACCGTGCTCTACGCCGTGAACAAGATCGAGCGCCAGCTCGCCGACGGTCACGACCACCAACTCCGGGACCTCGTGACCGTGGTCGGTGAGCGCCTGCGCGCCAGCCGCTGAGTCCCCCGCCTGCCGCCGGCGTGCCAGCCAGCGCGCCGTCGGAACGGACGGCCCCGGGGCTCCCGGCCGCAGCGCACGATCATCCACCGCGCCGCCCTGTGGAGAACCGGGCGGCGCGACGGGCAGAGTGTTCACACGAGCAGTGGAAAAAGGCTATGCTTCGTCCGACCGCGAGCGTCGCCGCACGGGGAGCACCCGGTTCTGCACAGATCGTCCCCAGAGCCGTCCCCAGGGCGAGGAGGGCAGGACGCAGGGCCGTAGCCGATTCCTCACATCGTCCACAGGGGCTATGACGATGGTGAGGAGAGATTTATCTCTCTGAATTATCGTAAGGAGCGGGTGATGAGACTGACGTGCGATCGAACCGTCCTCGTGGACAAGCTCAACATCTTGGCGAGGGGCGTGTCCACGCGCAGCGCGCTGCCGGTGCTCTCCGGCGTCCTGCTGCAGGCGGTCGAAGGACGTCTCGACCTGTACTCCACCGACATGGAGCTCTCCATCAAGGCGAGCCTCACCGCTAACGTCGCGATCGAGAGCGACGGCGAGGTCGTCGTGCCCGCCCGGCTGTTCAGCGACGTCGTCCGCAACCTCTCCGCCGATGAGGTCGTCATCGACGCCGCCGAGAGCGCCGTCAAGGTCGCCGGAGGGCGGGCCGAGTTCTCGCTCAACGCGTGGTCGGCCGCCGACTTCCCCCAGACGTCGTCGTTCGACATGGGCGACGCCTTCACGGTCGGCCGGGACCCCTTCGTCGCGACCCTCGGCAAGGTCGGCCGGGCGGCGTCGCGCGATGAGACCCGACCGATCCTGACCGGGGTGCTTGTCTCGATCGCCGGCGACACGCTGAAGATGGTCGCCACCGACAGTTACCGGCTGGCGGTCAAGGAGACCAAGCTCGAGGCGGCGCCGGGGGCCGAAGTGCAGGCCATCGTCCCGGTCAAGGCGCTCACCGAGGTGGCGCGCCTGGCGGCGGCGATGGGCGAGGGTGACATCGACGTCGTCGTCACCGAGAACCAGGTCGTCTTCCACCTGCCCGACTCTAACGGGGGCGTGTGGCTCGCCTCGCGCCTCATCGACGGGCAGTTCCCCAACTACAAACAACTGCTCCCGGAGACCTTCGACCACCAGGTGCGGCTCGACCGCGACGGCTTCGGCGCCGCCGCCCGCCGAGTCAGCCTGCTGGCGCAGAAGAACGCCCCGTTGCGTCTCACGTTCTCGCCCGGGCGGCTCCAACTGCGTGCCCTCACGCAGGACGTCGGCCAGGCCGAGGAGGCGCTCGACGTCGGGTTCGAGGGCGCGGAGGAGTTCGAGATCGGTTTCAACCCGGCCTACCTCGTCGACGGGGTCGATGCCTTCGACGACGACGAGGTCGAGCTGAGCTTCACGACTCCCCTGAGACCGGGCCTCATCGGCGGGGGCGACGGCAGTTTCGTCTACCTCATCATGCCGATCCGTCTCAGCAGCTGAGCGTGTAGCCCCCTGGCCGCCGTCGCCGTCAGCGGTCCCGTCGCCCTCGGCGCCTTCCTGAAGCTCGCCGGCGCCGCCGCGACCGGCGGGCAGGCCAAGCTCCTCATCCAGTCGGGTGAGGTCACGGTGAACGGCGTCGCCGAGCGTCGCCGCGGTCGCAAGGTCGCCCCCGGCGACGTGGTCGTGTCGGGCGGCGTGGAGTACACGGTATGCGCGTCGTCGGCCTGAGGCTCGTCAACTTCCGCTCCTACTGTGACACGGCGGCGGAGTTCGGCCCCGGTACGACCGTCGTCGTCGGCGCCAACGCCACCGGCAAGACGAACCTCCTCGAGGGCGCCTTCTTCGGCCTGCGCGGCTCCTCGCCGCGCACGCGCAGCGACGACAAGCTGATCACCTGGGGGGAGCCCTTCACGCGCGTCACCGTCGCCCTCGAGGACGACCGCGGTGAGCGCCACACCTGCGAGGTCGCCTATGCGCCGCGGCAGGGCCGCCGCGTGCGCTGGGACGGAGTCGAGGTCGCCGGTCTCGACGAGTTGCGCCGGCGCAGCATGGTGTTCATCTTCGTCCCCGAGAGCCTGCTGCTGGTGAAGGGGAGCCCCGCCCGCCGCCGCGCACACCTCGACGTCTTCGCCGCCGCGATCGACCCGGCGTACGCGGCCGCGCTGGCGCAGCTCACCCTCGCCCTGCGGCAGCGCAACGCCCAGCTGGTCGCGGTGCGCGAAGGCGCCGACCCGGCGGCGCTCGCCCCGTGGGACGCGCAGTTCGCCGCCGCCGCCGCGGAGCTGGACCGCCGCCGCCGGGCCACCGTCGCGCGGCTCGCGGGGCGCTTCGCCGCCGCCGCCGCGGCGCTGGCCCCGGCCGGCGGCCGCTACACGATCGAGCTGGTCGCCCAGACGGACGCGGTGCTCGGCGCCGACGGCGTCGCCGACGAGCAGGCCCTGCTCGCGGAGCTTCGCCGCCGCCGGCCCGGCGAGGTGCAGCGAGGTCTCTCGCTCTTCGGGCCGCAGCGCGACGACCTGCGCTTTCTCGAGCTGCCCGAGGGGGGCGCAGAAGCGGCGCTCGCCGGGCCGGGGTGCGGGGTCGACGGCGCCGCCGCGGTGCCTGCGGGGGGCCGCGACCTTCGCCTCTACGGTTCGCAGGGGGAGCAGCGGGCGGCAGTGCTCGCTCTCCTGCTGGCCGAGAGGGAGGTCGCGGCGGCGAGCGGGGCCGGCACGGGCACGTTGTTCCTCGACGACGTGATGAGCGAGCTCGACGACGCCCGCCGCCGCCGCCTCGTCGACCTGCTGTCGCGCGGCGGCCAGGCGATCCTCACCACCACGGACCGCCACTACTTCACCGAGGAAGAGCTGGCGCGGGCCCTCGTGGTAGAACTGCCGCTGGCGGGCGAGCGGCTGGGGCCCCCGCCGGCCGGCGCCCCTGCGGCATCACCCACGGACGAAGCGTGAGCGGTCGTCGCGACAGCAGGCCGCGGCGCCTCGGCGAGATCCTCGCCCCGGCCATGGGCCGGCTGACCACGAGCGATGAGGCGCGCGCCTACGCGCTCTGGGCGAGAGCCGCCGGCGAGCAGGTCGCCCAGACGACCAGGGCACGGGCCTTCAGCCGCGGCGTGCTGACCGTCGAGTGCGAGTCGTCGGTGTGGGCGAACGAGCTCTCGTACCTCTCGGGCGAGATCCTTGCGCGCATGGCCGAGATAGACCCTGGCAACCCCGTGCGCAAGCTCCGTTTCCGGGTTCACCGCTGGGTCGCCACGCAGGAAGAAACGCCTGCCGCGGCGAAGAATTCGGGACGTGGAGAGAGCTTGCGGCCTGAGGATGTGTCGGGGGCCCGGGCGGCCGCCGAAGGGGTCGCCGACGAGCGCCTTCGGGCGGCCATCCAGGCCGCCCTCCGCGCCGCTTCCGGCGATCCCGGCGGCGGACCCCCCGCCGGGCCCGGTCGTCATCCCAAGAAGTAGACGATTTGCAGGCTGTTTCGCGGCTCGCGGGGGTCGCGCCGGGGGCCGCGTTCTGCTAGACTACGAAGGGCACGACGGGCCGCCGTGCCCCCCCTGCGGCAACCCACCACCGGTCCACTGCGAGGTCGTGTGAAGCAAGCGCACTACGACGCCCAGGACATCCAGGTCCTCGAGGGCCTCGATCCCGTCCGCGAGCGCCCCGGCATGTACATCGGCTCCACCGGGCCGCGCGGCCTGCACCACCTCGTCTACGAGGTCGTCGACAACTCCGTCGACGAGGCCATCGCGGGGTACTGCTCGGCGATCACCGTCGCCGTCAACCCCGACAACTCGATCACCGTCACCGACGACGGCCGCGGCATCCCCGTCGGCATCATGAAGAAGTACGACAAGCCGGCCGCCGAGGTCGTCCTCACCATGCTGCACGCGGGCGGCAAGTTCGGCGGCAGCGGCTACAAGGTCTCCGGCGGCCTGCACGGCGTGGGCGTCTCGGTCGTCAACGCCCTCTCCGAGTGGCTCGAGCTCGACATCTTTGTCGACGGCCACCACTGGCACCAGCGCTACGAGCGCGGCACACCGGTGACCAAGCTCGAGAAGCGCGAGAAGCTCGCGAAGGGCGCCGCCACCGGCACAACGGTGTCCTTCATGCCCGACGCCGACGTCTTCGAAGAGGTCGAGTTCGACTACCGTGTCCTCGCCCAGCGCCTGCGCGAGACGGCCTTCCTCACCAAAGACCTGCGCATCGTCCTCAACGACGAGCGTGCCGACGGCGAGTCGATCACGTTCCAGTACGCCGGCGGCATCAAAGACTTCGTCGTCTACATCAACCGCGACAAAGACGCGCTCCACCGCAGCATCATCTTCCTCGAGAACGAGACCGACGACGGGCAGGTCGAGGTCGCCATGCAGTGGAACTCGTCGTACAACGAGTCGATCTTCACCTTCGCCAACAACATCAACACGACCGAGGGCGGCGCGCACCTCTCGGGCTTCCGCGCCGCCCTCACGCGCACGGTCAACGAGTACGCGCGCCAGAAGAACCTCCTCAAGGAGAAGGAGGAGAACCTCTCCGGCGAAGACGTCCGCGAGGGCCTCACGGCGCTGATCTCGGTCAAGCTGCGCAACCCGCAGTTCGAGGGCCAGACCAAGACGAAGCTCGGCAACACCGAGATCCGCACCCTGGTCGAGACGACGGTCAACGCCAAGCTCGCCGAGTTCCTCGAGGAGAACCCGTCCGAGGCGCGGCAGATCGTCGACAAGACGATCAACGCCGCCCGGGCGCGCAGCGCCGCGCGCAAGGCGCGCGACCTCACGCGCCGCAAGGGGCTCCTCGAGGGCAGCAGCCTGCCGGGCAAGCTCGCCGACTGCTCGATCAAGGATCCCTCGCTCAGCGAGCTCTACCTCGTCGAGGGCGACTCGGCCGGCGGCTCGGCCAAGCAGGCGCGCGACCGCTCGTTCCAGGCGATCCTCCCGCTGCGCGGCAAGATCATCAACGTCGAGAAGGCGCGCATCGACAAGATGCTCGCCAACAACGAGATCCTCACCATGATCAGCGCCATCGGCGCCGGCATCGGCGACGAGTTCGACGTCGAGCAGGCGCGCTACCACAAGATCATCATCATGACCGACGCCGACGTCGACGGCTCGCACATCCGCACCCTCATCCTCACCTTCCTCTTCCGCCACATGAAGCCGCTGGTCGAGGCCGGCTACGTCTACATCGCCCAGCCGCCGCTCTACCGGCTCAAGCAGGGCAACCAGGAGCAGTACATCCACAAGGAGGCGCAACTCGAAGAGATCCTGCTGCGCGGGCGCCTCGAGCAGATCAAGGTCGACAACACCGACACGGCGTTCACCTTCAGCGAGACCAGGTACCAGCGCTTCCTCAAGCTCTACGGCGAGTACGAGGGCTGGGTGAAGAAGCTCAAGAGCCAGTGGGGCGGCGAGCTCATCGACTGGCTCAAGAACGGCCCCGTGATCGAGGCCGACATCGCCGCCTTCCCGGCGCTCGTCGACGCGCTGCGCACCGACATCGACAAGCGCTACGTCATCGACGTCCTCGCCGTCGACGACGACGAGCAGGTCGCCGACACGCGTCTGGTCGAGCGGCGCACGGGCCTGGCCGCCAACCTGCGCATCCCGTTCGCGGCCCTGTCCGGGCGCGAGTTCCAGGCGCTGCGCCGCGTCCACGGGCGCATCCGCGAGATGGTCGGGCGCCCGCCGTTCACCCTCCGCCTCGGCAACCGCAAGGCAGAAGCGACGAGCTACGAGGAGCTGCGCGTACAGATCGTCGAGCTCACCAAGGAGGGCATCCAGCTGCAGCGCTTCAAGGGCCTCGGCGAGATGAACCCGGACCAGCTCTGGGAGACGACGATGAACCCCATGACGCGCACGCTCATGCTGGTCTCGATGGAGGACGGCCAGGCCGCCGACGAGGTGTTCACCATGCTGATGGGCGACAAGGTCGAGCCGCGTCGCGCGTTCATCGAGAAGAACGCGAAGGAGGTGCGCTTCCTCGATGTCTGACAACCTCCAGACACTCGAGGGCAAGATCGAGCCGATCGAGCTCGAAGACGAGATGCGCTCCTCGTTCATCGACTACGCGATGAGCGTGCTCACCGACCGCGCCCTGCCCGACGTGCGCGACGGTCTCAAGCCGAGTCAGCGCCGCATCCTCGTGGCGATGAACGACCTCGGCCTGGCGCCGAACAAGCAGCACCGCAAGTGCGCCAAGATCGCCGGCGACACCTCCGGCAACTACCACCCCCACGGCGAGGCCGTCATCTACCCGACCCTGGTGCGCATGGCGCAAGACTTCAACATGCGCTACACGCTCGTCGACGGCCAGGGCAACTTCGGCTCGGTCGAGGGCGACTCGCCGGCGGCGATGCGCTACACGGAGGCCCGCTTCAGCCGCATCGCCGTCGAGATGCTGCGCGACCTCGACGCCAACACCGTCGACTGGGTGCCCAACTACGACGAGACGCGGCGCGAGCCGACGGTCTTGCCCAGCCGCATGCCGAACCTCATGGTCAACGGCGCCTCGGGCATCGCCGTGGGCATGGCGACCAACATCCCGCCGCACAACCTGGGCGAGGTCGTCGACGCCACCCTGCACCTGATCGACCACCCCGAGGCCACGGCCGACGACCTCATGGGCCACATCAAGGGCCCCGACTTCCCGACCGGCGGCGTCATCCTCGGCAGCGCCGGCTTCAAAGAGGCGTATCGCACGGGGCGCGGGCGCGTCCGCGTCCGCGCCAAGGCGCACACCGAGCAGCTCAAGGGCAACAAGAGCGCGATCGTGGTCACGGAGCTGCCGTACCAGGTCAACCGCGCCACGTTGATCGACGACATCGTCAATCTCGTCAAGACCAAGAAGATCACCGAGATCAGCGACCTCCGCAACGAGTCCGACCGCGCCGGCATGCGCCTGGTCATCGAGCTCAAGCGCGAGGCCATCCCCATGGTGGTGCTCAACAAGCTCTACAAGCACACCCAGATGCAGACCACCTTCGGGATCATCAACATCGCGCTCGTGGGCGGGGTGCCCCGCACGCTGACGCTCCCCGAGATGATCCAGGCGTACATCGCCTTCCAGAAAGAGATCGTCATCCGGCGCACCAAGTTCGAGCTCGACAAGGCCGAGACGCGGGCGCACATCCTCGAGGGCCTCCTGGTCGCCCTCGACAACCTCGACGCGATCATCACGATCGTGCGCAAGGCGGCCGACGCCGACGCCGCCCGCGAGGCGCTCATGGACACGTTCGAGCTGACGCACCCGCAGGCGCAGGCGATCCTCGACCTGCGCCTGCAGAAGCTCACCGGGCTCGAGCGCGACAAGGTCAAGGAGGAGCATGCCGGCCTGCTGGCGCGCATCAAGGAGCTGCGCGAGCTGCTCGGCGACGAGGCCTCCATCTACGGCGTCATCAAGCGCGAGCTTCTCGAGATCAAGCGCCTCTACAACGACGACCGGCGCACCGAGATCGTGCCCGACGAAGGCGAGATCGACCTCGAGGACCTGATCGCCGAGGAGCAGATGGCGATCACCATCACCAAGACCGGCTACGTGAAGCGTCTGGCCGTGGCCACCTACCGCCAGCAGAAGCGCGGCGGCATCGGCGTGGCCGGCATGGAGCTGAAGGAAGAGGACGAGGTCGAGCACCTGTTCATCACCAGCACGCACCACTTCCTGCTCTTCTTCACCAGCGTCGGCAAGGTGTACCGCCTCAAGGTGCACGAGCTGCCGCTCGCGGGCCGCAACGCGCGCGGCAAGCACCTCCTCAACCTGCTGCCGCTGCGCCAGGACGAGAAGGTGTGCGCCGTCATCGCGACGCGCAACTTCGACGTCAACGAGGGCCGGCACCTCGTGTTCGGCACCAAGAAGGGCGTCGTCAAGAAGACCCTCTTCGGCTCGTACAACACGCCGCGCAAGAGCGACGGCATCATCGCCATCGACATCCGTGAGGGCGATGAGCTGCTCGCGGTGCGCCACACCTCGGGCGACGACGACGTCATGATGATCAGCCGTCTCGGCCAGGCGATCCGCTTCCACGAGGGCGACGTGCGGCCCACGGGGCGCAACGCCTCGGGTGTGCGCGGCATGAGGCTGCGCAAGGGCGACGAGGTCATCGCCGTGGACATCGCGCGCGACGACTCCGACCTGTTCGTCATCACCGAGAACGGCTTCGGCAAGCGCACGCCGATCAGCGAGTACCGCATCACCGGGCGCGGCGGGCTCGGCGTGCGCACGGTGACGCTCACCGACCGCAAGGGCTACCTCGTCGGCGTGCGCGTCGTGCGTGAGAACCACGAGATCATGCTGCAGAGCCGCGACGGCGTCGTGATCCGCGTGCGCGCCGACGGCATCAGCCGGCACGGCCGAGCCACCCAGGGGGTCAAGGTCATGAACATGCGCGAGGGCGACGTGGTCGTCGCCGTGGCGCGCATGGTCGTCTCCGAGTCCGGCGCCACCGACGAAGAGATCGACGCCGACTGAGGCTCGGCCCGGCGCGCGACCTACGCCGGGGCCGTGAACCGGGCGCGGCGGGCTGCCCGCTGTGCCTGCTACCCCAGCGCGACGATGGCAACCCCGGCGAGGGCCGCCGCCACGCCGAAGTTCTGGTGCGGCTGGATGCGCTCGCGGAGGACCAACCGGGCGAGCGCGATCGTCCCCAGCGGGAAGAGCGAGGCGATCACCGAGACGACGCTGAGGAAGCCGTAGGTCGTGGCGATCCCGAAGAGCCCCGTGGCCACGGTGTCGAGCGCCCCGATGCCGAGCAGCGCCGGGGTGTGGGCCGGGCGGGCGCCGAACCCCGAACGGCCCACGGCGACCACGACCAGCACGATCGTCAGAGCGACGGCGCGCATGACGATGAGGCCCCAGTAGGGGTCGGTGTCGGCGGCCGAGCTGAGGGCCGTGAGCACGACCCCGCTGGCGACGGCGGCGACGACCCCGAAGCCGACGCTGGCCAGCGTCCGCGGGCGGTGCGCTGACGCGTCGCGGCGCACGCGGCCGACGAGGCCCTCGCCGACGTCCGGCAGGGGCACGATGACGACCCCGCCCGTCTCGGCGCCGCCGCCGAGAGCGGCATCGCCCGGCTCCGCCACCCCGGGCGCCGTCCCGCGCACGTACGAGGCGACGATGACGCCGGCGAAGATAAGCGCCATGCCGGCGAACTGCAGGGCGCTCGGCCGCTCGCCGGTGAGCAGGCCGTAGACCACCGGCACCACGGGGTAGGCGGCGCTGATCGGGGCGACGATGCTCATCGAGCCGATGGCCAGGCCCTTGTACAGGCTCGAGATGGCGATGACGCTGCCGCAGCCGGCGATGACGCCGGGCAGCAGGATCCCGTTGCCGGGGTAGCCGGTGCCGCGCACCAGCGCAACGAGGGCGGCGATGAGCAGCCCGCCACACAGCATGCCGGCGACGACCGCGCGCAGTGGCAGGCTGCGGGAGCGCAGGCCCCCGAGGAAGTCGGAGAGACCCCAGCCGAGGCTCGCCAGGAGCGCGAGGACGATCGCCGTCACCGCCGTATCCTCCGTGGTCGTGGTGCGCGCGCCCGCCACGCGGGGGCGCGGCGGGCGCCTCGAACGCTATCAGACCGGCGCCGGCCTACGCGCGACCTCGGCGCAGCGCCCGGCCTGCGCGCTCGACGCGGCCGCGGCCGACGTCGCCGGCCCCGGCTGCGTCCCAGGCGACGCGCCCGTTCACGACCACGAGGTCCACGCCGGCGGGGTAGGTGTGGGGATTCGCGAATGTCGCCAGGTCCTCGACAGTCGCCGGGTCGAAGAGCACGAGGTCGGCGCAGGCGCCGTCGGTGATGACGCCCCTGCCCTCGAGCCCGAAGACTTGCGCGGGCAACGCCGTCATCTTGCGGACCGCGCTCTCGAGTCTGAGCACGCCGAGCTCGCGCACGTAGCGACCCAGCACACGGGGGAAGGTGCCGTAGCTTCTCGGGTGCAGCAGCGTCCGGGCGAGCGGGCCTCCGGGGGCGACCGCCATGCCGTCGGAGGCGATGAGGATGTCGGGTCGCGCGAGGATCGCTTGCACGTCTTCCTCGCGCATCGTGTGCCCGCTGACCGACACGTGCGGGTCCGCGAGCAGCAGCGCCAGGCTGAGATCGACGGGCTCGACGCCGCGATCGGCGGCGACGGCGGCGATGTCGCGCCCGGCGAGCCCCTCCGGCCCGGCCTCGACCACGATGCGGTCCCAGCCGGCGCCGGAGACCGAGCTCTCCCATCCTTCGTCGCCCTCCTCGATGGCGGCGACCAGCCTCGCCCTGACGGCAGGATCGGCGAGCAGCTCGGCAAGACCGGCGACGGGCGCCCACGGCGGAAGGAACGCCGCGAGGTCGGTCTCCCACGCCGTGTAGGGATACTGGTCGGCGGTCGCCCCGCCCTCGTCGAGCAGCGCGAGGAGCTCGTCGCTGCGGCCCCAGGCGTGGCTGCCCTCGAGCTTCAGGTGGCTCACGTGAGGATGCACGCCGGCGTCGCGGCCGATCGCGAGCGTCTCCTTCACGGCCTCGAACAGCAGCCGACCCTCAGCTCTCATGTGACTCGTGTACAGGCCGTCCTGACGCGCCAGCTCGGCGGCCACGGCGGCGATCTCGTCGGTCGCCGCGTACATGTCGGGGACGTAGATCAGGCCGCTGGAGAGGCCGAGCGCGCCGGCGTCGAGCGCCTCTCGGAGGAGGCGCCGCATCTCGCCGACCTCGGCCTCCGAGGCCGGCCGGCGCTCCAGGCCCATGACCTCGGCGCGCAGGTTGCCGAAACCCACGAGCGCGGCTACGTTGCAGGCCGGCGCTGCGGCGTCGACGGCGGCGAGGTACTCGCCCAGGCCGTCCCAGCCTCCGCCGAGATCGGCGGCGCCGGTGTGGACCATCGCGGCCATGGCCTCGAGTCCGGCCGTGGGCCACGCCGACCCGCCGCAGTTGCCGACGACGACGGTGGTCACGCCCTGGCGAAGCGCGCTGTCCATCCACGGGTCGGTGAAGGGCGCGAGGTCCGAGTGGGTGTGCGCGTCGATCAGGCCGGGGGCGAGGGCCCGGTGCCCGGCCTCGATGACGCGCGCGGCGTTCGCCTCGGGGGGCGCGAGGCCGAGGCCGGCGTCTCTCTCGCGGGCGCCCCCGGCGACGCTGCGCTCGATGCTCGCGATCAGCCCGCCGGCGACGCCGACGGAGGCGACGAAAGGCGGGCCGCCCTCACCATCGACGACGAGAGCGTCCTGGATCAGCAGGTCGAACATGCGCCAACGCTACCAGAGGAAGCGCAGACCCGGCAGGTCGCGGAGGATGTTCGCCGTCGGCCGGTCAGCCGTCGACCAGGACCGCGCGGAAGTCGTTGACGTTGGTGCGGGTCGCTCCCGTCACGAGCAGGTCGCCGAGGGCGGCGAAGAGGCCGTAGGCGTCGTTCGCCGCCAGCGCGGCGAGCGGGTCGACACCCGCGCTGCGTAGGCGCGAGAGGGTGTCGGGGGCGACGAGGACCCCGGCGTTGTCCTCGCTGCCGTCGATGCCGTCGGTGTCGGCGGCGAGGGCCCAGACGCCGGGGCGGCCGCCGAGGGCCAACGCGAGGCCGAGGGCGTACTCGGCGTTGCGTCCGCCACGCCCGCCTCCGCGCACCGTCACCGTGGTCTCCCCGCCGGAGATCAGCACCAGTGGCGGCGGAGGCGGCACGCCGGGGAGCCCGGGCCGCGCCGCGCCGCGCGCGACGGTCTCGGGCAGCGCCGACAGGGCTCGTTCCCCGCCGTCGGCGCACGCCAGCGCGAGCGCCCCGTGCAGGTCGCCGAGGTCTCTGGCTTCGCCGTCCAGGTCGTCGCCCAGCAGCACCGGCGCGACGCCCTCGGTCCGGGCGGCCAGACAGGCGGCGCCGAGCGCGTCACGGGCCGTCGCCAGCACGACGATCTCGTCGCGCGCGAATGCGGGGTCGCCGGGTTTGGGCGTCTCGGGGGGAGCGGTGCCCGAGTCGCCATCGCGGCCGGCGGCGAGGTGGACGGCGACGGCGACCGGCATGTCGACCCCGTAGCGCTCGAGCACGGCGAGCGCGTCGGTGTAGGTCGTGGGGTCGGGCACGGTCGGCCCCGAGGCGATCACCGCCGGGTCGTCGCCGGGCACGTCGCTGATGAGGTAGGTGGCGACGTGGGCGGGGCGGGCGGCCGCCGCCAGCTGGCCGCCCTTGACGGCCGAGAGGTGCTTGCGTACGCAGTTCACGTCGTCGATCGGCGCCCCAGAGCGCAGCAGCGCGCGGTTGACCGCCTGCTTGTCCTCCAGGGAGACGCCGGGCGCGGGCAGGGCGAGGAGCGACGAGCCGCCGCCGGAGATGAGGCAGACGAGGAGGTCCTCGGCGGTGAGGCCGCGCGCCAGCTCGAGCATGCGGCCGGCCGCGGCGCGGCCGGCCGCATCCGGCACGGGGTGCGCGGCCTCGACGACCTCGATGCGCTCGCAGGGGACGCCGTGTCCGTAGCGCGTGACGACGAGACCCTCAAGCTGCTCGCGCGGTCCTTGCCAGGCGCCCTCCAGCGCGCGCGCCATGGCCGCGGCGGCCTTGCCGGCGCCGACGACGACGCAGCGCCCCGCCGGAGGAGCCGGCAGGCGGCCGGCCATCAGCCGCGCCGGGTCGGCGGCCGCGACGGCAGCGTCGAACAGACCGCGCAAGAAGACGAGCGGGTCCTGCATCAGACGAGCTCGTGGAGTCGTCGCACGAGCGGGTCGAACTCGTCGCCCGTGAAGCAGAAACGCAGGTCGGTGAACCCGGCGCGCAGGGCGCGCACGTCGTCGCGGACGTTGGCGCCGCGCAGCACGACCGCGGCGAGCAGCTCGGCGGCGCGCTCGAACTCGGCCGGGCCGAAGCCGAAGCGCGTCATCTCGGCGACGCCCAGCCGCAGGGCGCCCGAGGCGGTGAAGCCCTCCTCGTCGGGCGCCGCCTGGTAGTTGCAGATGATGTCGTTGAGCTCGAGCGCCGCCGCGGTCTCCGGGCCGCGCGCGTAGCCGACCCGCACGATGACCTGGTGGGTCTCGGTGTAGTCGACGGCCGGGTCGCCGGCGACGTCGCAGCCGGCCTGCTTGAGCGCACGGGCGAAGGCCTTCGCGTTGCCCAGCACGGCGCGCTGGTACTCGTCCCTGAAGTGGTTCATCTCGTAGGCCGCCATGAGCAGGCCCACGAGGGTGCCGAGGTGGTGGTTCGACACCGAGCCGGGGAAGGCGCGCCGCTCGATCGCCTCCCAGAGCTCCCACTTCTCGTCGGGCTCCTGCCAGCGTGCCCCGATGATGCCGCGCTGCGTGCCGAAGAACGTCTTGTGGGTCGAGCCGGTGACGATGTCGGCGCCCTCGGCGAACGGCCGCTGGAAGTGCGGCCCGACGAGCCCGAGGACGTGGGCCATGTCGTACATGAGGACGGTGTCCATGCCGCGTTCGTCGAGGAAGCGGCGCACCTCGGCCACCGGCTCGGGGTGCAGCACCATGCTCTTGCCGAGGATGATCAGCTCCGGGCGTTCCAGCTCGATGAGCTCGAGGAGCGCCGGCACGTCGGCTTTGTACGGGTTCTCGGGCAGCACGGGGATGTCGACCACGGCCGGAAGCTCGGTGCGCGGGTCGCGGGCGACGTAGTCGCGCAGGGCGCCCATGGGTTGGGCGCTCAGGTGGCCGCCCTTGCCGATGTGGTTGTTGACCACTTTGGCGATGCGCCGCGGCTCGGCCTTGCGGTCGGCGCGATTGAGGTGATCGACGAGAGCGCTGAAGACCGCGGTGTTCGCCATCTGGCCGCTGACGACGCGGGTCTCGACCTCGGGGCAGTCGAGGTAGGCGCGCAACTCCTGCACCAGCAGACGCTCGACCTCGTGCACGAATGACGTGCCCTGGTAGTAGAAGACCTCGAGGTCGTAGAAGGCCTCGGTCTTCTTGTGCTCGGCGTAGCGGAAGGAGGGGTCGGTGATCGAGAGGAGGCGGGCCATCGGCGAGGCCGTCATCTCCGAGGGGATGAGGTCGAGGCACTGCCGCTGCCGCCAGACGTGGTTGTCGACCGCCTTGGCGAGCAGCCGCAGGGCGCGCTCGCCGGCCTCGCCACCCTCGACCTCCTCGAGCTGTGGCGTGTGGTCCCAGACGATGGCCCGCGCGCAGGGCGGCGCATCGCTGCGCATGTGGTACGGGACGACGAGGCCGGGGAGCCGCCTACCGCGCACGTCGACCTCGACCTCGTCGTCCTCGAGCACGCGGCTGTCGAGGTAGGCGAGGGCGATCGAGCGCAGCTCGTGCTCGTCGGTCTGCGTCGAGCACAGACCTTCGCCCTCGACGCCCCAGTACGGGACGGCGGTGCCGCTCGTGACCCAGCCGACCTGGTCGCCGCCACGATAGACGGCGGCGCCCTCGCGAGCGATGCCGCGGCCGGTGATGGCCACCGGCCGCGTCATCCGCGGCAGGTCGTCGAGCAGCGACCAGTCGCGACTCAGGACGCGGGCGAAGGCGGCCTGCTGGCGGGCGAGCGCCTCGCGGCCGACGTACTCGCCCTTGTGCGACGAGAAGCTGACCGCGAAGGTGCCGAGCGGGCAGCTGAAGACGGGGATCTCGCGGCCCTCGGGATCGAGACCCAGCTCGTGGCCGTAGAGCGGCAGGCCGGCCTCGAGGCGCAGCGTGTCGCGGGCGCCGAGCCCGACGGGCTCGGCGCCCGCCGCGACCAGCGCGTCCCAGAGGTTCGGCGCCGCCGCGGAGGCGACGAAGAGCTCGAAGCAGACGGGCTCGCCGGTGTAGCCGGTGCGGGCGAGCATGACCTCGATCGGCTCGCGCCTCGCCGCCGATCGAGAGCCTCGACGACGGAGAGCTCGTTGCGCCGCGGCTCCGGCAGCGCACCGTCGGCCAGCAGTCCCGCGAGGATGTCGCGCGACGCCTTGCCCTGCAGGGCGACCATCGCCAGCTCGGACGTGCGGTCCTCGAGGCGCAGGCCGGGGAAACCGGCCGAGTGGAGCTCGAAGTGCGCCCAGTCCTTCTCGCGATTGGCGGCGTTCACGACCAGGAGGTACTCGTCCTCGACGAAGCGGTAGAGATAGGCGTCGTCGACCGCGCCGCCGGTGGCCGTCGGGATCATCGTGTACTGGGCCTGGCCGACGTCGAGGGCGGCGGCGTTGTTGGTCAGCACGTGCTGGAGGAAGGGCAGCGCATCGGCGCCGCCCACCACGAAGCGGCCCATGTGCGAGACGTCGAAGAGCCCTGCGCGGTTGCGGGTCGCGAGATGCTCCTTGATGATGCCGGCTGGGTACTGCACCGGCATCTCCCAGCCGCCGAACTCGACCATCCGCGCGCCCAACGCCACGTGACGCTCGAACAGCGGCGTGCGCAACGGGGCGCTCATCGGCCTTCTCCCTTCTTCCGGCCGGTGACCGCCGTCCCCGCGTGCCGGTCCGGCGCCGCCCTCATGCCTCGGCCCACGCCTTCAGCCGCCCGAGGCCCTCCTCGATGCGTGCCTCGTCGATGCCCGAGTAGGCGAGACGCGCGTAGCGCCGCGTCTCACCGGGCAGCTCGCGGCCGAAGTGCAGCCGCGTGCAGAAGGACACCCCGGTCGCCTCGAGGGCGCCGCGGCGCAGATCGTCGTAGGTCGCGAACCCCTTGCGGTCCATGACCGCCGTGACGTCGGGGTAGAGGTAGAAGGTCGCCTCGGGCGCGTAACACGACACGCCCTCGATGTCGTTCACAAGCCGCACGGCGACGTCGCGACGACCCTTGAGGGTGGCCAAGATCTCCCGGGCGCCGGTCTGGTCCCCCGTGAGCGCCTCGACTCCGGCCCACTGGATGAAGTGGCTGGTGCACGACTCCTGATTGACGTTCATGGTGGCGATGACGGAGATGAGCTCACTCGGCCCGATCGCCGCGCCCAGACGCCATCCGGTCATGGCGAACTTCTTGCTGAAGGTGTAGAGGATGACCGTTCTCTCCCGCATGCCGGGCAGCGAGGCGATCGACTGGCTCCGGCCGGAGTAGCGGACGTCCCAGTAGGCCTCATCGGAGAGCACATAGAGGTCGTGTCTCAAGGCGAGCTCGGCGAGCGCTTCGATCTCTTCCGTGGGGCTCTCCGCGCCGGTGGGGTTGTGCATGTTGTTGAAGATGAGCAACTTCGTCCGGGGCGTGATGGCGGCCTCGATGGCCTCGAAGTCCAGCAGGAAGTTCGTCTCGCCGGGGACGAAGCCGTAGGGTTTGGCGACGCCGCCCAGGAACTCGATCTGCGACTCGTAGATGGGGAATCCGGGGTTGGGGTACAGGACCTCGTCGCCGGGGTCCATCAGGGCGAGCAGGAACTTGCCGATGACCGGCTTGCCGCCCGGCTGGATGGCGACGTTCTCCGGCCCGAAGGTCAGGCTGTGCGTCGCGGACACGTCGTCGGCGAGCGCCTGACGGAGCTCCGGGATGCCACCGTTCGGGCAGTAGCCGGTCTTGCGGTCGGCCAGGGCGCGCTCGGCCGCCTCGATCACGTTGGCGGGCGTGCGCAGGTCGAGGTCGCCGAGATGGAAGGGGTACACCTTGTTCCCCTTGGCGGCCCACGCGGCGCACTCAGCGCTGACGGCGAAGGCGGTCTCGGTGCCCAGCCGCGCGACGCGCTCGGCGAATGGTAGTGTCCCGCTGGTCTTCATCTCGGCCACCTCCGGCTTAAACGCAGAGGACAGGACGATGTCTGTCCATCGCCCTGTCCACTCGCGCCGCGGGTGACGCCGGCGTCGGCTCCAGGGACCCGTCGGGCCGCGCTCCGGTTGCCTGAGAGTTTCAGCGGCGCATCCGGCGCCCGCCTTGCCCCTTCGGCGCCCGCCAGGCTGTCGCCCGCGGGCTCTCGCACGGCCTTCAACCGGTCGTCCTCGATTCGCGGGCAGCGTAGCACCCGGCCTCGGCGGCCGCAACAGCGGGCCGAGCCACCGGGCGCGGGTTCGCCGGCCGCCGTCGCGCCGCCTAACGGTCCGCTCTCGACCCCACGACCGCGTCGAGCGTAGTATCGAATGCAGATCCCGAGGGGGGTGATGGCCGTGCTGGAGTTCGTCGTCGCGCTCGAGGAACGCGACGATCTGCGCCAATTCAACGAGCTCCTGGGCTCGTGGCCGGCGCAGCTGACGCTCATCGCGCTCTATCTGGGTCTGGCGATCCTCGCCTTCACCCGCGTGGCGCGCGACTTCGACGATCCGGGCCGGGTCCGCTGGTTCAGGGCGGCGGCCGTGGGCCTCGGCGTTTTTGTCATCCTGGCGGTGCTGCTGCGCGACTGGGTGCTTCGCGATGTCGTGTGGCCGGTGTGGCCGCAGCTCGTCGCGTATCTCTGGCTGTGCGCCCTTTGGATCTACTACTTCCTGCGCACGGTGACGCGGAGCCGGCCGGGTCCTCCTGACGCGGAGGCACAGGAACGCGGCGCGGCACTGAAGGCCGTGCTCGACGAGGCGGAGGCCGAGCGCCGCAGCGACGGGCGCGCTCCCGCGCCCGCCGACCGCCCCTTGTGACTCACCGGCGCCGCCGGGCCCGCCTCTGCTGGATCCGCCCCTGGCGCCGGCTGGCCGCCCCCCGCGCCCTCCGCTAGACTCTTGCGCCGTGAGCGCAGTCACCGACACCCCCAAGCCTCCCCGCCGGCCGCGGGTCTTCTCCGGCACGCAGCCGACGGGCGCCCTGCACCTGGGCAACTACCTGGGCGCCCTGCGCGGCTACGTCGCCATGCAGGAGACGCACGACTGCGTCTACTGCGTGGTCGACCTCCACGCCATCACCGTCCGCCAGGAGCGCACTGAGCTCAGGCGCAACACCATCGATGTGGCCAACATGTTCCTCGCCTGCGGTGTCGACCCCGAGCGGTCGATCGTCATCGTGCAGTCGCACGTGCCGCAGCACAGCGAGCTGGCGTGGATCCTCAACACGGTCGCCTACATGGGCGAGTTGCGGCGCATGACGCAGTTCAAGGACAAGACCGCCGGCGGCGAGAGCGAGAGCGTCGGCGTCGGCCTCTTCGACTACCCGGTCCTGATGGCCGCCGACATCCTCCTCTACCGGGCCGACGCCGTGCCCGTCGGCGAGGACCAGAAGCAGCACGTCGAGCTCACCCGCGACCTCGCGGAGCGCTTCAACAACGCGTTCGGCAAGGCCTTCGTCGTCCCCGAGCCGGTGATCCCCGCCGACGCCGCCCGCGTCATGGGCCTCGACGATCCCGCGAAGAAGATGAGCAAGAGCGCCGGCTCCGAGTACAACTACGTCGCTCTGATGGACCCGCCCGACGCGATCCGTCGCAAGGTCAGGCGCGCGGTCACCGACTCGGGCACCGAGGTGCGCGCCGGCGACGACAAGCCCGCGCTGACCAACCTCTTGACGATCTACTCGGCGCTGAGCGGCGAGCCGGTCGAGGCCATCGTCGAGCGCTACGCCGGGCGCGGCTACGCCGACTTCAAGAACGACCTGGGGGATGTGGTGGTCGAGGCGCTGGCGCCGGTCCAGGCGCGCATGTGCGAGCTCGAGGCCGACCCCTCCTTCACCCTCGACGTGCTCAAGACCGGGGCCGAGCGGGCCGAGGCGATCGCCGCGCGTACGCTGGCCAAGGTGCACGAGCGCCTGGGCATCGTGCCGCGGCCCGGCTGACGCCGCCGCCCGGGCTTCTCATCGGCCCCGCGGCGACGGTAGACTAGGCCGCGACCCCAAGGAGCGCACATGATCTCGATCGAGACGATGAGGTATCGCGCCGCGCAGATGGTCGGGCAGGAGTTCCCGCTCGTCCTCTGGGACGGCAACGGCAGGATCGTCGCCGTCGACGACGCGACCATCGACCTCCTCGTGCGCGGCGTGCGGTACTCGTTCACTTGGGACCGCATCGGCCGCACGTGGCAGCGCCTGCTCGACAACCACACGCTCACCGTCGACGAGCTGGGAGGGGGCGCCGACGCCGCCGGCCTGGTCAGCCTCTTCGCCGTCATGCAGGCAGGGGCCGTCGATGTCAGTGACGGTGACGGCCTCCTCAGGGCCCGCCTTCCCGAGGACCGCCTGCCGGTGCGCCAGTACGTCGACGCCTCGCGCCCCGCGCAATGGGCGCCGTGGCGCCGCCGCGACGCGGCCGAGTGACGCCGAGGGCGCCCGGGTGACCGCCGCGCGGTACGGCGCCCAGGGCATGGTCGGCGCCCTGCGCCGGGTGGTCGTGCGGCCGCCCGACGAGGCGTTGGCGGCCGCCGACCCCGGGCGCTGGCACTACACCGGGCCCATCGACCTTCCGGCGGCGCGCGCCGCGCACGGCGAGCTCGTCGCCCTACTGCGCGCCTGGGGCGTCGAGGTCCTCGTGCACGACGCCCCCCTGCCGGCCCACAGCGACAGCGTCTTCGTCTTCGACCCCGCGCTCGTGACCGACGCCGGCACCGTCGTGCTCAGCATGGGCAAAGCCTTGCGCCGCGGAGAGGAGGACGCCCTGGCGTCGTTCCTCGAGGGCCAGGGCGTCCCCGTCGCCGCGCGCATCGGCGGTGAGGGCCGCGTCGAGGGCGGCGACACTCTGTGGCTCGACCACGACGCGCTGGCCGTCGGCATGGGGTTTCGCACCAACGCCGAGGGCGTGCGCCAGCTGCGGGCGGCACTCGAGCCCCTTGGGGTGACCGTCGTGGCCTACGATCTGCCGTACTTCACCGGGCCCGAGGCCTGTCTCCATCTCCTCTCGCTCATCAGTCCGGTCGACGTCGACCTCGCGGTCGCCTACCCGCCGCTCATGCCGACGGCCCTGTGGCGCGAGCTCTCGCGCCGGGGCCTGCGCCTTCTCGAGGTGCCCGAGGCGGAGTTCCTTCGTACCCAGGGCACGAACGTGCTCGCGGTGGCACCGCGTCGCTGCATCCTGCTCGAGGGCAACCCGGTCACGCAAGGGCTGCTCGAACGCGAGGGCTGCGAGGTCGCCACCATCCCCGGCGCGCCCCTGTCGTTCAAGGCCGAGGGCGGTCCGACGTGCCTGACGCGGCCGGTGCTCCGCGACCGCGAGTGAGCGCCCGGCGTGCCCGCGTCGCGGCAGTCTGAGGCGGTTGGCGGCGGACTCTCGCCGCTCGAGCGTCGCGCCGTTGAGGCGCTCGACCACGAGGCGCTCACAGGGCTGCTCCTGAGGCTCATAGCCATCCCGAGTCACGACGGCCGCGAGACCCCGGCCCAGGAGGCCGTCGCCGCGTGGATGGCCGAGGCCGGCCTCGAGCCCGACGTGTGGCCGATCGACCTCGACGCCCTCCGCAGGCACCCGCACTACTCGGCCGAGGTCGAGCGTGACGAGGCTCTCGGCGTCGTCGGCCGCCTCCCCGGCGCCGCCGCCGGCCGCGACCTCCTGCTGAACGGCCACATCGACGTCGTGCCGGTGGGCGACGAGCCGGTTTGGACGGTACCACCGTGGCGCGGCACCGTGCGCGACGGCCGGGTCTATGGGCGCGGCGCCGTCGACATGAAGGGCGGGCTGTGCTGTGCCCTGGCCGCGGCCAGGGCCGTGCGCGACGCCGGCCTTCGGCTGCGCGGGCGGCTTCTCGTGGCCAGTGTCGCCGGCGAGGAGGACGGTGGGCTCGGCACGCTGGCCCTGCTCGAGCGCGGCTACGGCGCCGACGGTGCCGTCATCACCGAGCCGACGGACCTGCGGGTCGTCAGCGCGCAAGCGGGGTCCTACATGTTCCGCCTCACCGTCCCCGGCAAGGCCGCGCACGGCAGCGTGCGCGAGGAGGGCGTCAGCGCGGTCGAGAAGTTCTGGCCGCTCTTCGAGGCGCTGCGGCGCCTGGAGGGCGAGCGCAACGCGGCCGGTGGCGGTGAGCTGTACACGAGGCACCGTTTGCCGTGGCCGATCGAGGTCGGGACGCTGAGGGCCGGCGAGTGGGCCTCGAGCGTCCCGGGCCAGCTGGTCTGCGAAGGGCGCTGCGGCATCGCCGTGGGCGAAGACCCGGCCGCGGCCCGGCGGGCGCTCGAGCAGGCCGTCGCCCGCGCCGCCGCGACCGACCCGTGGCTGCGCGATCACCCGCCGAGGGTCGAGTGGTGGGGCGGCCGCTTCGACCCCGCCGTGACCGATCCGGCCGATCCCCTCGTCGGTACCGTGCGCGGCGCGTTGCGCGACGTGACCGGCGCCGCGTCTCCGCTCGAGGGCGTCACGTACGGGAGCGATTTGCGGCTGCTCGTCAACGTCGGCGGGATCCCGACGGTGCTCTTCGGCCCCGGCGACGTACGTGTCGCCCACATGGCCGACGAGTACGTCCCGCTCGACCAGCTGCGCGCCGCCGCGGAGGCGCTCGTCGTGGCCGCCGTGCGCTTCTGCGGCGCCGCCTGAGCACGGTCGCGGACCGACCGGCGGCGCGGCTCGAGCGCCGGACCGACCGCCGGCCGGCCGGGTTCAGTTGGCCTGCACGTGGTCCTTGCGCGTGATCGGCATGTTGCGGCGGCCGCACTCCCTGATGAAGGCGTCGCGGACCTCGCGCGGCAGGACCTCGGGGGCGACGACGCCGCTCTCGGTGATCCTGTCCTCGACGATGAACTCGGCGTAGATCGAGGCCGGCGTCGAGGTACCGTACGACACCATCGTGGCGCCGGGGATGCGCTCGTTGACCCACTTGATATCTGGCGGCACGATGACGTAGCCGACGCTCGCCGGCTTGCCGCCCTTCTCGCCGATGCAGTCGACGGTGACCACGCCGATGTCGGTGATCGCGCCGCTGAGCGCGAGCTCGGCGAGCTCGTCGGCCGGCGGGTTGGCGGGGAGCGTGGCGACGAAGACGTCGATCGGGCGCACCTCGCGGCCGTCCTTGAGCGTGACCGGCTCCTTGCTCGCCATGCCGGTCTCGACGAACGCCTTGTCGGCGTCGATGCCCTCCTCCGGCATGCCCATCTTGAAGTCGACGTAGCGGAGGCCCTTGTCGCCGTACTTCTTCGGCAACAGGCGCGGCAGCGTCGAGACCTCTTCGTGGTCGTGGCAGATGACGGGCCCCAGGCCCCAAGGCTCGGGGAACATGTAGTGCTCGCGGCGCCCGAAGGGCTCGACGCGCTTGAACTCGCCGTCCTCGTAGAGCAGCGGCGGCTGCGCGCAGTCAGTGTAGTAGGTCTCCTGCGACCAGACCTGCAGCGGCACCGGCGACTCGAAGAGGCTGTAGTCCTTGATGCGGATCTCGAAGCACTGGTCGAGGTCTTCGTACCCGTTGCCGGCG
Source organism: uncultured Thermoleophilia bacterium (assembly GCA_963791345.1). Taxonomy (GTDB): domain Bacteria; phylum Actinomycetota; class Thermoleophilia; order UBA2241; family UBA2241; genus UBA2241. The sequence continues at coordinate 355,478 of CAWBRS010000016.1, read as the reverse complement.
AACGTGTTGGTGACTCCCGGATCCATGCCCGTGCTGAGCAGCGCGGTGAGCCCCGCCTTCTTGAAGTCGTCGTCGAGCTCGAGCTGCTCGAGGAAGGCCTCGTCGATGGTGAGCGCGCGCGTCTGGCCCGACGCCATGTCGATGTAGTCGGCGCCGGCCCTGAGACAGGCGCGCATGATGGCGATGTTGAACTCGGGGATCACTGCGTTGACGACGAGCACGGCGCCGTCGGCCGCCTTGGCCACCTGATCGCTGTCGGAGGCGTCGATGAACGTCGCCCGTGCCTTGCCGTTGCCCACCTGGCCGGCGACGAAGCCGGCGCGCGCCTCGTCGTAGTCGGCCACCAGGATCTCGCTGACGGCCTCGTTGCGGCCGAGGTTCCAGGTGAGCACCTGGCCCTGCATGCCGGCGCCGACGATGAGTACCTTCATGGACGGATCCCTCCTCTGGCTCGCCCGAGCAGCCCCGACGCGCGGGGCGCGGTGCGGCGCCCGCCCGAGCCGTGGGCGGGCAGTATGGTCGACGGCCGAGTTCTACCAGAAAGCCGGCGTGGTCACAAGCGGAAGCCACGACAATCGTACCCAGCGACGCTCGAAGACCTGTGAGTCGTGCGCGAGGACACCGCTGGCGACGCGATTCGTATCTGTAGGGCGAGGACGACGCGGGACGGCCTCGCCTCCCCGGCCGTGCTGCGCGTCGCCACGGCCGCGTGCCCTGGTCGCGCGACGGCTGTGCGCTCCGCCGCGCGTCCCGGCCGAGCCCCTGCGGTGCGGCCGGGGGTTGGCCTTCCGCGGTCCGTCTGGAGTACAACTGATCCCGGGGGCCGCGCCGGCCCGGACGCCGGCGCGCCCGACACGGTCACGAACGGAGGGGCGCCGGTGCACGAGCTGGGCATCACACAGGGGATCATCGACAGGGCGCGGGAGGCCGCCGCCGGGGCCGGCACGCAGAAGGTCACCGACCTCTTCCTGGTCATGACGCCGGCCGCAGACTTCACGCAGGACTCGATCGAGATGTACTTCGAGATGCTCACCCAGGACGACCCGCTCTTCGACGGCGCCACCCTCCACTTCGACCATCGGCGCGTGGCGGCGACCTGCCTCAGGTGCAGCGACGAGTTCACGACCGACGCCCCGCACCCGGTCTGCCCGCAGTGCGGCTCGCTCGAGGTGCGCTTCGACCCCGAGGCGCCGATGGTCCAGCTCACCGACATCGGGGTCGATGAGAGTAGCGGCTCGGCTCAGTCAGTAGCGGCTCGGCTCAGTCGGCGCGCGGCCCCAGGAAGTACGAGCGGTGGTTGCCGCGCCCGGCGGCGGCGGCGAGGCGCGCCGGCACGCGGGCCGCGGTCACTGCGGCGAGCCACGCCGCCTTGCGCGCCGCCTGGGCGGCCGCAGGTCGGCGGCCCTCGTCGAGGTAGAAGCGGTGCTTCTGCAGCGACGGCGCCAGCGACGACACGAGTGTGGCGGCGCTGTGACGGCGCGAGTACTCCTCGGTCGACTCGACCGCGAGACCGGCGGCGGCGGCGAGGCGCGGCACCGTGGCGCGCTCGAAGTGCGTGAGGTGCCGCGGCAGGTCCAGGGCGAGCCAGCGAGCGCCGAAGGCGCGCGACTCCGGGGAGTCGAAGAGCGGTACGTGCAGGACGGCGACGAGGCCCCCCGGGGCGAGCAGGCCGCGCGCCCGGCGCAGTGCGGCGAGCGGGTCGTGCAGGTGCTCGAGGACGCCGGAGAAGACGACGACATCGTAGCGCTCGTGACCGTTCTCGGCGCCGTCCGCGCCCGCGGCGTCGAAGCGGCCGGGCCGGACGGCCAACCCCCGCCGGCAGGCCGCGACGACGCCGGCTGCCCCCGGCTCGATACCGCGTACGTCCCAGCCATCGTCGCGCAGGGCACAGAGCAGGTCGCCGCTGCCGCAGCCGACGTCGAGGAGCAGCCCTCGCCGCGGCCGGCGACGGCGTAGCCAGCGCACCGCCTCGCGGTGTTGCCGCCGTCGGTACCAGGCCTCGAGCGCGGCGCTCGGGGAGTCTCCCTCCACGCCGTGGTAGGCGTCCGGGTAGTAGGCGTCCATGGCCGCCGCCGTGGGCCGCGGGTCGGTGAAGGCGAGGCCGCAGTGCACACAGCGCACGATCGTGTAGAAGCCGCCCGGCGGCGCTCCGCGTCCGGGGGCGGGCGCCGCGGCGAGGCGGTCGGTCGCGCGGGCCACGACGCTGCGCGGCCGCGAGCCGCAGAGCGGGCAGGGGACGGACTCGAGGCCTTCGGGGATGGTGGTGGAGCATAGCGGATTCGAACCGCTGACCTCCTGGGTGCGATCCAGGCGCTCTCCCAACTGAGCTAATGCCCCACGAGTGGTGTCCTCTCTCGCGCACCAAGGTCGCCACGACCGCGCGTGAGGGAGTCAGTTATACGGGATTCCCTGCGTAGCGGCAAGCCGAACGGCGTCGGCGCGGCGGCGGCACGGGGCCGTCGGCCGGAGCGCGACGGGTGCGACGCCGGGCGGGCCTGTGGCCGGCGACCGCTCTCGTCGAGGCCACGCTCGCGCGGCGGACCGGTGACCGGCGCCCCTCGTGCGCGCCGCGCGAAGGCGACGCAGTCGCGGTCCGCGACCACTCGTTCAGGCTGCGCCCATGCCGTAGACTGGCGCCACCCAGCGGTCGCGTGGCCGCGGGGGTGCGGGGAGGTGGGCGGTGGACGGCGAGCGCGTACGAGAGGTCTGGCGGCGGGCGGACGCGGCCGGCGGTACGTCGCCGCAGCGCTGGCTGACGCCCGGCGTGCCGACGTTCGCCGGTATCCCTGCGGCGCGCCGCCCCGAGGAGCTGAACGGCGCCTCGGCCGCCGTGCTCGGCATCCCGTGGCAGTCCCGGTGGGAGGACGCCGCGCACGGTCCCGCCGGCGGCCCGGCGGCGATCAGGCGTGCCGCGACGGGATACGCCGCGGCCCTCCACGGCGGCACGCTCCCCGAGGTCGACCGCGAACTGGTCCCCGCTGCGCGCCTTCGCGTCGTGGACTACGGCGACGTGCAGTTCGAGGGCGGCGACTCCGGGGCGATGGCGGTGGCCGCCCACGGGAGACTGATCGAGGTGGTCGCCGCCGGCGCCGTGCCGCTCGTCCTGGGAGGCGACGCCGCGGTGGCGACGCCCGCGCTCGAAGTGCTCTGCGGCCGTCTCACCGGCAAGCTCGGCATCATCGCGTTCACGGCCGGGCTCGGTCTCTGCGGCGCCGAGGGCGACCGCGAAGGCGGCCGCTGGCGGCGTGCCTTCGAGCTCGGCGTCGTCGAGCCCGAGGCCTTCGTGCAGATCGGCATCAGGGCGGCGGCCACGGCGGCCGAGGCCGCCGTGGCCGCCGCCCTCGGTCACTCCTGGTACACGGTGGCCGACGTGGACGAGGCGGGTATCGAGGTCGTCGCCCAGGAGGCGCTCGAGGCGGCGACCCGGGGGACCGAGGCGGTCTACCTCTCCGTGGACGTGAGCGTCCTCGACCTGCCGGGTGGCGACCGCGCGGATCCGGGCGGGCTCTCGGCGCGCGAGCTGCTGCGCGCCCTCCGGGTCGTCGCGCGCGCGCCGCTCGGCGCCGCCGACGTGAGTGGCGTGCCCGGGGACGGCGCCCGGGCGGCGGCGGGCGTCGCTGCGCGGGCGGTGCTCGAGATCGTCGCGGGGCTTGCCCAGCAGTTCCCGGAGGGCCAGGGGGCGGGTGCCGCCGCGTCGTGACGAGGCAGGAGGAGCCGCAGGCGCCGCCGTCGCCGCGTACCGCGGCCGCACGCGACCCGTGGAGGACCCGTGAAGCAGCGAGAGACGCCCGTCGTCAACGCCTTCAACGAGTGGGACCCGCTCGAGGAGATCGTCGTCGGTATCGTCGACGACGCCATGGTCCCGGCCTGGGACACCATCATGCCCGCGGTGGTCCACGATCGCCGGCTGTGGGACTTCTACAAGACCTGGGGCGGGACACGCTGGCCGACCGAGGTGCTTCTCAAAGCCGAGAAGGACGTGGAGGCGTTCGTCGACACCCTCGAGCAGGCTGGTGTGACCGTGCGGCGGCCGCAGCGCTTCCGCTGGGATCAGCCGATCTCGACACCCGACTGGTCGCTCCCCAGCTCGTGCTACGCCCTCATGCCCCGCGACGTGCTGCTCGTCGTCGGCGACCTCATCATCGAGGCGCCGATGGGCTGGCGCGGCCGGTACTTCGAGCACCTCGCCTACAAGGCGCTCTGCAAGGAGTACTTCAGCGGCGGGGCGCGCTGGATCTCGGCGCCGCGCCCGCAGCTCGCCGACGCGAGCTACGACCAGCGATTCGTGCCGATGGCCGAGGGTGAGCCACAGCGCTTCCTGCCGACCGAGTTCGAGCCGCTCTTCGACGCGGCCGACGCGATCAAGTGTGGGCGCGACCTGTTCATAGGGCGCTCGAGCTGCTGCAACAGCTTCGGCATCGAATGGCTGCGGCGTCACCTCGCGCCCGACTACACGGTGCACGAGGTCGACGTCTACGACACCCACCCGATGCACCTCGACGCGACGCTCTACCCCCTGGCGCCCGGCAAGCTCCTCATCCACCCCGAGCGCGTCGCCACCGTACCCGAGGTCTTCGCCGAGGCGGGGTGGGACGTGCTGGTCTGCCCCGAGCCCGAGATGCCCGAGGCGCACCCCATGTACAACTGCAGCCGCTGGATCATGATGAACGTGGTCATGCTCGACGAGCACCGCGTCATCGTGTCCGCCGGCGAGAAGCGCTTCGCGAGGACTCTGAAGTCCTGGGGGTTCGAGCCGATCGAGTGCCCGTTCTGGGACTTCGAGACGATCGGCGGCGGGTTCCACTGCGCGAGCCTCGACGTCCGGCGTCGCGGCACGCTGCGCTCTTACTTCTGACCCGGCTGGTGTGCCGCCCGGCGACCGCCCGGAGCCGCATCGTCGCCCGCTCCGACGACACGCCCCCGGGCCGCTAGACGTCCGTCCCATGCAGCCGCCCCCCCTCTTCGGCCGAAACCATGAGTGCAGGGGTCGAAGCCGAGAACGAGGAGCCGTGCGATGACACGCCAGGAGAGGGACATGGTGGTCGACCAGATGCTCACCCGGTATCCGGGTCTGGGGTCGACGATCGTGGCGGACGACCAGTCCCTCTGTCGCCTGTTGTCCACGCTCGAGCTGGCGCGCACCGACCGCGCCCTCGGCGAGTACCTCTGCTCCTATCTCACGAACTGAGGAGCCGGGCCGCGCGCCCTGACCGCTTCGGCGGTCAGGGCGCGCGGCGGCGTCCCACCACCTCCGCGAAGGCCTCGGCGAGCCGGCGGTCGTCGTACAGAGCGGGACAGCGCAGCAGCCGCTCGAGTGCCTCGGCCTCGGAGACGCCGGGTCGGTAGGGCCGCTCCGCGACCATGTCTGCGAACCCGCACGTGACCGCCACCAGCGTCTGCGCCGTCATCCCCGGCGCCGGTCCGCCCTCACCGTCGTCCCCGGCTTCGGCGCGGTCGCCCTTGGGTGTCGGCATGCAGGCGCGCACGCCGGCAGCGTCGAGGCCGAGCTCACGCGCCACAGCCAGGGCGATCTGGGCGACGGCCGCGCGCCGCCGCCGCCGGTGGACCTCGCCGGCGGCGACCAGGTCCGAGAGCGCGCCGACGTACAGCGGGTCGACTCCCGCCTCCGGCCCGGCCTTACCCGGACCGTGCTCGGCGCCGAAGGCGACCGCGGCGTCGCGGCCCTGCCGCTTGGCGAGGTGCATGGCCCAGTCCGCCTTGTCGAGAAGCTCGTCCTTGAACGAGGCGTCGCCTGGATAGGTGGCGACGCCGATGCTGACGGACAGGGTCTCACCGCCGCCGGCGAAGGAGACTGCGGCGATGCCGTCACGGATGCGCTCGGCCACCTCGATCGCCCCCGGCGCATCGGTATCGATGAGCAGGGCGGCGAACTCCTCTCCGCCATAACGGGCGGCCACGTCGATGCGCCTGACGGAGCTCTCGACGACGTGCGCCACGGCGCGGAGGGCGCCGTCGCCGGCGCTGTGGCCGTGGCAGTCGTTGAAGGCTCTGAAGTCGTCGACGTCGAGCAGGAGGACGGCGAGCGGCGTGCGCTGGGCCCGGCAGCGCTCGAGCTCCTCGCTGAGCCGCTCGTGGAAGTAGCGGTGAGTGTACAGGCCGGTGAGCGAGTCGACGACGGCCTCGAGCTCGGAGCGCACCGACTGCCCGGCCCCCAACTCGAGCATCGCGGCGAAGGCCTCACTCACCTCGCTGCGCAGGGTCTCCATCTCGCCGTCGCCCTCGATCGGCAGGTCGACGGCGGCGACCGCGACCGTCGCTCCGCCGCGGTCGCGGATCGCCTCGACGGCGCTGACCCAGACGCCGAACTGGTCAACGTACAGCGTGTTCGAGTCGAGCGCGCGGCCGCTGAAGACCGCATCGAGGTCGTCGTCGAACGGCACTTCGTCGCCGATGTGGGAGCGCTGGGGACTGCCCTCGTCCTCCGCGTCGACCACGACCACCGCCCGGCGCCCACGCCGGGCGAGCGTGGTCACGAAGCGCGTCGGCGGATTGGCGTCCCGTACCTCTCGGAGCGCGCCGACGATGGCCTCGTAGGAGGGCGTCGCCTCGTCCTCGACGGCGCTGAGCCGCGCGTGCGCCGTTGGGTCGACGCGCGCCGCGGCGAGGCGCGCCACCTCCGACGCGGCGCGCTTTGTCGTGCGCAGGCGGTCGAGCACGCGCGTGAAGGCACCCACGAGCTCGGGGTCGAAATGGGTGCCGGCGCACTGACGCAGTTCGCTCAGGCACTCCTCGTAGGCCCGCGCCTGGCGGTACGGTCGCCGCAGGCTCATGGCGTCGTAGGAGTCGACGACGCACATCGCCCGCGCCAGCAGCGGGATCGCGTTGCCGGCGAGGCCGTCGGGGTAGCCCTGGCCGTCCCAGCGTTCGTGATGGTGTCTGACGCCGGCGACGAGCTCGTTGTCGAACAGCGGCTGGATGATCTGGGCGGAGAAGATCGGGTGCTGGCGCATGAGGTCCCACTCGCGGTGGTTCAGCCCGCCGGCCTTGAGCAGGACGCGGTCCGACACGGCGATCTTGCCGATGTCGTGGAGATACGCCGCCTCTTCGACGCTGCGCAGCGCCTCGCGACCCCAGCCGAGCTCGCGCCCGAGCAGCACCATGTAGGCCGCCACGCGGGCCGCGTGCCCGAGCGTGTAGTAGTCCTTGGCGTTGAGCGCACCCGAGAGCGCCCTGAGGTTCGAGTGATGGACTTGGCGGACGCGGGCGTAGAGCTCGGCACTGGTGATACCCAGCGCCAGCTGGGCAGCGACGCGGCCCAGCAGGCGACGGTCGGCGGGCGTGAAAGCGGTCGCCGCGGAGCGCTCCACTCGAAGGGCGCCGATGACCTTGCCGCCGGCGAGGAGCGCGGCGACTGCCGTACAGGTCGCGACGGAGTCCCCACGGCCCGGAATCGGATCGGGGACGGGGGCTGGCTCGAGGACGACGACGCGTTCCCGGCGCAGGAGATCGGGCGCGACGTCGAGGGTGTCCGTACCGTCGGCGAGCTCCTCGGGCGCGCCGTCCTCGCCGACGGCGTGCACCCAGGCGAGGCGGCCGTCTCCCCGCACGACCGAGACTGCGGCGCGCTGGAACGCGACGAGCGTTCTGAGTCTCGCCAGGCCAGCGGCAGCGATCTCGCGGACCTCGCGTCCGGTGCCGGCGGCGGCGGCGATCTCGTCCACGAGTTCCATCTCGCGGTCGTGTGCCTCCGGGGTGTCGTCGAGAGTCTCGTTGGCGGGAGGGGCGTCCGCGTGCGGGGCCGCGTCGCCGTCGGGCTCGAGACGAACCAGCGTGTGGTGGAGGCCGGCGACGAAGCGGGCGACGGGGCCGGCGAGCTCGGCCAGCACGCCGAGGTCGCGGGAACGCCGGTCGAAGAGGTCGATCAGGCCGAGCACACGGCCATCGAGCGTCAGCGGCAGGCAGAGCTCGCTGCGGAAGCCGCCCTCGGCGTAGTGCGCGCGCTCTTCGGCAGTGAGCCTGGGGTCCTCGTCGAGCCGCTCGACAGCCAGGGGTTCGCCGGTGCGTACCGACATCGCCGTGGCGGGGAAGTCGTCGATGGCGAACTCGAAGTCGGGGGTGGCGTCATCGAGCCCGCGCTCGTCGACGCTCGCAAGGCAGCGGAGGCTCTCCCCATCCAGGTGGTAGACGTCGCAGCGTGCCATGGCGAGGACGTCGCGGAGCCCCGTGGCGACGGTGACGGCCAGCTCCCGGGGGGTGCCGGCCCGCGCCGCGGCGGCGGTGAGCTCGCCGATCGCCGTCAGCGTCCGGCCGCGGTGCTCGAGATCCGTGAGGACGGCCTGGACCTCCATCTTGCCGGCGAGCCCGCCGGCGATCGTCTGCAGGAAGACGAGGTACTCTCCGTAGTCGCGTTCACGCGTGTCGCACACGTCGAGAAGCCCGAAGAGCCGACCGTCGGCGACGAGGGGCACCGCGATCTCGCTGACGAACCCGTGCTCACGATAGAGGCGGCGCTCCTCGGCGCCGAGGCGGGGATCGTCGGGAGACGTCAGGACGAACGTCTTCTGAGCCGCGATCGCGGCGGTGAGCGCGGGGTAGCTCGCGACGTCGAGGAGGGTGCCGCGCGGAGCCTCGTCGGGGCCGCTGCGGTCGTGGCTGACGAGGCAGCGGAAGCCGGCCTCGTCGAGGCCGTAGATGTCGCAGCTGGCGGCGCTCACCGTGACCAGGACCCGCTGCGCGACGTGGGCGAGCGCCCGCGAGGGGTCGTGTTCCGCGCTGGCGCGCGAGCCGATCCCCACCAGTTCCCGGAGGATCCGGTTGCGGCGCTCCACCTGCTCGAGCAGGGTGACGTTCTGCAGGGCCTGCGTGGCGGCGGCGCCGAGGCCGCGGATCACTTCGAGCTCGGGGGTGAAGTCACGCGCCGCGTAGTCGGACAGCTCGACGAGGCCGATGACGCGGCCTTCGGCCACGAGCGGCAACGAGAGCTGGGCCTGGTAGCCCCACTTCTCGAGAGAGTAGCGGTCCTCGTCGCTCAGCTCGGCGTCCTCGAGCCCGGCCACGATCGTGGCTTCCTGCGTGTCCACGGCGCGCAGACTGCAGGGGTATCGGGCGAGGGGGAGCACCACTCCCTCCCAGTCCGCGTCGAAGCGCCCGCCGTCGAAGCTCGCCAGGGCCCTCATGACCGGACCCTCGACGGCATAGACGTCGACGACCGGGGTGCGGGTGAGCTCCGAGACGCGGCGCAGGAGGGAGCGGAGCACTTCGTCTGGCCGCAGGCCGGCGACGTCGTGGAGGCCGGCCGCGACGATCAGGGCGAGCTCGTCGTTGCGGCGCCGGAGGTCGGCGACGAGGTCCGGCGCGGCTTCGGCCGTCGGATCCGGCCCGCGGCCGTCGGGCGGGAGCAGCCCGGTAGGCTCAGGCCGGCCGGCGAGCCGATCCGCGGGCGACCCTGTGGAGAGGCTCGGCGCGGCGTCGGCGGCGGTTCCGGCGACGCTCGTCGCGCTCGGCGTGACGCGGAGCGCCGGCCACGGGGCGGCCGTGCCGCACTCCTCCGCGACGAGGAGCGACGCCTGGCGGGCCACGAACTCGGCGAACGCGACGTCGGCGCTGGTGAACGCGCGCGGCGCGCCGGTGTCGGCGAGCTCGAGCGCGCCGACCGTCCGGCCCTGGACGACGATCGGGGCGGCGAGGAGGGCGGTATGCCCCAGACCCCGGTAGAGACCGGCCTGGCGTGCCGAGAGCACCGTCGTCGCGGCGAGGTCCGCGATGACGACCCGGCGTCGCTCGCGGATCGCGAGCGCGGAGGCCGGGGCGTCGTCGAGCGCGCAGCGCTGCCCTCGACGCAGGCGGCACGCCACCCCGAGACGGGCGTGGTCGGCCATGACCTCGAGGTCGTCGCCGTCCGCGAGAGCGATGGTGGCGGCTCCGCAGCCGATGCCGTCGACCGCGACCCGTGCGAGCGTCGCGAGGGCTCCGGGCAGGGCGCGGGCGGCGCGCAGGCAGCGATCCGGCGCAGCCCTGTCCCCGACGGGCGAGCCGGCGAGCTCCGCTGCCGTCCGTGGGTCGGAAGGCGCGTCACCCTGGGTCGCCAGCACGGCGTCGACGTCGACGCGTCGATATCGGCGGTGCCCGCCCGCGCTCCTGTAGCACGTGAGCTGCCCGGTGTCGCTCCAGCGCCGCAGCGTGGTCTGGCTGACGCCCAGAAGGTGGGCCGCCTCGGTCAGCCGCAGCCAGTCACCGCCGTTGGCCTTGCCGATCCTCACGCGCCCGCTCCCCAAGGTCGCCGAAACTGGCCGATTCTACCCGTATTCGTGCCGACATCCCCTCATACCTGCCAGAGAGATGGGTAGGTTCGCGACCGGGGAAGGCGCATCAGCCTGCGCCATGGGGAGAACCAGGGGCCGGGGGCATCGCTCCTGGTCGGGCGCGTGGTCGCCGACCGCGGCGCGACGGCCGCTCCGGCGACGCGGGGCGCGGCCGTCAGCTCCGGCCGGCGCTCGGTGATGCGGCGGCCAGCGCCTTCGCGATCTCGTGGAAGGCGGCGCCGACCGGCGCCGTGGGGTCGAGCGCCGCGGGGCGGCCGATGTCGCCGCCCTGGCGCGTGGCCTCGTCCAGCGGGACGCGGCCCAGCAGTTGTGTGTCCATCTTTCGAGCGAGCTCATGAGCTCCGCCGCGCCCGAAGACGTAGTGGCGAGTGCCGCACTCGCTGCAGACGAAGTAGGCCATGTTCTCGACCACCCCGGCGATCGTGTGGTGCGTCATCTGCGCCATGCGTGCGGCCTTGACGGCGATGCGTGCGGCCGCCTCCTGGGGCGTGGTCACGATCAGCATCTCCGCTGCGGGGATCAGCTGGGCGACCGTCAGCGCGACGTCGCCGGTGCCCGGGGGCAGATCGAGGAGCAGGATGTCGGGGCTGCCCCAGAGCACGTCGCCGAGGAACTGCTCGATCGCCTTGCCGAGCATCGGCCCGCGCCAGATGACGGGGTCGTCGCCCTCGAGGAAGAAACCCATGGACATGACCTTCACGCCGTACTGCTCGGGCGGGACGATCTTGCCCTCGTGGCCTTGGGGCCGGCGCACGGGGAGGCCGAGCATGAGTGGGATCGTGGGGCCGTAGACGTCGGCGTCGATGAGGGCGACCGCGTGCCCCTGCTGGGCCAGGGCGACGGCGAGGTTGGCGGTGACCGTCGACTTGCCGACCCCGCCCTTGCCGCTGGCCACGGCGATGGTCCGGGTGGCCGAACCCGGCCCGAAGAGGGTGGCGGCCGGCCGTCCCTCGCGAGAGAGCCGGTCCTTGAGCGCGTCGCGCTCGTCGCCCGACATCGCATCCAGCTTCACCTCGACGCGCCGTGCCCCGGCGACGGCCGCCAGCGCGGCCTCGGCTTCTGCGCGGAGGCGATTGCGCAGGGGACAGCCGGCGGTCGTGAGGACGATGGTGGCGCCGACCCGCACGTCGTCGGCGACCACGTCGCGGACCATGCCGAGGTCGACGATGTCGCGGCCGAGCTCGGGGTCGATGACGGTCGCCAGCGCGCGCCGCACGTCGTCTTCGGTCAAGAGTCCTCCTTCGTGATCGCCGGGCGGCACCTCGGCCGCCCGTCTTCATGCGAGCGGCCGGTCATGCCCGACTCGCGGCACGCGGTTCACAGCATCAGCAGAGTGGCTTCAAAGGTCCTTCAAAGTCCGAGGTTACCATGGCGACGGTGAGGATCACGCCGCGCGACGTGAGCGTCGGTGCGGGAACGAGGTTACGGGAGGTCGACGATGAAACGATGGTTCCTTCTCGCGCTCACGGCTGCGCTCGTGACGGCCGCGGTGGTGAGCGCCGTCGCCGCGGCGGGCGGCATGGGAGGATCGACCACGCTGGTCGATCGCGGCGTCCAGGCGCTTGCAGGCGCGGCGGGCGACGACTCGACCCCCGGACGCGGCGAGGACGCCTGGCGATACTGCGGCGAGGAAGCGTTCAGAGCGGGTCCCGCCCTCGACGCCCTTGAGGATCCTGAGGCGCGCGCCGAGGCGAAGGCGCTGCGCGAGCGGCACCGGGCCGAGATGCGCGAATGGTGGGAGAAGTACGGCGACGCTCCGCAGGGTGAGGCGGCCCAGGAGGCGCTGCGAGGACTCCGGGAGCAGCACCGCGAGGAGTTCCGCGCCATGCTCGAACGCTATGGCGTGGAACTGCCGGAGGGTGCTCGTCTCGGCGAAGGCGGCCAGGCGCGCGGCATGTTCGGAGCGGCTGAGGACGGCGCCTGTGGCCAGGGCCGCGGCGGCGGCATGATGGGGGGCCAGCCCTTCGGTCAGTGACCCTCAGGGCGCCGGCGTGCACGGCTCGATCGCGACGCTCGAGGGCCGGCGAGACGTTTCACGTGAAACGTTGAGCGGCCCGCGTTCGGGCCGGAAGACAAGAAGGGCCCCCGACCTGGGGGCCCTTCTTGTCGAGAGCAGAGGGGCGGCGCTGTCTTGGCGCCGGTGTCCGGCCCTCAGACTTCGGTAGCCTTGAGCCCGACCGGCTCGGGGTTGCCGGCGCCGGTCGCGTACGTCTCCTTGAAGAGGTCCATGAGCATCGGGCTCTCGCGCACCGTGTTGAGCGCGATCGCGGCGTGGTCCTTGGTGTAGCCGTTGCCGATGATCATCGTCGTGTCGGCGCCGATACCCTCGGCGCCGAGGGCGGCCGAAGTGAAGCTGGTGGCCATCGAGAAGAAGTAGACGAGGCCGTCGTCCTTGGTCGCGAGGATCGACGACATCTCGGTGTTCGGGATGTCGACGCAGTTGATCGTCAGGTCGGCCATCTCACCGTCCGTGATCCTCGCGATCTCGTTGTACACGAAGAGCTGGTCGGTGGCCGAGCCCTGGAAGATCACGTCGGCCAGGCCGGTCTTCTCGAGACGCTTCTTGCCGGCGTCGCCGTGCACGAGGCCGATGATCTTGCCGGTGATCCCGACGCGCTTGCGGGCCTCGTAGGCGCAGAGGATGCCGCTCTTGCCGCCGGCGCCGACGATGAACACCGTCTGACCCGGCTTGCTGAGCTTCGCCGCCTGCGCCGGGGCTCCGGCGACGTCGAGGACGGCCAGCGCGAGGGCCTCGTCCATGTCGGCCGGGATCTTCGCGTAGATGCCGCTCTCGAAGAGGATCGCCTGCCCCTTGACCTTGACCTGGCAGGTGTCCTTGTTGGTCGAGATGATCTCGTCGACCTTGAGCGGCGTCAGCGAGAGCGACACCAGGGTCGCGATGCGGTCGCCGACCGCGAGGTCGCGGTCCTTGAGCTTGGGGCCGATCTCGGCGATCGTGCCCAGCAGCATGCCCCCCGAGCCCGTGTCGGGGTTGTGGTGCTTGCCGCGCTCCTTGATGATGCCGAGGCTGTGGCGGGCCATCTTCAGGACGTCGCCAGCCTCGGCCTCCTCGATCTGGGTGAAGCTCGCCGCGTCGACGTTGAGCGTGTCGACGTCGATGAGGATCTCGTTGTCGTAGATCTCCATCGTGTTGTCGATCTTCCACGCCGGCTGTGGCAGCACGCCTTTGGGCTCTATGACCCGGTGAGCGCCGTACTTGTTACCCTCTTTCATGAGCGGTCTTCCTCCTTTGCGGCGGTCGTCCGGCGCCGCGGGGCCCCGCCTGGTGGCGGGGCCGGCCGGCGCCGGGCGACCCTTCGTTGCGTTCGACTCAGCTTTCGACCTTGATCACGGCGCCGGCGCCCTGGCCGCCGCCGACGCAGGCGGCGGTCAGGCCGATCTCCTGGCCGCGCTTCTCGAGCTCGTGGATCAGCGTGACGATGAGGCGCGTGCCCGTGTTGCCGAGCGGATGGCCGAGGGCGACGGCCCCGCCGTTCACATTGACGATGTCCCGGTCGAGCCCGAGCTCGCGAGCGGCGAGTGCCATGACGCAGGCGAAGGCCTCGTTCAGCTCGGCGAGCTGGACGTCCTTGCTGGTCAGGCCGGCCTTCTCCAGCGCCAACTGGCCGGCAACGGTCTCGCCGTGGCCCATGATCGCGGGGTCGACGGCGGCCGTCGCGTAGCTCACGAGCTGGGCGATCGGCTCGAGGCCGAGCTCCGCGGCCTTGCGGCGCGAGGTCACCACCAACGCGCTGGCGCCGTCGGCGATCGCCGAGGCGTTACCGGCCGTCACCACGCCGTCGCTCTTGAACACCGGCTTGAGGCCGGCGAGCGCCTCGGGCGTAGTCTCGCGTGGGCACTCGTCGGTGTCGACGACCTTGGGGTCGCCCTTGCGTTGCGGGATCACGACGGGCACGATCTCGTCCTTGAAACGGCCCGCTTTGACGGCGGCCGTCGCCCGCAGCTGGCTCTGATAGGCGACGTCGTTCTGCAGCTCCTTGCTGATGCCGAAGCGCTCACTGAGAATCTCGGCGGTGAGGCCCATGTGGGTGCCGCCGATCGCGCACCAGAGCCCGTCGACCACCATCGCGTCGAAGATCTCAGCGGAGGGCATGCCCATGCGGTAGCCCTTGCGTCCGTTCTGCAGCAGCCACGGCGCGCGGGTCATGTTCTCGGTGCCGCCGACGAGGTACAGTTCGCCGTCCCCCGCCTTGATCGCCGCCGCGGCCATGGCCATGGCCGCGGCGCTCGACACGCAGACACGGTTGATGGTGGCGGCCGGCACGTGGTCCGGGATGCCGGCCTTGAGCTCGGCCTGGCGGGCGACGTTCTGCCCCAGCCCAGCCTGGATCACGTTGCCGAAGAGGACCTCGTCCAGCTGGCCGCCCTTGACGCCGGCCCTCTCGAGAGCCTCCTTCATGACGAGCGCGCCGAGCTCCTGGGCCGGGGTGTCGCTGAGACCGCCCTGGAACCTGCCCTGGGCGGTCCGCACCGCTGAGAGAATGACGATGTCGTTGTCTGGCACTTCTCCTCCTCGTGTCACTTTGCCGGCCGCCGGCCTGAACGGCGCCGTAGCCGGGTCGCTCGTCTCCTGGTCCGGCGCTCCCGGTCCTGCTTTGCCGGCTCCTGCCGCGTCAGGCCTCGGCTGCGCGGCGTGCGATCTCCTGGGCGAGGAACGAGGCCACCTCGAGCGGTGTGCTGCGCGGGCCGAACCCGGCGTCGTAGCCGAGTTCCTTGGCGAAGGCGTTGTTGATGCGCGGGCCGCCGACGACGAGCACGAAGCGCTCGCGCAAGCCCTCGGCCTCGAGCAGCTCGATGAGCTTGGTCAGGTTCTGCACGTGGATGTTCTTCTGGGTCACGATCTGTGAGACCAAGATGGCGTCGGCGCTCCTGTCGAGCGCCGTGCGCAGCAGCTGTTCGCAGGGGATCTGGGAACCCATGTTGAGAGCATCCATCTGCGGGTAGCGTTCGAGCCCGTAGTTCCCGGCGTAGCCCTTCATGTTCATGATCGCGTCGATGCCTACCGTGTGGGCGTCGCTCTCGATGGCCGCGCCGACGACCACGAGCTTGCGGCCGAGCCGCTTCTCTATCAGGGCGTTGATGGCGTAGAAGTCCATGACCTCGACCTCGAGGTAGTCGCCCTTGACCTCGTCGGGGTCGATGCCGACGTCGGTGCGCGCGTAGGCGACGTAGAAGGTGAACGACGGGTCGATGCCCTTGCACTCGCCGATGGCGACGCTGTGGAAGCCGAGCTTCTCGAGGAACTGCTTGCCGATGTCGGGCGCCTTCACGGAGTACCCGACGGGGAGCGTGAACGAGAACTGGATGACGCCGTCGTCGCGCGTGTCGCCATACGGCCGGACGATCATGACGCCCCCTTTCGGCCCGCGACAGACGCTCCCGGGGGCGGGCCGGTCGGCGGGCCGGTCATCCTGCCCTCGCGAAGCGCCGCGAAGAACGGGTTGAAGTAGTCGTCATCGCGCCTGAAGACGCCCTCGGCTCCGCGGCCGCCGTCGGGGTCGCGCACGACGTCGGCGAACTCGCCGCGGCTCAGGGCCTCGAAGAGACCCATGTCGTCGACCTCCTCGAGCTGCTCTACTGCCTTCGCCAGGACCTCGTTGGCGCGCGTCTCCATGATGCCGCCGGCCTTGAACGTGACCTCGTCGCGGAGGTGACGGCAGGCTTCGAAGACGTACTTCGCGTTGCGGATCGAGGCGTAACGGTCCTGCAGCAGCGGCGTGTGGAGCGCCTCGGTCAGCATGCCCAGCAGCATGACGTCCTGGCCGGTGAAGATGCCGGTGAAGTTGAACATGGCATCGATCACGTGGCCCTGGAAGATGTCGCCGGGCATGTACTTGGTCGGCGGCATGTACTTGGGCGAGGCCTCGGGGAAGAGCTGTCGCACGAGCTGTGCGTCGGCGATCTGGTAGACGACCTGGTCGGGAGTGGCGGGGTCGATCTCGAAGGCGTGACCGAGGCCCATCTGCCACTTCTCGAGGTTGGCGCGCAAGGCGAAGGCCTCATTGATGAAATCGGACGCGATGACGGTGTAGCCCTTGGAGAAGGCGTCGGCCGTGGTCAGGTAGTTGTCCTCGCCGGTGTTGATGATGATGCCGGCGCGGGCGTTGAGCAGGCGCGCGAGGTACTGGTCGACGAAGGTGCGCCGCATGTTGATGTTGCGGAAGATGATGCCGTACATGGAGTCGTTGAGCATCATGTCGAGGCGCTCGATCGAGCCCATGTAGGCGATCTCGGGCATGCACAGGCCGCTCGCGTAGTTGCAGAGGCGGATGTAGCGCCCGACCTCCGCGCCGACCTCGTCGAGGCCCTCGCGCATGAGGCGGAAGTTCTCCTGCGTCGCGTAGGTGCCGCCGAACCCCTCGGTGGTGAGCCCGTAGGGCACGTAGTCGAGCAGGCTCTGCGCCGTCGTGCGGATGACGGCGACCACGTCGGCGCCGGCGCGCGCGGCGGCCCTCGCCTGCAGCACGTCCTCGTGGATGTCGCCGGTGGCGACGATCACGTACACGTAAGGGCGCAGGGGTTCGCCGACCGTCCCCACGAGTTCCTCGCGGCGCCGGCGCACCGCGTCGATCGCGGCGACGCCCTCGCGGGCGAGCTCGGCGGCGCGCTCCTCGACGGCGCCGCGCCGCTCCGCCGGCACCGGCGTGAGGGCGAGTGCGCCGCCGGCGACGCCCTCGGCGACCTCCTGGGCGCCCCGCCCGGTCTGCATCATGAGGTCGACGAACGGGGCGGTGACGCCGCCGCCGAGCAGCGGGTGCGCGTGCTCGACGACGACGTTCACGAGCGGCACGTCGATCTCGTTGACGCCGACGACGCCGAGCAGGCGCAGGGTGGCGCGCTCGGTGGAATCGGTCGTGTGCGCGTCGATGTGCTGCTGGATGTCGTCGGCGATGGCCTCGGCGGCGGTCCGTGCCCGCGCGACGAGCGCCTCGTCCAGGTGGAACGCGTCGGTCATTGGACCACCTTCTCTCTGCCGTCGTCGCCACGCCGGGGTGTGCCGGCGAGCTCAGGCCGTTGACTACGTCGAATAGCGGGACGCGGCCGCCGAGGGCGTCGGCGACCGCGTTGAAGAAGAGCTTGGGGCGGTACGGCTGCGGTACGCGGAAGGGGTTGACCGTGACGGCCAGCACGCGCAGGGAGCGCAACACCTCGAGGGTGATGCCGCGCCGCTCGAAGCGCGCGACCGAGGTCGGCGGCATCACGAGGACGGTCGCGTCGCGCACGACGACGCGCAGCGCGTGCCGCGGCGGCAGCACGCGCGTGAAGTCGTCGACGAACTCGTCGGTGAGCGCCCCCCCGACGTAGAGCGTGTCCGCTCTGCGGCGCGCGACCTCGCGCGCCACGGCCACGCCTTCGCCGATGACCGTCTGAAGCTCGAGCGGGAGGATCTCGCCGCCGGCCCCGACCGTGACGGCGCGCACGGCGCCGACGTGAGGCTCGAGCTGCGCTCGCACCTCATCGGGCGCCTGCGGCAGGCTCAGCATGGCGAGCGCGGCGCGCGTGGTCTCGACGACCTCGTCGAGCGTGTCGCCGACCATGCCGCCGGTCGCCATCACGAGGCCGTCGCTGACCCGCGGCGAGGCGCTGCCGAGCCGGTTGATGGCCCCGTCGACGAGCACCTGGCGGGCGCCGTGTACGGTGACACGCTCGATGGTGGCCCGCAGCTCGGCGAGAGTCGTCGGCCCGCTGACCTCGACGCAGCCGTCGCCCGAGGCCAAGCCCGACGACGACGTGACCGAGCGGTGTGTGGAAGGGGAGGGTCTCGAGCACCTCGAGCTCGTACCGCGAGCGCGCCAGCGAGCCCTCTGTCGTGGCGACGACGGTGCCGGCGGGCGGCGCTATGCTGGGCTTGGCGAGCCCGGTGAGGTGGTCGGTGCGTTCGCCGTCGAGGCCGAGCGAGGTGAGTCCGAAGGTGCGCTCGGTCTCGGCCAGCAGCGCATTGACGACGGTCGTCTTGCCGGCGTTCTTGACGAGCCCGATGACGGCCACGGCGGCGGCGCCGGAGGCGGCGACGAGTTCGTAGAGGGCCGCGGCGGCGTCGCTTCGGGTGCCGGCCGCGCCGCCGGCCGCGGCGGCTCGTGCCCCCGGGCTCACGCCGGCGCAGCCGCTCACGCCTCGCCCCCGCGGGCCGCGACCCCGGCGGCGTCCGGCCGCCGGATCTCCTTGAGGTAGCTGAAGATCGTGTAGCGCGAGAGGTCGAGCGCCTCGGCGACCTGCTCGGCCGAGCGTTTGACGAGGAAGGCGCCGCGCTCTTCGAGCCGCTTGACGACCTCCATCTTCTCCTCGCGGCTCATGACGCCCGGGGTCTTGCCCATCTCGTTGAGGATCTTCGTGATCATGCCGGCGACGACGTCGCGGATGTCGCCGGCGAAGATCTCCTCGCGCTCGGGCACCGCCTCACTCCCGAAGCGCCCGACGGCGGCGAAGTCGGCCAGTGTGCGTTGTGTCTGCACGACGTCGGAGAGGTCGTAGTTCAGGCCGAGGATGGCGAACGCGCGGCCCTCCTCGTCGCGCAGCGTCACCGCCAGCGACTTGAGGATCTTGCCGTCGCTCGAGGTCACGTAGAGGCGCACATCGTGAGTGTCGTCGCCGACGGCGCGGAGGGTGCGCAGCATGAGGTCGGTGGGCACGTCGCCTACAGTGCGCCCGGTCACGTGCCCGTTCTCGATGGCGACGATGGAGTGCGGCAACCGGGACAGGTCGTGAAGGACGACCTCGCAATCGGGCCCGAACATCTCGGCCAGGCCCTGCACCATCGGCAGCAGCACCGTCATGCGCGGATCGAGCGGCTGTGTGACCACGGGCTCCTTCTCGCGGGGCGAATCATCGAGGGCGGGTGCGGCGCGCGACGCGGCCGGGGTCGCGGGCGGGCCGCCCCCTACTTATACCGGGTGCCCGGTCGCATGTCAAAAAAGGTGGGCGCCGTGTCGTGTTTGGTGGTGACCGAGGCGTCCGCGGCTTCCGGCGGCCCAGGCGCGTCCCTGGCCCACGGCGAACCGGCAGGCGGAAGAGCCTGCCCTACGCCGGCAGACGGGAGAGCCTGGCCCGCGCGAGCGCGCGCCGCGGAGCGATCACATCGCGGACGGGCGCTCACCCACCGTGACCTCGACCTGTTTCGTCTCGCCGTCGCGCACGACGGTGACGTTCACCGTGTCGCCGGGCCGCTTCTCGGCGAGGTAGGCGACCAGGTCGTCGAAGCCGGAGACCTCGGTGCCGTCGATCGCGGTGATGATGTCGCCGCCGATGACATAGTCCTGACCTTGGACGGTGACTGTGCGCGCGCCGCCGCGCAGGCCGGCCTTGTCGGCCGGCCCTCCGGCGGCGACCTCCTCGATCAAGGCGCCGGCGTCGGCGCCGAGGTCGAACATCTCGGCCACCTCGGCGGTCACAGTCTGGCCGACGATGCCCATCCAGGCGTAGTTGACCTCGCCGCTCTCCTTGAGCTGCTCCATCACGCGGACCGCGGTGTTGATCGGGACGGCGAAGCCCAGACCTTCGTTGCCGCCGCTCTGCGACGCGATCTGCTCGTTGATGCCGATCACCTCGCCGCGGGCGTTGATGAGCGGGCCGCCGGAGTTGCCCTGATTGATGGCGGCATCTGTCTGGATGCCGTCGGGGATGACGGCGCCGCTCGGCGAGCGCAGGCTGCGGCCGGTGGCCGAGACGATGCCCGAGGTGACCGAGAAGTCGTAGCCGAGAGGGTTGCCGATGGCGACCACCGGCTCGCCTACGGTGACCGTGTCGGAGTCGCCCAGCGGCAGCGGCGTGAGGTCGAGACCGTCGGGGTCGATCTTGATGAGGGCGACGTCGCTGTCGTTGTCGACACCCACGAGCGTGCCCTGGACGCGCTTCTCGCTCTCTTCGCGCCGGAACACGACCGTCACCTCGCTGGCGACGGCACCGTCCTGGCTCACGACGTGGGCGTTGGTCAGGACGTAGCCGTCGTCCGAGGTCACGAAGCCCGTCCCCAGGCCTTGCGAGGGGCCGGAGTCCCACCAGGAATCGGGCGCCTCGAAGGTCGCGAGGATCATCACCACGCCGCCCGCGAGCTCGTCGTAGATCTGCGCCGGGCTCAGGCCCTCGCCTTGCCCCTGGCTGAGCGGGATCGTCTCCGTCTTCACCACCGTCTCGCGCTCGACTCCGCCGACGTCGAAGACCAGGATCAGGATGAGGGCGATGGCGACGGCGCCGACCACGCCGCCCGCCAGACCGACAACGAAGCTGCTCATCGACCGCATTTGACCAACCCCTCCGCTCGCGTGCCTGCGGGAGCCTACCGGCCGCCTGGGTGGCGCCCGGGGCCGTGACCTTCGTCATGTATGTGAGCGCTCCGCCCGGCGCGCAAACCGCAGCCCGGCGGCGAGATCGCCTTGACGCTACCCGGCTGGACCGCCACGGGTCAGGCTGCCCCCGTGCGCGTGCCTCGGGGGACGGGCGCGCTGCGCGGCAGGCGCACGGTGAACGTGGTGCCGGCGCCCTCCCTGGACGAGGCGCTGAGCGCGCCGCCCATCAGCTCGACGAGCTCGCGGGCGATCGAGAGGCCGAGCCCTGCGCCCGCCGTCGTGGCGCGCTCGTCGCGCCCGCGGTGGAAGCGCTCGAAGATGAGCGGCAGCTCGTCGTCGGCGATGCCGGGGCCGTCGTCGCTCACGCGCAGCGCGGCGAAGCGGTCGCCGCCGTCCGTGGAGATGCGGATGGTGCTGCCGTCGGGCGAGAACTTGACCGCGTTGTCGACGAGGGCACGCACGACCTGGGCGAGGCGCTCCTCGTCGCACCACGCCGTCTCCGGGCCTTCCCCGGGCTCGACCGTCAGGGTGAGTCGCTTCGCCTGCGCCTGGGGCTGGAACTCGTCGAGGACCGAGCGCGCGACGCCGGCGAGGTCCACGTCGGCGGGCTCCAGCTGCAGCGAGCCGGTCTCGACGCGCGAGAGGTCGAGCATGCTGACGGCGAGGTCGCGCAGGCGGTCGACCTGCTGGCGCATGACGGCGAGGAACTCGCGCTGCTCGTCCGGGCTGAGCTCGCCCTCGTCGAGGAGCTCGAGCACCCCGGCGAGGGAGAAGAGCGGGGTCTTGAACTCGTGCGAGGCGTTGGCGATGAAGTCACGGCGGGCGCGCTCGAGGCGCGCCTGGGCGGTCACGTCGCGCACCACGATGATGGAGGTGAAGTCGGCGCCGCTGCCCACAGGGTAGGTGACCGCCTCGAGGGTGCGGTCGCCGTGCACGAAGACGACGTCCTGCACGCCGCCCGCGTCGCGCGACTCATACCAGATGTTGGCGACGTCGTAGGGGAAGGCGCTGCCGAGCTCCGCTCCCGGCGGCACGCGGTTGCCGAGGAGGATGGCGGCGGCGGGGTTCGAGATCGTGACGCGCCCGTCGGCCGAGATGCCGATGACGCCCTCGCTCAGGTCGTTCAGCAGCAGTTCGATGCGGTCGCGTTCGCGGGCGACCTGGGTGAAGGCGTCGCGCAGGCGCTCGGCCATCGTGTTGAAGGAGGCGGCGAGCTGGCCGATCTCGTCCTGCATGCCGACCGGCACGGCGGCCGAGAGGTCGCCGCCGGCGATCGTCTCGGCGCTGCGCTCGATGCGCTTGAGCCGCCTCGCGATGAGCGACGAGGCGAGGTAGCCGGCGACGACGCTGGCCACGAGGGCGAGGGCCGTGGCCTGCAGCAGCTGGCGCTGCACGGCCGCCACGGCGCGATCGACGTCGACCAGCGACGTCGCGACGAGGACGGCCCCGACCGGGTTCCGTGAGGCCTCCGCGAAGAGCGGCACGGCCGTGACGGCGAAGCGGCCCTGGTCGGTGTACACGACGCCCTGCTCGACGCGGCCGCTCTCCAGCGCCAGCGCCAGGTACGGGTAGTCGTCGCTCGACGCCGGCGTACTCCCCCCGGAGTCGGCGCGCGCCGTCTGCCACTCGTCGAAGACGACCACGCGCCCGTTCAGCCGCATGCCGATGCGCGAGATGAGCTGCATGAGCAGCTCCTCGTCGGTGACGACGAGCTGGCGGGTCGTGCTGTCGTAGCGGGTGAACTCGCTGACCGTGCCGCTGCTGATCGCGGCGTTCGCGCGCATGTCGGCGAGCTTGCCGTCCTCGAGGCGGTCGCGCAGCGGGGGGACGACGTACGCCCACGTGATGGCGGAGGCGATGGCGACGAGGGCCACGACCAGGAGGGTCAGCCAATTCTTGACGGAGCGCAGCATGCTCGGCGATGCGGGACGCAGAGGGCGCCCGCGGTTTCAGAACTCCCTGAACTTGTACCCGATGTTGCGGACCGTGAAGATGAACTCGGGGTCCTTCGGGTCCTTCTCGAGCTTCTCGCGCAGGTGGCGGATGTGCACGTCCACGGTGCGCGCGTCGCGGTAATCGGAGTCGCCCCAGACGAGCTGCAGCAGCAGCTGGCGGCTGTACACCCTGCCCGGGTGCGAGACCAGCGTCTTCAGTATCTCGAACTCGATGTAGGTCAGGTCGACCTTGTCGCCACGCACCACCACGTTGCGCTTGAGCAGGTCGATCTCGAGCTCGTCGACCTTGAGCACGTCGCGCTTGGCGGCGACGGCGCTGCGCGCCATCTCGCTGCGCCGCAGCTGGGCGCGGACCCGGCTGCGGAACTCGCGCAGGCTGAAACGGTCCTTGGTGATGTAGTCGTCGGCGCCGATCTCGAGACCGAGGACGCGGTCGATCTCCTCGGAGCGCGCGGTGAGCATGATGATCGGGACGATGCTCTGCGCGCGTATGCGCCGGCACACCTCGAGACCGTCGAGACCGGGGAGCATGATGTCGAGGATCACGAGATCGAAGCGCTCGCGACCGAAGGTCTCGATCGCCTCCTCGCCGTCGCGCGCCGTGACGACCGTGTAGCCCTCCTTCTCGAGCGGGAAGCGCAGCAGCTTGAGGATCGCCTCCTCGTCGTCCACCAGCAGGATGCGCACTCCCTTGTCGTTCATGCCTCTCCCCCCTCGCGCGTCCGGGCCCCCGGCGGCGGGGCCAGCCGGCGCAGCCTGAACCCCGCGCCGATGGCGCTCGCGATCGCGGCGCAGCCGTCGGGGTCGGCGCCGGGGTAGTCGACCGCGGTGAGCGTCGTCTCGATGCCGTGTCCGACACACAGTTCGGCGAAGCGGATGACGGCCCTGTGCGCTTTGCTGAACATCGGGCGGCACAGCAGGTCGTAGGTCTCGGGATCGGCGGCGTTGAGACTCACCGTGGCGGCGGTGAGGCCGGCCGCCGCCAGGGCCGCCGGCACGTCCGCGTCCGGGTTGAGCAGCTGACCGTGCCCGTTGGTGTCGAGACGGCTGCGGATGCGGCGCAGGTGCAGCCACTCGGTGACACCGAGCACGACGTCGAGACGCATCGTAGGCTCGCCGAACCCGCAGAAGACCACCTCGTCGGCGGGCCCGTCCATGAAGGCGCGCTCGACCTCGGCGGTGACGTCCTCGACCTCGGGCTCCGTGTCGAGGACCAGCACCTCGCCGTAGACGCCGTCGCTGAACTCACGGATGCAGAACTCGCAGGCGCACGAGCAGCGATTGGTGATGTTGAGGTAGATGGCGTCGCCCCGGCCGCGGTAGGCGATGGCGCCGCGACCGGCCGACGGCTGGTGATCGTCCATAGGCGTCAGCCCCGCGCAGGCGGATGGAGAGGCACGGGTGCCGCGACCCGCGCCGCGAATGAGAGTATAGCAGGGTAGAATCGAGACCCCAGGCGCCGGGCGGCGAGCCGCCGGCGACCACGAGCGGAGAACGCGAGGACACCCGTGAGCGACATCGTGCCGGCAGCTCGAAGACCTCTGCGCCTCGCTGCGTGCCGTGGTGCTTCCCTCGATGGGCAGCCGCGCGGCGCGTGCCCACGCCGGGGTGGCCGTCGGCGGCGACGTGACGTTCGGCATCGACGAGGCGGCGGAGCGGCACCTCGCGGACTACATGGCGCGCCGCCTGCCGCGCTGGGCCTATTACTCCGAGGACGCCGGCCTGATGGGTGCTTCAGACCCGGAGATGGTGCTCATCGTCGACCCGATCGACGGCACGCGGCCGGCGGCCGCCGGGTTCGAGATGGCCTGCGTGAGCGTGGCCGCCGTCGCGCCGACTCCGGCGCCGACGATGGGCGACGTCGCCGCCGGCGTGATCCAGGAGATCAAGAACGGCGACGTCTTCTCGGCCGAGAAGGGCGCCGGGTTCCGCATGCGCCGCGCGGACGGCGCCGACCTCGCCTTCCGCCCCGTCGCCGAGGCGCGGCTCGAGACCCTCTTCTGGACACTCGGCTTCCGCGGTCGCCCCGCGGTCATCCTCGCCACCGTGCTCGAGGAGCTCATCGACGTCTCCTCGGTCGGCGGGTGCGTCTTCGACATCGGTTCGGCGACGCACTCGATCACCCGCATCCTGACCGGCCAGCTCGACGCCTACGTCGACGTAGGGCCGGCGATCATCGCCGCCCACCCGTGGACCGAGGCCGAGTTCCGCCGCGTGGGGCGCGGCAACGTCCTCTGCAACTCGCCCTACGACCTCGCCGCCGCGTACGTGCTCTGCCGAGAGGCCGGGATCCCGGTCACGGGGGCCCACGGCGAGTCGCTCGACGAGCGTCTCGTGCTCGGCTCCGACGCCGGCTTCCAGATCGCCGCCGTGGCCTCCGGCAACGCCGCCCTGCAGGCCGAGCTCGTGGCGGCCGTCGAGCGCGGCATCGGCCGGCTCGAGCCGCGACCGGGCTGAACGGCCGCCGCACGGCGCGACCGGGTACGAACGGCGAGACGAGGAGGTGGCGAGTGACGAAGGCGGCACAGCACGAGGCGATGCTCTGGGACCCGCTGGACGACGGGCGCGTGCAGTGCCGCGTCTGCCCGCGGCTCTGCCGCGTCTCGCCCGGCGCCCCCGGTGTCTGCCGGGCGCGAGTCAATCGTGACGGCCGTCTCTACACGCTGATCTACGACCGTGTCTGCAGCGTCGCCGCCGACCCCATCGAGAAGAAGCCGCTGTACCACTTCTTCCCCGGCAGCACCGTCCTCTCTCTGGGCAGCGTCGGCTGCAACTTCACCTGCCGGCACTGCCAGAACTGGCAGATCGCGCACGCCGACGCGGCCACGGTCGCCCGCGACCTGCGCGAGCTGCCGGTGCGTAACCTGCCCGTGCTCGCCGAGCACAACGGCTGCGCCGGCGTCGCCTGGACCTACAACGAGCCCACCATCTGGCTCGAGTACATCCTCGACGGCGCCCAGGTGGCGCACGAGCACGGTCTCTACACCGTCATGGTCACCAACGGCTACATCACCGAAGAAGCCCTCGACGTGCTTGGGCCCGCACATCGACGCCTACAGGGTCGACGTCAAGGGGTTCACGGCCGAGGCCTACCACGAGCTCTGCCGCATCAAGGACTTCGGTCCGGTGCTGGCCGCGGCCGTGCGTGCCCAGTCCGAGCACGGCTGTCACGTCGAGATCGTCACCAACGTCGTCCCGACCGTGAACGACGACCCGGACGCCTTGCGCGCCCTCGCCGACTGGATCGTCGCCGAGCTCGGCCCGAAGACCCCGTGGCACGTCACGCGCTTCATGCCCTACCTCGAGCTGTCGCACCTGTCCGGCGACGCCGGTGAAGACCCTCGAACGCGCCGTCGCCATCGGGCACGAAGCGGGGCTCGAGTTCGTGTACGTCGGCAACGTGCCCGGCCACGAAGGAGAGAACACGGTCTGCCCGAACTGTAAACGGCTTCTCATGCGGCGCACGGGGTACGAAGTCGAGGACCTCGCCCTCCGAGGTACGTTTTGCGCCTTCTGCGGGCACAACGTCAATGTACGCACAAGCCTCGGGCGCGGCGGACGCGCTGGCGGGGTATCGTGAGCGTCAGGTAGGATGCGTCAGCCATGGGTGACTTCGTCAGACTGGACATCCCCGCGCGGGCCGAGTACGTCGTTCTCGGCCGTCTCGCGCTGAGCGGCTTCCTGCGCCGCCGCGCAGGGTTCTCCGACGACGCCGTGGCCGACCTCAAGCTCGCCCTCACCGAGGCGTGCTCCAACTCCGTGCGGCACGCCTACGACCACCACGACGGCAAGGTCCACCTCGAGTTCCGCATGGGCGACGGCTGCGTGGTGGTCTCCATCCGCGACGAAGGCGCCGGCTTCCACGACGATGCGGCGGAGTGCCCGGACTGTCAGGCGGTCCCGGGGCTGCCCGAGGCCGAGGGCGGTCTCGGCATCTCGATCATCCGCGCCGTGGTCGACGAGTTCGACCTCCAGCGCCCGAGCGACGGCGGCACCACCCTGGTCCTGACCAAGCGCACCGACGCCTGAGTCAGGCGACGGGCGTCGCCCTCGCCTTCGTGACCTCCCTCTCCGCTCTCGCCTCCCGCTTCGCCCTGACCCAGGAACAGGTCGCCGCGCTCGACGCGCTATGTCGGGCTGCTGCTCGGGTGGCGCCGCGGGCGGGTCACCGGCCTGCGCAGCCGCGACGACGTGACCGACACGCTGGTCGGCGACGCGCTGGCGCTGCTGGACGTGCTCGCGGCGCCCGACTCGGCTGGGCCTCACGGTCCCGCGGTGCGGGGCCGGCTTCTCGACCTCGGGAGCGGCGGCGGCGTCCCCGGGCTGCCGCTGGCTATCGCGGTGCCGTCGCTCCGCGTCGTCCTCCTCGACTCCGTGCGCAAGAAGTGCGACTTCCTCTCCGCGGCGGTGGGCGAGCTCGGGCTGGCCGGCCGCGTCGCCGTCGTCTGCGCGCGCAGCGAGCGCTACACCGCCGGGGGCGCCGAGGGCCGCGAGTCCTTCGACCTCGTGACCGCGCGCGCCGTCGGCGCGCTGGCCGAGGTCGTCGAGCTCGCGGCCCCCGCCCTGGCGCCCGGCGGGCTCCTCCTGGCTCTCAAGACCGGCGCCGCTCTCGAGGGCGAGAGGGTCGGCGGCGAGGCGGCAGCGCGCGTCTGCGGCCTCGCCTCCGGCGCCGTGGCGCCGCTGTCGGCGTCGCCGCTCGCGGACTCGGTCTGCGCGACCTTCGCCAAGGCGGCGCCCGCCCCGGGTTGGCTGCCGCGTCGGCCAGGCGTGGCCGGCCGGCGGCCGCTGCCCGGGGTCTGAGCGGCCCGGAGCGGCGTCGCGGGAGGAGCCGGCCGCGCCATCTGCTAGTATCGACTCCCCCGCGGAGGGGCCGCCCGAAGCGGCCTCGGCAGCCTGCGGGGCTCCCGGACTGCAGCCGTGACGCGCATCATCGCCGTGACCAACCAGAAAGGCGGGGTCGGCAAGACGACCACCGCCGTCAACCTCGCCGCGTGTCTCGCCGAGGCGGACCTGCCGACCCTGCTCGTCGACGGGGACCCTCAAGCCAACGCCTCGGCCGGCCTCGGGGTGCGGGTCGACGACCCGGCGCGGTCCACGTACGGCCTTCTGCAGGGATCCGTCAGCGTGGCGGAGGCCGTCGTGCCGACCTGCGTGCCGCGGCTGTCGCTCGTCCCGTCGTGCCCGGATCTCGCCGGCGCTGCGGTCGAGCTGGCGGGAGCCGACGGCCACGAGCGCGTGCTCGCCGATGCGCTGCGCGGCGGGCTCGACTCCTACAGCTTCGTCTTCATCGATTGCCCGCCGTCGCTCGACCTGCTCACGGTCAACGCGCTCACCGCCGCCGGCGAGGTGCTGGTGCCGGTGCAGGCCGAGTACTACGCGCTGGAGGGCCTCACCCACCTGCTCGAGACCATCACCCTGGTGCGCGAGCGCCTCAACCCGGGGCTCGAGATCCTCGGGGTGCTGGTCACCATGCTGGACAGCCGCACCCGCCTCGGGCGGGAGGTGGCGGCCGAGGTGCGCGAGCACCTCGGCACGCACGTCTTCGAGGCCGTCGTCCCGCGCAACGTCCGTCTCAGCGAGGCGCCCAGCCACGGGCTGCCGATCTCGCGCTATGATGCGACCTGTGCCGGGTGCGACGCCTACTTCGATCTGGCCAAGGAGGTCGTCTCACGTGGACAGGAAGCGGGCCCTCGGTAAAGGCCTGAGTGCGCTGATCGGCGAGAGCCGGGCCAACCTCGCCGCGGTCACCGCGTCTGGCGAGGCTCGCCTGCGCGAGCTCCCCATCGACGCCGTGGTCGTGTCGCGACGGCAGCCGCGGCGCACGTTCGCCGAGGAGGAGCTTTCCGAGCTCGCTGCCTCGATCGCCGCGCTCGGCGTCGTCCAGCCCATCGTCGTGCGGCCGTTCGAGACGCCGGTCCGGCCTCCCGGTCTCGAGTCCGACGTCGCACCCGACGTGGCGTCCGGCACCCGCTGGGAGCTGATCGCCGGCGAGCGCCGCCTGCGGGCCGCGCGGCTCGCCGGCCTCGAGTCCGTGCCGGCGCTCGTCCGCGCGGTCGACGAGGCGAGGGCGCTCGAGATCGCCCTCGCCGAGAACGTCGCCCGCGAGGACCTCAACGCCGTCGAGGAGGCGCTCGCCTACGCGGCGCTCGTCGACGAATTCGGCCTCACCCACGAACGCATCGCCGAGCTCGTCGGCCGCAGCCGCGTCGCCGTGACCAACCTGCTGCGCCTGCTCGAGCTCCCCGACGAGGTCCGCCGGCTCATAGAGACCGGCGAGCTGAGCGAGGGCCACGGGAGGGCGCTGCTCGCCCTCCCCGACCACGAGCAGCGTCGCCTTCTGGCGCGCGAGGTCGCACGCTCGGGGCTCTCGGTGCGCGAGACCGAGGCGCTGGTGCGCAGTCTGGGCGACTCCGGCGCCGAGCGGCGCGCGCCGCGCCCGGCGCGGGTCGAGCTCGACGACGTGGCCGACGAGCTCTTCGGGCTGCTCGAGGCGCCGGTCCGCGTCCAGGCCGGTCGCCGCGGCGGGCGCATCCAGATCACCTTCCGCACCCAGGACGAGCTCGACCGTCTTCTGGAGCGGCTGCGCCGCCTGGGCGACTGAGCTCGCGGCGGTCTCGCCGCCGCCGGCGTCCGCTCGGCGGGAGCTCTCGGCGTTCGGGCGGCGTGGATCGCGACGGTCGAAGGGCACCGGG
The DNA here is from genome assembly GCA_963791345.1 of uncultured Thermoleophilia bacterium. Taxonomy (GTDB): domain Bacteria; phylum Actinomycetota; class Thermoleophilia; order UBA2241; family UBA2241; genus UBA2241. The sequence continues at coordinate 326,244 of CAWBRS010000016.1, read as the reverse complement.
CGCGCGCTGCGCGCGCCTGCCGGCCGACGACTCAGGCCGCGCGGCGACTCACGGTGAGACTTCGGTCTCGCTCTTCTTGGCCGGCGGCTGAGGTGGGGGCTCGCCGTCCGAGACGGCGTCCTCTTCGGGCGCCGGCATGACCGGCGCCTCCGGCGCCGGCGTGACCGCCGGCGAGGCCGTCGTCTCCGGCACCGGCGTCACGCTGCCGTCGGTCGTCGGCGTGGTCGTGCCGGCCGGTACGTAGACGGTGGTGCCGTCGGCGAGCCGGTAGAACTGCCCGATGAGCGTGCCGACGCCGCTGACCTCCGTGCCGCTCTGCACGTCGAGACGGGTGATCTCGTCGCCCTGCTTGACGATGACCTGCATCTGGTCGGTGCCGGGGTCGGTGACGATGGTCATGTCCTCGCTCGTGAGGATGTCGGAGATGCCCAGCCCGGCGAGCGCCGCGACGAGGAACCCGACGGCCAGCACGATGGCCACGTCGAAGAGGTTGACGACTCCGTCGAGAGGGTCGCCGTTGCGGTCGAGCCGGTCGAGGCGTCGGCGCTTCATGTAGCGGTAGCCGCCCCGGCTGGGGCCGAGGACCGTGGGGAGGAACTGGACCTCGCTGTCGGTGGACTCGGCGCTCATCCGTCGTGGCGCGGGGCCGGGTCGTCTGCCGGTGACTCCACGGGGCCCAGGCTCGCGAACGGGTCGTCCTCACGGTGCCAGGCCATATCGGGGTCGTCGAGGGTGAGGGGGACGCCGTCGTCGTCGGGCGCGTCGTCGTCGGCGTCAGAGAGCGTCGCCCCTGCGGCGGGGCCGGGAACGAGCGCCTCGAGCGGCAGCTCGGCGGTCTCGGCGCCCGCCGGCTCGGATGGCGTCGGCCGGGGCTCCGCCCCGGCCTCGGCCGCCTGCCGCCCGCCCGCAGGCAGGCGCTCGCCGCCGCCCTCGAGCAGCTCGAGGAGGTACTCGAGGTCGGAGATGTCCTGCGAGTAGATGCGGTCACGGATGATGCTGACGGCGAAGGCGATGCCGCCGATGAGGAGACCGATCACGGTGACCGAGAAGGCGAGCACGAGGTTGTCCGCGAGCTGCCTGGGTGTCGCCCTGGGCGAGGCCGACGAGCGCCGGAGCCAGGGGGATCAGGGTGCCCATGAGGCCGAGCATCGGTCCGACGCGGACGAGGATGCGCGTGCGCTCCAGGCGCTTGACCGTGTAGAACTCGTACTCCTGCAGCAGCTTCAGCGGCTTCACCGCGAGACGCTGGGTCTGGTAGTTGCGGATGAGGTCGAAGAGGAAGCGCGCGACGACCATCGAGTACCGCGTCTCCTGCAGGTAGCGGTACGCCTTGCGCGGCTTACCCTCGATGAACGCCTGCCGGGCGCGGAGCGTGCGGATCTCGAGCGCCTCGAGGTCGCGGAAGCGGATGCGCAGGTAGATCTCGTAGCAGAGCCAGCCCAGCTCGACGAACACCCACACGAGGCACACCAGCGCGGCGATCAGCACGGGGTACAGCAGGATCTCGGCGGCGTTGTAGATCCACACCTGGATGTCGCGGGCCAGAGTCCCGACGATCAGCGCGCTCATACTGTCGATCCTTCGCGGAGGGTGGGCTCGCTCACGCGCCGCCGGCGCGCGAGAAGCGGGACGTGAAGCGGTGCCAGGCGGCGCCGGCGGCAGAGCCCGCCGCGCCGAGCCGCCTGCTGAACCGTTGCCACGGCGTCCCGCCGCCGGCGAGCGTCTTGCCCGTGCCGGCCAGGGCCATCTGCGCGGCGTGCCGCCGCATGCCGAGGTACGAGAGCGCCGCGCCGATCGGGAGGGCGACGAGGAGCAGGCCGCCCATGACGCCGGCCCCGCCGCCCCCCTCGCCGCCGAGGGGCGAGGCCGAGACCGTGCTCGGCCCGGGGCTCGGCGACGTGGGCGTCACCGGCGTACCGGTGACGGCGTCGCCGTACGGGACGCCGGTCACGTCGGCGTCGGCGGAGGCCGAAGCCGAAGGCGTCGGCGACGGGTAAAGCGTCGTGGTCGGCGTGGGGCGCGTGGTCGGGTAGGTGCCCGACGAGCTCGGTGGCGTATAGGCCGGCGGCGTGTAGGTCGGCGTCACCGAAGGCACGTACACCGAGACGGTGAAGCTGCGGATGCGCTGGGTGACGTTGCCCGAGCGGTCGGCGACGCGGAGCTCCCAGCGGTGGGTGCCGTTGGGCACGCCGGTCAGCTTGAGCACGATCGAGGAACTGCTGACGCTCGCCGCCTTGGTACGCTCGACGCCGTCGACGAAGATGCGCACCCCGCCGGCGGCGATGCCGGTGCCGCCGGCGCCGTCGACGTACGAGGCCGAGAACGTCACCGTGCTGCTCGTGAGCTTGGCGTCGGCGGCCGGCTTGATGTCGCTCACCTGGGGCTTGAACACCATCGGCGTGACGAGCGTCGGAAGCTTGCGGGGGAACACGTCGAACGAGGTGTTGACCCCGTCACCGACCGTGGCGCCGGAGAGGGCGATGATCGCCTGCGGCGTGGTCAGCAGCGGGGTCGCCACCTTGCCGCTGCGGTGCTCGAAGTACCCCGGCCCCGGCACCGGCTGGAGCGCCTTGAGGGCCTTGACCGGGTTGTTGTCCCCCACGGTCCACGAGGCGGGGTCCTGCCCGACCGCCGAGATCGCCTGGATCGCCCAGGCGGTCGACTCGGCGTACGTGTAGCCGTCGGTGAGGTAGTTGGGGAAGCCGCCGTCGCTGCGCTGCGCGCCGCGCAGGAAGGCGAGGGCGCTCTGGATCACGGTCGCGTCGGTGGAGACGCCGCCGGCGAGCAACGCCTGGATCGCGGCCGCCGTGTCGTCGACATCGGCCGGCCGGCCGGCCTCGCTCGGGAACCCGCCGCTGTCGAGAGCCTGGTCGCGGAGCCATGCGACGGCCGTGTCGAGACGGTCGCCGGTGACGCCGGCGGCGTGCATGGCGAGGATCGCCCAGATGGTCGTGTTGACGGCGGCCGCATCGGGGTTGGAGACGGCGAGCGAGAAGTGGCCGTCGGGCTGGCGGTACTCGTAGAGCTTGGCCAGCAGGTCGACCGGCGGAGAGCCGGCGGCGTAGATGCGGTCGCGCTTGCCGGCGGCGACGTAAGCGAGGATCGTCTTCGAGTAGTAGGACGGGATGTTGCTCACGTCGCCCGAAGCCGCGACGGCGGGATGGTTGAGCCCGTTCATGTAGGTGAACGGGTCCTTGCCGTCGATCGTCCAGGCGTCGGCGGTCACGCTCTCCTGGGCGGCGCGGATGGCGAGGATGCACCAGGGCGTGTAGAAGGGGTCCTCGAAACCCCCGCTGGCGCTCTGCCGGGCGTGGAGGTAGTCGAGGCCGCGCGTCACGTGGGCGAGGCGCGCGGCCGACGCCGCCGCCGGCACGAGCAGCATCACCGTGACGGCGAGCGTGAGGAGTAGCCCCGTCTTTCTCAGCATCCCTGGTCCTCCAGTCCCACGAAGGTGACGCGGGTCCGGGCGCGGAACCGAGCCACAATGGTAACAGCCTTGACGCCGAAAATGCCAGCAAAGAGGCAGGTCGCGGCGACATGTGCGAGGTCGAACGGCAGGCCCTGCGCGTAGAGCGCGAGAAGGGCCGGCCATGTCCTCGCGGTGAAGGCGAGGAACATCCACAGCGTGAGCAGCCAGTCGAAGGCCAGGGCCAGCAGCCCTGCGACGACGACCAGCTCCCAGCGGCCGGGGCGGCGGCCCTCCCGGCCGAGGAGGCCGCCGATGGCGCCGACCAGACCCCAGCCGAGCATCTGCCACGGCGTCCACGGCCCCTGGCCGAAGAACAGGTTCGAGACCAGGGCAGAGGTGGCGCCGACCATGAAGCCGGGGCCTGAGCCGAGGGCGACGCCCGAGACGAGGACGATGAAGGTCACGGGCTTCACGTTGGGGAGCGAAGCGAAGAGCACGCGGCTCGCCGTCGCCAGCGCGGCGAGGGCGGCGACCAGGGAGAGCTCCTGGGCGGCGACGCCGCGGGCTCCGTACCCGACGAGCATGGCGACCACCAGGGCCAGGACGATGAGAAGGCTCGTCAGGCTCCAGTCGACGGCGTCGGGGGCGACCGCCGACCAGGCGGCCAGGGCGACGGCGACGGTCGAGCAGCCCGGCCACGGTCAGAGTGGAGAGCCGGGGCCCGGGCAAGGCCGCCGCCGCGCGGCCGGCGATCGACAGGGGGCTCACTGGAGCGTCCCTCCCCAGCCGATCTCGTCCTCGTGGAGGACGCCCGGCAGCGCGTGACGCAGCAGGCGGTTGACCTGGGTGGAGAAGAACAGCGAGCCGTTCAGGACTTCGTCGGCAGGGCCGTCGGCGAGCACGCCCCCGTCGCCGAGCACGAGGACTCTCGTCGCGGCGCGGGCCGCGAACTCGACGTCGTGCGTGACGAGCAGCACGCAGCGGCCGGCCGCGGTCCACCCGCGCAGCAGGCGCGCGAGCTCGACCTTGTGACTCGGGTCCATGCCCCGCGTGGGCTCGTCGAGGACGAGCAGGTCGGGCTCGCCGCAGGCCACGGCGGCGAGCGCGACGCGCGTGCGCTCGCCGCCCGACAGCTCGCGCGGGTCGCGGGCGAGAAGGCCGGCGAGCTCGAGCTCGGCGACGATGCGCGTCGCCTTCTGCTCACGGATCTCGCCGTCGAAGCCGAGGGCGTCCAGGGTGTGGTCGATCTCCTCGGCCACCGTGTCCTTGACGAAGTAGTCGCCCGGGTTCTGGCCGAGCAGAGCACAGCCGCGCGCCGCCTCGGCGACCGAGAGGGACGCCACGTCCCGACCGAGGAGGGTCACCGTGCCGGCGAGGGGCCGCAGCAGGCCGTTGAAGTGCCGCACCAGCGTCGACTTGCCGGCGCCGTTCTCGCCCATGAGCGCGACGAGCTCGCCGCGCCGCAACGTGAGCTCGACCTCGTCGAGGAGCGGGAAGTCGGCGTCGTAGCCCACGCGCAGGCGGCGCGTCTCGAGCACGACCGCACCGTCGGTCGGCGGCGTCTCCCGCGGCAGGCGGTGGGGCGTGCGGTCGTCGATCACGTCCAGCATGTGACGCGCGTCCTTGACGGTCATCGGCAGGCGGCCGTCGGCGGCGTGCGCGGCCGCCTGCCCGTTCAGCCTCTGGGCGAAGAGACGCGCCACCGGCGGGAGCAGTTCGCGGTGGCCGTGGATGGCCCAGCGCGCGAACTCCTGCGGCTCGGCGTCGACGGCGACGCGGCCGGCCTCGAGGTAGAGGACGCGGGTCGCGAGGTGCAGGCAGCGCTCGACCCGGTGCTCGGCGAGGACGATGGTGGCGCCGGTGTCCTCGGAGAGCCGGCGCACGGCGGCGAGCAGCTCCTCGGAGCCGACCGGGTCGAGCTGCGAGGTCGGCTCGTCGAGCAGGAGGAGGTGGGGCTGCGTGGCGATGACGGCGGCGAGCGCGACCTTCTGGAGCTCGCCGCCCGACAGCGTCGCCAGCGTGGCGTGGCGCAGGTGCGAGAGGCCGAGCGAGATCAGCGCCTCCTCGACGAGGCGGGTGATGGCGCGGCTCTCGACGCCGAGGTTCTCGAGCCCGAAGGCGATCTCGCGCTCCACGGTCGTCATCACCGACTGGCTCTCCGGGTCCTGGAAGACGAGGCCGACACGGCGCGCGAGGTCGTGGGGGCGGGCGTCGCGGGTGTCGTACTCGTCGACCGTCACCCGCCCCGCGAAGACGCCGCCGTGGAAGTGCGGGACGAGGCCGTTGAGGCAGCGGAGCAGGGTCGACTTGCCGCTGCCCGAGCCGCCGATCACGAGGATCACCTCGGCCGGGTCGATGCGCAGCGAGACGTCCTCGAGCGCCGGTCGCGGCGCGCCGGGGTACGTGTACGTGACGCGGTCGAAGCGGGCTATCTCCGCCACGGTCGCGTCACCACCAGGGGGGCGGCGAGGGCCAGCGCGAGGGCGAGCCACCAGCCGCTCGCGAGCATCGCCCACGGGTCGTCGAGGAGGGGGAAGAAGTCGTAGGCGAAGGCGCCGGTCGCGAGGCCGCCGAGCAGGGCGACCGCGGCGACGACCGCGGCGACCGCGGTCGTCACGTCGGCGGCCGTCCAGCGCCGCCGCCGCACCCAGCGGCTGCGGCCGCCGCTGCCGTAGGCGCGGGCCTCCATCGAGGCGGCCACGTCGACGGCGCGTTCGAGGCTGCGGGTGAGCAGGGCGGCGAGGAGGGGCACGCGGGCGGCGGCGCGTTCGCGCCGCCGCCCGCGGTCGAGCTCCACGCCGCGGGCGCGCTGGGCGTCGGCGAGGCGGGCCGCGTCGCGCGAGAAGACGGGGAACAGGCGCGCCGCCAGCGACAGCACGAGGCCCGACCTGAAGGAGAGGCGGCTGAGCAGGCCGAGCTGCTCGTCGGGGTCGATGACCAGCGTGAAGAGGGCGAAGGCGAGGGTGACCACGGCGAGGCGGAGGGCGCTGGTGATGCCGAAGGCGATGCCCTGGACGGTGATCTTCACGGTGAAGGGCCCGAGCGTCGTCGTCCACAGCACGTCGAGACCGCCACGGCTGAAGATCGGGTTGAGGAGGGCGAGGAAGGCGCCCACGTAGAGGGCGACGCGGAGGTAGGGCACGGCGGCGCGCAGTGCACCGCTCGCCCAGAGCGCGAGCAGCGTGACGGCGAGCAGGACGGCGACCTGGACCGGGTTGGCCAGCGCCAGGCCGGCGACGGCCAGCGCGGCGATGAAGCCGAGGCAGACCCCGGGGCGCAGCTTGGCGAGCCCGCGCGGAGCCGCCTCGCGGGCACGGCGGCGGACCGTGCGCCGCGTCACGGCGACGGGGCCTGCCGCGTCGCGGGGACCGGCAGCCCCTCCCGCCGCCCGCCCGGTCGCCGGGTGCCCGCCGGCGGCGGGCACGGTGACGGGGTCGGGGCTCAGCGGCCGGCCGATCACGGCGTCGCCTCGAGCGGGAGCGGCACGACGACGCCCTCGACGACGGCGACGGCGAGCCGGGCGCCGAGGCTCGCCGGCGTGAGCACGGCGAAGGCCTCGCCGGCGGCCTCGGCGTCGGCGAGCACCACGAGCAGCAGCGGGCGCGCGGGGTCGTCCGCGTTGGGGAGCGCGAGGACGGCGGCCGTCGCGGCCGTCGCCGGCGCCGTCCGCGCCGAGGGCGGAGAGTGCACCGCCGTCGACCGCGACGAGCGGGGCGCCGGCCTCGCCCGCGAGCAGCTCGGCGAGCCAGGGCGTCGCCGCGGCCTCGGCCGCCGTGCAGACGACGAGGCCGTCGGTCGGCCTGCCGGCGCCGAGATCCTGTCGCGGCCCGAGCTCGAGGCCGACGGTCGGTGCCCACTCGTCCGAGGCCGGGGATCTCCGTGCCGCCGGCGACGGGGAGCGGCCGGCCGGCCCAGGGCACCGGGAAGGCGTGCACGGCCGTCGGGGCGAACATCGCCCCGGCCCAGCGGTGGTAGTCCCACCACACCGTCTCGCCGCCGCCCAGCGCGAAGTCGCCGGCGCCGATGTCGGCGAGCGCGCCGTCGACCCAGTAGAACCAGTCGGCGGCGTCGGCCGACGAGACGCCGCCGTACGTCGACTCGAGCCCGTCGATGCCGCTGACGAAGCCGCCGCCGTACCCGCTCGCGACCTCGGCGTTCTCGGCCAGCACGCGCATGACGTCGGTGCCGCCCCCGGCGTCGACGAGCACGTCCTTGAGGACGGAGGCGCCGTAGTCGCGGGTGATCACGAGGCGGACCTCGGTCGCCGTCGGCGGGCGGCCCGCGGTCGTCGCCTGGCTCTCGCTCGGGGACGTGCCCGAGCACCCGGCCGGGAGGACGGCCAGCGCCAGGAGCGCGACGACCGCGAGCGCCCTTCTCATCACGTGCGGAGCGATGACCCCTCGGCTCTGCTCAGCTGGCCACGGAGACGGTCACCGACTTGAGCGTCTCGCGGCCCCAGGTGTCGACGGCGCGGAGCTTGATGGTGAGCTTGCTGGTCAGAGGGGCGCTGCGCACGCCGTCCCACTGCAGCGTCCGTGTGCCGGCGTACAGGGTCCTCGCCTTGACGGTGGCGACGCGCTGGCCGTACGCGTTGTAGATCTTCATGCCGACGTCGGCCTTCTTGCTGAGCAGGAAGGTCACGTACATCACGCGCTTCGCCACGTAGGGGTTCGGCCTGACGGTGACCTTCGTCATCGTCGCCCCCGGGCCGACGTCGATCAGGGTCTCGGCGGAGCGGACGTAGTTGAACTCCGTGTCCCAGGGCTTCTCCGCCCAGACGCCGTAGGTCCCGATCGGAAGGTCGGTCAAGGTGATGGTCCCGTCCTCGAAGTCGGGGGCGCCGAGCTGGTAGACGCGGCTGCCGACGTGCAGCGTCGCTCCGGCGGAGAGACGGGAGTCGGCGAGCGTCTCGATGTAGGCCGCGATCTCCTCCTCGGTCATGCCGTCGGGGTTCGGGCCCCAACGGTCGAAGGAGGCGCGGTCGTTGAACTTGGCCAGGTCGTCCTCGCGCACCGTGAGCGTGATCGGCTCACCCGGGCGCACGCCGCGCGGGGAGGCGGTGACGACGAGCTGCCTGCTGGTGAAGGGTGCCGTCGACGACGCTTCGAAGAAGGCGATCTTGTCGCCGGTCGCGGTGACGAGCTCGCCGGCGCCGAAGTCCGGTTGCCAGCCGTTGACCTGGAACATCCACGCGCTGGTCCACGACGGCGGGCCGCCGAGGTCGGCGATCGAGTTGATGAAGTTGAAGCCGAAGCTGGTCGTGAAGGTGAAGGCGCGGCGGTCGGCGGTCTTGGCGAGCGCCACGATCGCGGTGGGCTCGGTGAAGATGCCCGTGGCCCCCAGGTAGTCCGTTGCGGTGCTGGTCAGGGGGACGTCGACCGTGGTCGCGGGCGCGACCGTGTGCGACAGCGCCTCGACGCGGACCGAGGGCGTGACGACGGTCGTCGTGCCCGGAAGCACGTCGGCGGCCGCGGCGGGCGCCACGAGCAGGGCGATGAGCAGGGTGAGCAGGGTGAGCGGCAGGACAGAACGGCGTACCACGTCGGGCTCCTCTCCGGCGGCGGGCGTTCCCCCTCCGGCGAAGCGGCTCCGACATGCAATGACCCCGACTTCCTCCTGCCGGGGTCGGTGTCTGCCGTCGTGCTGGCACCCATCCACGTGGGGGAAGCAGCTTCGCTGGCGGCTGAGCAGGTTTTCTGACTCCCGGTCGACGTGCGCGCCTCTGCTGCCTTCCCAGACCCTCAGGCCCAGTGACTCTCCTAAAGGAGAACGCAGAGGCGCCGACCGGCTACAGCGGCGGGACCGCGCCGGAATCTCACCGGCTTCCCTTGGGCACGAGCCGCGCGCCATCCGTTGAACTGGCGGGCGTCATGCTAGCGCACGGGACTGCCGATAGACAAGCTGCCGGGCGTTCGCCTGCGGTCCGGGGACGTTGAGAGACACGGACGGCGGGCGAGCGCGAGGGGCAGACATGCGGGCGGGGGCCCGGAGGTGTCAGAGCGGCCGACAGACAGCGTCGAGTTCTTCGGCTTCAAGCTCAAGGTCAAAGACCCGCGTCTCGCGGCGCTGCTGAACAGCGACGTGACGGACGACGTGGTCGTGATCGGCCAGAGGGCCATCGACCTCGTCACGGTCGACGACGAGGACGAGGCCGACGCGGTCAGCGGGCGGGAAGGCCGGCCCGGGACGGCGCGGCGCCCCTTGGACTGAGGCCGGCCGGTGACGACGAGCGGAGCGGCCCGGGCAGCGCTGCCCGGGCCGCTCCGTGCGCGCACGCGCGGCCGCTCGGCCGTCTTCTCGTCGCGCGCCGCGACGGTCCGTCAGGCCGCGCGGCGATGGCTCGGTCAGGCCGCGCGGCGATAGTCGTCCCGGTCGCGTTCGCCCACGTCGGGGTGCCGGGCGTAGCGCAGCTCCCCTGCGGCCGCGGCGCGGCCGGAGAGGCTGCCCAGCGACAGGAGGCTCAGGAGCCCGGCGACGCCGATGGACACGTAGACCACGTCGGCGGCGGTGCCGGCGCCGAAGATCTCCTCCACGAGGTTGTAGTCGAAGCAGCCCGACCAGGCCCCAGTTGAGGGCCCCGGCGAGGACGAGTACGAGACCGATGATCCCGATGTACGAAAGTGGTCTCATGATGTGACCTCCATGGTCTGCGGCGCGCCGTCCGGCGTCACCGCCGGCGCGCCCTCCCGCGGCGGTGGCCGCTCGGAGTCGCGCGCTTCACGAGTGCTCTTCCCGGTGGCGTCGTCGGCAAACGCGCCACCCCGCCGCGCCGGACCGCCCCGCTCGTCGCACGGTCGTGCGGGAGAACTGCCACTGGAGCGCTCGAGGCGCCGCGGGAGAGAGGCCGAACGAGCAGGCAGGTTGTATCCTTGGCACCATCATGGAGGGACTCGTCTCGATCGTCGTGCCCGTCTTCAACGAGGCGGGCAGCGTGGAGCCGCTCCTCGCCGAGATCGACGCGGCGATGGGCGAGCTCGGCCGTCCGTACGAGGTCGTCTTCGTCGACGACGGCTCCGACGACGGCACGTTCGCCGTGCTCGAGGGGCTGGCGGAGGGCCATGCCGGCGTCCGCATCGTCAAGATGCGGCGCAACTTCGGCAAGTCGGCCGCGCTGACCCACGGTTTCGCCGCGGCGCGCGGCGAGGTCGTGGTGACGATGGACGGCGACCGTCAGGACGACCCGGCCGAGGCGCTCAAGCTGATCGCCCGGCTCGACGAGGGCTACGACCTCGTGTCGGGGTGGAAGCAGAGCCGTCAGGACCCGCTCTCCAAGACCCTGCCGTCGCGCCTCTTCAACTGGACCGTCCGCCGCGCGACCGGCCTCAGCCTCCACGACTTCAACTGCGGTCTCAAGGTCTACCGCCGCGAAGTGCTCGACGCGATCACCATCTACGGCGAGCTGCACCGGTACATCCCCGTGGTCGCCGCGCAGCAGGGGTTCAGGGTGACGGAAGAGCGCGTCGCGCACCGCCGCCGCGCCGCCGGACGCTCGAAGTACGGTTGGCAGCGCTACATGCGCGGCTACCTCGACCTCCTCACCGTCCTCTTCCTCGGGCGCTACCACAGCCGTCCGCAGCACCTCTTCGGCGGCCTGGGCACGCTGATGATCCTCGCCGGCGCCGGGATCCTCGTGTACATGACCGTGCTCAAGATCCTCGGCGAGGCGATCGGCGACCGGCCGCTGCTGCTGCTCGGGGTGCTGCTCGTCATCGTCGGCATCCAGCTGCTCTCGGTCGGGCTCCTGGGCGAGCTCATCGTCAACTCGCGGGCGCGCCAGGGGCCGGAGCGCACCTGGGTGGAGCGCGTGGTCGAACCGGCCGCCGGGCCGCCTGCGGCCGGCGCTGCGGCGGCGGGAGGGGGCGCCTCGGCGCCGCCCGCGGCCGCTCGGGCCGACGCCCGCGAGCCGTGACCCGGACGGTCGCCTTCTTCGGCACGTACGAGCCGTCGTACCCGCGCAACGCCGTGCTGCTCGCCGGGCTGCGGGCGCGCGGCGTCGAGGTGCTCGAGGTGCAGGCGTCGCTGCCGCCGCTCGACGCGGCCACCCTGGCCGGCGCCGCCGGCGCCGCGAGGCTGGCCGCGGGGGCGGTGGCGGCGTACGCGCGTCTCGCCCTGCAGCACCGAGGCCGATTCAGCCCCGAGGCGCTCGTCGTCGGGTACCCGGGCCATCTCGCGATGCCGTACGCGCGCCTCGTGGCCGCGGCCCGGCGCGCGCGGCTGGTCTTCGACCCGCTGGTCTCGCTGGCCGACACGTTCGTCGGTGACCGCGGTCTCGTGCGGCGCGGCTCGCCGGTCGCCGTCGCCGCCGCGGCGGCCGACAAGCTGGCCTTCGCCGCCGCGCACCTCGTCCTCGCCGACACCTGGGCGCACGCCTCCTACTACCAGCGGGCCTTCGGGCTCGAGCGCGCCCGTCTCGCCGTCGTCCCGGTCGGGGCCCTGCCGGTCGAGGGCGCCGACGGCCGTGCCCGGCCCGTCGGTCCGGAGCGGCCGTTGACCGTCGTTCAGTACGGCAAGTGGAGCCCGCTGCACGGCGCCGACGTCGTGCTCGAGGCCGCCGACCGCCTGCGAGGCGAGCCGCTGCGTGTCGTCCTGGCCGGCGAGGGGCAGCTCTCGGCGGAGCTGCGCGCGACGATCAGCAGCCGCGGGCTCGACAACGTCGACTGGCTCGGCATGCGCCCGCACGAGGAGCTCCGCCGGCTGCTGCTCGAGGCCGACGTCTGCCTCGGCGTCTTCGGCCGTTCGGAGAAGGCCGGCCGCGTCGTGCCCAACAAGGTCTTCGACGGGCTCGCCTGCGGACGGCCCGTCGTGACCGCGGCCACGCCCGGCGCGCGTGAGCTCCTGCACGACGGTGAGGACGCGCTGCTGGTGCCGCCCGGCGACGCCGCCGCGCTCGCCGCCGCGCTGCAGCGCCTGCTGGACGAGGGCGAACGCGCCAGGCTCGGCGCCGCGGCGCTCGCCGTCTACCGCCGCGCCTGCACCCCCGAGGTCGTGGCCGGTCGGCTGCTGGACGCGCTCGGGGGGCCGGGGTGAGCGGAAGCGACCGGCCGGCGGCGGCAGCGGAGCGCTCGAGCGCCGCGCCGGCCGGCCGACGCCGCCTCCTGCGCACGGCGCAGGCGGTGCTGGCCGCCGCGACGGTCGCCTTCGTCGCCCTCGCGCTGGCGCGCTCCTGGGACGAGGTCGCCGCCTACGACTGGACCTTCCGCCCGCAGTGGCTCGCCGTGTCGTTCGCCGTCTTCCTCCTCTTCTACTGCCTGCAGGCCGCCGGCTGGTGGCTCCTGCTGGCGGGGTTCGGGCTCCGCCCCGGCGTGCTGGCGACGTGGGCGGTCTGGGGGAGCTCGATCCTCGCCCGCTACGTGCCGGGCACCGTCTTCATGTTCGTGGGCCGGGCCTGGCTGCACCACGGGCAGGGGCTCGACATGCCGCGGGTCGGCGCGGCGATGGTCTACGAGCAGGCGTTGCAGCTCTGCTCGGCCTTGCTCACGGTCGCCCTGCTGTGGCCTCTGGCCCGCGTCGAGGCGGGGTGGGCGGCCTGGTCGCTGCTGGCGATCCCCGCGCTCCTCGTCCTCGTGCACCCGCGCGTGTTCGTCCCGCTCGCCGGGCGCGTGCTCGGCCTCCTCCACCGCGAGCCTCTCACCGCCACGCTGGGCTTCGGCCGAGTGGTGGGGATGCTCTGGTACTATGTGGCGACCTGGCTGCTGGTCGGCACCGCCGCGTGGTGCCTGGCGCGCGCGACGGTCGACGCCGGCACGGACGCCCTCGCCTTGGTGATCGCCGCGTACGCGCTCGCCTACGTCGCCGGCATGGTGGCCTTCGTCGTGCCCAGCGGTGTCGGTGTGCGCGAGGCGGTCCTCGCCGGTGCGCTGAGGGCCGAGGTGGGCGGGCCCGTGGCGCTCGCGTGGGCGGTCCTCTTGCGCCTCTGGCAGACGGCGATCGAGGTCGTGTTCGTGGGACTCGTCCTGCTGGCCGAGCGGCTGGCGCGGCGCGAGGTCGACGGGGAGGGTCGCCGATGACGAGGCAGGCGCGGAGGCGCGGCGAGCGCGCCGCGGCCGCGGCGCGCTCGCCGCGCCTCCGCGAACCCGTCCTCGAGCTGACCCCGGACGAGCACGACCGCCTCTTCCGCCGCAATGCTCTCTGGGTGGCGCTCGGCGCCGTCGCCTTCGCCGCCGTCTACGCCCTGCTCGCGTACCTCAAGTACCGCAACTACGACGTCGGCCGCTACGACCTCGGCAACATGGTGCAGGCGGTCTACAACACGGCTCACGGCCGCTTCCTCGAGATCACGACCAACGATATGGCGCCGCGGCAGATGTCGCGGCTCGGCAGCCACGTCGACCCGATCCTCGCGCTCTTCGCCCTCCCTTGGCTGGTGTGGCCGAGCCCGGTCATGCTGCTCACGCTGCAGAGCGTGATCGTCGCCGCCGGGGCCTGGCCCGCCTACCGCCTCGGCACGCGCGTCACCCGCGACCCGCGCGCCGGGGCCCTGCTCGCCGGCGCGTTCCTCCTCTACCCGGCGCTCGGCTACGGCGCGCTCAACGAGTTCCACCCGGTGACGCTGGCCACGACGTTCCTGCTCTTCGCCTTCCTCTACCTCGAGGAGGACCGCTGGCTCTGGGCGATCCCCGCCCTCGTGCTCGCCGTGCTCTGCAAGGAGGAGATCCCGCTGGTCGTCGCCCTCCTCGGCGGGTACTTCGCCTTGCGCAAGCGCTCCTGGCGGCCTCTGCTGGTCACCGCCGCCGCGACGGCCTACTTCGTCGCCGTCGTCTGGTGGGTGATCCCCCACTTCAACGAGGGCCAGAGCGCCTTCGTCAGTCGCTACGCCGCCTACGGCGACAGCGCCCTCGACGTCGCCTTGGGCGTTGTGACCAAGCCGGACCAGACCCTCACCGACCTGTTCGCCGCGGGCAACCTGCGCTACTGGTGGGAGCTGCTGTGGCCCTTCGCCCTGGCGCCGCTCCTGAGCCCGCTCACGCTGCTCGTCGCGGCGCCCGAGTTCGTGCTCAACGGGCTGTCGAGCGTGCGCTTCCAGCGCTCGATCGCCTTCCACTACACGGCGGCGGAGATCCCCTTCCTCTTCGCCGCCGCCGTGCTCGGCCTGATGCGGGTGTGGCGCTGGGCAGGGGGCGGCTTCCGCCGGCCGGAGTCGGGGATGACCCACGAAGCGGTGCGCCGCCCGACGCTGGCCCTGATCGTGCTCGTGACCGCCCTCGCCGGCAACTTCGTCCTCGGCCCGCTACCGTTCAACCTCCCCGGGTCCAATTCGACGGGCGGGACTACGCGCGCCGCGGCCACGCCGTCGTGCTCGACGAGGCGCTGGCGATGGTCCCCGACGGCGTCCCCATCTCGGTGACCAACGGCGCCGGCGGGCACGTGTCGGACCGGCGCGTCGTGTACACGTTCCCGTACTACGAAGGGGCCGAGTGGGTGATCACCGACCAGACGAGGCCCTTCATCTTCGACCGTGAGGACCTGTTGGCCTACGACGAGGCCCTGGCGCGGGTGCTCTTCGACGCGCGCTACCAGTCGGTGTACGCGCGCGACGGGGTCTACGTCTTTCGCCTCATCGGCGCCGGTGGCGCGCAGGACGAGGTGAGCGGCGACGACTCGGCGCCGGACGGCGCCGGCGACGCCGCCCCGGCGTCCCCTCGCCGACGGCGTCCGCCGGTACGACGACGCCCGACTGACGCGCCGGCCCGCGCCCCGCGGCGCCGACCGGCGGCCGCCCGTGCGGTCGGCACGCGCGGGCGACCCGCACCCTCGTTGCCGTCCGGGCGCCGCCCGCGTCGCCGGCGAGGCCGCTCAGGCGACCCAGCTGAAGTGGGCGAACTTCCCGGTCAGCAGGATCAGCCCGATCACGAAGAGGGCGAGCGTCACCCGGCGCGCCCGGGGTCTGTCGCGCAGAACGAGAGCGAGCACCGTGAAGGCTGGGAAGATGGTGAGCAGGAAGCGCGGGTAGGAGAGCAGCGGCATCGGCGCGGCGGGGAAGAAGAGCGGGTAGGCGGCGGCGGCGAGGAAGTAGGACCAGTCGCTCAGCGGCAGGCGCCGGTAGCCGTAGTAGAGCAGCGCCGCCGCGAGGAGGAAGAACGCGAGGCTGACGAGGTTGTGCTCCGCCATGCCGTAGGCCGACGACGGCTTGGGCACTGGCCAGTAGAGGGTCAGGTTCTGGCGTGAGAGCAGTTGGGCGGCGCCCAGCACGGCGGCGGCGAAGGCGCGGCCCACGGCGACGGTGGGGGCCGCGAAGGAGCGCCGCCACTCCTCCTGGGCGGCGGCGAAGAGCAGCGGCCGCCCGAAGGAGAGGCTCAGGTAGGTCATCCACATCAGCAGGCCGAGCGGCACGAGGAGCAGGTTCACGACGTGCTGGTCGGTGCGCCGCCAGCTCCAGTCGCGCTGCTCGTAGTAGCAGACCACCATGGGCACGAGGAGCAGGACGCCGGTGCTGCGGGTGAGAGTGGCGAGCAGGGCGGCCAGGCCGGCGAGCTTCCAACTCCCCTTGCGCGCCCAGATGAAGCAGGCCAGGGAGAGGAGCAGGAAGAGCGACTCGGTGTAGACGGCCTGGAAGAAGAGCGAGGTCGGCACCAGGGAGATCAGCACGACGGTGAGCGCGGCGGTCCGCGCGTCGTACTGCTCGCGTACCAGCCGGTAGAGCAGCACCATCGCGCCCCCGTAGCAGGCCAGCGAGACGGCCATCCCGGTCAGCAGCAGGTTGCCGCCGAAGAGTACGCCGACGTACCGCAGCAGCAGTGGGTAGAGCGGGAAGAAGGCCGTGCTGCCGTCGCTCTCGGCGTACCCGGCGACGGCGATCTTGATGAGCCACACGCCGTCCCAGTGCCCCCACGGGTCGAAGAGCCAGCCGAGGACGCCGTCGAAGGGGGCGGCGTGGCGGGGGAAGATCAACGTCCAGGGCGGGTCGCCGAGCCCGATCGCCGCCGCCGTGACGAATCCGACGAGGAGGATGAAGAGGCGGCTGCCGGCCGCGGCGGCGAAGGCGCGCCGCGCCGCGCCCCCGTCCCCGAGCTCCGGGCTCACGGCGCGCCCGAGGGCGCCGTCTCGCCGGGCGCGCCGCTGCCGGGCGCGAGCTCCTCGGGGGTGAGGTCGTCGCGCACGTCGTAGAGCACCCGGCCGCTGCGGTAGTCGAGCAGCGCGACGATGGTGTCGTTGCGGCCCGACACTGACGTGACGCTCCCCTGCACCTGCCAGATGAAGCGGTAGCCGGGGTCGACGATGGTGGTCACCGTGCGCCCGTCGATGGAATGGGCGAGCGTGTAGGGCTCGTCCTGCGGCACGAACAGCAGCTGCACCTCGTGCGGGTCGACGAGCCCGTCCCTGAAGACCCAGTCGGCCTTGCGCAGGGCGGCGCCCGACGTCTTCAACTGGGAGTCGCCGGGGACGCGGAAGGCGGCGATGACGAAGGCCCAGCCACGCCAGGGCCCCGTGATGAACTCGCCGCGCTGCTGCGGTGCCGTGTAGCGATAGGCGACGAGCGACGGCAGGAGCAGCACGAGGAGCGCCGCCACGACGGCGACGACGATCATCAGTCTCTTCGGGCTCAGCGGCATCTCCGGCAGCCTCCGGCGGCGATGATGCTCGAGCCGGCCACGCCGGTCAAACGGAGCCCGTCAGGTCGATGACGGCCTCGTCGGCCACGAGCAGAGCGCCCGCGAAGCCCCGCCGCGCACGCTCGCGCAGGCGGTCGTAGTACGGCTCGTCGAACAGAGGATTGAGGTGCATGAGGAGCAGCCGCCCCACGGCGGCGCGTCCGGCCAGGGCCGCGACCCCGGCGACCTCGCTGTGTGCACTGAAGCTCGGCAGCAACGACGCGTGGACGCGGCGGGTCGCCGGGTCGGCGTCGTTGTACCAGCACTCGTGCGCCAGCAGGGAGACGCCGTGCGCGAAGGTCTCGGTCTCCGGGTCGGGGCCCGTGTCGGTGGCCAGGGCGAAGAGGTCGTCGAGGCGGTACCCGGCGCTCGTGCCGGGGTGCTTCTGGGCGCGCAGACGCAGGCGGTGGCCGGCGACCTCGTTGTCACCGGCCTCGAGGGCGCGGACGGTGATGCCCGGCCAGTCGCTCCACGGCCCCGGGTTGTACGGCGGGCGGATGAGCTCGGCGAGGGCGCGCTCGGGGTCGGTGCCGTTCACCGCGGCCGCCGGTGCGTGGACGGTGAGGCGCCGGCCGGCCAGGACGGCCGGCAGGTAGGCGAGCCCGCAGACGTGGTCGAGGTGGTAGTGCGTGAGCACGAGGTCGACCGCCTCGACGCCGGCGAGCAGGTCCTGCCCGATGGGCGACAGGAGCCGGCGCAGGCCGGTGCCGGCGTCGAAGACGATGAGCGTGGCGTCGTCCTTGAGCGCCAGACACGTGGTCTCGCGCCCGGCGGTCGGCACCCAGCCCGCCGTGCCCAGTGTCGTCAGCCGCATGCCGGCACCTCCCCGCGACGATCGTCGCTGTGGGTCCGGCGGCCGTGCGGGACTCGGGCGCGCCGGCGGCGCGCCCGAGTCCCGCTCACGTCGGGGCCCGCGAGGCCTCGACCGCGGCCGCCGCCTTGCGCACCATCTCGCGCTCGTTGGGATAGGACATGATGTCGAGCGCCGCCGAGACGCTGAGCCAGCGCGCCTCGCTGACCTCGTGGTCGTGCCCCGAGACGTCGCCGCCGCTGGCGCGCATGAGGAAGTAGTGGACCGTCTTGTGGATGCGCACGCGGCTCTCGCGGGAGTAGAACCAGTAGTCGATGCTCCCCAGCTCGCCCTCGAGCGAGGCCTCGATGCCGGTCTCCTCGCGGACCTCGCGCAGGGCGGTCTCGCCGAGCGTCTCCCCCGGCTCGACGCCGCCCTTGGGCAGGCCCCAGACGCGGCGCCCGGCCGGGTTGATGAGGCAGACCTGCAGGCCGTCGCCGTGGCGCACGACGACGCCGCCTGCGGATGTCTGCTCGCGGGTCTCGCTCACGACCTCGTCTCCCCGGCCTGGTCGCCCGTAGTATATCGCCGTCGTCACCGGCGCCGGGCCGGCCGGCCGGCGCCCGTCCGGCGGGTCGTGCGGCCGGCCGGGCGTTATGATGGCGCCGGCCGCGGCCGCGGCCGGCAGGTCGCGGCCGTCGAGGACGACCCTGCTCGCACGGAGGTCACCGGGTGTTCGCCGCCATCGGCCGCTTCTCGTACCGTTGCAGATGGCCGCTCGTCGCCGTGTGGACGGTGGCCTTCGCGCTGGGGCTCGCCGGGCTCAGCGAGCTGCCCGGTCGCCTCAAGGGCGGCGGCGTTCAGCGACCCGCGACTCGCGGGCGCAGCGCGCTCTCGACGAGATGAACGCGCGGCTCGGCATCGGTACCGCGTCGCTCAGCATCGTCTTCGTCGACGACGAGCTGCGCGCCGACGACCCGCGCTTCACCCGGGAGATGGACGCCGCGCTGGCGCGGCTCACCCCGGGGAGCGTGCCGGGCCTGGTGCGCGTCGTCACGCCGGCGACCGGCGGCGACAGCCTGGTCGCCGAGGACGGCAGCGCCGCGCTCGCGGTCCTCATCTTCGACACGTCGCTCGAGGCCGTGCAGGGGCAGCTGGACCGCGTGCGCGGGCTGCTGCAGCCGGGCGAGCTGGAGACGGTGCTCACCGGCGAGCCCGCGGTCTACGAGGCGATCCAGGACGTCTCCGCCGAGGACCTGAGGCGGGCCGAGTCGTACGCCCTGCCGGTCGCGCTCGTCGTCCTGGTCCTCGTCTTCGGCAGCCTGGTGGCGGCATCGCTCCCGGTGATCGGCGGCGGCGTCGCGGTGACCGTCACGCTGGGCGCGATGTACCTGCTGGCCGGCGCCTACGACCTCTCCATCTTCGTCCTCAACGTCGCGTCGATGCTGGGCCTCGCCGTCGGCATCGACTACTCGCTGTTCATCGTCGGCCGCTTTCGCGAGGAGCTCGGCCGGGGCAGGACCGTCGCCGACGCCGTCGAGGCGACGGTCGCGAGCGCCGGCCGCGCCGTCTTCTTCAGCGGCCTCGCCGTCTTCATCGGCCTCCTCGGCCTCGATCTCCTACCAGTACATGTCGCTGCGCTCGATGGGCATCGGCGGCGCGGTCGTCGTGCTCTTCTCGGTGCTCGTGGCGCTCACCCTGCTGCCCGCGCTGCTCGGCATCCTCGGGCCGCGGGTCGACGCCCTGCGCGTGCTCGGCCGGCGCGAGCGCGAGGGTCACTTCTGGCGGCGCTGGTCGGACTGGGTCATGGCGCACCCGGTCCCCGTGCTCGTGGTCACCACAGCCGTCATCCTGGTCATCGCGAGCCCCATCGCCGGCATCGTCGTCAACGTCCCGACCGCCGAGGAGTTGCCGCGCAGCGTGGAGGCGCGCCGCGGCTACGACCTCATCGCCGAGCGCTTCGACCGCGGGCGCCTGCTGCCCAACGAGGTCATGCTGACCTGGGAGGAGGGCTCGCCCGACCCCTTCGACCCGGCGCGCCTGGCGGAGCTCTACGAGTACGGGCAGCGGCTCGAGGCTCTCGAGGGCGTCGCCTCGGTCGAGAGCATCGTCACGCTGCCCGGGATGGAGTCGCCGGCCGCCGCGGTGGCCTTCTGGCAGGCCCTGGCGGAAGGGGGCGAGGCGGCCCTCGACGCCTTGCCGCTCCCGCTGCCGGCGGCGGTCAAGGCGGCGGCCCTGGCCGCCGCCGAGCGGCTCGCCGCCGCCAGCACGGCGCCGGGCACGGTCCTCTTCCGCGTCGTGCCCGAGGGCGAGCCGGACATGCCCGAGGGCCGGGCCCTGCCGGCGCTCATCGAGGCCGTACCGACGCCGCCCGGCGCCACGGTCCACGTCGCCGGCCTCGCGGCCGGCGTCGAGCACTTCGTCGCCTCGATCTACGCCCGCTTCCCCTACGTCGTGCTCTTCGTCCTCGTCGTCACCTACTTCGTCTTGCTGGTGCTCTTCCGGAGCGTGCTGCTCCCGCTGAAGGCGGTGATCGTCAACACGCTCTCGATCCTGGCCAGCTTCGGCGCCCTCGTCTTCATCTTCCAGTGGGGCAACTTCGAGCGCCTGCTCGACTTCCAGAGCCCGGGGTACGTCGACGCCACGCTGCCGATCGTCATGTTCTGCACCGTGTTCGGCGTGTCGATGGACTACGAGGTGTTCCTGCTGTCGCGCGTCAGGGAGGCCTGGCTCGAGACCGGCGACAACCGCGCCAGCGTCGGCCTCGGCCTGGCGCGCACCGGCCGCATCATCACCAGCGCGGCGCTCATCATCGTCATCGTGGCCGGCGCCTTCGCCTTCACCTCGGTGATCGTCACCAAGGCCATCGGCGTGGGGCTCGCGGTCGCGATCGCCGTCGACGCCAGCATCATCCGCGTGCTCATGGTGCCGGCCGCCGATGCGCCTGCTCGGGCGCGCCAACTGGTGGATCCCGGGCTGGCTGGAGCGGCGGCTGCCGCGCATCGAGTAGGCGTCGTGGTGGGCGGCCCGCCGCGCATCGAGTAGTCGCCGGCGGGTCGCCCGCCGTGGCGGGCCGCCGATGCGGCGATAGTATCGACGGCATGGCCACGCTCTCCGACAACCTGGGCGCCCTGCGCGAGCCCGAGTTCCGCAAGCTCTTCATCGGCCAGGCGGCCTCGATCGCCGGCACGATGCTCACCCTCGTCGCCCTGCCGTTCGCCGTCCTCGCCATCGGCGGCTCGGCCACCGACATCGGCCTCGTCGAGGCGGCCTACATCCTCCCCATGGCGCTGATGATCGTCGTCGGTGGCGTCTGGTCGGACCGGCTCCCGCGGCGCATGGTCATGCTGACGGCCGACCTCGTGCGGGCCGCGCTCCAGTTCCTCGCGGCCGGGCTGCTGCTCGGCGACGTGGCCACCGTCTGGATGCTGGTCGTCCTGCAGGTCGGCATGGGGCTCTGCGACGCGTTCTTCCGGCCCGCGTACACCGGGCTCGTGCCCCAGGTCGTGAGCTCGCCGCGCCTGCAGCAGGCGAACGCTCTCCAGGGCCTCGTCCAGAGCGGGTCGATCACGCTCGGGGCGGCGACCGGCGGCTTGCTCGTCGCCGCCCTCGGCGCCGGCTGGGCGATCGGCGTCGACGGGCTCACCTTCGTGGTCAGCGCCTGGTTCCTCTGGCGGCTGCACCCGGTGCCGCGGGCGTCGGCCGCGACGGCCGGGGCCGACATGGTCGCGACGCCCGGGGCCGACGCGGTCGCGCCGGCCGGCATCGCCGCCGGCGAGGGCCAGGCGCCGGTGCCGGCGGCCGGCTTCCTCGACGACCTGCGCCTCGGCTGGCGCGAGTTCACGAGCCACACCTGGCTCTGGGTGATGGTGAGCGGCGCCTCGGTCTTCCTCTTCGCCGTCGAGGCGCCGCTCACCGTCCTCGGGCCGATCGTCGCGCGCGACGCCTACGACGGCGCGCGGACCTGGGGCTTCCTCGCCGCCGCCATGGGTCTGGGCCAGATCGCCGGCGGCTTCATCGCCCTGCGCTGGCGGCCGCGACGGCCGTTCCTCGTGCTGGCGCTGGGAATGAGCGTCACCGCGCTTCCCCTGGCGATGCTGGCGACGACTGCCCCACCCTGGGCGCTCTTCGCCTCGGCAGCGGGCCTCGGCGTCGTGTGGGGCATGTTCGACCCCTTCTGGCTGACGGCGCTGCAGCGCGAGGTGTCGCCCGACATGATCTCGCGCGTCTCTTCGTACGACTACCTGGGGTCGCTGGCCTTCTACCCGGCCGGGCTGGCCCTCGCCGGGCCCGTCGCCGACCTCATCGGCGTCTCGGCGACGCTCTGGATCGCCGCCGGTGTCGCCGTCGCCGTCAGCCTCTTCTGGGTCTCGTGGCGCGACGTGCGCGCGGTCCACGAGCTCGGGCCGCCGGGGCTCGCGGTCGCGGACTGAGCTGCCGCGCAGGCCCCAGCGCAGGCTCCGCCGCAGGTCGCGCAGGATCCTGTCGGTCGTCCGTCAGCCGGACGACTGCGCCGCAGCCGCGTCGCCGTCGGCAGTCCGGTCGAGCTCGACGATGGGGTGTGGCAGCGTCGCGCCCGCCGGGATCGTGTCGATGTAGCGGGCGCGGAACCCCGGGTCCTGCATGCGACAGGCGACGCTGTGACGGCGGTACTCGGGATGCGTCGTCATCCGTCGCCAGATCGTCGCCAGCGGCTCGTCGGCGACGTTGCCGAACGACAGCGGCGTGAAGTCGCAGGGAGTGACGTCGCCCTGGGCGGTCACGTGGACCTGGAACCCCGCGCCCAGGCACCCGATGTAGCGGGCGCAGCCGCGCCGCCGGTTGGTCCAGGACTGACTCACGACGCGGGGGCGGCGGCGGTAGCGGCGCGTGGCGCGGCGCGCCTGGCGGACGACGGCGAGGTGGTCCGCGGGTGTCAGCGGCACGTCGCGGTCGTGCAGCAGACGGCCGGTGGGGATGGCGTCGAAGACCGTGACTTCGTGGACGCCCCAGTGATGGGCCAGGGCGGCCAGTCGGGCGAGATCGCCGGCGGCGACCGAGGCGTGCGTCGCGTAGGTCGAGAGACCGACCTTGAGGCCCGCGTCGAGCGCGGCGTGCACGCCGTGCTCGACGCGGGCGAAGGCGCCCTCGCAGCCGCGCAGGCGGTCGTGCGTCGCCGGGTCGGGCGAGTCGAGGCTCACGTGCACCCCGAACAGCCCCGCCGCGCGCAACGACCGCGCCCGCGCGGCGTCGAGCCCGTGGGCGTTGGTGAAGACGAGGGTCGTCGCCAGCTCGGGCGGGACGGCGGCGACGAGCCGCTCGAGGTCGTCGCGCAGGAGCGGCTCGCCGCCGGTGAGGGTGACGACGTGCACGCCGAGGTCGAGGCACTCGGCGACGACCCGGCGCAGCGCGTCGGCGTCGAGTTCGCGGCGCTCGTCGACGCCGGCGGCGCTGCAGTGCCCGCAGCGGTACTGGCAGCGAGTCGTGACGGCGACGGTCGCCGCCATCGGCGCCGGGTCGGCGACGAGCCACTTGCGCAGGAAGCTCTCGACCGTGCGTGCCTGCGCCGGGCTCGGCACCGGGGGGAAGTAGAGCGAGTAGAGGTTGCCCTCCGCGCCCCACTCGATGGGGCGGATGACGTTCAGCCAGAAGAAGAAGACGAGGCTGAGGAAGAGGGCGCGCGGCGAGCGGAAGCCGCGCGGCCAGACGGTGACGAGCGGCCCGCGGTTCGTCACCGTCAGGGTCGCGCCGGCGAGCTCCGGCGTGCGCTCGAAGCGGTAGACCTGACGCACCGTGCTCCTCGGCCGCCGAGGCGGCCTGCCGCGCTGGACCTGCCGAGTATACCCGCGGCGCGAGCGGCCGCCGGGCGTCCGCCCGGCAGCCCGGTCCTCTCGGCGCGGTCCCCTCAGACCGGCCGCCCGGTCTCCTCCCACTCGCGGTACAGCGCTGCGTAGCGGCCGCCGCCGGCCATGAGCTCGTCGTGGCGGCCGCGCTCGACGAGGCGGCCGCCCTCGACGACGAAGATCTCGTCGGCGTAGCGCACGGTGCTCAGCCGGTGGGCGACGACGATCGCCGTGCGCCCGCTGAAGAGCACCTCCATGGCGCGCTCGATGCGGCGCTCGCTCTCGGCGTCGACGCTCGAGGTCGCCTCGTCGAGGATCAGCACCCGCGGGTCGGCGAGCAGGGCGCGGGCGAACGAGATCAGCTGGCGCTGGCCGGTCGAGAGCCCGCCGCCGCCCTCCTGCACCTCGGTGTCGTAGCCGTCGGGCAAGCCCTCGACGAAGTCGTGCACGCCGACGATGCGGGCGACGCGCTTGACCTCCTCGGGGTCGGCCGAGGGCCGCGAGAAGCGGACGTTGTCGAGGATCGAGCCCGAGAAGAGGAAGGCCTCCTGCGGGACCACGGCGAGTTGCTCGCGCAGCGAGCGCTGGGTGACGGTGCGCAGGTCGTGGCCGTCGATGAGCACCGTCCCCGCGTCCGGGTCGTAGAAGCGGGCCAGCAGCTTGACGATGGTCGACTTGCCGGCGCCGGTCGCGCCGACGAAGGCCACGGTGCGACCGGCGCCGATCGTGAAGCCGACGTCGTGCACGACGGGGACGGCCGGGTCGTACCCGAACGTGACGCCGCGCAGCTCGACCTCGCCGCGCACGTCGGGCAGCGGCTCGGCGTCGGGCGCGTCCTGCAGGTCGGGCTCGGTGTCGAGGACCGTGTAGATCTTGCGCACCGCGGCCATCGAGGCCTGGAAGGTGTTGTAGAGCTGCGAGAGCTGCTGCAGCGGGTCGAAGAAGCTCGCCAGGTAGCCGATGAAGGCGACCAGCACGCCGATCTGCAGGGCGCGGTCGCTGACGAGCGTGCCCCCGTACCATAGGACGATGACTACGCCCACCGCCGACATGAACTCGACGAAGGGGAAGTAGACGCCGCTCTGGATCACGGTGCGCATGTTCGCCTCGCGGTACGCGGCGTTGGCGGCGTCGAGCGCCGCGTAGTCGGCGGGTTCGCGGCGGAAGGCCTTGACCACACGCATGCCCGAGATCGACTCCTGCAGGTGGGCGCTCACGTTGGCGATGCGATCGCGGACGAGGGCGTAGGCGACCGCCGAACGGCTGCGGAAGACGAGGGTGGCGGCGATGACGAGGGGCATGATCGCCAGCGTCGCGAGGGCCAGCCGCCAGTCGAGGACGAAGAGGAAGACGATGGCCCCGGCGAAGGTGAGGGAGTTGGTCACGAGCGAGACGACGCCGTCGGTGACGAGCTGGTCGAGGGCGTCGATGTCGTTGGTCAGGCGCGAGACGATCCAGCCGGTCTTCTGGCGGCTGAAGAAGTCGAGGGAGAGCTTCTGGATGTGGGCGAAGAGCTCGCGGCGCAGGTCGAGGATGATGTGCGAGCCGACCCAGCTCACGAGGTAGGTCTGGAGGTAGCTGGCGCCGAGGTTGAGGGTGGCGAGGGCGACGAAGGCGACGATCACGAGGTCGAGGACGTGCAGGTCGCCCTGCGTGATGCCGCGGTCGATGGCGACCGCCAGGAGGTAGGGGACGGCGAGCCCGGTGAGGGTGACGACGAGCATGGCGGCGAGGCTCGCGAGGGCGCGACGGCGGTAGGGGGCGGCGAAGCGCGCGAGGCGCGCGAGCTGCAGCTCGCGCGCCAGATGGAGGAAGGCACGCCAGCCGCGCAGCTCCTCGACCGAGGCGCCGCTGCCGTGCGGCCCGGTGTGGCGCGAGACGGTGGCCATCAGGCGCCCTCCGCCTCGACCTCGTCGAGCGTGCAGCGCTCCTGCTCGGCGCGCCCGAACATGCGCCGGTAGAGCGTGTCGCCGGCCATCAGCTCGTCGTGCGCGCCGCGCTCGACGATGCGGCCGGCGTCGAGCACGACGATCTCCTCGGCGAGGGCGATGGTCGAGGGCCGGTGGGCGATGATGAACGTCGTCCGCCCCTGCATGACCTCGGCCAGCGCGCGGCGGATGCGCAGCTCGGTCTCGACGTCGACGCTCGAGGTCGCGTCGTCGAGGATCAGGATGCGCGGGTCCATCACGAGGGCCCGCGCGATCGCCAGCCGCTGCCGCTGCCCGCCCGAGAGCGTGAACCCGCGCTCGCCGACGACGGTGTCGTAGCCCTCGGGCAGGGCGAGCACGAACTCCTCGGCCTGCGCCGCGCGTGCCGCGGCGCGCACCTCGTCGTCGCTCGCCTCCGGGCGGCCGACGCGGACGTTGTCGGCGATCGAGATCGAGAAGAGGAAGGGGTCCTGGGTGACGACGCCGACGTGGCGGCGCAGGTCGTCGAGCCGCAGATCGCGCACGTCGTGCCCGTCGACCAGCACGCGGCCGGTAGCGACGTCGTAGAAGCGCGGGATCAGCGTCGTCAGCGTCGTCTTGCCGCAGCCCGTGTGACCGACCAGCGCGACGGTGCGCCCGGCCGGCACCGCGAGGTCGACGTCGGTCAGCACCCGCCGGTCGGCGTAGGAGAAGCTCACGCCGTCGAAGACCACGTCGCCGCGCAGGGCCGGCAGCGGCCGCGCGTCGGGCCGCTCCTCCATCTCGAGCGGAGCATCGAGCAGCTCGTAGACGCGCTCCCCGCTGGCGATCGCGCGCTGCGCGAGGCCGGTGAGCCAGCCGATGACCTGGGCCGGGTACACGAGCATCATCAGGTAGGTGTAGAAGGCGACCAGGGAGCCGAGCGTCAGGTCGCCCTCGCACGACCTGCCGCCCCCCGTACCAGAGCAGGAAGGCGACGGCGAGGTTGGGGATGAAGGCGATGAGCGGGATGTAGACGGCCCGCGTGCGCGCGGCGCTGACGCTCGCCTCGAAGACGCGCGTGCTGCGCGCGCTGAACTTGGCGAGCTCGTCGTCCTCGCGCGCGAAGATGCGCACGATGCGCGAGCCGACGACGTTCTCCTCGGCCGCCGCGGTCACGTCGGCGAGGCGCTGCTGGACGTCCTTGAGGATAGGGCGCAGACGGCGGCTGAAGCGCCACGTCACGACGAGGAGCGCCGGCAGGAAGGAGAGCGAGAGCAGGGCCAGGCGCCAGTCCATCACCAGCAGGATCACGGCCACGGCGACCATCATGACGAGGTTGACGGCGAAGAAGACGAGCCCGTAGCCGAGGAACATGCGCACGTTCTGCACGTCGCTCATCGCCCGCGACATGAGCTGCCCGGTGGGCCAGCGGTCGTAGTAGGCGTAGGGCTGGCGCAGCAGGTGGGCCCAGAGCCGGTTGCGCAGGTCGTACTCGATGCCGAGGCTCGCCTTGCCGCTGACGTAGCGGCGCGCCACGGCGACGACGAAGCGCACGACGCCGACGCAGAGCAGGCCGACGCCGTACCACACGAGCAGGCCGGTCTCGCCGCCGAGGAGGGCGCGGTCGATGGTGAGCTGGGTGATGCGCGGCACGACGAGACCCAGCCCCATCTGGGCGAAGGCGAGGGCAAAGCCGGCGACGGTGAGCCACTTGTAGTCGCCGAGGAGCTTGGTGATGCGCCAGAAGGTCCGCACCGCTCCAGCTTACCCGGCGCCGCGGTCCGCGCGCCCGAGACGGCCGCCGCGAGCAGTGCGCCGGCGCCGCGCCCGCCATGCCCCGTGCGACGCCGCACACCGCCCGTCACCCGGCCCCTGGGCGCCGCCGCTCCGCCGGCGGGTGTAACCTTTTCGCCCGTGGCTTCGTCTAACCCCAAAGAGTGGCGCACGCCGCCCGACCCGTCGCCGGCCGACCTGGCCCGCGCCGCGGCCGGCGAGCACGACGCCTTCAGGCTGATCGTGGAGCGGTACCAGTCGATGGTCTACTCGGTGGCCTACAACCTGCTCGGCGCGCACGTCGACGCCGAGGACGCGGCGCAGGAGGTCTTCCTGCGCTGCTACCGCACGCTGCCGCAGTACCGCCGCGAGTCCTCGTTCTCGACCTGGCTCTTCAGGCTGGCGCTCACGACCTCGCTCGACTACCAGCGGCGCGAGCGGCGCCGGCCGGAGCCGGCCGAGCTGCCCGACCTGGCCGACGGGGCGCCGGGGCTCGGCGAGGGCGTCGACGCACGCACGCTCGTCGACGCCCTCGCCGAGCTCCCCGACGACTACCGCACGCCGACCGTGCTGCGCGACGTCTACGGGCTGCCGTACCAGGAGATCGCCGACCTCACGGGGCGGCCGCTCGGCACCGTCAAGGTCATGGTGCACCGCGGCCGCGCCGCGCTGCGCCTTCGTCTGCGCGCCGGCGGCGTGCGGGGTGACGCCTGATGGAGTGCACGCACTGCCACGGCCAGCTCAACCGCTACATCGACGGCGAGCTCGGCTACGTCGAGGTCGCCGAGCTGCAGCAGCACCTCGGCTTCTGCCCCGACTGCGCCGCCGAGCTGCGCGAGCTCTCGGCCCTGCGCGGCACGCTGGCCGCGTGGGGAGGCGCCGCGCTCGCGCCCTCGCCGGGGTTCGCCGAGCGCATCATGGAGGGTCTCGCCGCCGAGCCGGCGCCGGGCAGCCCGCGGCCGCTCGGCCAGGTCGTCGAGCGAGACCCTCGACACGCTCGACCGGGCGCTCGGGCACCTGCCCCTGCCCGGTGGGCGCAAGGTCCCGGTCAAGAACGTCATCGGCTGGGCGCTCGCGGTGATCGCCCTCGTCGAGGCCGGCCGCCGGCGTGGCCGCCGCGAGCGTGAGGCGCGGAGCTGGTGACCCCCGACCGCGCCCAGCTCGAGGCCCTGCTGCCGCACCGCCCGCCCTTCCTGCTCGTCGACGAGGTCGTCGAGCTCGAGCCCGGCGTGCGCTGCGTCGCCACGCGCACGCTGCGCGACGACGACTTCTGGTTCGCCGGGCACTTCCCCGGCAACCCGGTCATGCCCGGCGTGCTCATCGTCGAGGCGCTGGCGCAGGCGGCGACCATCGCCGCCAGCAGCGCGGGCGGGGCCGAGGGCAAGGTCGGGCTCTTCGCCGGCATCGACAAGGTGCGCTTCAAGCGCGTCGTGAAGCCCGGCGACACGCTGCGCCTCGAGGCCGAGATCACGAGCGTGCACGGTCCGGTCGGCAAGGCGAGAGTGTGTCGCCACGGTCGACGGGCAGCTCGCCTGCCGCGCCGAGCTCATGTTCGCCGTGGTCGACGCGGCGGCGATCGCCGCCGGCGAGGCGCGGCTCAAGGGGGACGCGCCGTGATCGGCCTCAAGCGCGGCCTCGTCAAGGGCGCCCGCATCACTTCGCTCGGCGTGCACGTCCCCGAGCGCGTGCTCACCAACGCGGACATCGCGCAGTTCCTCGACACCTCCGACGAGTGGATCACCACGCGCACCGGCATCCGCGAGCGCCGCATCGCCCGCGTCGACGAGGCGGCGAGCGACCTCGCCGTGGCCGCCGCCGAGCGCTGCCTCGCGGCCAGCGACATCGAGGCCTGCGACCTCGACCTCGTGATCGTCACGACGATCTCGCCCGACCACCTCATGCCGGCCACGGCATCTATCGTCGCCGAGCGTATCGGCGCGCGCCGCGCCGGCGCCTTCGACGTGCAGGCCGGCTGCACCGGCTTCGTCTACGGCCTCGCCATCGCGACCGCCTTCGTCGCCGCCTCGATCTACGAGCACGTCCTCGTGATCGGCGCCGAGGTGCTCTCGAAGATGGTCGACTGGGAGGACCGCAGCACCTGCGTGCTCTTCGGCGACGGCGCCGGCGCCGTGCTCGTGCAGCCGACCGACAACGGCAGCATCTTCTCCTTCGACCTCGGCAACGACGGCAGCGGCGCCCAGTTCCTCAACGTCCCCGCCGGCGGCTCGCGGCTGCCGGCGACGTACGCGACGGTCCGCGAGCACGACCACGCCATGCACATGGTCGGCAGCGAGGTCTTCAAGTTCGCCACGCGCACCGTCGTCGAGTCCTGCGAGAAGGTCCTGGCGGACGCCGGTCTCACGGTCGACGACGTCGACCTCTTCGTGCCTCACCAGGCCAACATCCGCATCATCGAGTCGGCCGCTCGCCGCCTCGGCTTCACCAACGGTCAGGTCTTCTCCAACCTCGACCGCTACGGCAACACCTCCTGCGCGTCGATCCCGCTCTGCCTCCACGAGGCCAGCGAGAACGGCCGCCTCAAGAAGGGCGACATGCTGCTCATGGCCGGCTTCGGCGCCGGGCTCACCTGGGGGTCCTGCCTGACGAAGTGGGAACTGTAGGCGGGTGGGCTTGCGGGCGCTGATGTTCCCCGGCCAGGGGTCCCAGACCCTCGGCATGGGGATGGACCTCTACGAGCACGACCGCCTGGCGCGCGAGACCTTCGACGAGGCGTCCGAGGTGCTCGGGCACGACCTCGTCGCGCTCTGCTCGGACGGGCCCGCCGAGCTCCTCGGCCGCACCGACCTCGCCCAGCCCGCCCTGCTCACGCACTCGATCGCCGCCCTGCGCCTCTTGCGCCGCGACGGGCTCGGCTTCGACGCCGCCTTCGGCCACAGCCTGGGCGAGTACACGGCGCTGGTCGCGACCGGCGCCCTCGGGTTCGCCCAGGCGCGTCAGGCTCGTGCACGCGCGTGGGTTGGCGATGCTCGAGGCCGCCCGGCGCAGCCCCGGCGGCATGGTCGCCGTGCTCGGGCTCGAGGACGACGCCGTCGAGGCGCTGTGCGCCGAGCTCGACGGCGTCTGGCCCGCCAACTTCAACTCGCCCGGGCAGGTCGTGGTCAGCGGCCGCGAGGAGGCGCTCGGCGAGCTCGCCGAGCGCGCCCGCGCGGCCGGCGCGCGCCGCGTCGTGCCGCTCAAGGTGAGCGGCGCCTTCCACAGCCCGCTCATCGAGGCCGGCGCTCGAGCCGCTCCGCGAGGCCCTCGAGGCGGCGGACTGGCAGGCGCCGGCGCCGCCGTTCTACTCCGTCTGCAGCCTCGACGTTCGAGCGCGAACGACTTCCCCGAGCTCCTGCTGCGGCAGCTCGTCTCGCCGGTGCGCTTCACCCAGGCCGTCCGGGCGTTGCGGGCGGCAGGGTATGATTCGTTCCTCGAGGTGGGGCCGGGGTCGGTCCTCAGCGGGCTGGTCGCGCGCATCGCGCCCGAGGCGGCGACGGCGCGCGCCGGCGACCTGGAGTCGGTCGCGGCCCTGAGCCCCGGGTGGAACGAGCGGGACGAGCGGGACGAGCAGGAGGACGCGTGAGCATCGAGCTGGACCTCGAAGGCACCGTCGCCCTGGTGACCGGCGCCGGCCGCGGCATCGGGCGCGAGATCGCCCGCGCCCTGGCGGCGGCCGGCGCCGACGTCGCGGTCAACGACGTGGCCGGCAACGAGGAAGCCTGCGCCGAGACGGTCGCCGAAGTCGAGGCCCTCGGGCGCCGCGGGCTCGTCGTCACCGCCGACGTGGGCGACGAGGCGCAGGTCGACGCCATGGTCGAGCGCGTCGAGCAGGAGCTCGGGCCGCTCGGCATCGCCGTGAACAACGCCGGCATCACGCGCGACAACGTCGTCATGCGCATGAGCGCCGACGAGTTCGACGCCGTGGTGCGCACCCACCTGCGCGGCAGCTTCCTGGTGAGCAAGGCGGCCGCCAAGCGCATGTTCAGGCGGCGCGCAGGCTGTATCATCAACCTCGCCAGCGTGGTGGGGCGCAGGGGCAACGCGGGGCAGGCCAACTACGCCGCCGCCAAGGCCGGCATCATCGGCCTCACGAAGTCGCTGGCCAAGGAGCTCGGCGGTCGCGGCGTGCGCGTCAACGCGGTCGCGCCCGGCTACATCGACACGCCGATGACGCAGGCGCTGCCGGAGGAGACCCGGCGGCTCATCGTCGAGGCGACGCCGATGAGGACCATCGGGTCGGCGCAGGACGTGGCCGACGCGGTCGTCTTCCTCGCCTCGCCGAAGGCGCGCTTCGTCACCGGCGTGACGCTGCCGGTCGACGGCGGGCTCGGCATCTGAGCGGACTGGGCGGGGGCGCGACGGAGATGGCGGACAGGGCGAACGGAGCACGACGGGTCGTCGTCACGGGGCTGGGCGTCGTCTCGCCCCTGGGCTGCGACGCCCAGCGCATGTACGAGCGCCTCGTCGCCGGCGAGTCGGGCGTCGGTGAGATCACGCGCTTCGACCACTCGGACCAACGCGTCCACATCGCCGCCGAGGTCGAGGGCTTCGACCCCGAGGACTACCTCGAGAAGCGCAAGGTCCGCCGCCTCGACCTCTTCAGCCGGTACGCCGTCGGCGCCGCCAAGGGCGCGGCCGCCGACGCCGGGTTCGACCCCCGCCCCGAGGCGGAGCGGGTCGGGGCGGTGATCGGCAGCGGCGTCGGCGGCCTCCAGACCCTGCACATCGAGATCGAGAAGCTGCTGACGCAAGGGCCCGAGCGCACGAACCCCCTGCTCGTGCCGATGATGATCCCGAACATGGGGGCGGCCCACGTGTCGCTCGAGCTCGGCACCAAGGGCCCGTTGAGCTCGACCTGCACGGCCTGCGCGGCCGGCTCCGACGCGATCGGCCAGGCGTTCGAGATCCTGCGCCGCGGCGATGCCGACGCGATGTTCGCCGGCGGCTGCGAAGCGCCGATCAGCCCCGTCGGGCTCGCCGGCTTCGCCGCCGCGCGCACGCTCTCGCGCCGCAACGACGACCCCACCGCGGCCTCCCGGCCCTTTGACGCCGGCCGCGACGGCTTCGTCATGGGCGAGGGCGCCGGCTGCCTGCTGCTCGAGGAGCTCGACCACGCGCGTGCCCGCGGGGCACGCGTCTACGCCGAGCTCGCCGGCGCCGGCATGAGCTCCGACTCCTTCCACATGACGGCGCCCGACGAGACCGGCGAGTCGCAGGCGCGCGCCATGAAGGCGGCCCTCGCCGAGGCCGGGCTCACGCCTGCCGACGTCGACTACGTCAACGCGCACGGTACGGCGACACCGCCCGGCGACATCGCCGAGACCAAGGCCATCAAGGCCGCCCTCGGCGAGCACGCCGCGAGGGTCGCCATCTCGTCGAGCAAGTCGATGATCGGGCACTGCCTCGGCGCCTCGGGTGCCATCGAGGCGGTCGCCGTGGTCCTCACCATGGTCAACGGTGTCATCCACCCGACGATCAACCTGACCGACCCCGATCCCGAGTGCGACCTCGACTACGTGCCGCTGAAGGCACGCGAGGCCCGGGTCGAGGTGGCCGCCTCCAACTCCTTCGGCTTCGGCGGCCACAACGTCACACTCGTCTTCCGCCGCTTCGAGGAGTAGCTCGCCCGGCCGCCCGTCGCGGGCCGCGGCGCACCCACCAGCCGATGAACGTCACCGTCGAGATCGAGCACCGCGCGACCGACCCCCAGCGCCGCGACTGGGTGTGTCGGTCGTGCCACACGCACAGCGACCTGGCCGCCGTCCGCGACCTGCTCTACGTCTGCCCGCAGTGCGGCTACCACGCCCGCATCGGGGCGCGCGAGCGCATCCGCCAGCTCACCGACCCCGGCAGCTTCACCGAGCTCTGGAGCGGGGTGAAGACCCTCGACCCGCTGCAGTTCGTCGATCTCCAGAGCTATCCCGAGCGCGTGCTCGAGGCCCAGGGCAAGACCGGCCTGGCCGAGGCCATCGTGACCGGGACGGCGACGATCGCCGACACGGCCTGCGTGCTCGGGGTCATGGACTTCGGCTTCATGGGCGGGAGCATGGGGAGCGTCGTCGGCGAGAAGCTGTGGCGCAGCGCCGAGCTGGCGGCCGGCGAGCACCTCCCTCTGGTCGCCGTGTGCAGCTCGGGCGGCGCCCGCATGCAGGAGGGCATCCTCTCGCTCATGCAGATGGCCAAGACGAGCTGCGCGGTCGACCTCATCACCGACGCCGGGGTGCAGTTCATCGCTCTGCTCGTCGACCCCTGCACGGGCGGTGTCGTGGCGAGCTTCGCCACGCTCGCCGACATCTGCATCGCCGAGCCCGGCGCACAGCTCTACTTCTCGGGGCCGCGCGTGATCCAGCAGACCACGCGCGAGGCCCTGCCCGCCGGCTTCGGCAGCGCCGAGCGCAACCTGGAGCTCGGGCACCTTGACGCCGTCGTGCCCCGCGCGGAGCTGCGCGACAAGCTGGGCGCCTACCTTCGCCTGCTGAAGGGAGGTGAGGGACCTGAACGAGGAGACACCCGAGGACCGGCAGGTCGAGGCACGGGCCGGCTGGCTGAAGCAGCGCTTGACCGAGCTCAAGCGGTTGCCGCTTATGCCCGGCGTGCACTTGTCCGAGGAGATCGAGAGACTCCAGACGAAGCTGAAGACGCTCCGGCATGAGGCCCAGCGCCACGACACCTGGGTGACGGTCGAGATCGCGCGGCACAAGGAGCGGCCGCGCACGCGCGAGTACATCGCCTACCTCATCGACGGCTTCGAGGAGCTCAAGGGCGACCGCCTGCGCGCCGACGACCCCGCCATCGTCGGCGGCCTCGGCTGGTTCCACGGCCGCGCCGTGCTGGTCGTCGGCCACCAGAAGGGCCGCACCCTCGACGAGCAGACGCTGCACAACTTCGGGATGGCCAGACCCGAGGGCTACCGCAAGGCGCAGCGTCTCTTCGCCCTCGCCGAGCGGCACCGGCTGCCGGTCCTCACCTTCGTCGACACGCCCGGCGCCTACCCGGGAGTGGCTGCCGAGGAGGGCGGGCAGGCGCGCGCCATCGCCGACACCATGCTGCGGATGGCGCGCCTGAGCGTGCCGGTCGTGGCGACGATCATCGGCGAGGGCGGCTCGGGCGGCGCCCTCGCCCTCGCCGTTGCCGACCGCGTGCTGATGCAGGAGAACGCGACCTACTCGGTGATCTCGCCCGAGGGCTGCGCGGCGATCCTCTGGCGCGACGCCGACTTCGCGCCGCAGGCGGCCGAGGCGCTGCGCCCGACGGCGTCGCAGCTCTACGACCTCGGCGTCATCGAGACGGTGATCAGGGAGCCGCGCGGCGGCGCCCAGAAGGACCCGGAGGCCGCCGCCCAGGCGGTCGGCGCGGCCATCACCGACGCGCTCGACGAGCTGCAGCAGCTCGACCCCGAGGTGCGGCGCCGGCAGCGGCGCGAGCGCTTCCGCCGCCTGGGCGCCTGGGCCGACCCCGAGGAGGGACTGCCCGGGGCGCCGTTCTCGCCGTCGCGCATGTGACGGACCTCGACGCGCGGCGCCGCCCGGGGCGCCGCCCGCCCGCCTGACTCGCGCGGCGCCGCGAGACGTCGCGTGCCTCCGCCATCCTCCCGGCACCGCGCTCCGTCGCCGCGCGGGGAACGGTCGTCAGGGCGCCCGCCCCGTGGCATCATTGCTGGTCCGCGCACGACCTCCGAGGATCCCGTGACCCCTTCCGAGACCGTCATCCGCATCGAACACCTGCGCAAGGTGTACGGCCACACCGTCGCCGTCGAAGACATCTCCTTCGACGTCGGCCGCGGCGAGATCTTCGGGCTGCTCGGCTCGAACGGCGCCGGCAAGACGACCACGGTCGAGTGCCTGGAGGGCATCCGCCGCGCCGACGGCGGCAGCCTCCGCGTGCTCGGCCTCGACCCGCAGCGCCAGGCGAGCGCCCTGCGCGGGCGCGTCGGCTGCCAGCTGCAGGAGTCGCGCCTCCCCGACCACATGAAGGTCTGGGAGGCGCTCGAGCTCTTCGCGGGGCTCGCGCCTCGCGCTCTGGACTGGCGCGAGCTGCTCGCAGGCGTGGGGGCTCGCGGAGAAGCGCTCCGCCTCGTTCGCGAGCCTCTCCGGCGGGCAGCGCCAGCGCCTCTTCGTCGCCCTCGCGCTGGTCAGCGACCCGGAGATCGTCGTCCTCGACGAGATGACGACCGGCCTCGACCCGGCGGCGCGTCACGTCGCCTGGGAGCTGATCGAGGAGATCCGCGACCGCGGCGCCACGGTCGTACTCGTGACCCACTTCATGGACGAGGCCGAGCGGCTCTGCGACCGCGTCGCCGTGGTCGAACGCGGTCGCATCGTCGCGCTCGGCCCTCCGGTCGCGCTCATCGACGAGCACGCGCCCGAGCTGCGCGTCGTCTTCACGGCCGGCGACCTCGACGTCGGCTGGCTCGCCGGGCTCGACCACGTGCGGGCCGTGACGCAGGGCGGCGCCGCGGGTCACCGTGCACGGCGACGGGCCGGTGCTGGCCCTGGTCGCCGCGGCCCTCGTCGAGCGCGGCATCGTGCCCCGCGACCTGCGCGTCGAGCGGCCGTCCCTCGAGGACGTCTTCCTCGGGCTCACCGGCCACCACGTCGAGGACTGAGCCGTGAGGCGACGCCTGCACCCGCTGCGCGCCCTGAAGGCCGTCCTGCGGCTCACCTGGGTCGAGCTCAAGCTCTTCCTGCGCGAGCCGACGACGGCCGTCTTCGTCTTCGCCTTCCCCGTCGTCCTGCTCTTCGTCATGGGTGAGATCTTCGGGCAGCGAGACGACGGCGACCTGTTCTTCAGGGGCTTCGAGGCCATGGACTACTACGTCCCCGCCTACTTCGCCCTGGTCGCGGCCTCGATCGGCGTCATCATGCTGCCGGCGCACCTGACCGGGTACCGTCAGGGCGGCGTGCTGCGCCGCTTCCGCGCCGCCCTCGTGCCCATGTGGATCGTGCTCGGCGCCCAGGTGACCGCGGCGCTCGTGCTCGCCGCCCTGGGCGCTGTGCTCGTCTGGTTCTTCGGCTGGCTGGTGTACGGCGTCAGCCGGCCGGCGGACGCGCTCGCCGTGGCCGTCGCCTTCATCGTCACGACGGTGTGCTTCGCCGCCATCGGGGCGCTGCTCGGCGCCCTGCTGCCGGCGCCGCGGGCGGCGCAGGGCGCCGGGCTCATGCTCTTCTTCGTCATGCTCTTCGTCTCCGGCACCGGCCCGCCGACCGAGGTCATGAGCGGCCTCATGGTGGCGATCGGCGAGTGGCTCCCGCTGCAACACGCGGTGGTCGCGCTCCAGGATGCGTGGCTCGGCTTCGGCTGGAACTGGGCCGAACTGCTGATCCTCGCCGTGCTGGCGCTGGCCGCCTCCTGGGGGGCTCTGCGCGCCTACCGCTGGAAGTGAGGTCAGAAGCCGGCGAAGACCTTGGTCATGCGTTCACGCAGAGCGGCCATGGGCTTGAGCAGCCGCGGGTCGCCGTACACCCACACCGGGCCGACCGGGTCCGGCGCCGCGACGAGGCTGCCGTCCTCCACCGGGGCGACGGCGAAGGGGAGGGTCACCGCCGTCGGGGTCGCGGGGTCGGCCTCGACGGCCATCGCCGCCGCCGCCGGCGCGGCCGCGTGGAGCAGGACGTACCCGTCGGGCAGGCGCGCCGAGATCGCTTCACCCGGGACCTCGGCGAGCACCGCGAAGCCCTGCTCCTCGAGCAGCTCGCGCAGGCGGGCCACCGCCGCTCGCGGCCTCAACGACGTGCGCACCGCGTTGCGATAGGCGCCTCTCGCCCGGTGGTCGCCGGCGTCCTCGGGCTCGGGGTAGGTCGCGCGCAGGTAGGTGATGATGTCGCCTGAAGGCGCGACGATGCGGTCGCCGTCCTGCAGCACGGGCACCGCCGGCGCGCCGGTCAGGGCGACGACGTCCGCGCGCTCCTCCTGACGCGCCGCGACGTTCACGGCGACGTAGGTGAGACCGAGCTCGGTCAGCACCTTCCGCACGCGGTGGCAGTGCGGGCACCATTCGACCTGGTAGAGGGTGAGCATGCGGCCTCCCGGCGTGGACGGTCCCAATTGCACAGGGCCGCCGGTCGGGGCGCAAGTGCGGCGCGCGGGGGAACCCGTGGGGGCCCGCGAGGTGCGGGGTCCGATGCGCTTCAGCCGGTCGCCGAGCCGATCGTGCAGCTCGCCGGGCGAGTGCGCTGGGGCGAGGCACGAGGTGCCGCGGCAGACGTAGACGGCGGCCGCGGCACCGGCCCGCGGTGCGGCACCGACTGCGGTGGGGAGCAGGCCGCGGCCGGCGAGCCGGCCGGCGTCGCGGTCGGGGTCCAGCCGCTGCACCGTGCGCAGCGGTCGTGGCGCGGCGAGCGCGGCGGCGTGGAGCGCGTCGGCCGCCTCGTCGCCGACCCGCCCGACGACGACGAGGTGGTCCGGACGCTCGAGCGCGCGCAAGACGGCGGCGGCGTAGGGCGCCGCCCCGACGCCGAAGCCGGCGACCTCGGGCGCCCAGGCGGCGAGAAGGGCGAGCGCCCGCCGGCGGTAGCCGGGCTCGCCCGTGTACGCCTCGAGGCGCAGCAGGACGTCGGCCATCGCGGCGTTGTCCTCGAGCCCCGGGAGCGGCCGCGCGAGCAGCCCTCCGGCGCCGGCGTCCGGCTCGCGGTCGAGGAGCCGGCCGTCGGCCGCGCCGAGGCGCTCGCCGACCCAGTCGGCGAGCGCCTCGGCGCGGCCCAGCAGCTCGTCCCGGCCGGTGACCTCGTAGGCGTCGAGCAGCGCCGCCGCGACCAGCGCCTGGTCGCCGAGCAGCCCGCCGGTCGCGCCCTGCGCGCCCTCGGGGGTCAGGTAGTGCACGAGAGCCCCGTCGCGGCGGGCGTCCTCCCAGAGGTGCTCGAGCAGGTCGACGGCGTTCTCCGTCAACTCGGGCCGGCCGAGCACGGTCGCGCCGCGGAGCAGCGTCCGTGCGGCGAGCGCGTTCCAGTCGACGTAGACGGTCGTGTCGATGAACGGAGCCGCGAGTGCCCTCCGTCCCGTGGCGTCGAGCGTGTAGTAGTGCTCGTCGGCGTCCTGAGCTGCCGCTGAAAGCGGGTGGATCGCCGCGCCACAGTGTCCCCAGGAGGTAGTCGATCACGCCGGCGGCCGTACGCCGGTGCGCCCCCCGGCGGTGCCTGCTGCCGTGCTCCCCTTCGCCACCGCGCGTCACCAGCGACGCTTCGAGGTAGAGCAGCGCCAGGCGGGCGTTGTCCTCGAGCATCTTCTCGTAGTGGGGCACCGCCCAGTCGCGCTGCGTCGCGTAGCGGAAGAACCCTTCCTCGACTCGGTCGTAGACGTCGCCGGCGGCCATGCGCGTGAGCGTCACGCGCAGCACCTCGTCGAGCCGCGAGCGGGCCAGCAGCGGCGACCCGCCTCCGCCGCGCAGGCCGGCGTAGGCGAGGAGGAAGCCGAAGACCTCGGCCTGCGGGAACTTGGGCTCGCCGCCGAGCCCGCCGTGCAGCGGGTCGAAGCCGCGGACGATGTCGAGCGCGACCCGGTCGACGAGGTCGCCGGGAGCCGCCGGGTCGCCGCCGAAAGCGGTCACCTCGTCGACGTCCTCGAGCACCAGGGCGCCGGCTGCCGGGCCTGCGTCGCCCGCAGGCGCCCGCTCCGCCGCGCGCTGCGCGTCGAGCGCGGCGAACTCCTCGCGGCGCTCTTCGAAGAAGGCGCGCACCTTGTCGAGGGCCGCGACCATCTGGTCGGGGGGGAGGTACGTCGCGCCGGTCAGCACCTCCCCACTGCCGGTGAGGAAGGCGGTCGTCGGCCAGCCGCCCATGTTGTAGCGGCGGTTCACGTCGGGGTCGCGGTCGTTGTCCACACGCACCGGCACGTAGTCCCGGTTGACGCGCTCGATGACGCGCGGGTCGGAGTAGCTCGTCTCGTCCATCACGTGGCACCAGTGGCACCACACCGCCGAGAGGGAGAGGAGCACGGGGCGGCCGAGACGCCGCGCCTCGGCGAAGGCCGTCTCGCCCCAGGGTCGCCAGTCGATCTCGGCGGCCCGGTTCGGGCGTGGGGAGAAGCGGAAGTCGCCTCCGCCGGCGGTCATGACCGCCCCTTGAGGCGAACGGGCGCGGGTGGGACGGGCCGGTCCCCGCGCCGATGGCCTCGACCGACGCGACGCGGCCCAGCCCTCTCGAGCCCAGCCGTCGCCCCGCAAGCCGCATGGCCGTCCTCCATCCCGGGTCGGCGCGATCGGGCGGCGTGGCCCTCGGCGCGCTTCGCGGCGCGCCGGCCGGCGCGCCGCTCAGCGCGAGTCTTCCCCGCCGCCCGCCCGCGCCTCACATCGGGAGGCGTGACGGTCCCGCAGTCCACCGCCTCACCGGCGCGTCGCCCTCCGGGTGTCGGGCGCCGGTCGGGCGACCGTGCCGGGTCGCGGCCGCTCCTGCGGTTGACGGCTGTGGCGCCTGGGACTAACGTGAACGCTGTTCGTTCTGCGAACAAAGGTCGCGGAGGAGAACGATGTTCACCAACCTGTCGGACGAGCCTGCGGCGCCTGACGAGCCGGCTGAGCGGGACGGACCGAACAGCCGGCCCCGCCAGTGGTCTGCGCACCCGGGCCGGCGTGAGCGCCGTCATCAGGAGACGCGCGAGGACATCCTGCGCGTCGCCCGCCAGATCGTCATCGAGGGCGGGGCGGAGGAACTCACGGTCCGCGAGATCGCGCGCCGGGCCGACTTCGCGCCCTCGGCGCTGTACCGCTACTTCGAGGGTGGCCGGCCCGAGATCCTCTTCGCCATCGCCCAGACGAGCGTCGCCGTGCTCGAGGGCCATCTCGCCCGCGTGCCCCGGGGGCTGCCGCCGACCGAGCGCATCGTCGCCATGGGCGAGGCTTATCTGCGTTTCGCCCGCGAGCACCCGGAGGAGGTCACCCTCCTCTTCGACAGCCTGACGGCGATGGAGCCGCTCGACCTCGAGCACCCGGACGAGTCCTTTCTCGCCCCGACCGGTGTCTATCGTCTCCTCGAGTCCGCCCTGCGCGAGGGGATCGCCGACGGGACCTTTCGCATCGTCGAGCGGGACCTCATGTTCGTGATGCACGGCACCTGGGCGCTGGTGCACGGACTTGCGTCCGTCGAGCGGCTGCACGAGCAGCACGGCGGCGTGTTCGACGACCGCGGCCGCGACCTGATCCGCGCCTTCGTGAACGGCCTGGGAAGCGAGTGGGACGCCGGCGCCCGGCGACGCGCGACGTGAAGCCGGCACGCGAGCCGAAGCCGACACGGGCGTACTTCACGGAGCGTCTCGGGCGCCGGGCTGCGCGGCACCCGAGGCGGACCCTCGCGATCTGGCTGGCGGTAGCCGTCGTCGCGGCGATCGTGTCGTCGCTCTGGGTCGACGTCCTCGTCGCGACCGACGACTTCGTGACGACTCCGGAGTCGAAGCAGGTCGAGCGCCTCGTGGCCGAGCGCCTTCCCGGCGCGGCGGCCGACACGGAGGTCGTCGTCGTCAGCTCGACGGAGCACCGGATCGGCGACGCGGACGGCGCCTTCGAGCGCCGCGTCGCCGAGCTCGCCGGGCGCATCGAGGCGATCGGCCCCGAACACGTCACGAACGTGCTCTCGATCGCCGGCGGAGCCGGCGCGCTCGCGAACGCGCCGGCCGACGACGACGCTCCCGACGAGCAGGCCGCGGACCGGGGGGTCGCTGACGACTCCGCCACTGACGCCGCGGCACTCGCGGAGGCTCTGGTCTCCGACGACGGCGACGCGACGATCCTCCTCGTCACCCTCTCCGGCAGCGCGAGCGAGGCGGACGTGCACACCGAGCCGCTCTACGATCTCGTGCGCGCCGAGGACGGCCGCGAGGGCTTCGCCGTGGCCATGACCGGCGACGGGACGTGGGCCATCGAGGCGCGCGATCTCGCCGCCTCGGACCTGCGCCGTGGCGAGCTCATCGGCGTGCCGATCGCGATGATCATCCTGGTCCTCGTCTTCGGCGCCGTGGTCGCGGCGCTCGTGCCGCTGGCGCTCGCCGCGGTCGCCATCGCCGTGGCGACCGCCTTGACCATCCTCATGGGCGTGTGGTTCGACGTCTCGATCTTCGCCACCAACATCATCACGATGATGGGCCTGGCGGTCGGCATCGACTACTCGCTGCTCATCGTGTCGCGCTTCCGCGAAGAGCGTCGTGCCGGCCGCGGCCTCGACGACGCTGTCGGCAGGTCGGGGGCCACGGCGAGCCGCGCCGTGTTCTACAGCGGCGGCATCGTGGTGCTCGCCCTCACCGGCATGCTGATCGTTCCCTACTCGGTCTTCACCAGCCTCGGCGCCGGATCCATCTTCGTCGTCGTCGCCGCGGTCGTCGCCGCGCTCACGCTGCTGCCCGCCGTGCTGCGCCTCCTCGGCGACCGCATCGACCGGCTGCGCGTGCCGGTGCCGGGGCGCCGGAAGGGCGCCGCAGCCGGCAGCCGGACGGGCGCCGGAAGGGGCGAGCCCGACGGCGTCTGGACGCGCGCCGCGCGGGCGATGATGCGCTCGCCGCTCATCGCCCTCGTCGCCGGCTGCGGCGCCCTCCTGATCCTTGCGATCCCGTTGCTCGACATGAAGACCGGCATCCCCGGGGTGCGCGAGTTCCCGGACTCGGCCAGCGCCAAGCGTGCCTTCGTCGTCCTCGAGCGCGAGTTCTCGGCCGGTCTCAGCGCCCCGATACTGGTGACCATCGAGGGCGACCTCACCGATCCGGCGATCGCCAAGCGGCTCGAGCAACTCCAGGCCCTGGCGGGGACCGACGAGCGCTTCGAACTCGTCGGCTTCGAGACCGCCGAGACGGACGACCTCGCCGTCATCAAGCTGGCGGTCGACGCCGACTCGACGAGCGAGGAGGCCATGGAGGCGGTGCACTACCTCCGCGAGGAGGCGGTCCCGCTGCTAGAGGCGATGGCTCCGGTCGACGTGCTCGTCGGCGGCGCCCCGGGCCTGTACACCGACGCGATCGACCTGATCGATGTCTTCACGCCGTGGGTCATCGGCGTCGTGCTCGCCCTCAGTTTCGTGCTTCTCCTGGTGGCCTTCCGCTCGCTGGTCATCGCCGCGCAGGCGATCCTCATGAACCTGCTCTCGGTGGGCGCGGCGTACGGTCTCGTCACCCTCGTCTTCCAGCAGGGGTACGGCGTCGACCTGCTCGGCTTCACGCAGGTCGAGCGGATCCTCGCCTGGCTGCCCCTGATGATGTTCTGCGTCCTCTTCGGCCTCTCGATGGACTACCACATCTTCCTGCTCAGCCGCATCAGGGAGCGCTACGACGAGACCGGCGACACGCGGGAGGCCGTCATCTTCGGCGTCGGCTCGACGGCCGGCATCATCACCGGCGCCGCGGCGATCATGGTGGCCGTCTTCGCTGGTGTGGCGATGGGGGACATGGCGATGTTCCAGCAGCTCGGCTTCGGCCTGGCCGTGGCGATCGCCATCGACGCGACCATCGTGCGGACGGTCATCGTGCCGACCGCGATGACACTGCTGGGACGCTGGAGCTGGTACCTGCCGAAGTGGCTCGAGTGGCTGCCGCGGGTGCGCGTCGATGACACGGCCGCCCCGGACGGGCCGGATGTGGGGGCGGGGTCGGCCGAGACCGCCGCGGCGCCGGCTTCGCCGGGCGCGGCATCCGAGGCGGGCGGCCCGCTGTCGCGATAGGCCGTCGTTCGGGCCGCGCTGATCGTCCCCCGTCACCCCGCCTCGGCCGGGTGGTCGGGGCGGGGCGCGACAGGACGCCGGCGGCTTCCGCGAAGCCCTGAGAGCCCGCCGCCCCCGACCGGACCTCAGCCCTTCAGATACCGGTCGAACCACTCGAGCACGAGCTCGAAGCGCTGCACGCGGTGGACCGGGCTGCCCGAGCGCGTCAGCTCGTGCGACTCGGCGGGGAAGCGCACCATCTCGACAGGGCGTTTCAGCAGGCGGAGGGTGACGAAGAGCTGCTCCGCCTGTTCGACCGGGCAGCGCAGGTCGTCCTCCGAGTGCAGGATCAGCAGCGGCGTGCGGATGTTCTCGGCGTAGGTCGTCGGCGAGACCTTGAGGTAGCTCTCCACGTCCTCGTAGAGGAACGAGCCGAGGTAGCCCTTGAAGTCGACGCCGAAGTCGCTCGACCCCCACTCGGAGACGAACTGGTTCACGGCGCGCTCGCTGATCGCCGCCTTGAAGCGCTCGGTGTGGGCGACGATCCACGACGTCATGTAGCCGCCGTAGGAGCCGCCGATGACGCCGAGGCGGTCGGGATCGACGAAGTCGAAGCGGCGCAGGGCCTCGTCCACGACGGCCATGCAGTCCTCGTAGTCGACGGAGCCCCAGCCGGGGCCGAGCTCGCCGGGGCCGCGGATCGCCCGACCCCACTCCTCCGAGTAGCCGGACGAGCCGCGCGGGTTGGAGAAGAGGACGACGTACCCGCCGCCCGAGTACACCTGGAACTCGTCGAAGAACTCGTTGCCGTACTGCCCGAAAGGCCCGCCGTGGATGTTGAGCAGCGCCGGGTAGGTGCGGCCCGGCTCGAAGCCGGCGGGCCGCATGACCCAGGCGTCGACCTCGCTGCCGTCGGCCGAGACCGCGGTGAAGCGCTCGGCCGCGGCGAGCGATCGCGCGCCGCCGAAGGGCTCGCCGACCCGCGTGACGCGGCGGCCGCCCGCCGCGCCCGCCGCCGCGTCCGACGGTGCAGCGTCCGGGCTTGCCGTCTCCGAGGACGCCGCATCGGGGGGCGCCACTGAGTCTTCGGGCCCGCCGGGCACGTCGGAGACGAAGAGCTCGGGCAGCATCGTGGGTCCGGTCGCCGTGAAGACGAGGCG
The DNA here is from genome assembly GCA_963791345.1 of uncultured Thermoleophilia bacterium. Lineage (GTDB taxonomy): Bacteria > Actinomycetota > Thermoleophilia > UBA2241 > UBA2241 > UBA2241. Next base: position 282,207 of record CAWBRS010000016.1, on the reverse strand, counting down.
CCCGGCGACGGCGTCGAAACCGGTGAGCACGCGCTCGCCGCCGACGAGCAGCTCCGGCGCCACCGCCCCTGGGGCCGCGACGCGGTAGAGGTGGGTGTTGCCGGCGTCCTCGACGAGGAAGACGAGGTGGTCGCCGTCCCAGGCGGGCTCTCGGGGCGTCGGGTAGGGGTCGCAGTTGCGGTCGAGGGCCTCCGTGAGCAGTGTGATCTCGCCGGTGCCGGCGTCGACGACCGCGACCTGGGTGTGCTTCGGGTCGTCGAAGACCCCGGGGTAGCGGAGGACGGCGAGGCGGGCTCCGTCCGGCGACCAGGCGACGCGCACGATCTGCCCGCCGCCCTGCGTCAGCCGGCGGGGTTCGTGCGCGTCGCTCCAGCTGTCGCCGCCAGCCGCGTCGCTCGAGCCGTCGCCGCGGGCCGCGTCGCCGGCGCCGAGGTCGGGCGCGTCGACGAGGTACACGTCGCTCGCCAGCTCGATGTCCCAGTCGTCGTGGCGGGCCGACACGAAGGCGATGGTCGAGCCGTCGGGCGACCAGGCCGGCGCGGTGTCTTCGAAATCGCCGGCCGTGATCTGCACGGGTCCGCCCGACCCGTCGGCCCGGACGGCGAAGAGGTGCTGTGGCCTGTCGACCGTCCAGCCGACGTGCTCGAGCTTGTATTGGAGGCGCGTGATGCGCCGTGGCCGCCGGCGCCGTTCGTCCTCCTCGCCGTAGGCGGCGTCGCGCACGCGGGAGACGAAGGCGACCATCGAGCCGTCGGGCGACCAGACGGGGTGCTCCACGTCCTCGTTCAGGCTCGTCAGCTTGCGGGCCTCGCCCCCGCTCACGGGCACTACGTAGAGCTGGGCGACCTTGCCGCCGCGGTTCGAGGTGAAGGCGAGCCGCGTGCCGTCGGGCGACCAGCGCGGTTCGGCGTCGCGCTTGTCTCCGGAGCTGAACCGCCGCGGCGCGGACGAGCCGTCCAGAGGCGCCAGCCAGATCGCGCCACGGTACGCGTTCGCCTCGCGGTCGACGGCGCTCACGACGTAGGCCGCCGTCGTGCCGTCTGGAGAGATACGGGGGTCGGCGACGCCGGTCAGCGCGTGGACGTCGTCGGGAAGCATGCCGGTCATGCGCGGCCTCCGTTCGGTGTGTCGGTGGGGAAGCCCGGCGCGCGGACGTGCGAGGCGGCCCCGTCTCGTGATGCCCCTGCGGCGATAGTACATCACGCCCCAGCGCCCCCAACGGGCAGGGCGGGCCGATCGGGCCCGGAAGGGGAACAGAAGGCTGGTCTGGGACGGCGCGGCGTGGCGCATGCCGGCGCCGCCCGACGCGAGAGTCGCGCCGGACCGAGGCATCGATCTCCGCGGTACGGCGCGTACAGAAAGGATCACCGAAGGAGATATCGCCATGCGATTCATGATCCTGGTCAAAGCGGACGCCGCGACCGAGGCAGGCGCGATGCCCACCGAGCGCGAGCTCGCCGAGATGAACGAGTTCAACGAGCAGTTGGTCGAGGCGGGCGTGATGCTCGCCGGGGAGGGCCTCCACCCGACGTCCCGGGGCGCGCGGGTGCGCTTCGAGGGGGACGAGCGGACCGTGATCGCGGGGCCGTTCGCCGGGTCGGAGGATCTCATCGCCGGGTTCTGGCTGTGGCGGGTGGGTTCGCTGGCGGAGGCGATCGAGTGGCTGAAGCGGGCCCCCTTCGACGGCGGGACTGAGGTCGAGATCCGCCAGGTGTTCGAGGCCGAGGATTTCGGCGACGCGATGACGCCGGAGCTCCGCGAGCAGGAGGAGCGCCTGCGAACGCGGAGCGAGGAGCTGAGACAGGCCTCGTAGCCGCCTGCCCCGAGACGGGCCGGCGCCAAAGACTGCGCACGCGCCGTCCGGGGAATGGCATCAGGGCAACGCAGACAAGGAGACGACAATGGACAACACCATCGTCTGGGCAGACATCCCAGTCACCGACCTCGATCGCGCGATGAAGTTCTACGGCGCCGTCCTGCAGACGAAGTTCGCGCCGGCCGAAGGTATGGACGGCATCGCTCTCGAGGTGCCGCCCGAGGACTTCGACCCTTCGAGCATGGAACCGCCGTTTCCCGGTCAGCTTCGACCTGGCGCTGATGCCGGATCACAAGCCGAGCATGGACGGCACCACGATCTACCTGAACGGCCAGGGCGACGCCGAGGGCATGCTCGAGCGCGCGGCGGCGGCCGGCGGCGAGATCCTCGCGCCGGTCGAGTACATGGGCGAGATGGTCGGCAGCCTCGGGTTCTTCAAGGACTCGGAGGGCAACCGTATCGGCGTGCACAAGCCGCCGGAGATGCCCCCGCCGCAGAAGTAGCCCGACGCGGGGGCCGTGGGTCTGGTCCGGCGGCGCCGGCGTCGCAGAAGCGACGAGGGGCGGGGCGTGCGCATGCACGCCCCGCCCCTCACCCAGTCTGCGACCTCGCGGCAGACGCCGGAGCGGCCGGCGGCCCTCAGCCGCCGGCCGGCTCCCGCCGCGGGGCCAGCGGCACGAAGCGCACGCTCAGACCCGCGGGGAGCTTCTCGACCACGGCGACCGTAGGCCCGTCGTCCTCTTCCTCGGGGGAGCTCGCCGTGCCCGGGTTCAGGTGCAGCACGCCGTCGATCCACACGGCCGACGGCACGTGCTCGTGGCCCGCGACCACGAGGTCGAGGTCGTCGAGGGAGAGCTTGCCGCGCGCGATGCGCTTCTGCAGCCGCTTGGGCTTGTGGCCGACGACGAAGCGGATGCCGTCGACCTCGCCCGCGACCTGGCGCGGCAGGTCGCCGACGACGTCGGGCCGGTCGAGGTTGCCCGCCACCGCGGTGACCGGGGCGACCGTCTCGAGCTCGCGCAGGATCGCCGGGTCCATGACGTCGCCGGCGTGGATGATGTGGCGGACGCCGGCGAACACCTCGAGCACCTGCGGGTCGAGGTAGCCGTGCGTGTCGGAGAGCACGCCGATGCGCACGGGCGAGGGGCGCCGAGGGCGTCGGGCGGGGCGGGCGGCCTGTGACGGCTCGGACAGTTGAGACGACGCGGCGGCCGGAGACGGTTCGGCGGCCTTGGCCGGCGCCGCGGCCTCGGTGCTTCGGTTTGTCGGCCTGGGCGGCCTCACGCTTCTTGGACGCACTCTTCTTGACCATGACCGACCCTCCACGGGCGATGGGAAGCACATAGTACACCTCTCGGCCGAGGAGGCGTTGGCCGGCGGTCCTTCCCGCTCATCGCGGCGAGTCCCGCGGGGCGCTGCCGATGGGCTTGACAGTTTAGTGACCGCTCGCTTAGGATACACAGCGGTCATGGCAGAGATGTCGACAACGCGGATGAGCAAGGACGAGCGCCGGCGCGAGATCGTCGAGGCCGCCGTGCGCGAGTTCGCCGTCGGCGGGCTGCACGGCACGCCGGTCGAGGCGATCGCCAAGAAGGTCGGCGTCTCGCAGCCCTACCTCTTCCAGCTCTTCGGCACCAAGAAGGACGCTCTTCATCGCCGCGGTGCGGCGCGCCTTCGAGCGCACGGTGGGGATGTTCCGCACGGCGGCGGCCGAGGCGGGCGAGGATGCCGGCACCGAGGCCGTCCTCATGTCGATGGGGCACGCCTACCGGCGCGCGGTCCAGGACCGCAGCCTCCTCATGATGCAGATGCAGGCGTACGTGGCGTGCGACGACGAGGAGGTGCGCGAGGTCGTCCGCGAGGAGTTCATCCGCCTCGTGCGCTTCGTGCAGTCGGCCTCCGGGGCGAGCGACGACGAGATCCGGCCCTGGCTGTCGTTCGGCATGCTGATGAACATCGGGGCGGCGCTGGACCTGAGCAACCTCGACGCCGACTGGGCGCGCATGTGCCTGGGCGACGGCGAGTGGGACGAGGCCGAGGCGAAGCTGTCGAGCGAGGGGAAGCGGCAGGAGTAGCCGGGCGGCAGAGGGGCCGACGGAGGGCGCAGGGCGCCCTTTCTTCGGCCCTCGTAAGTAAGCGAGTGCTAAGTCACTAGCAGGTCGGACACGCGCCACGTACGGCAGACGAACGAGAGCGAGGAGATGAGTGAGATGAGTAAGCGAGCGACGACGATCTGGACGTTCATCGTCACGAGCGTCGCGGTGTTCATGGTGTCGCTGGACAACCTGGTCGTGACCACCGCGCTGCCCGTGATCAAGCAGGAGCTGGGCGCCTCGCTGCAGGGGCTGGAGTGGACGGTCAACGCGTACACGCTGACCTTCGCCGTGCTGCTGCTGACCGGCGCCGCGCTGGGCGACCGCTTCGGGCGCAAGCGGATGTTCGGCATCGGCCTCGCGGTGTTCACGCTGGGCTCGGCGCTGGCGGCGCTGGCGCCGAGCATCGAGACGCTCATCGCGGCGCGCGCCCTGCAGGGCGTCGGCGGCGCCGTGGTGACGCCGCTGACGCTGACGATCCTCTCGGCCGCCGTGCCGCCCGCCCGCCGAGGGCTCGCCCTCGGCGTCTGGGGCGGCATCTCCGGCCTCGCCGTCGCCATCGGCCCGGTCGTCGGCGGCGCCGTCGTCGAGGGCCTCTCCTGGCAGTGGATCTTCTGGCTCAACGTGCCCATCGGCATCGTGCTGCTGCCCATCGCCCGGATGCGCCTCACCGAGACGACCGGCCCCAACCGCTCGCTCGACCTGCCCGGGCTCGCCCTGGCGAGTACGGGCCTCCTGGGCATCGTCTGGGGCCTCGTGCGCGGCAACGAGCACGGCTGGACGAGCCTCGGCGTCGCCGGCCCCATCGTCGCCGGCGCCGTGCTGATCGCGGCGTTCGTCCTCTGGGAGCTGCGCACGCGCGACGCCCATGGTGCCGATGCGCTTCTTCCGTCACCGCGTCGTTCGCGGCCGCCAACGTCACCTCGCTGCTCATGAGCTTCGGGATGTTCGGCGCCATCTTCCTGCTCGCCCAGTTCTTCCAGGTCGTGCAGGGCTACTCGCCGCTCGAGGCAGGGCTGCGGACGCTGCCCTGGACGGCGATGCCGATCCTCGTGGCGCCCGATCGCCGGCGTGCTCAGCGACCGCATCGGCGCTCGGCCGCTCATCGTCGCCGGCATGGCGCTGATGGCCGGCGGCATGGCGTGGATCGCCGCGGTCGCGACGCCGACGGTGCCGTACGGCGAGCTCGTGCCGGCGTTCGTCATGGGCGGGACCGGCATGTCGCTCTACTTCGCCCCGGTCGCCAGCCTGGTGCTCTCGGCGGTGCGGCGCAGCGAAGAGGGCAAGGCCTCGGGCGTCAACAACACGATCCGCGAGGTCGGCGGCGTCTTCGGCGTCGCCGTGCTGGCGAGCGTGTTCGCGGCCGCCGGCAGCTACGTGAGCCCGCAGGCGTTCGTCGACGGCATGGTCCCCGCGATCTGGGTGGCCGCCGGCGCAGTCGGCGCGGCCACCGTCGCGGCCATCGCGATCCCGCCCAAGCAGGACGTCGTCGAGTCGGTGAGCTACCTCGAGCCGCTAGTGCGCGAGGACGACGAGGCCGCGGAGCTGCGCGTGCTGAGCGAGGCCGCGGGAGAGCAGTCGGCGGGCGCCTGCCGCGACGCGGTCGATGACGCAGACGAGGGGCGGGCGCCGACGGCGTCGGCGCCCGCCCCTCGTCGCGTCGCCTACTCCCCGTCGTGCGCCCGCTGCAGCGCGGCGATGTCGAACTTGGTCATCTTCAGGAAGGCTTGGGTGACCCGCGCCCGCGCCTCGGGGTCCTCCTCGGCCATCATCTCGTCCATGGCCGCGGGGACCACCTGCCACGAGAGGCCGTACTTGTCCTTCAGCCAACCGCACTGGCCTTCCTCCCCGCCGCCGGCGGTGAGCTTCTCCCAGTAGTAGTCGATCTCCGCCTGCGTCTCGCAGCGGACGATGAACGAGATCGACTCGTTGAACTTGAACAGCGGTCCCGCGCTGATGGCCATGAACTCCTGGCCGAAGAGCTCGAAGCTCACGATGTCCGCCGATCCCGAAGGTGTGTCGTGGATCGTCGTCACGTTGGTGATCCGTGAGCCCTTGAAGATCGACGTGTAGAACTCGGCTGCCTCCCTGGCTTCCTTGTCGAACCAGAGGTGCGGCACGATGGTCTGCTTGATCGTCGCCATGGCGTCTCTCCTTGTGGGTGCCTGGCCGTGACGTCCTCATGCCCCGGGCGCGGCTCGGGCAGTCCCGTTCCGCCTGTGCCCGCGCCGCCGACGGCGGCTTCGTGCCTGCCCGCTGAGGTCGTCGAACTCGCGACAGTTCCCGCGGGGCCGTAGATGGCGTACGCACCGACCCCGCTCGTCACCGCCCAACGAGACAGCCGGCGACTCGGGCTAGAACGGGACAGCCGGCGAGAATCGGGCTAGGGTGGCGCCGGACGGTGCGGCAGACGCGGGGAGGAGCGGAGTGGAAGCACAAGCAGAGGCGGCGACGGGCCGCCGCGTGCTGGTGGCGTACGCGACGAGGCACGGGTCGACGGCCAAGGTGGCCGAGACGGTGGCCGAGGAGCTGCGCGCGGCCGGCTGCGAGGCCGAGGCGCGGAGCGTGGCGGACGCCGCGTCGACGGCGGGCTTCGACGCCGTCGTGGTCGGCGGCCCGATGATCTTCGGCTGGCACAAGGAGGCGGTGAAGTTCGTGAAGGCACGGCGCGACGCGCTGGCCGCCGTGCCCGTCGCCTACTTCATCACCGCCGCCTCGCTGACCGACGACGGGGGCGACGCCGTCGACGGCGTGCCCATCGTCAAGGACTCGTGGCTGGTGAAGGCGCCGGCGCGGCCGGAGAAGCTGACCTGTCGCCAGCGCTACGCCCTGCCGTCGCACTACCTGGGCGACGTGCTCAAGGCGACGGCGCCGGTGCGCCCGCGCCAGGCCGCGTTCTTCGCCGGCGCCCTCGACCTCACGAAGATGAACCTCTTCGAGAAGCTCTTCGTGATGCTCGTCATCGGCGCGACGCCCGGCGACGGCCGTCACTGGGACGCCGTGCGCGAGTGGGCGCGCGGGCTGCCGGCGGTGCTCTTCGGGGACGCCGAGAGGCGTGACGCCTGACGAGCGCCGGCACGGCCTGCGGCGAGCAGGAGACGAGCGGTGTCTCGCGACCGCCGCGGCCCGACGCGCTCAGCTCGGCCGCGCCGCGCCGGTCACTCCGGCAGCGGCTCCGTGTCCCAGCCCGACGGCTCGAACGCCGCGCCGACCTCGGCGCCGACGACGAACATGACCGTGCCCGGCTCCTTGGCCACGACGCCGCGGACGGTGGCCGGGTCGGGCACCCAGAGGAAGCTGCCCGCCGGCGCGTCGATCTCCTCGCCGTCGACGCGGTAGGTCGCGTGCCCGCTGACGATGAGGAAGAGCTCCTCGTGGTTCGCCTCCGTCTCGTCGTGATCGTGGGTGAGGACGTCGCCGGCGTACGTTGCCCGCGACAGGTTGGTCCCGAAGGAGGCGACGTCGAAGAAGCGCCGGACCGGCTTCCACTCGGTGCCCGGTGAGGAGCCCTCCTCGAACGGGATCTCGTCGATGTGCGCCACACTCCAGGCCGCGCCTTCTGCTCAGTGCCCACGTCCGCCTCCTCGCCGCTACCGACCGTGCCGGTCGAGTGTAGCAGCGTGGTCCCCGGCTCAGGCGCGGCCGCCGTCGCGGGTCGTATCGAGCAGCATGAGGATGCCCTGTTCGCCCTCGTCGCCGTGTTGGAAGCCGGAGGCGGCGTAGAAGGCCTCGGCATCGGGGTTGTCGGCGAGCACCCAGACGAGGTCGACTCCCGCGTCCTCCATCCACCCGAGCATCTCCCGGAGCGAGCGCCGTGCCGACGCCTCACTCGTGGGCCCGTGTGGGTCCTCCGCCGGCTTCCTGGGTCAGCTCTTCCCCGTCAGGACGGGAGCGACTCGAGCAGGCGCTTGCGGCGCTTCCAGTCCGGGACGAGCTGCTCGACGAGCGCCCAGAACTCGCGCCCGTGGTTCGGGTGCACGAGGTGGCAGAGCTCGTGGAGGATCACGTAGTCGATGCACTCGTCGGGGGCGCGGATGAGGTCGAGCCGCAGCGACATGTTGCCTTTGGGTGACATGCTGCCCCACCGGGTGCGCATGTGCTTGAGCCGCAGCGTGGGCCGGTGGTGGCCGTCGGCGGGGAAGGTCGCCCAGCACGCGTCCAGCCTCGCGGGCAGGTGGCGTCGCGCGCGGCGCACGTACCACGCGTCGAGCAGGTCCTTGACGTGCGCCCGGCGGGGCGTCGGCGCGCACCGTGACCCGCAAGGCGTCGCCGACGAGGCGCACCGCTCTCGGCCTCGCCGCGCTCGATCGTCAGTGCGCACGGCCGGCCCCGGTAGAGATGGGTCTCGCCCTCCTCGTAGCGGAGCGGCGGGGTGCGCGCCGCGGACTCGGCGAACTCGCGCCGCTTGCGCACGATCCAGTCGGCGCGACCGGCGACCGACCGCAGCACGTCCGCCTCGCGCGCGCGCCGCGGCGCCCGCACGACGACCTCGCCGTCGCGGCGGACCGTGAAGCCGAGCGTCCGCCGATCGGACCTGACCAGCTGGAACGCAGATGGTCTCATCGTCGTGGCGGATGGAGTGGGCGACGATGGTCGCCGGGACTCTTGCGCCGCACCCTGCGCACTGCGCGTGACGCCGGGCCCGCGGTCAGTCGGCGACGGTCGGGGCTGCCGAAGGCGCGCACGCACTCGACGGCGCGGCGCCAGTCGTCGCGGCGGCGGACGACGTCGGTGGCGGGCCGCGGCTCGAAGCGCCGCGCGGCCCGCCACAGCCCGGCCACCTCGGCCTCGTCCTGCCACAGCCCGACGGCGAGGCCGGCGAGGTAGGCGGCGCCGAGCGCCGTGGACTCGGGCTGCGCCGCGCGCCGCACCGGCACGCCGAGCAGGTCGGCCTGCGCCTGCAGCAGGAGGTCGGAGCCGCTCGCGCCGCCGTCCGCTCGCACCTCCAGCGGCTTCAGGTGCGAGCCCTCCTCGATGGCCGACACGAGGTCGGCGACCTGGAAGGCGATGCCCTCGAGCGCGGCGCGGGCGACGTGGGCCGCGGTCGTGCCGCGCGTGAGGCCGAGGATCGCACCCCGCGCCTGCGGGTCCCAGTGCGGGGCGCCGAGGCCGGTGAGCGCGGGGACGAAGCACACGCCGGCGCTCGAGTCGACCGACTCGGCGAGGGCCCCGACCTCCTTGGCGCTCGCGATCAGCCCGAGGCCGTCGCGCAGCCACTGCACGACGGCGCCCCCGACGAAGACCGAACCCTCGAGCGCGTAGGTGCGCCGGCCGGCGCGCTGCAGCGCCACCGTGGTGACGAGCCCGTTCGGCGCCGCGACCGGGTCGTCGCCGACGTGGAGCAGGAGGAAACAACCGGTGCCGTAGGTCACCTTCGTGAGGCCGGGGGACGTGCACGCCTGGCCGAACAGGGCGGCCTGCTGGTCGCCGGCGACGCCGGCGATCGGGATGGCCGCCCCGAAGACGCCCGGGTCGGTCTCGGCGATCGCGCCGCAGCTGTCGCAGACCTGCGGCAGCACCTCGCGCGGCACGCCGAACAGCGCGAGCATCTCGTCGCTCCAGAGGCCGTGCGCGATGTCGTAGAGCAGCGTCCGCGAGGCGTTCGTCGCGTCCGTGAGGTGGCTGCGGCCGCCGGTCAGGTTCCAGATGAGCCAGGAGTCGACGGTGCCGAAGGCGAGCTCGCCCGCTCGCGCCCGGCGCATCCCGTCGGGCACTGCGTCGAGGATCCAGCGCAGCTTGGTGGCCGAGAAGTAGGGGTCGAAGAGCAACCCAGTCGTGCGCCGCACGAGCGGCTCGTGCCCGCCGCGGCGCAGTTCGTCACACGCCTCGGCGGTGCGTCGGTCCTGCCAGACGATCGCCGGCGCCACCGGCTCCCCGGTGGCGCGGTCCCAGACGATGGTCGTCTCGCGCTGGTTGGTGATGCCGATCGCGGCGATGCGCTCCGGCCCTGCCTCGGCCTGCGCCAGCGCCGCCCGTGCCGTGTCGCGCTGCGTCGCCCAGATCTCGTTCGGGTCCTGCTCGACCCACCCCGGCCGCGGGTAGTGCTGGGTCAGCTCCTGTTGGGCGGAGGCGACGATCGCGCCCTCACCGTCAACGAGCACCGCCCGCGAGCTGGTCGTGCCCTGGTCGAGGGCGAGGATGAGGTCGGCTTCACTCACGGCCGGTATCCTACGTCGCCGGCGCGCCCGCGGGCCATCCGCTGCTGAGTCGGTCATCCATGCCGCCTCCGTAGGGCGCCGGCGCGGGGGTACCGCAGCGCCGGGACGGGGGCGTCTCCGCAGGGAGGCCGCCGCCGTTCCCGCGCTGCGGGGTACAGAGCTCGCATGACCACCTACGTCGCCATGCTGAGAGCCGTGAACGTCGCCGGCCGCACGCTGCTGATGGCGGACGTGCGGCGCAGCCTCGAGGGCCTGGGGCTGCGCCATGTGCGGACCTACCTGCAGAGTGGCAACGTCGTGTTCGAGGCAGACGGAGCTGCGACACAAGAGGACTCCGTCGCCGCGGCAGCGAGGCTTGCCGCCGCGATCGAGGTGCGCATCGAGCGCGACCTCGGCCCGCGCGTCGCCGTGCTGGTGCTGACAGGCGAGGCCATGGCCGAGGTCGTGGTTGCGAAGCCGTTCCGCGCCGAGTCAGGTGTCGATGTGCGCTCGCTGTACGCGACGTTCCTGCTCACGGCGGCCGGCGAGGACGAGTTCGGCGAGGCGACCGCGGCGGCCTACAGCGCGGTCTACGAGGCCGCCTTCCGGGGGCTCCAGCTGCCGGCCGTGGAGGGCGAGCGCGCCGCCTTCGTCGGCTCGCCCCCGCTCGCCGCACCCGTCGTCTATCTCCAGCTGCCGCAAGGTTACGGCCGCAGCAAGCTGACGAACGCGTTCTTCGAGCGTAAGCTCGGCACCGGTGCCACGACCAGGAACTGGCGAACGGTGACGGCGCTCGCGGCGCTGAGTGCGCCGGAGACGGGCGCGCTCTCCGACGAAGACGACGAGGGGACCTCATGAGCGAAGAAGTGGTGCGCGTGGGGCACGACGCCGCCGCGCAGCAGTACGAGGTGTATGTAGACGACCGGCGTGCCGGCCTCGCCGGGTATCGCGACGAGGACGGCCACCGCGTCCTCACCCACACCGAGGTCGATCCCGAGTTCGGGGGTCGCGGTCTCGCCGGCCGGCTGGCGAAGCGGGCCCTCGACGATGCCCGCGAGGAGGGTCTGCGCGTCGTGCCTCGATGCCCCTACATGGCCAAGTACGTCGAGCGGCACGAGGAGTACGCCGACCTGGTCGGGTAGCCGCGCGGAGCTCCGCCGACCGGCGCCCCGGATGCTCGGCGAGCGGCGGGGTCTCAGCCGGGCGTTCTGCCGCCCGGCTCGACCGTCTGCGGCGACGACGCCGCCCACGAGATCGCCTCGGCGAGTGTCGGATGGACTGCTCGCGCACGCTGCAGGTCGGCGATCGTGGCTCCGGCCTGCACGGCGATCGAGAGCGCGTAGATGAGCTCGCCCGCCGACGGCCCGGCGAGGTGGCCGCCGACGAGCCGGTCGTCGCCGTCGAAGAGAAGCTTGACGAGCCCTGGCCGCTCGTCGCGGATGATGGCCTGGGCCGTGTACTCAAAGCCGCCGCGGGCGACCTTGTACGGGGCGCCGCGGGCGGCGAGCTCCGACTCGAGCAGGCCGACGCGCGCCACCTCCGGGACGGTGAAGCAGGTCGAAGGGATGACCGGGGGAGGGATGACGCCCGTCGGGCCGGCGTCGTGCCGGCCGCCCGAGTGTCGCCCGCTGAGGATGGCCTCCGCGACCCGGCGACCCTCGTAGCCGGCCACGGGGGTCAGCTGGATGCCTCCGGCCGCGTCGCCGGCGAACCAGACGCGGGGGTTGCTCGTACTGCGCAGGTCCTCGTCGAGGAGCGGGCGGCCGCGGCCGTCGACCTTGACCCCGCCGGCGGCGAGGTCGAGGTCGCCCAGATCCGGCCGCCTCCCGGTGGCGGCGAGCGCGCGTTCCGTCGCGAAGGTCCGCTCGCGGCCCTCGCCGTCGACGGTGACGACGGTGAGCGCCCCCGGCGCGCCGCGCACCTCTTGCACCTCGTTGCGGAAGCGGACGTCGGCTCCGCGGGCGCGCAGGCCGTCGACGACGAACTGCGCGCACTCGGGGTCGAAGCCCATCAGCACGCGCTCACCGCGCACGAGCACGCGCACCTCCGTGCCGAAGGCGGCGTAGATCGCCGCCATCTCCATGGCGACGTACCCGCCGCCGACGACGACGAGGGCCGCCGGCAGCTCGTCGTAGAACAGGGCGTCGTCGCTCGTGTCCATGAGCTCCCCGCCGGGGATCGGCGGGATGACGGGGCGCGCGCCGGTGGCGACGAGGATGTGCGCGCCGCGCCGCACGTCACCCGCGATCTCGACGGCGTCCGGCGCGGCGAAGCGCGCCGCTCCGTGTACGACCTCGACACCGGCGTTGCGCAGGATAGCCTCTTGGTCGCCGGCGTACGTGCGCATCACTTCCGCCTGCCGACCACGCGTGCGGGTCCAGTCGAGGTCCTTTGGGGCCCCTCCGTGGCCTGCCATGCGGCCGGTGGTCTCGCGCGTCCCCGGCGGCGCCGTGATGCTCACGATGCCGGAGTCACGGACCTGGTGCAGCACGCGGCCCGCCATGTAGAGCGCCTTCTTGGGGACGCAGCCGCGCCAGAGACAGGTTCCGCCCGCGATGTCCCGCTCGGCGAGGACGACGGAGCGGCCGGCCCGGCCGAGCGCCCGCGCCGCCTGGCTGCCGGCCGTGCCGGCGCCGATCACGATGACGGGGTGCTCGTCCACGGCGGCCTCCTCGGGTCACGCGCTGTGTACCCGTCGGCGGCGTATCTGAGCGCGTCGCCCGGGTCTCGCGCTCTGGGTCCAATCACCGACGCGGGGACCTCCGCAGCTCTGGCGGCGGGGGCACGAGTGTCGTACGGTGCCGGGTGATGACGACCGTCAGAGCCCGCGCCCGCCAGGCGCGTCTCTCGCCGGGGCGGCGCTCCGCGCGGCTCGGGCTGCGGGTGACGGAGCCGACGACCGAGAGGAGTACGCATGATCCGTGAACTCAGCGAGCGGGTCCGCGACGGGCGCCTCTCGGCGGTCGCCCTCGTCGAGCGGGCGCTGTCGCAGATCGAACGCCTCGACGGCGAGATCGACGCGGTCGTCAAGCTGCGCGCGGAGGAGGCGCTCGCGGAGGCGCGCGCCCTCGACGGGCGCGCGCGCCGGGGCGAGCGCCTCGGCCCGCTGGCCGGCGTCCCCTTCCTCGTCAAGGAGACCAGCGACCTCGCCGGGCTCTCGACCACCGAGGGCTCGCTCGTGCTCGCCGACGCGCCGCCGGCGACAAGCGACGACATGGTCGTCGCGCGGCTCCGGGCCGCCGGTGCGATCGCCGTCGGCAAGACGAACATCCCCGAGTTCTGCTTCGAGGGGTTCACCGCCAACCGCCTCTTCGGCGCGACGCACAACCCGTGGGCGATCGAGTGGTCGCCCGGCGGCTCGAGCGGCGGCTCCGCCGCCGCCATGGCCGCCGGCATGGTCCCCTTCGCCACGGCCACCGACGGCGGCGGCTCGGTCCGCATCCCTGCAGCGTACTGCGGTCTGTACGGCCTGAAGCCGACCAACGGCGTCATCGCCCGCGACCCCATCCCCGGCTGGATCGACTTCTCCACCCACGGCCCCCTGGGGGTGGAGCCCGACGACGTGCGGCTTCTGCTCACGGTGATGGCCGGGCCGGCGGCCGGCGACCCGACAGCGCTGCCCGCGCCGCCGGCGATCGCCGCCCGCACGAGGTCCCGGCCCTCGCGCGTCCTGGCCGCACCGCGGCTCGTCGAGTGGGGCCCGCTGCCGAGCGCCGTCGCCGACCTCTTCGCCGTCGCCGCGGAGCGGCTCGAGCGCGACCTCGGCTTCGAGGTGGAGCCGCTCGCCGCCGTGGAGGTGCTGGTCGGCGCCGACGTCGGCGACGCCAACGCCGACGACGACTGGGCGACGATCGCGACCTGCGAGCAGGCCCACCTACTCGGCAGCGAGTGGATCGAGCGCGAGGGCGAGCGCCTCCACCCGGCCTTCCACGCCGCGATGAAGCACGGCCTCAAGATCACCCTGGAGGAGTACCTTGCGGCGCGCCGCCGCCGCTTCGCCTACGTGCGCGCCCTCGACGAGCTGCTGGGCGCGGACACCGTCCTCGTCTCACCGACCATGCCGAGCGAGGGCTTCTACGCGAACGGGAGCCGGCCCGGCATCGAGGCCGAGCGCACCTCGGACGACGCCTACAACACCCAGGTCCAGAACCTGACCGGCCACCCGGCGTTGACCGTTCCGGCGGGCGTCGCGCCCAACGGCGTGCCCTTCGGCCTGCAGTTCACGGGGCCGCGCTTCAGGGACGACCTGCTCCTCGACCTGGGCGACGCCTGGGCCGAGGCCGGCGCGGCCGCGGGCGTCGCGCCGGCGCCGGGCTACGAGCTGTTCTGGGAGCTCTGAGCACGGGGCATATACGGAGGGAGCTCGTCAAACGCCGCGGGAGGCGCGGGTGACCAACGACGACCGCCTGAAGCCCGACCCGCGCACCGCGATCGGCCACGTGCATCTGAAGGTGGCCGACCTCGAGCGCGCGGTTTCCTTCTACCGCGACGTGCTCGGCTTCGACGTGACGGCGCGACTCGGCGGGCAGGCCGCCTTCCTCTCCGCCGGCGGCTACCACCACCACATCGGACTCAACACTTGGGAGTCGCGTGGGGGCGCGCCGCCGCCGCGCGGCTCGACGGGGCTGTACCACGTCGCGATCCGCTACCCGACGCGCGCCGCGCTGGGCCGCGCCCTCGTGCGTCTGCGCGAGCACCGGCACCCGATCGAGGGCGCCGCGGACCACGCCGTCAGCGAGGCGGTCTACCTCCATGACCCGGACGGCAACGGTCTCGAGCTGTACTGGGACCGGCCCGAGGCCGAGTGGCCGCGCGGCGCCGAGGGAGAGGTACTCATGTCGGTCGACCCGCTCGACATCGAGGGGCTGCTGACCGCCGCCGGGGCGGCCGACGCGTCCGGCTGATCCTCGAGGCGCCGGGCGCTGCGGCGGGTCGCGACCCCGTCGTCTGATGCCGCAGTCTGTCGCGGCCCCCCGGTGCCTGCAGTACGATGGCGCCGTCGGCCGTCACGGCCGGCCGGTCGCGTCACGCGGGAGGCACATGGACGACGGCGTCCCCCTGAGAGCGCTCGCCGCCGAGCTGGTGGGCATCTACCGCGACGCCCCGACTCTGGAGGACGAGGAGTACGCGGCCGAAGCGATCGACGACCTCCTGGACGCTCTCGACGACGACAGCGACGACGAGGCGCTGGTCGCGCTGCTCGACCTGCCGGAGACGGAACTGACCGCACCGTTGCTCGACGACGTCATCAGCATGCTCGCCGACACGGGGCCGCGGGTCGTCGCACGTCTGCTCGACGTCGCCTTGACGGGTCTCGAACCGACGGCGTCCCGCGCTCTGGACGCCGTCGACCGGATGGACGACGGCGACAAGGCCGACGGCTTCTACGACGTACTCGCCGGTCGCGGCCCGGACGATCTGCGGCGGACGGCGGCCGACGAGCTGGTGGCGCTCGGGCACGCCGGGGTCGCGCACCTCCAGGACGCCTTCGCCGACCCATGGACGTGCGAGCTGGTGCGGGCCGCCGTCGCGGCCGTGTCGAGCGGGCGCGAGGCGGGGGCGCGAGACGCCGGCCCCGGCGAGGACGCCGGTGCGGTGGAGCGGGCGGCGGCGTCAGACGCCGCGGCGGTCGCACCCGGGAGCTCCCCCGCGCCCCGTGTCGACGGGTCGCTCACGGCGGCCGACGCATCTCCGGCGGCGCTCGTCGATGAACCGCCGCCGCCGACTCACGCGCCGCCGCCGACCGACGAGCCAGGGGCTGCGCCTGCCGGCGAGTCGACTGTGGGGCCGGAGCGGCCGCTCGGCCCGGACGGCGACGCTCTCGAAGCCGAGTTCCGCGCGTACCTCGAGCGCTTCGAGCGCGAGTCGGGCGCCTGACGCTCCGGTCGTCGTCGCTGGCGGCCGCCCGACGCTCGGGTCGCCGCCACCGCCAGCCGTCGCGCGCCTGGTCGCGGCCACCCGACATGGCGCGTGAGCGCCCTGACCTGCGCCTGCGGTACGATGGGCCGGCGCCCCGGGGGCGCGCACGGGACATGGCGGGCACAGAGGACAGAACAGTCGCACGGCCCTACCTGCTGCCGCAGGGCGTGATCCTGCGCGCCATTGCCTACCTCATCGACTCCTTCCTCGTGGCGGCGGCGGCGTTCGCCCTCTTCACCATCGCCGGTGCCGAGGTGCCGGACCCACCGAGCGTGCTCGACTGGACGGCGCTGAGCGACTACCTGGCCACCGACTTCGGCTTCCGGCTGCAGGTCGCCGCGCAAGGAGGCCTGATCGTCTACGGCACGCTGGCCGAGGCGCTCTGGAGCCGCACGCTGGGCAAGTACGTCCTCGGTCTCGAGGTCGTGCGCGCCGCCGACGGGGGCTCTTGTGGCTGGCGCGGCGCCATCGTCCGCAACGTGCTCAAGCCCTTCGATCTCATCTTCGCCGGCATGCCGGGGGCGCTCGTGGTCATGGTGACGAGGCGGCGGCAGAGGCTCGGCGACCTCGCCGGCGGCACGCTCGTCGTGCGCCGGCTGCCGGTGCTTCCGGCGTTCGCCGGCATGCCGATGCCGGGCGTGCTCAAGCGCTGCGACGGCTGCGGGGGGCTCGTGGAGGCCGCCGGCGGCTGTGCGCGCTGCGCGCGGCCGCCGGCGGCCTCCGACGTGCCGCAGCCGATCGCGGCGATGATGGCGGTCGGCCAGGCCGCCGCCGGATTCAGCGCCGCGACGCAGGAGTTCCTCGCCGCGGAGGGCGAGTTCAGGCGCGCCTCGGCCGACGAGTACGAACGGCTCGAGGCCGGCTCGTCGGCCGACGCGGTCGTGCCGGCGGGTGGGCCGGATGTGTCGGTAGGCGAGATCGCCGGCGGTGGGCCCGAGATCGGAGAGCCGGCGGGCGAGCTCACCGGAGCCGGAGGCGAGACCGGCGAGCCGGCCCACGAGGCCACACCGGCGCGCGGGACCGAAGCGGCAGACGAGACCGAAGCGGCAGACGAGACCATGCCGGACGATGAGAGCGCGGAGTCCGGCGAGGCCGCGCCGGTCGAAGAGGAAGAGGAAACCGACGGAGACGAGGAAGAGGAGTACAGCGCCGAGTACACGGCCGCCTGGAGTTCCTTCCTCGAGAACGCACGCACCCTTCACCGCCGCTACGCGCTCCTCGAGGAGGCCGCGCGTCAGGCCGGCCTCACGGTCGATCAGGCTGCAGGGATGCAGCCCGACCTCGCCGGCGTGATCGACGAACTCGGCGCCTACCTCGTCGCCGAGGACGACGAGGCCGTGTTCGCGGCGTTCAGCGCCCGGGCACTGGCGCTGCCGGAGTAAGGCGGCACCAAGGCGCGGCGCGCCTCGTCTTCCGCCGGCCGTGCTCCCTCTCGCGCGTGGGCCACCAGGCCGTGCGGCGCCCGATGCGTACCGTCGCGGGTCCCCGGGCACGATGGACGTGTCGCTTGCCGTGCCATCAAGGAGAGACCCGTGACCGACGACTCACCGTCGACTCGAGCCGGGGCAGGACCCGCCGAGCCGAGCACCTTCACCAAGGACGACGCCGAGCTCCGTGCCCGTCTCACGCCCCACCAGTACGACGTGACGCAGCGCGAGGGCACCGAGCCGGCCTTCGACAACGAGTACTGGGACGAGCACCGCGAAGGGCTGTATGTGGACGTCGTCTCCGGTCGGCCGCTGTTCAGCTCGACAGACAAGTACGACTCGGGGACGGGATGGCCGAGCTTCACCCGTCCCATCGACCCCTCCGCCGTGGTCACCCGCAGGGACTGGAAGCTGGTGCTCCCCCGCGTCGAGGTCCGCAGCGCGGTGGCCGATTCGCATCTCGGTCACGTCTTCAGCGACGGTCCCGCGCCGACGGGACAGCGCTACTGCATGAACTCCGCCGCCCTCCGGTTCATCCCGCGCGACGCTCTCGAGCGTGAGGGTTACGGCGAGTACCTGGCGCTGTTCGCAGACGACGACCGGCGCTGACTGGGCGCCGGGCGGGGGAGGACGGCTTAACCCGCCCTCGACCAAACGCAACGCCGCTTCACAGCGGGTTCATATCGGGGGGGCAAGCTCTCTCTGCGCCCCAAGATGGGGGGCATCAAGAGGCGGCGGCGGTCACCCCCCAGATCGCCGGGCCGGTCTCGAGAGTCGGTGCGGCCCCACCGAGCACCGGCCGTCAGCGGGCCTCCTGTGCGGCCCGCGTGATCCCGCCGAGCGGACAGCCGGGGCCGCCTCAGGGCGGCCCCGGCGCCATCCCTCTCCTCGTCGTCGTCCGGCCTCCAGGGTCGTGTAACGGTTTTCGCCGCCCTTACGGAAGGAACACGTCGATAGACGCCGGCGACGCCGGTCACGACGGCATGCACGGGAGGAGGTGGTCCCATGGTCGCTCCCGGACGACCTGGACGCCGGAGCCTGGGAACGGAAGACGGTCATGCTCCCCGGCACGCCGGGGCCGTGCTGCTGGTCGAGGACGGCGCGCTCGCATCGACGACCCTGGCGCGAGCGCTGGGGGCCAAGGGCTTCTCCACCGAGCGCGTGCGGGGGGCCGACGAGGGAGTCGCCGCGGCCCTGCGCGGCCCTTACGACCTCGTGCTCCTCGCCCTGACGGAGAGCTCGGGTGTCGGTGCCTGTCGCGCGATCAGGGCGCGGGTGACCGTACCGGTGATCGTCGTGAGCCCGGGCGACGACGAGGCCGAACGCGTGACCGGGCTGGAGGCGGGCGCGGACGACTACGTGCGGTCGCCCTTCACTGCCCGCGAAGTCGTGGCGCGCGTCGACGCGGTGTTGCGCAGGACCCGCGGCCGTGCCCGGCGCGACCTCGTCCTTCAGGACATCGAGATCCACGTGGCCGAGCATGACGTCGTGGTCGCCGGCCGCCACGTCGAGCTCACGGCGCGCGAGTTCGAGGTGCTGCGCTACCTGGCCGAGCGCGCCGGCCAGGTCGTGACGCGACAGCGGCTGCTCGCCGACGTCTGGGGCATGGAGTTCCCGGGCGGGACGCGGACCGTGGACGTCCACATCGCCCAGGTACGACGCAAGCTCGGCCGCCCCGGTGCGATCCGTACCGTGCGCGGTGTCGGGTACAAGGCGCTCCACTTCCCCGGGCAGGCCGAGCGGCCGGTGGGCGCGCCGGCGGAGGCCGCGACCGGCTGAGCCGTTCTGCGCCGGCCGTCGCCGGACGCCAACTCGGCCGCGCCCGTCGCCGGACGCCGACTCGGCCGCGCCGTGGTAGGTTGACGACCTGACGCCGATCGTCCGAGGAGGGACTCGATGCCGTGCTGTGCACTCTTGGCGCTGGGCCTGATCGGGCCGCGCTTCGCGCTGTTCATCATCTGGGTCTTCAGCGACTGGCTCGAGCGGGCCTACGACACCTTCATCTGGCCGCTCCTCGGCTTCCTGCTGCTGCCGTGGACGACGCTTGGCTACATGGTGGCGGCGAACTGGTACGACGGTCTCGAGGGCTTCGGCATCCTCTGGTTCGCGCTTGGCGTCACGGGGGACGTGCTCGCCTACTCCGGCGGGGGCCGCCGGGCGGCGCACTGAGCCGCGCGGGGCCGGGCGGCGCCCCGGGACGCGACGCCGTGTGGCGCTCAGGCGCCGCGCGGCCGCGGGGAGTCCGGGTGCGCGCGTCCCCGTCTCAGGCGGCGCGCCCGGTCGCCGGGCGCGCCCGTTCTCCGAACGGGTCCCAGGGCTCGACCCCGGTCGCCCCGCAGCACGGGCAGAGCAGGAGGCGAGTCGGATCGCGCAGAGTGTCGTCGCCGACCGCGAACTCCTCGCCACAGATGGAGCAGACGAACTCGACGTGCTCGCTCATGAGGGATCATCCTTGGCCCGGCACGGCCCGTAGGGGGAGGGGGCGCCGAAGGGCGCAGTCCGGCACGGACTGCGCCCTTCGGCTCAAGAGGGACCCGGTGTCGCGGGCCGGACCCTCGAAGGAGATGGAGATGCGGCGGCGGCCGTAGTGGTGCCGTGGTCCGCACGAGCGCGCTGGTGGGGGGAGTCATCGGGACACTCTGGCTTCAGGGCATCGGCAGGGATGTGCCGCGGGCCTGTGGACTGGGGGATGCCCGCGGCTGGCGGGGGAGTGTCACGCGCGTCCCTCACGAGCTCGTCGCGGCCGCCGCCGTCGAGAAAAGCCTGGCGGAGTCGCTGTCGCTGCTTGAGGCGTCGGTCCTTCATGACGCCGCCAGTGTCGCGCACCGATGTGAGTGGACGATGAGGGAGCGGCCCGGCGGCGGTTAAGCCTGCGCCGGTTGGGCCGGCGCCGGTCAGGCCTCCGCCGCGCCCCGTCCGGACGGTCCCGCCGCGGTCGGCTCGGGATCAGCGGGGCGCAGGGCGGCCGCCGGCCTGAGGCGCCAGACGTCGCGCACGAGGAGCACCCAGAGCGAGGCGACGACGCCGAGGCCGGCCGAGAGCCAGCTCGCCGCCGTCACGCCGAGGACCTCGCTGGCGGGGCCGGCGATCGCCAGGCCGGCCGGCCACAGGGCGAGCGAGGCCATCCAGTCCCACGCCGTGACGCGGCCGAGCGCCTCGCGGGGGACCTGGGACTGGATCGTCGTGTTCCACACGGCGACGAGGACGCCGACGCCGATGCCGCGCAGGCCCTGGACCACGGCGAGGGCGAGCGGGCCGCCGCCGAGGGCCAGCGTCAGCGGGGCGAAGACGGCGAGGCTGCCGGTCAGCGTCACCGTCACCATCGGCCGCCGCGGTCGGTAGCGGAGGGCGACGCCCGCCCCGAGCAGCATGCCGCCGCTCAAGACGCCCGAGACGATGCCCCAGGCGAGCGGACTGTAGCCCTGGTCGCGCAGGGCGATCGGTCCGAGCACCTGGAAGGGGGCGATGACGAGGCAGAGCACGAGCATCGCCCGCAGCAGCATCACCGAGAGCCAGGTGCGCGAGCGCACCTCGCGCCATCCGTCGTGGAGCTCCTTGGCGAACCGCTCGGGCGCACGGGCGCGCACGAGGGCCGGCACGGCGAGACGGGTGAGGAAGGCCGCGCTGACGAGGAAGGTCACCCCGTCGACGGCGATCGCCCCGCCGGTGCCGACCGCGGCGACCAGGAGACCGGCGAACATCGGCCCCACGAACCAGCCGAAGTTGTCGCTCATGCCCATCAACGCGTTGGCCTGCTGGAGCCTGGGAACCGGGACGATCTGCGGCATGAGACCTCCGGCGGCCGGACGGAAGAAGGCCTCGGCCGCCCCGTGGCAGGCGGCGAGCAGGGCGAGCTGCCAGATGCGGGCGGTGCCGGCGAGGAGGAGGGCGGCCGCGGTGAGTTGGACGGCCGCCCGGACGAGGTCGCTGGCGATCATGACGCGCTCCCGGCGGAGCCTGTCGGCCCAGACGCCGCCGACCAGCGAGAGGACAGCCAGCGGCAGGGTCTGGGCGGCGAGGACGAGGCCGAGGTCGGTCCCCGACCCAGTGAGCTCCAGCACCGCGAAGGTCAGCGCGACGGGGGTGATGCCGTCCCCGATGACGGAGACGGTCTGGGCGGCGAACAGGTTGCGGAAGTTGGGCAGGCGCAGCACGCCGAGGCGCGCGCCGCGCAAGCTGAAGCGCGAGGGGCCGTCGTCCACGGCACGAGTCTACACGGCGCACGCCGAGGGCCGGCTGGGCCGGCTGCGACGGGCGGCCGCCGGTCGGGTCGCCGGCGAAGCCGCCGGGCCCGGCAGGCTCGGACGCTACGTCGACCGCGTCGCCCGGCGCGCCTCCCAGAGTGCGAGGGCACCGGTCGCCGTGGCGAACGCGAGCGTCACCGCGAGGCCGATCAGCAGCGGTCGTGCGCTCCAGCCCTCGTTGAGCAGGGCGCGCATGGCGTCGAACACGTAGGTCGTCGGATTCACGGTGGCCGCCGCGCGCAGCCAGCCGGCCTCGATGTACTCGAGCGGCACGAAGGTCGCGCTGAGGAAGATGAGCGGGAAGAAGGCGAACGTCGCGGCCTGGGTAGCGGCCGAGTTCTTGGTGCGCAGGGCCATGAAGGCGGCGTAGCCGGCGAAGGCCATACCCCAGAGGAAGGCGTAGCCGACGACCGCGAGCAGACCCAGCCAACCCGTTGCCGGGTCGAGACCGAGCAGCAGGCCCAGCAGCAGGATGGCGAGCACCTGGGCCACCAGCAGGATGGCACTGGCGACCATGGGGCCCCACACGATGGCCAGCCGCGAGGCGGGCGTCAGCAGGACTTTGGTGAAGTAGCCCGCCTCGATGTCGCGGATCAGCGCCTGCCCGGCAATGCCGGCTCCGCTGACCGCCGCCGAGACGATCGACACCGGCAGGATGAAGCCGAGGTACGAACCCTGGAAGCCCGGGAGCTCGCCGACCGACGAGAGCCCGCTGTTGTAGACGAACAGGAAGAAGACGCTGATCGCGATACTGGGGATGATCGCCGCCGGAACGCGGAGCGTGCCGGTGAGCGAGCGCTGGACCAGCAAGAAGACGTCGGTCACGGCCGCACCCCCCCGTCGGCGCGGGCAGGGTCGGCCTCGATGCCGTCGCCGTTGCCGTCGGCGAGGTCGCCGGCGGTCTCGGCGTGCCGGCCGGTGAGGCGCAGGAAGACGTCGTCGAGCGTCGGTTGAGCGACGGTGAGGCCGCGGAGGGCGAGGCCCGCATCGTCGACACGGCGGACGAGCGCCGGGACGAGCTCGGCCGCGACCGCGGCGTAGACGCGTACCTCGTCGCCGGAGACCTGGCGCTGTGGAGCCAGGTCGGCGAGCAGGCCGGCGGCCCGCTCCGCTGCGCTCGCGTCACCGAACTGCAGCTCGACGACCTCGTCGCCGACGCGGCGTTTCAGCTCGCGCGGCGTGCCCGCGGCGACGATCCTGCCGCGGTCGATGATGGCGATGCGGTCGGCGAGACGGTCGGCCTCCTCGAGGTACTGCGTGGTGAGGAAGACCGTGATGCCGCGCTCGCGGTTGAGCCGCCGGACCTCCTCCCAGATGGCTACTCTGCTCACCGGGTCCAGGCCGGTGGTGGGCTCGTCGAGGAAGAGGACGAGAGGGTCGTGGACCAGCGCCAGGGCGAGGTCGAGCCGGCGCTTCATGCCGCCGGAGTACTCGCCGACGCGCTTCTTCGCCTCGACGTCGGCCAGGTCGACGGTCACCAGGAGGCGCTCGGCGATGCGGTGCGCCTCGGCTCCCGAGGCTCCGAAGAGGCGCGCCTGCAGCACGAGCAGCTCGCGCGCCGTCATGAGCGTGTCGAGGCCGACCTCCTGCAGCGCGACGCCGATCGCCGACCGGACCTCGTGACCCTGGTGCCGGACGTCGTAGCCGGCGACCAGCGCCTGCCCCGCCGTCGGCTGGAGTATGGTCGTCAGCATCTTGACGACGGTGGACTTGCCGGCGCCGTTGGGCCCGAGGAACCCGAAGACGGCGCCGCCCTCGACGCGAAGGTCGACGTCGTCGACGGCGCGCAGGCTGCCGAAGTCGCGGCGCAGCGCGGTCGCGGTGATGCTGCGGTCGACCTCACCGTCGTGGGCCGTCACCTGGCCCTCAGCGTCCGCCACGCGGTCTCCTTCGATCTCAGTTCACCAGGACTGCCGGAGCGTTCCCCGGCGGTCGTGAGGGCGAAACGGACGCGGGGGACACGACTCGCCGAGGCGTCCTCGCAGGTGTACGCTCGCCGGCGGAGCGTTTGGGGCAGCAAAGGAGGGTGCCGTGAAGACCTGGATCGGACGGGTCGTCGGCGTGGTCGTCTGAATCGTCCTCGTGGTCGCCGTGTGCGACTGGCTGTTCGACTGGCCGCACTGGCTGGTCTGGTACGCGATCCCCGGGGCCATCGTCGGGATCAGCGTGCTCTCGTGGGTGATCGAGGACGCGAAGAGGGCACGCCGCCGGCGGGAGGCCGCGGCCGCCTGACGCCCGGGTGAGGAGGGGGCGGGCGGCGCGGCTCGCCGCGCCGCCCGCCCCTCCCCCGGCCACCTCCGCGTCCCCGTCACCCGGCGACGCCGCACCAGCGCATCGTGAGGAGCGCCGTCGCGGCGGCGAAGTCGACGAGGTCGTCGATGCGCGCCCACTCGTCGATGGTGTGCAGCGTGTCGGCGGGGCCGGGGCCGAAGCAGATGGTCGGCGTGCCGCCGAAGTTCGTGAACGTCGCGCCGTCGTGCCAGCTGTCGAAGCCGGTGATGCGGCCGGCGCGGCCGACGGTCGCGCCGGCCGCCAGCGCGGTGGCGACGACGGGGTGCGCGGGATCGACCTCGGCCGGCACGACGTCGCAGTCCCAGAACCAGCGCAAGGGGTGCTCGCGCAGCCAGGGGTCGACGCGGACGGCGTTCTCGATCGTCTCTGTGATCTCGCGCTCGAGGCCGCGCGCCGTGCCGTCCTCGCCGACCTGACCCGGCGGGTAGATGACCTCGCAGGTGAGGCGGCAGCTCGCCGGGTAGGTGACCTCCCACTCGCCGCCGGCGATCACCGTCGGCACGATATCGCCGGCGCTCACGTACGGGTGCTGCATGTCGGGGCGGCCGCGCCACTCCTCGCGCAGCCGCTCGATCGCGTCGAGCACGAGCTTCATCTTCTCGATCGCGTTCACTGCTCCGCCTGCCCGCCAGTGCGGCTGGCGCATCTCGGCGTGCCCGGGGCGGCCCTCGACCGTGATCGTCGGCGTGAGCGACCCACGGCAGGCGACCCAGACGTCGAAGTCGGTCGGCTCGGCGACCACCCCGGCGTCGGCCTTGACGCCGCGGCGCACGGCCGCCCAGCCGCCGGCTCCCGACGACTCCTCGTCGGTGACGGTGCAGTAGACGAGGTCGCCGGCGAGACGCACGTCGAGCCGGCGCAGCACCTCGAGCGCGAAGAGCATGCCGGCGACGCCGCCCTTCATGTCGGCGATGCCGCGCCCATAGATGCGCCCGTCGCGGACCTCGGCGGCGAACGGGTCGCTCGACCAGAGCTCCTTCGGCTCGGCCGACACGGCGTCGATGTGGCCGTTGAGGAGCAAGCTGCGCCCGCCGCCCCGGCCTGCGAGGCGGGCGGCGAGCTGCGGCCGCCCCTCGAAGGTCAGCCCGTCCGGCACGTGCCGGTTGCCGGTTCCCGTGCTCTCCGGCTCCCACAGGTCGGTCTCGGCGCCGATCGCCTTCAGGCGGGCCTCGAGCAGGCGCTGCAGGCGGCCTTCGTCGCGCGGCGGGTCGCCGGTCTCGCGGGCGGTGGTGTCGAGCGCGACCAGCTCGCGCGCCAGCGCGACCAGCTCGTCGCGCCCCTCGGCCACGGCCGCGACGACGCGCTCCTCGAGCGCGCTCAAGGGCTCCACGGGGGTGCCTCCGGCCGGCGTCGCTGCGCCGTCCGGCGACCGCAGGCGCTCGTCACTGCTCATCCGACCACCGTCAGCGTCGCCGGGAACCGGGCCGGGATCTCGACCCCGGTCGCGGTCGCGATCATCGTGTCGATGACGCCGACGCCCTCCTTGCGCGGGATGTCCCAGATCTGGACCTCCCAGTTCGCCACGAACCCCGTCGCGAAGACGCCCTTCTCGAAGCCCTCCTCGTCGTTCAGGTACACGTGACCGACCCAGTCGGGCGGCATCGTCGCGCCGAGGACGTAACCGCCGACCCACCAGACGTACTCGCGCAGGCCGCCGGCGGCGTCGACCGCCGCGTCCATCAGCTCCTGGAGCCTCTGCGTCGGGTCGCCCGGCCGCAGTAGAGCCACGGTCTCGTCGCGCGCCGCGGCAAGCTTCGCCAGCTTCTCCGCCCAGAACGGGTTCTCGCCCAGTGACAGCGCCCGCGCCGTGTTGCCGTGGTAGTGGTGGTAGGCGGCCGACATGTCGATCATCAGCAGCTCACCCCGCTCGATGCGTCGCTCGGTCGCCGGGTGGTGGAAGTTGAACGTGTTGGGCCCGGTGCGCACCATCATGCGGATGCCGGGCTCGTCGCCGCCGCGCTTCGCGCACTCGTAGTAGAGGAGACCCATGATCTCCTTCTCGGTCATGCCGGGCGCGAGGGCGGCGGCGAGCGCCTCGTAGGCCGCGTCGGCGATCTCGAGCGCCTTGCGCGTGTACTCGATCTCCTTCGGCGACTTGACGAGGCGGGCGTGGTCGACGATCCACGAGCCGTCGACGACCTCGGCTGCGCCCGCGCCGGCCAGGCGGCCGGCAAGCTCCTGAAGGGCCGGCCCACCGGGCGCCCAACTCCAGTACTCGAGCCCGACGCGGCCCTTGAGCAGGCCGCGGTCGCGCAGCGTCGCGGCGACCACCTGCGGGCCCTCCGGGAAGTAGAAGCCCTCCTCGCCGTACGTGACGCCGTCCTCGACGACCGGCGACCAGCCGGGGGCGTGGTCCCAGGTGTCGAACATGATGGGCTTCACAGTGGCGTCGAGGGGGACGGCCAGGCCGGTCACGTTGCGGCCGTCCCACCATACCGACTGGTGTCCGAGCAGGTAGTAGAGGTTGGGCGGCGAGGTCACGTAGAGCAGCTCGACGCCCTTGCGTGCCATCTCCTCACGCGTGCGCTCGAGGCGCGCCGCGTACTCCTGCCTGGCGAACGGCAGCTCCCAGCCCGCATGGCCGTCAGTCATCTCGCCCCCTCCTCACCAGTCGAGCTCGAGGCGCTCGCCCTCGAGGCCGACGATGTCGGTGATGTCCTGCACCGTCTCGAGCAGGCCGCGATAGGCGCCGTCCGCGTCCCTGACCGCCGAGTAGCGATACAGGTAGAGCCGGCCGTCGTCCTCGGGGTGCCAGAAGACGGCCTCGTCGCGGCTGCCGTCGCGGAAGGCCGCCTCCATACGGTCGATCGTGGCTCGCGACTTCGGCGCGTGGCAGTCGTTCATGTGCCGGCCGATGAACGCCGCGTCGCAGTCGGCGAAGATGCCGCCGTGCCAGTAGAGCAGGGTTCCGTGCTCGTCGGCGAACGAGACGTCGACCGGCACGTGGCGCAGCACGAGATCGAGCTGCGCGGGGGTGAGGGTGCCGGCCTGGGGCCTGGCGGACGCTGGAGCGCTCATGGGACCTCCCGGGGCGATATCGCGGTGCGCCTCGCGGGCGCGGCCGCTGCGTGGCCGGATTATGTCACGCGCTCCTCCGCTCGCGGGCTCGGCGCGGCACGCCGTCGGCGGGTCTCGCGCGGTCCTGCGCGGGTGGCCCCGATGCGGTTCCGCCTCCGCGCGCCCGGGTAGAAGGCAGCCGTCCGATGCCGCGAGCTCCCGCCCGGTCGGGCGGAGCGAACCGGCGGTCCGTCGCGAGGGGGTGGCCGAGGTGCCCGTCTACGAGCGTCGCAGCTCGATGCCGGTATCGGCTGACGAGCTGTATGCGTGGCACGCGCGCCCGGGCGCCTTCGAGCGCCTGGCGCCTCCTTGGCAGCGCCTGCGCGTGGTGGAGCGCAGCGGGACGATCGAGAACGGCGACCGTCTGGTGATGGAGGCCCCCGTCTGGCCGACGCACGTGCGCTGGGTGGCCGTGCACCGCGAGCACGTCCGCGGACGCCAGTTCGTCGACGTGCAGGAGAAGGGACCCTTCGCCCTCTGGCGTCACCGTCACGCGTTCGAGCCCGAGGGTCGAAGCGTCAGAGCACGCTCCACGACACGGTCGAGTACGAGCTTCCGGGTCCGCCGGCGGTGACGCGGGTGGGGGCGGGCGCCGCGCAGCGGCGGCTCGAGCGGCTCTTCGCTTTCCGGCACGAGCGGACACAGGACGATCTCGAGCGCCACCTCGCCTTCGCCGACCGGCCGCATCTCCGGGTCGCGATCGCCGGGGCGAGCGGTTTCGTCGGCGCGCACCTCACCGCCTTCCTCACCACCGGCGGTCACGAGGTCGTGCGCCTGACGCGGCGGCGTGACCCCGGGCCGGGATGGGTGCACTGGGACCCGGCGACGGGCATGGTCGATCAGGCCGCCCTCGAGGGTGTCGACGCCCTCGTGAACCTGGCCGGCACGTCGCTCGCGGGGTTGTGGACGCCGGCGCGTCGCCGGGACATCCTCGAGAGCCGCCGCCAGACCACGAGCCTCGTCGCGACTGCGGCGGCCGCGCTGCCTCGGCCGCCGCGCGTCGTCATCTCGGCCTCCGCCGTGGGCTTCTACGGCAGTCGCGGCGCCGAGGAGCTGACCGAGGAGAGCGCGGCCGGCCAGGGGTTCCTCCCCGAGGTCTGCAAGGTCTGGGAGGACTCCCTCGAGCCGGCGCGCGCGGCGGGCATTCGGACGGTCTCGCTGCGCTTCGGCCTCGTCTGGGGCGGGGCGGGCGGAATGCTCCCGCTGATGGCGATGCCCTTCAAGGCGGCGCTGGGCACGCGCCTCGGCGACGGCGAGCAGTGGATGAGCTGGATCGCCATCGACGACCTCCTCGGCGCGGCGCTGCTCGCGCTGCACGACGACGACGTGTCGGGACCGGTCAACGTGACCTCCCCCGTCCCGGTCACCAACCGCGACTTCACGCGCACGCTGGCCCGCGTGGTGCGGCGGCCGGCCCCCTTCGCGGCGCCGCAGGGGCTGCTCGAGCGCGGTCTCGGCGACATGGGTCGCGAGCTGCTGCTGACGAGCCAGCGCGTCCGGCCGGCCCGCCTGACGGCGGCCGGCTTCCGCTGGCTCTTCCCCGACCTCGAGGCGGCCCTGCGCTTCGAGCTCGGCCGCTGACGGTCGTCGTGTCGCCCGGCGGCGAGAGCGGGCTGCCGGCCGAGTCGAGCCGCTCGCACCGGGCCAGCCGGTCCGGCCGCGCGCCGGTGGCCGGTCGGCGCGACCCAGAGGGCCGAAGTCCCGTGACCGTCGACCTTCGGGACAAGGTGGTGGTCGTCACCGGGGCGAGCCTCGGCATCGGCCGCGAGACCGCCTTCGGCTTCGCGGCCGAAGGTGCGCGCCTCGCACTCTCCTACCACCAGCACGCGGCGGAGGCCCGTGCGGTCGAGGAGCGCTGCCTCGAGCTGGGCGCGGCCGAGGTCGTCACGGCACCGCTCGACCTCGGCGACGAAGACAGCGTGCGCGCCTTCGCGGCCGCCGTCGTCGAGCGCTTCGCGGGCATCGACGTCCTCGTGAACAACGCCGGCATCGTGGTCTGGCGTCGCTTCGTCGAGCAGGAGCTCGACGAGATCGAGGCGCAGGTGCGGGTCAACCTTCTCGGCACGCTGACGCTCACCCGGCTCGCGCTCCCCCACGTGCGCGACGCCGTGATCAACGTCGTCAGCACGGCGTCGCTGCACGGCACCGGCACGCTGGCGGCGTACGGGGCGAGCAAGTGGGGGCTGCGCGGCTTCACCAAGGCGCTGGCCAGGGAGCACCCCGAGCTGCGCCTGTACAACGTGCACCCGACCGTGACCGCGACGCGCATGAACGACTTCAAGGGGATGGACCCGGCGCGCGTCGCCGGGGTCATCGTCAGGGTGGCGCGCGGCGAGCTCGAGCTGGAGCCCGGCGCCGACGTCGACCTGCGAGACTTCGCCTAGCGCACGCTCACCGTGCCGGTCGGCGTTCTCGCCTTGCTCGTGGGCCGGGCTCTGGCCAGCGAGGGCACGGGGCGCTCAGCGGGCCCGAGCCCGCTCGTCAGCGCCGGACCCGCGTCGTCAGCGCCGCGACACCCGCTCCGTCAGCGCCGCGACGCCGCGCGGCATTCGGCGCTCCAAGGCGAAGCGCGCCGGCTCGAGCAGGAGCGCGGCGGCGACTCCGAGCCGGCGGGTCACGGCGGCGCGTCCTCCTCCCCGGCGCCGATCGCCGCGGCGAGGACTCCGGCGACGACCGCGGCCCCGGTCTCGTTGAGGTGCACGCCGTCGATGGTGAAGGGTCCGGCGGCGGCGGCGAAGGCGGGCCGCAGGTCGACGAAGCGGGCCTGCGGCCGGTCCCCCGCCGCCGCCTCGACGATCTGCGCCAGGTCGCTCAGCCGCGCCGCGAACGGCTCGCCGAGGTCGCCGTCCGGGGCCACGGGGGGCAGGAGCAGCAGCCGCGGTGCGCCGGGACCCACGAGCTCGAGCACGAGGTGAAGCGTTCGTGCGACGGCGGTCGCGACGACGCTCCAGTCGGGCGGCGCCTCGCCGGCGAGCAGCCAGTCACCGTCCTCGGGCAGCCAGTCGCCGGCGGCGGAGGTGAAGGCGTCGTTGGTGCCGATCCAGACCACGGTGAGGTCGGCGCGCTCGACACCGTCCCGGCGCAGGCGGGCGAGGAGGTCGACCGTCGTGTCGCCGGCCCTGCCGCGGTTGAGCAGCGCGTGCCGCGGCAGACGCCGCTCCAGCAGGGGCAGGAAGCCCGCGCCGGGCCAGCCCTCGGTCAGGCTGTCGCCGTAGAAGGCGATCCTCAAGGCGACATCGTCGGGGCGGCGGGCCCGTCTCTCACTCCCGGCTCGGGCGGCGACCTGCGCGGCGCTGCGTGAACCGACCGCACGCCGGCCTCCTCAGAGCGTCTCGATGCTCAGCATGCCGAGCGCCGTCGTCACGTCGATCTCGAGGCTGGGGCGGGTGCCGGCCTCGTACTCGGGCGTGACGTACTCGCCGCCCCAGAAGGTCGCTCCGGCGTCCTTGCGCAAGAAGCCGGGGCCGATCGTCATCTGGGCGATGGCGCCGCTCACCTTGACGCGGGCCGGGATCCCCGCGCTGATGAGGATGGCGCACGAGCCGAGTGCCGCCGTGACCTCGGCCCTGGCATCGCGGTTGAGGCCGTCGCCGGTGAAGTGCAGGTGGGCGCTGCCCGCGGCGCCCTTGATCTCGAAGCGCTCGGCGCTGGAGTTGAGCAGCCCTTCGAGGCGCAGCGAGCCGGCGCCGGTCAGTACGCGCAGGCTCGACATCGGCGTGAGGACCGGTCGCGCGAAGCCGATCGTCGACTCGGCCGCCCCGGCCTGCACCAGCAGCTCGGTGATCGGCAGCCCTCCGAGCTCGTACGAGGCGTGGCCGATCCCGCCCTTGACGTGAAGGGCATAGGGTCGTGCCGTGCCCAGCTCGAGCGAGAGCCGGTTGACCCGGTCGCGCCCCAGCAGGCTGTCGATGCGCCAGCCCTCGGGGTGCGTGAAGCGGACCTCCCCGCCGCGGACCTCGACGGCCGGCGCGCACTCCGGAGCGTCGCACTCGAGGGTCCCGGCGAGGAGCTGCTCGCCGATCCCGGCCTGGGCGGTCACGTCCCCGGGCGCCTTCAGTGTGAGGACCAGAGTGACCGGATCCGCCGCCGGATAGGCGACGTCGATCGCTTCTGTGCGGAGTTCGTGGGCCACGGTCTCCCTCCCAGGACGTGGCGGGCCGCGGACGCGACCCGAGCCGGCTGACCTCTCGCTCGCTTCATACCCGCCTGAGGGCAGGAAGGCGACGCGGGCGTCGTCACGGGGCCGAAGGCCGGCGCGTCCCGCCGCTCGACGACGCGCATGGGCGCGGCGGCGTTCAGGTCGCGGCTGAGACGTGCGCGAAGGTCACGGGCGCGCAGACGGCTCACCGCGAAGGTCACGGCGAAAGCGTGCTGCTAGAGTACCCGGAGGCGCGCCGCCGAGGGCTGCGCGACGCGGCGCCGGAGGTGTAGACAGCCAGGAGGAGCGATGGGTCGCATGGGGTGGCAGTTCCCGAGCGCGCGCGCGGTGCGCGTCCTCGACATCGTCATCGTCGTCTATCTCGTCGTCTGGGCGGCGCTCGGGATCGCCATAGGTCGCGACATCGCGCAGCAGGTCGACCTGGCCGACCAGGTCGCGCGCGTGGGAGCGACGTTGCGCGCCACCGGCGAGGGCTTCGAGGCCCTCTCGGCGATCCCGTTCGTCGGTGACGACATCGGCACCGTCGCCGAGCGCGTGGTCACCGCCGGCGCCGAGGTCGAGGCGAGCGGCCAGGCCAGCGCCGACGCGATCCGCGAGATGAGCGTGCTGGTCGCGCTCGCCGTCGGCCTTGCTCCCGACGCTCGTCCTCGTGCCGCTCTACCTGCCGATGCGCCTCGCCTGGCGCCGCGACGTCGCGGCGGTGCGCGAGGCCATACGCCGCGACGGGCAGACGCCCGAGCTGCGGCGCGTCCTCGCCCTGCGCGCGCTCGTCGCGCTGCCGTACGATCGCCTGCACGCCGTCGAGGCCGACCCCTGGGCCGCGCTGCAGCGCGGCGACGACGGCGGGCTGGCCGCGGCCGAGCTCGCACGTCTGGGTCTCGCCGGAGGCGGCGAGACGACCGGCCGCGGGCACGGCCCGGACCGGGGGGAGGCCTGATGCCGGCGGCGGCGACCGGCGCCGCGGCCGTAGTGCCGGCTCGGCCCGCGTGTGCGCGGCGGAGCGGCCACGTCGCGCTGACCGCGTTCCCGCGCCTCGCCTCGGCGCTGGTCCTCCTTCTCGCCTCGGCGCTGGTCCTGCTCGCCCTCCCAGCCACCTCCTTCGCCAAGTCCTACAGCATGCCGGAGGTGACGATCGAGGCCACGGTGCGCGCCGATGGCGCCATGGTCGTGCGCGAGACACGGGTCTTCGACTTCGACGGCGACTTCAGCTTCGTCTACTGGGACCTCGAAGAGGCCGGGTCGTCGGGCATCGAGGTGCGCGCCGTGAGCGGCCCCGAGGGCGAGTACGCGCGCACGAGCGACCCGTCCAGCCGGCCCCCACGCACCTGGTGGGCGAGCGGCGAGGGGAGCGGCGTGGTGCGCCTGGAGGTGTACTTCCGTCAGGTCGACACTCTCTTCCCGGTCACCATCGAGTACATCGTGCGCGACGCCGCGACGAAGTGGGACGACACCGCCGAGCTGTACTGGAAGTTCATCGGCGACGACTGGGACCACGGCGTCGGGAGCGTGGGCATCCACGTCGCGTTGCCGTCCGGCGTGGAGCAGGACGAGGTCCGCGCCTGGGGCCACGGGCCCTTGAACGGCGTCGTGACGCTGGAACCCGACGGATCGGTCACCATGACCGTCGACGATCTGCCCGCCTACCGCTTCGTCGAGGCGCGCATCCTCTTCCCGCGGGAGGCGCTGCCGAAGGCGCCGGCGAGGTCGGGCGAGCGCGTCCCGGAGGTCCTCGCCGAGGAGCAGCAGTGGGCCGACGAAGCCAACGCCGAGCGGCGTAAGGCCTCGCTCCGCCGGGCGGCGGGTCTCCTGATCGGCGTCGGCGTGCCGCTCGCCGCGCTCGTCGTCTTCGTCTGGGCGTACCGCCGCTACGGGCGCGAGCACCGGCCGAGCTTCACCGGCGAGTACTACCGCGAGCTCCCCGAGCCCGCTCTGCCGCCGGCACTCGTCGGCTCCCTCTGGCGCATGGGTGCGGTCAAGGACGAGGACGCCGTGGCGACGCTGATGGACCTGATCGACCGCGGCGTCGTCGAGCTCGAGCGGACGACGTCGGAGAAGCGCGGCCTCTTCGGCACGCGTGACGAGACGAGCTACCTGCTGCGGCTGCGCGCCGAGCCGCGTGTTGCGGCGGGCCGGCTTCGAGGAGCGCCTGCTCGAGGTGCTCTTCGACGTGCTGGCCGGAGGGCGATACGCTCGACGTCGACGAGATGAAGGATCTCGCCAAGAAGCATCGCACCGCGTTCG
The DNA here is from genome assembly GCA_963791345.1 of uncultured Thermoleophilia bacterium. Classification (GTDB taxonomy): domain Bacteria; phylum Actinomycetota; class Thermoleophilia; order UBA2241; family UBA2241; genus UBA2241. Next base: position 248,822 of record CAWBRS010000016.1, on the reverse strand, counting down.
CCGCGGCGTGGTCGGAGTGGCGCGCCGCGGTGACCAGGGAGGCCAATGCCCGCGGCCTCCTGGAGAAGAGCAGCACCACAGCTCACGGCTGGACCCTGGCGCTGGGCGGGCTGTCCATCGCGGGGTCGGTCGGCGCGGTCTTCGTCTCCCAGCAGCTGCGGTACGCCGTCGGCGCCGTGGTCGGCGTCGCGATCCTGATCGGGGCCCGCGCGATCAAGCGGCGCTCCCCCGAGGCGGCGGAGCTGCACGCCAAGTACCGCGGGATCCGCAACTACATGAAGGACTTCGGCCGCATGGGCGAGAAGCCGCCGGACTCCGTCGTGCTCTGGCGGTACTACCTGGTGCTGGCCGTGGTCTTCGGCATCGCCGACCAGGTCGTGGACGACCTCAAGATGGTCGCGCCCGAGGTGCTGCAGGAGGACCGCCTCGGCTCCACCGCCTTCCTCGTGGCGGCGTCGCACGGCGGCTCGCCCTTGTCGTCGCTGAGCTCCGGGCTGTCGGGCGCCGTCGCCGCAGGCACCGCCTCGAGCGGCAGCGGCGGGGGTGGGGGCTTCTCCGGGGGCGGCGGCGGGGGCGGCGGCGGGGGCGGCGGCGGGGCCGGCTGACGACCGGCCTGGCGCGTGCCCACGCGCCGGTCGCTCACGCCGGCCGTGCGCCGGCGGCTGCGCTCGCGCGCCGACGGTGCGCCGCATCCGCCGCCCGGGTCTCACTCGCCCCCGGTCCGCGGATCCTCCGGCGGCCGCGCGGTTTGCCCGCCCATGGCGGCGGGAAGGTTGCGGCCGCACGCGAAGGGCGACTCCCCTTGGGCCCCGCTAGGCTGTGGGGAAGGCGAGGAGGGACCGGTGGCACGTCACATCCCCGTCAACTTCCAGGACAAGCTGCGCCTCGTGCAGCGGGCGGTGCGCGTGGCCCGCGGGCAGGAGCGCCGGCACTTCGACTTCAGCGACGAGGTCGCTCCGGGGGTGAGCCTCGTCCTCGGCGAGGCCGGCGGCGCGCCGATCGTGCTCTCACTCTGGAGCTACCCCACGGACATCGTCGAGCTCTGTGGCGACGCCGCCTACCCGGCGACCTCCGCCCTGCTCGCGATCGACCGCGAGCAGGCTCACGAGGTGGCCGATGCCGGGGTGCTCGTCGATCTGGCCCAGTTCACGCGCAGCGAGTCGAACCCGGGCCTCTACTACGCCCTGATCGACCACGCCAGCCGCCGCCAGTTGGAGGACGTGCTGCGCCGGCTCGTCCCCGCGCTGGCGTGGCCGGGCCGGGCCGCCTGAGGTCGTTGCCGCGACCCCGCCGCCCGGGCGGCCGTAAGACCGCTGCTACGATGACTGCCCGCACCTGCGTGCACGACGTCGACGGGGCCGGGTCCGTCGCGCGCTGACGGCCGCGACCCCTCGAAAGGAGGAGTACACGACGATGGAAGCCCCCTACCTCAACACCCCCCCGCCGCCCGAGGAGCTCGGCGCGATGACGCGGGGCCACATCGAGGCGGCGCTCGCCGGTGAGAGCCAGGCCTCACAGAAGTACCTCGCCTTCGCCGCCGTCGCCCGCGAGGAAGGCTACCCCAACGTGGCGCGGCTCTTCGAGGCGGTCGCGTATGCCGAGAGCACGCACGCCCGCAACCACCTCAGCGTGCTCGGCCAGATCGGCACGACGGCGGAGAACCTCAAGGCGGCCTGGGGCGGGGAGACCTTCGAGATCGACGAGATGTACCCGGCGTACGCCGCCGTCGCCAAGCTGCAGGGCAACGAGTCGGCACAGCTGACCATCCGCTTCGCCCTCAAGGCGGAGATGGACCATCAGGAGATCTACGACAGCACGCTGAAGGGCGTCGAGGGCAAGAAGGACTTCGACGAGAGCGCCGTCTACGTGTGCCCCGTCTGCGGTCACACGGTGACCGGCAAGCGCCCCGGCGACTGCTCGCAGTGCGGCACCGACGGGTCCTACTTCAGGGAGTTCTGACGGACGCGACCTTTGAGAAGCGTCTGCCGAAGCCGGAGGACCTCAAGGAGATGACGCGCCAGAGCCTGGCGGCGGCGTTCGCCGGCGAGAGCCAGGCGGCCGAGAAGTATCTCGTCTTCGCCGAGCAGGCCGAGGACGAGGGCCTGCCGCAGATCGCGAAGCTGTTCCGCGCCATCTCGTTCGCCGAGACGCGGCATGCGCGCAACCACCTGCGCGTGATGGGCGGCATCGACAGCACCGCCGACAACCTGAAGACCGCGTTCGACGGCGAGTCGTTCGAAGTGGACGAGATGTACCCGGCCTACCAGGAGATCGCGCTGGCGCAGGAGAACGCCCAGGCCAAGCGCAGCATCAGGTTCGCGCTCAAGGCCGAGGTGGACCACAGGTGCATGTACGGCGAGGCGCGCGAGCACGCACTCCGGGGCGAGGACGTCGCCGACGAGCCCGTGAGCGTCTGCGTGATCTGCGGGCACACGGTGATCGGCGACGTGCCCGACAAGTGCCCCGTGTGCGCGGCGGCGAAGGAGTACTACAGGACGTTCTGAGGGCGGGCGGGACGTCCGGCACGTACTGCTGCGCGTGCACGCTCCGTGCGACGCAGGCGTCGATGCACGCCGAGGTGGTCGTGCGTTGAGGGCCGGCGGCCTTTGATAGACTCACGGGCGCAATCCGGAGGCCGGCCGCGCGCCGGCAGGAGGTCCTCGTGGGCTACGACTTCGGCGTCGGCCGTCAAGCGCCGACCCTCGCGCTCGCCGCGCTCGACGGCACCGTCATCGACCTGCACGACTACCGGGGCGACTGGTTCCCGGTGCTGGTCTTCGTCTCCGCCGGCTCGGCCGGGGCGCCGGCGCAGCTCAAGGCGCTGGCCGGGCAGGCGGCGGCCTTCTGGGGCCTGCGGGGGCAGCTGGTCGGAGTCACCGCCGGCGAGCCCGCCGCCGTCGAGGCCATGGCGGCCGGCCTCTCGTTCCCCATCGTCCTCGACGACGGCTTCGCCGCGGCCGGCTACGGCGCCGACAGGGCGATCGCCGGCGAGGCGCCGCCGCTCGCCGTCATCGTCGACCGCGCCGGCAAGGTCGTGTGGATGGGCGAGGGCGACGACGACCTCAAGCCGGCGGCGCTGCTCGGCGCGTTGCGCGACGTCGCGCGCTGAGCGCAGCCCGCGCGGCCGACCCGACACGCCCGCCCGCGCTGCCCCGCCAGCTGCCGATGGTCGCGCGCCCGCCGCGATCCCTTCGCCCGCGTCGGGCAGGCCGGCGCCCGGCCCGATGCTGTCAGCTCTGGGAACGGCTCCCGCCCAAGTCGCCGTGTCGTTCCGCCCTGCCGCGGGAAGATGCTAGACACGATGCCATCGAAGGAGCGGGCGGGATGATCATCGGGCAGACAATGTTCAGCGTGCGGAAGGGCACGGAGCACCGCAGCGACCGGGTCCTGCACGAGCTCTCGAGTCTTCAGCGTCAAGCGGCGGGGCACCTCGGCCACCGCGTCCTGCGTTCGTTCGGCATGTCGCCGCTGGCCAGCGCCCTGTGCGACGAGGGGCGCGAGGCGGCGCTCGGCGACGTGCACTTCGTCTTCGAGAGCGAGTGGGAGTCGCTCGAGGCGCACGATGCCTTCTTCGGCGGCGATGCCGTGCAACGCTGCTACCAGACGCTGCAGTCGATCCTGACGAGCGGGCCGTTCGAGGTGCTCTACGAGACCGTCGAGCAGTCCGAGACGAGCGGGGTCGCCAGCTGACGTCGACGAGCCGGGCGGTCCGGCTCCCACCTTCGCTTCCGCCGCCTCGGGCGTGGAGACCCTTGCGCGGAGTACGTCAACCCTCGGTCTGTACCTGCAGGGCGAGCCAGCGATCGACCACGTGCGTGACGCCGTTCTCGACGTGCTCTTGGGCGCATCGCGCGGCGGCGCTCTCATCGCCTGCCTCGATGGCCGTCACGAGGCGCCAGTGTTCCGCGGCGGCCTCGGTCAGTGACGGGTAGCAGGACTCGTCGAGAGGGAGCAAGGCCCGGAGCACCGGTACGGAGCGGTTGAAGCTCTCGAGGAGGCGTCCGTTTCGGGTGCGCTCGAGCAGGGTCGTATGGAAGGCGAGGTCGGCGGCCGATGTGGCGACTGCGTCATCGGCGGACGCCGCCGTCTCCATGTCCTCAACCCGACGGCGCAGGGCAGCAGCATCGTCGGGGCGACGTGCACGTGCGAGGAGACGGGCCGCGCGGACCTCGAGCGCGGCGCGCAGGTCGTAGATCTCGCGCACGTCGGCCTCGGTCAGACTGATCACGCAGGCGCCGCGATTCGGCTCCTCACTGACGAGGCCTTCGCCGCTGAGCAGCTTGAGGGCCTCACGAACGGGCGCCCGGCTGACGCCCAAGGTCGTGGCGAGACCGGACTCGACGAGTCGTTCGCCGGCCTTCAGCCGCCCGGCCAGGATCTCCTGCCGGATGGCCGCGGCGACTTCTGTGGCCAGCGAAGGTCGTGCAGCGATCGCCTTCATTGTCGACAGTATACCATTTTCCACCGAGAACGGGGGCAACTTCCGCGAGGCCGGAGCACGTGGGCCCGCGGCTCGCCGCTCGGGGCCCGCCCTCCGCCGGACAGTCGCGCCGCCGCCTTCGCGCCGCCTGTCGTGTCCGGCGCCGCCGACGCCCTGCCGACCTCTTCGCCGCGGCCCTGCCTGCAAGTGAGAAAGTGTCGACCGCATATTGTCGACAATGTATAGTGATGAGTGCGTCAGTGAGCGGTTGAAGAATCGCCGAGCTTCGACGGGCCCTCGGCGGTCGACGGATCGAGACAGGAGAGCGATATCCATGGGGAAGCGAAGCTCATTTCTCTACCTATCCGAGCCGGACATGATCGAGGCCGGCGTCCTGGATGCGCCGGCGTGTGTCGATGTCTGCGAGGATGTCTTCAGGCTGCTCGCCGCCGGCGACTACCTCATGGGCGGCCCCAACCACAGCAGTCACGGTCTGGGCATCGAGTTCCCGGCGGAGTCGCCGTTCCCGAACATGCCGTTGGCGGGCCCGGACCGCCGCTTCGTGGCGATGCCGGCCTACCTGGGCGGGAGGTACGACGTCTGCGGTAACAAGTGGTACGGCTCCAACCCCGCCAATGCTTCCCGAGGCCTGCCGCGTTCGGTCCTGACCGTGATGCTGAACGACAAGGACACCGGCGAGCCGCTGTGCCTCATGTCGGCGAACCTCCTGAGCTCCGCCCGGACCGGCGCCGTTCCCGCCGTCGCGTGCCGCTCTCTGGCCCGTCAAGACTCGGAGACGTGCGCGGCGATCGGATGCGGCCCCATCAACAGAGCCTGCTTCCGGGCCATCCACACGCAGGTGCCGAGCCTGAAGAAGGTCGTCTGCTTCGACATCTCCGAGGCGACCGCTCAGGCGTTCGCCGATTGGGCGCAGGCGAAGCTCGGCATCACCGGCGTCGTCTCCACCTCGCTCGAGGACGCGCTCGGAGACGCCGACGTCGTGACGGTCGCGGCATCGCGGCTCAAGCCACTCCACGTCGAGGACGCGTGGTTCAAGAGCGGAGCGACGGTGTTGCTCACCGGCCCGATGAAGGCGGAGGACTCCTTCTGGCTCAACAGCCGCATCGTCTATGATCACATCCAGCTGCAGGAGGCCTACGTTCTGGACGCGCTCGCAGCGCCGGACAGACTGGAGTACTACGACGGCGTCATCGGCGGCCCGCTCTACAAGCTGATCGATGAGGGCAGGCTCCCGCCGCTGGCTGACTCCACGGACCTGGGAAACGTCATCCTGGGCAACAAGAGTCGCCGTGAGAACGCCGGGGAACGCATCGTCTTCGTCGCCTGCGGGATGGCCGTCTTCGACGTCGCCTGGGGATTCGAGCTCTACCAGAAAGCCCTCGAGCGGGGACTCGGCCAGGAGCTCGTGCTGTGGGACGAGCCGTATCGCGAAGACGCCACTCCAGCCGACGTCGCGGCCGGATCCTGATGCGGACCACGGCCGGTCGAGACGGACGCCGGGGCCGCGGCCGGAGAAGCCTGCCCCGCGCAGCGACGAGACACGTGCCGACAAGCGAAGAGAACGCGGTAGGCCATGCTGAAGATACGCAACTCTGACGCACTGGTCTCACATGGAGCATCTGAGTCCAGAAGGGTGGTGCTGGAGATCGCCGACAGCACGCTCCAGCGGCTCGACGCGTACGTCAGGATCAAGAGCATCGCGTACCGGGACGGGGACCACCTGCACATCGGGACGCGGACATGGGACCTCTCGAAGAAGAGACACGTCTACCTCGTGGGCGCGGGCAAGGCCTGCAATGCCATGGCCTCGGCGCTCGACGAGATCCTCGGCGGGCACCTCACCAAAGGGATCGCGATCGTCAAGGTCGCCGAGGAGGGGGACGTCTTTCGCAACACGGACGTCTACGTGGGCGGACACCCGCTGCCCAACAAGGCCGGTCACGAGGCATCCCTGAAGATCCTGGAGCTCGCCGACGACGCCGGGCCCGATGACCTGTTCATCGGGGTGATCAGCGGGGGAAGCTCGGCGCTGATGAGCTGTCCGGTCGACGGGATCTCACTGCAGGACGAGATCGACACGACCGACGTCCTTCTCAAGTCCGGGGCGGGGATCTACGAGGTCAACGCGATCCGCCGCCACATCTCGCAGACGAACGGCGGCATGCTGGCCAAGCGGATCCAGGCCTCCGGGGCCGAGTTCATCGGCTTCGGCATCTCGGACGCGGTCGGGAACCCACCGACGGGCGACATCGCGGTCCCGTACCGCGACTATGCGAGCACGCCGATCGGGCCCGACAGGACCACGTTGGCCGACGCCCGCCGCGTCATCGCCGACTACGACCTGGCGGATCGGCTCCCTCACGAGGTCGTTCGCTACCTCATGGAGGCCGGTGATGCGCGCGAGACGCCAAAGGCCTTTCCAGACAACACGTATTTCCTCCTCAACACCGTCCCCGATTCGTGCATCTACGCGAAGGAGGCCGCCGAGGGGATGGGTATCCCCGCCCACATCCTGACCTCCTTCCTCGAGGGGGAGAGCAAGGATGCCGGCACCTTCTTCGCCGCGCTCGCCCGCGAGGTGCAGACCTACGGCAACCCGTTCCCCGCGCCGTGCGTGATCCTCTGCAGCGGGGAGACGACGACGGAGATCGCGCACAACGGGGACATCGAGGGGCACGGGGGGCCGTCCCAGGAGCTCACGGCGAGCTTCGCGCTGACGGCCGCCAAGACTCCCGGTGCCTGCATGTTCTCGGTGGACTCGGAGGGTACCGACGGGACCACAGACGTGGCCGGCGGGCTCACCGACTCGACGAGCTACGAGACGGCCGTGGCCAAGGGCGTGAGCTTGCGTGCCGCGCTGCGGGGTCACTCGAGCCACGAGGCGCTGAGCGCTATCGGCGACACCGTGGTCACGGGCAACACGGGAACGAACCTCTGCGACTTCAACATCCTTTACGTACCGGCGCTCGGCAAGCAGCCGGAGGAACGGTCGCGCGGCTCCGCCACGCCGGGGAGGAAGAGCACTCACCGTGAGGATTGAATCCGTCAGGGCGCGCCAGCTCATCGACTGCAAGTGCCGGCCGATCGTCGAGGTCGAGGTCGAGACCGAGGGAGGATTCGTCGGCCGAGGTGCCGCGCCCACGGGCCAGTCCGTGGGGATGCACGAGGCCTTCGTGCTGCGCGACGGCGATCCCCAGGGTGTACCGCGGGCTCGGCGTCAAGCCGTGCGGTGGAGAACGTCCGGCAGGTCATCGCACCGGCCCTCATCGGGATGCCGGTCGACGACCAACGCGCCCTCGACGACGTGATGATCGAGCTCGACGGGACGGCGGACAAGAGCAACCTCGGCGGCAACGCGATCTGCTCGACCTCGATCGCCTGCCTGCGGGCCGCCGCCGCCGCCGCCCATGTCCCCCTCTATCGGTATCTCGCGGGGGATGCTCTCACGACCGTTCCCGTGCCCAGCTTCAACATGGTGAACGGCGGACGCTACGGCGACATGGTCCAGCCGTTCAACGAGTTCATCGTCGTGCCCTACAAGGCGGCGTCGATCTTCGAAGCGGTGGAGATGGGGGTCGTTCTCTTCGACGAGCTGTCCGCGGTCCTGGAAGACCACGGCGGGGAGCCCCCGACGGTGGCGCGCTCCTACGGGTACGTCGCGCCGTCCGAAGACCCCGCGGTCGTGCTCTCGTTGATGCAGGAGGCGATCGATCGCTGCGGGTACACCGGCAAGATGGCCTTCGCCCTCGACTGCGCCTCGAGCGAGATGTACGACAGTGCGACCGCGACCTACTACCTCAAGGGCCAGCGCGTCACCTCCGACGAGTTGATCGCCTACGCCAGAGACCTGACCGACACGTTCGATCTCGTGTTCATCGAGGATCTCCTGGACGAGAACGACTGGGACGGCTATCCCCGTGCGGTACGGGAGATCCCGCGCACCATCATCCTCGGTGACGACCTCATCGCCACCAACCGGGCGCGTCTCGAGAGGGCCGTCGCCGAGGGCGCGGTAGAGGGTTTCGTCTTCAAGCCGAATCAGGTCGGGACGATGTCGGAGGCCCTCGATACCTACGAATACGCGGTCCGACACGGCCTGATCGCGGTCCCCTCCGGGCGATCCGGCGGCGTCATCGACGACGTGGTCATGGACCTGTCGGTCGGTCTCCAGGTGGCGTTCCAGAAGAACGGCGCGCCACGGTCCGGGGAGCGGATCGAGAAGCTCAACTTCCTCATGCGTGCCGCGGAAGCGATCCCCGACTGCCGTCTGGCCGATGTGGCCGGCATCGTGAAGTTCTGAGTCGACCCCCCGACACGGTGAGTGAAGCTGGGTCGGCCCCGCGGCCGGTCGGTGGCAGCGCCGGCCCGGAGGTCGGCGTCCACGGTCGGGTAGCCGCGTCAGTCGAGGGTCGATCGGGCGCGAGCCGCAGTGCTCGCAGTTCTCACGTGGAGCCTGCCGTGAGAGCGGTCGACGGGCAAGGGTCGGGTCGCGTGGTCGCCAGGAGCGCGCGCTGGGGCCTGGGGAAGAGAAGGACCCGGGGACGTGGACGGTGGTCGCGTTGCCGGACGATCGCGCGGGTGATGGCGTCCTCGGGGCTCGACGCGATCTCGAGCCTCATGGACTCGAGCTCCCCGGGAGCCACCCCCGGACACCAGGCGATGACGTCACGACATCGAGTGAGGAACCGCGCCAGCAGGTAGCTGTGGTCCTTCTCGACCGTGTACTCGGCGGCGGCCGCGTGCATCACGCTCTCCGGGTCGGCGGCAGCGACGAACGGCTTCGCCAGGTCCTCGCTGCCGAGACCCTCGGGACATCGTGAAAGGAGCACCACGGTGGTGTCCGGGTGGACGAGTGGCTCGAGCGCGACGAGGGCCTTGATGGACTGGTAGAAGTTGATGTCGGCCGGAGTGTCCGGGCCGGTGACGAGGATGTGGGTCCTCGGGATGGCGGGCAAGGTCTGGGTCGCCCGCACGAACTCCACGAGACGGGCGTGAGCGGCCTCGGGGTCGCCGGCGGCCAGGGCGACCACGCGGTTCCGCGCGTCGAGCACGACATTCACGATGAACTCGAGCCCCCCGCATCTCGCCGCCGAGAGCATCTCCTCATGGATGGGGTTGCCGGCGAGCACCCCGGGTCGCGCCGCCTCGTCGTTCAGCATCGCGATGCTGTGGTTGTGGACGATCGTCTCGTAGGCCGCGACCCCGGGCAGGATCGCCTTTCGACCGCCGCCGAAGCCGGCGAACTCGTGCGGCTCCACGACTCCCAGGCCCAGCACCAGGTCGGCCTCGGCCACGATCCTGTTGATGCGCACGTCGTTGCCGCGCGGTGTCCGCCCGACCCAGGTGCACTCACTCCGCCTGGAGTCGTGCGCCGCCAGACGAAGCGTGCTCGCCAGGGCGGGCCCGAGCAGGTCACTCATCTCGGGCGGGCTCATGGGCCTGTGAGCCCCTCCACCGAACACGACGCTGATGCGCTCCGGGTCCACGCCGGCGTGCGCCAGCTCTGCCAGGATCTGTGGCAGCAGTTCAGCGTTGGGCACCGCGCGAGTCATGTCGCTGGTGACGATCGCGACAGACTCGCGACCTTGGGCGAGGGTGGCCAGTCGCGACGACCCCGTCGGCGCAGCGAGCTCCCGCGCCAGCACCGACGCTACGTCGATCGGCGCGGGCGCGGGCGGCGTCTCACGCTGGACCTCGCAGCCGGCATCCAAAGACACCGCTGCGACGCGGTCGAGAAGCGAGTCGAGATCATGTGCCGCACCGCTGGACACCGGGGGCCCCATCCCCTTCCCTGTCGTTGACGGTCAACAGTCTACAAACCTCACGACCACGGCGTCAATGTCGGCGGGTCGACCTTGCGCGGTGCGTGGGTCATCTGGGCCGGCTCACCGTACAGCATGCGGAGGTTGTTGACAGTCGACAGTCGCTTGCTCTAGCGTGGAAGCACGAATCGAGAGAGGGGTGGCGGGACCTGCAAGGCGTTCGACATGACCGTGACTTCTGGGTGCGCCCCGGTCTGGGGACGGTCGGCGGAAGGCTCCAGCTTGCGGGGCGCGACGCCGAGTCCATGGCGCGGCGTCACGGCACCCCGTTGTACGCCTTCGATCTGCAGCGTATCGGCGAGCAGGTCGTGGCGCTTCAGGGCGCCCTGACGGCTGCCGGGCTGCGGCATCAGGTCCTGCTCGCGCTGAAGGCGCAGCGTGAGCCCGAGGTCCTCGCCTACGTGCGGCGGTTGGGCTCGGCACGGGACCCCGGGCGTGTGGGCCTCGACGCCTGCTCTCCCGGAGAAGTGCTGCACGGTCTCGCTCACGGGTGGCAGCCGGACGAGATCAGCTACACGGGAACGAACCTGTCGGCGCGCGACCTCGATGTGATCCTCGCGCACGACGTCCACATGAACCTCGACGGGCTGAGTCAGATCCGACGCGTCGGCCGTCGCGCGCCCGGCCGGAGCATCGGGCTGCGGGTGAATCCTCGCGCGGGGGCCGCCTGGCGAGGGGAGACCGAATCGCTCTACAGCGGCACGCGGCCGACGAAATTCGGCATCTACCCGGAGCGCCTGGAAGAGGCTCTCGCCCTTGCCGCGAGCTACGACCTCACGATCGACACCGTGCACTTCCACGTCGGCGACGGGTATCTCAGCGACGCGCTGCCGGCCTTCGAGCGCGCGGTGGAGCGGGTCGCGGCGATGGTCGACACGGTCGTCGGCGCCGGGTGCGCGGTCCGCTGCGTCAATGTCGGCGGCGGGCTGGGCGTGCCGATGGTGCCCGGCGACGAGCCTCTCGACCTCGCCGAGTGGGCCGGGCTGCTGGCCCGCCACCTGGGCCGGTTCGACGCGACCATCGCGGTGGAGCCCGGCGACTTCCTGACGAAGGAGGCCGCGATCCTCCTCGGCGAGGTGGTCAGCGTCGAGGACCGTATGGGCGTCACGTTCGTCGGGCTCGATATGGGCTGGAACGTGATGAACGACCACTTCATCTACGGTGCGCCCTTCGAGTACGTCGTCTGCGCGCGGGCCGACGCGGCCCGCACGCAGCGTGTCGTCATCAGCGGCCACATCAACGAGGGCGACGATCTCTGGGCCGAGGACTACCCGTTCCCCGAGGTCGAGGAGGGCGAGATCGTCGCCTGCATCAACGTCGGGGGCTACAACCAGGCCATGCAGATGCCCCACTGCCTGCGCCCGGCGGCGCCCGCGGTGTACTTCGACGACAGGGTCGACCCGTCGAACGAGACGGCGACCTCCCCGGACCCCAGGAGGACTCAGTGAGCACCGTGACCCCGCCCGATCGGCAGTACGACGCGGTGGTGATCGGCGGCGGCCACAACGGTCTGGTGGCGGCGTTCTACCTCGCCCGCGGCGGGCTTCGCACGCTGGTCCTGGAGCGCCGCGAGATGGTCGGCGGCATGGCCGTCACCGAGGAGTTCGCCCCCGGCTTTCGCGCGTCCACCGGAGCGTACGTGCTGGCCATGCTCGGCGAGCACATCTGGCGGGACATGCGGCTCGCCGAGCGCGGCCTGCGCGTCGACCCCTGCGGTCCCAGCCTGAACGTCTACTCGAGCGGGGCCCACTTCTGGATGGAGGAGCACGTCGCCGACGCCGTGAGGGAGGTGGGCCGTTTCTCCAGGAAGGATGCCGCCGCCTTCCCCAGGTTCGACGAGGAGCTGACCCGGATCGCGCGCTGGTTCGGGCCGCTGTTCGGCCTCACGCCCCCGGACCTGCGCCTGAGGAGCGCCGCCGACTGGGGCCGCATGGCCCGCCTGGGCGGCACGGCACTGAAGAACCGCAAGCTGCTGCTCGACACCTACCAGCTCATGATGGCGTCCAGCGCGACGTACCTCGACGAACGCTTCGAGTCGGATGAGGTCAAGGCGGCCTTCGGCTGGTTCTCGATCAACGACTCGGTCTCAGGGCCCTCGACGCCGGGCACCGCCTACACGCTCCTGCACGAGTATGCGTCCTCCGAGGCCGGCGGCGGCGTGCGCAAGTGGGGATTCGTGCGCGGCGGTATCGGCACGCTGGGGCGGCTCATGTCGGAGGCGGTACGTGAGGCCGGCGGCGAGGTGCGCACCGGCGCTCCCGTGAAGCAGGTGGTCGTCACGGGAGGCGCGGCGACCGGCGTGATCCTCGAAGGCGGTGAGGAGCTGCAGGCCCGGGTGGTCGTCTCGAACGCCGACCCCAAGACGACGATGTTCGGGCTCGTGGGCGAGGAGAATCTCGACCCGGGCTTCTGCAGCGCCTTGAGGACCTTCATCACCGACGGCACCAGCATCAAGGTGAATCTGGCGCTCGGCGGACTTCCCAGGCTCGGCCTTCCGGCGCTCAACGAAGGTGACGGCGTACAGCGCTACCACCGCAGCATCATCGAGTTGACCTCCTCGATCCGCGAGATGGACCTGAACCAGGCCGACGCCCGCGCCGGCATCCCCGCGAAGGCCCACCCTCACGTCGAGTGCTGCTTCCCGACGGTGTTCGACCCGTCGATGGCGCCCGAGGGCAAGCACATCATGACGATCGACATGAACTCGCAGCCGTACACGCTGCGGGACGGGTCGCGGTGGGACGACATCGCCGATGGCGTCGCCGACCGTTGCGTACGGGAGCTGTGCGACTACTTCCCCGGGCTCGACGGCATGATCGAGCATCGGCAGGTGCTCTCTCCGCTCGACATGGAGCGCCTCTTCAACGCCACGGGCGGACACGCCCTGCACGGCGACATGGGCGATCACCAGATGTTCATCACGCGCCCGGTGCGCGGCTGGGCCAGCTACCGAATGCCCGTCCGCAACCTGTACCTGTGCGGTGCCGGCACCCACCCCGGCGGAGGCATCTCGGGGGCCAACGGGACGAACTGCGCCGGTGAGGTGCTCCGCGACGCGAAGAAGATGAAGCTCATGGTCAAGGACGCGAAGGGGGGACGATGAGCAGGCCGCCGGTGATGGGGAACCCGGCCACCGCGCCGCTGGAGGAGGAGGCCTTCGCGCCGGGGGCGATCATCGAGGGGTCGCCGCGCATGATGAGTCACGACCTCTACGTCTCGCCCGACGAGCGGGTGTCCAGCGGCATATGGAGCGTCACGCCGGGCAGGTTCCACGACGTGATGGACGGCGACGAGACGTTCGTCGTGCTCGCCGGCCGCATGACCGTCGCGCCCGACGACGGCGACCCACCCTTCGAGGTCAAGGCCGGCGACGTGTGCGTGTTCGCCGCCGGCTATCGGAGCGTGTGGACGGTGCACGAGACCATCGTCAAGGGGTATCACATCGAGCTGCCCGCGGGAGGCTGACACGCCCCCCGGCACCGGCCGACCTGCCGTTCCGGCCTGGACCGACACGCACGACATGGCCGAGCTCGGCGGGTCGCCTTGGCCCGGTCGCCGGCTGACCGTCGCCCGCCGGACCCCGGCAGACCGCCGCCCACAGACCAGACGAGCGCAGCGCCGCGAGCGACGTCGTGAGCTTCGACTTGCTCGTCAGGCGTCTGGCGGGGGACCCGCGGCGCGCGGGGCCCGCCCCGCAGGCCCGCCGAGAGCGGCGAGCGGCCGATCGATGAAGCGTGCCGCTGCGGCGACCTGCACGCCGGCGGCGAGCAGCGCCAGCCTGAGCCAGAGGTCCGACCAGGTCAGGAGCGCTCCTTCGCCGGCGGCGAAGCAGCCACAGCCGATCTCGAGTCCGCGGAGCAGGGCGCTGGTGAGGGCGCCGCAGTAGACGGCCGCCAGGGCGGCCGTCACGAGCCCGGCGCCCGGCGTCGCCAGGCCGGCGATCAGACACAACCCCGTGACGAGCTCCACCCAGGGAAGCGCGACGGCGGTCAGGTTGACGAGTGCGAGCGGCAGGATCCGATAGTCGTCGACGGCGTCGGCGAACGCCTGTGCACCGAGCAACTTGTCGTAGCTCGCGTAGATGAGGAGGGCGCCGGCCGACAGGCGCAGCGCCAGCGTGAGCCGCGGGTCGACCAAGCGACTCGCCGCGCGCCGCGCGACGCTCACCGCTCCTCCCCTTCCGAGACGGGGAATCCCGCCGCCACCCAGACGGGATAGCCGTCGCCGAGCACGCGGACGTCTCGCCAGCCGTTGCCGACGAGCCACGCACTCAGCTCGAGGGCCGACGTGCACTCGCCGCCCTCGCAGTACACGACGAGCGGCCGGGTGCGGGGGAGCCGACGCTGCAGACGATCCAGTGCAGCGGAGCGCTCGGCCAGCGGTACGCTGAGGGCGCCGGCGACGTGGCCCGCTTCGAAGTCGGGCCGCGGGCGCGCGTCGATGAACTGCGCGGCGTCGCCCTCGAACCACCGGCGCGCGTCGGCCAGGTCGATGGAGCGTCCCGGCGGGGCGCTCGTCGCGACGAGCGGGATGCCTGCGCTCGAGACGGCGTTGGCCAGCAGGCCGAGCGCACCCCCCATGCCGACGATGGCGAGCGCGCAAGCCAGAGTGCCGACGAGACGCCGCCTCACGGTGGACAAGCCCCTCGGCTCAGCCCGTGCGTCGCCGGGCGCCGTCGTCGTAGCGAGCCAGGAGTCCGGGTTCGTCGGGCGGGTCGTCGGCAACCACGGCGATGGCCTCCGCCACCTGCCGGCACGACCAGCGGAAAAGGTCGGGCGGCATGTTGATCGCGGGCTGCAGGCGGTAGACCCACTTGCCCCACTGCGTGATGCCGAGCACGCCGCGCCGCACCAGCTCCTGATGCACCGCGGCGTGGAACGCGGGAGCGGGCGTGATGGTGCGCTTGTCGGTCACGAACTCGATGCCCACCCAGGCCCCGACGACACGCACGTCGCCGACCTGCTCGTGGCGCGGGACCAGCTGATCGAGCTCCTCGTGAGCGACGTCCGCCAGCCGGCGCGCGTTCTCGAGCGCGCCCTCCGCGATGATGGCCTCGATACCGGCGAGGGCGCCGGCGCACGCCGCCGGCGTCCAGGCGAACGTGCCGCCGGGCTGCACGTCAGACTCCGCCATGACGGCTTCGGTGGCCAGCACGGCGGCGATCGGCTGGCAGCCGGCGGCGATGCCCTTGCCCATGAGCAGGATGTCCGGCTCGAGGCCCCAGAGCTCGGCGGCGAACATCGTGCCGCAGCGGCCGAGGCAGGTCTGTACCTCGTCGAGGATCAGCATCCAGCCGTGGCGCCGACAGAGGCCCGTGAGCCGTTGCCAGAACGCTGCCGACGGCACGAGGATCCCGCCCTCGCCGATCACCGGCTCGATGAGCACGCCGGCGACCTGTTCCGGATCCACCTGATGAACGAGCAGGTACTCCTCGATGAAGTCGGCGTACAGCGTGTCGTCGTAGGGGCCCGGACCCCTGTGGAAGGGAGCTCTGAACTGGTTCGGGTAGGGCGCGAACACCATCCCCGAGACGTACTGGGCGGCGTTGCTCGTCACCTCGGAGAGATCGGTGCTGGCGGCGGCGGTGAGGTACGTCGACTCCCCGTGGTACTGGCCGTGGAAGCCGACGATCATGGGCCGCCCCGTCGCCTCGCGGGCGAGCTTGACCCCCGCTTCGACGGCCTCGGTGCCGCTGATGCTCGGGCCCACGCGCGTGATGCCCGGGGGCGCGATCTCGACCAGTCGTCGCGCGAGCGCCAGGGCCGGCTCGTTCATGACGTAGTCGGTGATCTCCATCCCGTAGCGCTCCTGGGCCTCGGCCGCGGCCCGGCTCGCTGCGGGGTGTGCGCCGAGGGGTGTCGCCCCCCAGGCCGAGACATGGTCGACGAAGGTGTTGCCGTCGACGTCCTCGATCAGCCAGTCGCTCTTGCGTGCCTCGACGAACGGCACGTCGACGTGGTCTCGCATGGGGCCGCAGAGCACGGTGTCGGCGGCTGCGAAGAGGCGCGCCGAGCGCGGCCCGGGAAGAGAGGTGACGACGCGCGGCAGCACGAAGGATCGACCATCGCCGGTATCGGCATCCATGATGGCGTCCTCCTGTCGAGAGCCGGTTCGTGCCGCATCGTGACGCCGCGCAGGCCGCGTGCGACCGCCGGCCGCCACGTCGACTGTCGACAGTCTATCAGCGGTCGCGACGGCGATCACCGACGGCCTCGACGGGCCCCGTCGACGTGGCTCGAATGGCCGGATCCTCCTCTGGCCCGGTCCTCGGTTCATGGTAGACTGTCTGCGAAATGCGCCCGCTGCAGACACGCAAGCTGCTCGCCGAAGACGTCGCCGACCGCATCCGCGAGGAGATCCTCTCCGGCGGCTTCGGGCAGGGAGAACGCCTGGTCGAGGCCGTGATCGCGCAGCAACTCGGCGTGAGCCGGGGCCCCGTCCGCGAGGCCTTCAAGCTCCTGCGCGCCGAAGGTCTCGTCAGGGACGAGCCCCATCGCGGCACCTTCGTCGTGCGTCTCACGAGCGCCGACGTGCGCGAGATCTACGACCTGCGGGTCGCGCTCGAGGCGCGCGCCGCGAAGCAGGTCGCAGAGCGCGCTCGCGCCGGCGACCTGCGCACCATGCGGCGGCTCCTCGACCGTCTGCTCCAGGCGGCCGAGAACGGCGACGTGGCCGTCGTCTCGCAGGCCGACCTCGCGTTCCACGAAGGCCTGTGCCACCTGACCGGCAACCGTCGCCTGCACGCGATCTTCATGCGCGACGTCCCTCTGCTGAAGAACCTCATGAAGCTCGACGAGTACATCGATTGCTCGCTCGACGACATGGCCGCCGAGCACGAGCCGCTCGTGGCCGCCCTCGAGAGCGGCGATCCGGCCCTGGCGGCCGCGCGCTTCGAGGCTCATGTCGAGCGCGCCGGGGATCTGGTCGCCGCCTACCTCGACACACTGCCCGATCACCCGTAGTCTGCACGTCGGCCGCGCCATGAAGGTCACGCGCAGGCAGCTTCGGACCGTCGCCCTCTGCGCGCTGGTGCTCGCCGCCGCGCCGGGGATGCTCGCCGCGTGCGGGGGCGACGCGCTTCCGCAGGCGACCGCGTCGGCGAGTGCCTCACCACCGGCGGCCGACGACCTCGTCCTTTTCGCACGGCCGCGGCTGATCGCGGCCGCCGGGCTCGACGAGCCCGGGCGGCTCCCGCTGCCTTTCGCCATGGACGTCCGGCCCTACGCCTCCGGTGAGGATGTCCTCGTCGACCTGAGCGCCGGGCCAGAGCGCCGACGTGGTCGAAGTCTGCAGCAACGAGGCGGCCGAGCGGCTCGCGCGTCAGGGTCTGCTGCAGCCGCTCGACACGAGCCGCATCGCCCAGTGGGATCGTCTCTACCCGGTGCTCAAGGACCTGCCCGGCGTGGTCGTCGACGGCAAGGTCTACATGGTGCCGTTGACGGCATCGGTGACCGGCATCGTGTACGACCCGGCCGCGACGACCCGCCCGCCCGACTCGTTCGGCGACCTCTTCTCGGCCCGCTACAAGGGCCGGCTGGGCTTCGCCGACGACGCGAGCTTGGCGTTCCAGATCGCCGCCCTCGACCTCGGTCTGCCCGATCCCGAGGCGCTGACCGCTGAGCAGGCGCTCGCCGCCAAGGTCCACCTCAGGCACTACGAGGAGCACTATCGCTCCTTCTGGCACGATCTCGACAACCTGGCGAGCGCGTTTCGCAGCGGTCACGTGACGATCGCCGTGGGCGACCGGCGCACCGCCCTCGAGCTCGAGCGACGCGGTGCGTCGGTCGCCTTCACGCTCGCCGCCGAGGGACAGCCGCTCGCTGCCTGCGGTCTTGCCATCACGGCGCAGGCGCGTGACCTCGAGGCGGCGTACGCGCTGATCGACCACTGCCTGCGCCCCGCCGAACAGGCTCGTCTCGCGACTGCCTCAGGCGAGATGGCCGCCAACCGCGACGCCGCCTCACTGCTCAAACCAGTCGACCGCGTCCGCCTCGGGCTCGCCGATCTCGAGCACCTGGATCGCCCGGTCGCACGAGTCCCGGAGCTGGAGCACATCGACTGGATCCAGGCCTGGTACGAGGTCAAGAAGGGCCGCGGCTGATGTCAGTGACGAGGGCCGCCGGGAGCGGCTCACGGCAGAGAGAGGAGCGTCGGCCGGGCACTCGCGCCGGAACCGCGGGATCGACCTGCTCCGCACGCCGTACGCACACAGGTCCTGGACGCAAGGCGCAGAGACTTGCCAGTGTCGACAGTCGACACTACGATCGTGGGAGCGGAGTGAGCGTGCGGCCCGCGCGCTGCGCAGGACCGGGGGAGGGCCTCGGGCGGCGGCACAAGCCTGCGGCACGTGTCCGTCGGCTACGCGGGATGATGCCCCTGCCGCCGGGGCGCGCGGCGTGCGGACCCGAGGCGTCGCGGCCCTGCAGCTGACGCCGGCAGCAGTCCCGTCACCGACGATCTCAGGCCCCGGCAGGAGGTGAGGCGCTGTGAGCGCCGACACGACGATCATCGACTTGCGAAGCGACACGAAGACGCGCCCCGGCGACGAGATGCGGCGGGTGATGGCGGCCGCCCCCGTCGGCGACGACGAATCGGGCGAGGACCCGAGTGTGAATCGGCTTCAGGAGTACGCCGCCGAGCTCTTCGGCAAGGAGGCGGCGCTGTTCTTCCCCACCGGGACGATGAGCAATCAGGTGGCGCTGCGCGTCCAGGCGGACGCCGGCGACGAGGTCTTCATCCATTCGCGGTCGCACATCGTGCAATGGGAGATGGGCGCCGCCGCGGCCCTGTCGGGGCTGCAGCTGCGCCAGTTCGACTCGCCGGACGGGACGCTGGACCCGGAGGAGCTCGAGCTGTACGTGCGCACCGACGAGGAGGCGGACGACTCGGTGACGCGCCTCGTCAGCCTCGAGAACTCCCACAACGCCGCCGGGGGCGTCGTGTATCCGCAGGAGAAGATCCGGGAGATGCGCGCCTTCTGTGACCGTCACGGCCTCGCGCTCCACCTCGACGGCGCGCGTGTCTTCAACGCCCACGTCGCGACCGGGCTGTCGCTGCGCGAGCTCGCGCAGCCGTTCGACTCGCTCAACGCCTGTCTCTCGAAGGGGCTTGGGGCGCCGGTCGGTTCCCTTCTCGTGGGCAGCGCGAGACTCATCCGTCGGGCGGTGCGGTACCGCCTGCAATTCGGCGGCGCGATGCGCCAGGTCGGCATCGTGGCGGCGGGTGGGTTGTACGCGCTCGAGCACAACATCGCCCGCCTGGGCGACGATCATCGCCGGGCGCGTGACCTCGCCGGGCGCCTGGCCGCAGTCCCCGGGCTGGCGGTGGACCTCGGTCGCGTACAGACGAACATGGTGATCGCCGACCCGCGGCCGGCCGGCCTCACGTCCGACGACGTCGCGCAGGCCGCGGCGTCGGCCGGCCTGCTCGTCGATCCCAACCCCTACGGCCTGCGGTTCGTCACGCACCTCGATGTCGACGACGCCGACATCGAGGCGGCGGCCGCGATCACGGCGGCGACGATGGCGCGCCTGGCCGAGGGTTGACCGCGCCGTCGAGCCACCCGTAAACTGTCGACAGTATACGCTTGTCCTTGGAGGCGACCGCATGCCCGCCACGCCCGCACCGCCACTCGAGCTCGCCGCCTTCACGGTGTCCGACGTGGTCGCCGGCGCCGAGACGGCGCTGCGCGACGGCGTCCTGACCGTCGCCGGCGCGGACTTCGAGGCGGCGGCGGCCGGCGAGCCGGGCCTGCTCGGGATGAGCGTCACGCTGGCCCGGCCCGGTGAGCCGTTGCGCGTGCTCAACGTCCTCGACGCGGTCGAGCCGGCCGTCAAGGCGGACGAGCCGGGGACGACCTTCCCCGGCGCGCTCGGCGCGCTGGCGGCGGCCGGTGGCGGCCGGACGCACCGACTCGACGGGGTCGCCGTGCTGGCGACCGCGGACTTCCACGGCACCTACGACGTGACGACGCTCGACGTCTACCCCGACGGCGACTCGTTCGTCGACATGGCGGGCCCCGGGGCCGAGCTCACCCGCTGGTCGACGACGCACAACGTCGTGTTGAGCTACACGTGTGACCCGGAGGCGCCGCCGGCCGAGGCCGACGCCTCGCTGCGACGGGTGACGCTGCGTGTCGCCCGCGACCTGGCGGCGGTCACGATCGGCCTGTCGCCCGACAACGTCGAGATGGTCGACCAGCCGGCCGTCTCCGCCGACCTGCCGCGTGTGTGTGTCATCCTCCAGGTGGCTTCGGAGGGTCCTCTCGTCGATACCTTCCTCTACGGTCGGCCCGTTCACGGGCTGGTGCCGACGCTGCTCGACGCGCGCGAGGTGCTCGACGGTGCACTCACCGCGGGGCAGTACGACTGGGCCGGCGTGCGCGACCCCACGTACTTCTTCCAACGCAGCGGACTGCTGCGCGAGTTGCTGGCTCGCCACGGCACCGACCTCTGCCTCCGCGGCGTCATCCTCACGCTCGGCTATCTGCCCTCCGCCTTCGACAAGGAGCGCTCCGCGCTGATGGCCGCCAGGCTCGCTCGCCAGGTCGGCGCCGATGCGGCCGTGCTGACGACGTTCCAGAGCGGCAACTCGCAGACCGACACCATGCTCACCTGCCGCGCGTGCGAGGAGCTGGGCATCCGTACCGTGCTGTTGCTGGCCGAGACGAACGGCGGCCTCACGGACCATGTGCCCGAGGCCGACTGCATCGTGAGTGTCGGCAACGAGGAGGAGCTGGTGCCCGAGTGGCGCCCCGCGCGTGTGGTCGGCGGGCAGCGTACCTGGACGGGGCGCCCGGCCGACGACGCGGGCCCGGTGCCGGCGGTCACGTACCTGGGGTCGCTGTGTCAGATGGGGGACATGAAGCTGCGGGCGGTGGCGTGGTGAAGGTCGTGCACTACATCAACCAGTTCTTCGCCGGTCTCGGCGGTGAGGAGGCGGCCGGCACACAGCCGGTGCGCCTCGAGGGCGCGGTCGGCCCCGGCAGGGGTCTCGGTCTCGAGGTGGCGGTGACGCTCGCCTGCGGCGACGACTACTTCGGGGAGCACGAAGAGGACGCGCTCGCGCAGCTCCTGCGCTGGCTCCACGAGGAGCGGCCCGACGTGCTCGTCTGCGGGCCGTCGTTCGGGTCGGGCCGCTACGGCTACGCCTGCGGCTCGCTGGCGCGCGAGGCGGCGCGCAGTGGCGTGCCCGCCGTGTGCGGGATGCACCCGGAGAGCCCCGGCGTGCTCGCCGCCGAGGGCGCGGCGTACGTGGTGCCCACCGACGTCAAGGTGACCGGCATGCGCGACGCGCTCCCGCGGATGGCGGCCCTGGCTCGCCGGCTGGCGGCCGGCGAGCCCATCGGGCCGCCCGGGGAGGAGGGCTACCTGCCGCGCGGCCTGCGCCGGAACGAGGTCGTCGAGCAGACGGGAGCGCAGCGCGCCGTCGCGCTGCTTCTCGCCAAGCTGGCCGGCGACACGCGCACCGAGATCACGGCGGCGTTCGACGACGTGCCCGTGCCGCCGCCGCTCGTGGACGCCGCCGCCGCGACGGTGGCGCTCGTCACCGAGTCGGGCCTCGTGCACAGGGGCAACCCAGACCGGCTCGAGTCGAACCGCGCCCATCGGTGGCTCACCTACCCGCTCGACGGCCTGGCGGGCTTCGAGCCCGAGAGCTGGGAGACGGTGCACGGCGGCTACGACACGAGCGTCGCGAACCTCGACCCCGACCGGATCGTGCCGCTCGACGCCGTGCGCGGTCTGGTGACCGACGGACGGGTCGGCGCCCTGCACGAGACCCTCTACACGACGACCGGCAACTCGACCCCGGTCGCGACGGCAGCGAAGTTCGGTCAGGAGATCGCGCAGCGCCTCCGCGACGCGGGCGTGCAGGCGGTGATCCTTACCGGCACCTGAGGGACGGGCACGCGTTGCGGGGCAACGCTGAGCAAGGAGATCGAACGAGCAGGCCTACCGACGGTGTTCATCACGGCGCTGCCGACCATCGCCGCCATGGTCGGTGCGAACCGGACCCTGCGGGGCATCGCCGTGACGCACCCGGTAGGCGAGCCCGCACTCGGCGCCGACGACGAGCGCGCGCTGCGTCGCCGCCTCGTCGAGCGCGCCGTCTCCATGCTCGAGACGGACGTACAGCCGCGGACCGTGTGGGAGGAACGAGAGTGAGCGACAGAGTGCCTGGAGCCAGGGATCTGCGAGCGGTCTCGTGACGCGGCGCGCGGGCATCCTCGCCGCGTCGTTCGTGCTGGACCACGTCCCGGACCTGGTGCGCTACGGCTCCAAGCCGGCGCGCGAGCTGCAGAAGTTCGCCTCGGTGCGCGACAAGCTCCGCACGTTCGAGCAGGCCCGCGGCTACGCCCCGAACCAGGTCTTCATCGGCAACCTCAGGCCGGAGGAGTTGTGGAACCGTGAGCGGCCCTGGTGGGGAGCGGTCGACGGTTCGGCTGCGGCCTCCGGACCCTACGGCGACATCGCCGACCAGCGCGCGTTCTACGAGCTCATGACGGAGGTCGACCTCTTCGAGCTCATGCGCCTGGGCGAGGAGCCGCGCCCGGAGAACGGCGACCTGACGATGTACGACGGCGACGAGGTCGTGGGCGCCTTCGTGCGCGCCCACGACGAAGACGAGGCGCTCAGCGCCCACGCCTTGCTCGAGAACCTCTCCTGCAAGGCGGGCGGGGTGCACGCGCTGCGCGCCATGCTGGCCCGCTCGGGTGTCGACCCCGAGTCGATCCAGTACGCCATCGGCGCCGGCGAAGAGGCGGTGGGGGACCGCTACAACCGCGGCGGCGGCGCGCTCGCCAAGGCGATCGCGGAGTGCTGCGGCCTCGTCAACGCCAACGGCAGCGACGTGAAGGCCTTCTGCACCAGCCCGGTGCACGCCCTCATCATGGCCGGCGCGCTCGTCGAGTCCGGCACCTTCGAGCGGGTCGTGGTGGTCGCCGGCGGGTCGCTGGCCAAGCTGGGCATGAAGTTCAAAGGCAGTCTCGACCGGGGCGTGCCCGTGCTCGAGGACGTGCTCGCCGGCATGGCGGTCCTCGTGGGACCGGCCGGCGACGACGCTCCCCGATTGCGGCTCGACGCCGTCGGTCAGCACCGTATCGGCAGCGACTCCTCGCAGCAGTCGCTGCTCAAGGAGGTCGTCGGCGTGCCGCTCGACAAGCTGGGGCGCAAGGTGGCCGACGTCGACGTGTACTCAACCGAGCTCCACAACCCGGAGGTCACCGAGCCGGCCGGCGGCTACGACGTGCCCGAGCGCAACTACAAGCTGCTGGCGGCCCTCGCCGTGACGCGCGGCGAGCTGGGCCGCGACGAGATGAACGACTTCTACCATCGTCGCGGCCTGCCCGGCTTCTCGCCGACCCAGGGCCACATCGCCTCGGCGGTGCCCTGGATCCCTCATGCCCTCGACCGCTTCGCGCGCGGCGAACTGACGTCGACGATGCTCATGGCGAAGGGCAGCCTGTTCCTCGGCCGCATGACCCAGATGTGGGACGCGGTCTCCGTCATCGTGGAGGTGTGAATGGCAGTCGATGCGACCGTCGACTCGTTCCCCGCGCTCGTCGCGTCGGGCAACGTGCTGGTCGACTTCTGGGGGCCGCGCTGCGTGCCGTGCCTGGCGCTCATGCCGGCGGTCGAGAAGCTCGAGGAGGAGTACGGGGGCAGGTTCACGCTGGTCAAGGTGAACGCCGCCGAGAACCGGCAGATCGCGCGCGATCTGCGGGTCATCGCCATGCCCACGTTCGTGCTCTACCGCGACGGCGTCGAAGCCGAGCGTCTGAGCGGGAACCCCTCGGCGGCCGAGGTGAAGGCCGCCGTCATCAGGCTGGTGGAGGGAGGTGAGTAGTGGATCTCAAGGGCAAGAAGGTGATCGCCCTCGGCGAGCGCGACAGCGTCTCGGGAGAGGCGATCGCGGACTGCGTGCGCACCGCGGGCGCCGACGTCGTCATGATCGAGACGGAGTGCTTCGTCTGAACGGCGGCGGGAGCGATGGACCCGGAGAACCAGGGTCGCATCAAGTCGACGGTGGAGCGGTACGGCACTGACGACCTGGTGGTGGTGCTCGGGGCGGCCGATCTCGAGGGACTCGAGATGGTCGCCGAGACGGTCACCGAAGGCGACCCGAGTTACGTTGGTCCATTGGCAGGGGTCCAGTTGGGACTCCCCGTGGTGCACATCTTCGAGGACGACCTGCGCGCGCAGATCGACCCGGCGATCTACGACGAGCGCATCGGCTTCGTCGAGCTGGCGGTCGACAGCGACGCCGTGAAAGCGGCGATGAAGAAGCTCCGGGGCGACGAATAGGGTGCTCGACGGCACGCGGCCGGGGAGGTCCGTGATCCGGCGACGGCCTGCGGACGATGCCGGCGCGCCGTCGTGGCTGCGCCGGTGCCGGCGAACGAAGTGAAGGGACGGCGATGCCCGGCATGCTCGACGACTTCACGGTCCTCACCGAGGACCTCGACCACCCCGAGGACCTCGCCTGGGACCCGCTCAGCGGGCGCATCTACGCCGGCGGCGAGGCCGGGCAGATCTACGCCGTCACGCTGGACGGCGAGGTCACCCAGGTGGCCGACAGCGGTGGCGGCATCCTCGGCCTCGCGGTCGATGCCGCCGGCGCGATCTACGCCTGCGACGAAGGTCGCGCTCAGGTGCTGCGCGTCGATGCGCGGTCCGGCAGCGTGGAGGTGTACTCCGCGGGCACCTCGCAGCGCCCGATGATCGAGCCGAACTACTGCGCCTTCGACGCCGCCGGCAATCTGTACGTCACCGACTCCTCCGACTGGGAGGAGCAGAACGGTGCGATCTACCGCGTCGCACCCGGCGGAGAGACGGTCGTCTGGACGGACGCCCTGCGGCGCTACCCGAACGGCTGCTGCGTCAGCGCCGACGGACGTTCGCTGTACGTGGTCGAGTCGAGTCTCCCCGGCGTGTGGCGGGTGCCGATCGGCGCGGACGGCGCGGCGGGCGACCCGGTGCTGGTCGTCGCGCTGCCGGACGCCCACGTGCCCGACGGCATCGCCTTCGACGACGAGGGCGCGCTCTACATCGCCTGCTATCGCCCCGACCGCGTCTACCGCTTCGGGGCGCGCGGCGCGCTGGAGGTGGTCGCCGACGACCCGCTCGGACTGAAGCTCAACACGCCGACCAACGTCGCGTTCGTCGGTCCGGCGCTGGATCGGCTGGCGATCGCCAACGTCGGCGAGTGGCACATACTGCGTCGGGGATGTCGGCGTGCGCGGCGCGCCGCTGCACTACCCGACGATCGACTAGACCAGCGAGACCGGGCGACGGTCTCGACGAAGGGAGAGCCGTGGGACGCTTCGAGGGCAGGAACGTGATCGTGACCGGCGCTTCGAGCGGCATCGGCTGGGCGATCGCGCATGCCTTCGTCGACGAGGGCGCCGCGGTGTTCGCCGTCGCGCGTCGTGGCGAGCTGCTCGAGAAGATGCGCGACGCCTCGAGCGCGCCGGCGCGCGTGCACACCGCCGTCGTCGACGTGGGCGTGCCCGAGCAGGCGCGCGGCATGGTGGCCGCGGCCATCGCCGCTCTGGGCCGCGTCCACGTGTTGGTGAACAACGCGGCCGTCATGCCCTACGGCCCCGTCCTCGAGATGGAGGAGAGCACCTGGCGCGAGACCCTGGCCGTCAACCTCGACGGGGCGTTCTTCGCCAGCCAGGCGGCGGCGCGGCACATGGTCGAGGAGGGCGGCGGCGTGATCGTCAACATCGCCTCCGCCAACGCTTTCCGAGTCGAGTCGCCGGCCGCCAACTACAACACCTCGAAGGCCGCGCTCGTCATGATGACCCGCTGCTTCGCCCACGAGCTCGGCCATCTGGGTCTGCGCGCCTGCTGCGTGGCGCCCGGGCAGACGGTCACCCCGGAGGCGGTCGAAGCGCTCTCGCCGGAGGAGTATCACCGCGAGTTCGTCGAGTACTGCAGCCGCGTGCCGCTGCGGCGGCCGGGGCGGCCCGACGAGCAGGCGGCCGCGGTCCTCTTCCTCGCCTCGGACGACGCCTCGTTCATCAACGGCGAGACCATCATCGTCGACGGCGGCGAGCTCACGGGCGAGTGGTACGACCCGGCACTCAACCCGCCGGTCCCGGGGCTGTAGCGGGCGCCGGCGGCGGAGCGCGGCAGGGGGCGGCGATGCGCGGCGGACAGGCGATGGGCGACGAGTCGACGGGACTTCCGGTCGTCGACGAATGGTTCTCCGCGACGCCCGCCGGCGCCGGCGTGACGCTGCTCACCGAGCCCTTCGTGCACGAGTTCCTGCGCGCCAACATCTGGCTGATCGAGGGGCGCGAGCGCGATCTGCTGGTGGACGCCGGAAACGGCATCGGCCGGCTCCTGCCCGCCGTGAACGCCCTCAGGAAGCGTGCCGACAGGCCGCTGCTCGCGGTGGCCACGCACACGCACTCGGACCACATGGGCGGCATGTACGAGTTCGCCGAGCGGTTCGTGCACCCCCTCGAGGCCGAGGCTCTCGCGTGCGCCAGCGACGCGGCCTGCCTGCTCCCCCGCGACTTCCCGGCCGAGCTGAAGCGGGAGATCGAGGCGGAGGGGCTGGTCTTGCCGGTCGTCCTTGTGACGGCGGCCCCTCACGTGGGCTTCGATCCCGCCGCCTTCGCCGTGACGCCGGCCACGCCGACGGGGCTTCTCGACGAGGGCGATGTCGTCGACCTCGGCGATCGCGTCTTCACGGTGCTGCATCTGCCCGGCCACTCGCCGGGGAGCATCGGCCTTTGGGAGGCCGACAGCGGGATCCTGTTCTCGGGCGACGCCGTCTACCGTGACGGCCCGCTGCTCGACGCGCTGCCCGGCAGCGACGTCGACGCCTATGTCCGGACCATGCACCGACTCCGCGACCTGCCCGTGACGACCGTACACGGCGGTCACGACCCGAGTTTCGGGCGCGACCGTCTGCTGGCGATCGTCGAGGCGTACGTCGCCCGCCGCGGGCGTCCAGACCAGTACGGCGACGCTACGACCGGGGGTCCGCCATGAGCGCTGCACGCACATCAGCCACACGACGCCTGCTCGTCTTGACGGTGGCGATGGTCTGCCTTGCGCTGCTCGTCGTCGCCTGTGGCGACGATGACTCGCCGTCGCCCGAGGCCGGCGCGACGCAGGCGACCGAGCTCACCGGCAAGCTGACCGTGTTCGCCTACGAGGACGGCCTCGTGCCGGAGGCGATCGGCGGCTTCGAAGAGGCGAACCCGGGCCTCGAGATCGAGACGGCGGCGTTCAGCACCAACGACGAGGCCGTCGCCAAGATGCGGGCCGGCTTCAGCCCCGACGTCGTGAACGTCTGCGTCGAGGAGACGCCGCGAATGGTGGGACTGGAACTCCTGCAGCCACTCGACACGAGCCGCATCACCGACTGGTCGAGCGTCGTACCCGCGATGCAGACCCTCGGAGGCGTGGTCATCAACGGGCAGGTGTACATGGTGCCGACGACGGGCGGCACCGCCGGCATCGTCTACAACCCCGAGGAGGTCCCGCAGGGCATCCCGTCGTGGAAGGCGTTGTTCGAAGACCCGACGCTGAAAGGCAGGATCACCCTCGAGGACTCGGCTGCGACCGTGATACCCATCGCCGCCTTGGCGCTCGGGTACGAGGATCCGTTCCATCTCACCGACGAGGACCTCGATCGCGTCGAGGACTACCTCCTCGCCCACAAGTCGCAGGTGCGCACGTTCTTCAGCGGCGACGCCAACTTCCTCAATCTGTACAAGAGCGGAGATATCGTCGCCGGGTTCGCCTGGCATGACTTCAAGGTGACGGCGGAGCGGGAGGGCGTGCCCGCGGAGTACGTCGTGCCGAGCGAGGGTCAGCTGACGTGGGTGTGCGGCTACGGCATCGCCAGCGACGCCGAGAACCTCGATGCCGCCTACGCGGCGCTCAACTGGTACAACTCGCCGGAGCCCCAGGCCTTCTATGCCGAGAGCTACACCTACTGGGTCTTCAACCAGCGGACGCTCGAGATCCTGCCGCAGGAGGTGATCGACTCCATCGGACTCGATCAGCCGGAGCAGCTCCAGCAGGCCATCCCGCTGGTGATACCCGCCAACTACGATCGCTGGCTGCGCGTCTTCCAGAAGCTGAAGGGCACGTGATCGAGCTCGCATCGACGGCTGCGCGAAGGCGCAGCCGTCGATGCGAGCCGCGGTCAGCTCAGCGTCTCGCCGCCGTCGATCACGAGGACCGCGCCGGTCATGAACGACGCCGCGTCGCCGGCGGCGAAGGCGACCGCCTCGGCGATCTCCTCCGGTCGGCCGTAGCGGCCCAGCGGGATCTTGGCCAGCGCGGCCGCGACCGTCTCCTCGTCGTCGTCGGCGGTCATGCCGGTCTCGATCCATCCGGGCGCGACCGCGTTGACGCGGATGCCGAACGGCGCCAGCTCGACGGCCAGCGAGCGCGCGAACATGTGGACGGCGGCCTTCGTCGCGTTGTAGGTCGGCGAGGGGTCCTCGAGGTCGACGACGATCCCGCTCGATGAGCCGATGGCGACGATCGCGCCGCCCCCGCGCGCGCGCATGAGCCGCGCCGCGCCGCGCGCCGTCAGGAAGACGCCGCGCAGGTTGACGGCCACGTTCTCGTCGAACACGGAGGCCGGCAGGTCGAGGATGCTGTAGTCCTCGTCGGTCTCGATGCCCGCGTTGCACACGCAGACGTCGAGGCCGCCGTGCCGCCGCGCGATCTCAGCGAACAGGCGATCGACGTCTTCCTCTCGGCTCACGTCGCAGGCACACCGCGGCCACGCTGCCGGCGAGACCCTCGAGCCGTCGCAGGGCGGACGTCAGCCGGTCGGTGTCGCGCCCGCAGATCGTCACGGCCGCGCCCTCGCTCGCGAGCAGGTGCGCCGTGGCGAGACCGATCCCGCTGCTGCCGCCCGTGACCAGCGCGACCTTGTCCTCGAACCTCATCGTCGATCCCCCTTCTCCGCGTTGCGGTCTTGCTCGAGCGCCCGCTCGTCGCGACGCAAGGCGCGCTTCGTGTAGGGGCAGACCCAGATACAGATGCCGCAGATCTCGTCGTAGTCGGGAAAGCCCAGCTGGAACGCGTCGCAGGACGCGCAGTCGTACAGGACGCTCCGCGCGGAACACCTGCACGCCAGGCGACGTCCCGTCCGGCGTCGACAGGGCAGGCATCGACACACGCCCGGCAGGAGCCGCAGCACCCGGTCGTGACCGGCGTACCCGTGGGGAGCCGGAGGTCCGTGAAGACCGTGCCCAGACGCACGGAGGAACCGAACTGCGGGGTCACGAGAAGGGCGGTCTTACCGATCCAGCCGAGGCCCGCCTGCGTCGCCGCCGTCTTCGAGGCGAAGATCTCCGGGTCCGTCGGTCCGTCCGGCGCGTCGTCGTCGACGCGCTCACCCGCGTAGCCGTGCGCACGGAAGAGAGCGACACACGCCTCGCCGATCTCGATCAGCTCGTCGTTGACGCGGCGGTACTCACGGACCTCGGCTTCGTTGGGGCCTCGCTCGAGGCCCTCGAGCGAGGCAGGTCGCAGCCTCAGGGCGAAGGAGACCGCCGTGGGCAGGGGCGGCGTCGCCGGCCAACCCGGCGCCGTCGCGGCGGCGCCCCAAAGATCGACCCCACGTGAGCTCATCAGCGCCGCCAGCGCGTGCTCGACTGTGAGGTCCCCGCCGTTCATGATGAAGCGACGCTAGCACCGCGACAAGCCGGCCGCAATACCGTTGACTGTCGACACTTGACTATGTAGCATGCACACGCCTGCTCGGTTCAGCGCCACGCATGGGCGACGACGTCGCCCCTCCAAGGAGGTCTGATGTGAGCACGAAGACGCACCTGTTGACCGTGTTGACCGTGTTGACCGTGACCGTTCTGGTCGGCGGCGTTCTGCTGCTGGGCGCCTGTGGCGACGAGGAGACCGCCGCTCCAGCGGCGAGCGCCAGCGCCACTCCGGAGCCCGAGGACATCTCCGGCAAGCTCACCGTGTTCGCCTACGAGGACGGCTTCGTGCCGGAGTACCTCGAGGGGTTCTACGAGAAATACCCGAACGTGGACCTCCAGGCCAGCGCTTACGAAGACGGCGGCGCCGCCGTCGCCAAGCTGCGTGCGGGGTTCGAGGCCGACGTCATCAACCTCTGCGTAGAAGAGAACGCCGAATTGGCCGTACGACTCGGTCTCGTGGTGCCGCTCGACATCAGCCGGCTCACGCACTGGGGCGAGATGTTCCCCGTGTTCAAGACCCTGCCGGGGGTCACGTCGGGGGACGGGCAGCACTACGTGGCGCCCGTCGACGCCGGGGTGACCGGCATCGCCTACGACACCACGAAGGTCACGGAGGCGCCGACCTCGTTCATGGACCTGTTCGACCCGAAGTACGAGGGCCAGGTCGCGATGATCGACTACGCGGTCACGGCCATCCAGGTGGGCGCGCTCGCCCTGGGCTACACGGATCCGATCAACCTCACCCCCGAGCAGCTCGAGAACGTGAAGAACCTGTTCATCGAGGCCAAGCAACGCGGCCAGTTCCGCACGTTCTTCTCGAACGACTCGGAGATCGTGGCGCTCTTCCACACCGGCGAGATCTCCCTCGGTCTCGGGTATCCGAGCAATGCGAAGAACGCGCAGCGCGAGGGCGACCCTGTGGAGTTCACGACCTGCGAAGAGGGGCAGATCGTCTGGACCTGCGGGTACGGCATCAGCAGCACCTGCCAGAACGTCGATGCCGCGTACGCACTGGTCGACTACTACCTGTCGCCCGAGGCCCAGGCCTTCGAGGTGACAGAGTGGGACTACCTCCCCACACTGACGACCACCCTCGACTTGCTGACGCCCGAGAAACAAGAAGAGGCCGGGATCGTCAAGACCTGGACCAACATCGTGCCGGCCGCGCCTCCCGCTGAAGGGTATGACGAGTGGATCAAGGTCTGGCAAGAGGTGAAGAGGAGCTAGTGGCCGAGACTGTGTCACAGGGAGCCGTCGCGCCGCCTCGGCGCGACGGCTCCGCACCTCTGGGCCGCAAGCCGTTCGGTCTCCGCGTGCTGCGCGGGTTGGACAGCGTCGGTGGGCGTGTCTTCGCCATCGCGTTCATCGTCATCCTGTATGGCCCGCTCGTGATGCTGGGCGTGTTCTCGTTCAACGATTCCATCGTCTTCTCGCTGCCTTGGAGCGGCTTCACGCTGGAGTGGTACAAGGAGGCGCTCGGCGACGAGAACCTGCGAGAGGCCATTCGCAACTCGGTGCTCGTGGCGGGCGTCGTCGCGCCGTTGAGCGTCATCCTGGGGACCCTCGCCGCCTACCCCATCACGCGCCTGCGCTTCAGGCTGCGCGGCCCGGCCGCCATGGTGCTGGCCGCGCCCCTCGTCGTGCCCTGGCTCGTGATCGGCATCAGCGCGCTCATCTACTTCAACAAGGTGGGGCTGGCTCTGTCGTGGGCCACGGTCGTGCCCATGCACATCGTGGTCACCTTCCCCCTGGTCACGGTGCTCGTCGCGGCGAGCCTGGCGCGATTCGACCGCACCCAGGAGGAGTCGGCCATCGACCTCGGGGCATCCCAGCTCCAGGTCCTGCGCCACGTCCTGCTCCCCCACGTCGCGCCGGCGCTCATCGCGTCCTTCATCCTTGCCTTCTCGTGGTCGTTCAACAACTTCGAGATCTCCTACTTCGTGGGTGGCTTCGACCGGCTCTTCCCGGTGTGGGTGTACTCCACCCTGCGACACGCCAGGAACCTGCCCGTCGTCAACGCCATCTCCACGCTCGTCTCGATCGTCGAGGTCGGGCTCGTCTACGGTGCCTGGCTGCTGATCACCTGGCGCGCCGGCGCCCGGACCTCCAAGGAGAAGACCGAGGCTCTCATGGAGACCATCCGCTGATGGCCAGCATGGCGCCACCCGTCTCCGAGGGCCGCCACCTGCGCGCCCGGGCGGTCAAGAAGCTGCGCCCGGTCGCGTTTCTGACGAGTCCGATGGCGGTCCTGGCGCTGTTCTTCATCGCGCCGCTGGTCATCCTGCTGATCATGAGCTTCCGCTACGAGACGCTCTACGGGTTCGAGACCGGCTGGACGCTCGACAACTTCCGCACCCTCTTCACCGACCCGATCTACCGTGGTGTGGCCAGGGACACGCTGATCATCGCCAGCACGGCCATGACCTGTCAGCTGCTCATCGCCTTTCCGCTCTCGTACTTCATCGCCTTCAAGGCGGGCCGCTGGGAGCTTCCTCTTCTCCTGCTGCTCGTCCTCGTCGACGAGCTCAACCCCATCGTGCGCATCTACGCCTGGCGCATGCTGCTGGGACGGGAGGGGTTGATCAACGACTTCCTGATGTGGACGGGCATCGTCGACGCCCCGCTGGACTGGCTGCTGTTCACCAAGTTCTCGGTGATCCTGGTGTTGTCGACGAGCTGGGTGAACTACTGTGCCATCCCCATCTACGCCTCCATGAAGGCGATCAACCCGAGCCTCTTCGAAGCGGCGACAGATCTCGGCGCGGGGTGGTTCACGCGCTGGCGCCGCGTCCTTCTCCCGCTGGCGGCGCCGGGCGTCTTCGTGGCCGTCATCCTCGTCTACATCCCGCTGTTCACCGACTTCGCCACCCCCGGTCTGGTCGGCGGTACGTCGTCGTACATGCTCGGCAACTCCGTGGCCGACCTCATGGTCGTCGTCGGCGACTGGGGCGCCGGCTCCGCTCTCAGCCTGCTCATGCTGGCGGCGATGGCGGTGGTCGCGGTGATCGCCTACTTCCTGACGAAACTCAACCAGCTGGACTGAGCTGCGGCCGAGTGCACGAGGAGGCGACATGACCGAGGCTCCCGTCAAGGGCGAGATCAGGATCGAGCGCGTCACGAAGACGTTCGGCCGACACGGTGGCCGTCGACGACGTCTCGTTCGACATCCCGGGAGGCGAGTTCTTCTCGATGCTGGGACCGAGTGGATGCGGCAAGACGACGACCCTGCGCATGATCGCCGGGTTCGAGGACCCCACGGCGGGGCGCATCATCCTGGAGGGCGAGGACGTCAGCTTCGTGCGGCCGGCCAAGCGCAACGTCAACATGGTGTTCCAGGCGTATGGCTTGTTCCCGCACATGACCGTGCGGGAGAACGTGGCGTTCGGGCTGAAGATCAAGAAGGTCCCGAAGGCGGAGATCGCCGGACGGGTCGACGAGGCGCTGTGCACGGTGCGCATGGACACGCTGGCCGACCGGCGCCCGGCGCATCTGTCGGGCGGTCAGCAGCAGCGCGTGGCGCTCGCCCGCGCGCTCGTGAACCGCCCCGCGGCGCTGCTGCTCGACGAGCCCCTCGGCGCGCTTGACCTGAAGCTTCGCAAAGAGATGCAGCTCGAGCTCAAGCGCATCCACGCGACGACGGGCACGACCTTCGTCTACGTGACCCACGACCAGGAAGAAGCGCTGACCATGTCGCAGCGCATCGCCGTGATGAAGGACGGTCGCGTGCAACAGGTGGCCACGCCGCGCGAGCTCTACGAGAAGCCGGCCAACGCCTTCGTCGCCGGCTTCATCGGCACCTCCAACGTGATCAGCGTGCGGCCCGACAGCGTCCGCGACGGGCTCGTGGTGATGGACCTGGGCGAGGGCGACCGCGTCTGCGCCCTCGACACCGGCGTCGGCTCCGGCGGGGCGCTCAAGATCATCGTGCGCCCCGAGCGCATGCGCGTCTGGGGCGAACCGGACGGCGAGCGCGTCTCGCGCGTGAGCGGGACGATCGCCGAGGTGGTCTACCTGGGTTCGATGACGCAGCTGATCATCGACCTCAAGACCGGCGAGCGAGTGACCGTGCACGAGCTGAACGACGACCTCAAAGGCGCGCTGCCGCAGACCGGCGATCCCGTGGTCGTACAGTGGGCTGCCGAGAGCAGCTACGTGATCGACGATGCCGGAGCCGTGAACGTCGCGGCCGGCGCGACCTCGCCGGCGTGAGACCGCCGGCGCCGCGCCGGCTCATCTCGTCGCCTCACGACCATCCAGCGGAAGGAGCGTGTCACCCGTGGACTTCTACACCGGCAAGGTGCTCAGGATCGACCTGAGCGCCGGCACGACGGCCGTCGAGCCGCTCGACATGGAGTGGGCGCGACTGTACCTGGGCGGCAAGGGCCTGCTCTTCCGCTACCTGTGGGACGAAGTCGCTCCGGGCCTCGACCCCGCGTCGCCCGACAATCCCCTCCTGCTCGTCACCGGCCCGTTCGCCGGCACCAACGTGACGACATCGTCACGCCTCGTCGTGGGCTGCAAGAGCCCGACGACCGGGACGATCCTCGACTCGTACGTGGGCGGGTCCTTCGCGCCCGAGATGAAGTTCGCCGGCTACGACATCATCATCCTGACCGGCGCGGCGCCGACTCCGACCGTGGTCTGGATCCGCGACGACGTGGTCGAGTTCCGGCCCGCGGGGCCCTACCTCGGCATGAAGACATCGGAGGTCGAGGAGGCGTTGCGCGGCTGACCTCGACGCCAGCGCCAAGGTCCTGTCCATCGGCCCGGCCGGCGAGAGCAAGCTCCCTTGGGCCTGTTTGTCGACCGACCAATACCACAAGGCCGGCCGCGGGGGCGCCGGCGCGCTCATGGGCATGAAGAACGTGAAGGCCGTGGCGATCCGCGGCACCGGCGCCGTCTCGGTCGGCGACGCCAAGGCGTTCCTCGACGCCATGTTCGGGCTGCACGAAAAGTACATCCTCACCGACACCAACCTCTGGGCGCACGAAGAGGGCACGCCGGTGCTGGTCGACGTGATCA
Organism: uncultured Thermoleophilia bacterium; assembly: GCA_963791345.1. Classification (GTDB taxonomy): domain Bacteria; phylum Actinomycetota; class Thermoleophilia; order UBA2241; family UBA2241; genus UBA2241. The sequence goes on along the minus strand of CAWBRS010000016.1, from coordinate 213,835 downwards.
ACGGCGGCGGCGCCCTGCCGACGCGCAACTTCTCGGCCGGCGTCTTCGAGGGCGCCGACAAGATCAACTCCGAGTCGTTCCAGAAGATCCGCGCCAAGAAGCGCGCCTGCTACCAGTGCGCGATCGCCTGTCGCAACTTCCACGCCACGAAGTGGGCCGGCAAGGAGGTGCGCGGCGAGGGCCCCGAGTACGAGACCATCGCCCTCTGCGGCTCGAACTGCGGCATCGACGACATCGACGCCCTGATGAAGTTCAACGAGCTCTGCGACGAGCTCGGCATGGACACCATCTCCTCAGGCTCGGTCGTCGGTCTCGCGATGGACCTCTGCGAGAAGGGCTACGCCGACTTCGGCCTCGCCTTCGGTGACAGCAAGGGGTACCTGGAGGCCGCAGAGCTCATGGCGCGGCGAGAAGGCATCGGCGCCGAGCTGGCGCTGGGCGCCAGGGCCCTGGCCGCCAAATATGGTCACCCAGAGCTCGCCATGCAGGTGAAGAACATGGAGGTGCCGGGCTACGACCCGCGCGGCGCCTTCGGCATGGCCCTGAGCTACGCCACCTCCGATCGCGGGGCCTGCCACATGCGGTCGTTCCCGGTCGGGCAGGAGATCGTCGAGGGCTCGCTCCCGGCGGCCACCTTCGAGGGCAAGGCCGACTGGGTCATCAACGCCGAGGCCGGCGGCCAGAACTTCTTCGCCCTCAAGTTCAGCGGCATCTGGTGCGACTTCTGGGCCATCGACCTCGAGCAGATCGGCATCCTCATGAGCCACCTCTGGGGTCGCGAGTTCTCGCCTGATGAGCTCATGCAGATCGGTGAGCGCATCTGGAACCTCGGCCGCCTGTTCAACCTGCGCGAGGGCCTCACGGCCGCCGACGACTCCCTGCCGGCGCGCATGCACGACCAGCCGTTCGCGGCGGGTGCCGCGGCCGGCCAGGTGATCGACCGCGACGAATTCGCCCAGGCGCTCGCCGAGTACTACGCCCTCCGCGGCTGGGACGCCTCCGGCGTCCCCTCCGAGGCCAAGCTCTCCGAGCTCGGCATCGACGTGCGCCTCTAGCCGGCCGGTCCACGAGAGACGAAGGGACAGAAGACCATGCCTCACGTGATGATCAGCGCAAAGAAGTGCACCGGCTGCCACATGTGCGAGCTCGCCTGCTCGGCGCAGCACGAGGGCGCCTACCGGCCCTCGGTCGCCCGCCTCTTCAGTGAGGTCAACCCGACGACCGGGGCGATCAAGGGCCACACCTGCCTGCAGACCGCCTGCGCCAAGTGCCAGGAGGCCTGCCCCGAGGACGCCATCGTGACCCGCGAGATCACCGTGCGGGTCAAGGGCGACTACCCCGGTCGAAGGCGAAGAACGGCGAGCTCGTCCAGGGCTACGTGCTCGTCGTCGACGAAGAGAAGTGCACGAACTGCGGCGAGTGCTACGACGTCTGCCCGACCGGGGTCATCCACGAGCACCCCGAGAGGGAGGTCGCCTTCAAGTGCGACCTCTGCGACGGGCGAGCCCCAGTGCATCGCCTTCTGCCAGAACCCGCACGTCCTGGCCGTCGACCTGAAGGTCGACAAGATGGACCGGGAGCTGCAGGCGTAGCGACGCTACGGGGGCGGTCCGGGGCGCTGCGGGCGCGCGCCTCACAGCGCATCGTCGCCGCCCGCGATGGTCGGCCCGAGGGCGCGCCGCGGCCACCCGCGATCGGTCGGTCCGAGGGCACGGCAGGCCCGCTCAGATCAAGCGTCGCGGCCGTCGCGAAGGCGGACGCGCAGGTTGCCCTTCTCGGATCGGCCGCGGGTCTGTCGGGTCGGGGCGCTGTCGCAGCTCCCGTCATGCCGACGGTCGACGTCGCTTCCCTTGCCGAAACGCCAGCCGTCTTCTAGGGTTGAGAGTGTAGAGTGTCTACAATCGGTGCCGCGCTTGGGCGTGCGGCGCCATGGGGAAAGGGGCAGGCATGAGAAGGTCCCATCTGCGCTCAGCGCTCACGGTCACGCTGACATTGGTCGGTGTCGTCGCGCTGATCACCGGCGTCGCGCTCGCCGCCGGGTCCGGCGACGCGGCCGCCGTCGACCCGGTGCCGTCACCGTTCGCGAACGTCGACAACGTGATCCTCTTCATCGGCGACGGCATGGCCTTCGCCCACCTCGAGGTCGGGCGGCAGCTCAGCGGCGGCTCGCTGATGATGGACGACATCCCATGGGGCGGCGAAGGCTACACCGACACCACGTCGCTCGACTACGTGACCGACTCGGCGGCCGGCGGCACCGCGCTCTCGACGGGCTTCGAGACGTGGAACGACTGGGTCGCGATGGGCCCCGATCCGGTCACCGGCGCGATCGAGGAGTGGGAGACCGTGCTTGAGCGCGCCGAGTCCGTCGACAAGGCGACCGGCCTCGTCACCGACCTCGAGCTCTCGGATGCGACACCGGCGGTGTTCGCCGCTCACGTGCCGGACCGCGACGAGGACGTGTCCATCACGACGCAGATGAGGGAGCAGGAGATCGAGGCGCTCTTCAGCGGCGGCTGGGGCTCGTCCTCGATACTCACCGACCCGGCGATCCCCGGCGTCACCTACGTGAACGACCTGAAGGGGCTCAGCCCGTACCTCTCGAGTGGCGACTGGCCGACGAAGATGTACGGCATCATCGGCAAGACCCCGCTCGCCTACACGCTCGATCGTGAAGAGGAGGGCGTGCTCCGCAAGCAGCCGACCCTGCCCCAGCTCACCGAGGCGGTGCTCGGTGTCCTCGGCCAGGACGACGACGGCTTCTTCGTCATGATCGAGGGCGGCTCGAACGACTGGGGCGGCCACGCCCGCGACGCCGGCTGGGTCGGGGCCGAGATCCGCGAGCTCGACGAAGCCGTTCAGCTCGCCTACGAGTGGGCGCAGGACCCCGTCCACGGCGACACCCTCATCGTCGTCACCGCCGACCACGAGTGTGGCGGCCTCGTCGTCAGCGACGATACCCGCTACGACTTGATCGCCGAGCAGAAGGCGACCACGGAGTGGATGTGGGGGCTCATCAAGTCGGGCAAGATGACCGTCGAGAAGACGCTGCTGACGTACGCCGGCATCCGCGTGACCGCGACCGAGAAGGCGCTCATCCTGCAGAACAAGGAGATGGGCATCTCGGACGTTCTGGCGGCCAGGTTCAACGTGGACTGGGGCTGGAGCGGCACCGACGAGGGCGACCACACCGACTTCCCGGTGCCGGTCATGGCCTGGGGCCCCGGCGCCGAGCTCTTCGGCACCATCCAGGGCGACGACAGCGAGTGGGTCGGCCGGTACCTGCTCGACGCCGTGAGCCACTGACACGGTAGATGGGCCGTTCGGCGGGGCGCGTCGCGCCCCGCCGAACGGCCCGCCGGCATCTGCGCTCCCGGGCCCGGGAGCCACCGCTCGAGCGGGGTGACATGCCAGTCGCTGGGTCGAGTCGCGAAGGCGGCGGCCCACCGCGTGGCCCCGCGACCACGACGGGCCGTCCGCCGCCCCACATCTCATCCGTGGCGACGTCGCGGGCGGTGGGCCGTCCGCCGCCCACTCTTCACATCGACGAGGAATCGGCGTATTGTGAGCGCGACGGCCCTCGTTTTGGCCGTCGCGCACGCAGCGACCCAGGCGTCACCGAGGAGAAGGGAGCCGCTCCGCAAGGTTCGATGGGGTGAGCACGGGCCCCTCTTGACATGATCGCACGCACGCGGATCGTCCAGAGGGGCACCATGACGGAAGTACGCCATCGCTCACTTCACGCGACCCTGGAGGGCTTGCCAGGCCCCCGCAGGCCGAGGCTGAGCCAGCGAAGCGCGAGTCGCACCGAGTCCGGCAGCCTTCGCTGTCATCGTCCATCTCCATGCGCTTGTCCATCGGCTCCCTCTCGGCACGACCAGTGCGAACGACGGCTGAGTGTTGACAGTCGACAATCATGCCGGTAGTGTGGCGACACACGTTCTGGGCGTAGCGTGCGACTGTTGCGTCCTTGGTGAAGCGTTGAGCCACGAGTAGAAGTGTGGGCGTGTCGCTCGCCCAAGAAGAGCGACAGGGGGGGCGGCCGATCGGCGCCGCAGCACGAACGCGTGCGCCGTCCGCCGCCGAAGCTCGTCACAGAACGAGGGGGTTCTGATGTCTCACTCCGTAGCACCGCTGTTGAGGTGGCGATGGCTGGCGCTCGGCGCGGCTCTGCTCTTGCTGGCGCTGATGTCCGCTGTGCCCGATGCCTTGGCGGCCGGCCAGTGGCTGACCGGCGATCACCATAGCCACTCGTATCTCTCCGATGGCGAACACCCGCTGGCCGAGGTCATCGACCAGGGTCTTGGCACCTGGGACCTGGGCTGGATGGCCACCTCGGACCACGGCGGTCTGTACTACAAGGACGCATGGGGGACACGGTTCCCCGAGCCCATGTGGGTCTGGCAATCGCTGCAGGGACTACGCCTACCCGGTCTACGTCGCCGAACGCGCGCAGTATCCGGCCAAGCCCCTGATACTCGGCTTCGAGTGGGGCATCCCCGGGGCCGACGAGGCCAAGGTCGGGATAGCGGTCGACGACCCGACCGCGCTCAGCGACTTCGAGTACATGTTCGAGAAGAAGGACCTCGACACGAGCCGCGAGGGCGAGCTGTCGATCACCGGCGACCCGCTGGTCAAGCTCAACGAGACCCCTGCGGACGGGGTCGCCGCCGTGGCCTGGCTGCAGGAACACTACGCCGGACGCAGCTATGCGATCTGCGCGCACCCGTCGCGGGCACTCGGCTGGACGGTCGACGATATCCGCGACGTCAACAACGCCGCCCCGGATGTGGCCTTCGGTTTCGCCGGGATCCCGGGGTCGCAGAAGGAGCCCCCGAGCCGTTGCGGCTACGACACCTTCTTCTACGTCGATCCGTCTCTGCCCCCCGACGAGCGCGTGGTCGACTGGGCGACGACCGTGACGGCGCGCACTTACGGTGGCGCCGACTACATGGTCGCCAAGCTCGGCGGCCTCTGGGACTCGCTTCTCGGCGAGGGCCGTCACTGGTGGGCGTTCAGCGACTCGGACTTTCCACGAGACCGATGAGGAGTTCTGGCCTGGGGAGTACTCGAAGGACCACACATGGGTCGCCAGCGTCACGCCCACGGGGGTGACTGCCGGCCTGCGCTCCGGGAACTCCTTCTCGGTGATGGGCCAGCTCATCGACGGACTCGACTACAAGGTGACCTCAAAGAAGGTGACCGCCACGATGGGCGGCACGCTGAGCGTGAAGTCCGGCACGAACGTGACCGTGACGGTGAAGTTCCACAGCCCGTCGCTGAACAACAACGGTGCCGTGCCGAAGGTCGACCACGTCGATCTCATCTCGGGCGACGTGACCGGGCGCATCGCCCCCTCGAGCCCCGAGTACGAGACCAAGGACTACAACTCCTCGACCAAGGTCGCGAAGCGCTTCAACGCCACCAACTGGACGTTGTCCGCCGGCTGGTACTCGATGTCCTTCACGGTCAAGGCGACCAAGGACCAGTACCTCCGCCTGAGAGGCACCAACCTCGGCCTCAACGTTCCCAACCAGACCGACGCCAACGGCAACCCGCTCATGGACGATCTCATGGGCGTGAACGACGCCGCCCAGGCGTGGGCCGATCTCTGGTTCTACTCGAACCCGATCTTCATCGACGTGCAGTGAGCGGCCGACAGACGCCGCGCCCCGTGGCACCGCCCCACCGCGGCTCCACAGAGTCGAGGGAGTCATGAGAGTGGAGGGAGACATGGAGAGAGGCGAGCAGACACCATGATCGCGGCAGGCTGTGCTTGCTGCTCGTTCGCAGCGCTGGCGCTCGTCGCCTGCATGGCGCTCGCGCCGGGCGTAGCGTTCGCGGGTCAGTGGGTCACCGGCGACCACCACAGTCACACGGTGATGTCGGACGGCAGCGCGACGTTCCCGTGAGCTTGTCGGGCAGGCGTTCGGCATCGGCGCAGCTCGACTGGATGGCGAGTGCCGACCACGGGGGCGACCATTTCAAGGACGCGCTCGGGGCCAACATGGACGAGGCGGTCTGGATGTGGGAGATGCTGCTGTGGGACCCCACGGGAGAGTACGACTACGGGTGGCCGGTGCTGCTCGACCTGCGGGCCGCGTACCCGGACAAGGTCGTCCTCCAGGGTCTCGAGTGGGGCGTGGCGAATGCCGACGAGGCCAAGGTCGGCATCATCGGCGACCAGCCCTACGCGATGAGCGACTTCGAGTACATGTTCGACAAGCTCGATCTCGACACCAGCCGCGCGGGCCAGCTCGTCGGTGACCGGTGACCTCGCTGCTCAAGCAGAACGACGACTGGACGGGGTCTCTCGCCGCCGTCACCTGGCTGCAGGACAACTACGCGGGCCAGACGTACTGCATCACGAGTCACCCGTCGCGGGCGCTCAAGTGGACGGTCGGTCAGTTCCGGGCGTTCAACGACGCCGCTCCCGATGTCGCCTTCGGCTTCTGCGGCATCCCCGGCTCGCAGAAGGAGCTGCCGATGCGCGGCGGCTACGACGCCGACGACATCTACGTCGTGTCGAAGAAGACCAAGAAGGACGACCGCGGTCATCGACTGGGACCGCATCCTCCTCGAGGCGACGGACCTACGGCGGCGCCGACTACATGGTCGCCAAGGTCGGCGGCCTCTGGGACTCGCTCCTGGGCGAGGGTCGTGAGTGGTGGATGTTCAGCGACTCCGACTTCCACAAGACCGATGAGGAGTTCTGGCCCGGGCGAGTACTCGAAGGACTACACGTGGGTCGAGGACTTCTCAGCCTGAGGGCATCATCGCCGGTCTCAGGTCCGGCAACTCGTTCTCGGTCGAGGGTCAGCTCATCGACGGTCTCGACTTCTGGGCGAGCGATGGCGAGGGTTCGGCGACCATGGGCGACACCCTCCCCGTCGACTGGCGCAGGAGAGCTACACGATCACGATCAAGTTCAAGAGCCCTGCGGTCAACAACCACGGTGACACCCCGGTGGTCGACCACGTCGACCTGATCGCCGGCGAGGTCGGCGAGCGCTACGACGCGAGGGACAAGGAGTACACGACCAAGAAGACGAACAGCACCACGACCGTGCTGGCCAACTTCGACTGCCGACGACTGGGATGTCGTCGACGGCTGGAACGTCGATCACCTACACGGTGCAGTCGGCGGGCAAGGACATGTACTACCGCCTGCGCGGCACCAACCAGGGCATCGACGTGCCCGGCCAGACGGACGCGCTTGGCAACCCGCTGGCCGACTACCTCGAGGACGGAGGAACGGCCGAGAACCCGACGCTCAACGACGACGTTCGTTGTTGGCTCGACCTCTGGTTCTACTCGAACCCGATCTTCGTGGACGTGCAGTAAGCGTCCAGTCTGCGAAGCACCGGTGAGTGACGAGGGAGGGCGCCGGATGGCGCCCTCCCTCATTCTCGCGCTGTGACTCGGCGAGCCCTCAGCCGCGCGCCAGTCGCAGCCCGTTGGCGGTCACCAGCAGCGACGTGCCCATGTCGGCGAAGACGGCGAGCCAGAGGCTCGTGAGGCCGAGCGGGGCGAGCACCAGGAAGACCGCCTTGATGGCGATCGACAGGGCGATGTTCTGGCGGATGACCCGGCGCGTGCGGCGCGCGAGGGTGACGAGCTCGGGGAGGGTGCCGAGGTCGTCGCCCATGAGGGCGATGTCGGCCGTCTGCAGGGCGGCGTCGGTGCCGGCCGCCCCCATCGCGATGCCGACCGAGGCAGCGGCCAGGGCCGGCGCGTCGTTGACGCCGTCGCCGACCATGGCGACGGTGCCGTGCGCCTCGCGCAGGCGGCGGACGGCGTCGATCTTGTCGGCCGGCATGAGGCCGGCCTCCACGGCGTCGACGCCGGCCTGAGCGGCGACGGCCGCAGCGGCGGCAGCGTTGTCGCCGGTCAGCATGACGATCGGCGCGACGCCGAGCTCGTGAAGCCGGCGGAGCGCCGCGGGCGCCTCGTCGCGCGGCGGGTCGCTGACGGCGATGACGCCGAGGGCGCGACCGCCGTCGCCGACGGCCACGGCGGTCGCGCCCGATGCTTCCGCCGCGGTCAGCGCGTCGCGCAGGCGAGGGTCGTCGCCGGCGGCGCCGAGGAGCTCGGGCCGCCCCACGCTGCAGCGGCGGCCCTCGATCTCGGCGGTCACGCCCATCCCCGCGACGGCGCGAAAGGCCGAGGCCTCGGGCAGCGGGCGCTCCTCGGGGCTGCCGGGAAGGTGCTGTCCACCGTCACGGCCGGCGGCGACGATGGCCCTGGCGAGGGCGTGCTCGCTGAGCTGCTCGCAGGCGGCGGCGACGCGGAGGACGTGCTCGGGCGGGCTGCCGTCGAGGGCGACGACGCCGGTCACCTGGGGCCGTCCGAGGGTGAGGGTGCCGGTCTTGTCGATGGCGAGGGCGCGGAGGCTCGCCGCCTGCTCGAGGGAGGCGCCGCCCTTGACCAGCACCCCGAGCCGCGTCGCCCGGCCGAGCGCGGCGAGGAGGCTGACCGGCGTCGAGATGACCAGCGCGCAGGGGCAGGAGACGATGAGCAGCGCGAGGCCGCGGTAGAGCCACTCCGAGAAGGGCGCGCCGAGGAGCGGCGGGAGCAGGGCGACGGCGGCCGCCAGAGCGACGACCGCCGGGGTGTAGCGGGCGGCGAAGCGGTCGACCGTGGTCTGCACCGGGGCGCGCTGCGCCTGAGCCTCCTCCACCAGATGGACGATGCGCGCGACCGTCGTGTCGTCGGCCGCGGCGGTCGTGCGCAGGCGCAGCGAACCGCCCTCGACGATCGAGCCGGCGAACACCGTGTCGCCGGGCCGGCGCGTGACCGGGGCCGACTCGCCGGTGACCTGCGCCTGGTTCACCGCCGCCTCGCCCTCGCTCACGACGCCGTCGAGGGGGACGCGCTCGCCCGGGCCGTACGAGGATGAGCTCGCCGATCGCGACCTCGCCGGCCGGCACGCGGTGCTCGTGGCCGTCGCCGACGACGGTCGCCTCGTCGGGGGCGAGCTCCATGAGGCCGCTGATCGCGCGCCGGGTGCGCTCCAGGGTCGCCGCCTGCAGCGTCGTCCCGAGGCCGAAGAGGAAGCTCACGAGCGCCGCCTCGGACCACTCCCCGATGGCGACCGCGCCGATCACCGCGACACCCATGAGGACGTTCATGTCGACCTGGTGCGAGCGCAGCGCGTAGAAGGCGGCGCGACCGGCGTAGACGCCGCCGGAGGCGGCCGCGGCGACGAAGAGGAACGGCGCGGCCGCGGGCGCCAGCGCCAGTCGGCCGCGAAACCCGCGACGAGGAGCGCGCCCGACGCCAGCGTGAGCCGGGCGCGCCGGTCGCGCAGCCAGAAGCTGCCGCCGGCCGGCGAGGCCCGCGACGTCGCGACCCGACTCCGCCCTGGCCTCGAGCGTGTCGTACGCCGAGGCGGCGCACGACGCCGTGGACCTCCGACACCGAAGTGAGACGGGGGTCCCAGACGACGTCGAGCGTCGCCGCCCCGAAGTTGACGTCGGCGCGCTGCACCCCCGGCTCGCGACGCACGGCGCGCTCGAGCTTCATCGCGCAGTCGGCGCAGTCCATGCCCGTCACGTGCAGGCGGCGCCGCTCCGCGGTCGACTCTCCCGGGAGCGGAGCACGCAGGTCCACCGGCGGGTGCTCGTGGACGGCCGCCGGGCAGTGCGCCGCGCAGTGGAGCTGCGCCCCCGCGCGGCGCACCAGCGTCGCGACGGCGTCGTCGTCGAGCCCGCCTCCGCCCACGCGCACCGTGAGCTGCCCCGCGGCGGCCTCGGTGTCCACGGCGACGACCTCGTCGAGGCGCTCCAGCTCGGCGCGGATCTCGGCGACGCACGCGCCACAGGCGGGGCCCGGCGGCAGCGCGACGGTCAAGTCGATGAGGTGCCGGGTCACGGCGCGACCCCGAAGTGTCGAACGGCTCCGATCACGGCCGACCCCGAAGTGCGAACGCGTCCGATCGCCGCCCGTCAGTCGCGGGCCCGCGGTCACGGCACGAGCTCGCCGTGGCGCAGGTGGTCGCGGGTCAGGTGGAGCAGCCGGCGGACGTGCTCGTCGTCGGGCGAGTAGAAGACCATCTTGCCCTGCCGCCGGCCCTTGACGATGCCGTTGTCGCGCAGCAGTCGCAGGTGGTGCGACACGTTGGACTCCGTCATCCCCAGAGTGGCGGCGAGGTCGCAGACGCAGAGCTCGCCCCCCTCGATCAGCGCCATCACGAGGCGGCACCGGCTGGGGTCGGCGAGCACGCTGAAGACGCCGGCGATGGCCGCCGCTTCGGCGGTCGACGCGAGTCGTCCGCGCACGTCGCGTACGCGCTGGGGATCGACGACGATCACGTCGCAGCGATCGAGCTCGCCGAGCTCGTCGCGGCTGCAGATGCGGGGAGTGTCCACGGGGCTCCTCTTCGTCTGAACATCTGAGCATCTGTTCAGATGATACCCCCTCGGGACGCCGAGGGCAACGTCGACCGCCGGTTGCGGCGGCCACCTGGCGGGCCGCAGGACGACGGCAGTCTCGAGCCGGTCCATCACCCTCCCGGGCGGTCGGCTGCGGTAGAGTTGCCACGAGGAGTCGCCGCCAACGAAGGTGGGGTGTGACCGACCATCCCGGACAGCCTGCCGTGAGCCCGCCCCCCGCCCCGCCGGCGGGCGGCTTCCTTCACGACCTCTTCTCGCGCGAGCTGCTGCGCTACCTCGGCCCCGGCTTCATCGTCACCATCGGGTTCATCGACCCGGGCAACTGGGCGACGAACATCGCCGGGGGCTCCGAGTTCGGCTACGACCTGCTCTGGGTCGTCTCGCTGAGCACGCTCATGCTGATCTTCCTGCAGCACCTCTCGGCGAAGCTCGGCATCGTGACCGGCCGCTCCCTCGCGGTGAACGTGCGCGCCAACCTGCCGCGGCCCGTCGCCTGGGTCGCCGGCGTCACCATCGTCCTCGCCTGCATCGCGACCGACATCGCGGAGTACCTCGGCGCGGCCCTCGGCTTCTACCTCCTCTTCGGCATCCCGCTCTGGCTCGGGGCGCCGATCACCGTGGGCCTCGTCTTCCTCGCCATCCTCGGGCAGGCGTACCACCGGCTCGAGCGGATGATCGTCGTCTTCCTCGCGATCATCGCCGGCTGCTACGTCGTCGAGCTGTTCATCGTCGACCCCGACTGGGCGGCGGCGGCGCCCAGCTGGGTGGTCCCGTCCCTGGACGGCGCCAGCATCTTCGTCGCCCTCGGTATGCTCGGCGCGATCGTGATGCCGCACAACATCTACGTGCACTCCAACGTCATCCAGTCGCGGGACTGGGACCTGACCCCGGAGCGGCGCCGGCGGGTGATGAACTTCGAGCTCATCGACACCACGCTCGCGATGGGCATGGGCTGGCTCGTGAACTCGGCGATGATCATCGTCGCGGCGGCGGTCTTCTACCGCTACGGCGCCGAGGTGACGAGCATCGAGCAGGCGTCGGAGACGCTGGAGCCGCTCGTCGGTTCCCTGGCGCGCTTCATGTTCGGCCTCGCGCTGCTCGTCGCGGGCCTCGCCTCGTCGATCACGTCGTCGCTGGCCGAGGCCAACGTCGTCACCGGCTACCTGGGCAAGCCCGAAGACCCGCGCAGCCGCGCCTACCGGATCGGTCTCGTCGCCACCTCGCTGCCGGCGATGTTCGTCATCGTGCTCGGCGTCGACACGTACCGCGCCCTGATCGCCAGCCAGGTGATGCTGAGCATCCAGCTGCCGTTCACGATCCTGCCGCTGCTCTGGCTGTCGCGCAGCCGGCGCGTGATGGGCGCCGAGCGCATGGGTCCCGTGCAGACGGTCACGGGACTGCTGCTGGCGGGCATCATCATCGGACTGAACGTCTTCCTGCTGTACCAGACCATCTTCGGAGGCTGAGGCGATGGGACTCTACGAGCGCATCCTCGTGCCGGTCGAGGGGACCCGGACGGACGAGCCGGTCCTGGAGCACATCGCCGAGCTGGCGTCGGTGTGCGGCGCCGAGGTCACGCTGCTGCGCGTGGCGCACTTCCACACCCGCGACGAGCGCGCCTGCGAGGTCGAGGACGCCGAGAGCGACATCGGGCGCGCGGCCGAGGCGCTGCGCGCGCGCGGCGTGAACGTGAAGACGCTGCTCGTCGCCGGCGAGCCGGGCGAGGTCATCGTGCGGGAGGCCGACGAGCTCGGCGCCGATCTCATCGCCATGGCGACGCACGGTCACGGCTGGGCGAAGCGCCTCGTGCTGGGCAGCACGGCCGAGCACGTGCGGCACCACAGCTCCGTCCCGCTGCTGCTCGTCAAGGGCTGAAGGAGGCCGACGACCGTCCCGGCCGGGCCCGACGGGCGGGACGGGGCGCGCGACCGCCGTGGGCGGTCGCGGGGTCCGGACGGAGCAGCCTGGCATCTGCCGCGCCGCTGGCGTGACTGTCCGCGGCGCGCGGCGGGGCGTATCCTGCGGGTGAGAAGCGGAGTCCGAGGGTGAAAGGAGCCCGGCGTGCCGCAATCCGTCCGGCGGCGTCGGCTCGTCAAGGCTGTCATCGTCGTAGCGATCGCGCTCGTCTTCCTCATCGTGGCGTCGGCCGTCGCGGCGCGGCTGACGGAGAGCGACAAGTTCTGCGCCCGCGACTGCCACGAGATGAGCGTGTACGGATCGACGTGGGAGAAGTCCGCCCACAACGACGTGCACTGCGTCGAATGTCACATTCCCCCGGGGACGGTCAACTTCGTGAAGACGAAGGTGTACGCACTGCACGAGGTCTGGGTCCACTTCAGCGGCGACGTGCAGGCGCCCATCGCCGTGACGCGACACATCCCTGACGACGCCTGCCTGCGCCCCGGCTGTCACACCGCCGCGGAGCTGCAGAAGACCGGTGATCTTCCCGTCCGCCTCGTTCGAGCACCCGGCGCACACCGAGGCATCCTGCATCGAGTGTCACGCGCAGCTTGTCCACCGGCGTGTAGGCGGTCGCGCCTATGTGCCCCCACCTCCATGCGTGCCTGCTTCTCCTGCCACACCGACGGGCCAGAAGACTGTACGTACTGTCACGAGGTGCCGCACGACGATCGCGGGCCGTGCGGCGAGTGCCACAGCCTGAGCAGTTGGGGTCCGAAGGATTTCAAGCATCCCCAGCCGCTCGTCGGTGAGCATGCCAGAGTCGTCTGCGAGCAGTGCCACGTCAACGGGATCGGGTCGAAGCCGACCGGTTGCATGGAGTGTCACGGGGACCAGCACAACGGTCTGAAGGACTGCGTCCGCTGTCACCGGATCACCGCCTGGACGCCGACGACGTTCGTGCACCCGCAGGAGGGACCGCACGTACCGGCCGGCGAGGAGCCGCTGCCGTGCGACGCGTGTCACGGGAAGGGTTTCGCCAGTGCCGGCTGTCCGTGTCACGGGGGGAACCCGCCGGTCGAGGACTGAGCCCGCCGCGGCAAGACCCGCCGCAGCCGTCGCTATACTTGTCCGGCCATGCCGCACCTCGTCCTCTTCGACATCGACTGCACGCTGATCGACGCCCACGGCGCCGGCGGCCGCGCCATCTACGCGGCCCTCGAACGCGTCTACGGGGTCGCGGGCGGGCTGGACGGCTACACGTTTCACGGCCGCACCGATCCCGCCATCGTCCGCGACCTGGCGACGCGCTGGGGCGCGCCGGCGGGCGAGGTCGACGCGCGGCTCGCGGAGTGCCTCGAGGTGTACCTCGGCATCCTCGCCGCCGAGGTCGCGGAGGGGCAGACGGAGACGCTGCCCGGTGTCGAGGAGCTGGTCGCGGCGCTGGCCGCCGAGCCCGGCGTCGTGCTCGGGCTGCTCACCGGCAACATCGCCGCGGGGGCGGCGATCAAGCTGGCGCCGACCGGGCTCGGAGAGCGGTTCGCGGTCGGCGCCTACGGCTCCGACTCAGGGCTGCGTCCGGAGCTGCCGGCGGTCGCCGTGCGCCGCGCCGAGGAGCTCACCGGGCGGCGCTTCACCGGCAAGGAGATCGTGATCATCGGCGACACCCCGGCCGACGTCGAGTGCGGGGCCGCGCTCGGCGTCAAGGCGATCGCCGTGGCGACGGGACGGCACTCTGTCGAGGAGCTCGCGGCGCACGGTCCCGACCACGTCTTCGAGGACCTCGCCGACTGGCGCCGCGTCCTCGGCGCGATCCTCGACTGAGGCCTCGGAGGCCGCGCCGACGATCACGACGTCGGCGTGCTCGCTCCTGCCTTCTCGTTCATCGATGTGCCCGCTCCGTCCGGCCCGACCTCTCCCTGCTCGGTGCGGACACCGGCGAGCGTCTCTCTGTCGCCACGGCGCTCACGAAACGCTAACCTGTCGGCGGTAGGCTCGCTCGGACCACCACCGGGCGCCAAGGAGCTGAGGCATGGCACGCGAGACCGTGCTCGTCGTCGACGACGAAGAGGACATCCTCGAGCTGGTCAAGTACAACCTCACCAAGGAGGGCTACACCGTCGTCGCGGTCGCCTCGGGCGAGGACGCCCTGGCGGCGACGCGCACCAAGCAGCCCGACGCGGTCGTCCTCGACCTGATGCTCCCCGGCGTCGACGGCCTCGAGGTCTGCCGGCGCATGAAGAGCGACCCGACGACGCGCCACATCCCGATCGTCATGCTGACGGCGAAGGGCACCGAGGCCGACATCGTCACCGGGCTCGAGCTCGGGGCCTCCGACTACGTCACCAAGCCGTTCAGCCCGCGGGTGCTCACGGCTCGTGTGAGGGCGGTGCTGAGACGCGAGGACGAGTCGACCGACGACGGCGGCGTCATGCGCGTGCGCGAGCTCGTGATCCACCCCGGGCCGCCACGAGGTCCTCGCCGGCGACGTGCCGGTCAACCTGACGGCGACGGAGTTCCGCATCCTCGTCTTCCTCGCCCGCCGGCCCGGCTGGGTCTTCACCCGCCAGCAGATCGTCGACGCGGCGCAGGGGGACGACGTCTACGTGGCCGACCGCTTCGTCACCGACCGCTCGGTCGACGTCCACATCGTCTCCCTGCGCCGCAAGCTCGGCTCCTGCGGCGCCTACATCGAGACGGTGCGCGGCGTAGGGTACCGGCTGCGAGACGACTGAGGATGCGGCACCTCTTCTGGCGCATCTACCTGACCTACCTCATCATCGTCGTGCTCTGCACGGCGGGCGTCGGCTACTTCGCCCTGCGCAGCCTGAGCGACTTCCACCACGAGCAGACGGCGCGCGAGCTCGAGGCACGGGCCGCGCTGGTGCGCGACGAGGTCGGGCCGCTGCTCGAGGGCGGTGACGCCGCCGCCGTACAGGTGACGGTCCGCCGGCTCGGAGAGGTCTCGGGCACGCGCATCACGGTCATCTCGAACGGTCTGCCCGGGGCGCCGGTCGGCGAGGTCGTCGCCGAGTCGCAGGCCGCCCCGGAGGAGCTCGAGCGCCACAGCGACCGGCCCGAGTTCAAGGCGGCGGTCGCCGGCGAGGTGGGGAGCGCGATACGCGAGAGCGCCACCCTCGGCACGGAGATGATGTACGTGGCGGTGCCGGTGGAGGAGGCCGGCCGGGTGGTGGCCGTCGTGCGCACGTCGATGAGTCTCAGCCACATCGACGACGCCATGGACGGTGTCTACCAGTCCGTCCTGCTCACGGCGGTCCTGGTGGCCATCGTCGCCGCGGCGATCGGCTGGTACGTCTCGCGGCGCATCGCCCGGCCCATGCGCGAGGTGCGCGAGGGCGCCGAGCGCTTCGCCGCCGGCGACTTCACGCGCAAGCTCGCGGTCCCGGCGACCGAGGAGTTCGCCGGCGTGGCCGAGAGTCTCAACCGCATGGCCGAGGAGCTCGACGAGAAGCTGGGCGCCATCACCCGCGAGCGCAACGAGCGCGAGGCGGTGCTGGAGAGCATGGTCGAGGGCGTGCTCGCCGTCGACCCCGACCGCCGCATCCTCACGCTGAACACGGCGGCCGCCGAGCTGCTCGGCGTCGACCCCGTCGAGGTGCAGGGGGCGTCCATCGAGGAGGCGGTGCGCAACCCCGAGCTGCAGCGCGTGGTCGCGGCCGCGGTCTCCGGTCAGGGCCCGGTCGAGGTCGACCTGACCGTGCACGCCGGCGGCCGCGAGCAGTTCCTGCAGGCGAGCGGCGCTCTTCTGCACGCCCAGGGCGGCGAGGTCGTGGGCGCCGTCGTCGTGCTCAACGACGTCACGCGCCTGCGGCGCCTCGAGACGGTGCGCCGCGACTTCGTGGCCAACGTCTCACACGAGCTCAAGACCCCGGTCACGTCGATCAAGGGCTTCGCCGAGACCCTCGTCGACGGCGCGATCGACGACCCGGCGGCGGCGCGCCGCTTCCTCAGGATCATCGCCGGTCAGGCGGACCGCCTGAACTCGATCATCGAGGACCTCCTCGCCCTCTCCTCGCTCGAGGAGGGCCCGGGAAGGGACGTCGACCTCCAGGAGACGCGGCTCGGCGACGTGCTCGCCGTCGCCGTCGACGTCTGCGCCCCGAAGGCGGAGGCGAAGGGCATCGCCCTGCTCGTCGAGTGCCCGCAGGGGCTGTTCGTCGACGCCAACCCCCCGCTCCTCGAACAGGCCGTCGTGAACCTGCTCGACAACGCCGTGAAGTACAGCCCCGACGGCACCACGGTGCGTGTCACCGCGGTGCCCGACGACGGCGAGGTCGTGATCGCCGTCGAGCGACGAGGGGCAAGGCGTGTCGCGCGAGCACCTGCCGCGCCTGTTCGAGCGCTTCTACCGGGTCGACAAGGCACGCAGTCGCGATCTCGGCGGCACCGGTCTCGGCCTCTCGATCGTCAAGCACGTCACGCAGGTCCACGGCGGTCGCGTCTCGGTCGACAGCGTCGTCGGCCGCGGCAGCACGCTTCAGGATCCACCTGCCGCGCCGTCACCCCGCTTCGTAGCGCCCCGCCTCACGGCGCCGCCCGCTCCGCAGGGCGGACTCGGCCGCACGCTCGCCGGAGAGCCCTCGTGGAGCCGCGCGACGTCTCGCCCGCAATTGACCACGCACTAACCGAACCCTAACTCGGCGGCGGTAGCGTAGCCCTCCGGTAGTGCGGCGCCTGCCGTCACGACGGGTCATGGAACGTGGAGAAAGGAAGGTCGGGATGAGGAAGTCCAGTCGCCGGTGGCGCGCGATCGCGACCGCCGCCCTCGCAGTGCTCCTCGCGGTCGTCGCGCTGGCGCTCGCGGCGTGCGGCGACGACGGCGAAGCGAGCGACGGCAGCGGGATCCCCGGCATCGGGGACGTCGAACACGATCGTCGGCGCCGGGGCGAGCTTCCCCTATCCGCTGTACTCGGCGTGGGGGAGTGAGTACAACAGCCTCAACGGCGTCAAGCTGAACTACCAGTCGATCGGCTCCGGCGGCGGCATCTCCGCCATCTCTGCCAAGACCGTCGACTTCGGGGCTTCGGACGCCCCGCTCGAGCCCTCCGAGCTCGCAGGCCGCCGGCCTCATGCAGTGGCCGCAGTGCGTGGGCGGCGTCGTCCTCGTCGTGAACCTCGACGGCGTCGAGAACAACGAGCTCAAGCTCACCGCCGAGCTCGTCGCCAAGATCTACAACGGCGACATCTCGAACTGGAGCGACCCCGCGCTGGCCGCCGACAACGACGGCGTCGACCTTCCCGACACCAAGATCAACGTCGTGCACCGCTCCGACAGCTCGGGCACGACCTGGATCTTCACGAACTACCTCGCCGCGGCGGCGAACGACGTCTGGACCCTCGGCGGCGACAAGGAGATCGCCTGGCCGACCGGTGTCGGCGGCAAGGGCAACGAGGGTGTCGCCGCCAGCGTGCAGCAGCTCAAGGGCTCGATCGGCTACGTCGAGTACGCCTACGCCAAGGAGACCGGCCTCGTCACCACCGTGCTGAAGAACGCCGACGGCGAGTGGGTCGAGCCGAGCCTCGAGTCCTTCGGCGAGGCGGCCGCGCAGGCCGACTGGGCGGGCGCCGAGGAGTTCTACCTCATCCTCGTCGACCAGCCCGGCCCGACCACGTGGCCGATCACCGGCGCCTCGTTCATCATGGTCCAGAAGGAGCAGGCGGACGCCGCGCGCGCCCAGACCATGCTGCAGTTCTTCGACTGGGCCTTCCGCGAGGGCGCCGGCACCGCCGAGGGTCTCGACTACGTGCCGATCCCTGCGGACGTCTACGAGCTGATCCAGACCCAGTGGAGCGAGAACCTGATGTCCGGCGGCTCGCCGGTCTGGCCGCTCTGAACCCCATCGGGTAGGACCGACACGCATATGGGGGCAGGAACGTGAGCACACTCGACATCGATGTACGACCGCAGACAGGACCGCCGCGCGGCGCCGCCAGGGCGGCGCCGCGCCGCCACCGCCACTTCGGCGACCCGGTGTTCCGCGTCGTCGCCCTGGTCTGCGGCCTCTCCGTGGCCATCGCCATGTTCACCCTGGCCGGAGTCCTCATCTACAACTCCTGGACGGCGATCAGCGAGCTGGGCCTCAGCTTCCTGACCACCGTCGCCTGGTCGCCGAACGGCGGCAGCTACGGCGCCCTCGCGGCGCTGGCCGGCACGGCGATGACGACCGTGGTCGCCATGGTCATCGCCGTGCCGCTCGCCCTGGTCATCGCGCTTCTCCTGACCGAGCTCGTGCCGCCGCGCGCGGCGCGGGTCATCGGGACGGGCATCGAGATGCTGGCGGCGATCCCCAGCATCATCTACGGCATGTGGGGCCTCTTCGTCCTCGTGCCCTTCATGCAGGAGCGCGTCGCCCCGCTGGTCACCGAGAGCTGGCTGGGCGGGCTCCCCCTGCTGGCGCCCGGCCCGATGTTCCAGGGCGGCGGGTTCTCGATCCTCACCGCGGGCCTCGTGCTGGCGGTGATGGTGCTGCCGTTCATCACCGCCTTCTCGCGCGACGTTCTGCTCATGGTGCCGCGCGTCACCAAAGAGGCGGGCTACGGCATGGGGTCGACCACCTGGGAGGTACTGCACAAGATCAGCCTGCGCTACGCCTTGAGCGGCATCGTCGGGGCGACCTTCATCGGCCTCGGGCGGGCCCTCGGCGAGACGATGGCGGTGGCCTATCTCGTCGGCGGCTCGTTCCTCTCGGTGCCGCGTCGCTCTTCGACCCCGGCACCACGGTCGCCTCGCTCATCGCTCTGCAGTTCAACGAGGCCACCACGAAGCTCGACATCAGCGCCCTCATCTACATGGGGCTGATCCTGTTCGCCATCACCATGGTCTTCCAGGTGTTGGCGCAGATCTGGCTGCGGCGGGCGCGGCGGGCGACGGGAGGCCGGGCATGAGCGCGCCGGCGACGCAGCAGAACGGGGTCGGCCCGACCCCTGCGCCGCTCAAGGCGCTACGCCCGCGCTCGCACGGCCGCCGCAGGGCCGTGGACGCGGCGATCCGGGTCTTCGCCTGGGTGTCGGCCACGGCCGGCATCGCGGTCATGTTCCTCATCGTCTGGGAGGTCATCCAGCGCGGGCTGAGCGCCATCGACTGGGGCTTCTTCACGGAGCTCCCGCCGGTCGTCGGCGAGGAGGGCGGCGGGCTCGGCAACGCGATCCTCGGGACGCTCGTGATCACCTTCGTCGCCGCGCTCATCGCCCTTCCCATGGGCTTCTTCGGCGGTGTCTGGCTGGCCGAGTTCGGGCGCAACGGGCGCATCGCCACCGCAGTCCGCATGGTGGCCAACGTCAACATGGGCATCCCGTCGATCGTGGTCGGCGTGTTCATCTTCGCCGCCCTCGTGCGGCCCCTGCAGCACTACTCCGGCTTCGCTGGCTCCATCGCCCTGGCGTTCATCATGCTGCCGGTGATGGCGCGGACCACCGAGGACATCCTCAACCTGGTGCCCAACGAGCTGCGCGAGTCCGGCCTGGCCATGGGGGCTCCGCGCTGGCGCGTCACCCTCGGCGTGGTGATCCGCGCCGCGCGCAGCGGCCTGATCACCGGCGCCGTGCTGGCCACGGTGCGGGTCGCCGGGGAGACCGCGCCGCTGCTCTTCACGGCGCTGAGCAGCCCGTACTGGCTGCAGGGCCTGTTCGGACCGGAAGGGTTCTTCGGCGGGCCGACGGCCAACCTGACCAAGACCGTGTACGACTTCTCCGGCATGCCGTACGAGCGCATGCAGGAGCTGGCCTGGGGCGGAGCCCTCGTGATCATCGTCGCCGTCCTCGGGCTCAATGTCCTGATGAGGCTCATCTTCCAGCGAGGCAAGGAATGGTAGGGACCACAGTGAGCGAGACCCTGGATCAGGGCGGGGAGATCCTCGTCGCCCCGCCGACAGAAGTGGCGGCAGGTCGGTCGGCCGCTCTGGACGAGGACTTCGACAAGCTCGAGAGCGTCATCTCGGTGCGCGGCCTCGACTTCTTCTACGGCAAGGAGCAGGCGCTCTTCGACAACCGCCTCGAGATCAAGAAGAACCGGGTGACCGCCATCATCGGGCCGTCCGGCTGCGGCAAGTCGACGCACATCCGCACCTACAACCGCATCTACGAGCTCTATCGGGAGCACAAGGCGAGCGGCGAGATCATCTTCGACGGGCACAACATCCTGAGCCCCAAGACGGACCTCCTCGACCTGCGTCGTCGCATGGGCATGATCTTCCAGAAGCCGAGCCCCTTCCCGATGACCGTCTTCGAGAACGTCGCCTACGGGCTGCGGCAACACTACAAGCTGAACCGCGGCGAGCTCTCCGACCGCGTCGAGGACGCCCTCAAGCGCTCGGCGCTCTGGGACGAGGTCAAGCACAAGCTCGGCGAGCCCGGCATCGCCCTGTCGGGCGGCCAGCAGCAGCGGCTCTGTATCGCGCGCTGCATCGCCACCGAGCCCGACGTCGTGCTCATGGACGAGCCCGCCTCGGCGATCGACCCTGTGGCGACGGCGAAGATCGAAGAGCTCATGAACGACCTGAAGACCAAGTACACGATCGTCATCGTGACCCACAATATGCAGCAGGCGGCGCGGGTCAGCGACTACACGGCCTTCTTCTACGAGGGGTACATCGTCGAGGTCGGTCCGACGACCCAGATCTTCTCGAACCCGCAGGAGAAGCAGACCGAGGACTACATCACCGGCCGCTTCAGCTGACGGTGGGAGGGGAGCGATGATGACCACACACCTGCAGCGCGAGCTCGAGCGCCTCAAGCGCAAGATCCTCGCTCTCGGGGCGCTCGTCGAGGACAACCTTCGCCTCGCCTTCAACGCCATCGAGACGCGCAACGTCGATCAGGCTCAGCGCGTCATCACGACCGACCTCGTGATCGACCAGAACGAGGTCGACGTCGAGGAGGAGTGCCTCAAGCTCCTCGCCCTGTACCAGCCGGTCGCCGGCGACCTGCGCTTCATCGTCGCGGTCGTCAAGATCAACAACGAGCTCGAGCGCATCGGCGACCTCGCCGCCAACATCGGCGAGCGCGCCGTGCAGCTCTCGACCGAGTTCCCCGTCCCGGTGCCGCACACCATGGCGGTGCTGAGCGATCGGGTGCGCGCGATCATGGAGAAGGCGCTCGACGCACTCGTGCGCGAGGACGCCGTGCTCGCGCGCGTCGTGCTCGCCGCCGACGACGAGGTCGACGACCTCTACGAGCAGCTCCTCGGCGAGCTCAAGGAGCGGATTCGCGGCGACCTCGCCCACCTCGACGCGATCGTCATCCTGTTCAGCGTCGCCCGGTACCTCGAGCGGCTCGCCGACCACGCCACCAACATCGCCGAGGACGTGCTCTACATGGTCGAGGGCGACATCCACCGGCACCAGTTCCCCGACACGCCCGACGCCCTCTTCGGCGCCGAGGCGGAGCAGGAGTAGCGCGCGACCGCGGTCGCGCGCGCCGAGGACCTCCCGCCCCTAGCGGGAGGCCTGCCCCCGCGACCCGGGCCGTCCCTACCCGGCCCGGGTCGCACCCCTTTCAAAGCACGCCGCGTCGGGAGCTGCGGCGGGCGCCGCGCCAGTCCGCGCCGGGGCGCCGCGCCGGTCCGCGCCGACGGCGGCGCCGTGCGCCGCGTACCGTGCAGCCGACCGTCCGGGGTGCTACTTGATCACGAGAGCGACCGCCGGGCTGCGGCCGGCGACCAGCGACTCGGTCGCCGGCACGCGCAGCCGCGCGGCGGTCACGCCGGCGACGGCGGCCCACGACACCTTGAACGTGCCGCTGCCGTCGAGCGGCACCTTCTTCGCGTCGCTCCAGACGCCGTCGCGCTTCGTCTGCAGCCACGCCGTGACGCCGGAGAGCGCCGGGGCGACGGTGCCCGCGAAGGCGATGGTCTGGCCGGCCTTGACGCTGGTCGGCTCCGCCCGCAGCGTGACCGCCGGCCGCACGGCGACCACCGTCTGGGGGCTGCGCAGGGAGGCGCGCGACACGAAGTACGTGGTCGTCCGGCCCGGCTTCAGCGTGACGCTGTAGGCGGAGTACGCCGCCGTCAGCGTGTCGTTCAAGCGTTGCGTCCGGCGCGCGGTCGTGAGTGTGCGGGTGCGCCAGACGCCGTCCCGCAGGAGGTTGAGTGTCACCGTCCCGCCGTCGGGGAGAGCGGGGTAGAGACGGCCCTTCAGCGTGACCGCCTCTCCGTAGACGAGGGCGGTCGCGTCGGCCTTGGCGGGCGAGATCGAGAGGCTGCGGAACGCGACCCAGGTGTCGCGCAGGTCGAGCTTGAAGCGCAGCTGGGAGCCGGAGATCCAGGAGATGCCCTCGCTGCCGATCACGGCCGCCTTGACGACGCGCGGCGACACGCCGCGCTTCACCACGTAGACAGCCCTCAGCCGGCCCTTCACGCCGGGCGGGTTCGAGCTGCTATAGGGCCCGAGGAGGTCGGCGATGGCGGTCGCCGAGCGCCGCTGCGGGTTCTCGGGCCAGCGGTGCAGAGGCGAGGCGTCGTCGTACTCGTCCTCGACGCCCTTGAGATAGGGCACAGGGCTGGTCTGCCAGACGTTCTCGATGCTCTCCGTGTGGCCGCCGGAGGTCGAGAAGTAGAAGGCGTGGATGGCCGCGCCTTTGTAGGTCGGCACGACCCCGGCGGTCTTGAGGACGGCGCGGTCGCTGCGCGGATCCTCCGCCTCGACCCCGGCGTAGACCTGGGAGCGCGTGTCGCAGTACAGGTCGAAGGCGCGCGTCGGGTCGTATGCCCTGGCGGCGTAGGCGCGCGCGGCGCAGGCCTGGGCCTGGACGGCGGCGGCCGGCCAGGCCGCCGGCATCTCGCGCGGCACGACCCCGCGCAGGTAGCTCTCCAGGGGGACTCGGTCGACCAGCATCAGGGCACCGTCGTACCGCAGGACGCGCAACACGCCGCGGTAGCGCCCGGTCGTCCCAAGATCGGTGGCGGTGAGGGTCTTGAGCAGCCCCTTCTCGGCGACGAAGCTGACCGGTGAGGTGAAGTAGACGACCTTGCCCGCCGCGGCGACCTTGAAGCGCGTGCCGGTCCAGGTGGTCGTCGCCGTCGCCCCGGCGGGGATCTCGAAGCGCAGCCCGGTCATCTGGGCACGGTACGGGTAGGCGCAGCTCACTTTGACGGCGCTGAGGCCGCCGCGCAGTCGCACGCGCAGCATGAGATCGTCCACGTCGCCGAGGGCGACGCCGGTGTAGTAGTGGGTGAGGATCTGGCGGTACGTCCAGCCGTGCGACGCGTAGCCGTAGGCGCCCCACTGGCTCATGCCGATGCCGTGCCCCCACCCCCGGCCGCTGACGGTGAAGCTGGTGGCCGTGCTCGGCCTGGGCCGGGGCCACGATCGCCGCGGCCCAGGCGAGCACGACCAGCACCGCGACGGGGAGCACGAGGCGCCCCCAGCGGCCGCTGGGGGCGCGCGGCGGCACGCCTGAGCCGGCCGGGCTGCGGTCGGACGAGAAGTCGATCATGGCGAGGGGGGCATGGGGACCTCGGCGCGGGTCGCTCTGTAGCGCGGCCGGTCCGCTCGGGTCGGGCCACGGCGCGCGGACGTTCTCCTTCTCCTATCGGCCGCGCTTCCCTTCTCCTGAGCGTTCGGACGGCGCCCGCGCCGGCGCCCTCAAGATTCTGTTTCGCGGGCCGATAGCCACAACAGCATGACGTACCAGCGGCACAGCCTCCGCCTTCTCCTCGGCGTCGTCCTGAGCGCGGCCGCGTTCGTCCTCGGGCCCGCCTCGCCGGCGGTCGCGCAGACCTACGACGACGTGCCCGCCGACCACTGGGCGCGCGCGGCCATCGACTGGGTGACCGACCAGGGCCCCGTCGACGACCGCGTGCTCGACGACTACGACGTGCTCTTCAGGCCCGGCCGCCTCGTCACGCGCCGACAGCTGGCCCGGGCCCTCGTCGTGGCCAGCGGCCACCAGGACGACGTCGTGAGCGACCCGGTCTTCCTCGGTGACGTCGTGCCCGACCTCGACCCGTATTACTGGGACATCCAGATCGCCATCAAGCTCGGACTGATGTCGCCCACGCTCGACCTCTTCAACCCGCTGGGCACGGTGCCGGCGGCCAAGGCGGAGCGCGCCGTCATCCGCACCCTGCAACTGCTGCACCCGGAGGCGGACTGGACGCTCCTCAGCGCGCTGAGGCCGGCCGTGTGGCGTCCGAACCCCGACTGGAACACGCAGGCGCCGGCTCTCCTGCCGTGGATCGTCGCCTCGCGGCACCTGCTGTTGCGGTTCAACCACCCGTACCCCGACGGCGAAGTCCTCGAGCGCTCGCCGGGCGAGGCGGTCTCGCGCGCCGAGATCGCCTACATGCTGTGGAAGGGCCTGCCGGTCGCGGACTGGCGCCTGGGCGGTCTCGATGACTACGCCGCGATCACCTTCCCCCTGCTGAGCTACCGCCAGCGGCAGGTGACGAAGTTCGCCCTCAAGTACATCGGCTACCCCTACGTGTACGGGGGCGAGTGGCCGACGGCGGACTCGCCCTACGGGTACCAGGCCCACGGCGGCTTCGACTGCTCGGGCTTCGTGTGGTGGGTGCTGAAGGTGCGTTTCGGCTACCCGATCTACGAGCGGACCGCCTCGGACATGGCTCGCAAAGCGGACCCGCGCATCACGCGCAGCGGTCTCAAGTGCGGCGACATCATCTTCTTCGGCTATGACGGCACCGCCTCGGCGGCGAGCTCGATCTACCACGCCGGGATCTACCTGGGTCGCGGCTGGTTCATCCACTCGACCGGCTCGTCGGCGGGCGTCATGCTCGCCTCGCTGAACACGTCGGCATACTGGAGCGAGCACTTCGCCTGGGGCCGTCGGGTGCTCAAGCCGGCCGAGCTCGTCGTCACCCTCTGAGGGACCGCCCTGTCCGGCACGACCTGACCTTCCTCAGGCCGGCGCCGCGCGCCGCGAGCTTCAGTCGAGCCCGCCGTACTGCCGCCGGTAGTACTCCAGCCACTCCCCGGACTTGAGCCGGCGCCACCAGCGCTCGTGCTCGAGATACCACGCGACGGTGCGCGCGAGGCCGTCGTCGAAGCTCGTGGCCGGCGCCCAGCCGAGGCCGTGCAGCCTGGCGCAGTCGACCGAGTAGCGCCGGTCGTGACCGGGGCGGTCGGCGACGAAGCGGATGAGGCCGGGGTCGGCGCCGACCAGCTCGAGGATGCGCCGCGTGAGCGTGAGGTTGTCGACCTCGTGTCCGCCGCCGATGTTGTAGACCTGCCCCGTCTCCCCGGTGCGCAGCACGAGGTCGACGGCGGCGCAGTTGTCCTCGACGTAGAGCCAGTCGCGCACGTTGCGGCCGTCGCCGTAGACGGGCAGCGGCGCCCCGTCGACGGCGTTGGTGATGAACAGCGGCACGACCTTCTCCGGGTACTGGTAGGGGCCGTAGTTGTTCGAGCTGCGTGTGATGAGGGCGGGCGTGCCGTAGGTCGTGACGTAGGAGAGCACGAGGAGGTCGGCGGCCGCCTTGCTCGCCGAGTACGGGCTCGACGGGTCGAGCGGCGACTCCTCGGTGAACGAACCGTCGTCGATCGAGCCGTAGACCTCGTCGGTCGAGACCTGCAGGTAGCGGCCGACCTCGAGGGACCGCACCGCCTCGAGGAGGGTCTGGGTGCCCAGCACGTCGGTGCGGATGAAGTCCTGCGGGCCGCTGATCGAGCGGTCGACGTGGGTCTCGGCGGCGAAGTTCACGACCGCGTCGGCGCCGGCGAGCGTGCTCTGTACGACCACGGGGTCGCAGATGTCGCCCTTGACGAACGTGTACCGCCGGTCGGCGGCGACGTCCTCGAGGTTCTCGAGGTTGCCGGCGTAGGTCAGCTTGTCGAGGACCACGACCTCGTCTTCGGGGTGGCTGCGCAGCACGAAGCGTACGAAGTTGGAGCCGATGAAACCGGCGCCGCCGGTGACCACGATGCGCACCGCGGGACCTCCCTAGCGCGTGGGACCTAGTTGCTCGAGTGCGGCGGCGACCCCGTCGACCCAGTGCGGCAGGCGCGGTACCGGGCGCTCGCTGGCGAGGGCCGAGAACGCCGGCCGGGGGGCCGGCCGGCCGAGCTCGGCCGTCGTGATCGGCTCGACGTCGACGTCGAGCCCGGCGAGGGCGACCACCTCGCGGGCGAATTCGTACCAGGAGCAGTAGCCGCTGCCCGCCATGTGGTAGATGCCGGGGCCGACGCCCATCCGCAGGGCCTCGTCGACGGCCGCGGCGAGATGGCCGGCGAAGGTCGGGGAGCCGACCTGGTCGTCGACGACGCGCAGCGGCTCGCCGGCCCTCGCTCGCCCCCCGGCGGCGGCCAGGATCGCCTTCACGAAGTTGCGGCCCGTGGCCGAGAAGAGCCAGCTCGTGCGGATCACGATGCCGTGCGGCCACTCGAGCACGGTGCGCTCGCCCTCGAGCTTGGTGCGCCCGTACACGCCGAGCGGGTCGGGCGCATCGCTCTCGAGATACGGTGTGCGCTTCTCGCCGTCGAAGACGTAGTCGGTCGAGAAGTACACCAGCGCGGTGTGCGTGCCGCGCATCGCGGCGACGACGTTGCGCGTGCCGTCGACATTGACCGCCTGCGCCGTCCCGGGGTCGGCCTCGGCGCCGTCGACGTCGGTGTAGGCAGCCGTGTGCAGGACGACGTCGGGCTCGAACCCGCGCACGGCCGCGCGCACCGCGCCGGCGTCGCGGATGTCGAGCGCCTCCTCGCGCGAGAGGAAGACCTCGCCCTCGAGGAGGCGCGCGCACTCGGTCGCCAGCTGGCCGCCGGCGCCGGTGACGAACCAGCGCGGCCCGGTCACCGCGGCTTCACGCTCCGGCCGGCCGGGCGGCCGGCGGTCGCTGTGCCCCGGGGCTGCCCTCAGCGGGGCGCCGGTCGCTCACCGCAGCCTCACGCCCCAGTCGTAGCCGATACCGGGGTCGTCGTGCGGGCGCTCCTCCTGGTCGGGCGCGTCGTAGCGGTACGGCTCGGTGGGGGCGTTGACGATGTACGCCTCGTCGGGGCTCACGCACTTCCACCCGTGCCAGACGCCGGCCGGGATCTTGACGAGCAGTGGGCTGTGCTCGCCCATGAAGAACTCGTCGGTCTCGCCGAGGGTGGGAGAGCCTTCGCGGCCGTCGTGCAGGACGAGCTTGATCATCCCCTTGACGCAGACCACGTTGTCGGTCTGGCCGTGGTGAAGGTGCCAGCCCTTGACCACCCCGGGCAGGGTGGTCGTCATGTAGAACTGGCCGAACCTCTCGAACAGCTCGTCGTCGCAGCGCAGGCACTCCATGAGGCGGCCGCGCTCGTCGGGGATCACCTTGAGGCGCTTGGTCATGACGCCGTCGATCACGCTGCCCGCCCTTCGTCGGTGCGGCCCGCGGCCGCCTAGAGGATGCCGATCTGGCTGGAGTCGCCGACCATGAAGCGATAGGCGACCGGGCGCCCGTCGGAGCGCGCGATCACGCAGTCGCGCCCGATGAGGCTGTCGGTCATGCGCGCGCCCAGGCGGCTGATGCGGCTGTCGCCGAGGATGATCGAGTGCTCGATCTCGGCCTCCTCGATGGTGACGCCGTCGCTGATCGCCGTGTAGGGCCCGATGAACGTGTCGCGCAGCACGCAGCGCTCGCCGATCACCGCCGGGCCGCGCACGGTGCAGCGCTCGAGGACGGAGCCGGCGCCGACGCGCACCGCGCCCTCGAGCGTCGTCTGGCGCAGCTCGCCCTGCACGTCCGACTCGATCATGCCGAGGATCAGGCGGTTGGCCTCGAGCATGTCCTCGAGCTTGCCCGTGTCCTTCCACCAGCCGGTGACCCGGTGCGGCTCGACGCGCAGGCCGCGGTCGACCATGTGCTGGATCGCGTCGGTGATCTCGAGCTCGTTGCGCGAGGAGGGCGAGATCGCCTTGACGCTCTCGAAGACGGCGGGGGTGAAGAGGTACACACCGACGAGGGCGAGGTCGCTGCGCGGCTCCTTCGGCTTCTCGACCAGCCGCGCGACGCGGCCCTCGGCATCGAGCTCGGCGATGCCGTACGAGGAGGGGTCGGTCACCTGCTGGAGGAGGATCAGGGCGTCGGGGCGGCTCTCGACGAAGCGCTCGACGAAGCGCGTGACGCCCTCCTTGAGCAGGTTGTCGCCGAGGTACATGACGAACGGGCTGTCGCCGAGGTAGGGCTCGCTGATCAGGACCGCGTGCGCGAGCCCCAGCGGCGCCTCCTGCGGGATGTAGGTGACGCGCAGGCCGAAGCGGGCGCCGTCGCCGACCGCGGCCTCGATCTCGGGGCGCGTCTCGCCGACCACGATGCCGACGTCCTCGATGCCCGCCTCGCGCAAGGCCTCGAGGCCGTAGAAGAGCACGGGCTTGTTGGCCACCGGCACGAGCTGCTTCGCCGAGGTGTGGGTGATGGGGCGCAGCCGGGTGCCGGCCCCCCCGCTCAAGATGAGTCCCTTCACGCTCCGCCCCTCAGAGCGCCCGAGGCTAGATCGTCTCGGTGCCGCTCAGTTCGTCGTCGCTCTCGGTCGAGAGCAGGTCGAGCACGCGGTCGGGAGTGACCGCCTTGCCGACGAACACGACGTTGGGCCCCGCCCACAGCGTGACGCGCGCGCCGGTCGGCAGGCTGACGGGGGCGCCGTCGCGGACGATGTTGGTCAGCGTCGAGTGCTCGACGTCGCGCTCGACCTCGCAGCGCTCGATGGCGAACGGCTCGGCGTCGTCGACCTGCAGGCGCGGCTCTCTGCTCGCGTCGATGATCACGGGCGCGAGTATAGCACCCGGCGCGGGTGCGCAGGCGGCGCGCCCTGCGAGGGCCGCGGCCGCGGCGCGTCCCGCGGGCCCTGCCCTCTCGTCAGCCTATGGCGAGCAGGGCGAACACCAGGGTGAAGATGGCGACCGTTTCTACGATGCCGATGACCGCGACGTAGTTGCTGAAGCCCTTTCCGGTGTCGCCGAGCGCGTCGGCGCAGTGCGCGCCGACCCTGCCCTGGCCGTAGGCGGAGGCCCCCATGCCCAAGCCGGCGGCGATGCCCACGCCGAGCAGGGCGTAGGGATCGTAGCCGGCGTCGGCTTTGCCAAGCATCGTGATCATGAGGATCATGCCGTAGATCGTCTGCGAGAGCGGCGCGCCGACGAAGGTGAACAGGGTGAACGGCGCTGGCTTGCCCTCCGCCAGCAGCCTCTTCCAGACGCCGACGGCGCCGGCGCCGGCGTGGTAGGCGCCCAGGCCGGAGCCGACCGCCGCAAGCGCCATGGCGGCGACAGCCCCGATACGTCCCATCTCGGCTGCAGCTTCAGGACTCATCGGCCTTCCCTTCTCTTGACTGAGGCTGGTGTGTTCACGGGCCCGCGTGCCGGGCGCCGACGAACGGTTCGAACAGCGTGTGACCGGCCCACGCGATGCCCTTGTGGGTGGAGAACTCGAGCGTGTTGAGTCGTACGGCATGGACCAGCACGCCGAGCCCGCACAGGATGATGTTGAGCGCGTTCGCGAACAGGAGCAACACGCTCGCGACCACGGCGGTCAGGATGCTGTCGAAGCCGATGGAGGCCGCCATCGCGTTGAACGCCGCGAGGACGGCGACCCCGGCATAGCCGACGGCGAAGAGACGGATGTAGCTGAGGACGTCGACGAAGTTGTTGACGAGGGCCAAGGGGAGGAGCGCGTGATCGATGAAGCCCTCGGCCTTGAGCTCGGCGCGTGTCTTCATGAAGAAGGCGACGAGCACGACGCCGGCGAGCAGCAGGTAGAGGACGACTTCGGGCATGCCTCGGCCGAGCACGGTCGCCCCGGCGAGGAAGAACATGGACCAGACGATGAGGAGCCACCCGACCTGGGCGAGGAGCTTGGTCCACGCGCCCCGGGCCGCGTTCGAGACGCAGTTCCACACATGCGCGAACGTGAGGTGCAGGGCGCCGATCAGGAAGCAGAGGTAGATGAGGTTGTCGCGCTCCGTGAACCACTGCACCTGCAGGGCGGCGAGGAACGGCGGCAGGTCCTCGATGCCGAAGTAGCTGCCGGTGATGACCCCCCAGACAAGCGTGAAGGCACCCGCGACGTACATCATGTGGAAGACGTGCCGCGGCACGTTCTCGAGCCGCCGCTGCAGGACGACGGTGAGAATGAGCAGAAGCGTCGCGTACCCGGCGTCGCCGACGATCATGGCGAAGAACAGGCTGAAGAACGGCAGGAACACCCAGCCGACGTCCGCTTCCCAGTAGCCGGGGTAGATGTTGAGGAAGTCGAAGACCGTGCGCACGGGCTTCACCCAGCGCGACTGATGGAGCAGGGTGGGCACGTCTTCGTCAGGCCCGGGATCGTCGAGCACGATGCCCCACCCGCGCTCGTCGGCGGCGCCGCGCAGCGCCTCGCAGTCGGGGACCGGCACGTACCCCGTGAGGCAGCAGACGCTCTTCCCCTCAGCCATGCCGGCGCGCACCTCGGCGAAACGGACCCGCTCGGTCAGTCCCGCGACGAGGCGCTCGACCGGTTCTCGTTCGCTCGCCAGGGCGTCGATGGAGGCGACCACTTGCTCGGACTCCGCGTCGACGGCGGCGAGGTCGTCGCGGATCTCGGAGAGCGGCCGATCCGGCCAGGGGACGAGGGCGTACTCGGCGCCCAGGTCCGGCGGCTCCGCGCCCCAGCCGCCGTCGGCGACCAGCACGAAGTACAGCCCCTGCTGGTCGCGGCCCAGCACCGCGAGGATCGTCTCCTCCGGGGCGACAAGCGTGGCGGAGGCCGCCGCCACGCCGAGCGACGCGGCGACGCCGTGCTGGGCGAGGTCTCGCACGACGTCGAGCTCGAACGGGCCGAAGCTCGCGAAGCTGCTCAGCAAGTCGCGCAGCGCCTCGCCGCGGTCCTTCAGCTCGCGCCCGCGCGCAAGCAGTGCGAGCACCTCCGCGACCACCTCGTCGGCAGGACGCGCGGACGTGCCGGGCGTGTCCGCGGCGGGCAGAGCGGCGAGGGCGCGCCGGGCGTCGCCGAGCCGCGCGCGCAGCGCCTCGAGCTCGTCGCTCACCGGCGGCTGCGTGTCCGTGACGTGCACGACGCCGAGGCTGCGCAGGGCCTCGAGCGTCTCGTCGCGCTGCGAGGCGAGACTGAGCAGCGCGAGTCGCTTCATGCGGACGATCATCTGCCGGCCTTGCCCGAGCGGAGTTGCACGCCCTTGCGCTTGGCGAGCTTGGCGCGCGCCACGGCCGCGGTCTGGGCGTCGCCGAGCGCGATCCGGATGACGCGGATGTTCTCCTCGGCACGTACGATCATGACCTTCTCGAAGAGGTTGACGCGCTGGGCGGTGATGCGCAGCTCCTCGGCGAGCGCCTCCTTCTGCCGGCGAAGCACCACCTGCTCGGCGCGCAGCGCGATGAGCTCGCGCAGCACCGCGACGGCGTCCTCCAGCCAAACGGGGCTCGCGTAGTAGTCGATCACGGGCGGCACGAAGCGCAGCGCGGTGAGCGTCGGCACGTTCACGCCGGCGATGTTGACGCTGCCGATGTCGAGCCGGTCGACCTGCACGTAGGAGGCCACGTCAGCAGACGCCGCGAGAAGCTTGACCCACGGCCGCAGGCGCGCCCAGACGGCTTCCTCCTGCGCACCGCGCTCGCGCGACACCGTCTCGACGTGGCGGACCTCGCGCTGGAGCTGCTGCTTCTTGAGCTCCAGCGTGGGCAGATACCGGTAGTAGCGCTCGAGGGCGCGGCGTTGGGCCTTGAGCTCCTGCTTGGTCTTCTTGATCTTCGCCATCGGTCAGGGTCTCCGGTGCGCTCAGGGCGCCGCCGGCTCCGGCGGCCCGAGCACGCCGCCGCCCGGCGGCTCATGGTCCGCGTCCACCGGCCAGAAGCGCTCGCAGAGGCTCGTGGGGATGCCGGTCTCCTGCGGGGTGAAGCATTCGGCGAGGATGCGCCAGCCGAGATCGAGGGCGTCCTCGAGCGGGATGTTCACGCTCAGGTCCATGAGCCGGGCTTCGAACATGGCGCCGTACTTCAGGAGCTTGTCGTCCCAGGCGCTCATGCGGAAGCCCATCGACTGCTTCTCCTGGGTCTCCCTGAAGCCCGCGTACAGCTGGATCATGGTGTTCATGATGGTGCGGTGGTCGTCGCGCGTGCGCCCGTTCACCTGCTGCTTGAGGCGGCTCAAGGACCCGAAGGGCTCGATGCGGCCGTTGCGCAGGTAGAACTGCCCCTCGGTGATGTAGCCGGTGTTGTCGGGGATCGGGTGGGTCACGTCGTCGCCCGGCATCGTGGTGACCGCGAGCACCGTGACCGATCCCGCGCCCTCGAAGTCGACCGCCTTCTCGTAGCGCGCCGCGAGCTGGCTGTACAGGTCGCCCGGGTAGCCGCGCGTGGACGGGATCTGCTCCATGGTGATGGCGACTTCCTTGAGGGAGTCGGCGAAGTTCGTCATGTCGGTGAGCAGCACCAGCACGCGCTTGCCCTGCAGGGCGAACTTCTCGGCCACGGCGAGGCAGGTGTCGGGCACCAGCAGGCACTCGACCACCGGGTCGGCCGCGGTGTGCACGTAGAGGATGGTGCGCGACATGGCTCCCTGCTCCTCGAGGGTGTCGCGGAAGTACAGGTAGTCGTCGTACTTCAACCCCATCCCGCCGAGGATGATGATGTCGACCTCGGCGTTGAGGGCGATGCGGGCGAGCAGCGGGTTGTACGGCTCGCCCGCGACCGAGAAGATCGGCAGCTTCTGCGACTCGACCAGGCTGTTGAAGACGTCGATCATGGGGATCCCGGTGCGGATCATGTTGCGCGGGATGATGCGGCGGGCCGGGTTCACGGGCGGACCCGCGAGGGGGATGAGACCCTCATCCAGCATGGGTCCGCCGTCGCGCGGCAGGCCGCTGCCGGTGAAGACGCGCCCGAGGAGGGCCTCGGTGAACGGTGTCTCGAGCTGCTTGCCGAGGAAGCGGATCTCGGCGGTGGTGGGGATACCGCGCGTACCCGAGAACACCTGCATCGTCACCTTGTCGCCCTCCAGGCGGATCACCTGGGCCAGCGAAGAGAACCCGGGGGCGTGCACCTCGGCGAGCTCCAGGTTGCCCACGCCGTTCGCCTGCACGGTGATGACGTTGCCGGCGATCTCGGCGACCTGTTCGTAGACCTTACGCACGGGCGGTCACCTCGGCCATCATCGTTTCGAGACGTGCCTCGACGACCCCGAACTCGTCGCTCTGCATGGCGCTGCGATTCCAATCCTTCGTGGTCTGCGTGAGGCTCTGGAAGAAGGCTCGCGCCACGTCCTTGCTCTCGAAGTCGATGTCGGCGGACAGGACTCGCACGACCAGGCCGAACACGTGGCGCTGGCGCTCCGCCGACGAGGCTCCGTCGACGGGGTCGAAGGCGTCCTGCTGCAGGTACACCGCGTCGAGGTACTCGGCCTTCAAGTAGGTGACGAAGTCGGGCATCGAGGTGCCCTCCTCCTCGACCACCTTCATCATCTCCTGCACCTCGTGGCCCTTGGCGAGCACCCGGCGGGCGGCGCGAAGGTCCTCCTCGGGAACGAGACTCGGGTACTTGCTCCAGCTGTCCAGCGGGTCGATGGCCGGGTAGCGGCGCGCATCGGCGCGTTGCTGCGACAGGCCGTGGAACGCGCCGACGACTTTGAGCGTCGACTGGGTGACCGGCTCCTCGAAGTCGCCGCCGGCCGGGCTGACGGTGCCGCCGATCGTCACCGAGCCGGTCGTCCCGTCGCGCAGCCGCACGGAGCCGGCGCGCTCGTAGAAGGCGGCGATGACCGACTCGAGGTAGGCGGGGAACGCCTCTTCGCCCGGGATCTCCTCGAGCCGCCCGGACATCTCGCGCAAGGCCTGAGCCCAGCGCGACGTGGAGTCGGCGAGCAGGAGCACGTTCAGTCCCATCAGGCGGTAGTACTCGCCGATCGTGACCGCCGTGTAGACAGAGGCCTCACGGGCGGCCACGGGCATGGAGCTCGTGTTGCAGATGATGACGGTACGCTCCATGAGACTGCGGCCGGTGCGAGGGTCGGTGAGCTCCGGGAACTCGCGCAGCGTCTCGACGACCTCACCGGCGCGCTCGCCGCAGGCGGCGACGATGACCACGTCCACGTCGGCATGGCGTGAGGTGAGCTGCTGGAGCACGGTCTTGCCCGCTCCGAAGGGGCCCGGGATGCAGTACGTGCCGCCCCTCGCGACGGGGAAGAACGTGTCCAGGATGCGCTGCTGCGTCACCAGCTGCTCGGTCGGGCGCAGCCGCTCCGCGTAACAGGTGATCGGCCGCCTGACCGGCCACGTCTGCATCATGCGCGCGTCGCTGCGCGTACCGTCCGCGTGCTCGAGCACGGCGACGCGGTCGGCGACCACACGGTCGCCGGCATCGGCGATCTCCGTCACGACGACCGCACCGGAGGTGGCGAAGGGCACCATGATGCGGTGCTCGAAGATCCCCTCGGTGACGACCCCGAGCGTGTCACCGGCGCGCAGGCGGTCGCCCACCGCGGCGCGCGGCGTGAACCCCCAGGTGCGGTCGCGCGCCAGAGCCTTCACCTGGACCCCACGCGGCAGGAAGAAGCCGTGCTCCTCGGCGATGACGTGCAGGGGGTTCTGCAGGCCGTCGAAGACCTGGGCGAGGAGCCCCGGCCCTAGCTCGACCGACAGCAACTCGCCGACGAACTCGACGGTGTCGCCGACCCTGATGCGATCGGTGCTCTCGAACACCTGGACGTCCGCGTAGCGACCTCTCACGCGGATGACCTCGGCGATCAGGCGCGTGTCGCCGTGGAGCACGTAGGCGACCTCGTTCTTGAGCACGGAATGGTCGAACTCGGCGGTGACGAGATTGCCGTTGACGCCGACGACCCTGCCGCCGCGCTCCCTGACGGGGCTCATACTCCGCTCCCCGCGAGGTTGCCTTCGACGACCTGCCTCACGACGTGCAGTCCGCCCTCCTCGGTCAGGGCCGCCCACTTCTCGGCCAGGCACAGCCTGAACGCGTAGGCGAACACCGCCTGCCGCCCGAAGGCGGGCAGCGCCGCGATCTCGGTCAACAGGCGCCAGCGGTGGCGGTCGAGCAGCAACTCCCGCTCGAGTGGGTCCTCCGTGGCCAGCGCGACCGTCGCCAGCGCTTCGATCCGCGTCTCGAAGCCGGCATGCGGTCGTCGGGGGGGAGGGGATTGGGCGCCGGCACGGGTGGCGCGCAGGCGCGACAGCGCGTTGCGGAGCTGTGTCTCGGCGTCGAGGAAGCGCCGCACGTCGGCCGACGCGCGCACGTCCTGCGGTCTGTCCTCGACGATCGCGCGGAGGTCCTCCCAGTCGCTCGGCGACAGCACGCCGTCGCTGGAGCGGAGGAGGTCGGCAGAGGTCAGAGGAAGGTCGCCCGGCAATTCGAGGCGCGGCAGACTCGCCATGAGGTAGGCGTACTCCACTCACGCCTCCTTCGCGGCCGCCCGGGCGACGATCTCGCCGAGCGGGGACTTGAGGACCGGCGCCAGAGCCTCGGCAAGGGCTGCGAGACTGAAGTCGTGGTAGAGGTTGTCGTCGGCGAACGACACCTTGAAGCCGCGATCGGTCCTCTCATCGGCGCGCAGGATCAGGCCCTGCCTGACGAGATCGCGATACTTCTCGAGCACGAGCGCCGCGAGCGACTCACGATCCTCGGGGGACAGCAGCACATCGACGCGGCTCTCGTTCATGTCGTGCGCGGCGTAGGCCTCGGCGAGGCGCACGAGCATCTCGCCGACGACGTCCGGGGTGAGGGCGGTCCGCACCGTGTCGCGCAGCGACTCGCGAAGGACCGCCTCGATGCTCTGCTGCAGGGACAGCAGGAAGTCTCGCCCGGCGTGCTCGAGCGCCTGCTCGCCGCGCTCGCGGCTCGCCTCGGCGTCGGCCTCGGCGCGCCCGCGTAGCTCGTCGGCCTCGGTCTTCGCCGCGGCGACGATGTGCTCGGCGGACGAGCGTGCCTCATCGAGGATGCGCGCCGCTTCGGCGTCCGCTCGCTCGACGCCTTCTTGCTGGATCCGCGCCAGGAGCCCTTCGAGCCGCTCTTCCATGGCCACCCCTAAGTGTGTGCGTGCCGGTCGACCGACAGACCGAGCCGATCGGCCGTGACGGCGCCCGACTCGCTGATGCTAGCAGATGCGGGCACGGCCTCTCGGCACCCGGAGAATACCGTCACGAGACGATCGCTGCGCGGGGCAGCGCGAAGCGGGGCGGCAGCCGACGACGACGGTGCCGCCGTTGGTCCGGAGCCGGCCATCGACGTCGAGCGAGATGGGTCCGTGTGACGGCGGACTTCCGAGATCGTGCATCGCACCCGGTGCCTCTACGAAGCGAAGCTCAGATACGGCAGCCAGGAGTCGTGGACGCGGTCCACGTGAAGGTAGACGAACGCCGCCGCCTCGGGCGGGCGCGGGGCGCGCGGCAGCCGGAAGCCGACGTGGTGCGGCAGGCGGTCGCCCTTCTTGCGGTTGCAGGCCGCGCACGACGTGACCACGTTGTCCCAGGTGTCGCCGCCGCCCTTGGAGCGCGGCACGACGTGGTCGACCGTGAGGTGGCGGTCGCTCCCGCAGTACTGGCAGCGGTGCCGGTCGCGGGCGAAGACGGCGCGCCGCGTGAGTCGGGCGCCGTTGCGCCGCGGCACGTACACGTAGGAGCGCAGGCGGATCACATGGGGCAGCGCGAAGGCGGAGTGCTCGGAGTGGTACACGGCCGCGGACGACTCGACCACTTCGGCCTTCTCCTTCAAGAGGAGCACGAGCGCGCGGCGCGCGGAACACACGTTGAGCGGCTCGTAGGTGGTGTTGAGCACGAGCACGTTGCGCATCGCGGCCGATAGTAGCAGATAGCGCGCGAGCGAGCGGCTAAGATGACCACCATGGACCTGTTCTCCCTGCCTGAGGACCAGCAGGCGGCCGAGGCGCCGCTGGCGGCACGCATGCGACCCCGAACGCTCGCCGAGTTCGTCGGGCAGGAGCACATCGTCGGGCAGGGCAGCGTGCTGCGCGCGGCGATCGAGCGCGGCCGGCTCTTCTCGATGCTGTTCTTCGGCCCGCCCGGCAGCGGCAAGACGACGCTGGCCCGGGTCATCGCCGCCGAGACGGGTGCGCGTCTCGTGCAGCTCTCGGCGGTGAACTCGGGCACCGCGGACGTGCGCGCCGCGATCCGGGGCGCGCGCGAGGCGCGCGGCCTCGGCGGCGCCCACACCATCCTCTTCATCGACGAGATCCACCGCTTCAACAAGGCGCAGCAGGACGCGCTCCTGCCGGCGATCGAGGACGGCGTCGTCACGCTGATCGGCGCGACCACCGAGAACCCCTACTTCGAGGTGAACTCGGCGCTCATCTCGCGCTGCCAGCTGTACCGCTTCGAGGCACTCACGGCGGCGCAGGTGGAGGAGATCGTGAGGGCCGCGCTGGGCGACGCCGAGCGCGGCCTCGGCGGCCAGGCCGTCACCCTCGAGGACGGCGGCCTCGCCTTTCTCGCCGAGATCGCGCGCGGCGACGCCCGCGTCGCGCTCAATGCCCTCGAGACGGCGGCGCGCTCGCGCGCCGCCGGCGAGGGCGCGAGCGACCGCGCGGCCGCGGTGACGATCACCGTCGACGACCTCCGCGACGCCTCGCAGAAGACGCCCGTGACCTACGACCGCGAGGACGCCCACTACGACACCATCTCCGCCTTCATCAAGTCGCTGCGCGGCAGCGACCCCGACGCGGCGCTCTACTACATGGCCTCCATGCTGGCCGGCGGCGAGGACCCGAAGTTCATCGCCCGCCGCATGATCGTCTTCGCCAGCGAGGACGTCGGCAACGCCGACCCGACGGCGCTCCTCGTCGCCGTGGCGGCGTCGCGGGCCGTCGAGTTCGTCGGCCTGCCCGAGTGCCGCATCAACCTTGCCCAAGCCGTGGTCTACCTCTCGCTGGCGCCCAAGAGCAACGCCTCGTACGAGGCGATCGACGCCGCCCTCGCCGACGTGCGCCGCGAGGGCAACGAGCCTCCGCCGCCCCATCTCCGGGACGCGTCGTATCGCGGGGCGAAGGACCTCGGCCACGGCGACGGCTACCGTTACCCGCACGCCTACGGCGGATGGGTCGAGCAGCAGTACCTTCCAGAGAAGTTGTCCGGCCGCCGATACTACACGGCGAAAGCCGGCGCCGAGCTCGACATGGCCGCCGAGACCGAGCGCCGTCGCACGTCGCGGCGTGCACGGGACGAAGAGAGGGAGACATGACGACGACCAATCTCGCGATCCT
The DNA here is from genome assembly GCA_963791345.1 of uncultured Thermoleophilia bacterium. Classification (GTDB taxonomy): domain Bacteria; phylum Actinomycetota; class Thermoleophilia; order UBA2241; family UBA2241; genus UBA2241. The sequence goes on along the minus strand of CAWBRS010000016.1, from coordinate 175,391 downwards.
CGCCTTCCTCGGCGCGGCGCTCGTCGGGCTCGTCATCGCCTGGTACTGGGCCCGCACGCTGAAGGAGCGCTACGAGGCCGAAGCGCGAGCCCACGGCGGCGCGCTTCGCCTCGAGCTCTCGCCCGGGCAGGGCGCCCGGCTTCGCGAACTCACCTCCGAGCCCGTCCTGCTCAAGCAGGCGGCCGACGGCATCCGCGTGCAGATCGAGGATCGCCCGATGCTGCCGCTCGCCGCCTTCCTCGCCGGTGACGTGTCGGCCGCCCTTCGCGAATCCGCCCTGCACATCGCCCAGCAGTACGGACCGATCTGGACGGTCCTCCTCACCGTGCACGCCGACGAGTCGGTGACTGTGCAACGGCTGGCGTAGCGCCGGAGCGCAGGAGAGCCTAAGCTCTCACCGTATACAGAACTGTAGACGGGTAAAGTCGGCGGTCGGTTCTACCGAAGAACACTCCGCCGGTCGTGTGCGCCCGCGCGCCGGCTCACGCCCTAGCAGCCAAGGAGGCCACGATGAAACGGCTGATCAAGTTCCTGCTCGGTCTCGCCGCCGGGGCGACGGTGGCCGCGCTGGTGACGCCCAAGTCGGGGCGGGAGATGCGCGAGCAGCTGCTCGCGGGTGTCTCGGGCCGGCTGTTGCCGTCGTCTCAAGGGCCTCAGACGCTGCTGGAGGAGCCCGTGCCCGCCGCCGCGCCCGAGGCCGTCGAGCCGGGCCCGGAGCTCGTGAGCGAGTCGGGCGCCGAGTCCGCCCCCTGGTTCCGCCCTGTGCCCGAAGCTCCCGCCGAGGAGCCCGTGGTCGAGGAGCCCGTGGTCGAGGAGCCCGTCGCCGAGGAGCCGCCGCCTCTCGACACCGCCACCTTCGTCGAGGCGCCCGTGGCCGATGACGCCGGGGTCGACGTGTGGCCGGAGGAGCAGGAGACCGTCGCGTCCGAGCCCGAAGAGCCGGCCTGGAACGCGGGTGTGGCCGCGGCGGTCGAGACGCCCCTCTACGCCGAGCCCCCCGTGGAAGAGGCCGTCGAGCCGGCGGCGGCGGAGGTCGAGGACTCTGAGGCCGCGCATCGAGGAGACGCGGGCCGCGGTCGAGAGCGAGATCGCCGAACCGTTCGCGCCGGTCGAGGAGCCCGTGGCCGAGAGCGAGATCACCCAGGAGATGGCACCTCTCGTCGAGGAGCCGGTCGCCGAGGAGCCGGTCGCCGAGGAACGCGTGGTCGATGAGCCCGTCGCCGAGGAGAGCGTCGGTCCCGAGGTCGCGCCGTGGGAGGAGCCCCCGACCCCCGAGGCCGCGGAGCCGGTCGTCGAGGAGCCGGCGCCTTGGGAAGCGCCGCGCGTCGCCGAGGCCCCCACGACCGAGGCCGCCGTGCCGCCGCCGCTGGCGCCCTCGCCGTTCGCCGAGAGCGCGCCCGCCGACACCTACGTGGCGCCACCGATCTACGAGGCCGCCGAGGAGCCCGCGGTGGAGGAGGCGCCTCCACTCGTCGAGGAGCCTGCATCCGCTTGGGAGGCCTACGAAGAGCCGGCACCCGAGCCGTCGACGGGCGCGTGGGCGCCCGAGACCTCGAGCCTCGTCGCCGAGACTGCGGAGGCGCCTCCTGTCGCGGAGGAGCCGCTCGCTGAGGAAACGGCGGTCGAGCAGCCGCTCGTCGAGGAGCCAGTCGCCGAGGCCCCGGTGGTCGAGGAACCCGTGGTCGAGGAGCCGGTCGCCGAGGCCCCGGTGGTCGAGGAGCCCGTGGTCCAGGAACCCGTCGTCGAAGCACCCGTCGTCGAGCCGCCGTCGGTCGGCGACGAGCCTGTCGAGGGTCACGCGATCGACCAGGCGGAGATGCGCCGGCGTATCGAGGAGACGCGCGCCCGGCTCAAGGCGAAGGCGTTCGACGCCATGATGAGCGGGGAGGCGGCGCTGCTCTCCAGGGACAGCGGCGAGAAGCCGGTGCCGGAAGGCAGCGTCCAGCTCGACAGTGAGGCGTCGGCCCAGGTCGACGAGGGGCTCTCGCCGGACGACTCCTGACGATCCCCGACGTTCGAGGTGAAGGTGCCGGGGAGGCCGCTCAGCGGCCTCCCCGGCACCTTCACCTCTCCTGTCGGCTCACGCCTCCCCGTCGTGGCGCATGCGTCGGCCAGTCGCACCGCGGCCGCCCCCTCGCCCGTCCCGCGGACCATGTCGATGCTGCCCTCGACGTCCGGGCCTGCCGGGCCCGCCGCCTCGCCCGCCGTGTCGGCGGGCTCTGCACCGGTCTCCCCGGGCGGTGAGGCGAGAGCGCCGGCCGGTCGCCGGTGCCGCCGGGTGTCGCGGCGCGGCGTGCACGGCGCGTGCGTAGAAGACCGTCGTCGACAGGAAGAGCACTCCGAGCAGCGCCGCCGGCACGGGCATGGCCCGCGTCTCGAACTGCACGAAGAGGTACCACCACGCGTCGAGCTCCAGCCCCGAGTGCACGGCACAGTGGACCGCGGCGGCGACGAGGAACGACAGCCCAAGGAGCACGGGCAGCACCGAGCGCGTCCAGCCGCCGGGGCGGGCGAGCGGCCAGAGGAGTGCGGCCGGGAGCACGAGCAGCAGGGAGTACACGTTGAGCAGCGCGACGCCCGCGGCGATGAGCAAGAGGCTCGCGTGTGCGACCAGGACGAGGCTGCGGCTGTCGGTCGGGAGACGCCGGCCGACGCGCCGCTCGACGCCGGCGACGTAGACGGCGACCAGGGCGAACACGGCCGCGAGCAGGGCGATGCGCAGGTAGCGCGGCTCGGCGACGACCTCGGCGCAGGGCACGAGCACGCCACCCGGACCTTCGGGCAGCACGCCGACCACGTTGGCGAGGTAGGCGAGCGAGACCGCGACCAGCCACGGGATCGCGGCCAGGGCGGCACGGACCCACGCCGGCCGCGGCGCGAGCCGCGCCCGCCGGCACTGTGCGTAGAGGTCGAGAGTGACCGTCAGCAGCGGTACGAAGAGAGCGACGAGCAGCACGGCCAGGGAGCGACCGGGGAGCGTGCGCTGCCGGGTCAGGAAGATCGTCCCGCCGCTCCGGTCCGGCGGCAGCTTGGCGCCGTCGATGGTCATGACCATGGCCTGGACCGCCCCGCCGACCCTGGCCAGGGTCTGTCCCGAGACGGTCTCGAGCGTGTCGACCGGAGGAGGCACGTCGGGGGCGACGGCAGTCAGCGAGACCGCCGGCACGCCGGCGGCGACGAACGGCGCCTGCAGGCCCCCGCCGAGCGGCGCCGCCAGACGAAGGACCTGGGCGAGCGCGCCCGGCAGCTCCGCCGGGGGTGCGCCCGTCGATCGTGTCGCCGGCGCGGCCAGGAGCCACAGCCAGGGCGGTGCCAGGCGCGGGCTGTCGCTCCAGCCCTCGACGCGCAGCGCGGTGGCCCCGTTGGGCGCGACGGCGCGCACGCCGACGACGCCGATGAGGTCGTCGACCTCGTGGCGGGCGACGAAGTCGGCGGCGCCGAGCCCTCCCTCGGCGTCGCCGTCGGTCCAGAGGAAGAGGAGCCTGTGCCGGTGCGAGGTGAGCGCGAAGACGCGCGCCAGCTCGAGCAGCGTGGCGACGCCGGTGGCGTTGTCGTTGGCGCCCTGCGTCGCCGAGCGCACGATGTCGCGGTTGGCCACGAGCGCGATCGTGCCGCGCGCCGTCCCCTCGTCGAAGGCGTACACGTTCTGCAGGCCCACGTCGCGCCCGGCGCGCTGGGCCGGGAAGCTCTCGATGCTGGCCTCCAGACCGATCTCCTCGAGCTGCGCGACGAGCCACAGGGTCAGGCGCCCGTCCTGCTCGGAGCCGGCGACGCGGCGCGGGAACTCGGTCGCGATCGTGCGCACGTCGTCCATCGCGCGGGCCCCGTCGAAGGCGACGGACTCCCGCGACAGCGGTGGGGTCTCTGGGGACTGGAGGGTGAAGAGCGCGACGACCGCGACGACGGCGGCCACGGCGAGACTGAACCCGTACACCTTCAGGTTGGGCAGCGTGACCTCCTTCGGGCTTGGAGGATGGTATCAGATTGCCGCCGGCCGTCCGCGGGCTAAGATGAGGGCGTGAGCACGGTACGCAGGATCCTGGTCGTCGAGGACGAGGCGCGGATCGCCGAGGTCGTCCAGCACTACCTCGAGCGCGACGGGCATCAGGTCGTGTGGCGGGCGACGGGCGAGGACGCGCTCGAAGACGCCGCCCGCCGCCCGCCCGACCTCGTCGTACTCGACCTGGGGCTGCCCGGCATCTCCGGCGAGGAGGTCTGTCGCCGCCTCCGCGAGGGGTCCGACGTGCCCATCATCATGCTCACCGCGCGCGACAGCGAGCAGGACCTGCTGCGCGGGCTCGAGGTGGGCGCCGACGACTACCTCACCAAGCCGTTCAGCCCGCGCGAGCTGACGGCGCGCGTGCGCGCCCTGCTGCGCCGGGCCCACGCCGAGGCGGCGCCGCAGGCCGACGTGCTCGAGCGCGCCGGCGGGCGGCTCGTGCTCGACAGCGCCCGCCGCCGCGTGACCGTCGACGACGACCCCGTCGAGCTCACGGAGTCCGAGTTCCGGCTGCTGCAGACGCTGGCGCGCTTCCCCGGGCGCGTGTACACGCGGTTCGAGCTGACCGAGAAGGTGCAAGGCTACGAGTTCGAGGGCTACGAGCGCACCATCGACGCCCACGTCAAGAACCTGCGCCAGAAGCTCGGCGACGACGCCCGCGACCCGTGGCTGATCGAGACCGTGTACGGCCGCGGCTACCGACTCGCGGAGGACGCGCGATGAGGCGCGCGCATCGCCGCGGCCGCGCGGAGGACGCGCGATGAGGCGCGGGCTGCGCCTCAAGCTGGCGCTGACCCACGCCGCCGTCGCCGCGCTCGCCGTCGTGGTCGTCGCCGTCATCGTCAACTACACCGGCGAGCGCCGCTTCGAGCGCTACGTCGACGAGGTCCGGGCGCAGCGACAGCAGGCCGTGGTCCAGACCCTGCGCGAGACGTACCGTGACGGCGGCTGGGACGCGCAGGCGATCTACGCGGTCGGGCAGATCGCCTCGTTCAGCAACGTGGACGTCGCCGTCTACGACACTGCGGGGGAGCTCCTCTTCACCGTAGAGGGTCGGCGTACCACGGGCATGGGCCACGGGATGATGGGCCAGGGCGGGATGGGCGACGCCGAGGGCACGTCGAGCCGCACCGAGGACGGCGTGGAGGTGACCTCGTACCCCCTCGAGGTCGACGGCGAGACGGTCGGCCGGGCCGATGTGTACGCGGTCCCGGCAGGCGAGCTCGCGGTCGACGAGTCCTTCCGCAGCGCTCTGAACCGTAACCTCCTGCTCGCCGCCCTCGTCGCCGCCGGCCTCGCCCTGCTCGTCAGCGTGCTGGTCACGCGGCGCATCACCGGGCCGCTCGAGGAGCTGACGGACGCCGCCGAAGAGGTCGCCGCCGGCAACCTCGAGGTCCGTGTCGCGCCGCGCTCCGACGACGAGGTCGGCGCCCTGGCGGCGGCCTTCAACCAGATGGCCGACGCCCTGGCGCGCGACGAGCAGTGGCGGCGCGACATGACCGCCGACCTCGCGCACGAGCTGCGCACGCCGCTGGCGACGATCCAGGCGCGCGTCGAAGCGCTCGAGGACGGCGTCCTGCCGGCCACGCCCGAGAACCTGCGCGTGATCGGCGAGGAGGTCGAGCGCCTCGGCCGGCTTCTCGGCGACCTGCGCAGCCTCAACGAGATGGAGGCCGAGGACTTCGAGCTCGTCCTCGAGCGGCTCGACCTCGGCGACGTTGTGGAGGACGCGCTCACGCGGGCGGAACCTGCCTGCGCGCGCGCCGGCGTCGCCATCGAGCGCGAGCTGGCGCCGGCCGCCGTCAGCGGCGACCACGACCGGCTGCTGCAGGTCCTCGGCAACCTTCTCGAGAACGCGCGCAAGTTCACCCCGGCCGACGGCCGCGTGGTGGTGACGGTCGCGAGCGGCGGCGCGCCGCCGGGCTTCGCCGCCGGCGGCTGGTCTCGCGTCGCCGTCGCCGACAGCGGGCCCGGCATCGCCGCCGCCGATCTGCCCTTCGTCTTCGACCGCTTCTATCGCTCGGCCGACGCGAGGAGCACCGCCGGCGTCGGCCTCGGCCTCGCCATCGCCAAGGGGCTCGTCGAGGCCCACGGCGGCGTGATCGAGGCGGGGACGGCGCCCGAGGGCGGTGCGCTGTTCACGGTCTGGCTGCCGGCGCCGGCCTGAGCGGAGCAGGTGTGCGGCGCACCTGGGCGGATCAGGGCCGCGCGCCGCGGGGCTGGGACCAGCTCACGTGGGCGCCGCTCGTCCAGGTGGCCGCGCTTGTATCGGTCTGCGCCCGGATGCCGATCTCAGACAGGAGGCGCCGCATGCTGTACGACCTCCGGGGCAGGGGCCCCCTGAGGCTCGCCCTCGAGATCACCCACATCCTCAAGGGCGGAGGCGGGCGGTACTACATGACGTTCCCGCTGCTCAGGGAGCCGTGAAGAGGAGGTCGAGGTGCTGGTCGATCTGAGCCACACCATCAGCGAGGGGATGCCTGTGTACCCCGGTGATCCCGCGGCCGAAGTGCGGCCCGTCGCCCTCGAGGGGCACTGGCAGGTCTTGCGTCTCGCTCTCGGGACCCACACCGGCACTCACATCGACGCCGCCCGCCACTACGTGGCCGGAGGCCGCACGATCGACGACTACCCGCTCGAGCGCTTCGTGCTCGACGCCTGGGTCGTCCACCTCGAGTCGGCCGCCGACGAGGCGATCGAGTGGTCGGCGCTCGAGCCACACCTGCCGATGTCGGGGCTCGCCGGGTCGGCGGTCCTCCTGCATACCGGCTGGGACCGCTACTGGGGCGAGCCCGAGGCCGAGCGCCACCCGTATCTCTCCGCGGACGCCTCCGGGCGGCTCGTCGCCTCCGGCGTCGGTCTGGTCGGCACCGATGCGCTCAACGTCGACGCTACGGCGGGCGGCACCGAGCACGCCCACGAGGCGCTGCTCGGCGCCGACGTGCTCATCGTCGAGAACCTGACGCACCTCGAGCGCCTCGACGGCGCGGGGCCGTACCGCTGCGCCTTCGTGCCGCTGCGCATCAAGGGCGGCGACGGCTCGACCATCCGGGCCTACGCCCACACCTGACCCGCGCCCATCCGCCGTCTGACACGCGGCCCACTCGGTGACCCGGGGCCGGCGGGCGGGGGCGCGCTCGCGAGCGCGCCCCCGCCCGGGACGCCTCAGCCGACCTTCGGCAGCGCCGCGATCGACTTGGCGATCTCGTCCTCCGGGTGGTCGTAGTCCTCGAGCCGGCCGGCGAGGTAGCTGTCGTACGAGGCCAGGTCGAGGTGCCCGTGGCCGGTCAGGTTGAAGAGGATGTTGCGCGGGACGCCCTCGGCCTTCGCGGCGAGCGCCTCGTCGATCGCCGCGAGGATCGCGTGCGCCGACTCCGGGGCCGGCACGATGCCCTCGGTCTGCACGAAGAGCTGCGCCGCCTCGAAGACCTTCGTCTGGCGCACCGACACGGCCTCGATGAGGCCGAGGTCGTAGGCGTGGCTGAGCAGCGGGGCCATGCCGTGGTAGCGCAGACCGCCGGCGTGGATGCCGGCGGGGATGAAGTCGTGACCGAGCGTGTACATCTTCAGCAGCGGCGTCATCATCGCCGTGTCGCCGAAGTCGTAGGCGAACGTGCCCTTGGTGAACGACGGCGTGGCGGTCGGCTCGACGGCGAGGAAGCGGGTCGACGTGTTGCCGGCGAGCTTCTCGCGCATGAACGGGAAGGCGATGCCGGCGAAGCTCGAGCCACCACCCACGCAGCCGAGGACGACGTCCGGGTAGGCGTCGGCCTGCTGCATCTGCTCGATCGCCTCCTCGCCGATGACGGTCTGGTGCAGCAGGACGTGGTTGAGCACGCTGCCCAGAGAGTACTTGGAGCCGGGGTGAGTGACGACGTCCTCGAGCGCCTCGGAGATGGCGATGCCCAGGCTGCCGCCGTTGTCCGGGTCCTCGGCCAGCAGCGTGCGCCCGTAGGCGGTGTGCTCGGTCGGGCTCGGGAAGACCTCGGCGCCGTAGAGCTGCATCAAGGTGCGCCGGTAGGGCTTCTGGTGGTAGCTGACCTTCACCATGTAGACGGTGAGCTCCATCCCGAACATGTGACAGGCCATCGACAAGGCGCTGCCCCACTGGCCCGCGCCCGTCTCGGTGGCGAGGCGGGTGATGCCCTCCTGCTTGTTGTAGTAGGCCTGGGCGACGGCCGTGTTGGACTTGTGCGAGCCGGCCGGGCTCACGCCCTCGTACTTGAAGAAGATCTTCGCCGGCGTGTCCAGAGCCTTCTCGAGGCCGGTCGCCCGGATCAGCGGCGTCGGCCTCCAGATGCGGTAGATCTCACGGACCTCGTCGGGGATCGGGATGTAGCGCTCGGCGGACATCTCCTGCTCGAGCAGCCCCATCGGGAAGATCGGCGCCAGGTCCTCGGGCCCGGCGGGCTGGCCCGTGGCCGGGTTGAGGGGCGGGGCCGGCGGCTCGGGGAGATCCGCCACGACGTTGTACCAGGCCTTCGGGATCCTCTCTTCGTCGAGAAGGAACTTCTTCTTCATGACGCACCTCCTTTGCTGGATCGCTTCACGGTGCCTGGTCGCACCGCACGTCTACTGCGCTGGTCGGGGGCGGGATGCGGGCGCACCTGTGCCCGGATGGGAAGAGGGGTGCCCTGCGGAACGAGGGTGTCGAGAGTCAGGCGCGCGGGGCGCGCCAGAGCCAGCAGCGCCAGCTGCGGGTGGTGCTCGGTGTGGCGCCGGGGCTCGTCATCGTGGCGCGGATTGTACCACGGGCTGTCAATGCCGCGGCGTACAAGCGTCGCCCGGCCGGGCGATGGCCGGGGCCGTCGGTGGTCCGGACGGGCTATCGGGGGCGCGGACGCCGCTCCTCCGGCCGGCGAGCGCCGGGCCGCCGCGGGTGTCAGTCGTCGGCGACCGCGTCGAGCGCCGCTGCGGCGGGGTCGATGCGGTCGCGCAGCGGGTACGGCGAGCCCGGCTGGGCGAAGAGGAACCCTTGAGCGTAGGGCACCTCGAGCTCGCGGAGGGCGTCGAGCTCCTCGCGGGTCTCGACGCCCTCCGCGATCAGCTCGATGCCGGCGTCGCGGCAGAAGGCGCCGAGCGTGCGCACCATCTTCTGCTTGACCAGCGATCGTTCGAGGTTGCGCGTGAGGCTGATGTCGAGCTTGATGTAGTCGGGCTCGGTCTCGACGATGGTCTGCAGACCTGAGTAGCCCGAGCCCGCGTCGTCGACCGCGACCCTGAATCCGTGGGCGCGGAGCCGGGCGATCACCGTGCGGCAGTGGTCGAAGTCGTCGATCACGCTCTTCTCGGTGATCTCGAGGACCGTGACCGCGCGCAGCGCCTCCGGCAGCTCGGCGATGTACTCGTCGATGGCGACGTCACTGAGGGTGCGGAACAGGGCCCCGGGGTCGATGTTGACGAAGCGCAGGATCTCCGCGGGCAGGGTCGCGCTGCTGCGCGCCGCGGTCTGGCGGCAGAGGCGGTCGAGCTCGGTCAGGCGGTCGGCGCCGCGGGCCACGTCGAAGAGCGCGTCGGCGGAGTGCAGGTCGCTCTGCAGGGGCCCGCGAGCGAGGAGCTCGTAGCCGACGACGACGTAGTCCTTGAGCCGCACGACCGGCTGGTAGACGCAGCTCACCTGCTGTGAGGTGAGGATGCGGTCGAGCTCCCCCCGCAGCCGGTCGCGCAGCTCGCCGCGCTCGCTCTCGATGCGCGTCGTCGCCTCGTTGATGGCCTGCAGCAGCGCCCGCCTGAAGCGCACCTTGGGCGAGCGCGCCAGACGGGCGTAGCCGACGAAGACGTCGATGTTCATCAGGAGCCGACCCTCGAGCTCGAGCTCGAGGTCGCGCAGCAGGCGCTCCTCGAGGCGCCGCTTGATGGCGAGCAGGTCGCGGTCGTCGATGGTCGCCTGGTCGCGGGCCGGCGAGAGCACGATGAGGAACGCATTGCCGAGGCTCGAGACCGAGACGTAGTCGTCGCCGCGGAGAAGCTCGCCGCGGGCGGAGAGGAGGCGCTGGCCGATGACACGGAACACCTCGTCGACCACCTCGAAGCCCTGGAGCTGCTCGAGGGCGTAGACGCCGTCGAGCGACACGTAGATGATGCCGAGCTGGGGATGGTCGGCGAGCACGCGCTGCATCTCGACCTGTACGTTGGCGAGCGTCGGGAGGCCGGTGATCTCGTCGTAGTAGACCGATGCGTCGCGCAGCACGTTGCGCACGGTCTGCAGCAGGTGGTCGACGCGGAACGGCTTGGTGACGAACCCGGTGGCGCCGCAGCGGCTCGCCTCCATCATGTCGGGGAGGTCGGCCTTCGCGGTGAGGATGACGACGGGGATGTCCTTCGTGTAGCCGAACTGCAGCTCGCGGCAGACGCGGTAGCCGTCCATGCCCGGCATCATGAGGTCGAGCAGGACGAGATGCGGGCGCTCGGTGTAGGCGAGCTCGAGGCCGCGCTCGCCGTCGTCGGCGGTCAGGACCTCGTAGTCCTGCGCCTCCAGCACGCCTCGCACCGTCTCGGTGAGATCCCGGTCGTCGTCGATGACGAGGATCCGGATCTTCTCGGGCGCCACGGCCCCTCCGTCGCCCTCGCGGTGCGCCGCCGTGGTCGGCGGCGTCCCCCTCGGCGGAAGCCTATGCCATACTTGCGCCGTGGGCCAGAGGAAGATGACGTGAAGCGGTACCACCCGACGCCGCCGTCCGAGGCGCCGCGCTTCGCCGGCGTCGCCACCTTCCTGCGCCTGCCGCACGTGACCGACCCGGCCGACGTCGACGTCGCCGTCATCGGGCTCCCGCTCGACACGGGGGTGAGCGTACGGGCCGGGGCCAGGTTCGGGCCGAAGGCCGTGCGCGAAGCCTCCCTCGGCCTGCGACCCGAGTACAACCCGGCCCAGCGCGTCGCCCTCTTCGAGCGCCTTTCGGTGGTCGACTGGGGTGACGCCGCCGTGGTGCCGGGGTTCGTCGACCGCTCGCTGGAGCGGCTCGAGGCGGCGCTGGTCCCGCTCCACGCCGCCGGCGTCGTGCCCCTCGGTCTCGGGGGCGACCACACCGTCGCGCTGGCCGAGCTGAGGGCCGCGGCGCGCCGCCACGGGCCGCTCGCGCTCATCCACTTCGACGCCCGCGGCGACACGCTCGATGAGTACCGCGGCGAGCGCTACGCGCACGCCACCGTCGTGCGTCGCGCCGTCGAAGAAGGTCTGGTCGACCCGGCGCGCTCCACGCAGCTCGGTCTGCGCGGTGGGCTCTCGGGGCCCGCAGAGCACGACGAAGCGCGCGCTCTCGGCCTCGAGATCGTTCCGTGGCTCGATCTGGCGCAGCTGGGTACCGGCGTCGTGGAGATGGCGGTCGAGCGTGCGGCGGGCAAGGCGTTCCTGAGCTTCGACCTGGGTTTCGTCGACCCGGCCTTCGCCCCCGGCGTGGGCGGGCCCGAAGTCGGCGGCCCCACCTCGATGCAGGCCTTGGCGCTGCTGCGCGGCTGTCGCGGGCTCGACGTCGCCGGCGCCGATGTCGTCGAGGTGGTCCCCGACCTGGATGCGTCGCAGCTCACGGCCGCGCTCGCCGCCACCGTGGCGTGGGAGATACTCGGTCTCATGGCCTGCGCGCGATGAGCCGCCGCCTGCGCGTCGCCTGCGTGCAGATGAACACGCGCGCCGACGTGCCCGCGAACGTGGCGGCGGCGGCGGCCCTCGTGGAGAGGGCCGCCGCCGCCGGCGCGCGCCTCGTCGCCCTGCCCGAGACGTGGGCCTACAAGGGGCCGGGCGCCGGCGTCCGCGAGCACGCCGAGCCGCTCGACGGCCCCAGCAACGGCGCCCTCGCGGCGCTCGCCGCCCGTCACGAGGTCTTCATCCTCGCCGGCTCGCACTACGAGACGGCGCCGGACGGCAGCACCACGCCCGCGGCCGGCGACGCCGCCGGCCGCGTGTTCAACACCTCGGTCCTGTTCGGCCCCGACGGCGCCGTGCGCGCCGTCTATCGCAAGATCCACCTCTTCGACGCCGTGTCGGGCGGGAGGGCCTACCGCGAGAGCGACGACCTGCTGCCCGGCGATGCGCTGGCGACGGCCGAGGTCGACGGTTTCATCCTCGGTCTGACGATCTGCTACGACCTGCGTTTCCCCGAGCTGTATCGTGCCCTGACACTGCGCGGCGCCGAGGTCCTGCTGGTGCCGGCGGCGTTCACGGCGTTCACCGGCCTCGCCCACTGGGAGGTGCTGCTGCGCGCGCGGGCGATCGAGAGCGGGTGCTTCGTCGTCGCGCCGGACCAGGTCGGGGAGCACCTGCCGGGGCGCGCCTGCTTCGGCCACAGCATGGTCGTCGACCCGTGGGGGACGAAGCTCGCCGAGGTCGAGTCGGGCGTGGGTGTGTGCGTGGCGGAGCTCGACCGGGCGCGTCTCGACGAGGTCCGCGCCCAGCTGCCCTCGCTCGCGGGGCGACGACCCGACGTGTACGGATGAGGACCCGGCTGCGGGTGTGAGGCCCTCCGGGGGCTCAGCCGGCGGAGCCGGTGCGCGGGCGCGCCCGCACGAAGGCGACGACGACCCCGATGACGAGGCCGGCCAAGGCGCCGGCGGCCACGTTGAGCGCGAGCGCGTTCTGCGCCGTCTCGTCGGGTACGGCGGCCTCGTGGATGAGGCGCGGTTGCTCGGTCGTCTCGGCGACCTGGAGCATGAGCTGCACCTTCTGCAGGGCGGCGAGCAGCTCCTGCTGCTCGGTCGCCGCCGCCTGGACGATGGCGAGGTACGGCGCGGCGGCGACCGCCGCGTCGGCGTCGGCGCCGCGCAGGGCGTCGAGGGCATCCTCGGCTTGCCGCGACCGTGCGCGGCTGGAGTCGAGGGCCGCCTGCAGCTCGGCCTCCTGGGCCTCGAGCAGGGCCGAGCGCTTGGCGCTCGTCGGTGAGATGCGCGACAGCAGCGCGTCGGCAAGGCCGTTGGCGGCGTCGGCGGCGAGCTGGGGGTCGGCGTCGGTCACCGTGATCACGACAAAGTTGACGATCGACGACGTGGTGCGCACGGTCTGCGACGGCGTGTCCAGGGTGGTCTCGCGACGCAGGCGCGACGCCGTCATGCCGCGCCCGACCTGCTCGGCGACCTCCTGGAGGACGGCGTCGCTGTCGAGAAGCTGCCCCGCGGCACGCACGTTGGACGTGAGTCCGGAGATGACGTTGCCGTTGGCGTCGGTCGTCTGCCCCACGTAGACCGAGGCGCTCGCGTCGTAGGCGTCCTCGGCGAGCAACGTGAACACCGCGGCGCCGACGATACCGACGGCGACCAGCAGGAGGATGATCCACCAGCCGTGCCGGAGCGCCCCCGTCACGGAGGCGACACGCGGCTCGCGGGCGGAGCCGGCGGGCGTGGGGGTGCCGGAGGGCATCGAGTCGTCGCGGGTCGCCATCACGCGCCCATACTACCGTACGGGCGCGGCGCCCGCAGGCTCGGGCGCCCGGCGCCCGCGCGAGTGGGCGTGCGCCCCGTCCGCGGATGCGAACGGCGCGGCGCCGCGTTCAGGAGCGGGCCGCACCGCCCAGCAGGCCCTCGTGCGGCAGCGGCGAGCGGTAGAGCGGGAAGTAGTCGCAGTCGATGATCTCGCCCTGCTCGAGGCGCCGCTCTTCGGCGCGCGCGTACTCCTCGAAGAGGTAGACCGCGCGCCCCACGGGTCGCGGCGCGCGAAGCGGTGAGAAGCCCGCCTTGAAGCGGAACCACTCGTCCTCGCCGCGGTAGCCGCCGCCCAGGTCGAGCGCCCGGGCGCCGAGGCCGCAGGCCCACTGCATGGCTTCGAAGAGGAGCAGGTTCATCGGTCGCAGGTGGGCGTGCCGCCGGTCGGCGGCGGCGAGGTAGAGGTGGACGAAGTCGGGACTGCGCAGGAAGACGGCTCCCGCCACGAGCTGGTCGCCGAGGCGCACCCCGAAGAGCGCCTGGTGGCTGCCGAGCATCTCGCGCACCTGCAGGAAGTGCGCCGCGTCGTAGCGATAGGCCGGGCGGGCGTGGCGGCGCGCGGCGTTGTCGAGGTAGAGCTCGCCGACGCGCTCGTAGGCGGCCGTCGAGGTCTCGACGTGACAGGTCAGCCCGGCGTCGCGCGCCGTGCGCACGTTCTTGCGCGCCGTGGCGTTGAAGGTGTCGATGAGGCGACAGCCGCCTTGGTCGAGGCGCGACCAGACGATTCGGCCGGCCTCCTCGATCTCGAGGTGGCGCTGCAGCATGAGCCGCGTCTCGAGCAGCGGGTGGAAGCGGATGAACTCACTGACGACGCGCTGGTCGCGGCACCACTGCTCGAAGGCGGCGCGGAAGGCGGCGACGGTCTCCTCCGAGGTGCCGTGGGGGCTGAGCGGGCCGCCGAAGCCGACCGGTGTCGTGACGTCGTGAAGGCCGGCGAACTCGGCGCCGAGGTAGGGGACCCGCTCGAGGTCGCGCAGGAGGAAGGGGTAGAGGACGGCGCCCTCGTCGTCGCGGTACAGGGCGCCGAGGGCGCGGCCCTCGCCCTGGCGTTGCCAGAGCAGCGGCCAGCTGCTGAGCCAGAACACGTCGCGCTGGCGCGGCGAGAGCTGCGCCAGCGCGACGTCCCAGTCGCGGCCGCGCTCGTCGAGTGCGAGGATGTCGAGTCGTCCGTTCATCACGTGCCGTGTCCGCTTCGTACCCGCTGGAGCACGTCAAGGTACCTGCGCGCCAGTTCGCGGCGGTCGAAGTGCGCGAGGACGTGGCCGCGGCCGTTCTCCCCCATGCGCCGTGCCGCCTCGGGATCGGCGGCCAGTCGCTCGATGCCGGCCACGAGGCCGGCGTCGTCCTCGGGCGCGAAGGCGACGCCGCAGTCGGCCTCCTCGACGAGGCGGCGCGCGTGGCCCTCGAAGCCAAGCAGGATGGGCCGCTCCATGGCCGCGTCCTCGAAGAGCTTCGAGGGCAGGATCGTGGTGAACAGCTCGTCGCGGCGGAAGTGCACGAGGCAGGCGTCCCCGGCGGCGAGGATGTCGGGGAGCTCGTGGCGCGGGACGAGCCCGGTGAACAGGACGTTGTCCAGGCCCTGGGCGTGCGCCGAGGCTTCGAGCCCGGCGCGCACCGCCCCGTCGCCGACAAGGAGGAAGCGGACGTCGTCACGGCCTGCGTCCCGCAGGCGCCGCGCCGCGCGCAGCGCCACGTCGAGGCCGCTGGCCATACCGATCGTGCCGGCGAAGACGACGACGAAGGCATCAGCGGGCAGGCCGAGGCGGGCGCGCGCCGCCGGATCGGCGGGGCGCGGCGTGAAGAGGTCGGTGTCGACCCCGTTGGTGATGACGTCGACCTTCGTCGCCGGCGCGCTCCCGCTCGGCGGTCGGGGTGGGTCAGTCGTCCCAGAAGACCTGGTCGTAGTAGCGGATCGTGCGGCGCGACGGTCGCACCCGCGCTTGGGCCGCGGCGACTGCGGCCTCGTCGAGCTCGCCCAGCGCGTACTTGATGCCGAGGTAGGGGAGGATGAAGTCCTCCTGATACACGAACGTCGAGACTCGTGGGTTGACCTCGAGAAGGCGGTCGCCGATGAACTGGGCGTTGACGAACCAGTCGAGACCAAGGGCGCGGCAGACATGGCGGGCGGTCGTGACGAGGTCCGGGCGCTCGACGGTGCGGAACGCCATGGCGACCCCGGTCTCGACGCTCTCGCGGGTCTTCGTCTGGTGGAGGACGAGCTCGCCACCGTCGGCGAGGGCGTCGACGGTGTGCTCGGGCCCCTCGACGTACTCCATGAGCATGAGCCGCGGGAACGGCTCGACGCCCCGGAACAGCTCGACGAACTCGTCGAGGGTCATGTAGCGGCTCAAGGGCCGCTCGTGCAGGAGTTGGTGCACGCGGTCGACGTCGGCGGAGAGGATCCGGAAACCGCGCGAGCCCTTCGCGACCGGGGGCTTGAAGCACACCGGCACATCGGGATAGCCGAGCTCGTGGCAGCCGGCGACGAACTCGTCGAGGTCGGCCGGGCAGGAGGGTGCGCGGCTGCAGCACCGGCAGGCCCTCGAGCGCCGCCGCCATCGCCGCCTTGTCGCTGCACAGGTCGATGGCCTCGGGCGTGGCGACGAGCACACGGGCGCCGTGGCGCTCGAGGGCGGCGCGGTGGCGCGCCACCGTCCCGACCTCGAAGGAGGACTGCACGAACACGATGTCGGGCTCCCGGCGCGCCACGATCGCCTCGAGCGCGGCCGGGTACTCGTCGCTCGCGCCGGGCGGGACGCGCTCGAACGAGTCGCAGAGGAAGCGCCCGATGGCTTCGTCGCGGGCGTCGAGGCCGTGGATAGTGATCTCGCGCTCGCCGTTTGCCTTGAGCATGCGGATCAGCGTCGAGGCGCCAGGGCAACCCACGGCGGTGAGGACGAGCTTCAGCGGGGGCAGGGTCATGTTGGCGGGTCCGCGGTGCGCCTAGAGGATGAGACGGTAGACCTCGAACACCTCGGCCTGATCGAGGCCCACGTCGATGCCGCGGGTCAGCGAGATGTTGCGGATGTAGTCCTCGCGCGTGTAGTTGCGGTGACCTTGGCTCCGGTAGCAGGCGAGGGCCTGGACCTTCTTCTCGACGTGACGCTCCTCGAGGCTGACGTAGGCCTGATGGTTGAAGTTGATGTTGTTCCAGGGGATCTCGTACGCCATCACCGTGGTGCGCTTGAAGGCGCGCAGGCCCTCTTCGGCGACGGTCTTGTGGTCCTGGTGGAGGTCGATGAGGGCCGGCATGAGCACGCAGTCGGGCCGCAGCTCCTGCTGGAGCACGATCATCTCCTCGAGGATGTCCTGGCGCACGGCGGGGAAGGTGCGGACCTCGAAGTCGTAGACCCGGAGGTCCTCCTCGGGGATGCCGAGGATGCTGGTCGCGGCGCGGACCTCGTGCTTGAGCACGTCCTTCGGGAAGCCCTCGGGGACGCTCTTGGCGGCCGTGCTGAAGGCGGCGTACGTGACCCGGGCTCCGTTCTCGATGAGACGCGCCATGGTGGCGCCGCAGCCGAACTCGCCGTCGTCGGTGTGCGGCGCCAGGACCAGCACGTTGGTGAAGCGCTCGATGGTCATACGGTCGTGACTCCCCTCGTCAGCTCGGCGTAGAAGTCTACCAGACGGCCTTCGACGACCTCCCACGAGTAGCGCTCGCGTACGGCGCGGCGGCCGCGCTCGCCCATCGGGCCCACGGCGTCGCGGTCCAGGCTCAGGCGCATGACGCCGCCGCAGGTGGCCGTCGACCGTCGGCGGCACGGCGATGCCGCAGCGCTCCTCGCGGACCAGCTCGCTGCGCCCCGGGAGGTCGGACACCAGCGCCGCGAGGCCGACGGCGAGGCCCTCGTACAGCTTCGTGGCCACGGTCGGCAGTGCGTACTGCGAGGTCTTCTGCGCCGGCACCCAGACGACGTCGGCGGCGGCGAGGACGCCGGGCACGTCGGCGGGGGGCACGCGGCCGAGGAGGCGCACGCAGCCGGCGAGCTCGCCGGCGACGCGGGCCTCGACCTCGCGGCCCCACCCAGGGTCGGCGAACGTGCCCCCCAGGTAGAGCACGGCGTGCTCGCCGGCCTGCGCCATGACGTCGAGCATCACGCCGGTGCCGCGGCCCTCGGAGAGGCTGCCGACGTACACCAGCTTGAGGCGGTCGTCGGCGAGGTCGGGCCGCGGGCAGGCGTCGGCGAAGCGCGCGAAGCGCGGGTAGTTGGGCAGCGTCGTGCGCAGCGCCGGGCGCTGCCCCAGCGCCTCCAGCTGGGCCTCGGTCACGGTGACGACGCCGTCGGCGAGGGCGGCCAGCGTGCGCTGGCCGACGGCCGCGACGCCCGAGGCGGCCGGCCGGACCGGCGCCGGGATGTAGTGCTTGGCCGCGACCTGCTGCGGCACGTACTCGTGCATGTCGTAGACGAGCCGCGGCACCAGCGGTCGCAGGACGGGGAAGAGCGCGAGCAGCTCGGGGTCGTGGACGTGGACGACGGCGGGCCGCAGCGCGCGCACCGCCTTGAGGATCGCCGGCGCGTGGAGCGCGCGCTGCGCGCGCGGCCGCGCCGGCAGCGGCAGGTGCAGCACGCCGTGGGCGTCGAACCCCTCGTCGGTCCCCGGCGCCATGTAGGCGACCTGGTGGCCGGCGTCGACGAGGGTGCGGCACTCGCGCTCGTGGATGCGGGGGTCGTCCGGCCTGTGTACGACCGACAGTTGCAGGACCCGGGTCACGGTGCGCCTCCCGGGGCGCCGGCCGACGACGTGCCGGCGCGGCGGGGCGCGCGCCGGCCGACGACGCGTCCTCGCCGAGGGCGCGGCGCCAGCGGTCGACGAGGGCGCCGGCGGCCCCGGCAGTGCCGCCGCCGGCGAGCACCCGATCGACGAGCCGCCAGTAGACCTCGTCGTAGCCCTCGGCCGCGCGGCGGTCGAAGCGCACGTTGTGCCAGAGCACGGCGACGGCGCCGCCCGCCGCGCGCACCCGTTCGAGGACGGCGCGCGCGGCCTCCTCGGCCTCCGGCGCCGTCATCCCCCTGTACTGGGGCTGCGTGCAGGGTCGTGTCCATGAGCGCCAGGGGGAGCTCGACGAGGCGCAGCGGGCGCTCCTCGGCGAGCAGGTACGGATGGAACGGCAGGGCGGTGCCGCAGCGGAACCCCTCGTGCTCGGCGAACGCGAGGCTGGAGTCGTAGTCGAACCCGGCGGCGTCCACGAGAGGGCAGCGTCTCGTGGTAGAGGCAGCGCAGGTAGTGGTAGCGCACGCCGCGCACGTCGCCGCCGGCGCGGGCGAGGAGGTCGTCGCGGTCCTCGCGGAGCGGGGCGACGCCGAGGCGGTCGCGGTCGTTGCCGTGCAGCCCGACCTCGCGGCCGGCGCGGCGCAGGAGGCCGAGCACCTCGGGGATGCGGCGCTGGTACACGGCCGGCTGGTTGCCGTCCCGGCGGTGGGTGTGGCGGGCGATCACGAAGAAGGTGGAGTCGACGCCGCGCGCATCCTCGCCGGTCAGCATCTGGGGGAAGGTCCAGTGAGGATCGGTGCGCCGCGGCAGATGGTGGGTCAGCCAGTGCGCCAGGTCGCCCACCTCGCGCGCCAGCGGTCGCAGGTCGAGGCGGCGCAGCGCCGCGCAGGCTGCGGTAGCCGCTGGCCGCGAAGCCGCGCCCGGTCCAGCGCCAGAGGTTGTCGACGTCGTGGGTCAGGGCGACGGCGAAGCCGGGGCCGGCGGCCGCCGTCCCCGACCGTCCTCCGCCCGCCCTCCTGGCCGCTCGGCGCCGTACGCGGTCGCCTCGCTCGCGCCACATCCAGCCGGGCGGCGGCAGCGGCGGCAGGCCGAGCTCGTCGAGGCGCGGCGCCAGCACAGTGCGCAGCAGCGCCGACGGCGCGGTCGACGGCCGGCTCGTCGATGCGCAGGGCCGGGTTCTCGGCGAAGACAGAGGCGGAGAACGGCAGGCGGCCGAAGCGGTCGCGCTCGGCGTGGGTGTGCTCGTCCCAGGCGGCGAGGAGGACGAACGACGAGGCGACGAGGTCGAACGGGGCGCAGAAGGCAGGGCCGGCCTTGGGCGCGCGCTGCACGCGTCGTCGCCCCGGGCGGCTCGGCTACGGGCGAAGGCCCCGGGCAGCTCGGCCCCCGGCGTGGCGAAGCGCGCGTACGAGGCCGGCTGGCATGGGCGTGCCTGCAGCGAACAGGTCGAGCGCCGTCGCGGCAGCGCGGCACGCGTCGGCACGCCGGCGACCGGCTGCGGCGCGTAGGCGAGAGCGCAGCCGGCGGCTTCGCCGGCCGCCGTCACGATCCGCGGTCGCCGCCCGAGTGCCGCCAGCAGCGTGCCGAGCACCCACTCGGCCCGCGGTCGCCAGGCCACCGGCACGTCGAGGAAGACGGCGAGCTCGGGCAGGGGACTCAGAGCTCGACCCTCCGGGCTCGGCTGGCGCGTGACGATCTGGCGCCCGACGCGCCACAGGTTCGATGAGCCCCGGCACCGGGTCGCTGCGGCGACAGCACCCCGTCGGTGCGCACGCCGGCGAGTGAGCGCGCCAGCTCGCCGGGGCCGAGCTCGCCGCGCCAGACCTCGCGCAGCGCGAGCGGCAGGTCCTTGCTCGCGACGATCCACTTGCCGCCGTCGCGCTGGCGCGGGGCGACGAACGGCTGCCCGATCGCGTCCGCGTAGGCGACGAACGAGAGGTTCACCCCGCTCGCGGCGGCCAGCGAGTGCCACAGCCAGTGGCGTGCGTTGACCTCCATGAGGCGGTAGCGCCCGTCGCGCGGGTCGCGCTTGAATTCGACCTGGCTCACGCCCCAGTAGCGCAGGGCCTGTGAGCAGTCGCACCGCCGCCTGGGCGAGGCTCTCGTCCCAGACCGCCTCGCCCACCCGGCACGAGCCGCCGCCGCGTGGGTGCTGGCGCAGCTTGCGCCCGGTGAAGAGGGCGAGCGGCGCGCGAGTCGCGGTCGAGGTACGAGCCGACCGTCCAGAGCTCGTCGTCGCCGCCGGGCACGCGCTCCTGGAGCATGATCGTGCCGAGGTCAGCGATCTCGGGCCACAGGCGGCGCACGTCGTCGGGTCCGTCGACGTCGAGCACGGGCCTGAAGAAGCGTCGCTTGAAGGCGAGCGAGCTCACCGGCTTGAGCACGCCGGGGTAAGGCACCTCGACGGCGCGCTCGAGGTCGGCCTCGCCGTCGAGGAACACCGTCCGCGGCGTGTCCACGCCGGTCGCCCAGGCGGTCTCGAGCTGGGCGCGCTTGTCGTGCAGGCGGCGCATCTGCGGCCAGCGCGCGAACGGCACGTGGTACCACGGCCGCAGCCGCTCCGCGTGACGCGAGAGCGGCCAGATGTACTCGTCGTGGGTCGGGAAGACGACCGCTCTCTGCGGCAGCCGCGCGCCCGAGCCCCTCGAGGAACGTGACGAACGCCTCCTCGTCCGGCGTCGGGGCCGGGCAGAGCATGCCGGCCGCGAGACGCGAGCGCAGGCCGAGGGCGCGCGGGTCGGCGTCGAGGGCGAGCACGGGCACGCCCTCGCGGGCGAGGTCGCGGATCACGCCGAGCCCGTTCGCGTACCCGACCTGCACGACGACGGCCGGAGGTCGCGCCGTCGCGGCCTCGAGGAACCGCCCGACCCTCACGGTTTCGCCTCCTCGTCGCCGGCGAGGCGCGTCCGCGCGTCGCTGCGCAGCTGGCGGCCGAGGATCAAGGCCCCGGGCACGGGGTCCTTGAGCGAGAGGACGCCGTCCTGCCGCACGCCGCGGTAGGACGCGAGCCACGGCAGGAGCCCTGTCTCGCCGCGGGCGATCTCGCGCACCGCGTCGCGCGTGTCGGTGATCGTCAGCGCCCAGCGCGGGCCGTCCACCTGCCGCGGCGCGGTGTACGGGCCGGCCGATCGCGTCGGCGTAGGCGACGTGCGAGAGGTTGACGCCGCAGACCGTGGCCAGCGAGTGCCACATCCAGTGGCGCGCGTTGACCTCCATGAGGCAGTACCGCCCGTCGTCGGCGTGACGCTTGAACTCGACCTGGCTGACGCCCCAGTAGCCGAGCTCCTTGAGCAGGCGGACGCCGGCCTCGGCGAGGCCGGCGTCCCAGGCGCTCACGCCCATCCGGCAGACACCGAAGCGCGGCGGGTGCTGGCGCAGCTTGTGGCCCGTGAAGACGGCCATCGGGCGCGACTCCGCGTCCAGGTACGAACCCACCGTGAAGAGCGCGTCGTCGCCGCCGGGGACGATCTCCTGGTACATGAGCGTGCCGCAGTCGTCGACCGTGGCGTAGACCTCGTCGAGCTCCTCGCGGCTCGTGGATCTCGAGCACGTGGCGGTGGAAGCGCTGTTTGAAGGCCAGCGACTCGACCGGCTTGAGGATCGCCGGGAAGCCGATCTCCTCGGCGGCGCGGTCGAGGTCGGCGGCGGCGTCGACGAAGACGGTCTTCGGCGTGTCGACGCCGCAGCGCCAGGCGGCCTCCATCTGCTCGGCGCTTGTCGTAGAGCCGCGCCATCGTGTCCCAGCGCGAGAAGGGGACGATGTACCACGGCGCCAGCCGCTCGGCCTCGCGCGAGAGCGGCCAGATCGACTCGTCGTGGGTGGGGAAGACGACGGCGCGCTGCGGCAGCCGCCGGCCGAGGCTCTCGAGGAAGAGGAGGAAGGCCTCGACGTCCCTCTTCGGGTCGGGGCAGACGAGGCCGGCGGCGAAACGCGAGCGCAGGCCGACGGCGCGCGGGTTGGGGTCGAGGGCGAGCACGGGGACGCCGTGCGCCGCCAGGTCGCGGATGATGCCCAGGCCGTTGGCGAACGTCGCCTGCAGCACGACCGCCGGCGGGGTGTCGGCGGCGCGGGCGAGAAAGCGGTCGAGGTCGCATCGGTCAGTCCTTCCTTGTCGCCGGCGCGACGGCGCTCACGCGGCGCTCGCAGGGCGGGCGCGGACGCGCACTGCTCGTAGAGGTCGAGCATGCGGCGCGCGTTCCGCTCCCAGGTGAACGTCGCGGCGACCGTGCGCCCGGCCTCGCCGACGGCGCGCGCCCGCTCGGGGTCGGCGAGGGTGGCCGCGCAGAGCGCGCGTGAGGGCCTCGACGTCGCCGTAGGGGACGAGGTGGCCGCTGACCCCGTCCTCGATGAAGTCGGCGGGGCCCTGGTCGAGGCAGCCGATGACCGGCGTGCCCTGGGTCATCGCCTCGAGGTGCACGAGCCCGAAGCCCTCGGGCGCGCTGGGCAGGGCGAAGACGTCGGCGCGCGCCATCATCGCGAGGAGGTCGCTCGTGCTCGAGGCGGCCGAGGAAGTGCGACGCGGTCCGGTGAGGCCGAGCTCGGCGGCGAGGTCTTCGAGCCGCCGCCGCAGGGCGCCCTCGCCGGCGATCGACGCCGCGGAGGTCGTCGAGGTCGTCGGCGAGCCGCGCCAGCGCCTCGAGCACGTGCTCGAGGCCCTTGCCCGCGACGAGGCGACCGGCGGCGAGCACGACGCGGTGGCCGGGCAGGTAGTCGGCCGGCGGCACACCGTGGCAGGTCGACCGGGACGCCGTTCTGGACGACGTGCACGTTGTCGAGCGGCACGCGGGCCGTCGAGGCGGCGGGCGAGTACGCCGGACACGGCGACGACCGCCGCCGCCCCCTCGAGGACCTGAGCGGTGCGCCGCGCGATCGGCGCCTCACCGCTCGAGGCCGCGGTTCACGTCGGCGCCGTGTACGGTCACGACGTACGGCACGCCGAGGTCGCGGCTCAGGTGCGCGGCGACGGCGCCGTCCGGCAGCGCCTGGTGGGCGTGGATGAGGTCGTAGCGCGTCGCCGGTGCACGGCCGGCAGGCGGCGCACGCGCCGGTAGGCGAGGTCGCCGAGGCGGTCGAAGAGGAGGCGACGCGGCGGCTGCGGGAAGCGCGGGTAGTCGGCGACGATGCCGTCGCGCACGGCCCGCGGCGGTTTGCTGCCCGCGCCGCCGCATCCGGCTGCTCGACCAGAGGACGCGCGGGATCGCACGGCGTCGGCGAGATCACGCGCATGTCGACGCCGAGCGCGCGCAGGGCGAGACACTGCTCGTGCACGAACAGGTGCCGGTCGACCCCGGGGTACGGGTAGAGGTGCGAGACGACGAGGACCCTCACGGGGCCGCCTCCCGATCCGGGGAGCCGTGTCCTCGGCTTTGCCACCAGGGCGCGACGAGGATGGAGAGGCGACGAGGCCGTAAGCGATCCACATGGGGACGAAGCTCAGCGTCCTGCTCGGCCCGAGGGCGCCGACGACGAACCCGGCGAGGGCGGCGAAGGCGCAGGTCGCGAGGTAGCGCACCAACGGATCGCCGGGGGCGCGCGCGCGCCGTAGCAGGCCCCACATGAGCCCGACGTACGAAGGTGAGGTGGAGGAGCAGCCCGGGCAGGCCGCCCTCGGCGTAGATCTCGAGCCACCAGTTGTGCAGGTTGCCGAGGCCGAGGGCCTCGGTGCCCTCCAGTGAGCAGACCGTGCGCCTGTCCGGGGCCGGCGCCGAGCAGCAGCGAGCCTCCGGCGATGACCAGCCCGCGCTCGGTAGAGCTCGCTGCGGATGCTGCCCGGAGCCGCTCCCCGTCGGTGATGTCCTCGACGAGGGCGGAGAGCCGGAACTGGCGGAGCATCGGGTCTCGTCGAGTCGTTGAAGAGAAGGTAGGCCGCCGCCGGCCAGGAGGGCGAGAGCCAGCACCGCCCCGACGATCGAGGCCCGGCGCGTGCGCAGCCAGCTGCCGGGCTGCGACCAGCACGACCAGCAGCACGACGGTGGAGACGCCGGCGGCGAGCAGGCTCGAGCGCGAGCCGGTGCGCACGAAGGCGAGGGCCCCCGGCACGGCGAGCAGCACGGCGAGCACGAGCCAGCGCGCCCGCCGGGTGAAGAAGGCCGCGCCGAGCAGGAACGGCCAGCAGATCGCGAGGTAGGTGGCGAGGTCGTTCTGGTTGTGGAAGACGCTGGTCACGGCGAAGTACTGCGACCCTGCTCCGTCGGCGAGGCGCGACGTGGGCAGGCGGAGGCCGGTCGTGGCACTCGAGCCGGTGACGCCGACGATGGCGGCGTAGGCGACGATCATCGTGATCGCCGAAGGCCACCAGGCGGCGCCGGGTGAGGCCGGCGACGGCCGTCGCCGCCGTCGACGGCGAGCATCGTCCCCAGGACGAGCGAGGTAGGTCAGCCCGGCGGTCTTGTCCGGCGCCCACAGCAGAGCGACGCAGAGCCAGGCGGCCCAGAGAGCGAGCGGCAGCGCCGGGCGCCAGCGCTCGACGTCGAGAGGTCGCGCCTCGGAGAGCAGCAGCACGGGCACGCCGACGGCCGCGACGACGACGAGGAGCAGGCGGAAGGCGAAGAGCTGCGGGGCCGCCGGCAGTCGCCGCCGCGGGTCCGAGCAGGGCGGCGCAGCGGCAATGGCGAGCACGAGGCCGACGACGCAGCGAGCGCAGGGAGAGCGCGCCGATCTCACGCCGCCGCAGGATGAGAGCGGCCGCGACGGCGAAGGCGACGAGCGCGCGCCGCACCGGCCAGCGGCCGGTACGCAGGGCATAGGCGAAGAGCGAGGGTCAGCGCCGTGCCGGCGCCGACGGCGACGACGTCGGCGGTGCGGCGCCGGCGGGCCGGCGCCCGGGTGCTGTCGGCAGCCGTCGTCAGTGGTCGCCTCCTGCCGCGAGCCGGTCGAGGACGGCCGCCAGGTCGGCCGTCACCCTCGACATGTCGTACCGCGCCAGGGCGGCGGCGTCCGCGACCGGGGCCGTCGCCGGCGCGCACCGCGGCGACGAGGTCGGCGAGCGGGGCGCGGCAGGTCGGCGTCGTGCGCCGACCGTGACGGCGCCGCCGACCTCGGTCCGCAGCACGCTGGCCGCGGCCGTCTCCGGTCCCGTCACGGCGAACACCGGCCGTCCCGGAGCGGAGGTACTCGAAGACCTTGCTCGACATCGACTCGGGCCGCTGCTGGGTGATCAGCAGGAGGGCGTCGGCGGCCCGCTGGTAGCCCGAGCGCCACGGCGTGGGGGACGAGTGCGCTCGACGCGCACGCGGTGCGCCGATGCCCGAGCCGCTCGGCGAGGGGCGCGACCCGCGGCGCGTCGCCGACGAAGAGCGCCTTCACGTCGCTCGGGCAGCGCCGCCAGGGCGGTCGAGGAAGGCCTCGAGGACCGCTCGCGCTGGTAGAGGCGGCCGGTGTAGACGAACCAGAAGCCAGGCCCGAGGTCGACGGGCTCGGCCGGTCTCGGCCTCGTCGTAGCCGTTGGGCAGCACGTGACCGCGACCGGCGAGCCAGGGGTGGTGCGCGACGAGGTCGTCGAGGATCGGCTGGTTGATGGCGCTCACCGCCGCCGCTCGGCGCAGGACGTGGGCCTCGAGCCGTCGCATCGCCGCCGCGTGCGGCGGAGGTCGCGTACGGGCGCACGTCGTTGGCGAAGCGGCGGTCGCGGTAGTCGGCCAGCCACGGCAGGTCGCCGTCGCGCGCGCCAGACAGGCGGCGACGACGTGGGCGCTGGCCCGGGGGTGACTCGACAGGACGGCGTCGAAGCGGCTCGGCGGCGAGCAGCCTGCGGCCCGCCGCCACGGCGGTCGGCACCCAGGGCGCGTACGGGTCGGGCACGAACAGCCAGCCGGTCAACTTGCGCCCGCCGGCCGCCCTCGCAGCAGCTGGCGCGGGGCCAGCGTCGGCGTGCGCAGCACGCGCACGAAGTCCGGGGTCGGCGCCGGGCCCGCGCGCCTCGGCGGTGAGCACCGTCGCCTCCCAGCCGTGGTCCGGCAGGTGGCGCAGGAAGCGCGAGCACGCGGGTCGTGCCGGCGCTCGCCATCGGCGGGAAGGGGTTGGCGACCACGAGCAGGCGCTTCACGGGCTCAGCCCGCCCTTCTCGGTGACATCGAGGCGCGCCTCTTCCTCCAGCGCCTCCGCCGCCTCGAGCCCCGACTCGTGCTCCGGTGGCGCCTCCTGTCGTCGTCCGCCCTTCGCCAGGCGACGCAGGCGGCGTCGAGGCAGCTGTCGCGCTCGCCCGGGGTGAAGAACCCGGTGACGACGAGCACCAGCGGGAAGACGGCCAGCGCCGGCAGGGTGGCGACGGTGCGCCGGACGAGGTCCGCCAGCGGCAGCGACGTCGACAGGCCGGTGAGCTGCATGACGCCGAGGATGGCCGCCAGGGCCAGCGCGGTGGCGCCGAGCAGCTTGAGGAGCCGCGCCCACTCGTACGGGATCGGGTAGTAGCGCCGCGAGTAGAAGTAGATCGTCCCGGCGAGGATCGCGTAGCCGATCACCGTGGTCCAGGCCGCCGCCCACATCCCGTACTCGGGCACGAGAAGGAAGTTGAGGCCGACGTTGACGGCCGACGAGATGGCGAAGAAGACG
This sequence comes from uncultured Thermoleophilia bacterium, assembly GCA_963791345.1. Classification (GTDB taxonomy): domain Bacteria; phylum Actinomycetota; class Thermoleophilia; order UBA2241; family UBA2241; genus UBA2241. Next base: position 148,719 of record CAWBRS010000016.1, on the reverse strand, counting down.
GGGATCATCTGGTTCTTCTTCGCCACGTTCGACCCGACCCAGAAGATGAAGTAGACACCGTAGATCACGATCGAGAGGGCGAGCACGAACGTCGTCGGCACCACGCTCCAGTACCGCTCGTTCAGGAGCAGATGCGCGAGAAGAGGCAGCACCGCGCCGAGCAGGACGAGCATGAAGGCGTTGAGGGCGAGGAAGTAGGTGGAGCTGCGGGCCACGAGACGCTTGTGAAGCTCGGGGTCGTCGAGCCTGGAGTAGTGCCACTGCGGCCACGCCATGCGGAAGGCCATGAGGACCAGGTACACGGGCTGCGCCAGCGAGTTGGCGACCGTGTAGAGGCCGACCTCGGCCTTGCCCTGGTAGTGGAGCAGGAAGAAGCGGTCCGAGATCTTCAGCCAGTAGAACGAGACGCCGGTGAAGAGGGCGGGGACGGCGAACGCCAGCATCGGCCGCAGGACGTCCGGGTCGGGCAGCCGGTTCAGCTTGCGCACGTAGACCGGCAGGAGGCCGACCTGGAGGCCGGCGGCGGTGAACAGGTTGGCTCCGAGCACGCCCATCGCCCCCCAGTCGAAGACGGCCACGAACAGGACGGAGAGGGGGACCTGGACGGCGATCCGCGTGAAGATGTAGGCGCTGAAGCGCCAGGGCTTGTGCTCGAGGCGGAGCAGGTGGAAGGGCAGGTCGTTGAGGTTGGTGAAGAAGAGCGTGACCAGGGCGACGACGAAGTACTTCCAGTCGCCGGCCGAGTACTCCTCGCCGAGCAGCCAGGGCGCGAGGTAGGGCATGATGACGGCGCAGGTGCCGATGAGGATCGCCGGGTAGACGGTCGAGACGTAGAAGACGTTGGTGACGACCTTGCGGCGGCCCTCGGCCGAGGTGTCGTCGAAGTAGAAGCGCGAGAAGGCGACGTCGAAGCCGAGGGTCACGAAGACGTCGAGGAACGTCGTGACCGTCACGACCATGCCGAGGACGCCGTAGTCCTCCGGCGTCAGATACGCCGTGTAGAGCGGCAGCAGCAGCGCCATGAGAAGCTTCTGCAGGGCCCGGCCGCTGCCGTAGATCACCGAGTCCTTGAGGAGGAGCCGGTAGCCCCCGCTCGCTCGTCGGCCGTGGCCGCCCGCGCCCAGACGTCGTCGCAGGATCGGGATGGTGGCGCCTCCGGTAGAGTGGTGCGCGGCGCCCGCGAGGCTGGGCCGACAGGCGCGCGCGTGCCGTCGTTGGTGCGCCATTCTACCACCGCGCCTCGGGCGGCGGCCGCGAGCCGGCGGCACGGCCGCGAGCCGGTGGACACGGCCGCGACCGTCGCCGCGCCCGCCGGTCGGGTCTTCCGGCCCCCTCAGGCGTGCTCGTTCGCCGGTCTCGGGCGGCTTTCGCCGGCGCGAACGAGGTAGTAACGTTCGGCCGGGCCTCTCGAGGCGGCGGGCGACGCTCCCGGCGCGCTGCCGTCGGGCACGCCCGAGGCACGTCGGGTGTGGCGGCGACACGCGGGGTGGAGTGATGACCTGGGCGGGAGCGAGCAGCACGGCGATCGTCGTCGGCATGTCCGGCGCGACGGGTCTGGCCGTGGTGCGCGCCCTCGCCCAGCACGGGCGTGACCTGCCACGCGGTCCACTACGACGGCGGCGCGCCGGCCATGGCCACGCGTCTCGCGCGGGCGCACGTCGCTCCCGACTGGAGGAGCGAGCCCGGGAGCCTCGTGGACTTCCTCGTAGAGCTCGCCGACGCTCTCGGGCTCGGAGGAGGTGCGGGCGGCGCGGTCGCGTCGTCCGCGCCACGCGCCGCGCCCGTGGCTGCCGCCTCGCTGTTCGTCTGCCACGATGCCGCGCTGGGCCCGGTCTGGGAGGGCGCCGCGCGTGCGCGCGCGGCCGGGCTGCGCCCCGCGTTCTCGCTCCCGGCGCCCGCTGGCCGAGCTGCTCGACAAGCGGACGCAGCTCGAGGCGGCGGCGCGCGCCGGCGTTCCGGCGCCGTGGACGCGGTGGGGCGCCGCCGCCGAGCTCGAGGCGGCGGCCGAGGAGTGCCCGTACCCGGTGATCCTGAAGCCGGCGTTCTCGCACCTCGGCGTCAAGGCGCTGGGCGCCAAGGCGCTGCGCTGCGCCGACGCCGACGAGCTGCGTGCGGCGCTGGCGAGGACGGGCGACATCGAGCTCCTGTTGCAGGAGTACGTCCCGGGCGGCGACGACCAGCTCTACACGGCGGGTCTGTTCCTCTGCGCCGAGGGCCACCTGGCGTTCACCGGGCGCAAGCTGAAGCAGCACCCACCCGGCCTCGGCATCGCCAGGCTGGCCGAGACCGTCGACGAGCCGGGTCTGGTGCCCGCCGGCATCGCCCTCCTCGCCGAGCTCGGGTACGAGGGCGTCTCCCAGGTCGAGTACAAGCGCGACGAGCGCGACGGCAGCTTCCGGCTGATGGAGGCGAACTTCCGCCCCTGGACGTGGATCGGGCTCGCCACCGCGTGCGGCACGAACCTGCCCTTGGCGGCCCACCGCTGGGCCCTCGGCGACGAAGACTGGGCCGAGGCGGCCGCCGCGGTGGGCGCCGGGCGGTCCTTGCGGCGGCGGTCGGCGCCGGAGCCGCGGCGCTGGGTCTGGCTGGTGCCCGAGGCGGCCTACACGCTGCGCGACCTGCGGCACGGGGTGCGGCCGCGGGCCGCGCAGTGGCGCGGCGTGCGGGCCGAGGCCTTCTTCGCGCGCGGCGATGCGGCGCCGCTGCGGCGCGCTCTGGCGGCGGCGCTGGGCACGCGCCTGCACCGCTGGGATGCGGCACGTCGGCAGTTCCGCCGGGTCGCGCGCGTGGCACTGCATGCTCCCGGCCGCCGTCGCCAACGCCACCGTGCTCCGGGCGGAGTGGCGGCGGGCCGGCCGGCGCAGCGTCGCCGGCGCCGGGCCGTCGACAGGGCTGCCGGGCCCCGGCGCCGTGCTGGTCCTGGCGCCGCACCCGGACGACGAGACCCTGATGTGCGGCGCCACCCTCGCGGCGCTGCGCCGCCGCGGCGATCCCGTGCGCGTGGTCGCGGTCACGAGCGGCGCCGCCACGGGCGTCGGGCGCGGCGTGACGCGCCGCCGCCGGGCGCCTCGGAGCGCGCGTCCGCAGCCTCTCTCGCCGCGACGCCTTCCGCGACGCCCTCCGCATCGCCCGCGGCCGGCGTCGGCGACGTCCGCGCCGCCGAGCTGCGTGCCGCCTGCGCGGCGCTCGGTGTCGACGACGTCGCGCTGTGGGACTTCGACGACGGGGCCGTGCCCGCGCAGCGTGAGCGCCTCGCGGGGCGCATTCGCGAGGAGCTCGCGCGGCTGCGGCCCGATCTCGTCGTCGTCCCGTTCCCGTACGACGCCCACCCGGACCACGTGGCGGTGGCGCTCGCCTTGGGCGAAGCCCTGGCGTCCGGCCCGGGTGGTGAGCGCTCCGGCGGCTGTCGTGCCGGCGCCGTCGCGCGTCCTCTGCGGCTCCGTCCGCATGCCGTTCAGCGCCGGCTGGCCCACCCGGCTGGTGCCGGCCGGGGGCACGTGGGCGGCGCGGCAGGCGGCGGTACGTGCCTACGGTTCGCGCGGGCGGGCGATCTTCGCGACGCCGTCGTTGTTCGCCCGTCTGCACCCGGCGCGACTTACTCGCGTGACCGAGAGCTTCGTCGAGCTGTCGGCCCCGAGCTTCGTCGCCGCGGTCCGCGCGATGGAGAGCCGGGGACTGACCGTCCCGAGCATGACCGGCGGGGGGCATCCCCTCGCGATGGCGGCGCGACTGCTGCGCACCCGTGAAGAGCGCGAGGCCGTCGGCGCGGTGCTGCGGGAGGTCGCGGCGAAGCCCTGAGGTCTTGCGGGCGCTTCGCGGAGGGACGGCGCCGCGGGGCGCGGGCTCTGGGGGGCAAACGCGACGACCCGTGGCGGTCCGTCGCGGTGCCGGGCTCGCGGCCGGCGCGCGCCCTCGCCTCAGCGACGGAGCACGGCGATGTCCTTGGGCAGGAGCTCGGCGTGCGCCTCGGCGGCGGCGGTCTGCTCGGCCGCCACCGGCGAGGAACCGCCGCGCCGCGCCCGGGCCATCACCTCGCCGACCTTCAGACCCGCGACGAGCGACTCGATGACCGGGCGCGGCAGGAGCTCGTCGGCGATCGCCGGCCCGCCGCCGTGCGGCGACGGCCACACCCTGAGCCCGGCGTCGGCGAGGGCGCGCGCCTCGACGTCGGCGCCGCCGCAGACGACGGCGAGGTGCGGGGCTGCGGCGACCACGGCGTGCGCCTCGAGAGCCGTGCCGGGGCCGAGCAACCGGTCGCCCGGCAGGTCGGGCGCGAGGACCAGGGCGTCGGCCTCGCCGAGCCGGCCGAACGCGGCCGGCTCGGCGAGGCCGTCCCCGACCTTCTCGCCGCCGTGCAGGGCGATGCGGCCGGCGCTCTCCGGCGCCGCCACGAGCACGCGCGCGCCGAGCTGTGCCAGGGCGCGCACGACGTACGGGTAGGCGCGCCCTGCGCCGGCGACCACGACCACGCCGCCGGCCGCCTCCACGCCGAGTGTCGTGAGGCCCCAGATGACGGCGAGCGGCGCGTAGCGCAGCAGGCCGACCGCCTCCTCGTCCAGCCCCGCGACGGCGATACCGGCCCGGCGGCACCCCGCGACGTCGACGTCGGCCGGCCGCCAGTGGGCGATCCCGCGCATGAGCGTCACGACGGCGGTGTCCGAGAGGGTGCGCAGGATCGACTCGTCGACGGGGCGCACCCCCGGCAGGTCGGTGACGATGTCGATCTCGTCGAGCGGCGCCTGCAGGCGGGTGGGCAGCAGGTGCAGGCGGCGCAGCACGCCGGCCGCCTCGGCGAGACTCCACGTCTGCGCCTCGGCGTCCTTGCGCGCCGCCTGGGCGCTGTCGCGGCTGACCGCGAAGACCTCGGCCGCGCCGGCGAGCGCGGCGACGACCGGCGCGATGCGGCGGTAGCCGACGCCGGCCTCGGTCAGGACGCGGAGGCCGGTGAGGTCGAGCTGCCGCGCGGCGATCGTCTGTCGGCAGAGACGCAGCACCTGCGGCGCCGGGAAGCGCTCGTCGCGGGCGAAGCGGTCGTCGTCGGTGAGGTCCATCGCCGTCATCTTATCCCGCGAAGGGCGCGCGCCGGCATGGTCGCGACATGCGATCGGGCCGGTCGGTGCGCGTACGCATCGGCGACGCCCGGACGGGACGGTCGCCGGAGCTCGGGACCCGCTCGCGGCGACAGCCTGCGCGGCTCGCGCCCGAGGTCGGCGCGGAGGTGTCGCCGCACGGGTCGACGGCTTCTGAGGACTTCCGTGGGGTCGAGGCCTATAATGGGTCGGGAGAGGGGAGGTACCGGTTCGTGGGCAGCACAGTGCGTCATCCGTCTTCCATCACGCTGGCCGTCGCGGTCCTGACCGCGGCCGTCGTGCTGGGCGCCGCGCTCCTGGCGCCGGCGCCGGCGGCGGCCACGCCGACCGCGGAGCAGATCGAGCTCCTCCTCGCCGAGTACGGCTCGCCGATGCAGGGTCTGGCCCCGGTATTCCTCGCCCAGGGCCTCGAGCACGGCGTCGACCCCGCCTTCCTCGTCGCCGTCGCCGGCGCCGAGTCCACCTTCGGCCGCTTCCTCTACGCCCCCGGTGGTGACCAGTCCACGTACAACGCCTTCAACTGGTTCTACGCCTCCCCCCGCGAGGCCAGCGACTTCGGCTCCTGGGAGGCGGCGATCGACCGCGTGGCACAGGGCATCGCCGGCGAGCTCTACTACGGGTCGGGTCTCGTGTCGGTGGCGGCGATCGGCCCTCGCTACTGCCCCGAGGGCACGGGGGCCTGGCTGAGCAACGTCACCATGTTCATGCTCAGGCTGGGCGGCAACCCCGCCGACACGCGCTACTGGCGCGACGGTCCACCCTCGACCGAGCCCGGGCTGCTCGTGCTCACCGGGCGGGTGAGGCTCGATCCCGGGCCCTACGAGGTGGGCCGCGAGGCGAGGGCCGTGTTCACGATCGTCAACGAGGGTGACTCCGGCGTGACTCTCCGCGGCGTGCGGCTGGTCGTCCACGGACCGCTGGGCATGCGGCAGGAGCTCGGCACGAGGGCCGAGTTCACGATCGGGCCCGGCGAGGCGCGCCGCTTCGTCGCCGACTGGTCGCTGCGGCTGCCCGGCAGGTGGGACGGCTGGATCGAGGTCGACAGCGAGACCCAGGCGAACCTGGTCGGCCCCACCGAGGCCTTCGTGGTCCGGTGCGAGCTGCCGCAGGATCCCGAGCTGCGGCGCTCCATCGTGCGCGAGCTCGAGCTGGCGCCGCGTCAGTAGCCGGGGCGCCGGCCGCGATCGCGGCACCCTGCCGATGTACTCCCGTCAGCACCTCGATCAGCAGGACCACGACGGCGCGCGCCGAGCCACGCTCGGGGTCGAGCGCCGGGTCGCAGGCCGTCACGTGCATGCCCAGGAGCCCCGGTGCCGAGCGCGAGCGGCGCCGGCAGCCGGCGGAAGCAGACGCGGGAGGTCGGCCCAGGCACCGGCGGAGGAGGTGGACCGAGGAGCGGGCTCCGATGACGAGGACCTTCGCGGAGCCCCCGGCGTGTTGCGCTCCTGTGTGATGCTGGACGATACTTCCGGCGGCGAAGACCGGGAAGCGCACGACGAACCCACCAAGGCGAGGCAGGACCGCCCCTTGCGTACCGTCAGCAGGCCCTATGAGCCCGGCGACGAGGTCCACATCAACGGGCTCTACAAGTTGATCACCGGCAGGGACCGCGGCGCCGCCGAGTTCGCCTGGGAGTGGCTCGACACCTGGGACGGCCAGGGGAGCATGCACCTGCTCTTCGACCTCGACCGTGAGGAGGGCGATCAGCTCATCGCCCAGTACAGTCTCCTCCCCATCCCGCTCAGCGTCTGGGGCAGGCCCACCGTCGCCGGCAAGACCGAGAACTGCATGAGCCACTTCGAGTACCGGGGCTCGGGTGCGTATTTCGCTCACGAGCGGCAGTGCTTCGAAGAGGAGAAGAAGAGGTTCAGCTTCTTCTTCACGACCACCGGCGAGATCGTGGGCGGCGCCCCCGGCAAGGTCCGCATGAAGCTCGGCTACACGGCGTTCGACGACTGGGCCGTGTACGCGCTCTGGCTGCGGACCGGCGCGCTCCGCGAGGAGCTGAGGGCCATGATGGCCGCCAAGGGCAAGGCCGGGAAGGCGCTGGCGCCCGTGCTGAGCGGCCTGCTGGCGCCGCTCGTGCAGGCGTACAGCCACGTGCGGCGGCGCCACATGTGTCGTTACCGGGTCGCCGTCCACCGCGAGGCGGACGCGCCGCTGGATGAGATCGCGGGCCTCTGGGAGCGGAACCGGGAGCACTACGGCATCAGCGTCGACCGCAGCGCCAAGTACCTCCAGTGGCGGGTCAACGACAATCCGCACCTCGAGCACGAGTTCGTGACGATGTACGGCGACGGCCGTCTTCTGGGGTACGTCATCTACTACGTGCAGGGCGACAAGATGTACGTCGCCGACATCCTCGCGGAAGGCGCGCGCACCGACCTGTTCCGCCACCTCCTCGCCGCGCTGGCGAAGCGGGGTCGCGAGCTCGCGGTCGGTCGCGTGACGTGCGTGACGCTGCGACGCTCCCGGCTTCTGCCGCAGCGTGTGAGGAGCGCCGGCTTCCTCGCCCCGCCCGTCGTTCGCCCGCCGAACTTCATCAGGGCCTATCGCCCTCGCCAGTTCTTCCTCTACATCCCGGAGGAGCTACGGGGCGATCCCAAGGTCTCGAGCCACGACAGTTGGTACGTCACGGAGTTCTTCCTCGAAGGACGAAGGCGAGGACAGTCGGCGGCGTGACCTGACCGCGGTGCGCTCAGCGGGCCGGCGGCCGGTAGTGCGGCAGGTACCTCTCCAGCAGCCGGGAGTCGATCTGCCGGGGTTCGTAGGCGGCGGGGATCTCGACGAAGTACGGGTCGTCGGGCGACAGGCTGCGCTGCAGGGTCGCGTAGGGGTGCGGGTCGTTGTAGTAGATCGCGTTCGGGGTCTCCAGGTCGACGACCACGTGCGAGCCGTAGCCGACGATCGCGCCGGGGGCGATGCTGACGCCGGCGCTCGTGTTGGTACGGCTGCCGATCACCGACCCGTACCCGTAGCGCGTGAGCAACTGTCGCTTGGGCGCTCGCGGGCGGGCGTGGTCGATGTTCTTGGTGTGGGACGACATGATGCCGGCGCCGACGAACGTCCAGTCGTCGACGATGACCGCCTTCGAGATGCACGACCCCGTTCTGACCCTGACGTGGGCGCCGAGCAGGCACACGCCCGTCGTCACGCAGTCGTCGGCGAACTCGATGTCGTCGAGGAAGCGCGTGCCCGACGCGAGGTGCACGCGGCTGCCCAGGCGGACGTCGTCGCCGACCACGACATCGGAGTCGATTATGCAGGCGAGCCCGTGCTCGAAGCGGGCTCCGTGGACGAAGTCCTTGGCGATCCACGAGCCGCTCGCGGCGTGATAGTCGTAGGCATCGAAGTCCATCTGGGCTCCTTCGCAGGTGGGAGGCCGCTTCGTCGGACGGCAGTATACCGTCGCGCGCCGTGGGCGGGGCGTTCGGGCGAGCACGGGCGACGTGCGGCCGCCGACGGAGGCGGGTGTCCAGGTCGGCCCCGGGGATGGTCGCAGAGTCCGTCGCCTGTTGCGCTCCCGTGTGATGGTGCACGATACTCCCTGCGACGAAGGCCGGGGAGCGCCCGGCGCACCCACCCAGGCAAGGCAGGTCGGGCCCTTGCGTACCGTCAGCAGACCCTATCGGCCGGGCGACGAGGTCCAGGTCAACCGCCTCTACCGGTCGATCACCGGCAGGGACCGCAGCGCCGCGGAGTTCGCCTGGGAATGGCTCGACACCTGGGACGGCCAGGGCAGCATGTACCTGGTCTTCGACCTCGACCGCGAGGAGGGCGATCAGCTCGTCGCCCAGTACAGCCTCATCCCCACGCCGCTGAGCGTCTGGGGCAGGACCACCGTCGCCGGCAAGACCGAGAACTGCATGAGCCACCCGGACCACCGGGGCTCGGGCCTGTATTCCGCTCACGAGCGGGAGAGCTTCGAGGCGGCGAAGAGCAGGTTCGGCTTCTTCTTCACGACCGCGGGTGAGGTGGCGGGCGGCGCCGTCGGCAGAGTGCGCGTGAAGCTCGGCTACGCGGCCTTCGACAACTGGGCCAAGTACACGCTCTGGCTGCGGACCGGCGCGCTCCGCGAGGAGCTGAGGACGACGATGGCCACCAAGGGCAAGGCCGGGAAGGCGCTGGCACCGGTGCTGAGCGGCCTGCTCGCCGCGGTCCTGCAGGCGTACAGCCGTCTGCGGCGCCGGCGCACCTGCGGCCACCGGGTCGCCGTCTACCGCGAGGCCGACGCGCCGCTCGAGGAGATGGCGGCCCTCTGGGAGCGGAACCGGGAGCGGTACGGCATCACCGTCGACCGCAGCGCCGCGTACCTCCGGTGGCGCGTCAACGACGACCCCTACATCGACCACGAGTACCTGACCATGTACGGAGACGGTCGTCTGCTGGGGTACGTCATCTACTACGTGCAGCGCGACACGCTCTACGTCGTCGACGTGCTCGTGGACGGCGCGCGCACCGACCTCGCTCGTCACCTCCTGGCCGCGCTGGCCGGCCGGGGTCGGGAGCTCCGGGTCGCGCGCCTCAGGTGCGTGACGCTGCGGCGCTCGCGCCTCCTGCCGCGTCTCCTGGGGAGCGCCGGCTATCTCGACACGGCCGTCCTGTGGCCGTCCGCCTTCATCAGCAGCCGTCGTCCTCGCCAGTTCTTCCTCTACATCCCGGAGGAGCTGCGGGGTGATCCCAAGGTCACGGATCACGCCGGCTGGTACCTCACGGAGCTCGTCCTCGAGGGGCGACTGCGGGGGTCCTAGGTGACATGACACGAAAGGACGCACCCATGGACGTTGTCGATTTCCGCGTACGGCTCCGGACGGAGCACATGCTCGGCCCCTGGGACCCGGACGACCCGGCGCCCCACTTCTCGCAGTACATCACCCTGTACAAGATGCGGCCCAGGCTCACACCGCTGGCGATGCCCGAGTACATCGCCAACATGAACGCCGGCGGAGTCGTGCGGGGCGTGGTGTGCGGCGGTTCCATCGAGGACAACGACCACCTCATGGAGGTGCGCAGCTCTCTCGACGAGGACCCCTTCTACTACATCGCCGGCGTACACCCCAGGTACGGCGTGCGCCGCAACCTGGAGGAGCTGGAACGGTGTCGTGAGGCCGGCTTCCTGGGTGTGAACATCAGCCCGTGGATCTGGGGAGTGCCGGCCAACGCCAGCGTGCTCTATCCCCTCTATGCGTACTGCGAGAGCCATAACCTCGTCGCCATCGTCCACGGCAGCCTGCACTACAACCGCTTCCAGAGCATGTGGCTCGGCGACCCCAAGTACATGGACGAGATCGCCATCGACTTCCCCGACCTCAAGCTGGTGGTCTCGCACGCCGGCAACGGCTTCGGCGTCCTGGGTCTGGCCGTGGCGCAGAAGCACCCCAACATGTTCCTCGAGTTCAGCGCGCTGTGGCCGCAGTACCTTCCCGAGGCGACGCTCCAGGCGGTCAACTCCTATCTGAAGGACCGCTGCCTGTTCGGCACCGACTACCCGCTGGTCGAGTTCGGCGCCGCCGTGGAGGCCTGGACCGCCGCCGTCAAGCCGGCGGTGAGGGAGCTGTTCTTCGCGAGGAACGCGGAGAGGTGCCTGTTCGGCGAGCCCCGATGAGCTGAGCGCCTGCGGGCCGTCGCCTCGATGGGCCGGTGGGCTGGTCGAGGCGGTCCGGTCGCGGTCCGTCGGGCCCGGAACAGCTCGTTCGCAGATGCATCGCCCGCGTGGCGGCCGCCCGTGGTCCTTCGGGGTGGCAGGCGACGTACGCCCGCGACGAGCCGGGTCAGCTCTGTCGACGGGTCAGCGCCATCCCTAGGTGGACGTCGACGCGCTCCGCGAGGCCCGGCCCGAGGACCTCGTCGACCCCCCCGTTGTCGGTGGCCAGCTCGTGGAACGCTTCGATCCCACGCCGGTCCAGGAAGCAGCGCACCAGACGCATCGCCCCGCCGTGGGTCACGATCAGGGTGATGTGGCCGTCCAGCGCGACATCGCGCAGGGCGGCGAGGACCCTCCGCTGCTGCCCGGCGAGGCTCTCGCCGCCGGGGAAGCGGAAGCGTCTCCGGGTGCTCGCGGTAGGCGCGCCACTCGGCGGGCTGCTCGCGGATGATGTCGACGAAGAGCCGGCCCTCCCAGCGCCCGCGGTACGTCTCAGCGAGGCGGGGGTCGACGACGATCTGCGGCGAGTACGGCGGTGCGGCCGCGACGCTGTCGCCGCCGGCCGCGATCGCCGCCGGCTCCGCGGCGGCCGCCCCGATGCGCGCCTCGGCCGCCGCCTCGCCTCCGAGCAGCTCCTCGCGCACGAGCTCGGCGGTCTCGCGGGCGCGCCGCAGGTGGCTGGTGACGATGAGCTCGATGCCGCGCCCGCGCAGGGCGCGCCCGCGGGCGCGGGCTTGGGCGCGGCCGGTCTCGTTGAGCCCTGCGTCCTGCCATCCCTGGCAGCGGGCCGGCTCGACGTTCCGGTCGGTCTGTGCGTGGCGCAGCAGGAAGAGGGTCACGCGGTCACCGTCGCGGCACAGGTCGACGCCGCCGCCGCCCGGCGTCAGTGGAACGTGAGCAGCGTGTCCCCGCGCACCCCGAGGCGCAGGGTCTCGACGGAGACGACCTCGTCGGGCGGGATGTTGCCCAGGTTGACGTTGGCGCCGAATTGCTTGATGAACCACGTCTGCTGGCTCTTGACCGGGGCTTCGAAGAGCAGCCGCTCGGCGCTGACTGCGCTGACGATCTCGTCGAGCAGGCCCTCCTTGACGTCGCCGCCCGCCTGGTAGATGCCGACGGTGCCCGACTCGCGACCCTCGGTGATGACCTTCCAGGCGCCGGCGTCGAGCTCGCGCCTGATCGAGTCGACCCACTTGTAGGGGGCGATCACGACCTCGGCGTCCTTGCTGCCCACCTCGCTCAGCACCCTGAACTCCTTGCTCAGGCGCTTGAGCAGGGCGACCTTGTCGTTCTCGTCCATGGCGATGGTGCCGTCGGAGACCTCGATGTGGTCCATGCCGAGGTCGCGCACCGTCCCCAGGTACTCCTCGAGCTTGTTCTGGCGCAGGCAGACCTCGAAGAACGTACCGCCGAAGCACACCGGGACGCCGTTGCTCTGGTAGAGGTCGATCTTCTCCCTGAGGTTGGGCGTGACGACCGCCGTGCCCCAGCCGAGCTTGACGATGTCGACGCAGTCGCGGGCGACCTCGAGGAGGTCGCGCACCTGCTGGAGGCTCGAGCCCTTGTCCAGGACGTGGGTGATGCCGCTCTCGCGCGGCTTCGCCGTGCGCTGCGGCAGCGTCAGGTAGTCGAACATGGCGTCCTCCCGGGCGAGGCGCGGTCGCCGTCATCTTCACCGCCATCCTAGCAAAGGCCTCAGAAGAACGCGCGGGGCGGCGCCCGGCGTCCACCCGGCACCCAGGACGCCGCCCGCCGGCGCCACGCAGGCCCGGCAGCGCCCAAGGCCTCACACGGTCGTCAGACCGCCGTCGGCGACCAGCGTGGCGCCGACGACGAAGGCACTGTCGTCGGAGGCCAGGAACAGGATGGCGGAGGCGATCTCCTCCGGCCGGCCGAGCCGCCCGAGCAGCGTGGCCTCCTCGGTCGCGCGCCGCTCGGTCTCGGGGTCGGCGGCGGCGGCGATGAACTCGTCGAGCAGCGGCGTGTCGACCGGGCCGGGGCAGACGACGTTGACGCGGATGCCCTCCCGGGTGTGGTCGGCGGCCATGGCCCGGGTGAGCTGCAGCACGCCGCCCTTCGTGGCCGCGTAGGCGGCGACCTCGGGGGATCCGACCAGCGCCAGCTCGGAGGCGACGTTGACGATCACGCCGGCCCCCTGGGCGCGCATCGCGTGCACGGCTTCACGGCAGCACAAGTAGACGCCGGTGAGGTTCACGTCGACGACGCGTCGCCACTCGTCGAGGCTGGTGTCGGCGATCGTGCGCGGCAGGGCGATGCCGGCGGCGTTGACCAGCACGTCCACGGGTCCGAGGGCGTCGCGCGTCGCTTCGAAGAGGCGGCGGACGTCGCTCTCGCGACTCACGTCGCAGGCCACCGCGAGGGCGCGAGCGCCGCCACTCTCGAGCGCCGCCGCCTCGGGGGCGCAGTCGTGCACGTCCGCCAGGGCCACCGCAGCGCCCTCGGCGGCGAACAGCCGGGAGGTGGCGCACCCGATGCCCGACGCGGCGCCGGTGACGATCGCGACGCGGCCGGCGAGCTTCATGGCGCCGCCGCCGGCACCTGCTGCGTGATGCAGTGGACGCCGCCTCCGCCGTAGCCGACGACGGGCGCGGGCACGCCGACGACTTCGCGGCCCGCGAAGATCTCGCGCAGGTGCTCGAGGGCGGGGAGATCGTCGGCGTTGCCGGCCGTGGGCACGATCACGGCGCCGTTCGCCTGGTAGAAGTTGACGTACGTCTCGACGATGGCCTTACCGCCGATGGGCACCGGGGCGCTGCGCAGGTCGAGCTCGACGACCTCCAGTGGCCTGCCGAGCGCGTCGGTCGTCTCGAGTCGCCGCCGGTTCTCCTGAAGGTTGGCGTAGTCCGGGTGGCGGGGGTCGCGCACCATGTGGAGGAGCACCCGCGCCGGACCGATGAGCGCCGCCACGCCGTCCACGTGCCCGTCGGTGTCGGGGTCCTCCTCCAGCCCGAGTCCCGACACGAGCCAGATGACCTTCTCGACGCCGAGCATGTCCTTGAGCTCCTGTTCGATCTCGTCTCTCGTCATCCCGGGGTTGCGCGTGGGGTGGAGCAGGCAGCTCTCGGTCGTGATGCAGCGTGCCCTCGCCGTCGACCGTGATCGACCCGCCTTCGAGGATCATGGGCGTCGCGTAGCGCTTCACCCCGAAGAGTGCTCGGCGAGCCGCTCGCCGATGCGCGCGTCGTCGTCGTAGGGGAGGTAGCGCTCGCCCCACGAGTTGAAGGCGAAGTCGGCGACGGCCCGTCTCGCCGTCCGGGCGTCGTACGAAGTTGGGGCCGCTGTCGCGGATCCACGAGTCGTCGAGCGGCAGCTCGACGACCTCGATGCCGTCCGTCCCGCAGTAGCTGCGCGCCTCGGGGCCCTCGCCCGGGCGCGCGATCACGGTCACCGGCTCGCAGCGCGCGATCGCCCGCGCCACCGCGGCGTACGCTGTGCTGGGCCAGCATGTAGTGCTCGCCCCAGTACGCGCGCGTGCGCGTCGGCCAGGCGATGAGGCAGCGCTCGTGCGGTGCGAATTCGGCCGGCATGCGGAAGCCGTCGGCCCGCGGCGTCCCTGTCGCCGTCGAGTGCGGCCCTCCGGCGTACCCCTGCGTGCTTCCCATTGCCGCCCCCTGCCTTGAAGCTGAGACTGTTGACGTGGTACCGCCTAGCATATCTAATTGGTCAAGCAGTCAAATAGTGCGGTGCGGCGCGTGGTCGTGCGCGGCGCCGGGAGACCGCGACGCAAGGGTCGACGACAACGGCCTGCGCCGCGGACGGGGAACCGGGACAAAGGGGGAAGGCATGGCTCCATCATCGGGTCTCGCGCGTCGCAGAAGCTGGCGATCCGCGCTCGCCGTGGCGCTCGTCGTCACGGCGCTGGCGGCGGTCGCCGCACTCTCGGCCGGCTGCGGCGACGAAGGCGAGACCACGACGACGGACGACGGCATCCTGCGTCTGGCCTCGTGGATGACGGTCACCACGTGGGACCCGCGGGCGAGCGCCGCGGACGAACCGATGTTCCTCGCCAACATCTACGAGCCCCTGCTGTACGCGAACGCGCCGGGCAGCGCGGAGCCGTTCACGCCGTGCCTCGCCACCGGGTGGGAGGTCTCGGACGACGGCATGACCTGGACCTTCACGCTGCGTGAAGGGGTCACCTTCCACGACGGTACGCCGTTCGATGCGGAGGCGGTCAAGTACTCCATCGAGGCGACCCAGGAGATGGACCTGGGGGCGGCGTACATCTGGTACCCGGTCGAGAAGATCAAGGTGATCGACGACTACACCGTCGAGATCCGCTGCAGCTACCCGGCGGCGCTCGACCGCGTGGCCACGTCGATGTACGGCGCCTGGATGTTCAGCCCGGCGACCGAGGGCAAGGACGCCGACTGGTGGAACACCCCGAACGCGGTGGGGACCGGGCCGTACAAGCTCGTCTCCTACGCGCCCAACGAAGAGACGGTCTTCGAGCGCAATCCGGACTACTGGGGCGGCTGGACGGAGGGGCAGCCGGAGACGGTCGTCATGAAGTACGTCGACGAGGCGGCGACACAGCGGCAGATGCTCGAGGCCGGCGAGGTCGACTTCGCCGACGGCCTCTCGCGCGACGCCATCCCGACGATGCAGCAGAGCGAGAACGTGACCATCGTGGACATCCCCAGCGTGCAGAACATGGTGGTGTCGTTCAACACGCAGAACGAGCCGCTGGACGACGCCAGGGTGCGGCAGGCGCTCAGCTACGCCGTCAACTACGAGGACGTGATCGCGGTCGCCACCAACGGCTTCGCCACGCAGTCGCGCGGGCCGCTCCCGGCCACCCTGTACCCTCACGATCCGGCGACTCCGCAGTACACCTACGACCCGGTCAAGGCCAAGCAGCTGCTCGCCGACGCCGGCTACCCTGACGGCGGCTTCACGCTCTCCATGACCTATGCGTCCGACGACGCCTTCGGCTCCAAGTTCGCGCCGGTGCTCAAGGAGAACTTCGCCGACGTGGGTGTGACGCTCGATCTTCAGCCGCTGCTCTTCGAGCAACAGTGGGCCAAGGCCAAGGGGCCGGCGGAGGATCGCCAGGACCTGTTCGAGCTGGTCTGGTGGCCGGGCTTCCCGGACGGCTACGACTCCCTCTACTCCCTCTTCCACTCCGAGGAGGAGCCGCTCTGGAACATGACCTACTGGTACGACCCGGAGTACGACGAGATCATCGACACGGCGTTCAGCGAGGAGCCGGTCGACCCGGACAACGCGCAGCAGCTCTACAACGAGGCGCAGACGATGGTCGTCGACGAAGCGCTGGCCCTGTACCTCTTCGACCAGGACAGCCTCTACGGCGTCCTGCCGACGCTGAAGCTCGACGACATGGCGCTCAATCCCAACTACACGTCGGTCCTCTACTTCTACCACACGTCCAAGTGACCACGACGCCGCGTGGGCGGCGGGCCGGGAGGCCCGCCGCCCACGGTTCTCACCCGACGCTGCCGCCGCGCGGGCGGATCTGAGGCAGGGGCCGGACGTTGAGCGTTCGCACCTATCTCCTGCGCCGCCTGGTGCTGATGGTCTTCGTCCTGTTCGGGGTGACGATCGTCACCTTCCTGCTGGTGCGGGTCGTGCCCTCCGACCCGGCGGCCGTCTACGCCGGACCCCGCGCCCGGCCGGCGCAGATCGAGGAGGCGCGGCGCATCCTCGGTCTCGACCGGCCTCTGTACGTGCAGTACGGCATCTACGTCGCCGATCTCGTCCAGGGCGACTGGGGCACGTCCTTGCGCACCCGGCGGCCCGTCCTCGACGACATGCGCAACTTCTTGCCGTACTCCCTGCAGCTCGTCTTCCTGGCGCTGCTGGTGTCGATCGTGGTGGGGGTGAGCCTGGGCGCCCTCACGGCCCACAAGAAGGGCAGCTGGATCGACAACAGCACCCGGGTGCTGGCCATCGGCGGCGTCTCGATGCCGTCGTTCGTCCTCGCCGTCCTCCTGCAGATCCTCTTCTTCCGCATACTCGGCCTGCTGCCCGTCTCCGGTGAGCTCGAGATCGCGGTCTCACAGGCACACCCGGTGACCCAGATCACCGGCATGACCGCCGTCGACGCGTTCGTCACCGCCAACTTCGTGGCGTTCTTCGACGCCATGGAGCACCTCGTGCTGCCGGTCCTGACCCTGGCGGCGTTCTCGACCGGCGTGATCACCCGGATGACGCGCTCGGCGATGCTCGAGTCGCTCGGTCAGGACTACATCCGCATGGCGAAGGCGATGGGCGTCTCCACGCGCGTGATCGTGCTGCGCTACTCGCTCAAGAACGCCCTGGCGCCGGTGCTGACGATCATCGGCCTCGAGTTCGCCTACCTGCTCGTCGGCACGTTCTTCGTGGAGCGGATCTTCGCCCTCCCCGGCCTGGGGACGTACGCGACGACCTCGATGCTGAGCCTCGACTACCCGGCGATCATGGGCATCACCGTGCTCCTGGCCCTCGTCTACGTCTTCATCAACCTCGTCATCGACCTGATCATCGCGAAGCTCGACCCGCGCGTCGTGCTGAGCTAGGGAGCCGTCCGATGGCCGGATCTGCCGAGAGCGCGTCGCCGAAGCTGCTGGGCGACTGGCGCGTCCGTCACGCCTCGACGATCGGCGAGACCCGGCACAACGTGCGCGTGTTCTGGCGCGACAAGCTGGCCGTCGTCGGCGTCGCCTGGATCCTGTTCATGGTGGTGGTCGCCGTCGGAGCCCCGTGGATCGCGCCCTATCCGGAGGAGGGTCGCGGCCAATCGAACCTGAGCCAGCGCTTCGAGGCGCCGAGCTCCGCGCACCCGTTCGGCACCGACAACCTCGGTCGCGACGTGCTCTCCCGGGTCATCTTCGGGGCCCGCATCCCCCTGATGATCTCCGCCCTGGTGGCCGCCGCCGTGCTGATCGTCGGCCCGTTGCTGGGCGGCCTGGCCGGCTACTACGGCGGCCTGCTGGACGAGACGATCATGCGCATCACCGACATCTTCCTGGCCTTCCCGGCGCTGATCCTCGCGATGGCCTTCGTGGCCATCCTCGGGCCCAGCCTGCGGAACCTGGCCCTGGCGATCATCATCACCTGGTGGCCGTGGTACACCCGTCTGGTACGGGGCCAGGCGATCTCGTTGCGGCAACGGCCCTACGTCGAGGCTGCGAAGACGATGGGCGTGCCCAACCGCACGATCGTGCTGCGCCACATCCTGCCCAACGCCTTCGGGCCGGTGATCGTCGCCATCACCCTCGATCTGGGCACGGTGATCCTCGAGGTCGCCGGCCTCTCGTTCCTCGGCCTCGGCGTCAAGCCGCCGACGCCGGAGTGGGGGCTCATGGTCTCCGAGGGCGTGGAGTACGTCCTCGAGCAGTGGTGGATCAGCATCTTCCCCGGCATCGCCATCTTCCTCCTGGTGCTCGCCTTCAACGTCGTCGGTGACGGGTTGCGCGACGTCCTCGACCCGCGGATGAAGCGCTAGCGACGATGGACGAGCTGCTCGAGATCCGCGAGCTGAGGGTGCAGTTCAACAGCCTGCGCGGGACCGTCAAGGCTCTCGACGGCGTGAATCTCACCGTCGGCGAGCAGGAGATCGTCGGGTCTGGTCGGGGAATCGGGCTGCGGCAAGACGATCACCGGTCTCTCGGTGCTCCAGCTGCTGCCACGCCCGCAGACCGACTACACGAACGGCGAGATCCTCTTCCGCGGCGACGATCTGCTGGCGAAGAGCGAGGCCGAGATGCAGAGGATCCGCGGCGGCCTCGTGTCGATGGTCTTCCAGGACCCGCTGGCATCGCTCAACCCGGTGTTCACGGTCGGCGAGCAGATCGAGCGGGTCGTGCGCCTGCACCGCGACGTCTCGCGCAAGGAGGCGGGCGAGACGGCGCGCCAGGCGCTGACCTCGGTCGGCCTGCCCGGCAGCAGCGAGATCCTCGACAGCTACCCTCATCAGCTCAGCGGCGGCATGCGTCAGCGGGCCTGCATGGCGATGGCGTTGTCCTGCGACTCGCCGCTGCTGATCGCCGACGAGCCGACCACCGCCCTCGACGTCACCATCCAGGCCCAGATCCTGCGGCTGCTGCTCGAGCTGCGCGAGCGGCTGGGCATCGCCCAGATCCTGATCACCCACAACGTCGGCGTCGCCGCCCAGACCTGCGACCGGGTCGCGGTCATGTACGCCGGCTCGGTCGTCGAGCAGGGCCTGACGGTCGAGGTGCTCACGCACTCACGACACCCGTACACGATCGCGCTGTACGAGTGCCTGCCGCAGGACAAGAAGGCGGGCGAGCTCCAGACGATCCCCGGCTCGGTCCCGGACCTCATCGATCCGCCGACGGGCTGCCGCTTCCATCCGCGCTGCGCGCACGCGATGGAGGTCTGCGCGACCGTGAAGCCCGATCCGACCGACCTGACCGGCGAGCACTGGGCGGCCTGTCACTGGGTGGCCCGGCAGGAGGGCGGCGCATGAGCCCTCTGCTCTCGGTCGAGGACCTCACCGTCCACTTCGCGGTCCGGCGCGGCTTCGGCAAGAAGTCGACCGACGTGGTCCACGCCGCCGACGAGGTCAGTCTCGCCATCGAACCCGGCCAGACCCTGGCCCTGGTCGGCGAGTCGGGGTCGGGCAAGACGACCGTCGCCCGCGCGATCCTGCAGCTCACGAAGCCGACGGGGGGCCGCATCGTCTTCCAGGGCAGGGACATCGGCTCCCTCAAGCGGAGCGAGAAGCGTTCGGCGATGAGCGACGCCCAGGTCGTCTTCCAGGATCCGTACTCCTCCCTGAGCCCGCGGCTCACGGTCCACGACGTCATCGCCGAGCCGCTCAGCGCCCAGTCGCGCCTGAGCGGCTCGGAGCTCAGCGACGCGGATCGTGAGCCTGCTCGAGATGGTCGGTCTCGGCACCCAGCATCTGTGGCGCCGACCGCACGAGTTCTCGGGCGGGCAGTGCCAGCGGATCGCCATCGCCCGGGCGCTGGCCCTGGAGCCCAGGCTCGTCGTGCTCGATGAACCGACCTCGGCTCTCGACGTCTCCGTCCAGGCACGCATCCTGGTGCTCCTCGACGACCTTCAGGAGCGCCTCGGCCTCGCCTACCTGTTCATCGCCCACGATCTGGCCGTCGTCGAGTCGATCGCCGACACGGTGGCGGTGATGTACCTCGGCCAGATCGTCGAGTCGGGACCCACCGAGGCGGTGCTGCACGATCCCCGGCACCCCTACACCCGCGCCCTGCTGGCGAGCGTGCCTTCGCCCGACCCGCGACTGCGCAGCGAGCTCGGCATCATCGCCGGCGAGGTGCCGAGCGCCGTGCGGCCGCCGTCGGGCTGCCGCTTCCATCCACGCTGCCCCTTCGTGATGGACGTCTGCCCCGCCGAGCCGCCGCCGCTCCGCGAGAGGGGCGGCGGCCGGCGCGTGGCCTGCCATCTGCCCGACGACTTCGCGTTCGCGCCGATCGTGCGGCCGACGCGCGACGACGGGACGTCCGCCGAGCCGGCGGCGACCGGGGGCGGGCGCGCCGATCCCGCCGGCCCTCGGGACGCCGGCGCGCCGCCGGGGCGCACGATGAAGGAAGCCCTGTTCGGCACCCGGAGGAGGGCGCGTCTGGTCCCCGGCGCCATGGTCGACGAAGCCCGCGACGGCCGAGCGGCGGGAGGAGCCGAGCGGTGAGCGGTCGGCTTCAGGACGTCGCCGCCGTCGTGACGGGTGGCGCGCAGGGCATCGGCGAGTGCATCGCCGCCGCCTTCGCCCGCGAGGGCGCACGCGTGCTGATCGGCGACATCCAGGAGCAGAAAGCCGGCCACGTGGCCGCGAGGCTTCGTGGCGAGGGCCTGACCGCCGAGGCGACCTTCGTCGACATCCGCAGTCCTGAGTCGGCGGCGGCTCTCATGGCGGCCGCGGTCGAGCGCTGGGGCCGTCTCGACGTGCTCGTGAACGACGCCGGCCTGGACGCACCGCCGGGCGAGCCGTGGGCGATCAGCGAGGAGGAGTGGCGCGAGGTCATCGACACCGACCTCTCCGGCCCGTGGTGGTGCACGCGGGCCGCGCTGCCGCACATGATGGCGCAGCGCTGCGGTCGCATCATCTTCATCAGCTCGGGCAGCGCGCGGATCGGCTCGACGGACACGACGGTGGCCTACAACGCGGCGAAGGCGGGGCTCGTGGGGCTGACGGTCGGCCTCTCGGTGTACCTCGAGCCCTACGGCATCCTCGTCAACGCGATCGCGCCCGGCCCGACCGGTACCGGGACGCCGATGACCGCCGAGGAAGTCGCCGCCTACGAGCGCGCCTTCCCGCTCGGGATCGGCGGCCCCGAGCCGGTCGCCCAGGCCTGCCTCTACCTCGCGGGCGCGAGCGGTGACTGGGTCAGCGGGAGTGTCCTCAACGTGAGCGGCGGCTGGTGGAGGGGGTTCTGATGAGGCGCCACGAGGAGAGGAGAGCGACGTGAACATCATGTGGCCGCACGGCGCCGGCTGCGCCGTCGTGCTCAGCTTCGACGTCGACGCCGAGAGCGGTGTGCTGTGGGACTTCCCGGAGAGCGTGCGCCGGCTCGGGATCATGAGTCACCAGGCGTACGGGCCGCGCACGGGCCTGCCGCGTCTGCTGCGCGTCCTCGCGCGACACGGGGCGCGCGCCACGTTCTTCGTCCCGGGGTTGACCGCCGAGACGTACCCCGACGCCGTCCGCGCCATCGTCGCCGGCGGGCACGAGGTCGGTCACCACGGCTACGCCCACGAGGTCGTCACCGAACTCTCGCCGGCCGACGAGGCGGCCGTGCTCGAGCGGGGCTGTGCGATCCTCGAGCGGCTCACCGGGGTCAGGCCGCGAGGCTGGCGGGCGCCGATGTGGGAGATGAACTACTCCACGCCCGCCCTGCTCGCGGCCAACGGCTTCGCCTACGACTCCAGCCTCATGGACGCCGACCTGCCCTACATCCTGCGCACCGGTCCTGAGGCCGGCGCCACCACGCTCGTGGAGCTGCCACTGCACTGGAGCCTCGACGACGGCGAGCAGTACGCGTGGCTGCCCGGCATCTGGGAGACGGGCGTGATCGAGAGCCCGGACAAGCTGCTGCGCATGTGGGAGCTCGACTTCGAGGCGACGCTCGCCGAAGGCGGCTTCCTCGCCCTCACCATGCACCCGTTCCTCTCGGGCCGACCGGCGCGCGCCGCCGCCTTCGAGCGTCTGCTGGCGCGCATCGTGGGGACGCCGGGCGTCTGGCTCGCCACCGCCGGCGAGGTGGCCGCTCACGTCGAGGGGCTCGGCCTCGAGCCGGTCCGCCACGAGCCGCCCCCGATCGACCCGTCCGATCTCAGGCGCCGGCGGTCGCCGGCGCCTTCCGAGCAGGTCCCGAAGGAGGACACATGAACGAGCCCGCGACCGAGGCCCAGACCCCCCGCGCCGCCGGCTATCGCATGCCGGCCGAGTGGTGGCCGCACGAACGCTGCCTCATGCAGTGGCCGACCCTCTCGAGGGCGTACTGGGGCGAGTACTACCTGCTGGCCCAGGCCACGTACGCGGCCGTCGCCCGCGCCATCGCCCGCTTCGAGCCGGTCCTGGTCATCGCCCACCCCGGAGAGGGCGGCAACGCGAAGAGCTACTGCGGCAGCGACGACATCGAGGTCGTCGAGCTGCCGATCGACGATTCGTGGATCCGCGACAACGGACCCTACTTCCTCGTCGGCCCGGACGGCCGGCGCGCGGTCGCCGACTTCGTCTTCAACTCCTGGGGCGAGAAGTACCTGCCCTACGACCGGGACGCCGATGTCACGCAGCGGCTCTGCGAGCACTTCGGCTGGGAGCGCTTCGCCGCCCCCATGGTCCTCGAGGGCGGCGCCTTCACCGTCGACGGCGAGGGCACGCTGATCACGACCGAGAGCTGCCTCCTGCACCCGACGCGCAACCCCGGCCTCTCCAAGCGGGAGCAGGAGGACATCCTCCGCGAGTACCTCGGCGCCGAGAAGGTCGTCTGGCTCAAGGCCGGACGCACCGAGGCGACCGACACCGACGGCCACGTCGACGGCGTCTGCCACTTCGTCGCCCCGGGCCGCGTCATCCTCCACATGGTGCACGAGCCCGATCACGTCGACTACGAGAACTTCCGCGAGAACCGCCGCGTCCTGGACACGGAGTCCGATGCCAAGGGCCGTGCCTTCGACGTCGAGGAGATGGACCGGCGCACGACCACCGACATCGGCGGCAAGCACCTCACGGTGACCTACATCAACTCGTATCAGGCCAACGGGGGGCTGATCGTACCCACGGCCGGCAGCGCCTACGACGAGGAGGGCCTCGAGCGGATCCGCGAGGTCTTCCCCGGGCGCGAGGTGGTCGGGGTGCCGACGCCCGTGCTCGCCTACGGCGGGGGCGGCATCCACTGCATCACGCAGCAGGTCCCGGCGCCCGAGGGGGGTGCGCGGTGAGACGCGCCCGGGGAGCGCGGCCGTGACCCGCACCGCCGGCCACGCCGGAGCGCAGCCGGGGGCGGCGCGGGCCGCCGGAGAGCTGCCGCCGACGGCGGCGAAGCTCCTCGCCGCGGCGCGCCGCATCCTCGTGCGCAAGGGCTACGCATCACTCACGATGCAGGCCATCGAGCAGGAGGCGGGCATCAACCGCGCCCTCGTGCACTACTACTTCGGGAGCAAGGCGGGCCTCCTGGAGGCCCTGGTCGAGAGCCTGTTCGAGGACCCGGCCTTCGGCTACAGCGACGCGGTGGCGAGCACGCCCGCCGGCCCTGCGCGCGCCGCGGCGCTGCTCGAGTGGCTCGGGCGCATCACCGCCGACCGGCGCTCGGGGCGGCTGCTGTACGAGCTGCTCCCGCACGTCCTGCGCTCGACCAGCGCTGCGCAGCCGGGTCGCCGAGCTGTACACCGCCTATCGCGCGTTCGACGGCGACTGCCTGTCGTCCGGCGCCCCCGTCGACGACGAGTCGCGCGAAGACCTCGGCGCCCTCAGCGTCGCCGTCGTCGAGGGCCTCGGCATCCAGTCGGCCGTGGACCCGCACGGGTTCGAGCGGGACCGCGCCTACGCGCTCTGGCAGGAGGTGATCACGCATACCTGCACGCCATGGCGGGCCGCCCCCCCGGACGAGAAGGAGACCGCACCATGAGTCACACGCCGGCGTCGTGCCGGACAAGCTCGGCGGCTACGCGACCCTCCGTGGACGGCACTACCTGACCGACCAGGACTACACGCGTGAGGAGCTGCTCGACCTGCTGCGTCTCGCCGCCGACCTCAAGGCGCTCTGGCGGCGCAAGACGCTCACCCCCTTCCTGCCGGGCAAGACCCTGGCGATGCTCTTCGAGCACCCGTCGACGCGCACGCGCGTGAGCTTCGAGGCCGGCATGACCGAACTCGGTGGTCACGCCCAGTACCTGCGCCCGGGGGAGATCCACCTGCCCGGGCGCGAGAGCATCAAGGACACCGCCATCGTGCTCTCGCGCCTCTGCCACGCGATCATGGCGCGCACCGCCTACCACACCTCGCTCGCGGAGCTCGCCCGCTGGGCCACCGTGCCCGTGGTCAACGGGCTCACCGACGACTACGACCACCCCATACAGTCACTGACCGACGCGTTCACCATCTGGGAGACGGCGGGGCGCCTCGAAGGACTCAAGCTCGCCTTCCTCGGCAAGGTCAGCGACGCCATGGCGAGCTCCGTCGCCTTGACCTGCACCAAGCTCGGCGTCGACGTCGTGCTGGCCGGCCCGCCCGACCACCAGATGGCCCCCGACATGCAGGCGCTGGTGCGCGCGAACTGCGCGCAGAGCGGCGCCTCCCTGACGCTGACCGACGACGCCGAGGAGGCGGTCGCCGACGCCGACTTCGTCTACACCGTGCTCTGGTGGTGGCTCGAGGAGGGGGAGGCGCGCGAGGCGCTGCGCCGCACGTACGCGCCGTATCAGGTGAACGAGACGCTGTGGGCGAAGGCGAAGCCGGGCGCGCGCTTCATGGACTGCCTGCCCGCGGTGCGCAACGAGGAGGCCACGGACGCGATCATGGACGGACCGATGTCGATCTGCTTCGACCAGTCGGAGAACCGCAAGCACCTGCAGAAGGCGGTGCTGCTCGCGCTCATCGGCATCGACGACCTGCCCTCCGACCCGGACCTGGCCGGCATCGGCCGGGCTCTGCTCTCGTGAGCGCCCCGGCCGACGGCGCGGCGCCGCCCTCCGCTGCCGCCCCGCGCCCCGGGGCGGCGCCGTCTGTCGTCGCCACCCCGCGCGCCGACGGCCTGCGGCTGCCGGCCCGCTGGGTGACGCACGCCCGCACCCTGCTCTCGTGGCCCTGCCGCGCCGAGGTCTTCGGCCCACTCATGGACCAGGCCAAGGCGGAGTGGGCCGAGGTCGCTCGCGCGATCGCGCGCTTCGAACCGGTCACCGTGCTCGCCCGGCCGGAGGACGAGCCCGGGGCGCGGGCGCTGTGCGACGACGCCGTCGACGTGCTCGCCATCCCCATGGACGACTCCTGGATACGCGACAACGGGCCGATCTTCGTCGCCGGCGAGGACGGCGGCGTCGCCATGGTCGACTTCGGCTTCGACGGGTGGGACCGCGAGTTCGAGCCGTACGCTCTCGACGCGGCGGTCCCCCGCCGCCTCGCCGAGGCTTGGGGCGTGCGTCGCTACGAGGCGCCGTTCGTGCTCGAGGGCGGCGCCTTCAACACCGACGGCGAGGGCACCGTGCTGACGACGGAGCAGTGCCTGCTGTACCGGCGCAACTACGGGCTGACGCGGCGCCAGAACGAGGAGCTGCTGCGCGAGTGGCTCGGCGTCGAGCAGGTCGTGTGGCTGCCCTACGGTCTGCTCGAGGACACCGGCCGCTTCACGACCAACGGCCACGTCGACGACGTGGCGCAGTTCGTCGCTCCCGGCGTCGTGCTGGCGCAGACGTGCGGCGCGGACAACCCGAACTTCTCGCGACTGCAGGCGAACCTCGAGGTCCTGCGGGCGGCGACCGACGCGAAGGGACGCCGCCTCGAGGTGGTCGAGATGCCGCTCCTGCCGTACGTCGAGGGCGTCGGGGCCGGCCTCGAAGGCGTCACCGGCCCCGGGGCCGACCACCTCATGCCGGCGCCCTACGTCAACCTCGTCTTCGTCAATGGCGGCGTGTTGCTGCCGCGTCTCGGCGTCGAGGGTGAGGAGGCGGCTCTACGAGCTTGTAGCCAGCCTGCTGCCGGGCCGCGAGCTCGTCGGCCTGCCCGTCGAGATGTCGGCCTTCGGCGGCGGCGGGCTGGGCTGCATCACGCAGCAGGTACCTGACGGCGAGTTCCTCGCCGGCGGACTGGTGGTCCACGATCGACACGAGTGAACCGAGACGAAAGGCGGGCCCATGGCACGAGAGGTGACGCTGGCGGCCACGCAGATGGCCTGCAGCTGGGAGACCGAGGCGAACATCGAGCGCGCCGAGGGCGCTGGTGCGCGCGGCGGCGGCGGTCGGCGCCGACGTCGTCCTGCTGCAGGAGTTCTTCGAGACGCCGTACTTCTGCATCGACCAGGACTCGCGCCACATGGCCTTGGCGCGGCCGATCGACGGCCACCCCACCGTCGAGCGTTTCCGGCGCCTCGCCGCCGAGCTCGGTGTCGTCCTGCCGCTGAGCGTCGTCGAGCGCGCCGGGCACGCCGTCTTCGACTCGGTCGTCATGGTCGACGCCGACGGCGCCGCAGCTCGGCGTCTATCGCAAGTCTCACATCCCCAACGCCGTCGGCTACCAGGAGAAGCACTACTTCGCGCCCGGCGACACCGGCTTCAAGGTCTGGCGCACGAAGGTCGGGGTGCTCGGCGTCGGCATCTGCTGGGACCAGTGGTTCCCGGAGGCGGCGCGCGCCTGCGCCTTGCGCGGCGCCGAGGTCCTGCTGTTCCCGACGGCCATCGGCGTCGACCCGCCGCACCCGGAGCACAGCTCGGTCGGTCCGTGGCAGCGCGTGCAGCAGGGCCACGCTGCCGCGAACCTGATGCCGCTCGTCGCCTCCAACCGTATCGGCGTGGAGACGGGCGACGCCGTCGAGTATCCGGTTCTACGGCTCGTCGTTCGTCGCCGACCACACCGGCGCCATCGTCGCCCAGGCGTCGGCCGACCGGGAGGAGGTCGTGACGGCGACCTTCGACCTCGACGAGGTGCGCCGCTACCGCGACGCTGGTCCATGTTCAGGGATCGGCGGCCCGAGCTGTACGGGCCGCTGATGACGCTCGACGGCGGCGAGACGTAGCAGCCGCGACGCCGCCGCGACGCTCGCGACGGCGCCCGGGGATCGACGCGGTGTGCCGGGCGGCTAGAAGCGCGCGACGAGCTCCGCGAGCCTTCGCGCGCCCTCGCCGTCACGGCCTCGTACAGGCTCACGCCGTGACTGTCCATGGCCACCGTCAGCGGGCCGAAGTCGCGCACGCGGAACTTCCACAGGCACTCGGGCATGAGCTCCTCGAACTCGACCGCTTCGATCTCCTCGATCTGGGTGGTCTCGAGGGCCGCGGCGCCGCCGGTGATCGCCAGGTAGACGCCGCCGAACTCCTGCAGCACCGGGAGCGAGTCGCCGAGCAGGCCGCCCTTGCCGATGATGGCGCGCACGCCGTACTGCTCCATCAGGCCGCGGGTGAAACGGTTCATGCGCGCGCTGGTCGTGGTGCCGATGCAGACCTTCTCGTAGCGGCCCGGCCCCAGCTTGCGCACGTTGGGGGCGGTGTGGATGAGCACGGCGCCGGTCAGGTCCATCTCCGGCGCCTCGCCGCGGTCGAACATCGCGATCTGGGTCGCGTCGCGGATGCCGATGACGTGGCCGTCGATGCGCAGTCTCTGCCCGGCGCGCAGCTCGCGCAGGGCGTCGAGGTCGGTGAGGGGGAAGGTCAGGCGCAGCTCGCTGCCGGGGACGCCGCTCGCGGTGGTGTCGGTCATCGTCGTCTCCTCCCCCGCTCAGAACCCGTAGGTGACGTCGCCGGCGGGGGTGATCGACGGCGCTCGCGCGCCGCGCCGCCCAGCACTGCAGGTTCACGGCCACCGGGTTCTGGGTGATGTGCGTGTGGGCGTGCTCGATGTTGACGCCGAGCACGGTGTTGCGGCCGCCCAGGCCCATGGGGCCGATGCCGAGCTCGTTGGCGGCGGCGAAGAGCTCGTCCTCGAGCGCCGCCACACGGGGTCGTCGCTGTGCGTGCCGAGCGGCCGCAGCACCGCGCGTCTTGGCGAGCGCGGCGCAGAGGTCGGCGGTGCCGCCCAGGCCGACGCCGACGATCGTCGGCGGGCAGGGCTTCGGCCCCGCCTCGACGATGCACTCGAGGACGAAGCGCTTGACCGCCGTCGACGCCGTCGGCCGGGATGAACATCTTGAGGAAGCTCATGTTCTCGCTGCCCGAGCCCTTGGGCAGGCAGTGGAGCTTGAGCGCCGTCGCCGGGAACTCGTCGCCGCCGGCGACGAACTCGTAGTGCATCGCCGGCAGGTGGCGCCCGGTGTTCGTCATCGTGTTCTTGCGCGTCACGGGGTGCACGGCGTTGGGTCGCAGCGGGTGCTCGAGCGTGGCGCGCTCGGTGCCCTTCTTCACGGCCGCGGTCACGCGCGGCCAGGTTGAAGGCGCACTCCTCGCCGATCTCGAGCCAGAAGACGACGGTGCCGGTGTCCTGGCAGACGAGGTTCTCGTCGCGCTCCGCGACCTCGACGTTCTCGAGCATGATGTCGAGGAAGCCGCGCCCGCTGTCGTCGGTCTCGGTCGCGCGCGCCCGTGCCAGTGCCGCCTTGAGGTCGGGCGGCAGCACCTTGAGGGCGCGGACGTAGAGCTGCTTTGGCCGCCTCTTCGACGACCTCGTAGATGTGGGCTGGGGTCTCGTTCGTCGCCGGCATCGCTTCGCTCCCGGGTGGTGGCTGCGGAGTCTCGACTCTACCGCGTGCGCCCGGGTGCCGTCACCCACGGTCGCCGTCGGGCCGCCGCTCGCCGCCGTCGGGCGCGACTCAGACCTTGCTCAGCATCGCCAGGCCGCTCAGGCAGAGGACGATGGCGAGGGCGATCCGCAGCCAGCGGGTCGGCGTGCGGATCGTCAGGTGCGAGCCGGCGATCACGCCGGGGACGGAACCGATGAGCAGGGAGGCGACCATCCAGAGGTCGACGTTGCCGAAGCGGAGCTGCGCGAGCCCGGTCACGCCGAGCAGCATGGTGGCGTGGAAGACGTCGGTGCCGACGATGCGGCGCGGGGCGAGCGGGTAGAAGAGGATGAGGAACATGGCGAGCAGAGTGCCGCTGCCGACCGACGTCAGGCCGATGATCAGGCCGGTGCCGGCGCCGATCGCCATGGTCGCCAGCTTCCGCTTCCACGAGAGGTGGATGTCGGTCGCCTCGTGGTGCGCCTCGATGTTGAACCACACGCGCACCGCGAGCAGCACGCCGACGAGGATCAGCGCCGCCCCGACGGAGCGGTAGAGGACGGCGTCGACGATGTCGCTGCGCTCGCGCGCGAGGTAGGCGATGGCCGTCGCGCCGAGCACCCCGGCGGGGAGGCTGCCGGCGGCCAGCCAGAAGGCGAGCGGCACGTCGACCGACCCGTGCCGGTAGTGCCGCCACGAGCCGAAGACCTTGGTGATGCCGGCGTAGGCGATGTCGGTGCCGATGGCGAGCGTGGGCTGGAAGTTGAAGAACAGGATCAGGATCGGCGTCATCAACGCGCCGCCGCCCATCCCCGTGAGCCCGATGAGGAAGCCGACGAAGAGCCCGGTGAGGCTGAGCATCGGGTTGAGAGAGTCGCCCAGGTCGGAGAGGAAGATCAGGAGGGCGGCCAGCGCCCAGCCGGCGATGGAGAGGAGCCAGCGGCGTCGCCAGAGTCTGTCGCGGAGGGCGGAGCCGGCAGCGGGGGTGTCGACGGCGGCCGCGTCCGGGTCGCGGTCGGTCGCCGGCGCGGCGGGGGCGTCGATGGAGGTCGCGCCCGGGTCGGGGCCGGTCGCGGCGGTGTCCTCGGAGACGAGGGTGGTCGGGGCGGGGCCGGGGAGGGAGGCAGCGTCGTCGGCGGCGGGGGGCGAGGTCGCAGCCGCGGCGCGGCCGTCAGCCGCCTCGGCGCCCGCTGCCTCGATGGTCGTGGGATCGCTCATCCCCGCCCCCAGTGACCGTTGTGGCCAGGTCGGAAGAGGGGCGGTCCCGGGACGGGACCGCCCCTCTTCCAGAAGACCAGTACGTCAGGCCGTCGCCGTCTCCTTGAGGGGGCGCGTGTGGATGCCGCACTCGCCGCCGCACTTGCTGGTGCCGACCCAGCGGCCGTCACGCTCGTTGATGCCGGTCGTGATGTGCGTGCACGGCTCGCAGCCGAGCGAGCGGTAGCCCTCGCCGTAGAGCGGGTTCACGGGGACCTTGTAGAGCGCGATGTACTGCCAGATCTCGCGCTCGTGCCAGAGCAGGATCGGGTTGAGCTTCAGGAGGTCCGTGTCGCGCTCCTCGACCTCGAGATAGTCGGTGCGCGTGCGGCCCTCGGTGCAGCGCAGGCCGGTGACCCAGCAGGTCACGCCCATCTCCTCGATCGCCCAGCGCACGGGCTGGACCTTGAGCAGGTCGCAGCACTGGTCGGGATCGGTCTTGGAGAGGTTCTCGGGGATCTCGACGTCGTTCTTGAAGATGCGCGTCTCGGGGTAGCGCGCGACCAGCTCGCTCATGAACTGCTTGGTCTCGGCCGGCTTGTAGCGCGTGGTGACGACGAAGCCGCGGATGTCCTTGTCGACGCGCTTGGCGAGGTCCCAGACGACGACCGAGTCCTTGCCGAGGCTGTTGGCGACGACGAGACCGTCGCCGTACTCCTCGCGGGCCTCGCTGATCAGACGCAGCGAACGGTCGACCTTCTCCTTGAAGTTGAGCCCGTTGACGAGCTCGTGGATCTCATCGGGGGTGCGGGCGAAGTCCATACAGGTCCTCCTCTTCTGCCGGCGCAGTGACCTGGACGAGCCGCCGGCGGTAACTTGCTTATCGCATACATTAGCAAAGCTGATAGCGCAGGATAGCACGCGAGAGCCGTGGGTCAACCGTCGCGGCGCGTGATGAGCGAGGAAGGACTGTAGGGCATCGGGGCTGCGGTGTCTCCCCGGGCGCCGAAGGCGGGGCCGGGCGCTGCCGGCCGGGAGTGGAACGGTCCCGTCCGTCGCCGGGGACTCCGAGGCCTCCGCCGGGTCCCGGCGACTGCGGTCGATCCCGCGCGGCGCTGATCGGGCCGCTGTCCGGGCTCGGCTCAGCCACCCTCGGCGTACCGCTCGCGGAAGTAGGCGAGGAGAGCCTCGGCGGCGCGCGACAGCACGCGTGACTTGGACCGCACCGTGTAGAAGTCGCGCCGGATCTCGAGGCCCTCGACGTGCACGCCCGCGAGGGTGCCGTGCTCGAGCTCGGGGCCGATCGCCCAGCGGCTCATGAAGGTGACGCCGCCGCCGGCGATCGCCGCCTGCTTGGCCGACTCCATGAGCCCCATCTCCATCACGATGTTGAGGCGCTCGGGCGGCAGGCCGGCGTGGCGCAGGTGGTCCTCGACGACGGCGCGGATGCCGGCTCCCTGCTGCTGCACGACCTGAGGTTCGCGGCCCAGTTCTTCGATCGAGACCGAGGTGCGCGACGCCCAGGGGTGGGCCGGGCTGCAGACGAGGACGACCTCGTCGCGCGCCAGGGGCTCGGCGACGAGGTCCGGGCGGCGCGTGGGCGCCCCGACGGCGCCGAGCTCGAACTCGCGCGTCAGGACGCGCTCGACCACCTCCTGCGTGTCGTCGACGTGCAGCGCGACCTCGACCCCGGGGTACAGGTCCTTGAAGCGCGTCAGCATCGCCGGCAGCACGTGCTCGCCGGGGCCGGTCGAAGCGCCGATGACGACTTTGCCGGATACGAGGTCGCCGAGGTCGCCGATCTCGGTGCGGGCGCGCTCGTGCAGGGCGAGGATCTCGCGCGCGTAGCGGTACAAGACCTCGCCCGAGTCCGTCGGTACGACGGTGCGGCGCGAGCGGTCGAGGAGCGTCGTCTTGAGCTCGCGCTCGAGGCTGCGCACCTGCTGGCTGGCCGCCGGCTGAGTGATGTGCAGCTCCTCGGCGGCGAGCGAGAAGCTGTGACGCTCCACGATGCGGCAGAAGAGCCTGAGCTGGCGGATGTCCATAACCTATGCTTATAGCACAGTTTGAGTCTGGACGCTTGGACGAGGGCGCGAGGAGGCCGCCGGGCCTGGCGGCGGGCGCGAGGGAGGGCGGCGACAGGAGGGCCGGCGCTCGCGCCATGTCCGCGGGCGCCGCATGCCCCGCCGTGGACGGTGCGCGACGCCGCCGTGAGCGCTCAGACGAGGCGCTCGAAGCGCCCGACGCGGCGCCCGCCGGCCGCCAGGCCGACGAGGGCCGCGACGAAGACGCCCGGGTCGCGGCGGGCGACGGGCAGCGTGCGGGTGTCCTTCTTGCGCAGCTCGATCTCGTCCGCCGCGGTCACGCGGCGGATGCGGCCCTCGCGGCGCAGGGCGGCGTCGACGGCCGACGCCGGCAGCGGCCGCAGCGTGTAGGCCGGCGTCCCGAGCGCGGCGGCTTCGCGCTCGAGCACGCCGCCGCCGCCGAGGACGAAGTCGGCGGCGGCGAGCAGGCTGGCGGTGTCGACCGGCCCCGGCGGGTTCACGACCGACGGCAGGCGCAGCGCGGAGAAGCGGGCGCGCTGCGCCTCGTCGCGCGCCAGCAGGACGAGAGTGACGTTGCGCCGCCCGGCGAGGGCCCGGACGAGCTCCTCGAGGGCGAAGTCCTCGGTCTCGGGCGCCGGGGCCTGCCCCGGCGCCCGCCGGCCGGGTCCGCGCCCCGGCCGCACGACGCCGACGACGCGCCGGCGGTCGACACCGAGGCCGGCCAACACCTCCCGGTCGAGCTCGAGGTCGCGGAGGTAGTACTCCTCTTTGAACCCAGGGTAGCGAAAGAGCTTCCCCGGGGCCGCCCGCAGCCCGGCGAGCACGTTCGCCGGGACGGCCTCGGGCAGGGCGACCCTGTCGACGAGGCGCACGTTCACGGCATTCGTCCGCCGCAGGCGCTCGTCGTCGAGCAACGTGAGCTGCGGCACCCCGAGTGCCCAGTTGGTGAGGATGAAGTCGCTCGCGTGGCTGCCGACGGCGACGTCGAAGCGGCCGCTGGACGCGGAGCCCAGAAGCTGGGCGGTGCGGTTCAGGAGGCCCACGGTGCGCGCCCCCACCCCTCCCCCGCGGTGCTGGCTGGTGACGAGGGTGGCGATGCCGTAGCGCCGCAGGACCAGCTCGGCGCTGGCGAAGCGCCGCGCCGTGACCGTGACGACGTCGCCGCGGTCTTCGAGCCGTCGCACGATCGGGGCGAAGAAGAGCACGTGCGACGAGTCGGTGATGTCGACCCAGACCCTCATGTCGCCAAAGGGTTCGGCGGCGGGTCGCCGCCGCCTGCCCGCCGCGACCCGCGGCCGGCCAAGGTGGGGCCTCGCCGTTCGCCGCCGGCGTGCGGTGCCGGCCCGGCGCAGGCCGGCGGCGCCGCGCCGCCGAGGCCGCTCGTGCCGCCTCAGCCGAGCCCGGCGGCCACCGCCCCGGCGACCTCGCGCACCTGCTCCTCGGTGAGGTTGGGGTGCATGGGGAGGGCGAGGTTCTGGGCGGCGGCGGCGTGCGTGACCGGGAAGTCCTGCGGCGCGTGCCCGCGGTCGGCGAAGACCGGCTGCAGGTGCAGGGGCGTCGTGTAGTAGGCGGCGCAGGCGACGTCGCGGGCCTTGCACGCCGCGGCGATCTTGTCGCGCAGGCCGTGGCGGATCACGTACAGGTGGTAGACGTGCGTGAGACCCTCGGGCACTGCCGGCCGCAGGACCTCGCGCGGCAGGTGGGCGTCGTACCACGCCGCGACCTGCTGCCGGCGCGCGTTCCACTCGTCGATGACCTCGAGCTCGATGCGCAGGATCGCCGCCTGCACCTCGTCGAGGCGCGAGTTGAAGCCGAAGTCGGTGAAGGTGACCTTGTCCTTGCTGCCGTGGAAGCGCAGCTCGCGCACCAGGGCGAGGAGCTTCGCGTCCTGCGCGGTGACGAGCCCGCCGTCGCCGTAGCCGCCCAGGTTCTTGGTGGGGAAGAAGCTGAAGACGGCCGTCTCGCCGAGGCTGCCGGCGCGGCGGCCGTGGTAGGTCGCGCCCCAGGCCTGGCAGGCGTCTTCGACGACCCGCAGGCCGTGCCCGGCGGCGACCTCGTTGACGGCGTCCATCTCGGCCGGCAGCCCGAAGAGGTCGACCGGCATGACCGCCTTCGTGCGCTTCGTGACCGCGCCGGCGACCGCCGACGGGTCGATGCAGAGGGTGTCCGGCAGGACGTCGACGAAGACCGGCGTCGCCCCGGCCTGGGCGATCGCCTCGGCCGTGGCGTAGAAGGTGAAGGGGACGGTGACGACCTCGTCGCCGGGGCCGATGCCCATGGCGCGCAGGGCGATCGTCAGGCCGTCGGTGCCGTTGGCGACGCCGACGGCCCCCGCCGTGCCGAGGTAGGCGGCGCTCTCCTCCTCGAAGGCCTTCACGTTGGGCCCGAGGATCACGCGGCCGCTGCGCAGCACCTCGAGCACGGCGCTCTCGATGCGCTCCTGCAGCTCGGCGTACTGCCCCTGAATGTCCATGAGTCCGACAGCCATGAGCGCGCCTCCTCGGTCCGGGTCGGTCCGTGACGCTACCACACCGCCGGGAGCGCCCCAACCTGACGGGCGCCGGCGTGCGAGGCCTCGTCTCGGTGTCGGGTCGCGACCCTTCGACCCTCGCCCGCCGCCAGCGCCCTTCGACCCTCGCCGGCCGTCGGCCCCCCCTGGGCCTCGTCCGCCGCCGTCCGGGCGGTCCCCGGGCCCGTCCATCTTCGCGAGCCCGGCAGGGTAGGTCGCCCCGGAGGCGTACGGTACAGTTGGCCGCATGCAGGACATCGTCAACTGGCTGGTGGGATTCGCGACCGACGTCGTCGCGGCGTGGGGACTCCCCGGGGTCTTCGTCCTCATGACGCTCGAGAGCGCCTGCATCCCCGTGCCGAGCGAGGCGATCATGCTCTTCGCCGGCTTCGCCGTGAGCGAGGGCGACATGAGCTTCTGGGGGGCGGTGGCCGCGGGGGTCGCCGGCAACGTGGTCGGCTCGTGGATCGCCTACGCGATCGGCCTCTACGGCGGGCGCCCGTTCATCGACCGCTGGGGCAAGTACGTCCTCCTGCGCCACCATCATCTTGACCTCGCCGAGCGCTGGTTCGACCGCTGGGGCGCGCCGACCGTCTTCTTCAGCCGCATGCTGCCGATCGTGCGCACGTTCATCTCGCTGCCCGCGGGGATGGGGCGCATGCCGTTCTGGCGCTTCACGGTGTACACGCTGCTCGGCTGCATCCCCTGGGTCATCTTCCTCACCTGGCTCGGCGTCGAGGCAGGTGACAACTGGGAGGCGATCGAGGCGCAGCTCAAGTGGCTCGATTACGTGGTCGTCGCGGCCATCGCGGGCGTCATCGTGTGGCTGGTGGTGCGCCGGCTGCGAGGAGGACGACCGTCCGGCGCCGATCCGGAGGCGGAGGGGTGAGCCTCCGGGGGCGCGGCAGTGTCGTGGGCGCGCCGGGCGAGGCGCGGTGATGGCCGAGCCACGTCGGCGCTGCGTCGTGCGCGCGCCGGCGACGACGGCCAACCTCGGCCCGGGCTTCGACTGCCTGGGCCTCGCGCTCGATCTCTGGAACGAGGCCCGGTTCTCACTCGAAGGCGAGGGCGTCGTGGTGGCCGTGACCGGCGAGGGCGCGGAGTGCCTGCCCGCCGACGAGTCCAACCTCGTCGCCCGGGCGGCGCTGCGCGTCTACGAAGCGGTCGGCGAGTCGCCGCCCGAAGGGCTGCGCATCGAGTGCACCGTGCGGGTACCGCTCTCGTCGGGGCTGGGCTCGAGCTCATCGGCGATCGTCGCCGGTCTGCTCGGGGGCAACGAGCTGCTCGGCCGGCCCCTCGGCCGCGATCAGCTGCTGGAGCTGGCGGCCGGCCTCGAGGGCCACCCCGACAACGTCGCCGCAGCCCTCTTCGGCGGTCTCACCATCGTGGTGCAGAAGAGCGAGCGCCTGCTGACCAAGAAGATCCTCGTGCCCGAGGTCCACGTGGCGCTCGCCGTACCCGAGCTCCCCTTCTCGACCGTCGCCGCGCGCGCGGGCCTGCCCACCGAGGTGACGATGCGCGACGCGGTCTTCAACATGGGCCGCGTCCCGCTGGTCGTCGAGGCCCTGCGCACCGGCGACTTCGAGCTGCTCGGCCAGGTGATGGACGACCGCCTCCACCAGGCCAACCGCCTGCGGCTCATCCCCGGCGGGCGCACGGCGTGGGAGGCGGCGCAACGCAGCGGCGCCGCCGCGGTCGCCATCTCGGGCTCCGGGCCGAGCCTCGTCGCCTTCGTGAGCCTGGCGGCCGAGGCCGGGGTCGTCGCCCGGGCCATGGCCGAGGCCTTCGCCGCCGAGGGTGTCCCCGCGCGCCCGCTCGGCCTCGCGGCTTCGTCCGCTGGCGCGACCGTTCTCCCCTAGCGACACGGGTGGGCGAGCCGCCGTGTCCGACGACGCCGCACCCCCGGCTCCCGGCTTCGAGCTGACCGAGCACACGGCCGACGTCGGCGTGCGCGCCTGGGGGGCCGCGCCGCGAGGACGTCTTCGCGCAGGCGGCGCGCGGCATGCTCTCGCTCGTGTGCGACCCGGCGACGGTGACCGGCCGCGGGCGCAACGTGGTCGAGGTCGAGGCGGCCGACGAGAGCCTGCTCCTCGCCGTGTGGCTCAACGAACCGCTGTGCCTCGTCGAGGGTCGCGGGCTCGTGTTCAGCGGTGAGTTCGACGTCGAGCTGCTCGATGAGGAGGTGGGCGGCGGGCGACGTTCCGGGGTGGGCGGCGGGCGACCGTCCGGCAAGGGCGGCGAAGGCGCGCAGGTCACCCTGCGCGCCCTCGCCGCCGGTGAACCGTACGATCCCGCCCGCCACGAGCTCCGCGCCGCCGTCAAAGCGGCGACCTACCACCGCCTGTCGGTCCACGAGGCAGCCGGCGGCTGGGAGGGGCGCGTCCTGCTCGACGTCTGATCCGAGCAGGCGGGCTGGGTCTTCGGGGTTGTTGGAGCGCGTACCGCCGGGTGCCGGTGGGCGAGCGGACGACGCGCGGGTGACGCGTCCGCCGGTGCGTGCGCCGACGCACGGGGTATGTGAGGCCTGTGGAGCCGCACCTGGAGCAGATCAGGCAGAACGTGTGGCGCATCGAGCCCGAAGGCGAGATGCGCGTGCCGGGCCTCGTGTTCGCCTCGGCCGGCCTGCTCGAGCAGGCCGGCGAGAGCGAGGCCCTCGAGCAGGTCGTCAACGTGGCGACCCTGCCCGGAATCGTGGGCGCGAGTCTGGCGATGCCGGACATCCACTGGGGTTACGGCTTCCCCATCGGCGGCGTCGCGGCGCTGCGCGTCGAGGACGGCGTCGTCTCGCCGGGCGGCGTCGGCTTCGACATCAACTGCGGCGTGCGCCTGGTGACGACTGGGCTCGGCGAGGAGGAGGTGCGCCCGCGCGCCGCCGAGCTCATGCACGAGCTGATGCGGCGCATCCCGCAGGGCACGAACGACCGCGGGGCGCTGACCGTGACGCCGCGCGAGCTCGCGGAGCTCGTCGAGCGCGGCGTCCCCTGGCTCGTCGGGCGCGGGCTGGCGACCGAGCGCGACGTGGCCCGCACCGAGGAGTCCGGGGCGGTGCCGGGCGCGAGCGCCGACGCGGTCTCGAGAAAAGCGATCGAGCGCGGGCGCACGCAGCTCGGCAGCCTCGGCGCCGGCAACCACTTCATCGAGGTGCAGGTCGTCGCCGAGGTCGTCGACGCCGACACCGCGGCTGCGTGGGGTGTCCACCGCGGCCAGGTCGTGGCGATGATCCACTCCGGCTCGCGCGGCTTCGGCCACCAGACCTGCACCGAGCACCTGCAGCGCATGGCCGGTGCCGCCGCACGCTTCGGCATCGCCCTTCCTGACCGGCAGCTCGCTTGCGCCCCCGTGCACTCGGAGGAGGGCGCGGACTACCTCGCCGCCATGGCGGCGGCGGCCAACTTCGGCTTCGCCAACCGGCAGACGATGATGCACGAGCTGCGGCTTGCCCTCGAGCAGGTCTTCCGCCGCCCGTGGGAGCGGCTCGGCGTCGAGCTGCTCTACGACGTCGCCCACAACATCGCCAAACGCGAGGTGCACGAGGTGGAGGGCGTGCCGACCGAGCTCCTCGTGCACCGCAAGGGCGCGACGCGCGCCTTCGGGCCGGGTCGCGCGGAGCTGCCCCGGAGTACCGCGAGACCGGTCAGCCGGTCATCATCCCCGGCGACATGGGGAGCGAGAGCTGGCTGCTCGCCGGCACCGAGACGGCGATGCGCGAGAGCTTCGGCTCGGCCTGCCACGGGGCCGGCCGGCGGCTGTCGCGCGGGGCGGCGCGGAAGGTGCAGAGCGGCGCCGAGGTGCGCCGCGACCTCGAGGCGCGCGGCATCGTCGTGCGCTCGCAGTCCGGCAGCCTGCTCGCCGAGGAGGCGCCGTACGCCTACAAGGACGTCGGCGAGGTCGTCGCCGTGGTCGACGCGGTCGGTCTGGCGCGCAAGGTGGCGAGGCTCGAGCCGCTCGGGGTCTTGAAGGGCTGAGGCCGGTGTCTCACTGGCCGGGCCGACGGCGACGCCCGACGCGCGTTGCGCCTCAGGCTGGTCGTCCGTCGCCAGCGGTGAAGTCTACTTGCGCCCGTCGAGCTCGCGCTTGGTGAGGTCGAGCACGGCGCGGTAGATCTCGCGCAGGCCCTCGCTCGTGAGCGGCCCCTTGTTGGCCCGCGAGGCGAAGGTGAGGAGCCACTCCTCCTGACCGGGGGCGAGCACGTCGAGACCCTTGCTGCGCTTGTACTCCCAGAGCTGCGCCACGAGCTTGAGGCGCTTGTTGACGCCGTCGAGGATCTTGAGGTCGTTGTCGGAGATCTGGTCGCGCAACTGCTGGATGACCGGATCCTTGGCGGTGTCGCTCACGGTGGTCCCTTCGTCTCGCGGCGCGGCCGGGCGGCCGCGCGCGCCTCGTCAGTTGGAGGGCGGGCCCTCGTCGCCCGGGTCTTCGTCCGGGTCGTCTTCGTCCTCGTCGTCGTCGCCAGCTCGTCCTCCTCGCCCTCGAGGATCTCCTGCGCCACCCTGAAGTCGTCGGGCGAGACCTTCTCGAGGAAGTCGCGGAAGCCCTCGACGATCTCGTCGGTCTCGTCGACCTCGCGCTCGAACTCGATGGCGTTCTCCTCGACCAGCTCGTTGGAGGCGAAGATGGGGGCGTCGGTGCGCACGGCCAGGGCGAGGGCGTCGCTGGGCCGCGAGTCGACCTCGATCTCGGCGCCGTCCTTCATCAGGGTGAGGGTCGCGTAGAAGGTGCTGTCGCGCAGCTCGGTGACGGTGATGCGCTCGATCTGCGGCCTCGAAGGTGCCGAGCACGTTGGTGAGCAGGTCGTGGGTCATCGGCCGCGGCAGCGTGGTGCCCTGGAGCTTGATGAGGATCGCGGCGGCCTCGGGGTGGCCGATCCAGATGGGGAGGAAGCGGTTGCCCTCCATGGTCTTCAGCAACACGATCGGCTGCTTGCCGACCACGTCGAAACTGACCCCGTAGATGACCATCTGCTGGACGTCCATGGCCCGTTGATTGTAGCGCAGGTGGCGGGGTGTGAAACGGTGTCGGGGTGATGGGCGCGGCGGGGGCCGTCGCCCGCCCGGGCGACGGCCCCCGCCGCGCCTCTCGGCCGT
The DNA here is from genome assembly GCA_963791345.1 of uncultured Thermoleophilia bacterium. GTDB lineage: Bacteria > Actinomycetota > Thermoleophilia > UBA2241 > UBA2241 > UBA2241. The sequence goes on along the minus strand of CAWBRS010000016.1, from coordinate 109,328 downwards.
TCGTGCCGGCTCTCGGCCGCCGCCGCCCCGCCCGTGCGCCCCGCCCGTGCGTCCCGCCCCGGCTACTCGAGCGGGCGGCCGAGGGTGGCGAAGCCCTCGCGCTCGGCTGCCTCGAGCAACCGGAGGTCGAAGGCGGCGAAGACGACCTCAGCATCGGGCGCCTGCCCGGTGACGCCGTCGCGCAGTCGCATCGCGGCGCTGAGCTGGACGGCGTCCATGCCGCGCAGGCCCCGATCCAGCGCGGCGCGCCCCGCCCGGCGCGTGTCGACCGGGATGACGAGGACCTCGCTCCACTGCGCGTCCAGCCTGACGAGCTGCGATTGAAGTGCCGCCCGGTCGGGGCCGTGCAGGCGATCCCGGCGCCCCAGCGCGGCGCACGCCTCGGCGTAGGTGATCACGCTCGACGCGACCTGCTGCGCCCGCCCGAACCAGGCGCGCACCCGATCCGTCCCGGCCTCAAGCAGCACGACCTTGACCAGCGCGCTGGTGTCTGCGTACAGGATCACCGCGTCTCGGCGTCAGGGTCGTCCCAGTAAGGCCCGCGGTCCTCCAGCACGATGTCGGAGAGGAGTGGGCCGGTGTTGACGGGCAGGTCGTCGGGGACGACGGGCTTGCCACCGCTCCACTCCGCGTCGCCGGCCTCGACCATGCACCAGAGCGCCGCGCGCACGGGGTCGGCGGGCACGATGTCGGCGACCTCCCTGCCGCGTACGGTGACGTGCAGACGCTCGCCGTTCTGCACTCGACGCAGGTACTCCGCCAGATGGGCTTTGAGTTCGGTGATGGTCACGGACGCCATGATGGACCTCTCGATGAGTACGAATAAGTCATCTCAGTGAATGTAAACCGGTCAAATGAGATTGACAATACTGTCCCGTTCGCCGAGTCAGATCCGCCCCATTGACTCACCACCGCGTGAGGTCGGGAGCGTTTGTCGGCACGGGGCGGACTCCCGGGAGGCTTCGCGGCGACGTGGCCCGCTGCTCCGCAGCGGCGGTTGACGCATCGCCCTGACCGGTCCTAGACTCCAATCCCCTCGTGGGCGTATAGCTCAGTCGGTTAGAGCGCTTCTCTGATAAGGAAGAGGTCCCTGGTTCGAATCCAGGTACGCCCACCAGCGATTTGCAGCGAAATCGCGTTCTCTCCCCTCCGCTAGTCCCCGCTTCTGCAACCATTCTGCAACCCAAATGCTCGGTCGCGGACGGCACGGGTCGGAACGCAATGGCTGTTGTTGGGAAGGTGGGGCGGTCAGACGACTCGCATTTGAGTCGCTCTGCCACAGACCAACTCATGGGAACCTGTGCACGTGCTGCAGCCGGCTGAGCCCGCACCATTTGAGCAGACTGCTGTCGCTTGTTGGCGCCTCAACGCCCCGCTCTCCGGCGCCTCGCAGGAGTATCGGCCCAGAAGCGGCCCGGAGGCGTTGTGGAGACTGCGCAGACTCGCTACGCAAGGAGCCAAGACGGTACGTCCATCGCCTACCAGGTGGCCGGTGACGGTCGCGTCGATCTCATGATGACGTCCGGTGCGCTCGGCAACGTCGAGTTCCTCTGGGAGATCCCGGCGGTGGCTGGGTTTCTGGACCAGATGGCGGCGATTTCACGACTGATCGACTTCGACCGCCGAGGAACCGGCCTGTCCGACCGCCCGAGCGGGTCCATGACCATGGAGTCTGGGCTCGACGACATGCTGGCGGTTCTGGATGCGGTCGGGAGCGAGCACGCTGCGTTGATGGGCGTCATGGACAGCGGCGCGGCTGCGGCGCTGCTCGCAGCCCAACACCCGAAGCGCATTTCGGCCCGTGTCTGGTACCTCCCAACGCCCCGGTGCGCCTGGGCAGCCGACTACCCGTGGGGCGCGACGCGGGAGCAGTTCCTTGGGGAGCTCAGGGCGACCGAGGACAGTGGGGGTTCGGATGCGGCGGTGACCGCCGATTTCGAGCTTCCGCGAGGACTTCGGCGACAGCCGCCGGAACGGCCGCTACTCGGAGTAGAACAGAGCCTCGTCCTCGTGCGACTCGAGGAACTCGTAGCGAATCGTGCGCTCAAGGGCCTCGCCGAGTGGGACGATGGGGGCGAAGCCGGTCTCACCGGACGCCGAGGTGAACTTCGTGTTCGCGCAGAACTTCCTGATGCGCACCGAGCTGATCGCGAACCCGCGGCCTCGTACTCGCCCTGCGAGATCGAGTGACTTGGCGAGCGGGTACGCGACGGCGAACGGGATGCGCAGCCGGCTGGCCTTGCGGCCGAGCACGCGACTCACCTCCGCCACGAGCTCGTTCATCGTGAGGTCAGGCTCGTCGACGTAGTTGTACAGGTGCACTCCTGGCGGCTGCGCGAGCATGTGCACCAGGAACGCGGCGACGTTCTCGACGTACGCCATCGACTTGACGTTGTTCCCGGAGCCGACCATCACGAACAGGCCGGACGAGATCATGCGCAGGAGGTTGTACACGTTGCCGCGGTTGCGCTCGCCGAACACGACCGTCGGGCGCACGATCACGAGCGTTCGCTCGTCCGGGGCGGCGGCCTGCCAGCGGCGGAAGACGCGTTCGGCCTCGTACTTGGTACGGCCGTAGTGGTTGTTGTGCGCGATCACGCCGTCCTCGCCTGTCCCGGGGAGCGCCGCTCCGTAGACGGCGACGCTGCTCGTGAAGACGATCGTCTTGACGTTGCGCTCGGCGGCGACGGTACAGATGTTCTCCGCGCCGCCCACGTTGACGTCGTCGTAGAGCGAGACCGGCAGCACGTCGTCGCGGTGCTCCGCGGCGAGGTTCACGAGTACCGCCCCCTCGGGGATCGCCGCTCGCAGGTCGCCGAGTGAGCGCACGTCACCGAGCGTGACCGCATCGGGAAACGCATGGCTCGGCGCCTTGTCGAAGATCGTGAACTCGCTGCCACGGTCGCGCAGACGACGGCACAGGCGGCTCCCGATGAACCCGCTGCCGCCGATGATGAGGAGATTCGACACTGGGGACCTCAGGTACGGCTCTTACGCCAGCCTATCCAGGCGTATCTCATGACGAGGATCAGCGACGAGGGCAGGCTTTCGTCGGTGCATTGGCGCAGCACTTTCCAATGGTAGCGCGCCGCTTGCAGTTTGTTGCTCGATACCGCGCGCTTGCGGACCCGGTAGTGCACGAGCGGCTCCGGGATGCCGGCCGCGGTGAACCCGCTCCTCAGGATCGTCAGCCACAGCCCGTAGTCCTGCCGTTTGATGATGTCCGGCATCCGCACTTTGCCGCACCTCTCCGTGTCGTACAGCGCGGTGGAGCAGCCGATGTAGTTCGAGGCGCGCAGCATGCCGTACGTGACGAGCGGCTTCGCCATCACGATGCGGGATGTGTGTGACCCGTCTTCATTCATCTTGTAGTAGGAGCTGAAGATCACCGCGGCATCGCTCTCGGCGGCGTGGGCGAGCTGTCGTTCGAGCTTGCAGCTGAGCCATACGTCATCGCTGTCGCAGAAGGCGATGTAGCGACCTTGGGCCGCGTCGATCGCGCGGTTTCGCGCCACAGCTGGCCCCTGCGTCCGTCCGAGCGCGATGACGGTGATGCGTGGGTCGCGGGCGGCGTACTCGTGGGCGATCTTGAGCGATTCGTCGCTCGAGCAATCGTCGACGAGGAAGAGCTCCCAGTTCGTCCATGTCTGTGCGAGCACGCCGTCGATAGTCTCGGCAAGGAACGCCTCGCTGTTGAACACGGGTGTCACGATGCTCACGAGAGCGGGCGTTGGCGGCCGGTGTGACCGGTTCTCTTCGATTCTCATCAGGTTCAAGGGTTGGGGGCCGGTACGTCCGGCGCGTTGCCTGTGCGATGCGCGCTCGCTCTAGCCCTGATTCGTCACGAGCACCCGCGCAGCGGTGCCGATTGAGCTATTGCAGACCCTCCCGAGCAGGGATGATGCGAGTTGTCTAGGCGCGCGAATGCCGCTCAGGAGGACCACCGTGCAGGTGAACGCTACCACGCCGCTGCCCGCGCGCCAAAGTGCCCCGAGACGGCTGCCCTGACCTCGCGCGCAGGCAGCGCCCTGGTCAGCGCTTTGGCCGCCCGGCTGGGGCTCACGGAAGGCCTGACCGCGGCCCTGCGCTGCCACTCCCGGAAGGTGCGCCACGAGCCCGGCCGCGTGGCCCGGGATCTCGCCGTGTTGCTCGCCGACGACGGCGACTGCCTCAGCGACCCGGGAGCGCTCAGGACCGACGCGCGGCCGCCGTGCTCAAGCAGGGCCGGTGGCGCCGGCGCCGAGGCGCCTCTCGTAGAGGTCGTTCTCGCGTTGCGCGCGCATGCCGATGCGCCGGTAGAGCCTGTCGGCGCCGGTCATGCTCTGGGAGTCGACGCCGAGGTAGAGCCGCTCGTAGCCGCGTGCGGCCAGCAGGTGCAGGGCGTGCACCAGCAGCGCCGTCCCCAGGCCGCGGCCTCGCCAGGGGCGCCTCACGGCGAGTTGATCGACAAGGCCTGCCGCGGGGATGGGCAGCGCCACCACCGCGCCGACCGCGTCGCCGCCGTCGCGAGCCACCAGCACCAGCTCCGGGTCGAAGTCCTCGTCGCCGAAGACCTGCGCCGACCACACGTCGAAGGGGACCGGCGCGGCGTGATAGTGGTCGAGGAACGCCTCCTGGATCACTTCGTGGAGGGCGTGGTCGTCCGCCCCCGGTCGGAACGCGTTCACCGTGATGCCGTCAGGCCACGGCGGCGCCTCCGGCAGGTCCTCGGCGGCGATGACCATGCGTAGGAAGACCCGGGTGTGCACGAAGCCGAGGCGCTGGAAGAGCTCCCGACGGCGCGCGTCGCCTCGCACACAGGCCACGGCGAGGGTCACGTCGCACCTCTGGACGCCGGCGTCGTCGGCCTGTTCGGCGGCCCGGCGAAGCACGAGCCCCATGAGATGCTCGTCGAGCCCGCCCCTGTCGACGTCGGGGTGCACGACGCAGGTGAGGTCTATCGCGTTCGCGGGGTCGGTCCCGAACGAGCAGGCGTAGGCGACCACCTGCTCCTGCGTGTCTACCGCGACCCAGGCATCCCGCGCGAGCGAGAACCTGGGGTCCGCCCAGTCGAAGAGGAGGTCGCCGCTGCTCACCAGCGAATGGCCGCAGGCCGCGGTCTCCGCGGTGCGCATGACCGTCGCGACGTCGTCGGCGTCGTCCCGCTCCGGCCGCCTCGTGCGGATCCCGGGCGGCGCAGGCACAAGACCAGGTGTCGGAAGGTCGGCCACGGGGGCCGACAGTCTAGCAGAGCCCACCCGCGTGCCCGGCGGTTCCGCCGGTGGCGGCCCCGGCCGAAGTCGATGCTCGTCGCGGCCGTCCGTCGGCCGCCGTGACGCCCGTGCGCCCGTGGTCGCGCGGCGTCGCTCCTGACGCGGCCCGGTTCCTGACGCGGCCTCGTTCGTGACCCGGGCCGTGTGCCAGCGCGTACACTGTCGGGCGACATGCACCTTCGGCGCTCGGACCACCGATGACCCCGCGGCCGCTCCGCCGGGTTGCGGCTGTCCTCATGCTGATCGCGGTCGTCCTCGCACTGCTCCTAGCTCGCGGTCGCGTCGCTGGCGGCGTGCGGCGCCGGCGGGCCGGAGGCCCCGACCCCGAGCCCGGTACGTGACGAGGGCGCAGCGGGCGACCTCTCGGGGGCCGGCGTCGGCGCCGGCGAGCCGGAGGAAGGTGGCGAAAGCAGCACCGCGGCGACTGTCGCGGCGCGACCTCGCCCGGCCGCGCGCCCGCGCCCCCACGGCGCCCCCTCGGCGGTTCTGTCACTCACCGCGCGCCAGCTGGCCGGCCAGCGGGTGATCTACAGCTACTCCGGGCCGACGCCGCCGCGCCGCCTGCTCACCGCCATCAAGGCCGGGGAGGCGGCGGGCGTGATCCTCTTCGCCGAGAACATCGCGAGCCATGCGCAGATCCGCCGCGTGATCGCGCGGCTGCAGAAGGCCGCGGCGCGGAGCCCCATCGAGCAGCCGCTGCTCATCATGGTGGACCAGGAGGGCGGCTACGTGCGCCGCCTTCCCGGTGAGCCCTTCGCCTCGCACAAGACCATCGGGCTCTCCACCGATCCTGCCGCTGCCGCTCGTGCGGCCGGTCGTGCCGCCGGCCTCAATCTGCGGGGCGCCGACGTCAACGTGAATCTGGGCCCGGTGCTCGACGTCGCCCGGCCGGCGGGCGGCTTCATCGACGACGCCCGGCGCTCCTTCGGCACCGACCCCGCTCTGGTCGGCCGCCTCGGCGCGGCCTTCGTCGACGCGCAGCAGCGGACGGGTGTGGCGGCGACGGCGAAGCACTTCCCGGGGCTGGGCGCGGCCGGGTCGTTCGAGAACACCGACAAAGGGCCTGCGATCGTGGACGTGTCGCTCGCGGAGCTCCGCGCCGTCGACGAGGCGCCTTACGAGGCGGCGATCGCCGCCGGTCTGCGCCTCGTGATGGCGTCGTGGGCGGTCTACCCGGCGCTCGACGACCGGCCGGCGGGCCTGTCGCCCGTCGTCATCGGCGAGGAGCTGCGGGGCCGGCTCGGGTTCACCGGCGTCACGGTGACCGACTCGCTCGGCGTCGCCGGCCTCCGCGGCTACGGCCCCATCGAGGACCGCGCGATCCTCGCTACCGAGGCCGGCATGGATCTGCTCCTGTGCGCCGGCAGGAGGCTGAGTGAGGGCACGCGCGCGGTCGATGCTCTCGCGCGTGCCCTCGAGCGCGACCGGCTCGACGGGCCGGCGTATCGGGCCGCCGTGCGGCGCGTGCTGGCGCTGCGCGCCGCCGTCGACTGACTCGCCGGGGTTCGCCGCGGGTCTCCGCCGCGAGCTGCCGGGGCCCGGCCCCGGTCGTCTGACGCACCGCGTGGCAGGAAGACCCATCCTGCCTGATAATGGCGGGACGCGGCGGACCCGTCTCACGTCCCCGCCGCGTGACGACGGGGGCCGCAGGGGCCCGCCGACGAACGACGACTCGCGCGCGAAGGGGCCGCCCGATGACCGAGTACTCAGTAAGCCCGAGCGGCGAGAAGTTCCCGCTCCCCGCGAAGGAAGACTACGCCGCCGAGTACGCAGCGCCTCGAGCGCCTCGCCGCGCAGGCGCGCGCGGAGGGCAAGGAAGTCGTCGTCGTCATGGGCGTCGGCTTCGTCGGCGCCGTCATGGCCGCCATCGTCGCCGACACGACCGACGCAGACGGGCAAGCCGACGAAGTTCGTCATCGGCTGCCAGCGGCCCAGCCCGCGCAGCTTCTGGAAGATCCCGCCTGCTCAACCGGGGCGTCTCGCCGGTGAAGGCCGAGGACCCCGAGGTCGACCCGATGATCGCGCCGCTGCGTGCTCGAGAAGAAGACGCTCATCGCGACCTTCAACAGCGACTGCCTGAAGCTCGCCGACTGCGTGGTCGTCGACGTGCAGTGCGACTACGTCAAGCAGCGAGCTCGGCAACATGCGCAGCGGCGAGGCCGACATGGCCGCGCTCGAGGCGACGATCGAGACCATCGGCGAGCGGATCCCGCCGGACTGCCTGGTGCTGATCGAGACGACCGTCGCGCCCGGCACGACCGAGTTCGTCGCCTGGCCGATCCTCAAGAAGGCGTTCGCCGCGCGCGGCATCGAGGCCGACGCCGCTCCTCGCCCACAGCTTCGAGCGCGTCATGCCCGGCCGCGAGTACGTGGCCAGCATCCGCGACTTCTGGCGCGTCTGCAGCGGCTGCAACGACGAGGCCCGCGCGCGCGTCGAGAAGTTCCTGCAGCGAGGTGCTCAACACCGAGGAATTCCCGCTCACCGTCATGGACCGGCCGATCGAGTCCGAGACCACCAAGATCGTCGAGAACTCCTACCGCGCCACGATCCTGGCCTTCCTCAACGAGTGGAGCCTCTTCGCCGAGCGCAACGGCGTCGACCTCATCAAGGTCATCAAGGCCATCAAGATGCGCCCGACGCACAGCAACATGATCTTCCCCGGCCCCGGCATCGGCGGCTACTGCCTGCCCAAGGACGGCGGCCTGGGCTACTGGGCCTACAAGCACATCCTCGGCTTCGAGGACGGCGACAGGTCTTCAAGATCACGCCCGACGGCGATCGACATCAACGACACGCGCGCCCTGCACGTCGCCGAGCTGACGCGCGACGCCCTGCGCAACATGGGCGCGCTCGATCGCCGGCGCCGAGGTGCTGGTCTGCGGCGCGAGCTACCGCCAGGACGTCGGCGACACGCGCTACAGCGGCTCCGAGATCGTCGTCCGCAAGCTCACCGAGATGGGCGCCGAGATGCGCGTCCACGACCCCTACGTCGAGCACTGGTACGAGTTCGAGAAGCAGGACGACTACCCGGCGCCGGGGCACTCCTGGTCGCGGTTCTTCCGCAACCAGGACGAGCTGACGGAGCTCCGCGTGCAGCAGGACCTCGTCGCGGCGCTGCAGGGCGTCGACGCGGTCGATCCTGGCCGTGCCCCACGCGCCGTACCTCGAGCTCGAGCCCGACGAGGTCGTCGCGTGGGCCGGCGGGCCCGTCGCCGTGATCGACTGCTTCGGCATCCTCAGCGACGACAAGATCCGGCGCTACTTCGAGCTCGGCTGCGAGGTCAAGGGCCTCGGCCGCGGGCACATCAAGCGGATCAAGGACGAGGTGCGCGCCGAGCCGGAGTGCTAGCCGGAGCGCCGGCGCCGCTCGGGCCGGCTGCGGCGCCCCCTGTCTCGGCAAGGCTCGGGTGGCCCGCGGTCGCCGAGGAGTGGCACCACCGGGGGCGCGGCGCCGCTCAGCGGCGCCACCGCCGATGAAGACCGCGACGGCGAGATCGTGGACGGCGACTACACGGACGTCGTCGATGGCATCTACCTCCGCAAGGGCCCCGGCACGCTCCCGTACTCTGCGATGGTCTGGACGGGCATGGACGGGTCGCTGATCGACCCGATGGCCGACAATCTGGAGACCTCGGTGGGGCTTCCGGTCACGGCGATGGGCATCGAGCGCGACGGCTTCCGCGGCGACGCTCTTGCCCTCAACGTCGGCATGGCCGACGCCGACTACGGTTGGGCCGGGATCTACCTCACCACCGTGCCCGACCACCTCGAGTGACGGGGGGAGTCCGGAGAATCCCCTCAGCGCCTACGGGGCGGGGCGGCCTGACGGCCGCCCCGCCCCGTATTCCAGAGCCTCAGCGTCATGGCGACGTCAGACAGGTCGTTGAGCGCGTGGCCGGCACCGCCGGCATCGCCCCGCGGCAAGCCTGAACGTTCGCCGGGACCGGTGCGGCCCGGGAGCGCCGGTGCCGCCGCGGTGCCGCTCAGCCGCCCCTGACGATCCGCCGCGCCTTGCCGCTCACGCGCAGGAAATGCTTCACGTGCTGCAAGTTGCGGATGTGGCTCGGCTCGCCGGCGTAGATGGTCCTGATCGGCACTTCGGCGAGCGGCAGGCCGAGGGCGATGCAGCGGGCGATCATCTCGACCTCGAACTCGAAGCCGGATTCATCGCTGTCGAGCAGAGCGCTCATCAGTCGCCGGCCGACGAGCCGGTAGCCGGACTGGTTGTCGGCCACGCGGCGCCCGACGGCGGCCGAGAACACCCAGGTGCCGAGCGTGTTGGAGAGCCGCCGCAGCGGCGGCATGCCGGCGAAGTCGCGGCAGCCGAGGACGAGCTCGGGGCGTGTCTCGCGGAAGGCGGCGAGGAAGGCGGGGATCTCGGCCGGGTCGTGCTGGCCGTCGGCGTCGAGTGTGACGACGGCCGTCGCGCCCTCCTCGAGTGCGTGACGGAAGCCCATGCGCAACGCCGCACCCTTGCCGGCGTTCGGGACCTGGCGCAGGACGGTCGCGCCGGCGGCCTCGGCCTCGCGCGGCCGTGTCGTCGGTCGAGCCGTCGTCGACGACGACGACCGGCAGGAACGCCCGGGCGCGCTCGACGACCGCGCCGATGCGCGGACCCTCCTGGTAGCCGGGGATCAGGGCGAGGACGTCGCTCCATGTCGCGAACCGTACACCGTCTCCGGGTACCGCGACACGCCGAGATCGCGCCGCGCCGGCGCTGACAAGGTACTGCGAAAGCACGCGGGCGGCGGAGCCTCTCCCGGGAGAGGCTCCGCCGCCCGTCCCCCTCATGCTGACAGGGTGAGGAGCGTCAGGCGGACGTCACTCCGCCACGGTCTCGGCCTTGCCCTTCTCCTTCTTGGTCGCGGTCTCGTCCGCCACGGGCTCCTCGGGCTGCACCTCGGCCTCGGGCCCGACCGGGGCGATCTCGTCGCCCGTGCGGTCGGCGTCGCAGTCGCCGTCACCGGAAGGCTCCACACGGGTCGAGCGGAAGGGCCGGTGCCTCACCCGGCGTTCGCGGTCGCGGCCTTGTCGTGGCCTTGACGGTCCACGCTCCTGGCATGGGCTCGCCTCGCCGGTGCTTGGTCGCCGTCACCGTGAAGGTGCCGCCGTCGCCGCTGTCTTCCGCGGCGCCGGTCCTGTCGCCGACGAGCGAGGCGACGCTGTCTCGGACCGAGGCGGACGCCGCGGTCGCCATCACGAGGACGGTGACGAGGACAAGAGTGATGATCCAGAACGTGCGCATTGGCTTCCTCCAGGTTGGAAGGAACGGGGGCTACGGCCGGTCCGTACGTCGTTCTTAACGGAAGTGGCGGGTGACTCCTTGACCGATGGGCGGTGTCAGTTTCGCAAACAGACAACGCTTCGTGCCCATCCGCCTCGGCTTGGGGCTCCCGGCGTCGCGTGACAGACTGTCGGCCGGGCGGCGGGGCGCGCGCCAAGGTATCCGGGCGCGCGCCGCGAAGCCGTCCCGTGGCATGCCGGCAGCAGGGAGGCTCTGCTCGTTGACCATCGACGCACGGAACGACGGTAGGCGATGCGGCGCGGCGGGCCCGGAGGGCGGGCCGCGCCCGTGAGCGAGCGCACGCGCAGGCTGGCCCTGGCGGCGGTCTTCATGGCCACGGCGACCGCCGTCTCGCGGGTGGTCGGTCTGGCCCGCGAGGTGCTGGTCGCCGGCGTCTACGGTGTCGGCGCCGACTACAACGCCTTCGTGTCGGTGTCGGCGGTGCCCAACGTGATCCGCCAGCTCTTCGCCGACGCCGCCATCAGCGCCGCCTTCGTCCCGATCCTCGTGGCCCTGATCACCGTCGGCGACACCACCCGCGCGACGGCGGGTCACCGGGGCGCTGCTCGGCTTCATGCTCGCCCTCGTGGGGGCGGCCACCGTCGTGCTCCTCGTGGCCGCCGAACCCATCGTGCGCGCCGTGTACCCCGAGCTCACGACGACCGTCGAGGCCACGGCCGCGGCGGTCGACTACCTGCGCATCGTCGGCCCCACGATCCTCGTCCTCTCCCTTGCCGGGGTGATCACGGGCGTCCTCTTCGCCCACGAGCGCTTCGTCATGCCCGCCGTCGTCAGCATCGTCTGGAACCTCGTCATCATCGTCTTCGTCTCGCTCTGGCACTCCTCGTGGGGCGTGCCGGCGCTCGCCTGGGGCACCCTGGCCGGCACGGTCGCCGAGCTCGCCCTGCTGGCCTGGGCGATGCACGCCATCGGCGAGCCGCTGCGCATCAACTTCCACTTCGGCGATCCGTACCTGCGCCGCGTCCTCGGCCTGATGGTGCCCATCGCCATCACCCTCGGGATCGTGAACTTCAACGCCCTCGTCGACCTCTACTTCGCGCAGTACGTGAGCAGCAGCGCCGCCGCCGAGCTCCACTACGCCTTCCGGCTGTACACCCTGCCGCAGGGCATCTTCGCCGTCACCATCGGCACCGTGCTCTTCCCGTCCCTCTCGCGGTTCATCGCCCAGCACGACGCTGGGCGCTTTCGCGAGACGCTCTCGACGGGCATCCGGCAGACCGTCTTCGTCTCGCTGCCGTTCGTCGCCTGGTTCATGGTGCTGGCCGCACCGATCGTACGTGTCGTCTTCCAGCGGCAGGCGTTCTCGGCGGGCGACACGACGCGCCGTCGCCTCCGTCCTCGTCGCCCTGGCCGTCGGGCTGACCTTCGCCAACGTCAACATGCTGTTCAACCGCAGCTTCCAGAGCATGCAGCGCGTGTGGCTGCCGCTCTACGTCGGGCTGGCGAACCTCGTGCTGAACGCCGGGCTCATCCTGGTGCTCATCGAGCCGCTGGGCACGGCGGGCATCGGGCTTGCGACCTCTCTGGTCTCGGTCTTCAGCACCGTCGTGCTCGCCTACCTGTTGCGGCACCGGATCGGCCGCGAGGAGGGCCGCCGGATCGGGGCGGCGACGGGCAAGGCGCTGGCCTGCGCCGCCGCCCTCGCCGCCGTCGCGGCGGCGACGTGGTGGGTGCTGGACGGCCTGGTCGGCGACACCTTCTTCGAGGTGCTCGCCGCCCTCTCGCTGACGGTCGCGGTGAGCGGCGCCGCCTACGTGGGCGCCGCCCGCGCTCCTGCACCTCGAGGAGCCGGGTCTGGTCTGGCGCGTCGTGCGCCGCCGCGTACGGCGGGCCGAGGAGAGCGGGTGACGGGGGCGGCGGCATGAGCGACGGCCCCCGCCGCCCCGACGACCCCGCGTCTACCGCAGCGCCGGGAGGGGCCGACGGCGGTGGCTCGTCGGCATCGCCGCGGTCGCGGTGCTGGCGGCGGCGCTCGCCGCCGGCGCCTGGGCGTGGGGCGCCGGCGGCGTGTTCGGCGGCCCCGACCTCGGGGCCGCCCCGACCGCGTCGCCGTCGGCCAGTCGCCGCGGCGAGCCCCTCGGCGTCGCCGTCCCCGCGGCCACGGCGACGCCGCTGAAGGTCATCGAGATCGGCTGGGTCGGCGACACCACGCCGGGGTCGAAGTACGGGCTGCCGCCGGACGGTGGGCGCGCCCTCTTCGCGCAGGTGCGCGACCAGCTGCGCGCCCCGGACCTCATGATCGCCAACCTCGAGGGGACGTACTCCGAGGGCGGCCCGTCGAAGTGCGACGACAGCGACTCGGAGGTCTGCTTCGCCTTCCAGGCGCCGCCCTCGTACGCCAAGGCCCTGCCGTGGGCGGGCATCGACCTCGTGAGCCTCGCGAACAACCACAGCCACGACTACCTCGCGCGCGGGCTCGAGCAGACGAAGGCGGCGCTCGAGCGCAACGACGTCGAGTACACGGGGCTGCCCGGCCAGGTGACCGTCGTCCGCGTCGACGGCGTCAAGGTCGCCGTCCTCGGCTTCTCGCCCTACTCGTGGAACCAGAGCCTCCTCGACATCCCCGCCGCCGAGGCGCTCGTGCGCCGCGCCGCCGAGAAGGCCGACGTGGTGGTCGTGCTGATCCACGCCGGCGCCGAGGGCGCCGACGAGACCCACACGCCCGAAGGGCACCGAGTACGCCTACGGCGAGAACCGCGGCGACTCGCGCGCCTTCGCGCACGCGGTCGTCGACGCCGGCGCCGATCTCGTCCTGGGCTCGGGACCGCACGTGATCCGCGGCATCGAGCGCTATCGTGGCAAGCTGATCGCCTACTCCCTGGGCAACTTCGCCGGTTGGGACAACTTCGGGACCGGCGGCAACCTGGGGCTCTCCGGCCTGCTCACCGTCAGGGTCGACGAGAAGGGCCGCATCCGCGGAGGGCGCTGGCTGTCGCTGCGCCTGCAGGGGCACGGGGTGCCGGAGGTCGACTCGAGTCACGCCGCGGCGCGCCTCGTCCGACGGCTCTCGGCCGAGGACTTCCCGAAGACCTACCCGATGGACCGGGAGGGGACGATCACCGTCCCCTGACGGCTCGCCGGTCGGCGCCGCCGACCTCGGCGCCAAGCCCTCGTCGGACGTGACCCTCGACATCGAGGCGGAGCTCGGCGTTCGCCGCCAATACGCGTGATGGTCAGCGCGACCGGCACCGCGGTCGTCGTCTGACACCGCGCGCAGCGCAGCGTCAGCTCTTGCCGGGCACCTTGTCGGCGCGACACCGACGCGTCGGCCGGCCCGTGACTCGGCGGCCGCGGGTCTGTCCGCCGGCGACGTTGTCGGCCTCGGCTCTGACGTCCTCGCCGCCAGGTGCGGTTTCGTGCCGGCCACGAAGGTCCGATGAGAACGCCGTGCGCCAGGCGCGCCACGTGGCGTTCATGTGAGTCTTCCCGGCGCTGCCGCCTTGGGCCATCGCTTCTTCGGCTTGTCGTCGCGTCAGCGCCGGTCGGGCCCACGGCGAGTCAGCGCGGTCGCGCGATGCGGATCGCGCCTGACCCAGCCGACGAGCGGCGATGAAGCACGTGCCGAAGAACCTCGGTCCAGAGCTTGCCCTTGAGCAGGCAGATGACGGCGAGCGCGATCCGTCGACGACGCATCGACCAGCCCGACGGCCACGTCGGCGGCGATGCCGGAGCCGCCGACCGTCGCGCGCGTTGCCCAGAGCGCGCCATAGCCGAGCGATGAGCAGCAGGCCGACGCAGCGCCGCGACGATCACCGCTGTCGACCGAGAGCCGTCCCCGGCGAATCCGTCGTCCAGTAGACCGTCCTCCGAGGCGAGCAGGATGAAGACGGCGAAGCTCGGTCCAGAGCTGCCCTTGAGCGGCGACGCCGACGCCGAACGCGGCGGCGACGAGCTGCATCGACCAGCCTCGACGGCTACGTCAGCGGCGACGCGGAGCCCGACGACCGGCGCCGCGATGCCCATGGCGCATAACCCCGATCACCATGCGGTGGACGTACGCAGGCCGCGCCGTCGGACTCGATGTCGATCGAGAACCGCCAGCTCACGTTGGCCGCGGACGTCCTCGAGGCGCAGTGATGAGGCGCACGAACACGTCGAACGTGAGCGCAGCAGCGCCGACGGCGAACGCGGCGGCGATAGCGCGCCGCGGCCTCGGGGCCGAGCAGAGCCCGTCACCGAGCGGCTGTCATGACGACCGCTCCGATCGCCATGGGTCACGTGCAGGCCGCTCTCGACTCGTTGTCGCCAAGCGCCGGCTCACGTCGCCCGGTGCGGCGCGTGCTGAGACGCCGCCGGGCCGGCGAGGAGCGGCCGGACCGTCGACGGCTCCGACGGCGGTCTCGCGTCGGGTTTCGCCGAGCAGGAGTCTCGCCTGTCGCGTCGACGCGCATCCGCGACCACCCGTACCAGCCGTGTCCGCCCGCGTCCGTCTCGCCTGGGCGACCTTACCAGCGCGAGCGGCGTGTCGCACCGACGCAGCGCCGTCGAGTCGGCCGACCACGAGGCGAGGCCGTGCCGTCGTCGTCGTCTAATCTCGGCCTCTCGCCACCCGGGTGGCAGCGGACGCAGTCCTTCAGTCGGCTGAGGCCCTGCCCCTTGTGCTGCTCGATGACCTTGTCCCTGCTGTGCTCGTGGCACCCGTGGCACGTGTAGCGGTCGTCCTCTCCGGGTGACAGGTGCGCGCAGCGGCCGTGCGCTCCTCGCTGCCGTGGTCGAGCGGGAAGACGGAGTGGTCGAAGGTCACGTCGTCCCAGCTCTCGGCGGTGTGACAGTCGCCGCATGCCCGCCCGTACGCCCCGTCGTGCTCGTCGTCCTTCGGTGGCACGAGTAGCAGTCGTGCGGCGTCGCCTTCGAGATCGTCGGCGGAGCGGGCGCCGGCGTGGCACTCCGTGCAGGCGACGCCGGCGTGGTCGCCGCTGAGCTCGAACCCGGTCGTGGCGTGATCGAAGCCGGCTCCGTCGAGACCGCTGCCGTCGTGGCACGGGAGGCAGTCCTCGCCGCAGGTGGCCGCGTGCCGGCGCATGAACGCGGCGTCGAGCTCGGCGTGACACTCGGTGCACACGGCCTGGTCGAACGGCGCCCAGTCGTCCGGGGTGACAGTCGCCGCAGGCGACCGGGTCGCCCTCGTCCACGCGCTCGTGCGTGGCGAGCGAGAAGCCGGTCACCTCGTGCGGGAACGCCTCCTTGTCGAGGACGGTGAGCGCCGCTCGCGGACCGCCGTGCTCCGGATGGCAGCCGTGGCAGGTGGGCGAGTCCGCGGTGCCGGCCAGCCGGCCGTGCAGCCCCTCTCCCGTCCGCGATCCGATCGCCGATCTCCTCGTGACAGTCGAGGCAGCGGTCGGCCATGGTGGCGGAGCTCCAGGGCGCCGGGTGGCAGGCGCCGCAGTCGCTCTCCAGCGCGGCGTGGCTGGCGACGCCGCCCAGGGGCGCGGCCGCTGCGGCTCGCGTTGAGGGGCCCGGGGCTGAACAGCACCGGGCCCCTCGCCAGAGCCCACACGAGAACGCCCGCGAGGAGGACGACGGCCGCCGCGATCCCAGGCTCGAGACGGAAGGCCGGTCTGCGTGTTCAAGTGTGCCTCACCAGCTCCGTCTAGCGCTGCAGGGTCGCGTAGTAGAGCGCTGCCACGACGTGGACGAAGGCGGCGGCGAAGAGCGCCCAGGCGAGCGGGACGTGCAGGGTGTGCCAGACCGCGAGCGCCCTCCGGCGCCTGGCGAGCTGGGCGCGCCGGCGGTCGACGTCGCGCTCGCTCCCGCCGAGGGCGCCGGGCCTCTGCCTTCCCGGGGGGCTCCGTTGCCGTCGCCCGGGAGGCCGGCTCTGCCCCGTCCGCGGGCGACGCCGCCACTGGAGACGCCGTCCTCGACGTCTCGCGGGACGGCCGTATAGAGGTAGCGGCCGATCAGGCCGCTGACGACGACGACCGCGGTCAGGAGCATCGCGAGTCCGGCCAGGCCCCGGAACCGCATCGCCGTGTGGAGCAACACCATGTACGGCCCGACGAGACCGGTCACCATGTGAAACCTCAGCCAGGCGGCCATGCTGCCCCAGCGCGCCGTGGTGCGCAGCTTCCGCACCGAGTAGAGGGTCGCCGTCATCAGCATGAGGATGAATCCCGCGATCCCGATGCCGTGACCGGCGAGCCCGGATGCCGAAGGGAGAGCGTCCGCCCGCAGGTACGTCGCTCCGTAGCCGAGCGTGATCGCCAGGATCGCCCCCGCCGCGTACCAGAGTTCCGGGGCGCGTCTAGGCACGCCGTCGCCGTCCAGTCCTGCCAGAACGCAGTGACGATGTCGGCGACCGGCGCCTCCCGCTGCCGAAGGCGCTCGGCGATGAGCGCTCACGTCGGCGCGCGCCTCCACGAGCTCCTGCAGAGGGAAGGAGAGAGCCTGATCGCCCATGACGACCGCCCCGAGCGAGGGCGCGCTCACCCAGTTCGAGCCGGACGCGGGCATCGCCGCTCGCGTGCTGCGACGAGCGTCGCCGGGCCCAGCTCCGACCAGCTCTGGCTGTCGCCCCGGGCGAGCGCCTGGAGATCGGCGTCCTCGCCGTTGCCGACGGTGCCGATGATCGTCGTCTTGTGGCCGGCCAGGCGTGTGATGTTGAGGGCGGCCCGCTTCTCGTACACGTGGGCGGGCCGTGTGGCCATGTTGAGGCCGGCGACACGGCCCTCGGCCACCGCCGAGTTCCACAGCACGTCCAGCGTGCGACGCCCGGTGGCGGGATCGCGCGTCTCGGCGATGTCCCCGGCCGCAAAGACGTCGTCGGCGCCGGTGCGAAGGTACTCGTCGACGAGCACGCCGCGGCCGCACTCGAGGCCCGCAGCCTGCGCCAGCTCGATGCGCGGGCGCACGCCGATGGCGACGGCGACGAGCTCGCAGGGGATGGTCGCCCCGTCGCCCGTCTCCACGCCCACGACGCGGCCGTTGCGGCCGACGACGCCGGCGAGCTCGGTGTGATGACGCAGGCGCACGCCCTCCTGAGCCAGACCGGTCCTCGACCAGTCGTGACTCGGCCTCCGAGAGGACGTTCCTCCAGTAGCGGTCCTGCCGCATGAGATAGTCGACGCGCACCCCCCGTGCCGCCAGACCCTCGACGAGCTCGAGCGCGGTGATGCCGCCCCCGACCACCACCGCCGCCGTGGCGGTCCTGCAGCGGCGGACGATGTCGCGCGCGTCGTCGAGGTCGTCCAGCTTGACGACCCCGTCCAGCTCGGCGCCGGGCACCTTCGCCGGCACGGCCTGCGATCCGGTCGCGAGCAGCAGGCGGTCGTAGGCGCAGCTCGCGTCCGCTCGTCGAGCGTCGCGCGGTGTCGGGCGAGGTCCACGGCGACCGCGCGCTCACGGACCACCTCGACGCGGAGGGCGGCGAGGTCGCGGGGTGAACGGGGAAGAGCCGCTCCTCGGGCAGCTCCCCGGCGAGGTGGTACGCGAGTCCGGGGCGCGAGTAGTAGCCGTGCGGGTCGGCGCTGACGACGACGATCTCGGCGTCGTCGTCGCCGCGCGAATCGACTCGGCCGCCGCGATGGTCGCCCGGTCCGCCGCCGATCAGCACGTGGCGTCTGGCCATGTCAGCGGGCTCGTTGCTCGCGGGAGAGGCTGCTGCGGCTCGTGCGGGCCAGACCGCCGTTCGCGCCGGGGGCCTCGACCGCGGCGATCGGTGCGAAGCGCAGCAGCCCGCGCGGGCAGCGCTTCACGCACTCGCCGCAGGTCAGACAGCGGCCGTCGTGCACCGGCTCGTCACGCCACACGTGGCCGCGGACGTCGATCGCCATCGGGCAGTTGAAGGAGCAGATGCCGCACTGCACGCAGCGTCGCGACGCCGGCACGACCCACGCCGTGGCGAGCGTCACGTACTTCGCCTTGTCAGCGTCGAACCAGCCCACCGTGCTCTTGCCGACCCTCCTGCCGCGCGCGTCGGTCCCTGCGGCACTCGTCGCAGAGCCTGTGATTGTAGCTGACCCGGCGGCCCTCGGGCCTCGGGGTATCCTGCACGCATGCCGACCCACGACTTCATCTGTCTCGACTGCGGCGAGGCTTCGCGCTCGACCTCCCGACCCCCGGGCGGGAGCACGGCTGCCCGCGGTCGACTGCGGGCACTGAGGCAGACCTGCGCGAGCTACCTGCGCAACGCCTGGCGATCCGGGCGAGCCCGACCTGAGGACCGCAGCTGCCACTTCGGCTGAGGCCGAGCACGGGCGGCGCGGTCGCGCCGCGGCGCCGTCGGAGGCCGGCTCGCTCGTGGCGGCCGGCTCGGCCGACGAGGCCCGGCAGGGCCCGCACGAAGGCGTCGACGACGCGCGGGTCGAACTGCCGTCCGGCCTGCGCGTGCAGCTCGTCGAGCGCCTCGCTCACCGGCAGGGCGCGCCGGTACGGGCGGTCCGAGGTCATGGCGTGGAAGGCGTCGCAGACGAAGACGATGCGCGACGCCAGCGGGATCTCCTCGCCGGCCAGCCCGTCGGGGTAGCCGTGCCCGTCCCAGCGCTCGTGGGACGCGCGGACCAGCGGGGCGACCGGACGCAGATACTCCGCCTGCGACACGATGCGCTCGCCGATGACGGTGTGCTCCGCCATCCGCGCTGCATCGCCCGGGCTCAGCATGGTGTTCTTGTGGAGCACCGGCTGCGGCACGCCGATCTTGCCGATGTCGTGGAGCAGGCCGGCGCAGCGGAGTCGGCGCAACTCGGCCTCGCCGAGGCCGAGTTCGGCGCCCACCGCGACGGCCATCCTCGCGATGGTCTCGGCGTGGTCGGCCGTGTACTCGTCGTTCGCCTCCATGGCGGAGGCGAGGGCGCTGATGGTGGCGAGGTAGCTCTCCTCGAGCTTGCGGTAGTTCGCGGCGTTCTCGACGGAGACGGCGATCTGCGCCGCGATCGTCGACAAGACGCCCGTGTCGCGCTGGGAGAACTCCCGGCGCTCGCGGGCGCCGACGACGAGCGCCCCGGTCACCCGGCCGCCACAGATCAGCGGGACCGCCATGAGGCTGCCGGCGTCGTCGACGGTGATGTCCGGTGCGAGGGGGCTCGTCTCACCCTGCGGGTGAGGCAGGCACACCGGCTGGGCGCTGGCGAGCACGTGGCGCAGCGCGACCGCGGCGCTCGCGGGTACGCCGTCCCGCGCGCCGACGACCCGGACACCCCCGTCGTCGGCGACCAGGTGAAGCCTGCCCCAGTCGGCGTCGAACGTTCGCTCGATCATGGGGATCATGCGCGCGAGAAGGGTCTGCACGTCGGGTGTGTCGGCCAGGGTCTCGCCGAACACGTTCAGATGGACGAGGCACTGCGAGAGGCTCTCGACACGGTCGCTGAGCTCCTCGATCTCGGCGCCGGGGTCCGCCCGCCGAGACCGTCTGCGGGTCGCCATGCCCAGCGCCGCCGCGGCCGCGGTGGCGAGACCCACGACGACCACGAGGGAGGTGGCGGCCGGCACCGTGGCGAGAGACGAGAGGGACGCGTACGCGACGACGGGCACGACGGCGACGCCGACGAAGGCGGCGATGGACGTCGAGCGAGGGGGATGTGCGGCTGTCGCGTCGTGCGCCGTGCGTGATCGCTCCTCTCGCGTGACCACGGCGCGGGGGCGTGCCCTGCCGCCGCCCGCACTTCGGGTATCGGCACGCGGGGAGACGTCCTGAAGGCGGGGAGGCGGCGCGGGCCGCGCTCGCTCGCCGCCTCAGGGCATCGGCTTCTCGTAGTACAGCACGCGCTGACGGAGGCTCATCCCGGCGCGCCGGTAGAGTTGCGGGGCGCCGGTGGGGTTGGTGGCGTCGACCCCCAGCGTGAACTGGTCGTGACCGAGGTCGCGGAGGCGGACGAGGGTCTCGACGAGCAAAGCGAGCCCGATGTGACGGCCGCGCCAGGGGCGCCGCACGGCGAGCAGGTCGACGTAGCCGTAGCGCTCCATCGACAGGCCGAGGGCGGCGCCGACGATCTCGGGGCCGTCACAGGCGACGAGCCAGATCTGCTTCTCGGGCGGCGTCTCGTCGAAGGGCGCCCAGAACTCATCGAACGGCAGGGGCGCGTAGCGGAAGTGGTCGGCGAAGGCCTCCTCGACGCAGGCGTGGACGGCGCGCTCGTCGTCGGGCCGGCGCATCGTGCGGACCTCGATGCCCTCAGGCGCCTCGTCGAGCTCGCGCACCTCGGTCGCGGCGACGCCGAGCCGCTCGTAGACCCGGGCCTGGGCGTAGCCGGCGCCCTCGTAGACCTCGCGCTGGAGGTCGTCCTCTTCGAGGAACGAGACGCCGATCGCGCGCTCGCCCCACGTGGTGGTGCGGAGCTGATCGGCGGCGCGTGCCTCGATCAGGGCGAGGATGTGGCGGGCGAGCGCCGGGTCGCGGTGGTGCGGCTCCAGGGCGAGGTGGCCGGTCGGCTGCCCCTCGGGTTCGTCGTTGAACGACCAGGCGTAAGCCACGAGCGCGCCGCCGCGCTCGACGACCCAGGCGTCGCGCTCGAGCGAGAAGCGGGGCCGGCGCCAGTGGAAGCCGAGCTCCATGGGGCTCCAGTCGGTGTCGCCGACGAGGGCGAGGTCGGCGGCCACCAGGAGCGCGACGACCTCGATCGAAGTCGTCGCGCGTCGGTCGCCGCACCGCGTAGCCCTCGGGCAGCGCCGCCGCGTCGATCCCGCCTGTCGACCGATCCGTCGCTCGCCGTGGCGGGAGGCCGGGCTCCGGGCTCGCCGGCCCGTCCCTCCGTGCGCTCATCTGTCGTGCGCTCATCCACGATGAGCGAGTCTAGCACCGGCAGCCACGCGTGCGGGCGCTCCGGCCGCGCCGGGCCGGGCGACGCGGGGCGCCCCGGGCGCCGGTCGGGCGACGCCGGGCCCGCCGCGTCGCGTGAGGCCGCGCTCCACCGCGCCCCGTCTCGGCCGCGTCTCTGGCGCCCCGGTCGCCGTCGCTGCCGTCTGCGTCGCCGACGCGTTGAACGACCGGTCGGCCGCTGCTACAGTGAATCGGCCGGCGAAGGCCGGCAGCCCGGTCGAAGGCCGCGTGAGAGCCCGGTCCCCTCGGGGACGGCGGGCGCCGAAGGGGCAAGACGCGTAGGGCGTCGAATCTCTCAGGCAAGTGGAGCGCGGTCGGACGGGCCCCTGAAGCGTCGCCTCCGAGAGAGGTCCGACAGGGAGCGTGAGCGACCCGTCGGCGTCGAGAGCGGAGGAGGCAGCCCGTGCGCCAGACCTGCGTTTTCTCTCTGTCCCCTTCGGGCACGTCCGTCTCAACCCGCGTACACCCCACCCAGGAGGAGCGATGGCCGCCGAGAGCTACCCCCAGGACCTGAAGTACTACAGGGAGCACGACTGGGTCCGTCTCGAGGGTGACGAGGCCGTGTTCGGCATCACCTGGTTCGCCCAGGACGCGCTCGGCGAGATCGTCTACGCCGACCTGCCCGACGTCGGCGACACCGTCACCGCCGGGGCGCCGTACGGCGAGCTCGAGTCGGTGAAGGCGGTGAGCGACGTGTTCGCGCCGCTCTCCGGCGAGATCACCGACGTGAACGCCGTGCTCGAGGACGAGCCGCAGCTCGTGAACGAGGACTGCTACGGTGAGGGCTGGATCCTGCGCGTCCGCCTGAGCGACCAGGCCGAGCTCGAGGGCCTCATGGACGCCGAGGCGTACCAGAAGTTCCTCGCCGAGGCGTGACCGGGAGGCCCCCGCTGGATTACACACCGCACAGCGAGACGGACGTCCGGGAGCTCCTCGGCGCCGTCGGCGCCGACAGCGTCGAGGAGCTCTTCGCCGAGATCCCTGAGGACGTCCGCTTCCATGGGGAGCTGGCGCTGCCGGCGGGCCTCGCCGAGGCCGAGCTGACGGCCGAGCTGACGCGACTGGCCGGGGCCGACTGCCCGGCCTCCGGCCTCGTCTCCTTCCTCGGCGCCGGCGTGTACGACCACTACGTGCCGGCGATCGTCGACGCGATCGTCTCGCGCGGCGAGTTCCTCACCGCCTACACGCCCTACCAGCCGGAGCGCAGCCAGGGCGTGCTGCAGAGCATCTTCGAGTATCAGTCGGCGATCTGCGAGCTGACGGGCATGGACGTCTCGAACGCCTCGATGTACGACGCGGGGACGGCGCTGGCGGAGGCGTCGTTCCTCGCCGGCGGCCAGACGCGGCGCGGGCGCATCATCGTCTCCGAGGGTGTGCACCCCGAGTATCGGCAGGTGCTCGCCACCGAGTCGGCGGGCTACGGGCCGCGGCCCGAGACCGTGCCGCTCGCCGCGGGCGCCGCGACCGATATGGGGTTGCTGCAAGACGCCCTCGGCGACGACGTCGCCGCCGTGGTCCTGCAGCAGCCCAACGTCTTCGGCGCTCTCGAGGACATGGGCGCGGCGGCGCGTCTCGCTCACGACGCCGGGGCGCTCTTCGTCGCCGTCGTCGACCCGCTCTCGCTCGGCCTCCTCGCCCCGCCCGGCGACTACGGCGCCGACGTCGCCGTCGGCGAGGGGCAGGCGCTCGGCAACCCGATGAGCTTCGGCGGCCCCGGCTTGGGCTTCATGGCCGTCACGACGACGCTCATGCGCCGGCTCCCGGGCCGCCTCGTCGGCGAGACCGTCGACATCGAGGGCCGGCGCGGCTTCGTGCTCACGCTGCAGACGCGCGAGCAGCACATCCGCCGCGAGAAGGCGACCTCCAACATCTGCTCCAACCACGCCCTCAACGCGCTCGCCGCGCTCGTCTACCTGAGTTGGCTGGGCAAGGAGGGCTTCCCGGCGCTGGCCGAGCTCTGCGCCCGTCGCGCCGCGTATCTGCGCGAGCGCCTGCTCGAGCTGCCCGGCGTCGAGGCGCACACGACTGGCCCCGTCTTCAGGGAATTCGCCGTGCGGCTGCCCGTGCCGGCCGCCCGGCTGGTCGACGCGCTCGTGCCGCGCGGCTTTCTCGCCGGCGTGCCGATGAGCCGCTTCGCCGGCGCCTTCGGCGGAGCGGCCGTCGGCGGCCTGGACGACGTGCTCCTTCTCGCCGTCACCGAGCGGCGTACGCGCGAGCAGATCGACGCCTTCGTCGTCGCCCTCGCCGACGCGCTCTCGTCCGGGGAGGTGCGCGATGCCTGACGGCGAGGCGACGACCACCTGCCGCGACGATCTTCTCGGGCGCGAGCCGCGGCTCACCATCTTCGAGCGCTCGCGGCCGGGTCGTCGGGCCGCCACGACGCCGGTCCTCGACGTGCCCGACAGGCCGCTCGACGAGGTCGTGCCGGCGGCCCTGCGGCGCGCCCGCCCGGCGCGCCTGCCCGAGGTCGCCGAGGTCGACATCGTCCGGCACTTCACGAACCTCTCGGCGCTGAACTACGGCGTCGACAACGGCGCCTACCCGCTCGGCTCCTGCACGATGAAGTACAACCCGCGGGTCAACGAGCGGGCCGCGGCCCTCGAGGGCTTCCGCGGCCTGCACCCCTACCAGCCGGAGTCGCTCGCCCAGGGCGCCCTCGAGCTGCTGCACACGCTCGAGGGCTGGCTCTGCGAGATCGCCGGCCTCGCCCGCGCCACGCTGCAGCCGGCGGCGGGCGCGCACGGCGAGCTCACCGGCCTGCTGCTCATGCGCGCGGCGCACGAGGCCCGCGGCCGCGCGCCGCGGCGCATCGTGATCCCCGACACGGCACACGGGACCAACCCGGCCTCCGTCATCATGGCCGGGTACGACCCCGCCCCCGTCTCGAGCGACGCCCGCGGCGGGGTCGACATGGACCGGCTGCGGGAGATCGTCGCCGAGGGCGACATCGCCGGCCTCATGCTCACCAACCCCAGCACGCTCGGCCTGTTCGAGGACCACATCCTCGAGATCGCCGAGCTGGTGCACGGGGCGGGTGGCCTCCTCTACTACGACGGCGCCAACTCCAACGCCGTGCTCGGCATCTCGCGCCCCGGGGACATGGGCTTCGACATCGTCCACTTCAACACCCACAAGACGTTCTCGACGCCGCACGGCGGCGGGGGGCCGGGCGCCGGCCCCATCGTCGTCGGCGAGGAGCTCGTGCCGTTCCTCCCCGTCCCTACGGTCGAGAAGCGCGAGGACGGCACCTACTTCCTCGATCACGACCGGCCGCGGTCGATCGGCAAGGTGCGCACCTTCTACGGCAATGTCGGCGTGCTCGTCCGCGCCTACGCCTACATCCGCGCCCTCGGCCCCGACGGCCTGCGCCGGGTCAGCGAGCGCGCGGTGCTCAACGCCAACTACGTCCTCGCCGGGCTGCGAGGCCTCTTCGACGTGCCCTTCGAGCGCCGCTGCATGCACGAGTTCGTCGTCTCGGCGACGCCGCTCCGCGAGCACGGCGTGCGGGCCATGGACGTCGCCAAGCGGCTGCTCGATCACGGCGTGCACCCGCCGACCACGTACTTCCCGCAGATCGTCGACGAGGCTCTCATGGTCGAGCCGACCGAGACCGAGTCCCGCGAGTCGCTCGACCGCATCGTCGAGGCGTTCCGCACCGTCGCGCGCGAGGCGGCCGAGGACCCGGAGATGGTCTGCACGGCGCCGCACACGCTGCCGGTGCGCCGCCTCGACGAGGCGTCGGCGGCGCGTAAGCCGGTCGTGCGCCAGCGGTTCCCCGAAGACGAGGGGGCCGCGGCCTCGTGAGGGCCGCGACGGGCAGGAGCGGGCCGCGCCGCGTGGCGCCCTCGGTGCCGGGGACGCCGTACCCGTGAGCCTCGTCAGGGTGTTGCCCGACGCGAGCGCCTCAGGCGGTGCCCAGATGGCGCTCGACGACGGCCTGCTCCAGACCGTCGACCAGGTGATGGCGCGGCGTTACACGTGGGCGCCGCCGGCCCTCTCGCTGGGCAAGTTCCAGGCCGTCGAGCTCAAGCCGGCGCTGCCCTTCGACGTCGTGCGCCGGCCCTCGGGCGGCCGCGCGGTGCTGCACGGCGAGGGTTTCGAGTGGTCGTTCGCCGTCGCCTTCCCGCCGCACGCCCTCGGTGGCGGCTCTCGAGCCGGGGCCGACGTCGCCTTGCCGTACGAGCTCGTCGCCGGCGCCTTCGCCGGCGCCCTGCGCGACCTTGGGGTGACGCTCGACGACGCGCGCGGCACCCCGTACCAGCGCTCGGCCCTGTGCTTCGCCAGCGTCCTGCGCCACGACCTCATGTCGCGCGGGGAGAAGCTGGTGGCCGTGGCCCAGGCGCGCCGTGAGGGTCGCGTGCTCGTGCACGGGTCAGTGCTCGAGCGACGGCCGCCGGACGTGCTGGTGGCGGCCGTCGAGACACTCCTCGGTGAGCCGTGGGAGGGCGACGGCCTCGAGGCGACGGGTGTGGTCGTGGACGCGGACCGGCTCTGGCGCGGCGTGCTGCTGCGCCTCGAGGCGGGCCTGCGCTTGCTCAAGGAGGCGAGCTGATGGCAAGGATGATCGTGCTCGGCGGCGGACCCGCCGGCTACGTCGCGGCGCTGCGCGCCGCGCAACTCGGGGCAGAGGTCGCCGTCGTCGAGTCGCGCGAGATCGGCGGTACCTGTCTCAATCGCGGGTGCATCCCGACCAAGGCGATGGTGGCCGGCGCCGAGCGCCTGCAGATGGCGCGCGAGGGCGACGCCTTCGGCGTGCGCGCCGAAGGCGTCGCCCTCGACTTCGCCGCCTTCATGGCGCGCAAGGACGCGACCGCCCGACAGCTCCGCGAGGGCGTCGAGCACATGCTGGCGGCGCGCAAGGTCGAGGTCGTTGCCGGGCGTGGCCGCCTGGTCGGCCCGGGCCGCCTCGCCCTCGACGACGGCCGCCCCCTCGAGGGCGACGCCGTCATCCTCGCCACCGGCTCTGACTCGATCCGTCTCCGCCTCTTCGACTTCTCCGATCCGCGTGTGATGACGAGCGAGGAGCTGCTGCGGATCGACCACGTGCCCGCCAGCCTGGTCATCGTCGGCGGCGGCGTGATCGGCTGCGAGTTCGCCTCCGTCTTCGCTCGCCTCGGAACTGCGGTGACCGTCGTCGAGATGCTCGACCAGCTGCTTGCCCGGCGAGGACAAGCGCGTCGGCAAGACCCTGCAGCAGGCCTTCAAGAAGGCCGGCATCGAGGTCGTCCTCAAGGCCGGCGTCGAGAGCGCCGAGGGGCGGGACGACGGCGTCCACCTCGCCCTCGCCGGCGGGCGCGAGCTCGTTGCCTCGAGCGTCCTCGTCGCCGTCGGCCGCCGCCCCGTCAGCGAGGGCATGGGCCTCGCCGAGGCTGGCGTCGAGATCGACGGCCGCGGCTTCGTCGTCACCGACGAGACGCAGCGCACGACGCTGGACGGCGTGTTCGCCGCCGGCGACGTCGCCGGGCCACCGCTCCTTGCCCACTGGGCCTATCACCAGGGCCAGGTGGCGGCCGAGAACGCCGTCACCGGCGGCCGCCTCACGGTCGACCGCCGCATCGTGCCCAACTGCGTCTTCAGCAGCCCCGAGGTCGCCAGCGTCGGCCTCACCGAGGACCGCGCGAAGGCGGAGGGCAGGGAGGTCGAGGTCGCCCACCTGCGCTTCAACGCGGTCTCCAAGGCCGTCGTCGAGGGCGAGGCCGAGGGCTTCGTGCGCATCGTCTGCGAGCCGGGCGGCGGCGCCGTTCTCGGCGCCTCGCTGGTCGGGCCGCGCGTCACCGAGCTCGTGCACGAGCTCGCGCTCGCGGCCCGCGCCGGCCTCACCCTGCACGACGTGGCCGAGACGATCCACGCCCACCCGACACTCGCCGAGGGCATCGGCGAAGCCGCGCTCGGCGGTCTGGGGCGGGGGATGCACAGCCTGTGAGCGAGGCGGACGGACAGAGGCGCCCCGACGGACCGACGCGGCCCGACGGACCGACGCGGCCCGACGGACAGCGACGCTGCGCCCCGACGGACAGACGCGGCCCGGAGGGCAGGCGCCGCGCGAGGGCGTCGCCCCGCCGCGCAAGCCGTCCTGGCTCAAGGTGCGGCCGCCGGTGCCCGGCCCCTACCGGGCGACGGGCGCCCTGCTCGAGGACCTCGACCTGCACACCGTGTGCGAGGAGGCGCGCTGCCCGAACAAGGGGGAGTGCTTCTCCGAGGGCACGGCGACGTTCCTGATCCTCGGCGACCTGTGCACGCGCGACTGCCGATTCTGCAGCGTCCAGAGCTCCGCGACGGACGGCGCGGCCGGGCCGGCGCCCCTCGACGCCGACGAGCCCCGCCGCGTGGCCGAGGCGGCCGCGCGCCTCGGCCTGCGCCACGTGGTCGTCACCTCGGTCACGCGGGACGATCTCGGTGACGGCGGCGCCGCTCATTTCGCGGCCACGGTCGCGGCGCTGCGTGCCGCGCTGCCGTCGGCGACCGTCGAGCTGCTCGTCCCCGACCTCCTCGGCGACGCCGGCGCCCTCGGGGTCGTGCTCGCGGCGTGCCCCGACGTCGTCGCGCACAACCTCGAGACCGTGGCGCGGCTCTACCCGCTGGTGCGGCCGGGGGCCGACTACGGCCGCTCGCTCCGCCTGCTCGAGCGCGCGGCCGACTGGGCCCGCGGCCGCGGCGGCCACCTGACCGTGGCCTGCGGGGCGGAGGCGCCGGCGCGGCTGCGAGAGGGCGCGCCGGCCGTCGCCCGCGACCGCCGGCCGCTCGTCAAGACCGGTCTCATGCTCGGCCTGGGCGAGACCCGCGCCGAAGTCGAGCGGGTCCTCGGCGACTGCGCCGCGACCGGCGTCGACGTCGTGACGATCGGGCAGTACCTGCGCCCGGCGCGCGACCGGCTCCCGGTGGCGCGCTACGTGGCGCCGCGCGAGTTCGACGCCGTCGCCCAGTGCGGCCGGGAGCTCGGGCTCGAGGTGATCGCCGCCCCGTTCGTGCGCTCGTCCTACCGCGCCGGCGCGGTCTTCGCCGCCGTCGAGCACGCCGGTGACGGGCGCCGCGCCGGGGGGCAGGGGCGGGCACCGCAGCCATGATGTCGCCCGGCATCCCGGCGCGGCCGGAGCTTGTGATCTTCGACGTCGACTACACGCTGCTGCGCCCGGGCGAGCGCTTCGAGGCGGAGGGCTACCGGGTGCTCGGCCGTGAGTTCGGGCTCGACCTCGACCCCGGGTGCTGGGAGGCGGCCGAGCGCGCCGTGCACGCCGCCATGATGGAGCGCCGCGAGCGGCTCGGCACGCTGCACGACGAGGGCGTCTACGAGATCGTCGCCAGGACCATCATCGAGGAGCTCGGCGGCGGTGACCCGGAGGCGGTGACGGCGGCGGCGCGCGCCCAGCTGGCGGAGTGGTGGAACGTCGAGCACTTCGCCTTGTACGACGACGTGTTCCCCTGTCTCGAGCGTCTGCGCGCGGCCGGGCTCGCCATCGCTCTCCTCTCGAACACGAGCCGCGACCTCGACGCCGTGGCGGCGCACTTCGGTCTCGGCGCTCTCGTCGACCTCACGGTCGCGAGCAGCGCCGTCGGCTACTGCAAGCCGGCCCCCGAGATCTTCGCCGCGCTGCTCGCCGAGGCGCGCGTGGCCCCGGGCGAGGCGGTGATGGTCGGCGACAACCTCGAGGACGACGTCCGCGGGGCGATCGCCGCCGGCTGTCACGGCGTGCTGCTCGACCGGCGTGGTCGCTGGCACGTGCCGCTGCCGACGATCCGCAGCCTCGACGAGCTGCCCGCGGTCCTCGGCCTGACCGACTGAGACCCCGGCCGTCCGGGCGACGGCCCGTCCGCGGCGGGAGGCTCGGCCGGCCCGAATGAGGCCCGTCCGCGGGTAGCGGCTCACCCCTTGGGTGTGGCCCCTCCCGCCTCCGTCTCGTCGGCCGGCCCGGCGGTCGTCTCCGGCGCCCTGACGGGTCAGGGTGTGCCCGGCGTCACGGTGAGGACCGTGCCGTCGCCGCCGGTCAGCACGGCGCCGTCGACGCCGTCGAGCACGGCGCCGCGCAGCGTGTTGTCGGTGCCCGAGTCGCGACGCAACCAGGTCAAGCCGCCGTCGCGCGTCTGCAGGGCGACGCCCCCGGCGCCGAGGGCCCAGCCGTAGCCGGCGGGGTCCATGCTCACCGCGAGGAGCATCTTCGGAGCGGTCGCCTGGAGCTCCCAGGTGGCGCCGCCGTCGCGGGTACCGAGGACGGCACCTTGCGCGTAGTCGCCGTCCTCACCCCAGTCCTCCGTGACCGCCCAACCCGTGTTCGCGTCGACGAACTCGAGGTCGCGGACGCGGCCCCAGCTGGGCAGCGAGGCGCTCTGCCAGGAGCTGCCCCCGTCGGTCGTGCGCCACACGACGGCGGCGCTCTCGCCGTACGGCCCGCCCCCGCCGGTCCATCCGCGCTCTGCGTCGAGGAACTCCACGCAGAAGAGGTCGTCCGGCGGCGACAGCGATCGCCGCCAGCTCAGGCCGCCGTCATCCGTGGTGAGCAGCGTCGAGTCGGCGCCGGCGACCCAGGCGACGCCCGGCGCCGGCGCGGCGACGGAGCGCAGCTGCTGGTCGGTCGGCGGCGCCAGTCGTCCCCAGCTCGCGCCGTCGTCGGCGCTGCGCAGCACGAGGCCACCGTCGCCGACGGACCATGCGTCGCTCTCCGAGAAGGCCAGGGCATTCAGGGAGGCGCCGTCCACGACGGTCGCCGCCGACCACGAGGCGCCGCCGTCGGAGCTGCGCAGCAGGCGGTCGCCGGCCGTCGTCCAGAGGTCGGCGCCGCGCCGGGCGAGGTCGCCGAGGGAGCGCCACTGGCCGCCGGTGAGGCGCTTCCAGCTGCGCCCGCCGTCGGTGCTGCGGCACACGACTCCGCCGGCCCCGCCGACCCACACCCTGGTGGCACTGTAGACGTCGAGGGCGCCGCAGACGGTCTGCGCCGGCAGCTGCTTGCGCGACCAGGTGCGGCCGCCGTCGAGCGTCCGCAGCACCACGCCGCCGTCGCCGCTGGCGAAGCCGGCGCCGGTCGGTCGAAGCTCGACGGCACTGAGTCTCGTCGTCACCGGGCTGGTCATCCGCCGCCAGGTGGCGCCGCCGTCCACGGTACGGATGATGACGCCGCCGGCGCCCACGGCCACCCCGCGCAGGCGGTCGCGGAACGAGACGCCGTACAGGGCGTGGCCCGACGGCGCCCGCTGCCCCTTCCAGGTGCGCCCGCCGTCCAGGGAGCGCATGATCTTGCCGTAGTCGCCCACGACCCAGCCGCGCGTCGCATCGACGAAGTCCACGGCGAAGAACGGCTGCCCCGACTTCGAGTACCCGGTCCGCCAGGTACGGCCGCCGTCGGTGGTCGTGCGCACGACGCCGCGCTCGCCGACGGCCCACGCGGTGGAGCCCGACAGAGACGTCGCGGCGAAGAAGGTCTTGGCCGTCCGCGAATCCTGACCGCGCCACGTGCGCCCGCCGTCGGTGGTGCGCACGATGAGGCCGTCCTCGCCCACCGCCCATGCCGTCCGCGCGCTGGGTGCGGCCACCCCGTACAGCGGCCGCGTCGTCCCCGAGCTCTGGCGCCGCCAGGTGCGGCCGCCGTCGCTGGTGCGCCGGATGGTGCCGTACGCGCCGACGGCCCAGCCGTACACGCCGTCGGGCAGCGCCAGGCCGGTGAACTGGTTGCCTTGCGGCCGCGGGCTGGTCCAGGTCCACCGCGGCGGGACGTCATCGGGCGGCGGCACGTCGGCGAGCCGGTCGGCGTCCGTCGCCGCCGCCAGCAGCTGGCCGGGCGCGGCGAGGTCGGCGGTCTCGGCGAGTCGCCACGTGATCCCGGCGTCCTCGGAGACGAGCAGCAGCCGGCGCCGGTACTTGCCGAGCAGCAGCTCGCTGCGGCCGAGGACGCGCAGCCCCGCCGCCCGCGACTTGGCGTGGTAGTACTCCTCCCCGCCCGCGTAGCTGAGCGAGAGGAAGAGCCGGTCGCGGTGGTCGAGGGCGAGCTTGTGGTAGTAGATGCTGTAGCCGGTGTCGGCGCCGATCAGGATCAGGTGCGGGTAGCTCCACACGCCGCCCTTCGGGAGACTGTGGTGGATGAGACCGCCGTACGTCCTGACCACGCCGTCCTCACCAGGCCACTGGCGGAACTGGCGGGTCACGAGGTGCAGCGAATCGGTCGAGTCGCAGACGAAGGCGTTGTAGGTCTGGCGCGGCTCGTCTGCCGGGGCGTACGGCGCCAGCGGCGGATCCGCCGGCAGCCGCTGCGCGGCGCTCCAGCCGGCGTCGACGCTGAGGGGGGAGAGCGAGCGCGTGTAGAGCACCGGGCGGCCGTGCGAGCCGGCGACGACGTGCAGGTAGCCCTCACCGTCACTGCAGATGCCGGGCTTGTTGTGGATGTCGTTGGCCGGCGGAGTCACGGCGAGCAGGTGCTTGGCGCCGACCGCCCCGGTGGAGTGGTCGTAGGTGGCCGCGTAGGTCGGCACGCCCGGCGAGTCGGCGGCCGAGGCCTCGGACCAGACGAAGAAGGTGGTGTCGCCGTGAGTGACGGCGAACGAGGCGCCGCCGGAGTCCTTGTTCAAGCCGAGACACTCATCGGTCACGTGAGTCGGCGCCGGCACGACGAGCTCGTCGCCATCGAGCCGCGGCTGGGTGACCCAGAGCGAGTTGCGCTGGCCGCCCTTGACCGGGGGGAGCCCGGAGGGCTCCCAGAAGGCGAGGAAGGGCGGCCCGTCGAGCTCGTTGTGGCCCACCCACAGCTCGGTCGCGAACCAACCGTCGGGCAGCTCGAAGACCTTCCACGTGCGGCACAGGTCCCACGACACCATGAGGACGTTGCGCGTGCTGCCGTCCTCGAGCTCGATGCGCAGGGGGTTGTAGGCGCGGTCGCGGCTGTCGAAGACCACGCGGTCGCTGCGGATGCTGGCGGCGCCGACCGTGCGCGCGTAATCGGGGTAGGCGGCGCGGAGGGCGGCGGAGAAGTCGAGGCGGGTCCACTCGCCGTCCTCGATGGCGTGGACGTACGAGGAGTGGTTCGTGTTCGAGGTGCGGCTGCGGATGTAGGCGCGATCCTGAGAGTCGAAGGAGGGCACGTTGCGCACGTAGTCCGGCGCGTAGCCGTACTGCTCCCAGGGCCCGATGAGGGGGGCGAGGACGAAGGGTGAGACGGGCGCGTCGACGGCGGGCACGGCGGGACCGCCGACGGCGACGGCGAGGAGCGTGGCGAGCAGGACGACGAGAGTGCCGGAGGCGAGCCGGGCGCGTGCCGTCCGCCGCGCCTGCCGGTCGCCGCTCCGTTCTGCCGTCATCTCTCCCCCAGACAGTAGAAGTAGCCGTCGCGGGCGCCGACGTAGACCCGCCCGTCCCATAGTATCGGTGTCGACTCGATCGAGGCGCCGATCACTTGACGGGCGGTCTCGCGGACGCTCACCGTCCACCAGCCGCCGTCGCGGCTGGGAAGGGCCCCCTCGTCGCCTTCGCTCGCCTCGCGGTAGGTGATGCGATACAGGTGGACGGCCTCGTCGTAGCCGGCCGCGACGATGGTGTCGCCGACGATGATCGGCGTGGAGATGCTGCCGCCGATGCCCGCGCTGAAGACGAGCCGCGGCGTCGCCAGACCCTTCTCGCCGTTGGGCCCTTCCACCTCTTCATCGGCAAGCACGTCCTGGGCCACGACGTACAGGTTGCCGTCGATCGCCGAGAAGGCGGCGAGGGCCGGGTACCTGCCGTCGGGGTCGGCGGCGTCGTTGACCGACGCCGAGCCGATCACGCCGCCGCGCCAGTCGCCGAGCTTCCGGTTCTCAGTGGGGAAGTACCACTCCGGGTCGGCGTCGGCCGGCTTGGCCGGGTCGATCAGCATCATCCCGCCCTTGCCGTCGATGTACTGCTTCTCGACGGGGACGAGGAGCTTGCCGCTCGCCGTCGGCACCGTCGTGCCGTTCATGTCGCTGCCGATCCGGCGGTCGTAGACGACCTCGAGGGTGTCGAGGGTGAGGCCGTACACATGGCCGGAGCCCGAGGCGATGTAGAGCCGGTCACCGAGCAGGGCCGGCGAGGCCTCGAGCGCGAGGTCGTCGGCGTGGCGGGCGTCGCTGCCGTCGCCGAGGAGGAGCCGCTCGGCGAGCACCGCCGGCCGGCGGTGCTCGCCGCAGCGGCTCCGTCGCCAGCGGGTCGAGGGCGTACATCCAGCCGCTCTCGACGCCGATGTAGAGGCGCCCGTCGAGGAAGAAGCCGCTGCCGTCGCAGTCGCGCGTGTAGGCCTCGGTCTGCGGCACGGGCAGTCGCCAGAGCTCCTCGCCCTTGCCGACGGTGAAGGCGCGGTACGGGGCGATGTCGGGGTCGTCGAGCTCCATCGGGTAGCCGCGCCGCGAGCCGGCGCAGACGATGTAGCGGTCGCCGGCGCCGGTCGGCCGCGGGGTTCTCGAAGACGCTCGGCGAGCTCTTCAGGATGTCGTCGTACTCGCGCTCCCAGAGCTGCCGGCCGTCGCGCGCGTCGAGCTTGTGGAGGGCGTGGTCGTACCCGGGCACGAGCAGGATGAGGCGGTCGCCCTGGCGGACGAGGGCGGGCTGGCCGGTCCAGCCGGTGCCCGCCCACACCGAGGGCGGGTCGTCCTCCTCCTTGCCCGAGCTCCAGCCGCTGCCGATCTCGGTGCGCCAGAGCACGTCGAGCGAGTCCGGCGCCGGCCCGCGCCCGTAGAAGCGGCGCGTCGCGTCGCCGAGGAAGGTGGCGATCTTGACGCCCTCGCCGTCGCGCGCCGGGTAGTCGACAGGCGCGTACGGCACGATGCCGTGGGCGCTCGCCGCCGTGGCGCCGGCGTCGCCCCCCGGCTCGTCGCCGCCCGCCGCGTCGCCGCCCAACGCGCCGCAGCCGCAGGCGCGCACGAGCAGCACCGCGGTGACGGCGACGAGGAGGAGGATGACGACGAACGCGACACGCCGCCGGCGGGCGATCTGCCGCCGGCGCGCGGCGGAGCGGGCTGGTCTCTTGCGGTCCGCAGGGCTCACGCCGCCCTACCTTACCATCCGTCGACTCTGCCGGCGTGCGTGAGCCGGACGGCCGCCGGCTGCGCAGGGGCCGACGGCCGTCCAAGCTCCAAGGCCGGCTCCCTGCGGTAAGCTTGGCCGCATGACCGACAAGATCAGACTGACACAGTACGCGGCCAAGAGCGGTTGAGCGGCCAAGCTGGGTCCGTGCGACCTGCAGGCCGTGCTCGATCGACTGCCGCGCTCGTCTGAGGCGTTCGCGCGGCTCCTCGAGACCAGGGACGACGCCGCCGTGACGCCCCTGGCGGACGACCTCTGCCTCGTGCAGACGGTCGACTTCTTCACGCCCATCGTCGACGACGCGTACTGGTTCGGGCAGATCGCCGCCGCCAACGCGCTCTCCGACATCTACGCGATGGGCGCGCGGCCGCTGACGGCGATGAACCTCGTCGCCTGGCCGGTCAGTCTCGGCATGGACCTGCTCGCCGAGGTGCTGCGCGGCGGCGCCGAGAAGGTCCTCGAGGCCGGCGCCGAGCTCGCCGGTGGGCACACGATCGACGACAAGGAGCCGAAGTACGGGCTCGCCGTCTCCGGGCTGGCGAAGCCCGGCGAGATCGTCTACAACGCCGGCGCCCTGCCCGGCGACCGCCTCGTCCTGACCAAGCGCCTCGGCATCGGCGTGCTCGCCAGCGCGCTCAAGAACGGGATCATCGGCGAGGACGAGATGGAGCCGGCGGCGCGCGAGGCGGCGGCGCTCAACGCCGCCGCCTCGCGCGCCATGCTGCGCGTCGGCGTGCACGCGGCGACCGACGTCACCGGCTTCGGGCTTCTGGGCCACCTCGCCGAGATGCTCGATGCCTCCGGCGCGGCGGCGACCGTCTGGCTCGAGGCCGTGCCGCTGCACGAGGGCGTCCTCGACCTGATCGCGCGCGGGGTGTACGCCGGAGGCCTGCGCAACAACCGCGACTACCTCGTCGAGCGCCTCGGCGACGTCGACCGTGACGACCCGCGGGTACTGGCCCTCTTCGACCCGCAGACCTCGGGCGGGCTGCTGATGTCGGTGGCCGTCGACCGTCACGCGGCGCTCCTCGACGAGCTCGAGGACGCCGGCTGCCCGGCGTGGACGGTCGGCGAGGTCACGGGTGCGGCGCCGCCACCCGGCACGACCGAGTACCCCGTCCACCCTCCGCGAGGAGCCGGATGGCTGACGACGAGCGCGACGCGCACCCGCCGGCCGGCGGCGGCCCGGGGCCGGCCGAGAGTCCGCGTCGTGAGGAGTCGCTCGGCTCCCTCCTGCTCAGAGGCGCTTCCGTCGTCCCCTTCCTCATGCTCGGAGTGATGGCCGTCATCGCCGTCCTCACCTGGGTCCTCGTCTTCGTGTTCGGCGTCGGCGTGGCCGCGGAGCCGATCTGGGAGTGGGTGAGCGGGCGTTCCTTCGGGGAGGTCGTCGTCCAGTTCGGACTTGCCCTGCTCGGCCTGCTGGCGGCCGTCGCCGTGCTCGTGCTCTCCATGCTGGCCACCTCGTACGGGGCCCGGCGGCGCCAGGCGGGGTGGTTCTGGCCGCTGACCCAGATCGTCTTCACGGCCGTGGCGCTCGGCCTTGTGGCGCTCGACCACCTGCGCCCGGGGGTGCTCGCCGACCTGGGCGTCGCCGGGCGCGACTGGTGGCTCGTCTTCGGATGGGCCGCGTATGCTGTGCTCATGGCCGGCCTGCGGATGCGGGCGGCCGGCAAGGCGAGCGGGCGCGCGATCGCCTGACGACCGCGCGCCGGAGGGGACGGACGATGAGCGACGAGTTCGAGCGATGAGCCCCGAGCGCAAGCGATGAGCGACGACCGCAAGCGGAGCCGGGCGGGCGCCAAGGCCACGGGGAGCCTGCGCGGGCTCGCGGCGGTCGATGAGGTCCTCCGCGAGCCCGCCGTCGAGGCGCTCCTCGGCACCTACCCCCGGGACCTCGTCGTCGACGCGGTGCGCGCGGTCCTCGACCGGCTGCGCCGCGAGATCCTCGACGAGGGCCGCCAAGTCGAGGCCGGCGAGCTCACGGCGGCCCACCTCGCCCCGTGGGTCGAGGCCCTCCTGCGGCGGGCGACGACGCCGTCGCTGCGCCGCGTCGTCAACGCCACCGGCATCGTGGTGCACACCAACCTGGGGCGCGCCGTGCTGCCCGAGGAGGCGGTCGCGGCGGTGACCGCCGCCGCCGCGGGCTACTCCGACCTCGAGTACAGTCTCGCGCGCGGCGAGCGCGCCTCGCGGCAGGACCACATCCACGACGTGCTCTGCACGCTGACCGGGGCCGAGGACGCCCTGGTGGTCAACAACAACGCCGCGGCCGTCCTGCTGGCGCTGGCGGCGACCGCGCGCGGTGGCGAGGTGCTCGTCGCGCGCGGCCAGCTCGTCGAGATCGGCGACGGGTTCCGCATCCCCGACATCCTGCGCGAGAGCGGCGCCGAGCTGGTCGAGGTCGGCACCACCAACCGCACCTACCTGCGCGACTTCGAGCAGGCCTGGACGGAGCGCTCGCGCGCCGTCCTGCGTGTGCACACGAGCAACTACCGCATCGTCGGCTTCACCGCCGAGCCGTCGGTCGGCGAGCTCGCCGAGCTCGCTCACGCGCGCGGCGCGGTGCTCGTCGACGACCTCGGCAGCGGCGCCCTCGCCGACCTCGAGCTCTTCGCCGAGGAGCCCGCGGTGCGCGACAGTCTCGCCGCGGGAGCCGACGTCGTCACCTTCAGCGGCGACAAGATGCTCGGCGGCCCGCAGGCCGGCATCGTCGTCGGGCGGGCCGCGACCGTGGGCGCCATGCGGCGGCACCCGCTGGCGCGGGCGCTGCGCATCGACAAGCTCGACCTGGCGGCGCTCGACGCCGTGCTGCGGCTCTACCTCGACCCGCGGCGCGCGGTCGAGCGCGTGCCGACGCTGGCCGCGCTGGCGGCGCCGCTCGACGCGGTCGAGCGGCGCGCCGCGGCGCTGGCGGAGAGGCTCGCCGCTCTCGGGGGCGGCGGCGTCACGGCGGAGGTCGTCACCTCGGTGGCGCGGGCAGGCGCCGGCGCCCTCCCGGTCGCCGAGGTGCCGAGCGCCGCGGTCGTCGTGACGGTGGCGGGTGTCGACCCCGACGAGCTCGCCGGCCGCCTGCGCCGTGGCGAGCCCGCCGTCGTCGGCAGGGTCCACGAGGGGCGTCTTCGCCTCGACGCCCGCACCCTGCGCGACGCCGACCTGGACGACGTGGTCACGGCCGTGCGGCGCGCCCTCGAGCCCTGAGCAGGAGCACGGCCGACGTGGGCGACGCCTCCTCCACAACGCCCGACATCACCGCCGCGGGGCCGCACCTCACGCTCGGCACCGCGGGGCACATCGACCACGGCAAGACGGCGCTCATCACGCGGCTCACCGGCACCAACACCGACCGGCTGCGCGAAGAGCGCGAGCGGGGGATCTCGATCGAGCTCGGGTATGCCGAGCTGCCGCTGCCGAGCGGACGGCGCCTCAGCGTGGTCGACGTCCCCGGGCACGAACGGTTCGTGAGGACCATGGTCGCCGGCGCGACCGGCGTCGACCTCGTCCTGCTGGTCGTAGCCGCCGACGACGGCGTCATGCCGCAGACCGTCGAGCACCTGCGCATCGTGGAGCTGCTCGGGGTGGACCGCGGTGTCGTCGCCGTGACGAAGGCCGACCTGGTCGACGACGAGCTCCTCGAGGTGGCGCTCGAGGAGGTGCGCGAGTTCCTCGCCACGACCGCCCTGGCGCGGGCGCCCGTCGTCGTCGTCAGCGCCCGTGACGGGCGCGGCCTCGACGCCCTCGCCGTGGCCCTCGACGAGGAGGCTGAGTGCCTCGAGGCGCGCCGCGCCGTCGGCCCGGCGCGCCTGCCCGTCGACCGGGTCTTCGCCCTGCCCGGCGCCGGCACCATCGTCACCGGCACGCTCTGGCGCGGTCGTATCGCCGCCGGCGACCGCGTGTCCGTCGAACCGGGCGGGGCGCGCGCCGTCGTGCGCAGCGTCGAGGTGCACGACCACGAGGCGCCGTTGGCCGAGGCCGGCAGCCGCGTGGGGGTCAGCCTTCGCGGGGTCGGGCGCGGCGACGTGGCGCGCGGCGCCTGGCTCGTCGCTCCCGAGCTCGCGGGGCGCGCGACACGGGTGCTCGCGGCCTGGGTGCGGCTCCTGCCCGGTGCGCGGGCGCTGCGCGGCGGCGACGAGCTTCGCCTGCACCACGGCACGGCACAGTACGTCGCCCGTGTCAGCCCGGTCGCGGCGCGCGAGCTCGCCGCCGGCGGCGAGGGCCCGGCGGTCCTGCGGCTCGACGGCGAGGCCGCCGTCGAGCCGCAGGACCGCTTCATCCTGCGCTCGCTCTCGCCGGTCACGACGGTCGGCG
Organism: uncultured Thermoleophilia bacterium; assembly: GCA_963791345.1. GTDB lineage: Bacteria > Actinomycetota > Thermoleophilia > UBA2241 > UBA2241 > UBA2241. The sequence goes on along the minus strand of CAWBRS010000016.1, from coordinate 70,703 downwards.
GCGGCGTCGTGCTGGTGCCGGGTCACCAGCGCTGGCACGAGCGCGGTGCGCAGGCGGGCTTCCTCGAAGCTCTGCACCGCGGTGACGCGGCCGCGGCCGCGCTGCTGCTGGCGCACGAGAGAGCGGTGGCCGGCGTCGGTGTAGCGGACCTGGTGGCTGTGGGCGTCGACGAGGCGGAGAGCCGCGCCGTGCTCGCCTCCCTCGCGCAGCGCGGCGACCTCGAGGCGCTGACCCTGCCCGACGCGACCCCGGCGGCGACGCCCGGGGGACGCCGAGGACCGCTCTCACCGGCCCCGGGCCGCTGGCTCCTCCCGCCGGTCGTGAAGCAGCTGCGACACGACCTCGCGAAGGCGGCGACGGCGAGGGCGAAGGAGCGCCCCGAGCGCCCCTTCAGCGCACCCTCGGAGCTGGCCGCCGCCGCCCCGGGTGCGCCGCCCGACGTGGTCGCGGCGGCGCTGGAGGCGCTCGTCGCGGAGGGGGTGCTGACTGCCGGCGACGGGGGGTACGGGCCCGCCGGCGCCACGGGCGCGCTCGACACTGCGCAGGAGGAGCTCGCTGCGCGGCTCGCCGAGGCGGTCGGCGCCGAGCCCTTCGCGCCGCCGACCCTGTCACTGCTCGCCGAGCGAGAGCGTCGGCCCGAGCGCGACCTGCGCCGGGTCCTCGACGTGCTGGCGCGTCGCGGCGAGCTGGTGCGCGTGGACAAGGATCTGTGGTTCGCGCGCGACGCGGTCGAGGAGGCGCGCACGCGGCTCCTCGAGCGGCTCGATGCTGAGGGGCGCGTGACGCTGGCCGAGTTCCGCGACCTCCTCGGCTGCGGCCGGCGCAACGCCCAGGCCCTGCTCGAGCACTTCGATCGCGAGGGTCTCACGCGGCGCGTCGGTGACGCCCGCGTGGCGCGCCGCCGCGCCGGTCAGTGACGCGGCCTGGGCCGAGGCCCGTCGCCGGCGTCCGCGGCGTCTGACTTCGATCGGCGCCGGGCCGCGCGGCTGGCGTCGGCGGCGGCCGGCTTCGTCCGGCCCGCCCTCTCCCGCCCGCCTTCGTCCGGTCCGCCTTCGCCTCGCCGTCGCCGGCAGCACGCGACCCCGGCCTCCGGCGTATCTTGGGCGTGAGGCCCGCCGGCCCGCCGGTCTGTGCCCCGCCCGGCTTCGCCCCGCCCGGCTTCGCCCGGCCCGGTTTCGCCGCCCCGGCGCTCACCACGCGGTTGCGCCCCTGCCGTTTGGCCTCGTACATCGCGCGATCCGCGGTCTCGAGGAGCGCTTCGTGGGACGACGCGTCGTCGGGATACGTCGCGATGCCGATGCTGAGCGTGAGGACGTCGCCGTTGGCGCGGATGTCCGCCCGTTCCAGGCGCTCGCGGATGCGCTCGCCGACCGCGAGCGCCTGCTCTCCGCCGGTGCCGACCAGCAGGACGCAGAACTCCTCGCCGCCGTAGCGCGCCGCCACATCGATGTTGCGCACCGCCTGCTCGAGCAGATGGGCGACCTCACGCAGGGCCGCGTCCCCGGCGCTGTGCCCGAGGAGGTCGTTGTACGTCTTGAAGTGGTCCAGGTCGCAGACGAGCAGGGACAGCGGCTGCCCGGTATCTTGCGCCGTGGCCAGCTCCTCGTGGAGACACTCGTGCAGGTGGCGGTGGTTGTACAGCCCGGTGAGCGCGTCCGTGATCGCGTCGGTCTCGGCCCGGCTCAGCCGCTCGGCCGTATCCTGCAGGATCGTGGCGAACGTCTGACGGGTGTCGCTGCTGAGGCTCTCGCCTTCGGGCCCGTCGAGAGCCGGCAGGTCGGCGGCGACGGCGGCCACCACGGACCCGTCCGCGGTGCGGATCGGGGCCAGACTCGTGACCCACACCCCGAAGCCGTCGGCCATCACGGTGTTCGTCTTCAACGCCTTGCCCTGAAGCACCATGGGGAGCTCGGCGTCGGGGAAGATCTCGAAGCCGAAGTGGGAGAAGGACTCCGGGTCCTCCTCCGGGTCTACGCCGATGGCGTAGCGCCCGTTCAGGGCGACCTGGGTCGTGAGGTAGCGCGTCGGCGGGTGCGCGTCGCGCACCCGCCGGAGGACTTCAGCGATGGCCAGGTACCCCGGCGAGCCCTCGTCCTCCTGCGACTTCAGCGGCAGGTGCCACTCGGGGTCGATCAGTGCCGCCGCCTCGGCCGCGATCCGCTCGCCTTCGAGGTGACGCCGGTCGAGCTTCTCGAGGACGCGGAGGAACGCGTCGGTCATCTCGGGGTCGAACTGGGTGCCACGGCAGCGCTTCAGCTCTGCGACGCACTCCGCGTAGGTGAGCGCCGCCTTGTACGGCCGGCGGCAGGACATCGCGTCGTAGGCGTCGGCCACGGCCATGAGGCGCGCCAGCTCCGGGATCGCCTCGCCCCTCAGCCCGTCGGGGTAGCCGCCTCCGTCGTAGCGTTCGTGGTGGTGGCGGACCCCGAGTGCCAGACCGTCGGCGAAGAGCGGGCCGATGATGTCGGCGCTGACCACCGGGTGCTGGCGCATCTGTCGCCACTCCTCGTCGTTCAGCCGGCCCGCCTTGAGCAGCACGCGGTCCGAGATGCTGATCTTCCCGATGTCGTGGAGGTAGGCCGCCTCTTCGATGCGCGGCAGCATCTCCTGGGGCCACTCCAGCTCCCTGGCGAGCATCACCGTGTACGCGGCCACGCGGGCGGCGTGACCGAAGGTGTAGTAGTCCTTGGCGTTCAGCGCGGAGCTCAGCGCCCGGAGGTTGCCGAGATGCATGAGCTTCACCTCGTCGTACAGCCGGGCGTTCTTCAGAGCCAGGGAGAGCTGGGTCCCGACGCGCTCGAGGAGTCCCATGTCCGTCGCGTCGAAGCTCCCCGCCCGGCGAGCGGCGAGATGCAGCGCGCCGAGCACCTCGTCGTCTGCCACCAGGGGCAGGACGACCACGCTCGCCAGGCCGGCGCACAGCGGGTGGTCGGCCCCCGACGGGCAGCGCCCGGAGAGCGGCAGGACGAAGGGGCGCCCCTCTCGCACCTGCTGCATGACGCGATCGTCGAAGGCCGGGAAGTCGCTCGCCCCGAGCGGGCACGTCCTCGATGGAGCTCATCACGCGCGTCACGCGGCCGTTGTCGAGGAGCGCCAGTGTGTACCCGTCGTAGGGCACGACGCTCGCCAGCGCGTCGGTCGTGCCGGCGACGATCTCCTCGACGTCCAGCGATGAGGTCGTACGACGGGCGATCTCGTTGAGGAGGCCGGTCTCCCAGCTCGCCGCCTGCTCGCTCTCGTACAGCTGGGCGTTGCGGATCGCGACCGCGGCGACGTGGCAGATCGCGCCGGCCGCGTCGAGATCCTCCGCGGTGAAGGTGCGGTCGAAGCGCGTCTCGGCGAGCTCCACGGTGCCCACCGCCTGCTCGCCGGCGATGAGCGGCAGTGTCACCCAGCTGCGGTAGCCGTGGCTCTGGACCCAGCGGCGGCCCTCGGGCGTGAGCCGGCCGTCGTCGCAGCGAGGCGACGACGGCCGGCTCACGCCGCTCCAGGACCTCGCCGCAGACGGTCATGAGCGAGAGCGGGAGCACGCCGCCGATCCACTCCTCGACACGCTCGCCGCCGGCGAGGCTCATGACGCAGCGCAGCCCGTCCCCCTCGACCACGTCGATCTCGCAGCTGGGCACGCCGACCGTCTCGCAGAGCCGGCGTGCCGTGGCCTGAAGGGTCTGCTCGAGGTCGAGCGACGAGGCGAGCTCGAGTGCCGACTCCGCCATGAGGGTCATGCGCCGGGCGTTGGCGTCGAGCTGGCGATAGAGCTGGGCGTTCGCCAGCGCCTGACCGGCGAGCTGGGAGAGCCCCATGACGAGGTCCTTCTCGGGGAACTCGTGCGGCTCGTGACTGTCGAGCTCGAGGAAGCCGACCACCTCGCCGTGGGCGAGCAGAGGCACGTCGAGCGTGCCGCGGTAGCCCCAGCGCACCGCCTCGGCGCGCTCCTCCTCGGTGCTCTCCGGGTCTGTGAGGATGTCGCGGGTGATCACGGGGCGCCGTTCGGTCGAGGGCCTTGACGAAGGTCCGGTAGTCGGCGAGCTTCCAGCGTTGCCCGACGGGGTCCTCGTCCCAGTGCCCGCCGACGGAGACCAGGATCTCGATCTCGTCGCCGTCGATCCGGTAGACGTCGCAGAGGTCGGCCGCCGTCACCTCGATGAGACGCTCGGCGACCGCGGTGAGGACGGCGTCGTGGTCGAGGCTGGCGCTGAAGTCGAGTGACGAGCCGACGAGCAGCCGCAGCTCGCGGTTGCTCTCCTCGAGGCGGTCGAGCAGGGTCGCCTCCTCGAAGGCCGACGAGAGCAGGCGGCCCACGCCGCGGATGAAGTCGAGCCGCTCGGTGAAGTCGCGGACCCGGGTGTCGAAGACGTCGATGAGGCCGATCGGCCGTCCCTCGATCACCAGCGGCATGGAGACCATGCTGCGGTAGCCCCATCTCCGGTAGGCGCTCATCTCCTTGTCGGGGAGGTCGGCCAGGCTGAGGTCGCCGATCACGATCGGCTCGTTCGCGGCCAGCGCGGCGACGGTCAGCGGGTAGTCGGCGAGCGCGAGGGTGCGACCGATCTCGGTCCCGTCCCAGCCCTGGCTGTCGATGCTGGCCAGGCAGGTCATGTGGTCGCCGTCGACGCGGTAGATGTCGCAGTCCTCGGCGCTGAGGGCCTTGCGCAGGCGCGTGGCGACGGTGCGCGAGAGGGCCGGCAGCTCGTCGGCCTCGCCGAGGGCATCGCCGAGCTCGACGAGCTCGCGCAGCGCGGCGTTGCGCGCCCGCAGCTCCTCGAGCAGCTCGGCGTTCGTGAGGGCCCCGGCGATCGTGCGCGCCGCGCTGACGAGGTAGTCGCGCAGGACCTCGTAGCCGCGCTCACTCGTGTCGAGAAGGTCGACGATGCCGATGGTCTCGGTACCGCTGACCAGCGGCAGGGTGATCATGCTGCGGTAGCCGTACTCGGCGAGGTCGGCGCGTTCCTCGGCGGCGACTCGAGGGTCGTCGAGGGTCTCCGCGATGAGCGGCTCCTGGGTGCCCACGGCGGTCGCGGTGCTGGGGAACGACGCGAGGTCCAGGCGCTTCCCCTCCACGGCCGCGTCCCTGCCGCGCGAGTCGACGCTCGCGATGCAGTGCAGGACGCCCTCCTCGAGCAGCCAGACGTCGCAGTCCTCGACGCCGGCGACGCGGCGCAGGTGCTGGGCGGCCGTGGCGGCGATGGCCGTCGTGCCGCTGGTCGCGGAGAGTGCGCCGGCGAGCTCGACGAGCTCATGCTGCAGCGCCTCGCGCTGGCGCACCTCGTGCACCAGCAGGGCGTTGTCGAAGAGGCCGGCGACGAGCTGCGCCACGCTGGTGAGGAACTCGAGCTCCTTGTGCCAGTCACGCTCGGCGTCGTCGTAGAGCTCGATGAGGCCGACGACCACGCCGCCGGCGATCATCGGTACCGAGACCGAGCTCGCGTAGCCCCAGGTGGTGTAGAGCTCGATCTCCCTGTCCGTCAGTCGGGGGTCGCGCAAGTCGCAGACGACCAGCGGCTCGAGAGCGTCCATCGCCTCGCGCAGGGACGGGTACACGGCCAGGTCGAGCGTGGTCCCGGAGTAGTCCTGCTCGTCGCCCTCGCGGGCTCATGCTGAGGATCGAGCGCACGACCCCCTCGCTGACCCGCCAGACGTCGACGCAGTCCGCGTTCACGGCGTTCATCAGACGCTCGCCCAGGGTCTGCGCGAACGCTTCGGCGTCGTGGGTCTTCGCCGCCTGCTGCGAGAGGACGACGAGCTCGGCGAGCGCCTTCTCGTGGCGCTGGAGGCTGCGGCGCAGGCCGCCGGCGACGCAGGCCTGCGCCGAGAGCCTCGCGAAGGCCTCGGCGATCTCGGCGTGAGCGGAGAGGTCGCGTGGCTTCGCGCAGGTGAGCTCGAGGACGCCGACGAGCGCGCCGTCGGTGAGGACGGGGACCCAGAGCAGCGACTGGCAGCCTCTCCGCGTCAGTGAGGACAGCAGTCGCCGGTCGCCGCCGGCCGTCGCCCGGTCGACGGCGAGCGGCGAGCTCGGACTGGCGGCCCGCAAGCGGCAGGAGGTCGTCGAGCGGGACGCGCGTGCCCTCGCGGCCGTCGGCGCCGCCGCCGTCGTAGCTCGCCACGACGAGACCGTGGTCCTCGCGGACGTCGATGTACTCGCAGCGATCGGCCCTGGTCAGGGCGGCGAGGGCTTGGGCGGCGACGGCGGGGAGCTCGGCGGGCTGCCGGGCCAGCAGGTCGACGAGGTCCAGGGTCGCGGCGAGCGCGTCGCGCTGCCCGTCTCCGAGCTCCGTGTGGCCGGCGGTCGCAGCGCGCCCGGTCGCGGCCTCGGGCGCGCCGGCGTCGCTCACGGCCGGGGCGGCCGGGGGCAGCAGCGGTCAGCAGATCGTCGAGCCGGTAGCGGCGGTGACCGCCCGGGCTGCGGTGGGTCGGGATGCGCCCGGCGTCGGTCCACCGCCGCACGGTGTTCGCGCTCAGGCCGAGCAGGTCGGCGACGTCCTGGACGCGCAACCAGCCGGCGTGGCGCAGCTGAAGGTCTGTGACCGGAGTGCCCACGTAGGCCCTCTATCGGGCGGAGGGAGCCTGAACTTGACGAAAACCTCCCATCGGGGCGCCGGCTCTCGTGTCGGGGCGCCGACATGACGTAGGATGCGGCCAACGTAGAACGGGTGTTCAACAAGGAGGACGCGGTGGAACGCATGGGTCGTGTGGAGGGCAAGGTGGCCCTGGTCACCGGGGTGGCGAAGACCGACAGCATCGGCTTCGCCACGGCGCGCGTCCTCGCCCGCGAGGGCGCGATGCTCGCCCTCGTCGACATCTCAGAGAAGGTGCACGACTGCGCCGAGCAGCTCCGCGCCGAGGGCCACACGGTCTCGTCGCACACGGCGGACCTCGTGCAGATGGCACAGGTCGAGGCGGCGGTCGCCGAGATCCTGACCTGCTACGGGCGTATCGACGTGCTGGTCAACAACGCCGGCATGGTCATCTTCGGCCAGGCGGAGGACTTCACCGCCTTCCAGGACCTCTCCGAGGCCTCGTGGGACTTCGGCATCGCCATCAACCTGAAGACGCAGTTCAACGTCACGCGCTGCGTGGTACCGGGGATGATCGAGCGCGGCTACGGACGCATCGTCAACGTCTCCTCCGTGACGGGCCCCGTGGTGGCCAACCCGGAGGAGGCCGCGTACTGCGCCGCCAAGGCGGGCGTGCTCGGGATGACGCGCGGTCTCGCGCTCGACGTCGCCAAGCACGGGGTCACGGTCAACGCCGTGGGCCCGGGCTGGATCGCGACCGGCTCGCAGGCCGAGGGCGAGGACGTCGGCGGCCTCAACACGCCGCTCGGCCGCTCGGCGCGCCCCGACGAGGTGGCGAGCGTCATCTGCTTCCTCGCCTCCGACGACGCGAGCTACATGACCGGGCAGCTCGTCGTGGTCGACGGCGGCAACACGATCCAGGAGTACAAGGGCCCGAGCGAGCTCTACTACTGACGCCGCCGACGCCGCCGGCGAGCCAGTCGCGCAGGGCCTGCTCGACGGCCTCGCGGCCGGCGCCGACCCGGCCGCGGAAGCGCACGGGGCGCGCGCGCACGGCCGCCATCCGCGGCGGCAGCGTCTCGCCCGGCGCCAACTCGAGCACGCGGTCCAGCAGGGCGAAGGCGTCGGCGCCCTCGGTGAGCGGGCCGCCGGCGGGTACACCGGTCAGGCCGCGCACGACGTCGGCGGCGAACTTGCTCCAGTGCGCGGTGCTGACGACGAGCACCGGCCCCGCGCCGCCGCGCCGCGCCGCCGTCTCCCAGGCCACCGCGGTGTGCGGGTCGAGCAGGTAGCCGTGCGCCTCGTGGACGGCGCCGATCGTGCGCAGGCAGGTCTCGTCGTCGACCCAGTCGCCGGTGAGGAGCTCCTGCAGGCGTGCCCGCGTCCCCTCGTCGACGGCGAAGCGGCGCCGCTCGCGCAACTCGTGCATCCAGCGCTCGACGAGCCCCGGGTCGCCACAGAGGTCGAAGAGCAGGCGCTCGAGGTTCGACGAGACGAGGATGTCCATCGAAGGTGACGGGGTCTTGACGAGGGGCCGCGCGGAGATGTCGTACACGCCGGTGGCGATGAAGTCGGAGAGCACGGCGTTGGTGTTGCTCGCGCAGAGCAAGCGGCCGAGCGGCACGCCCATGCGCCGGGCGTAGTAGGCGGCGAGGATGTTGCCGAAGTTGCCGGTCGGCACGCAGACGTCGAGCCGCGCGCCGGGGGCGAGCGCCCCGGCGGCGACGAGGTCGGCGTAGGCGCTCACGTAGTAGACGATCTGCGGCAGCAGGCGGCCCCAGTTGATCGAGTTGGCGGACGAGAGCGCGAGCCCGAAGCGCGCCCCGAGCTCGGCGGCGAAGGCCGCGTCGTCGAACACCGCCTTGACCGCCGACTGGCAGGCGTCGAAGTCGCCCTCGAGGGCGAGCACGGTGAGGTTGTCGCCCGGCTGGGTCGCCATCTGCCGTTGCTGGAGGGCCGACACCCCGGAGTGCGGGTAGAAGACGGCGATGCGGGTGCGGCCGCGGTCGGCGAAGCCGTCGAGCGCGGCCACGCCCGTATCGCCGGAGGTCGCGACGAGGATCAGGAAGTCGAACGCGGTGCGCCCGTCCGCGTGAGCCTGCTCGAGGGCCTGCGAGAAGAAGAGCGGCATGCACTGCAGGGCCATGTCCTTGAAGGCCAGGGTGGGCCCGTGCCAGAGCTCGAGGACGAAGCGGCCGGGGGCGACCTCGCGGACCGGAGCGACGGCCGGGTCGTCGAAGTTGGGCCCGTACGCCGCGTCGGCGATCGCGCCGACGCGGGCGGCGTCGACGTCGAGGCCGAAGGCCTCGAACACGGCCGCCGCCCGCCGCCGATACGGCAGCGCCGCGAATGCGACGACCTGCTCGAGGGCGAGGACCGGGAGGCGCTCGGGGACGAAGAGCCCGCCGCCCGGCGCGATCCCCTCGAGGAGCACGTCCGTGAAGGCGCGCGGGTGCGCGCAGCGTCCGCGGGTGTCGCGATAGGCGGTCACGTCCCGGCGATTCTACCGTGCCGCCGCGTCCGGTATCCTCGTCACGATTCCCTCGCCGCCGGCGAGGGTGTAAGCTCGCCAAACCATGAACGACCGTTCAGGGTTCGCGCCCACGCCGCGCGGCCGGGACCAAGGGGAGCCCATGACGCACGACATGAGCGGCAAGACCGTCGTCATCACCGGGGCCGGCGGGGGTGTCGGCAGCGCCGCGGCGCGGCGCTTCGCCGCCGCCGGCGCGACGCTCGTCCTCGGTGACCTCGACGGCGTGCGTCTCGAGGAGCTGGCCGGCGAACTGGCCGCGGTCACCACCGTGCACGCGGTGGTGTGCGACGTGAGCTCCGTCGCCGACGTCGAGAACCTGATGGCCGAGGCGGTCGAGACCGGCGGCGGCATCGACGTGCTCGTCAACACGGCGGGGCTCTGGGTCGAGGGGCCGAGCGAGAGCATGACCGAGGCCGACTGGGACCGCGTCGTCGACGTGAACCTCAAGGGCACGTTCTTCTGCTGCAGCCGCGCGCTCCCCGAGCTCAAGAAGACGGCAGGGCTGCATCGTCAACCTGAGCTCCGACTGCGGGCTCGTGGGGACGCCGGAGACGGCGATCTACACGGCGTCGAAGGGTGGCGTGAGCCTGCTCACCAAGGCGCTCGCCCTCGAGGTCGCCGGCGACCTCGTGCGCGTCAACGCGGTCTGCCCCGCCGACATCATGACGCCGATGCTCGCAGTACCAGGCGGACGCCTTCGGCGGCGGCGACCCCGAGGGCTACTTCCGCCGCCTCCTCGGCGGCTACCCGCAGGGCGACAAGGCGCGCTTCATCACGCCCGAGGAGGTGGCCGAGCTCGTCTTCTATCTGGCCTCGGCGGCGGCGGCGCCGATCACCGGCGCCAACATCTCGATCGACTTCGGCACCTCGGCCGGCTACGGCTACGACTGATGACGCGCGGCGGCCCTCCCCGGCGACGGCGCGAACGCCGCGCGTCGGCGCGGCGTGACGACCCGGCCCGCCGGGTCCGGCGCCGCGCCGCGACGGGACACACCGCGAGACACGCCGACGACGAAAGGAGAGGCTGACCCCTGATGGCAGACAAGCCCTTCATCCACCCCTACATCCCCAACGCGGTGCCGGCCACCAAGGAGGCCATGCTCCGCGAGCTGGGGCTGGGCAGCGTCGAGGAGATCTACGCCGAGATCCCCGAGCGCCTGCGCTTCAAGGGCCGGCTCGACATCCCCGAGCCGATCCTCGCCGAGCGCGACCTCCGCAAGCACGTGATGGGGCTCCTCGACAAGAACACCTCGGCGGTCGACTACCTCAACTTCTGCGGCGCCGGCTGCTGGCAGCACCACGTGCCGTCGGTCGTCGACGAGGTCATCAACAGGGCCGAGTTCGTGAGCGCCTACTGCGGCGGCGACTACTCCGACCTCGGCAAGTACCTGAGCCGCTTCGAGTTCAACAGCATGCTCGCCGAGCTGCTCGACTTCGACGGCGTCGCCAACCCGATCTACGACTGGGGCGACGTCGCCGGGCGCGCGTTCCGCATGGCCCGGCGCATCACCGGCCGCGACACGGTGCTCGTGCCGGCGCACATCAGCCCGATGCGCCTCATGGAGATCCGCACCCTGTGCCAGCCGGAGTCGATGCCGACGAGCACCAAGATCCGCTTCTACGAGTGGGACCGCGAGACCGGCATGGTCGACCTCGACGACCTGCGCGCCAAGGTCGACGACAGCCACGCCGCCGTCTACTGGGAGAGCCCGGGCTACCTCGGCGACGATCGAGGCGCACGGCGCCGAGATCGTCGAGATCGCCCACGAGCACGGCGCCCTCGCCATCGCCGGCGTCGACCCGATCACGCTCGGCGTGCTCACCCCGCCCGGCGCCCTGGGCGCCGACATCGCCTGCGGCGACATCCAGACCCTCGGCATGCACATGCACGCCGGCGCCGGCTGCTCGGGCTTCATCGCCTTCCGCGACGACGACCCCGTCTTCGCCCAGGAGTGCCCGCTCGAGCTCTACACCGTGATGGAGACCAAGACGCCGGGCCAGTACGCGGTCGGCGAGGCTCTCGCCGAGCGCACCTCGTACGGCGCGCGCGACCAGGGCGTCGACTGGGTCGGCACGGCGTCGGGCCTGTGGACGATCGCCGCCGCCGTCTACATGGCGGTCATGGGCCCGCAGGGCTTCAAGGAGCTCGGCGAGACCTGCATCGCGCGCTCGCACTACGCGGCCAAGCTGCTCGGCGAGATCCCCGGCGTCGAGGTCAAGCTCTCGCCGCACTTCTTCAAGGAGTTCGTCGTCGACTTCGACGGCACCGGCAAGACCGTCGCCGACGTCAACACGAAGCTGCTCGAGCACGAGATCTTCGGCGGCAAGGACCTCTCGGCCGAGTTCCCCGAGCTCGGCCAGAGCGCGCTCTACTGCGTCACCGAGTACCACGACCAGGCCGACATCGAGAAGCTGGCCGCGGCCGTCGAGGAGGTGACGGCATGAGCGAGACGCCACAGGAGAAGGTCGCCCGCCTCGCCCGCCTGCGCCGCGACGGCGGCGTGCTGCGCGACTACCGCTCGCCGCGCTACGACGAGCCCTTCATCATGGAGCAGGGCGCGCCCGGCGAGCGCGGCGTCCTCGTGCCGCTCGCCGAGGACGACGTGAAGACGGCGGTCGGCGAGGCCGCGGACTACATCCCCGAGGGGATGGCCCGCGCGGCCGCCCCCGACGCTGCCCGAGATGTCGCAGCACCAGGTCCTGCGTCACTACCTGCGCTACTCGCAGATGACCCTGGGCATGGACCTCGGCAGCGACATCAGCGAGGGCACCTGCACGATGAAGTACAGCCCGAAGCTGCACGAGGAGCTGGTCCGCTACCACCGCGCCGCCGACCTGCACCCGTGGCAGGACGAGGACACGCTGCAGGGCCTCCTCGAGATCGTCTACGAGACCGGGCAGTACCTCAAGGAGATCTCGGGCATGGACGCCTTCACGCTGCAGCCGGGCGGCGGCTCGCACGCCGTCTACACCAACGCCTGCGTGATGCGCCGCTACTTCGAGGCGCGCGGCGAGCTGGACCAGCGCGACGAGATGATCACGACGATCTTCTCGCACCCCTGCGACGCGGCGACGCCCAAGGTCGCCGGGTTCAAGGTCATCACCGTGATGCCCGACGAGAACGGCTACCCCGACCTCGAGGCCTTCAAGGCGGCGGTCAGCGAGCGCACCGTCGGCTGCATGATCACCAACCCCGAGGACACCGGCATCTACAACCCGCAGATCGACAAGTACGTCGAGGTGCTGCACGACGCCGGCGCCCTGGCCTTCACCGACCAGGCCAACGCCAACGGCATCCTCGGCGTCGCGCGGGCGCGCGACGCCGGCTTCGACGCCTGCCACTTCAACCTGCACAAGACGTTCTCGAGCCCGCACGGCTGCGAGGGCCCGGCGAGCGGCGCCTACATGGTGACCGAGGAGCTGGCGCCGTACCTGCCGGTGCCGGTCGTCACCACGGTGGGCGAGAAGTACCACCTCGACTACGACCGGCCGGAGAGCATCGGCCGCGTGCGCGGGTTCCTCGGCAACTGGCTCTGCGTGATCCGCGCCTACGCCTGGATCCGCAACATGGGCCCCGACGGCCTGCGCGAGGTCGCCGAGATCAGCGTCCTCAACAACAACTACCTCGACCACCTGCTGCATGGCGATCAAGGGCGTCACGCGACCCTACGCCGAGGGCCACCGGCGGCTCGACCAGGTGCGCTACAGCCTCGAGCAGCTCAAGGAGGACACGGGCATCGGCACCGAGGCCGTGCGCGACCGCATGGTCGACTTCGGCATCCAGAGCTTCTGGATGAGCCACCACCCCTGGGTGGTGCCCGAGCCGTTCACGCCGGAGCCCTGCGAGACCTACGACAAGCGCGACCTCGACGAGTGGGCCGCGACCATCAAGAAGGTCAGCGACGAGGCCTACGACGACCCCGACGTGGTCCGCGAGGCGCCGCACGCCCAGCCCATCGACCAGATGCGGCGCACCGAGGCCATGGAGGACCCGGAGCAGTGGGCCTTCACCTGGCGCGCCTACAAGAAGAAGGTCCTCGGCCGGCAGGGGCCGGCTTGAGCCAGCGGACGCAACGGGGAGGGCCGGCGCCGGCGCCGCGACGCCGGCCCGAACCCCGCCGCTCGGGCTTCTGGCGCTGGCTCGACTACGTCACGGCGTGGTTCGGCGTGGCCGTGCTCGTGCTGTCCTTCGTGGTCCTCGCCTTCCCCGCCGTCCTGCAGGGTCGCGACGTCCTCACCGGGCGAGCAGACGGGCTCGGCGGCGATCTTCCAGTTCGTGACGTTCGTCGCCGCCGAGGTCGTCATCGTCCTCATGACCGTGCTCGCCGCCTACGCGGCCGCGCCCGACCGGGTACGGCTCGCGCCGGCGACCGTGCGCACGCTGGGCACGCTCTCCTTCGGCGGCATGTTCTTCCTCATCCTGCTCGTGCTGGGCGGCGAGCTCTACGCGGCGGTGCCGGTCATCGTCTACTTCCTGCGCATCCGTCGCAGCCTGGCCGACGAGCTGCCGGTGTTCGCCGGCGGCAGGCTGCAGCCGCAGCGCAAGAAGCCGCAGCGCAACGAGCCGCGGCGCGACGACGTGGTACGCCGCCCGCCGCGCAGCTGGGACGAGCCCGACGGCCGCTCGCCGGCGAAGAGCGGAGGGAAGACGGCGAAGGGCGGAGGGAAGACGGCGAAGGGCGGTTCCGGTCAGGCCGCCGGTACCGGCGGCCGGCGCCGGGCCAAGAAGGGCCGGCGGTCCGGCGGCGCCGGTACGCGGCCCAAGGGCCGCTGAGCGCCGTGCCGGGGTCGGCGACGACCGAGGGCGGCGCGGCGCGTCTCCTGCGCGCCGCCGGCGTCGGCGCCGTGGCGGCGACGGCCCTGTACCTGGCCGTCGAGACCGTGTCGCTGCTCGGCGGAGCCGCGGCCGAGCCGGGGGTGCAGCGGTACGCGGTCGCCGCGGCGTTCGCCATGGCCGCGGTCGCGACCGGGGCCATGGCGATCGACCTCGCCGACCGCTGGCTGCGCGGCGGCCGCTTCACGCCGTTCTCGCAGAAGATGGTGCGCTCCCTCGTGTTCGTGAGCCTGCTGGTCGCCCTGCTGCTGTCCCTGGTCTCCGGCGGTCCTTCGTTCTTCCTGCCCCTGACGCCGGCGCTGCTCATCTACCTCTTCGGCACGTGGCGGCGCCCGGCGCCGCGCACGGCCGCGGCGCGGCGGCCGGCGGGGACGAGCACGGGCAAGAGCCGTCAGCGGCGCGGGGGGCGCCGCCGGTGAAGAAGCTCGGCGTGATCGTGAACCCCGTCGCCGGGGTCGGCGGCCGGGTGGGCCTCAAGGGCTCCGACGGCGCCGACATCGTGCACCGGGCGCTCGAGCTGGGCGCCGTGCGCGAGGCGCCGCGGCGTGCCCGCCTGGCCCTCGAGCGTCTCGTCCGTCTCGAGGGCGAGATCGAGATCGTCGCGGCGCCCGGCGAGATGGGCGCGGACGAAGCGCGCGCGGCCGGCTTCGCGCCGACGGTCGTCGGCTCGCTCGCCGGCCGCCCGACCTACGCCGACGCCGAACGCGAGCGCCTCGGCGCCGCCGGCGACGACCTGGCCGGCGCCGGCGACTTCACGCTGACCACGGCCGCCGACAGCGAGCAGGCGGCGCGCGACATGCAGGCCGCCGGCGCCGACCTGATCCTCTTCGCCGGCGGCGACGGCACGGCGCGCACGATCTGCGCCGCACTCGGCACGTCGGTCCCGGTGATAGGGGTCCCGGCCGGCGTCAAGATCCACTCCGCCGTGTACGCGACCACGCCGGCGGCCGCCGGCGACGTGGCCGCGCTGTACCTGCACGACCGGCCGGGGGCGGTGCAGCTGCGCGAAGCCGAGGTCATGGACATCGACGAGGAGGCCTTCCGCGAGGATCGCGTCTCGGCGCGGCTGCACGGGTTCATGACCGTCCCCGTCGCGCGCGGCCTGACGCAGAGCGCCAAGGCGGGCGGCGTCGCCGGCGAGCGGCGCGCGCTCCTCGACGTCGCCGCCGACGTGGTCGCCGGCATGGAGCCCGGCTGCCTGTACATCGTCGGGCCGGGCACCACGACGCGCACCATCATGGAGCGGCTCGGGCTCCCCAAGACCCTGCTCGGCGTCGACGCGGTCGCCGACGGCGAGCTCGTCGCCGCCGACGCGACCGAGGGCGACCTGCTGCGGGCGCTCGAGCGCTACGCCCGTGCCCGCATCGTGGTCACCGTGATCGGCGGCCAGGGCCACGTCTTCGGGCGCGGCAATCAGCAGATCAGTCCCGCCGTGATCCGCGCCGTGGGCCGCGAGCGCGTCGTCGTGGTAGCGACGCAGGCCAAGCTGCTGTCGCTCGACGGCCGGCCGCTGCTCGTCGACACCGGCGACCCCGGACTCGACGCCGAGCTCTCGGGCTACGTGAAGGTCGTGACCGGCCTCGGCGAGAAGATGGTCTACAAGGTCGGCGCCTGAGCCGTCCCCCGCGCTCCGCTCAGCGCGGCGGGTAGGCCGCCGCGAGGAACGCCTCGAAGCGCTCCAGCACCGCGGGCAGGTTCTCGCGCCCGAAGCCGATGCGCACGTGGTGGTCGTCGAGGCCGAAGAGGGTGGCCGGCGCCAGCATGATGCCGGCCTCCTCGACACTCCTCAGGGCGAGCGTCTCGGCCGAGACGCCGTCGTCGGCCAGCCGCGGCAGGCAGATCGTGCCCGCCTGCGGGCGCACCCAGGTGAAGAGGTCGGCGCGTCGGGCGATGAAGGCATCGAGCGCGGCCAGGTTGCGCTCGGCGCGCGCCAGGTGGCGGGCGATGAGCGCCGGGCCGTTACGCAGGCCGACGAGCGACAGCACCTCGCTGGGCGCCGAGCTGCAGATGGTCGTGTAGTCCTTCATCGCCGCGAGCCGCGACCGCACCTCCTCGTCGCGGACGGCGAGCCAGCCGATGCGCGTGCCCGCCATGCCGTAGACCTTCGACATGCCGGAGAGGGAGATCGCCCCCTCCACGGCGTCGGCGGCGGCCGGCAGGCGGGCGCCGGGGTCGAGCTCGAGGCCGCGGTACATCTCGTCGCAGAACAGGCGCGCGCCGTGCGCGGCGACGAGGTCCGTGACCGCCTTCCAGTCCGCCCGGGAGGGCAGCGCGCCGGTCGGGTTGTGCGGCACGTTGACGACGACCATGCGCGTGTCCGGCCGCAGACGGGCCTCGAGGTCGGCCGGGTGCAGGCGCCAGCCCTCCTCCTCACGCGGCACCCAGCGCGTCACCTCGCAGCCGATGGTCTCGGCCACCTGGTGCAGCGACTGGTAGGCCGGGAACGTGCAGACGACGTGGTCGCCGGGGGAGAGGAGCGCGATCATCGCGATGTAGATGAGCTCCTCGGGCGCCCCGGTGAGCACCTCGTCGGGGCCGACCGTCTCGTAGAGGCGGGCGATCTCGGCGCGCAGCTCGGGCAGACCCAGTGACTCGGTGTAGCCGAGCGTGAGGTCACGCCAGAGGGCGCGGCACTCGTCGTCGGCCATCGCCAGCACCTCGGCCATGGGCAGGCCGTCGCAGTCGGAGCTCGACAGCAGGTAGGGCGCCGAGAACTCGTAGCGCGCGAAGTAACGTTCGAGGGCGAAGGGTTCGGGTCGCACTGGTCACCTCCTGGGGCCATGCCGGCCGCGTGCATTCTAGCGGACGCCGGCCGCCGGGCCTCGCGCGCCGCCCGGGGCGGCCGGCCGGCCGCGCACGTCGCGGCCCCGGAGACGGCGGGCGGGATGGTGAGAATCGGTGCCCGCACGCGCCGACGCTCCGGACCACCCGCCCGCGCCTCCCACGGCTGCCGGCGGCAGCGCGTCAAACCTCACGGCGTGCTAACTTCGGGCTGGAATCCGTCGGCAGAGCTTATACAATGCCTCTCAGCCCACCGCTGGAGGGGCGCCGTCGAGCCATCGCACTCGAGGGCTCCGCGCCGCCCCGGGGCGTCGCGACGGTCACGTCATCTGAGAGGAAGGGTGTGTCATGAAGGTCCTGGTCGTTGGTGTCGGTGGTGTCGGCGAGTCGATCGCGGCGATCGCGAAGCGCCGCGGCGCCGCGGACTGGCTCGAGACGATGGTGCTCGCCGACTACGACCGCGGTCGCGCCGAGCGCTGTGCCGCGAAGCAGAACGACCCGCGCTTCGTCGCCGAGCAGGTCGACGCGGGCGACGCCGACGCCGTGGCGGCCCTGGCCGCCAAGCACGGCGTCGACATCATCTGCAACCTCTGCGCCCCCAACTTCAACCCGCCGCTGCTGCAGGCCGCGCTCAAGGCGAAGACCCACTACCTCGACACGGCCATGACCCTCTCCGAGCCGCACCCGACCGACCCCATGCACGAGTGCGGCAAGAAGCTCGGCGACGACGAGTACGCTCTCGACCCCGACTTCAAGGCCATCGGCAAGCACGCCCTGGCCGGCTTCGGGGTCGAGCCCGGCATGGCCGACTTCTTCGCCCGCTACGCCGCCGACCACTACTTCGACGAGGTCGAGGAGATCGGCATCCGTGACGGCTCCAACCTCGAGATCCCCGGGGCGACCGGCATCAGCTTCGGGTTCTCGATCTGGACGACCATCGAGGAGTGCAACAACCCGGCGATCGTCTTCGAGAACGGCGAGGTGCACACGATCGAGCCGTTCGCCGAGCTCGAGAGGTTCTGGCTGCCCGAGGGCATCGGCGAGGTCGAGGTCGGCCACGTGGAGCACGAAGAGGTCATCCAGATCGCCCACAATGCCGACCGCCTCAAGGGCGTGAAGAAGGCCACCTTCAAGTACGCCCTCGGCGACGAGTTCATGCAGGCGATGGAGATCTTCCGCTCCGTCAACATCGACAAGAAAGAGAAGATCAAGGTCGGCGACTGCATGGTGGCGCCGCGCGACGTCGTCGCCGCCGCGGCGCCCGACCCGAACGAGATCGGCAAGAAGTACGTCGGCCAGACGGCCGCCGGCACCTGGGTCAAGGGGAAGAAGGACGGCCTCGTCCGCGAGGTCTACCTCTATCAGGTGGCCGACAACAAGGAGTGCGTCGAGAAGTACGGCACCCAGGTGGTCGTCGCCCAGACCGCCTTCACGCCGGTCATCGCCCTCGAGCTCCTCGCCAAGGGCAAGCTCGGCAGTCACCCGGGCGACCCGCAGGCCGGCGTCAACAACCCCGAGGCCTTCTGCGCCGACGACTACGTGGCGCTGATGGCCGACTACGAGTTCCCCGGCGGCATGCTCGAGATGGAGAGCGAGTACAAGCTCGCCAAGGACCGCGAAGCGCTGGTCGCGCCCGCCGGGAGCGGCGCGGCCTGACTCCCGCAGCGGTCGGAGAAGACCTGAGGGCGCCGCGCCGGAGGGGGCGCGGCGCCCGTGAGCCCCGGTCTGCGGCCGGCTGTCGCCCGGCCGACCGCACCGGCGGCGATCAGTAGATCTCGACGCGGTCCTTGCCGGCGCGCTTCGCCGCGTACAGTGCGGCGTCGGCGCGGCCGACCAGCTCGTCGAGCCCCTCCGCTCCGTTGGGCCACGAAGCGACGCCGATGCTGACCGTGACGTGCACGGGAGCCCCGGCGGTCCCGAGGGGGAACGGGAAGGAGGCGATGCGGCGGCGCAGGCGCTCGGCGAGCGCTGCCGCCCCCGTCTCGGGTGCGGGCTCGCTCGTGCCGCCGGGCGGTCGCACGGCGGCGACGCCCGGCAGGATGACGCAGAACTCCTCGCCTCCGTAGCGGGCGGCGAGGTCGCCGCCCTTGCGGACCTCCGCCTGCATCAGCCGGCCGAGGGTGCGCAGCACCTCGTCGCCGGCCGGGTGCCCGTACGTGTCGTTCAGGCGCTTGAAGTCGTCGATGTCGAGCATGAGCAGCGTCAGCGGCTGATGGGTGCGGCGGGCGCGCTCCAGCTCCTCCGCGAGCCGGTCGTAGAAGTGGCGGTGGTTGGCGAGGCCCGTGAGGCCGTCCTTCGTCGCTTGGTCCTCGATCTGGGCGTAGAGGCGGGCGTTGTTCAAGGCGATGGCGGCGTGCTCGCCCAAGGCGCGGGCGAAGGACAGCTCCCCCTCGGCGAAGCGCCTCGGCTGCGCGCGCTCGACGAGCCGCATCGCGCCGAGGGTCTCGTCGTTGATCCTGAAGGGCACCCAGGCCACGGACTGCTCGCCGGCGCCGTCCATGACGGCCGCGGCCTCGGTACCCAGTGAAGCGTCGTCGCGCAGCTGGAGCACGAGGTCGCCGCGGCGCAGCGCCTCGGCCACGCCGGCGTCGACGGTCGCCGCACCGGCCGCGGCGCGTTCGCCCGCCAGCGCTCGCGGCTGAAAGGCGCCGGCACGCTCGTCGAACTCGTACACGAGCGCGCCGTCCACGAGCAACGCGTCGGTCGCGAGGCGCGCCACGTCCTTGAGCAGCTCGGCACGGTCGAGCCGTGAGGCGATGACGCGGGTCGCCTCGGCCAGAGCGGCGAGCCAGCGGTGCTGGTCCTCCTCGAGGCGGTGGAGGCGCGCGTTGTGCAGGCCCGCCGCCGCCTGTTCGCCGATGAGCGACGCCATGCGCACTTCCTCCTGCGTGAAGCGGCGCTCGCGCTCGGACTCGATCAGGACCATCATGCCGAGCACGTCCTCGGCGTACACGAGCGGCACACTCAGCCAGGTCTTCTCGCCCCACTCCAGCATCGCCGCGCGGTCGGCCTCGCTGAGGTCTGCAGTCGGAGATCGACTGCTGGGCGACGACCCCCCGGCGGACCGCGTCGAGCCCACCCGGGTAGTCACTGATGGGGTACGCACTGCCGACGAGCGCCTCGGCGACGCCCGGCCGCGGATCCTTCTGGTAGAGGACCCTGTAGACCGCCATGTGGTCCCTATGGGAGTACTCCCAGATCACGCTCTCAGGGCAGCCGAGGGCCTCGGCTGCGGCGCTGGCCACCTCGCGCAGGACGACGTCGTAGTCGATGCTCGAGGTGATCGAGCGGCTCGTCGCCAGCAGCGCCGCCAGCTCGTGCGAGCGCTGCAGCATCTTCTTGACGACCTGCTGCCGCTCGATGGCTGCCGAGATGGAACCCGCGGCCGAGACCAGGACCGCGGTCTCGGCCTCGCTCCAGAGCCGCGCACGGTCGCATTGGTCGAGGCGCAGGAAGCCGTGGAAGCCGCCGTCGACGAACAGCGGCAGCAGCAGCACGGCGTCGACGGTCTGGGCCGCGAGACGCTCCGAAGCGCGCCTGGGCAGGAACTCCACGCGGCTCGCGAACGGCCGGCCGGCGGCGAGATCCTCGAGCAGGCCGGGGACGACGTCGTCGTAGGCCTCGACCGTCGTCGCCTCGGTCGCCAGAAGGCTGAGCTCGGGAGAGACGACCGCCTCCGCGTACAACACGTGGGCCGCCCGGCCGTCCGCGCCCTCCGTGTTCCTGAACGCGCAGACCCTGTCGGCGCCGGCGGCCGTCATCAGCCTCTCGAGGGCGAAACCGTGCACGTCTGCTTGCGGGTCGGCCGTCAGCAGTCGGTGCTGGAGGTCGTTGACCGCCGAGCGCAGCGAGTCGTCCCGGCGCGGCGCGTCGGCCTCGTCGGGCGCGAGGGCGGACTCGCCGCCCGCCGGGCCCACGTCGGCCGTCGCCTCGAGACTGACGTCGGCGACGAGCCCCGCCGCGTCGTCGCGCCCCGGTCTCTCCGCCGCCGGCGTGCGAGCGTCGTCGAAGCTCGCCCGTCGCTCGGCCCATCCCGTCTGTGTCTCGCCCACGACCGTCCTTCCTCGTTCGAGGCTGTTATCGGCGGCTGGGCGGCAGGCGTGAGGGGGGTGCAGACGGATGTACCGGTGCGCGGCGGTCCTCCGGGACGCCTTCCATCGTCGCGTGTCGGCGCCCCGCTCGGGCCGAGACGGGCGCGCCCGAGACGCGGGCCGTCACCCCGGCTCGGGGTGACGGCCCGCAGGGTCCGCCGCCCGCCGGGCTACGGTCGCAGCAGCAGAGCCCGGTCGTGCGCGCGCTTGTACGGCGCGTCCATCTCGAGCGCGCCGCCGGGGAACTCGTACTCCGCCATCAGGGCGACGAAGTCGTCGGCCGAGAACTCCTGGGGCACGCGCACCCCGGCCTCGGGGTTGCCCTTGTGGCCGGCAAGCCTGCCCGTCGCCAGCAGCTCCATGGCGATGACGCCGCGTGAAGGCCGTCTGCGCGACGACGCCCTGGGTGCCGTACTTCGCCACGCACTCCTCGTTGTCGGCGACCTGGTAGAGGTAGACCTCGCGCTCGAGGCCGTCCTTGCGGCCCTTCACCCAGGTGCCGCCGCAGGTCTGGCCGACGTAGCGCTTGCCGATCTCGTTCGGGTCGGGCGCCGCGGCCTCGACGACGTCGCGCGGCGCCACCTCGCACCCACCGACGCGGATCTTCTGCGTCGAGTGCAGGTTGACCGACTTGAACACCTCCATCGCCTGGATGAACTCGTCCCCCAGGGCGTACTTGAAGGTCGCCTTCTTCACGCCCTTGAGCAGCTCGTGCGTGCGGCCGACGGCGATGACCTCCTCGTGCTCGACGTGGGCGCACTCCACCCAGCCGATGCCCTCGGGGAGGTAGAAGGGTTCGGGCTCGCTGAGCGGAGGGACGGTGTAGAAGCCCCGGTCGCGCTCCCAGCAGACCGCCGGGTTGGTGCACTCCTCGATCGTCATCCAGATCGAGAAGCCGAAGCTGATGCCGCTCGCCCCCGGGGATCTCGAGATTGGCGCCGTCGCGGATGCCGATCTCGTCGATCTCGTCGAAGAAGTGGTCGGCGGCGTAGCGGCAGAGCCAGTCGGACATGCCGGGCTCGACGCCCCAGCCGGCGAGGGCGAGCTTGCCGATCGCGCTCGAACTCCGGCGTGAGCGCGAACTCGTCCTCGCCGAGGACCTTGCCCGCCGTGTTGAACGGATCGGTCGGGTGCGGCACCGAGAGCGTCGTCGAGGCGTCGAGGTGGTGGACGCGGGCCTTGAGCGCCGCCTGCAGCGTGAACGGGTTGAACTTCACCGGCAGGAAGCTGCAGAGGAGGTCGACGCCGTGCTGCGCGCAGAGCGCGGCCACGGCGTCGACGTCGCTCGCGTCGACCTGCGCGGCCGGGAAGCGCTTCTCGTCGCCGAGCCGCGCCGACACGGCCTGCGCCTTGGCGAGGTCGTGGTCGGCCATGACCATCTTCTCGAAGAGCTCGCCCTTCGGGTCGCGCCGTTTGGCGATGGCCGCGGTCGACTCGCCCACACCGCCGCTGCCGACGATCAGCACCTTCATGGTTCCCCCTCTTCGTTCCTGTCCGCGCGTGCCGCGGCGACGGGCCACGGACGGCGCGCGGTCGTCACGTGCCCGGGCCGCCCGTTCGGCCGTGGTCGTGCATCGCGCCCGCGTCGGCGCCCGCGTCGGGCGCGGCGCCCGCCGGCTCGCCGCCAAGCCTAGCGGGGACCGGCGGTCTTGGGCAGTGGGGAAGTGTGGGCGTTCTTCGTCCTCGCGGGCGCAATCCTCGCGCGTCCGTGGGATGATGAGCCGAGCGGAGCGGCTCCCGGTCCGGTGACCGGCGCGGTCTTCAAAACCGTCTGCGGGGCGGTGCTCCCGTCCTGGGTGGGTTCGACTCCCATGTCGCTCCGCCACGCGTCTCCAGGGCCTCCCCCGGGCCGGCTTCGCCGTCGCCCGCCGACTCGCTAGAGTAACGGCCATGCACCGCCTGGCCCGACTGCCGATCCTCACCTCGCTGCGGGGCTACGAGCGCTCGTGGCTTTCGCGCGACCTGACGGCAGGGGTGCTGATCGTCGCCCTCGCCATCCCTCTGAGCATGGGGATGGCGGAGCTCGCCGGCATGCCCCCGGTCGCCGGGCTCTACAGCTGCATCCTGCCGCTCGTCGCGTACGCGTTCTTCGGCTCTTCCCGGCAGCTGGTGGTGGCGCTCGACGCCTCGACGGCGGCGATGCTGGCCGCCGCGGTCGCTCCCGCTGGCCGGCGGCGACCCGCTGCGCTACGCCGCCCTCGCCGGCGGGCTGACCCTGCTCGTCGGCGCCGTCCTGCTGATCGCCGGCGTCGCGCGGCTCGGGCTCATCGCCGACTTCCTCTCCGAGCCCGTGCTCCTCGGCTACCAGGCCGGGCTGGCCCTCGTCGTCGTCGCCAGCCAGCTCCCGCGTATGCTCGGGCTGACCGTCGAGGCCGACGCGACGCTCGAGCGCTACCTCGAGATCCTTCGCGGCCTGGGCGACATCGAGCCGGCCGCGGCGGTCGTCGGCCTCGCGACCTTCGCGACCGTCGTCCTGCTGCGGCGCTGGCGGCCGACGGTCCCCGGCGCGCTCATCGCCCTCGTCGCGAGCGCGCTCGCGGTCTTCGTCTTCGACCTCGAGCAGCGCGGCGTGGCGGCGCTCGGCCGGCTCCCGTCCGGGCTGCCCGACCTGGCCGTGCCCGACGTGGCACTGGGCGATCTGCAGACGCTTCTGCCGGCCGCCGCCGCCATCGCCCTCGTCGCGGCGGCCGACACGCTGGTGAGCTCGCGCGCCTTCGCCGTGCGCGGCGGCTACGAGGTGAACGCGAACGGCGACCTCATCGGGCTCGGAGCGGCCAACATGTCGTCCGCGGTCTCCGGCGGCATCACCGCCAGCGCCAGCGCGGCCCGCACCGCGGTCGCCGAATCGGTGGGGTCGAAGTCGCAGGTCGCGGGGCTCACCGCGGCCGGCCTCATGGCTGCCGTGCTCCTCTTCCTCACCGGCCCGCTCGCCTACGTCCCGGTGGCGACGCTGTCGGCGATCGTCATCGCCGCCGTTCTGCGCCTCATCGAGGTCGGGACCCTGCGCACCCTGTACCGCGTGCGCCGGGTCGAGTTCGGCATCGCCGTGGCCGCCGCCGCCGGCGTCGTCGCGATCGGCGTGCTCGAGGGCGTCGTCATCGCCATGGGCCTCTCGCTGCTCGACTTCCTCTGGCGCACGACGCGACCTCGCGACGCCGTCCTCGGCGAGGTCCCCGGCAGGGCGGGCTACCACGACATCGCCCGCGCCAGAGGCGCCCGCACGATCCCCGGGGTCCTCGTCTACCGCTTCGGCGCCCCGCTCTTCTACGCCAACGCCGAGCGCTTCCGCACGCGTGTGCGCACGCTGGTGCGGCGCGGCGACGGCACGCGCCTCGTGGTGGTCGACGCGTCCACGATCCCCGACATCGACGTGACCGCCGGGCGCATGCTGGGCGAGCTCCAGGAGGAGCTCGCCGCTCGCGGCGTGCGCCTGGTCGTCGCCGAGGCGCTGCGCGACGTGCGCGAGCTGCTCGTCGGCGACGAGCTCAAGGTCGACTTCACCGCGGCGGACATGTACGACACCGTCGATGAGGCCGTCGCTGCCGCTCGCGTCGGCCCGGCGGAGTCGTAGCCGCCGGCGGCGTCGCGGGTCCCGTCTCGTGACGCCGGCCAACGTCACCCGCTCAGCTCGACGAGTGTGAACGTCGCCGTCCGCCGTGACTCTCGTCGGAGCGCGCCGCTCCCGGCAGAGTGCGGACAGGTCCTTCCCCTTGCTTGCGAAGCGTTACCTTGGGAGGTAACATTTCCGGTGACGAAGGTGCGCCGCGGTGGCTACGTGTTCCTGACCTGGAAGGGCGACCATCCGCCGCGGCACGTGCACGTCCTTCGCGCGGGGAGGCTGGTGCTGAAGTGGGACCTCGAGCACGGCCGGCCGATGCTGGGCGTCGCCACCGGTCGGCTGGTGGCCCTGATCCGCGAGCTCCAGAAGACGAGGGTCGGCTGTGAAGATCACCTCGGTCACGGCGAACAATCGCAAGAAGGCGTTCGAGGTGCGGACACGTCGCGGCGAGTGGCTCTTCCCCTACGGCAAGGCCGAGCCGTCGCCGACGGCGTCGGACCCGCTGGTCGAGGTCTTCATCGACCCCGAGCTGGGCCGGGAGGGCTTCACCTACCTGCTCGCGTCCGGCGCCGAGGGCTCGGTGCACATCGACCACGTGCTCGACTACAACGAAGAGCCGGGCTACATGCGCGACCTGCTCCTGCACAACCTCACCGTCGAGGCTCTGGAGCGGCTCGAGGCGAGCCCGCTCTCGCGGCGCGAGATCATCCGCCGTCTGGGCACGTCCCCGGCGCAGTTCTACCGGCTGATCGACCCGACCAACTACCGCAAGTCGGTCGACAAGCTGCTGGCGCTGCTGCAGGTGCTCGACTGCGAGGTCGAGGTGATCGTGCGCGAGAAGAGTGCCTGACCGACCCCGGGCCTCTGCTCACGAGTCGCCGGGGCATCGCCGGGCACGGTGCGCCGTCGACCCCTCTGGTCTTCTGGCGCGCGGCGGCGTACGATAGCGCCCTGGGCCGTGTCGAGGGCGCCGGTCGCCGACACACCGGCGGCTCGCCCTGCCGACCGCGGTGTCCCGCTCCGGAGGTGCGCGTCAGATGATCAGCCTGCCCGACTCCCCGCTCTCGCTCTGGCTCGACCAGTACGGACCCTATGAGCCCGCGCCGCCGGTCGAAGGCGAGCTGACGGCCGACGTGGCCGTCATCGGCGGCGGCTTCACGGGCCTCGCCACGGCGATCGCGCTCAAGGACCTCGACCCGGCGCTCGACGTCGCCGTGCTCGAGGCGAGGACGGTCGGGTACGGCGCCAGCGGCCGCAACGGCTCCTTCGCGATGACCGTCGTCGGCCTTGGCTTCGGCACCACGGCGATGCTGCGCGGCAAGACCTTCTTCAAGGCCGCGCACACCTACATGGAGAGTGCGGTCGACGAGCTCGAGGCGTTCATCGACCGCGAGCAGCTCGACTGCGACAAGATCCGCCCGGGGTTCCTGCGCGTCGCCACGACCGAGAGCTACGTGAAGCGCCTGCGCAAGCAGGTCGACCTGATGCAGTCGCTGGGCTTCGACGGGATCACCTGGATCGAGGCGGCCGAGGCCCGCGCGATGGTCGACTCGGAGCGCTACCTGGGGGGCATGTGGGAGCCGCGACTGCTGCTGGTCGACCCGGCCAAGCTGGTGCGCGAGGAGAAGCGCGCCGCGCTGGCGCGCGGCGCGCGCGTCTACGAGGAGACGCCCGGTCCTCGCGATCGTCCCCGGCGACGGGGCGGCGAAGGGATTCCGTCTGCTCACGCCTCGCGGCTCGCTGGTGGCCGAGAAGCTCGCCTTCGCCACCAACGCCTACTCGCACCTCTTCCCGACGCTCAGTCACAAGCAGGTGCCCGCCTTCACCTACATGATCGCCACGGAGCCGCTGACCGACGAGCAGCTCGCGCCGATCGGCTGGGAGGGCCGCCAGGGGCTCGAGGACGCGCGCAACCTGATCCACTACTACCGGCTGACCCCCGACAAGCGCATCGTGATGGGCGGCGGGCCCGTCGGGCTGACCTACGGCGGCAAGCTCGACGCCGACTCCGACGAGCGGACCTTCCGGCACCTCGAGGATCACATCCACTTCCTCTGGCCGCACCTGACCGGGGTGCAGGTCACGCACCGCTGGGGCGGCCCGTTCTCGGTGACCACCGACCTCACGCCGGCGCTCGGGTACGTCGGTGACCACCGCGTGGTCTACAGCCTGGGCTGCATCGGCCACGGCGTCTCGATGAGCTACGTGAACGGGCGCGAGCTCGCGGGCCTGCTGCTGGAGCGGCCGGCCACCGACCTGCCGCCGTGCCCGTTCATCAACCGGCGGATGATGCCCTGGCCGCCGGAGCCGCTGCAGAGCGGCGCCACGCACGCCCTGCGCGGCTACCTGCGCGCCGAGGACGGGTTCTACGAGCGCGGGCTGACGAAGCACTGATGCATCGCGTGACGGCGCCGCCTCAGGGCGCCTCGGGAGCCTGCCCGCGCGGCGCCTACGCGCCCGGCTCGCCGACCCACCGCGCGATCCACCACGCCACCGAGCGGTTCAGCTCGGCCGTGAAGGCGGCGGTGAACTTGCGCGCGTAGACGTCCTGGACGCAGGTGGCGGCGCCCGGCGCGAAGCCCCGGGCGCCGTGGGCGCGGTCGAGGTCGTCCGAGACCTCGCGCAGCTCGTCGGCGTCGAGACGCCGGTAGGCGTCGCGGTGCACGACGTGCTTCTCGTAGCGCTCGGTCACGTGCGGCCTCGTCTTGGGCCTGCCGAAGCACAGCAGGGCGACGGGGAACGTGTAGCGCGGCAGGCCGAGCAGCGCGGCGTGCGTCTCGGCCTGCTCCATGATGTCGCCGATGTAGCACGAGCCGATGCCGAGCGACTCGGCCGCGATGACCGCGTTCTGGGCGGCGATGAGGGCGTCGCAGCAGGCCAGCATCAGGTCGCCGGCGCCCGGCGTGACGCCGTGCGGCACGCCCTCCATGTCGTCGACGCCGGCGGCCGCGAAGAGGTCCATCCACTTCTGGTAGTCGGCGACGAAGAGCAGCACCCAGGGCGCCCGGGCGATGAAGGGCTGGTCGTCGCAGGTGACGGCGAGCCGTTCCTTGAGCGCCTGGTCGTCGATCTCGACGATCGAGTAGAGCATGAGGTTGCCGGCCGTCGGGGCGCGCATGGCCGTGTGCAGGATCGTCCGCTTCTCCTCGTCGCTGAGCGGCGTGGGGTCGTAGGCGCGCGTCGAGCAGCGCGCGTTCATGAGCTCGATGGTGGGGTTCACGGTCGGGCCTCGCCTCGCGTCGTGGGTGTCGGTCGCCCGTCCCCCTACCCGGCGCGCACGCCGTCGGGGACGGGCTTCTCGGGGACGGCCAGGACCGGCGTGATCCCGTCCTCGTAGCCGATGTCGAAGAGCATGCCTTCGGAGACGACGCCGGCCATCGTCCGCGGCGCCAGGTTGACGACGAAGAGCGCCTGGCGCCCCTCGATCTCGCGCGGGTCGTCGCGCTCCTTCTTCATGCCGGCGAGGATGGTACGGCGGAAGTCGCCGAAGTCGACGTCCAGACGGACGAGCTTGCCGGAGCCGGGCACGTCGCTCACGGCGACGATCGTCCCGACCCTGACGTCGAGCGCCGCGACGGCGTCGATGCCGACCTGCTCCTTGACCAGTGCCCCCATGCCCGCCTCCGTCTCGGTGCTCCGCCGATGCTGCTCGATGGTACACCGGGAGGAGCCGGCGGCGGTGTCGCGCCCGTCCGCCGCCGCCGCCCGGCTCCGCGGCGCCGACTCCCGGGGTCCATGGTTTTGTTGCCAGGCTAATGGTTAGCGTGCTAATCTTCGTGGCGCCAGGTCGTCAGTCAAGGAGCCACCAACGATGCACCACAGCGGGAAGGACGGTACGCCGCCCCCGGGGGCATCCCCTGAGTTCGCCGGCCTCGACGAGGCGTCGGCGGCGCTCTTCCGCGCCTTCGGTCAGGCCCTGCGCCTGCACCGGCAGTTCATGGCCCGGCGGCTCGGCGAGACCGACCTTCACCCGGGCCAGGCCGCGTGCCTCGGCGTCCTCTCGCACCGCGACGGCATCGCGCAGCGCGACCTCGCCGAGGCGCTGCACATCGCGCCGCCCACGCTCAGCCGCATGCTGCAGCTCGATGGAGAAGAACGGCTTCGTGGAGCGCCGCGACGACGAGACGGACCAGCGGCTCAGCCGGGTGCACGTGACCGACGCGGGCCGCGCCGTCGCGCGCGACATGCGGGCCGCGATGGCCGACCACATCCCCGTCGCGGTGGCGGCGCTGTCGGGCGAGGAGCGCGTGGAGCTCGCGCGCCTGCTCGACAAGCTGAGCGCGAGCATCGCGCGCTCCCTCGAGATCGGACGACCGGCGAGGACGGCCGGGCGCGCGGGCGAAGCGGGTCGCGCCGGCTCCGGCGACGGAGGGCCGCGGTGATCCGGCTGCTGCGCGAGCGCCTGCGGCCCTACTGGCGGCAGATCGTCGTCATCGTGCTCCTGGTCCTCATCCAGGCCGATGGCCAGCCTCTACCTGCCGACGCTCAACGCCGACATCATCAACGACGGCGTCGTCACCGGCGACATCGACTACATCGTGCGCACCGGCGGCATCATGCTCGTCGTCACGCTCCTGTTCGTCCTCGCCGCCGTCGTCTGCCGTCTACCTGGGCTCCAGGGTCTCGATGGGCGCTGGGCCGCGACGTGCGCGCGGCCCTCTTCCGCCGGGTGGAGAGCTTCTCGCAAGCCGAGGTCAACCGCTTCGGCCCGCCGTCGCTCATCACGCGCACGACCAACGACGTGCAGCAGGTCCAGATGGTCGTGCTGATGATCCTCAACGTCATCCTCCTGGCCCCGATGATGATGGTCGGCGGCATCATCATGTCGCTGCGGCTCAACGTGTCGCTCTCGTCCGTGGTCCTCGTCGCCATCCCGATCCTGCTGGTCTTCATCGCCGTGATGGTCCGCACCGCGCTGCCGCTCTTCACGTCGATGCAGGCGAAGATCGACCGCGTGAACCAGGTCACGCGCGAGGTCCTGAGCGGCATCCGCGTGATCCGCGCCTTCGACCGCACGCGCCACGAGGAGGAGCGCTTCAGCGGCCGCCAACGAGGACCTCACCTGGACCACGCTCAAGGTGAACCGCCTCTTCGCCCTGATGTTCCCGACGGTGGGCATCGTCCTGAACCTCTCGACGGTGGCGATCATGTGGTTCGGCGGCAAGCAGATCGCCGCGGGCGACATGCCGATCGGCGATCTGACCGCCTTCCTGACCTACATCATCCAGATCCTGTTCTCGGTGCTCATGGCGACCATCCTGTTCGTGATGGTGCCGCGCGCCGCGGCGTCGGCGGAGCGCATCCAGGCGGTGCTCGACACCGAGCCGACGATCGTCGATCCGCCGAAGCCCGTGCGCGACGTGCCGGCGCGCGGCCGCGTCGAGTTCCGCGACGTCGAGTTCCGCTACCCGCACGCGGAGGAGCCGGTGCTCAGCGGCATCAGCTTCACCGCCGAGCCGGGGGAGACCGTGGCCATCGTCGGCAGCACCGGCTGCGGCAAGTCGACGCTCATCAGTCTGATCCCGCGCTTCTACGACGTGACCGCCGGCAGCGTGCTCGTCGACGGCGTCGACGTGCGCGAGTTCGAGCTCAAGGACCTGTGGCGCCGGATCGGCCTGGTGCCGCAGAAGTCGTTCCTCTTCAGCGGCACCGTGGCCAGCAACCTGCGCCACGGCGACGCGGACGCGAGCGACGAGGAGCTCTGGCGCGTCCTCGAGACGGCGCAGGGCAGGGACTTCGTCGAGGAGATGCCGGAGCAGCTCGAGGCCGCGGTCGCCCAGGGCGGCGCCAGCGTCTCGGGCGGGCAGCGCCAGCGTCTGGCGATCGCGAGGGCGCTGGCCAAGCGCGCGCCCATCAACATCTTCGACGACAGCTTCTCGGCCCTCGACTTCACGACCGACGCGCGCCTGCGCGCGGCGCTGAAGAGGGAGATGGGCGACGCGACGGTGATCATCGTCGCGCAGCGCGTCGGCACGATCATGCACGCCGACCGCATCATCGTGCTCGAGGACGGCACGATCGCCGCGACGGGCAGGCACGACGAGCTGCTGACGACGAGCCCGACGTACCGCGAGATCGTCGCCTCGCAGCTCGGCCTCGACGGTGCGGAGGGCGCGGCGTGAGCGCGGCCGAGCGGCGCGCGGCAGGGCCGCCGGCGGGGCCCGGCCCGGCAGGGCCGGGCCGGCGCGGCGGCCCGCCCGGCCCCGGCGGCGGCCCGCCCGGTCACGCGCTCATGATGCCCGTCGCCAAGCCGAAGGACCTGAAGGGCGCCCTGCGCCGGCTGGCCGGGCTGCTGGCGAAGGAGCGTCTGCTGATCGGCCTCGTCGTCCTGCTCGCCGTCGTGAGCGTGGCCCTCGCCGTGATCGGGCCGAAGATCCTCGGCCGCGCCACCGACATCCTCTTCGAGGGCGTCGATCAGCCAGCAGCTCCCGGCCGGCACCACGCAGGAGGAGGCCATCGCCGGGCTGCGCGCCGAGGGCCAGGACCAGCATCGCCGACATGCTCTCGAGCATGACGCTGCACCCCGGCGAGGGCGTCGACTTCGACGCCATGGGCCTCACGCTGCTGCTGCTCGTCGGCATCTACCTGCTGAGCGCGGCCTTCTCCTGGCTGCAGCAGTACCTCATGGCCGGCGTCGCGCAGCGCACGATGTACGAGCTGCGGCAGGCGGTGGACGAGAAGCTCGCCCGCCTGCCGCTCAAGTACTTCGACGACCACCCCCGCGGCGACGTCCTGAGTCGCATGACGAACGACATCGACAACATCTCGCAGACGCTGCAGCAGACGCTCACGCAGCTCATCACGGCGGCGCTCACCATCGTCGGCGTGCTGGTCATGATGCTCTGGATCAGCTGGATCCTGGCCCTGATCTCGCTGCTCGTCGTGCCGCGTCTCCGTGGTCGTCACGCTGTTCATCGCCAAGCGCTCGCAGAAGCAGTTCGCCGCGCAGTGGGAGCGCACCGGCGACCTCAACGGGCACGTCGAGGAGATCTTCACGGGCCACAACGTGGTGAAGGTCTTCGGTCGTCAGGACGAGGTCATCGAGGCGTTCGACGCGCAGAACGAGCAGCTCTACCGAGTCGAGCTTCAGGGCGCAGTTCATCTCGGGGACGATCCAGCCCGTGATGAACTTCATCGGCAACCTCAACTACGTGGCGGTCGCCGTCGTCGGCGGCGTCATGGTCGCCAACGGCCGCATCTCGCTCGGCGACGTGCAGGCGTTCATCCAGTACTCGCGTCAGTTCACGATGCCGATCACGCAGACGGCCAGCATCATGAACGTGCTGCAGTCGGCCGCCGCGTCGGCCGAGCGCGTCTTCGAGCTGCTCGACGAGGCGGAGGAGGAGCCGGACGTGACCGACGCCGGTCCAGCTCGAGCACACGCGCGGCCACATCACGCTGCGCGACGTGTCGTTCCGCTACGTCCCCGACGCCCCGCTGATCGAGCACCTCGAGCCTCGACGTGCCGCCCGGCCAGACGGTCGCCATCGTCGGCCCGACCGGCGCCGGCAAGACGACGCTCGTCAACCTGCTGCTGCGCTTCTACGAGCTCGACGGCGGCGCCGTCCTCATCGACGACGTCGACTCGCGACAGATGTCGAGGAGCGACCTGCGCCGCCTCTTCGGCATGGTGCTGCAGGACACGTGGCTCTTCACCGGCACGATCCGCGAGAACATCGCCTACGGGCGCGAGGGCGCGAGCGAGGACGAGATCCTCGCCGCCGCTCGCGCCGCCCGCGTCGACCACTTCGTGCGCACGCTGCCCGACGGCTACGACACCGTGCTCGACGACGACGCCACCAACGTGTCGCAGGGCGAGAAGCAGCTGCTCACCATCGCGCGCGCCTTCCTCGCCGACCCGGACGTCCTCATCCTCGACGAGGCGACGAGCTCGGTCGACACGCGCACCGAGGTGCTCATCCAGGAGCGCGATGGCCGAGCTGATGAAGGATCGCACCAGCTTCGTCATCGCCCATCGGCTGTCGACGATCCGCGGCGCCGACACCATCCTCGTGATGGACCGCGGGCGCATCGTCGAGCAGGGTACGCACGAGGAGCTGATGGCCGCGCGCGGCTTCTACCACGACCTCTACGCGAGCCAGTTCGAGGAGGCGCTCGACGAGGCGTCGTGAGCCGCGGGGCGGGCGCCCGTCGCCGGCCGCCGCCGCGCCGCCGTACGCTCGCGGCGCGCCGCTCGCCGGCCGCCGCCGCGTCGCCGTACGCGCGCGGCGCGCTCCCGCGGCCTTACGCCGGCTCGTCCTCGAGGTACTCGATCGCCACGACGCGCAGCTCGAGGTCGCCGGCCGGGCGGCGCCAGGTCACGCGGTCCCCGACGGCGGCGCCGAGAAGGGCGTCGGCCAGCGGCGAGACGTAGCTCACCTTGCCGCTGGTGAGATCGGCCTCGTCCTCGCCGACGATGATGAAGGTGCGGTCGTCGGCGCCGACCTGGGCGACGGTCACGGCGGCGCCGAAGGCGACCTCGTCGCGCGGCTGCCCCGCCGGGTCGACGACGATCGCGCCCTCGAGGCGCGCCGAGATGTATCGGAGGTCACGGTCGATGTAGGGCAGCTCGTCGTCGGCCAGCGCGTCGTCGCCGCGCTCGTGGAGCGCCATGCGGCGCTCCTGGAGGGCAGCCGCCTCCTGCCGGAGCTGCCGGTGACCCGCCGGCGTCACGTAGTTCGTGTGCTCGCTGATGGGCCGCTCGGGCAGCGCGTCGGGCGGGCCGCCGTCGTCCGGCTCTTTCACGAACGCTCTGCTCATCACGTCCTCGTCACGTCCGGGGGTCAATGGACCATACCCACTTCGCCGTCGCGGCGTGTACACCCTGCCGCGGAAGTGGGTAGAACGAGTGCGTCCCGTGACGTCACCCGGCCGCGGGACCCCGCGGAGCGAGACCGGGACACCCCGACGAAGAGAGGTCGATGACATGCTCGATACCAGGATGGAAGAGGCGATCAACCGTCAGATCAACGCCGAGGTCTACTCCGGCTACCTGTACCTGTCGATGGCGGCCCAGTTCGCCGACCTCGGCATGGCCGGCGGGCAGAATTGGATGACGGTGCAGTACCAGGAGGAGCTCTCGCACGCCCAGAAGATGTTCGACTACGTGATCGAACGCGGCGGGCGGGTGACGCTGGCGCCGATCGAGGGCCCGCAGACGGAGTGGAAGACGGGCCTCGCGATGTTCGAGGACGCCTACGCCCACGAGCAGAAGGTGACGGGGCTGATCAACGACCTCGCGACGCTGGCGCTGGAGCTGAGGGATCACGCCACGCACAACTTCCTCCAGTGGTTCATCGCCGAGCAGGTCGAGGAGGAGGCCACGGCGAGCGACATGGTGCAGAAGTTCACCATGGCGGGCGAGCACCCGGCCGGCATGTACCAGCTCGACAAGGAGCTCGCGGCGCGGATCTTCACGCCGCCGACGGCCGCAGCGTGATACGAGCCGAGGCCTGAGGCGGGAAGACCGACGGGGCCCGGGGGCGGCACGCCGCCCCCGGGCCCCGTCGCGTCCTGCGGTGCCGTGCCGCCGGCCCACGCTGCGGTCGCCGGCGGTGCCGCGTGCGCTCGGCCTGCGCGGCGCTCAGGTCACGTTGCGCCCGCTCCCCGGCGCGCGGTCGAGTGGCTCGGGCCCGGGTGTCAGAGCGGCCGCACGAGGATGAGGCACGGGTCCTCGGGCCCCCATACGGCGGGGATCACCTCGAGGGGCATGAAGCCCATGGCCTCGTAGAAGGCGCGCGTGCCTGCGTAGCCCTCGTCCTCGATCGCGGGCGCGAGGGTCTTCACGTGCAGGAGGGAGAACCCCTCCGCGTGACCGTACGCGGCCGCGCGCTCGACGAGTGCGCGGCCGATCCCGCGCCGGTGGTGCTCGCGGCGCACCGCCATGACGTGGAGTTCGAGGGCGGCCGGGCTGGTGGGCCTGAGGGCCAGCAGGCCGGCCGCCTCGCCGTCCACCTCCGCCACGAAGGTCGCCAGCCCCTCGACGGCACGCCGGTACTCGACGATCGACGCCTCGATGCCGAACCAGTCGGGCAGGCCACGGAGAAGCTCCTCGCAGAGGGCGCCGCGGCCCGTGAGCGGACCGGCGATCGCCGGTCCGAGCCGCCTCGCCGCGTCCGTCGTCACGTCACGTCACGCCGCATCGTGGTGTACACGGCGGCCACGCTGACGACGGCGATGTAGGCGAGGCTGATGAGGAAGGCCTCGGGTCGCGCGAGGCCGATCTCGGTCTCGCCGCCCATCGACACGCTGCCGGCGACGACCTGGTCGAGGGCGGCGAACGGCAGGTACAGGCCGATCCGGGGCTTCAGGCCGACGACGATGCTCTCGACGGCCAGCGCCCAGATCAGCGTGCCGGCGACGGTCGCCGGCTGGTTGCGGAAGAGCGCTCCGAGCCCGACGCCGAAGGAAGCCTCCAGCCCGGCCGCGAGCAGGACGAGGACGATCGTCAGCGCCACCCCGTCGTCGAAGAGCGTCCCGGTCTCGAGCTCGAGGCCGCGCACCTCGTAGCCGACCAGCGCGGTCAGCGTCACCAGGAAGCCGACCAGGGCGAGCACCACGACGCCGACGACGAAGCAGACGAAGAGCTTCACGGCGATGACGCGCGCCCGTCGCGGGGTCACGAGGTAGCTGTAGGTGATCGTGCCGTGGCGGTACTCGTTGGTCATGCTGAGGATGCCGAAGACGAGGCCGAGCATCGGGACGATCGTCGCGCCGGCGACGACCAGGGTGAGCCCGCCGACGCTCTCGTCCTCGAGGAACTCCGCCGGCGCGAAGACGAGCACGAGGATCG
Source organism: uncultured Thermoleophilia bacterium (assembly GCA_963791345.1). GTDB lineage: Bacteria > Actinomycetota > Thermoleophilia > UBA2241 > UBA2241 > UBA2241. The sequence goes on along the minus strand of CAWBRS010000016.1, from coordinate 35,598 downwards.
CCGGCACGACGCTCACGAGCACGGCGGAGATCAGCAGGCCGAGCGCGGTGCGCGTGCTGCGCAGCTTGAGGAACTCCGCGGCGACGAGGTCGATCACGACTCCGGCCTCCGGGTGCCGGCGATCTCGAGGAAGAGGTCCTCGAGGCTGGGTCGCTCCGTGAGCAGCTCGTGCAGCACGGCGCCGCAGTCGTGCGCCGCCTCGCCGACCTCGGCCGCGTCCGGCCCGCGGATCGCGAGCGCGTCGCCGAGCCGGTTCACCGCGGCGCCGCGCTCCTGCAGGCGGCGCTGGAGCAGCTCGGCCTGCGGGCTGCGCAGGCGCACGACCGGGCTCACGCTCGCGCCCAGTGAGTCGAGCGGGCCCTTCGCGACCAGACGCCCCTTGCTGATGATGAGCACGTCGTCGACCGTCTGCTCGACCTCGGCCAGCACGTGGCTCGAGACGAGGATCGTCTTGCCCTCGGCGGCGCGCGCCCGCAGGAACGTGCGCAGCCAGCGCATGCCCTCGGGGTCGAGGCCGTTCGCCGGCTCGTCGAGCAGCAGCACGTCGGGGTCGCCGAGCAGGACGCAGGCCAGGGCGAGGCGCTGGCGCATGCCGGTGGAGTAGCCCTTGACCGCGCGTCGCGCGGCGCCCTCGAGCTCGACGAGCTCGAGCACCTCGGCGACGCGCGCCTGGGGGATGCCCGAGGCGCGGGCGACGACGCGCAGCGCATTGACGCCCGAGCGCCCGGGGTGGAAGCCGGAGGCGTCGAGGAGCGCGCCGACGCGGGTCCAGGGCCGGGCGAGGTCGCGGTAGTGGCCGCCGAGGACGGAGATGCTGCCGCCGCTCGGCCGCACGAGATCGACGATCATTCTCAGGGTCGTGGTCTTGCCGGCCCCGTTGGGGCCGAGGAAGCCGGTGATGCCACCCTGCTCGAGCGCGAAGGAGACGTCATCGACGGCCAGGATGCGCTTGCCGAAACGCTTGCTCAGGTGCTCCACGTTGACGACGGGCACGGGGCCTCCGGGTCGTTGCGAGTGTCATCGTACCGGATGGGGAGCCTTCGAGCTCGGGCGACCGACACGGGCCGGGCCGGCGCGACGCACGAGCGGCTCGGCGCCTAGGAGAGGAGCGCCGCGGCCACGTTCAGGAGCCACCCGACCGGGTGGAGGGTGACGCCTCAGGTGCTGCCCTGCGGCGGGTCGATCATGTAGGAGACCCAGAAATAGAGGCCGGCGGCGCCCATGATCAGGCCGGCGACGGCGTACTCGAGGCGGGCGGCGCGGCGGAGGCCGCCCCAGAGGCCCAGCGCTCCGGCGGCGAGGGCGAGGACGTCGAGCGCGAGGACCAGGTACCGGCCCATCCCTTGAGCCATGAGAAGGGGGCCGCCCAGGACGCCGAAGAGGCCGGCCACCAGGGCGACCGGTGCGGCGCGCCCGGCCAGGGCCGCGAGCGGGCTGAGCCGTCGCTCGGCGGCGACCGCCGCCGCGAACGCGACGTCGGGGTCGGGGGCAGGTGTACGGTCGAGTGGCGGCGCCGGCGGTGGTGAGGCGTCGGGTGAGGACGCGCCCGCGCCTGAGTCCGGGGCTTGGCCTTCGTGTCCGTCGTCAGGGGTCATGCGACCAGTGTAACGGCAGTCGCGGCGCGACGCCTCACCGGGCGGCGGGGCCGCGGTGCGCGGCCTCGCGGTGCGGGTGCGGGCGCCGGTGCGGGCCCCAGCGCGTGGGCGCGACCGCCTCCGTCAGCCCACGACGACGATGCCCAGGTAGCCGTCGACGGTCAGGCGGTCACCGGTGTGGATGAGCTCGGTGGCGCCCGGCACCCCGGTGACGCACGGGAGGCCGTACTCGCGGGCGATGATCGCGCCGTGGATCAGCATGCCGCCGCGGCGCTCGACGATGCCGGCGGAGAGCGGCACGACGAAGGTCATGGCGGGCTCGATGGCGTCGCAGACGAGGATCTCGCCCTCCTCGAAGGCGCGCAGGTCGTCGGGGGAGGAGATCACGCGGGCCGTGCCCACGCCGACCCCGGGGCCGGCGGGCTGGCCGACGAGCTGGCGGGCCTTGGCCACGGCGCCGGGCGGGCGATGCGCCGGGGGCCGTGCCGGCCGGCGGCAGGCTGCGGCGCGGCGGGGTGGGGCCGGCCGAGCGGGGAGGGCAGGGCGACCGCCCGCGGCGCGAAGCGCCCGGCGGTCTCGAGCCCGCGGCGCTCGGCCTCCTCGAGGGCCGCCGTCAGCTGAGCCTCGATGCGGTCGAGGTAGGCGTTGTCGTCGTCACGCAGGCGCCAGCCGGCGCGGGCCAGATCGAGGAGGCCGGCGGCGCGCTCGCGCTCCTCGCCGTCGACCGCGGCCTGTAGGTAGCGCCGCTCGAGCTCGTCGCGGCCCGGGGCCGGCGTCACCGACGCCCGACGAGATGCCGCCGTGGCGTGTTCGGCGCCGCCGCTTGGCCCCGCGGCCGGCGTCGCCGGGCGCTCGGCCGTACGGCCCGTCGCGGCATCGGGCGCCGCGGACCCTGCCGCCGGAGCGCCCGCCAAGCGCTCGACGACGACGGCCATCGTCGCGCGTTCGCGCTCGCGGCCGGGGGAGCCGGGGGGCTCGAGGCCGAACTCGTCGAGGAAGGCCTCGAGCCCCCCGGCGAACCCCGCGTCGTCGCTCGTGCGCCGCAGCCCGGCGAGCCCGGCGAGGGCGGCGTTGCGGCGGGTGCTGAGCATCGGCGTGCCCGACAGCAGGGCGACGAACTCGTAGGGGTCGTCGGGCCGCACGGCGTCGTTGTAGGCCTGCCCGAAGAGCCGTACGGCGTGGGCGAAGGGGATGAAGTCGCGCGTGTACACGTCGACCCAGCCGTCGTGCGCCTGCTTGCGTCGCTCGAGCTCGACGAGCAGGCCGTCGTCGTCGAGCTCGCCGAGCGGCACGGCGGCGAACGCCGCGGCCTCGGCGGCCATCGCGGGGAGCGCCTCGTCCTCGATGCGGCGGCGCAGCACGACCAGGCTGTCGTAGGTGCGCCGCAGGCCGAGGTAGGCGGCGCGCCCGTCGTCCTCGGCGCCGCCGGTCGTGATCGGTCGCGACTGCAGGGTGAAGAGCTCCTCGCCGCGCAGGGTCCACTCGACGTCCTGCGGGGCGGCGAACGAGCCCTCGGCCCCCCGGGCGAGCCCGTGGACGCGGCGCAGGTCGTCGTCGCGCAGCGGCGGCCGCGTGCGCCGGCGGCGCGGCAACGGCACGAGGCGCACGCCGGCCCCGGCCGGCGCCACCATCTCCTCGCGCGCCGCCGCGTGATGCTCGAGCACCACGCCGCTGTCGCGCTCGAGCACCCAGCGGTCGGGCTCGACGGTGCCGTCGACCAGGCCCTGGTTCAAGCCGTGCACGGCCTCGACCAGGGCCTGGTCGTCGCGGTCCGGGTGGCGGCTGAAGGCGACGCCGGAGCGCTCGCCGGCGACGATCTCCTGGACGACGACGGCCATGCGGCTGCGCAACGGGTCGAGGCCGAGCTCGCGGCGATAGAGGAGAGCCGCGTCGGACCACAGCGAGGCCCAGACCAGACGAACGTGCTCGAGCACGGCCTCGAGGCCGTGCACGTTGACGTACGACTCGTGCAGGCCGGCGAACGAGGCGCCGGCCGAGTCTTCGCCCGGCGCCGACGAGCGCACGACGACCGGCCCCGCGGCGACGCGCTCGCGCAACGCGGCGGCGAGCGGCTCGTGCAGGGCCTCGGCCAGAGGCGTGGCGAGGAAGAGACTGCGGATGCGCAGGGCCGCGTCCCAGAGCTCCTCCCAGCGCATGTCGGCGACGTCCTTGCGCTCGAGCTCGAAGAGGATGCGCGTCTGCAGCGGACCGTCGACGAAGGCCTCGTACGCCGCCGTGGTGACGACCGAGAACGGCGGCACGGCGAGGCCGGCGCGGCTGAGCTTGGCGAGCGCCAGCGCCTTGCCCCCGACGTACGGCGCCACGCGTGCGTCGACCTCGGCGTCGCTCAGGACCAGGGACACCGGCGCGTTCATCGCATGTGGAGCTCGGTGACCGTCTGGAAGCGCCGCACGACGTAGTAGGTCTCGACGTCGAGGGCGAGCAGGGCGCTGGTCGGTGCCCCGGCGAACCCGGCGAGATGGGGATGACGGGCGACGAAGCGGGCGAGAGCTGCGTCGCGTTCGTCGCCCTCGAGCTCGGCGACGGGGCCGACCGCGGTCACGGCGGTCGCGCGGTGGAAGTCGAGGTCGGCGTCGGAGCGGCTGTCGATGAGCATGGCGACGCGCGGCTCGGCGGTGAGGAACTGGAACTTGCGCGTCGCCCGCGTCGTCGCGAAGGTGAGGCGCCCGAGGTCGTCGGTGGCGGCGAACGCGACGAGGCTCGCGTAGGGGCCGCTCTCGCCGTGCGTCGCCAGCACGCCGAGGCGCTGGCGCGAGAGGAGCTCGCGCAGGAGGTCGAGTGTGACGTCGCGTTCGTTCATGGCCCGTGGCCGGCGACGCTTGTCGCCGGCCACGGGGAAGCTTATCCGATGTCGGGGACGGCGCCGCCGTCGCGCGTCACTCAGCGCCGTCCTTCGGCGAGCCCGGCCAGCGTCTTCTGGACGTCGTCGTCGAGCGCGAACGGCGCCTCGGCCTCCTGAAGCTCGCGGAGTCGCTCCCGCACGCGCTCCAGCAGTGTGCGGCCGCCCGCGCCGGACCAGCGCTCGTGCGACGCCTGGTCGATCAGGTCGGGCTGCCAGAAGAGCCGGTGCCGCTCCCGGGTGAGCCGGCGCCCGAGGTGGTCGCCGCCGGGTCCGACGGCGGCGACCTCGTCGAAGGCGAAGTCGTCATCGCCGGCGGGCAACTCGGCGAGGAACGCCCGGGCGTAGCCGGCGAGCTCGTCGCCGAGCACCATGCCCTCGAGCGCGCTCTGCAGGCCGGACTCGAGGTAGCCGACGTCGTGCAGCAGGGTCGCCCGCGAGAGCGCCCCGAGCAGGGTCGAGAGCGCGAGCTCCAGGGACCACTGCTCGTCGAGCAGCTTGCTGTCCGAGTGGCCGGCGTACGACCAGCTCGGCAGGCCGTAGTGGGCGATGAGGTCGAGCTGGGCCTGGTTGGCGAGGAAGACGCCGGGCGAGTTGTACGGGTCGATCGCGGTGCGCATGTTGAGGACGCCGACCCCGGTGCCGCAGACGAAGGGCGCGCCCGGCGCGGCGAGCTGATGCAGGGCGAGGCCGGCGAGCATCTCGGCGTTCACCACACTGATGCAGGCGGCGAGCGAGGCCGGCCCGCCGGAGCCGGCCGAGACCGAGCCGGCGAGCACGAGCGGGACGCCGAGGCGGGCGCAGGCGACGATCTTGTCGCAGGCGACGGGGTCGATCTGGAGCGGCGGCGACGTCATCGCCAGGCAGAGGAGGCTGTCGCGCTCGCCCGCCGCGGCCGCCATCTCCTGCGTCACGGCGAGGGACTCGCCGCCGAAGGGGCTCGAGACGACGATCGGCTTGCGCGTCGCGCCGAGCATGGCGGCGAGCTGGGCGAGGTCGACGGTCGCCGCCGGGGCGTCCTCGGGCAGCCCCATCGACATGACGAAGTCGAGGTGGGGCAGCCGCTCCGCCAGGGCCGCCGCGGCGCGCACGTCGTCGAGCCGCGCGCGACGGCGCTCCCCGCCGCGCGGGTCGCGCACGTAGAGGCAGTCGGGGCCGGTGCCGAAGAAGGTCGCCCCCGGTGTCAGTTCGAGCGGCGCCGTCGGGCCGCCGCGGGGCCGCACCGTGAAGCGGCGCGGCGCGCTCAGCAGGGCGTCGTCGATCATCGGCGGCGGGAAGAAGGCGCGCGTGCCCTCGAGGCGCGCGCCGTGCGCGGCGCAGAGCGCGCGCGCCTCTTCGCCCTTGATCTCGACGCCGACCTCGGCGAGCAGGCGCAGTGTCGCCGCGTGCGCACGCAGGCACGCGGCGGCGTCCCAGACGTTGAGCGTAGCGCGCTGCATACGCACCCTCACCCCTTCTCGTGCGCCTCGTGCGCGCGTTCCGTCGCGCGGCCCGAGGCAGCGCCATTGAACGCGCGCCGCAGGCCCGAGTCAAACGTCCGAGCGGGCGAGCAGGGTCTCCCTACGCGGGGCCGTGAGCACGTGAAATTGTGTGAAGATACGAACGCATTTCGCACGCCGCACTTGCATTCCCAGACGGTTTGCGTAATTTTTCTCCCCACAGGACCTGTACGTGGGCGGCGCACGCCGTGTCGTGGGGGGGCAGATCGCGCGAGCCCGAGCGAGCGCAGGTCATCATGCGTGAGGGGGAGGCCATGGAAGAGCGGGACATCGTCATCCAGAAGGAGAAGGAGCTCGTCGGTCTCTGCAAGGAGGCCAAGAGGGGCGGCATCACGCGGCGCCAGTTCGTCGAGCGGGCGCTGATCCTCGGCCTGTCGGCCGGCACCGTGGGCGCCCTCGTCGGCGCGTGCGGCGAGGAGGAGGCTCCCGAGGCGCCGCAGGTCGAGATGCCGGTCATGGACGAGACCATGCCGGAGGAGATCACGGTCTACAACTGGACCGACTACATGGACCCGGAGATCCGCAAGCAGTTCAAGGCGGAGACCGGGATCAAGGTCAACGAGACGTATTTCGCGAGTAACGAGGAGCTGCTCGCCAAGCTCCGTGCCGGGTCGACCGGCTACGACATCATCGTACCGTCCGACTACATGTGCCAGATCATGATCCTGAGCGAGCTCCTGCAGCCGCTCGACATCGAGGGTTTCATCCCGAACTTCGCCGGCGTCGGCGAGACGCTCAAGGCGCCGGCCTTCGACGACCCGGCCAACCAGGGCGGCATGAAGTACAGCGTCCCGTACTTCTACGGCACCACGGGCTACGCGACCCGCACCGACAAGGTGTCGCCGACGCCGACCGACTGGACCCCGCTCTTCGACCCGGCCAACAGCGGCAAGATCCAGCTGCTGGACGACGAGCGCGAGTGTCTCGGGATGGGCCTCAAGTCGCTGGGCTTCTCGGTCAACACGACGGACCAGGCCGAGCTCGACCAGGCGACCGAGAAGCTGATCGCCCAGAAGCCGCTGGTCAGCACCTACGACTCGGTCAACATGAAGCGCGCCATCGTCCAGGGCGTCCCTTACGTCATGTGCTGGGACGGCGATGTGCTCATGGCCATCGACGCGCTGGGCGGCGAGGACTACCAGGACATGGTCGACTGGGTGCTGCCGTCCGAGGGCTTCGTCCGCTGGACCGACGCCATGTCGATGCCCACCTCGGCCACCAGCCGATACGGCGGCCACCTGTTCATGAACTACCTGCTCGACCCGGAGGTCGCCGGCCAGAACGCGAGCTGGGTGTGGTACCTCTCGGCGGTGCCGGCGTCGCGCGACTTCACCGACCCGTTCGCCCTCATCCTCACCCCGACGGACGAGGATCTGGCCCGGTCGGAGGAGATCCAGGACCTCGGCGAGTTCGCCGCCGCCTACCAGATGGCGTGGACGAAGGTGAAGAGCGCCTGACCGGGGTCGCAGACGAAGGTCCGCGAGGGGCGGCCGGTGGCAGAGCCACCGGCCGCCCCTCGCCCGTTCCGGCCTCGGGTCTTCGGCTCGCCGTGCCGCGCGCGTAGCGGCCGCGCCGCCTCCTCGCTCAGGCCGTGTGCATGAAGTTGATGACGTCGCCGTCGCGGACGACGTAGTCCTTGCCCTCGGTCCGCAGCAGCGCCTTCTCGCGCGCGGCGGCGAAGGAGCCGCAGGCCAGGAGGTCGTCGATCTGCACGACCTGGGCGCGCACGAAGCCGCGCTCGATGTCGGAGTGGATGCGGCCCGCGGCCTGGCGCGCGGTGGAGCCTTGCAGCAGCTGCCAGGCGCGCGCCTCGCTCGATCTGAAGTCGCCGGTGAAGAACGTGAGGTAACCGAGCACGTCGTAGGCCGCGCGCAGGACGACCTCGACGGCGCCGGCGGCGACGCCGAGCTCGGCGCGGAAGGCGGCGGCCTCCTCGGCGTCGAGGTCGGCGAGCTCGGCCTCGAGCCGCGCGGCGACGGCGACCACGTCGTCGCCGCGCTCCCGCGCCCAGGCGACGAAGGCGGCGTGCTCCTCCATGGCTTCGCCGGGCGTCGCCTCGTCGTCGATGTTGAGCACGAAGAGCACGGGGCGGTCGCTCACCAGGGCGAGCTCGCGGTACAGCGCCTCGTCCTCGCGCTCGCGGGCGACGCCGCGCGCCCGGGTGCCGTCGCGCAGGGCGGCGGTGAGCCCTTCCAGGGTCGTCAGCTCCCTCTTCGCCGTCTTGTCCCCGCTGCGTGCGGCCTTGACCGTCTTCTCCATGCGCCGTTCGACCAGCTCGAGGTCGCTGAGCACGAGCTCGGTCTCGACCAGCTCGACGTCGGCGCGGGGGTCGACGGGCCCGTCGGCGCCGGCGATCTCGGGATGCCGGTAGCAGCGCACGACGTGGGCGACGGCGTCGACGCCGCGGATGTCGGCGACGAAGCGCGCCCCGAGGCCCTCGCCCTGCGCAGCGCCCTCGGCGAGGCCGGGGATGTCGACGACGTCGATCGTCGCGTACACCTTCTTGGGGGTCTGCAGGACCTCGTCGAGCCGGTCGAGCCGGTCGTCGGGCACGCTGACGACGCCGCGGTTCGACTCGGCCGACGTGTACGCGTAGGCGGTGGCGGCGGCGTGGCCGTGGGTCAGGGCGTTGAAGAGCGTGGTCTTGCCCACGTTCGGCAGCCCGACGATCCCGAGTCTCATGTCGGCGGCTCCAGCGTGCTGGTCAGCAGTTCCTCGAGCAGGCGCGCTCCGTCGCCGAGTTGCTGCTCGAGCGTTCCGGTGTCACCGGCGAGCAGGCGGCGCACGGTGTCGCGCGGGGTGCCGGCGACGGCGGTGGGCTGTTCCGCGTCCACCCTTCCGTTGACGACGGTGTCGGCGCTCACGAGCCCGGCGTAGGGGACTCCGGCCGCGGCGAACGCGGCGTGCTCGCCGCCGGCCGCGGCGACGGCCTCGGTCAGCGTCACGCCTCTGCGCTCGGCGGCGATCGCGAGCGCGCTCCTCAGCCAGCCCCCGTCGCCCTCGGGTCCGTAGGCGACGAGCTCGCCGCCGCCGGCCACCGTGTCGAGGTCGATCATGCCGAGCAGTGCGTCGCGCTCGAAGTCCTCGAGGCGCTCGACGAAGAACGACGCCCCCGCCGCCTCCTGCCAGTGGGCGCCGAAGGCGACGAAGACGATCGTCGCCGGCGTCTCGACCTCGCGCAGCCGGCCGGCGACCTCGAGCAGCAGGCCGATGCCGGTGGCGTTGTCCGTGGCCCCGGGCGACCCCGGCAGGGTGTCGTAGTGCGCCCCGACCACGAGGGTCGTGCCCGACGACCCCTCCTTCGTGGCGATGATGTTGGCGGAGAGCAGGTGGTCGCCGGGATCGCCGACGAGGAACTCCTGGGCACGCGTCGTGTAGCCGAGCTGCTGGAAGGCGAGGGTGACGAAGGCCCGTGCCTCGATGTCGCCCCAGCTCCCCGTCGGTCGCGGACTCGCGTGGCGCGCGAACTGGACGGTCTCGGTGGCGGCGAGGAGCCCGTGGTCGGAGGCCGCCACGTCCTGGGAGGCGCGTGAGTCGTACGAGGGCTGTCCGCAGCCGCCGGCTGCTGACGCGGCGAGCAGGATCAGCGCGGTCAACGTCGCCACCCCGAGGAGGGTGCGCATCCGAGGTCGGCCGGCGGGCGGCATCGTGCGGGCGCGCCGGCTCACAGCGGCGGCCCCACGAGCCACAGGGTGGCGATGCCGAAGACGAGCCCCCAGACGAGACCGCCGGCGACGTCGCCGAGGTAGTGCACGCCGAGGTACACGCGGCTGAAGCACAGCACGGCGGTGAGGGCGAGCAGCGCAGGGACCCACGCCGGGTACATGGCGCCCATCGTCATCGTGCCGACGACCGCCATGCTGGCGTGCGAGGAGGGGAACGAGGGCGTGATCGGGCGGCGGATCTGCTCCGGCAGGTCGGGGTCGGCGACGGTCGGTCGGCGCCGGCGCACGATGCTCTTGATACCGAAGCCGAGGACCTCGACGAGGGTGACGGGCACGGCGACGTACAGGTAGGCGGCGAGGGGCCGCGCGTGGCCGGCCAGCCACGGCAGCAGGCTGAGGCCGTACCAGAGTATGCCGTGGTTCGCCGAGCGCGAGAGGAGCCCGAGGGGCCGCGTGAACCAGGCGGGGTGCGGCCAGGCGACGGCGACGCGTCGCGAGACGCGCCGGTCGACCTCGTCGAGGCGGCCGAGCCACGAGGGTCCCGCGGTGTCTCCGGGCGGTGCGGCCGCCTCCTCCGCGGCAGGCAGGGTCGCCGGCTGCGCCCCGCAGGCCGCCGCCGGCTCCGCGCCGCCGGTGGCTGCGGACCCCGCGCCGGCCGCGCCGGGCCCGCGCGCCGGCTCCACGCCGGGGACGGGCGCCCCTCCGGAGTCGGCGGCAGGCATCGGGTCTGAGTAGGTCGCAGGCGTCAAGTGTGTCCTGGAGGCGGGTGGCGGGTCGCGGGCCGGGAACGAGCGTGATCGCGGGTCGCCCATAGTATACTTCGCCCCCGTTTCCTCGAACGGAGCCTCGCATGCGGACCACGGTCATCGTCACCGCCCTGGGCCCTGACGGTCACGGGCTTGGTGGGGCTGCGCCGTGACCAGCGCCGCTGCAGAGCCTCACGAACCAGCGGTACACCCCGGGGCCGGCGGCGAAGCTCCGGTCGGCGGCGCCCACGAGCCGGCGGCGCGTCAGTCCCGCAGGTCGCGCATCATCGTCTTGATGCGCGCCGCCGTCTCGTCCATGCCGAGCGCGCGGCTCACCTTCTCGGCCTCGGTCAGCTGCAGCACGGCATCGACCGTCTGCCCGGCGGCGGAGAACTCGGACGCCTGGTCGATCTCGTAGCGCACCAGCTCGGTGAGCATGCGGCGCACCTCTGGGTCGGCGAGGTCGACCATCTTCCGGCTCGTGGTGACGATGATGTCGGAGAGAGGGACCATGCGTGGGGCGGGAGGTTCCTCCGGGGTCTCCTCCGGCGCCTTCGCCTCCTCGGCGTCGGCGAGTGCGTCATGCTCGCCCGGTGCCTGAGCCGCGGCCACTCCGTCGGCGACCGCGTCGTGTTCGGCCGCCGCCGGCTCGCCTGTGGCTGCCGCTTCGGCCTCCCGCTCCGCCGGGGCCGGCGGCTCCTCCGTGGCCCCGGCGACCGCGTCGTCCTCCGTCGGTCGCTGCGGCTCTTCCTCGTCGGGCCGCGACGGTTCCTCCTCATCCGGGCCGGCCGGCTCCTCTTCGTCCGGCGCCGCCGGCGGCGCGGCCGCGGATCCCTCGCCGGTGTGACCCCAGTCGAGGCGGAACTCGTCGTCGGCAGGCTCGGCCGAGGTCTCCGGCTCGCCGAGGCCGGCGAACGTGTCCTGGGGACGCGAGCCGAGGAAGGACCCCACCGGCTTGTCGGCGGCCGCATGGGCCTTGCGGCGGCGCGACATGACGACGGCAACGAGCACCAGCACGACGACCGCCGCCGCGGCCGCTATGGCGATGATGACCGGCAGCGTGCTCATGTGTCGCCCTCGACCTCCGTCGTGGCCTCCGTTCAGCTAGCTTCGCGCCACGCTCACTATTCCCTGCCGGCGGGCGCGGTACAATCGCGCCCGTGATCGCGCGCTCCGACATCGAGACAGTCGTCGCCGAGCTCGGCGCGGCGCCGTACCGGGCGCGGCAGGTCTATCGGGCGCTCACGCAGGAGCTCGCCGTCGACTTCGAAGAGATGACGGCTCTGCCGCGCGTCCTTCGCGGCTCTCTCGCCGCGCGCCTGGCTCCTCTCACGCTCGAGCCGGTCGAGCACTGGCGCTCCCCCGCGGGCGACACCGAGAAGGCGCTCTTCGCCACGCGCGACGGGCACGGCGTCGAGGCCGTTCTGCTGCGTTACCCTCGGCGGGCCACGGTCTGCGTGTCGTCGCAGGTGGGGTGCGCGGTCGGGTGTCCGTTCTGCTCGTCTGGGCGCCTGGGCTTCACGCGTCAGCTCACCGCCGAGGAGATCATGGACCAGGTGCTCCACTGGGCCCGGCTCCTGCGCCCTGAGGGCCGGCGCGTCACCAACGTCGTCTTCATGGGCATGGGCGAGCCGCTCCTCAACGCCGACGAGACCCTGCGCGCCTGCGGCCTGCTCAACGACCCCGAGGGCTTCGCGCTCGCCGCCCGCGCCCTCTCGATCTCCACCGTCGGCGTGGTGCCCGGCATCGAGCGGCTGAGCCGCGAGGCCCCGCAGGTCAACCTCGCGGTCAGCCTCCACGCCGGGACCGACGCCCTTCGCGACCGGCTGGTGCCGCTGAACCGGCGCTTCGCGCTCGACGCCGTCTTCGCCGCCTGCGCGCGCCACGTGCGCGCGACGCGGCGCAAGCTCTTCTTCGAGTGGGTCGTCCTGCCCGGGGTCAACGACGGTGACGAGCAGGTCGCCGCCGCCGCCTCACGGCTACGGCGACCTCTCTACCACCTCAACCTCATCCCCCTGAACGAGACCGGCGGCGGTTTCAGGGCGCCGACGCGGGACGAGGTGGAGAGCCTTCGCCGGCGTTTCACCGCTGTCGGCGTGAGGTGCACGGTGCGACGCTCGCCGGGCGGAGAGATCGAAGCGGCCTGCGGTCAGCTGGCGCTGCGACGACTCGGCCGCTGAGCCCGGCGGACGCCCGCACACGCGCGGTGATCGGGGGGGTGGGTCAAGGTCGGTGGTGCGGTGGTCTGACGGTGAGGTCGGCGGGAGCGGCGCGAGGCGCCGCGGTCAGTCCGCGTCGAGCGAGGCGTCGAGGAGCTTCTTCTGGTCGTCCTCTTGGGAGCGGTAGAGCTGGCGCGCGTCCTTGAGCCGCTCGTAGCTGTCGTCGATCACGGCGCCCATCTCGCGCCACAGGCAGACGTCCCTCTTGAGGTAGCGCGCGCGGATCTTGTCGGTGCACTCACCGGTGAGGGGGCAGGCGTAGCAGACCTCCTCCACCACCGCGGCGGCCTTGCGCGCGCGCTCGCCCTCGTCGATGCGCCGGTAGGCGTCGAGCAGCAGCTCCTGGACGTTGCCCTGGATCGCCACCTGGAAGTGGGGCATGATCTCGGGCTCGTCGTAGAGGAAGACGCCGTGGCGCCAGTGGGCGAGCTCGAAGACCTGGTCCATGGTCTGCTTGGCCATGATGCCGCGGATGGCCGCCTCGTCGGTCACGCCGCGCTCGATCAGCCGCTGCCCGAGGGGCTTCGCGCGGCGCTGGTCGTGGGAGAAACCGGCGTCCTCCATGAGCGCTTCGGCGAGCTGCTGTTCGGTGAGGCAGCCGGCCCGTACGAGACGGCTGCCCAGCTTCTCGTCGGTGATCGGCAGCGAGATGCCCTCGACCCTGCCCTTGACGAGGTAGATGAAGCCGTACTCCTCGAAGTCGCGCACCTCGAGCACCCCGGTGCAGCCGACCTGCGCCAGGTATTGCAGGATCCCCGCAAGATTGAAGCGCCTGATCTGTCCTTCGAGCAGCATCCTCACCACGGTCCGCTGGCCGCCTCTCCCCTTTGTCGGCACAAGGCGGTCATGTGCTTAGTGAGGCGGGCGCCGGGGTCGCGTTGACCCACGCTCGGCGACGCCGCTATACTCGTCGTTCTGCAGAGAGGCAAACGAGCGAGGCAGTCGTGAAGAGGACGTATCAGCCGAACACCCGCAAGCGCAAGAAGACCCACGGGTTCCGGCAGCGCATGAGCACGCGGGCAGGTCGGGCGGTCATCAAGCGGCGGCGGCAGAAGGGGCGCAAGCGTCTCTCGGCCTGAGCCCGGCCGATGAACGGCAAGCGCTCGCGCCTGTCGCGCTCTTCCGACTTCCAGCGCATCTACCGGCAAGGGAGCTCGACGGCCTCACGGCACCTCGTGCTGTATACCTTCAGGCGCGCCGAGGGCGCGCCGGCCGAAGGTCCGCGGCTGGGGTTGTCCGTGTCGAAGAAGCTGGGCGGCGCCGTCGTGCGCAACCGCGTCAAGCGCTTGTTGCGCGAGGCGTTCGCCGCCCATGAGCCGCACGTGTCAAGGGAGTACGACGTGGTCTTCATCGCGCGCCCGCAGGTGCTCGAGCTCGTCGCCCGCCAGCAGGAGGGCGAGAAGGGGCTCGTGACCGCGGCCGTCCGCGACCTGCTGGAGCGCGCCGGCCTCCTCGCGGAGCCGCCCGCGGAGCCGCCGTCGTGAGCAAGGTCCTCATCGCCCTGGTCCGCGTCTATCAGGTCGTGATCTCGCCTTTCGTCGGCCCGCGCTGCCGCTTCTACCCGAGCTGTTCGAACTACGCCATCGAGGCCATGCGCGTGCACGGCGCCCTGCGCGGCAGCGGCATGGCCGCCTGGCGCGTGCTGCGCTGCAACCCGTTCAACGACGGCGGCCTCGACCCGGTGCCGCCGCGCCATGACTGACGGCCCCCCCATCACGGAGTGACGCCTTGAGCTCCATACCGATCATCAGTCAGCTGGTCGACCTGCTCAGCTGGGCGCTCGATGAGCATCCACGACATGCTGCCCCCGACCCTCGAAGATGTGGCCTGGGGTCTCTCCATCATCCTCCTGACCATCGTCGTGCGGATCATCCTGTTCCCGCTCACCTGGAAGCAGTACCGCAGCGCCCAGTCGATGCAGGTCGTCCAGCCCCAGATCAAGGAGCTGCAGAAGAAGTACAAGAACGACCGCGCGAAGCTCCAGACGGAGACGATGAAGCTCTACCAGGAGCACCACGTCAACCCGTTCGCCTCGTGCCTGCCCTTGCTCCTGCAGTTGCCGGTGTTCATCAGTCTCTACTACGCCATCCGGGGCACCGAGGAGATCAACTCCGCGAGCTTCCTCTGGATCGACAGCCTCGGCGCGCCCAACACCTTCCTGCTCGTCATCTACGTGATCACCCAGCTCATCTCGACCGAGCTCACCCTGACGACGATGTCAGACCCCCGGCAGAAGTGGATGATGCGGGCGATGCCGTTCATCTTCGTGATCGTGCTGCTCAACTTCCCCGCCGGCCTCTTCCTGTACTGGATCACCACCAACCTGTGGACGATCGGTCAGCAGCTCATCATCCGCCGGCTTGCGCCGGTCGCGGCGAAGGCCTCGGACAAGCCGGCGAAGCGCAGCCGCTTCATGGAGTCGATGATGACGGCGCAGCAGGAGCGCGCCCGCCAGCGCGAAGAGCTGATCGAGACCAAGTCCGGCGGCAAGGCCTCGGGCGGCAAGGCGACCGCCGGCAAGCCCGGCGGCAAGGGTGTCGCCGGCAAGCCGGGCGGCAAGGGCACGCCGCGCAAGGGCGGACAGCCGGCCAAGGGCGGCCAGCAGGCCAAGGGCGGCCAGCAGGCCAAGGGCGGCCAGCCGGCGAAGGGCGGCGGCACGAAGTCGTCCGGCGGCGGCCAAGGCGGTGGGTCGCCGGCGAAGTCACAGCCGAGCGGCGGCGCGCCGCAAGGCAGCTGACCGGCGTTCGAGGCGGAGGGTCGCGTGGACGAAGACTATCTCCCCGACGAAACGGTCGAGGACGACGAGACCGATTTCGCGACCGTGGCCACCGGGTCGACGGTCGAAGTGGCGCGCCGTACGGCGATCGCCCAGCTTCGCAAGGTGGTGCCCTCGTTCGACGAGGCCGACGTCGAGTTCATCGTCCTCGAGGAGGGCAACCGCGGCGGCTTCTTCGGGCGCGGCAAGAGCCAGGCGCAGGTGGAGGCTCGACTGCGGCCCGCGGCGGCCTCCGCGCCCGCCGTCGCCGAAGGCGACGACGACGGCGCGGAGGCCGCCGAACGGCTGCGGGGCTTCCTCGAGAAGACGCTCGATCTCATGGGCATCGACGCCGCGGTCGAGGCCGCGGAGACGGCCGACGGCGTGCGCGCCGACATCAGCGGCGACGACCTCGGTCTGCTGATCGGCCGGCACGGCTCCACCATCGACGCGCTGCAGTACGTCGCGGCCATCGTCGTGAACGGAGACCGCCGTCAGCGGCGGCAGGTCGTCGTCGACGCCGAGGGCTACCGGGTGCGCCGCGAGAGCATCCTCAGGGCGCTCGCCGAGCGCACCGCGCAGCGCGTCGCGCGCGACAACGCCCCGACGACGCTGCAGCCGATGTCGGCGGCCGAGCGCAAGGTGATCCACCTCTACCTGAAGGACCACCCGCGCGTCGAGACCGTGTCCGAGGGCAACGAGCCCTTCCGCGCGGTCGTCGTCTCGCCTCGTCCGCGGGGCTGACGGCGCTCACCTGTCGGCCCGCCCGCCCAGGCAGGCTCGGGCGCGTCCCCGTAGAAGAGGTCCGGGCTGCCCGCGACGGCTCAAGTGCGCCCAGACCGGGGACGATACAGTCATCTGGCCGCCGGCGGGCGGCTCACGAACGCGTAGCTACCCCTGAGAGAGGGAGGAGAGACGATGCACCGCACGAGACTCACGACCCTACTGGCGGCGCTCCTGGCGCTGGCCGCCGTTCTGGCCTTCGCGGCGGGGTGCGGCGAGAGCAGCGAAGAGCCGGCGGCTGAAGCGCCGCAGGTCGCCGAGCTGACGGCGGAGGAGATCGTCGCCCAGAGCGAAAAGGCGATGCAGGAGATCACGAGCGGGTCGTTCAGCCTCGATCTGTCGATCAAGGTCGAAGGCGACCCGAACGAGGTCAGCGACCCGCAGGCGCAGGCGCTCATGCAGTCGCCGCTGACGGTGAAGGCGAGCGGGGCGACCAGCGACGACCCCGTCGCCGCCGACCTCTCGATGACCTTCGGCCTGATGGGCCAGAACATCAAGATGGAGATGCGGGCGAAGGACGACGAGGCCTGGATCGCCTACGAGGACCAGTGGTACAAGGTCCCGGCCGAGGACTCGAAGAACGCGACCGGGCAGCTCTCCGAGGGCGCGCTGCCGACCGAGCAGCTCAAGGACATCGGGCTCGACCCGAACGAGTGGGACCTGACGTGGGAGCTCGTCGGCACCGAGGACCTCGCCGGCACGCAGGTCTACCACGTCAAGGGCACCGCCGACCCGGCGAAGCTGGCCGAGAGCCTGATGAAGGCGCTCGACGATCCGCAGCTGGCCGAGAAGCTCGGCGCCGACGCCGCGCAGCAGCTCCAGGGCACCAAGGCGCAGAGCGAGAAGGAGCTCAAGCAGCTCCAGAAGGCCCTCAAGGACGTGAGCGTCGACACGTGGTATGAGGTCGAGACCTTCTACCTGCGCAAGGTCGACGCCAAGGCCGCCTTCGACATGACCGGCCTCGAGGACGCCGAGGGCATGACCGCGATGGACTTCACCATGCTCGCTCGAGCTCGACGGCTTCAACGAGCCGGTCGAGGTCGAGGCGCCGAAGAGCGCGCAGCCGCTCGAGAAGCTGATGGAGAGCATGTTCGGCGGCATGTCGCTGGACGGCATGAGCTTCTGAGAAGGAGACGGCGCCGCGAGGCGCTGGGGTGAGACGACGGCGGGGGCCGGCGCCTGTGGCGCCGGCCCCCGCCGTCGTCTCAGCGTGGTGCGCTCACCAGTTGAAGTCGCGCGCCTGCGTCTGCTCCCAGGAGGGTTTCTCGTCGTCGGTGCGCTGCCCGAGCAACGACTGCGAGACGATCTCCGGCGGCCGCTCGGCCGCGTCGCGCGGCGTGCGCGGCCCCGCCGGCGCCTCTTCTTCGGGCGCCGCCGCCGGCTCGCGGTCGCGCGCCGCCCTGCTGAGCTGCGCGGGGGCGAGCTGGACCGTGCCGTCGGGGCGCACGCTGGCGTTGGGCTGCAGGTCGGGGCGGTCGTCGTAGCCGCGTTCGGCGAGGCGAACGCTGCCGGCACCTTCGATGTCGACGGCGAAGCGATACCAGCCGAGCGACCACAGGAAGGTCACGGTGGCCGTCTGGCCGTCGAAGCCCACGTGCACCTGGGGGACCCCGAGGTCGGCGCTCGTGTCGGCGACCTTCTTCGGCACCGGGCTGACATTGAGGATGTCGACGCCGCGCTGGAGGAGCGTGAGCGAGGAGACGCCCTCGTCGGGTTCGTCGGCGGGGACTATCGTGCTCTCGCCCGCGTCGTCGTGCGGCCCCTCGTCGACGACCTCGTCGACGGCCGGCATCGAGGCCGTGTCCTCGCCCGCCGCCGGCTCGCCGCCCTCGGCCGCGAGGCCCGGCTCGATCTCGGGCGCCTCGGCCGGTGACTGGGTCGCGTCGTCGAGCGGCACCTCGTCGAGCGGCATCTCGTCGACTGGCGGCTCGTCCGGCAAGGTCTCGCCCGTCGAGGCGTCGGCCAGGAGCCCCTCGTCCGACGGCGCCTCGGCGGCGAGCGCGTGCTCGCCGGTGGCCTCGTCGTCGGCGACCGGTGCCGTGCCCTCCGGCGCGACCGGCGCGGTGCCCTCTGCCTGCGCCCGCAGCAGGGCGAGCTGACCCACGAGCTCCTGCCGCTCGGCCTCGCTGCGCGCGAGCCGGGCCTCGAGGTGCTCGATCTGGGCGTCCTTCTCCTTGAGGGCACGCCAGAACTTGTCGCTGTCGCTGCGGTCCTTGTCGCCGGTCTCGGGCGCGCCGCCCTTGAAGACGTGCGCCTCGCCCTTCTCCCCCGACGGCTGGCCGCAGAGCGAGCAGATGAGGCGCTCGTTGCCGTCGTCGTCGACGATGCGATGCGTCAGTTCACCGGCGAGCAGCGACCGGCCGCACTCCGCGCAGACGGAGCCGGAGGTGTCGCGCTTGCCGCGTCCGAAGAGTCCCAACCGTCATCACTCCTCACGCCGGGCAGCCCGCAAGGGCTGGGGAGGGCCTGTCCGAAGGGCAAATGATAGCACGCAGGCTAGACGTCCTCGTCCTCTTCTTCGGGCATGGTCTCGTACTGTGCGAGGACGTCGCGGGCGCGCTCGGCGTCGGCCTCGCGCACCAGCACGCGGAAGGGCGAGACCGACGGCGTCGGCAGGGCGTCCTCGCGCCCGCTGCCGCTGACCACCGCATCGATGCCGGCCTGCTCGAGGACGCCGACGATGACGTTGGCGAGGCCGGTGTCGTTCACGCTCGTCACTGGGACCAGTTCCATCGCGTCACCTCGCAGTCCGGAGTGGCGGTGGCGCCGTGTGGCGCAGCCCGAGTATACCCGGCACCCGACGGGGCACCGGGTGGGGCGTCGCGCGGAGCCCGACGCCGGCCGGACGCGGCGCGCGATGTGCCGGCGGCTCAGCGCGCGCGCTGGTCGCTCTCGTCCGGCGCATCGTCGCCGGCCGACGACCGGCGATCCTCGACCGGATGGGCGCCTACCTCAGCTCGTCCTCCGCGCTGCGATCGTCGGCGTCGGCGGCGAGCAGGGCGGCCGCGCGCTCCGCGTCCGCCTCGAAGACCGTCACCGTGACCGCCGCGACCTGCGGTAT
Source organism: uncultured Thermoleophilia bacterium (assembly GCA_963791345.1). Taxonomy (GTDB): domain Bacteria; phylum Actinomycetota; class Thermoleophilia; order UBA2241; family UBA2241; genus UBA2241. The sequence continues at coordinate 16,415 of CAWBRS010000016.1, read as the reverse complement.
GCCCGCGTACAGCCGACCGAGGAACTCGCCGGAGACGAACGCCGGGATCCCCTCAGCCTCCAGCGCCGTGCGCCAGATATGGGCGAGGGCGTGGTCGGTGGTCTGGGCGACGACCACCGTGCGGCGGTCGTCGGTCACGCGTCGCTCCGCAGGCCGCGCAGCAGCTCGACGTTGCGCAGGTCGGGGCCTTCGCCGTCGAAGCCGGGCACCTCGAGGATGCCCGGCAGCCCGGCGAAGGCCGGATGGTTGACGATCTCGCGGAAGGCGTCGACGCCCAGCTCACCCTCGCCGATGTTGGCGTGCCGGTCGCGGTTCGAGCCCAGCGGCGTCTTCGAGTCGTTGACGTGGAGGAGCTCGAGGCGCTCGAGGCCGCAGGCCTTGTCGAGCGCCTCGAGCGCCCGGTCGATACCCTCCCGGTTGCGGAGGTCGAAGCCGGCGGCGAAGAGGTGGCAGGTGTCGAGGCAGAGGCCCACGCGCGGGTCGCCGCCGACCGAGTCGATCATCGCCCCGAGCTCGTCGAAGTCGACTCCCATCGTGCCGCCGGCGCCGGCCGTGTCCTCGAGCAGCACGCGCACGGCGGAGTCCCCGACCTCTTCGAGCACCTCGCCGAGCGCGTGCTGCACGCGCGCGAGGCCGGCCTCGAACCCCGCGCCCTGGTGCGAGCCGATGTGGGTGACGATGGCGTCGGCGCCGAGCTGCTCGGCCGAGCGCGCGGCGCCGACGAGGGCGGCGACCGACTTCTCGTAGAACTCCTCGTTGGTCGTCGCCAGGTTGATCAGGTAGATCGTATGGATGACGGCGTAGCGGATCGGGGAGGCGGCGCGCGCCGCGCGAAAGCGCGCCGCGTCCTTCTCCTTGTAGACCATCGGCGCCCAGGTGCGCGGGCTGCCGGCGAAGAACTGCACGGCCTCGCAGCCCAGCTCGACGCCGTTCTCGATCGCCTTCCAGACCCCTCCGGAGGCCTTCACGTGGGCGCCGATGTACATGCCGTCCTCCTCTCGCCGTCGGACGCGGCCCTGGTCTCCCCGCCGGACGCCGTCAGCTCTCGTTCTCAGACCAGATCGCGGGGGAAGCTGCGCTCCCACGTGCGCGCGAACACCTCGCGCTCGCCGTCGGCGGCGGCCCGTGTGGCCGGCGTCGCTGCGAGGTCGCCGGCGCCCTCGCCGGCCGACGCCCGGCCCGTGCCGGACGCGCCGGCCGACGTCGTCTCCGGGACTCCGCCTTCGCGCACCGAGACACTGTCCCTGACGTGGAAGTGCTCGGCGTCGCAGGTCATCTCCCCACGGGCGACGATGTGGAACCGCCCTTGGGCGCCGCGGTTCAGCACCGACTCGACGGTCACGGAGACGCCGGCGCTGAGGGGGTCGCCCTCGCGGATCGCGTAGCTCACCTCGTTGTGCTCCTCGGTCTCCCAGCCGTTGGGCAGCGCGACGGCGCCGCCGTCGACGTAGGTGAACGTCCAGGTGAGGCTGTCGTCGGCGAGGTCGCGCGTGTACGTGCGGCCGCCGGGCCCGCCGCCGACGGTGCGCTCGCCGAGCCCGGCGGCGACCTCCGGCGGCCCGAACTCGGGCAGCTCGGCGTCGGCCGCTCTCGGCGGGCGCACCGGCAGCTCGAGCAGCGAGACGCCGGCGATGACGTCGAGGGTCACGGGCTCGGGAGACGGCCATGCCCACGGCCAGTACGTGGGCGAGAGGGCGAGACGGAGTCGGTGGCCGGCCGGGAAGGCGTGGGCGACGGCGTCGAGCGGCACCGTCGCCTCGTACTCCCGGCCGGGCTCGAGGGCCTGCGGCTCGGCGTGGCCGGCGAGGTGCGTCAGGTTGAAGACCTGCTGGGCGACGACGCGCGAGACGCCGTCGGGGGCGACGTCGGCGAGGCGCGCCGCCACGAGGGCCAGCGGGCGGTCGCTGGCGAAGCGCAGGCGCAGCACCGGGTGGCCGAGGATCTCGAGGCGCGCGGGGAGCGGCGCCGAGGTGAAGACCAGCGACTGGCCCTCGGCGGCGCGCTGGTCGGGCGCCCAGTCCGACGGCTGCCCCTCGGCGCACCAGGCGCCGGCGTCGGCGCCGCAGAGCTGGGCGCCGCGGATGCGCAGCCGGCCGCGCTCGTCGGCGCCGTTGGCGGCCGCGGCCTCCGGGTCGGCACCGCCGCCCGCGGCCTCCCGCAGCACCCCGTCGGCGTCGAGCCGCAGGGCGTGCGCGGCGATCCGTGGCGACGGCCACGTCTCCTCGGCGACCCAGCGCCCCGGCTGGTGCTCGAGCAGCGGCTGCGGCGGCACGTAGTCCTCCATCCAGACGCGCAGCATGGGTTCGTCCATGATGCCGGTGTCGATGCCCTTGAGCCAGTGGTCCCACCAGCGCAGGGCCTCCTGGAGGTAGCCGATCTCGGGCGTGGGGATCGACTGCATCGGCCAGGTGTGCGGCCAGGGGCCGATGAGTCCCTTGCGCGGCCCCTTGAGCCCCGCGAGCAGACGGAACACGGAGTTCGTGTAGCCGTCGATCCAGCCGCCGATCGCGTAGACCGGCACCTCGATGGCGCCGTAGTCCTCGCAGACCGAGCCGTGCCGCCAGTAGTCGTCGCGGCGCTGGTGGGCGAGCCAGTGGTGGACCCAGGGCTCGTTGTGCTCGAGACGCTGCATCCAGAGCTCGCGCCAGCGGTCGCCGACCGCGACCTCGTGCGGGGGCTGGCACTGCCAGGCCAGCATGCAGCAGCTCCAGTGGAGCAGGTCGGTGGCGAGCACGCAGCCGCCCTTGTAGTGGACGTCGTCGGCGTAGCGGTCGTCGGTCGACATCGTGGTGATGATCGCCTTGAGCGCCGGTGGCCGCAGGGCGGCGAGCTGCAGGCTGTTGAAGCCGCCCCACGAGATGCCGGTCATCCCGACGTTGCCGTCGCACCACGGCTGGGCGGCGACCCAGGCGATGACCTCGAGGAGGTCGCGCTGTTCCTGGGCCGCGTACTCGTCGGCGAGCAGGCCGTCCGACTCGCCCGAACCGCGCAGGTCGACGCGCACGCACGCGTAGCCGTGCCCGGCCAGGTAGCGATGGATGGGCGCGTCGCGTGCGGCCGTGCCGTCGCTCAGGCGATAGGGGAGGGCCTCGAGGATGGCGGGGGCGGGGGCCCTCGCGGCGTCGCGCGGCAGCCAGATGCGGGCGGCGAGACGGGCGCCGTCGGACAGTGGGATCCACACATACTCCAGCAGGTCGACCTCGTGTGGGAACTCGGTACGGACCGCCGGCATGGGCGCCTCCGGGATGGATCGGCAGGGCGTCCCGAGTCTATCGGTGGCCGCCGAGGGCGGGCAACGGCGCTGTGATAGGGTGTCACGCGCGGCGGGCCGGGAGGCCGGCCGCGCGACGGTGAACGACGCGAGGGAGTCACCCGCCCATGAGCGGCATCTTCGGCTTCGCCGGGCCACCCGATCACGCACTCCTGGCGCGTATGGCCGCGGTGCTCGCGCACCGCGGCCCCGACGGGGGCGGAGCCCTCGAGCGCGATGCCGTCAGCCTCGGCCACCGGCGGCTCGGCGCCGGCGACGGGCCGGAGCACCGGCAGCCCCTGGCCAACGAGGACGAGACCGTCTGGGTCGTCTGCGACGGCGAGGTGTACGACCGCGAGCAGCTGCGCGCCGAGCTCGAGACGCTCGGTCACGTCTTCGGTACGCCGAGCGACGCCGAGGTCGTCCTCCACGCCTACGAGCAGTGGGGCGACGCCTGCGCGGCGCGCTTCAACGGGATGTGGGCGTTCGCGATCGCCGACTTCAGGCCGGCCGGCGGCGAAGCGGGCACGGTCGAAGAGGCGGGCCCGGGCGGTCGCCTCGTGCTGTGCCGCGACCACCTCGGCGTCAAACCCCTGTACTACACGCGCTCGCCGGTGTCGGGGAGCCTGCTCTTCGCCAGCGAGATCAAGGCCCTGCTGCAGGACCCGGCGGTGATCGCGCGCCCCGACGAGCAGGTCGTCTTCGACTACCTCGCGCACGGCCTGCTCGATCACCGCCCCGAGACCTTCTTCGAGGGCGTGTACCGCGTCCCCGCGGCGAGCACCGTCGTCGTGGCGCTCGGTGGCGAGACCGCCGCGTCGGAGGCCGGTGACGATGTGGCTGTCCGGGGCGCCGGGGAGGCGGCCGGCGACGGCGTCGCCGGCCGCCTCCCCGGCGCCGCCTACTGGCGACCGCGGCTCGCCGGCGACGGCAGCCCCGACCCCGCTCTGTTCCGCCGCGTCCTGCGCGACGCGGTCGAGCGGCGCCTGGCCGGCGAGGCGCCGGTCGGCGTCGGCCTCGGCGACGACCTCGGTTCGGCGGCGGTCGCCGCCGTCGCGGCCGAGCTCCTGGACCAGGCGTCGCCCGCCGCCGCGCCCGGCGCCCGGCTCAGGGGCTTCTCGGCGGTCGCCGACGGCGACCCCGGCGGCGAGCACTCGACCATCGACGCCGTCGTCCAGGGCGTAGGCGCCGACGCCACCTCCGCGGCGCCGACTTCCGCGCAGCTCTTCGAGGAGCTGCGCGACCTCGTGTGGCACCTCGACGAGCCGACGGCGACGACGGACGCGTACCTGCGCTGGTGTCTCGCGCGCAGCGCGCGCGGCGAGGTCGCCGCGCTGCTCGCCGCCCTGGGCGGCGAGGAACTCCTCGCCGGCGCCGCAGAGCACCATCTCGCATACCTGCGGCAGCTCCGCCGCGAGGGCGGGCCTGCCGCCCTGCGCCACGAGGCGGCCGCGGCGCGCGACGTGCTCGCGCCCGAGGTGCGGCGGCGCTTCGGTCGCGGCCGCACGCGGCTGAGCATCGCCGGCGCGCTGCGCCCCGCGTTCCGCGCCCGCGTCTCCGACCCGGGGGACGTGCGCAGCCGGGACGACCTCAAGCGCCGCCTGCTCGAGGACCTCCTCACGTATCGCCTCCCCGCAGCGCTTCGCGGCGAGGACAGGAGCGCGACGGCCTTCTCGGTCCAGTCGCGCCTGCCCTATCTCGACCGCGCTCTCGTCGAGCTCGCCCTGACGCTGCCGTCCGACGCCCTGGTACGTGACGGCTGGACCCAATGGATCCTCCGCGAGGGGATGCGCGGGTCGCTGCCCGAGAAGGTGCGCCGGCGGCGCGGCGCGGCGCCCGGCGCCTCGGCGCCGGGCCTGCGCTGGATCAAGGCCCGCCGCGCCCAGCTCACCGGTGTCTGCCAGTCGCCGAGCTTCGCGGCGAGACCTTACTGGGACGCGGAGCGGGTGGTCGGCGACTTCCGCCGATTCTGCGAAGGCAAGGCGCAGGACTCGTGGTCGTTCTGGCGGGCGATCGCCCTCGAGCTCTGGCTGCGCGAGTTCTGCGACCGGCCGGCCGTGCTCGAAGGCGCCGACGCGGCGGCGGCGCTCTCGGAGCCGGCGCCCACCGCGATCGCCGCGCGGGGCACGGTCCCCACCCGCGGCGACGAGCTCGCGCCGGCCCTGGTCGGCGGCATCGGCCGGGCCGCGGCGGAGCGACTCCTCGCGGAGCACGCGCCGAACGCGACGAAGCACCTCTTCGCCTGCCTGCGCGGGCGCGTGTACGCGCGTCTGCCGGTGAAGACTGACCTGGTCGGGCGCGGGGACGACCTCGAGGAGCTCTTCCGCCGCCAGGTGCTCCCCCACGTGTGCCCCGGCGACCTCGTCGCCATCGCCGAGAAGCCCGTCGCCACGAGCCAGGGGCGCTCGTACGCGCTCGACGAGATCCACCCCGGCCGGCTGGCGCGAGGGCTGAGCAAGGCCGTCACCCGCACGCCCCACGGCATCGGCCTCGGCATCCCCGAGACGATGCAGCTCGCGATCGACGAGGCCGGCGCGCCGCGCATCCTCGCGGCGACCGCCGCCGCCGCGGCCGGGCGGGTCGTGGGCCGGCGCGGCTGGTTCTACGCCATCGCCGGCCCGGCCGTCGAGTCCATCGACGGCCCGACGCCGTACACGCTGCCGCCGCACAACACGCACGCCAAGCTCGGCCCGGCCGAGCCCGACGCGGTCGCCGAGCGGCTGGCGCGGGTGCTGCGCGACGGGCTGCGCGCGGAGAGCGCCGACGGCGCCGGTCCCGCGCGGCGTGCAGGCCGCGGCCGCCGCCCGCCGACCGTCGCCGGCCGGTCCGTCGTCGGCCGGCGACGCCGTGCACGTGGCCGTCGTCGACGTCAGCGACCTCGACGCCCGCGTGCTCGGGGCTTCGGCCGGCGCCGACCGCGCCCTCGTGCGTCGGCTCATGCTCGACAACCCGCTCGGTCAGGGGCACGAGCAGACCCCGGTGTGCGTGCTGCGCGACCTCGGGCCGCTCTTCCTGCCGCCGGGCTGAGCCGGCGCGCCGGCGCGCCCGACGTCCTCCCGAAGGTGTCCGCCGGCCGCGCCCTGCCGGCGCCGCTGCCCCGCGTTCTGCCGACACTGCTCTCCCGCGCTCGTCCGACACTGCTCACTCTCGCCTCCGCCGGGGTAGAGTTGCCCTCGCGAGATGTGCCCTCCCCCGGCGAGGTGAAAGGACAGCCCGATGGCGAGTCAGAAGAAGGTCGCGGTCGTCGGTGACGTCACCGTCGACTGGCAGGTGATCCTGGCGAACGGCCCGCACGGCTCGGGCCTCGACGCGCTGTGGGCGTGGTCGACGCCCGACGAGAGCCAGCTGGCGGCGCACGCCGGCGGGGCCGCCTTGCTCCGCGCGATCGTCGAGGCTGCCGTGGCCGATCGCGACCCTTCGGCCGAGGTCTCGGGCCCCTCGGTGCCGCCGGAGGCCCTGGCCCGGCCGGACGCCGCCGAGTTCACGCGACTCGTGATGGCATGGTCCCCCGTCCCCGCGCCAGAGGCCGCGGGAGACCCGGCGTGGCGCATCGTCGAGTTGCTCGGGCGGGCCGCGGCGACCCGTCAGCCCGGCGCCTCACCGGAGGCGTCTGGCGAGGCCGACCTGATCGTGATCGACGACCTCGCCCTGGGCTTCCGCGACGACCCTGCGCGGTGGCCGGCGGGGCTCGTCGACGGGCCGTGCCCCCGCCACGTCGTGCTCATGACCACCGTGCCGCTCATGCAGGGGCCACTCTGGGAGCGCCTGGTGGAGCGCTGCGCCGACGTGCTCACCGTGGTCGTCCTCAGCGAGGACCTGCGCAAGGACTCCCTGCCCGTCGGCTACCCGCTCTCGTGGGAGCAGCTCTACGGGGACGTCGTGCGAGCGGTCCGGGGGTGCGGCCTCGCCGAGGCGGCACGGGTCGTCGTCCCCCTCGGGCTCTCCGGGGCGGTCATCGTCGAGCGAGAGGGCGCGTCGACGCTGCTCTTCTCGCCCCGGACGCTGGAGGGGGACGAGCGCGCGACCTGGCCGGGCGCCGTGGTGGGCTACGCGATGTGCCTCGCCGCGGCCCTCGCCGCCGAGACCGCCGGCGGCGGCGTCGATGTCGCCGCCGCGACGGAGCGCGGCCTCGCCGCCGCCCGGGCCCTGCACCTCGGCGGGTACGACCTCGTCCGCGAGGACGAGCAGATGCGGCTGCGCTTCCCGCTCGAGCGCGTGCGGAGGGAGCTCGCGGCGCCGTCGCTCCGGCTCACGCCCGTCAGCATGGATGTCGCGACGGGCGACGACCACCGCATCCTGACCGAGATGGTCGCGGGCGCCGACCTCATGGCCATGGCCGAGACGGCGGCCGTGCACGGTCCGGGACATCTCGAGGCCGCCGTCCCCATGGACTCGGTCGGCGCCTGGTCGTCGGTCGACCGCGACGAGATCGAGAGCATGCGCGCGGTGCGCGGCATCGTGTCGGAGTACGCGCGTCGGTGGCGCGCCGGCGCCCGCCTCGAACGGCCGCTGTCGATCGCCGTCTTCGGTCCTCCCGGCGCCGGCAAGTCGTTCGCCGTCAAGCAGATGGCGCGCGCGCTGCTCCCGGGGCTCATGAAGGAGCTCGAGTTCAACCTCTCGCAGTTCCACGACGAGGGAGAGCTCGCCCCCGCCCTCCATCAGGTCAGGGACGTGGTGCTGCAGCAGTACCTGCCGCTGGTCTTCTGGGACGAGTTCGACACCGCCCTGCAGGGCGTGCCCCTCGGCTGGCTGCGGCACTTCCTGGCGCCGATGCAGGACGGGGCCTTCCTGCAGAACGGGAGCTTCCACCCGATCGGCCCGGCGATCTTCGTCTTCGCCGGCGGCACCTCGGCGACGCTGGCCGAGTTCGTCGCCGGCGACGAAGCCCAGGCGAAGCAGGCGAAGAAGCCCGACTTCCTCAGCCGCCTGCGGGCCTACGTGAACGTCTACGGGCCCAACCCCCAGGGCGAGCACGACGTCGCCTGGCCGCTGCGGCGGGCGCTGCTGCTGCGCTCGCTGCTGCAGCGCAAGGCCCCGCAGATCGTCGACGGCGACCTGGTGCGGATCGATCGCGGCGTGCTGCGCGCGTTCCTGCGCGCCGACGTCTTCACGCACGGGGCGCGCTCGATGGAGGCGATCGTCGACATGAGCGCGCTGTCCGGCAAGTCGCGCTTCGAGCGCGCCAGCCTCCCGCCCGCCAACCAGCTCGCGCTGCACGTCGACGCCGAGCGGTTCCTCGCCCTGGTCTACGGTCTGGAGGGCGGCGCCTGAGGCGCCTGCGGGCAGGCGCCTCAGGCGCCGCCGAGCAGTCGCGCGACGTCACGCCCGCGGCGCCCTCGGCAGGCGACCGGGAACGGTGACGACCGGGGCCGGGCTCACGCCCGGCCCCGGTCGTCCTTCGCTCGATGCGGCTCCGCTCCCGGACTCACGCCGGCGGCGCGCCGCTCAGGGCTCACTCAGGCGGCAGCTCCCCGAAGGTGATGCTGACGTCGATGCCCTGCTTCGCACTCTTGGCACGCCAGAAGAAGTACCAGGCAGGATGCCGGCGATCCACGAGCCGGCGAACAGGAACAGGCTCTTGCCCGTCGTCAGACGCGTGGTGGGCTCGATGAACGAGTAGTAGAGCATCGCGATGATGAACGACAGGTACAGCACCGCTCCGATGCTCACGACGGGGATGCCGGCGATCTTCCAGGTGCGATACGGAGAGGCATCCCAGATGCCGCGCACGTTCTTGCGGTACGGGAACAGGAGCCCCGCGATGCCCGTGATGAGGAAGATCGAGGCGAACTGCAGGCCGCCGCCGACGAGTCCGGCCAGGCTGCTGGAGAACCACAGGACCATGGCGACGACGCCCACGGCGAAGACCAGCATCGCGACGGTGAGGTTCTTGAGGGGCTGTCCATACTGCGCGTTCATGTCGGTGAACCACTTGGGGCCCATTCGGTCGAGGCCCCAGGCGAGGAACGCGCGGCCGATGACGAGGATGGCGATGGTGATCTCGAGCCAGATGACGGCGACGAAGGCGAGCAGGATGGCCCAGGCCACGATGCCGCTCTTGCCGCTGGCGATCCAGGTGAGCGTCAGGTAGTCGGGGTTGTACGGGGCCGTGTAGCCCTCGACGCCACCCCCGAAGCTGGCCGCCGCGGAGGCGCTGAGGAAGTTGAACGCCATGATCCGATAGAGGCCGAGCACGGTGAAGAAACCGAGCACGATCGGCACCCAGACGGCGAGGATGTTGGCCCCCATGAGGGCCTTGTCGGGGCGCTTGACCTCGCCGCTCAGGTAAGCGATCGCGTAGTTGTAGACGAAGAGCGCGTACACGCCGCTGAAGGCGCCGAAGGTTCCCCTCCAGTCCCAGTCGTTCGGCAGCGGGCCGGCGGCGGCGATGAACTCCGCGTAGCCCAGCGAATCGTACTGCGCGGCGATCGCGTTCCAGTTGGCGATGAACTCGGCCTTGCTCGACAGGAAGAGCGCGACGATGAGCACGATCACCCCGCCGATCGCGGGCACCAGCATGATCTTCTGGATGATCGCGTAGCTCTTCATGCTGAACGCGACCGAGACGTAGCCGACGACGATCGCGATCAGACCGAGGACCACGAGGCCCGTGTTGGAGGCGGTCCAGTCGGCGAAGTCCCACCAGCCCTGGTACTGGGCGAACAGCTGCATCGCAGGGACGCCCAGCCAGGTGGCGATGTACCAGTTCCAGTAGAAGACGGCGACGATGTTGGCGAACACCGCGCCGAGGGCGATCGCCGGGTGCAGGATGCGCGAGTTGTAGACGTACTCGCCGCCGGCGCGCGGCATGGAGCCGCTGAGGATGCCCCAGACGAGAGGCGCGCCGATGCCGGCGGTGACGGCGCCGATGGCGATCGAGATGAGGAGGTTGCCGGTCGGGTACAGCGAGAGTGCGATGCCGACCATGAGCCACAGTGTGGCGATCGGCTGACAGGTCATGAGCCCGGCCCCGAAGGCGTCCCACATGTCGAGGCCGCGGACGAGGCCGCTGGCCTTGCGCTCGAAGGCCAGGCTCTGTCCTTGACTGGCGGTGCTTTCGGCCATACGTCCCCCTTGGTCTAGGTCGATGGTGCCCCGTCACGCCACTACCATCACCTCCAAGCCCCTGTCGACGCGAGGGGTGGCTTGACTGACCGGTCAGTCGGACGCGCCTATGCTACCCACGGTCGGGGTGTTGTCAAGGTCGTGTAGCGGTTTGTACAAGCTCGGCGCGGCGAGCGTCGGCGGAACCGCCGCACTGCAACTTATTCGCGGCTGACACGGATGGTCACGTCTCTCGGCAGGGCGAGCCCTGCCTCGACCTCGATCGCTTTGAGGATGCCGGTCGGGACGGGGCAGGCGGCGTGGGCGCAGTGCTCGCGCGCCTTCTCGAGCGTGAGCGGCTCCTGGCCGCGGAAGCTGATCTCGCGGAAGGGCTCGACCTCGGTGAGTGCCGCGGCGAGCTTGGCGATGTGCTCGCAGTCGCTCTCGATGTCGACGCGGACCACGGCCCCGTCGGCCTTGGTCCGCACGGTCGTGCGTCAGCCCGCAGATGCCGGAGTCGATCTCCGATGTGGCCATGACGTCTCTCCTGGTCGTGACGGCGGGTGAGCGACAGCATACCCGGCGGTGGGGGAAACGAGGCGGCGCCGGGGCGATCGCGGGAGCGCCGTCGCCGGCACGCGGAACCCTCATGCAGAAGGATGAGGTCGGCAACGCCCTACTAACCGTTGTCATGCCGCCGCCGGGGGGTAGACTGCCGTCACCTCTTGAACGCGATGGTTCGCCAGAACGAACGAGAGGCATCCGGATGAGAAGTCCGGAAGAGCGGTCGGCCGAAAGGCTTGGCCGCTCTTTATGTTGCTCCCGCGGCGGCGCGACAGGACTTGCGGCAGACGAGTCGCGCCCGTGTGCGGTCGCGATCTCGAGTCCGCCCGCGATCCGCCGCCGCGTCGTCCCCCCGGGCCCGAAGCCGACCCCTGTAACGGGGACATGTCCCGGCACTCGTACTACGATGCCGGTGAGGGGCAGGTCCTGGGGAGGCCAGCGATGTCCGCCGCCGTCAACGGTGCAGCACACGGTCTGGACGCGCGCGTCCCCGCCCGACCGCTCCACCACCCGTTCATCCTGCCAGCGTAGGAAGGAGCCGTCATGCGACCGCCATCATCGAGGCTCGACCTCAGACGCGGACTTCTCCGTGCTCGGTGTGCTGCTCGTCGCGGGGCTCGCCGCGGCGACGGTGACGGGGGCGTCGCCCCCCGGCGTCGCCGCGGCGGCGGAGGGCGACGCGCTCGCAGGGGCGCCCCAGGCCGTCACCACGACGCGGACGCCCGACGGCCTCGTCACCACCACCACCGAGCCGGAGCGGCTGGGGACGTGGCTGGGCGCCATCACCCCGACCTGGGACCGCGTCTTCACGACCGCCGGCGACAACGAGGCCGGCGACGTCGTCGCCCCGGCCCTGCGCACGGTCTACACCACGGCGACGGTGTGGAACGGGAGCGACTACGACCTGGAGCTCGTCAAGTACGTCGACCGCGTGCAGCGCTGGGTGCGCCTCTACGACGGTCCCGCTCACGGTATCGACGGGGGGAACGCGCTGGCCGCGCGTGGCGGCGCCATCTACACGGCGGGTCGGCGCGACCCCAGCGGGGCGGACGCCGGAAACGTGTTGCTCATCCGCTGGGACTCGGCCGGGACCCGCGTCTGGACGCGAGCCTACGACGCAGGCGACCATCTGTTCGACGAGGCGCTCGACGTCGCCGTCGATTCGGACGGCAACGTCGTCGTCATCGGACGCAGCCCCCGTCTCGCGAGCGAGCTCGACTGGGTCGTCATCAGCTACGCACCGGACGGGACGCGCCGTTGGGTGCGGCGCTACGACGGGCCGGCGCACCTCGACGACAGCCGGCGAGGCTGCTCATCGACTCGGACGATCGCATCTACGTGGCCGGCTACAGCGTGTCGGCGAGCCGCGGAGCCGACGTGCTCCTCGTCAAGTACTCGCAGGACGGTACCAGACTCTGGGCGAAGCGCTACGACGGCACCGGCGACTCGGGCGACGGCGCGAACTCGCTGCGGGCGCGCCCCGGCGGCGGCGTCTACGTGTGCGGCCACACCACCAGTGTGGACACGGGCGTCGACGGCCTCTTCCTCGCCTACACGGGGGCCGGCACGCCCGTCTTCGCGGCGACCGACGACGGCGCGAGCGACGAGAGCACGCAGCAGGTCTTCCACGACCTCGAGGTGATGCCCGGCGGTGACATCATCTGTGGCGGCCACGACTACCGCAGCGGAGCGGACCAGGACCGTCACTACGTGGTCTTCACTCCCGCGGGCGCGGTGCGCTACTGGGTGTGGTGGTCGACGGAGTGGGACGAGCGTATCACCGCCCTGGCCAAGGACGAGCAGGGCGGGATCTACCTCACCGGCACCGGGGGGACGGCGACCGGCACGCAGGTCTTCACCGAGCGTACCTGTGACGGCGGTTCGTACTGGCACTGCCAATGGCCGGCGTCTCCGACGACCTACCGCGAGCCGACGGCGATCGCCGTCAACGGCGTCAACGCCTACGTCGTGGGGTCGGACTACAGCGGTGCGACCGCCGAGTTCGTCATGGGTCACGTGTACTGACGCTGCGCGACACGCGACACGCGACCTGCGCCGGGCCGAGCCAGGCGATCGGCGCCCGGCGGACGGAGCCCGGCGCCAACGCCGGCGCCCGGCGGCCGGCGCGGCGGTCGGCGGAAGGAACGGTGGTGCCCCCGATGGAACGGCGGCCGAGCTCGCGGGCGCTGGCGAGCACACGTGGACGTCAGGCGTCCAAGACATCGTCATTCGTCGTGGGTTACGCTCCTTCTGCCGACACGGCTCTTTCAGACAGACGGAATGTGACGCCCCACCTCAGTGGATCGAAGCTCACCGAGTGCCACCACTACTCGGGGATGAGACCGTCTAGCGGGCATGTACCCCGCCGCGGTCCGGGGCCGAGTCCCGGCCCCGACCGGCGTCGATCGCGACCGGCCGGTGAGGATCCGCTCGAGCTCGTCCGGGTCGCCCGCGACGGCGTCGGGCGAGGCGGCCCGCAGCCGCTCCTCCGGGTGCCAGCCCCAGGTCACCGCGACCGACGGGACCCCGGCCTCCCGCGCCTCGGCGATGTCGCCGACCGTGTCGCCGACGTAGCAGCAGCCGCCGGGGTGCGGGTAGCGCGCGCAGGCGCGCGTCATCTTCCTCACCTTGCTCGTGTCGTCGTCGGCGCCGGCGACCTCGGTGACCCCGTGCACGCCGAGGCGGCGGAAGACCCCGTCGACGAACCAGCCGAAGTTCGAGGTGATGACGACCACGGTGTGCCGATGGCTCAGGCGCTCGATGACCTGCGGCATCCCCGGCACGGCCTCGATCTCGTCGATGCGCTCCCTGAGGCCCTCCATGAGGGCGGCGTCGAGGGCGTCGGCGACGCCGGGTGGTAGCCCCGCGCGCGCCATCCCCTCGTACCAGTTGTGGTCGAGCATCGAGAGCAGCGCGTCGGGCGAGGCCAGGTGGCCGAGGCCGTGCTCCTCCAGGTACCGCACGGCCTCGGCGTACGTCGCCTCGAGCGAGTCGACGATGACGCCGTCGAAGTCGAGCATGATGAGCCGTTGGGCCATGGCCTCCGTCGTCCGGGTGTCGGTCAGTGGAGCTCCCGGTCGCCGGGTCACTGTACACGGCCGCCTCGCGGCGTGCGCGCGGGAGGGGCGGGCGGTGGCTCGCGCCCTGACGAGCCGCTGCGGACGACTGCGGGAACGGCCTCGCCGATGGCGCCGGACGGCAGCGATGGCGCCGGACGGCAGGAGGCGACGGACGACAGCGACGCGGAGGGACGGCAGCGACGCGGACTGACGGCAGCGATGCCGACGACTGCCTATCGAGCTGGGCGACTCCAGTGCGTCACGAGGGCTTCGAGCGCCGACGCGAGGCGCCGGCCTGGCGATGTCGAGCGTGACGGTCTGTTCGGGGAATGCGGCGCTCACTTCGAGTCGCCCGCCGAGCGCTTCGACGTAGCGGCTGAGCGTCGACAGCCGAAGGTCGGTCGCCCCCCGCTCGATCTGCGACACGTTCTCCTGCGTCACGGCGAGACGCTCGGCGACCGTCGCCTGCGTCAGGTCGAGCTCGCGACGAAGTTCCCTCAGCATGGCGCCCTTGTGACGCTCGACCTTTGCGCGCCGCGCCGGGTCGGCATCGATCTGACGACGGAGCTCGTCGAAGCTCCTGGCGTGTCGAGTGCGTTCAGTCGTCATCGATCAGCCCTTCCTCGACGAGGCGCCTCAAGTGCTCGTCGTACAGCCGGTCCGCGAGCGCGACGGCCTCGGCCTCCGAGTACCACTCCCTCCTACGCCCCGACTTGTCGCCACCGAGCAGCAGGACCGCCGTCCGCGTCGGGTCGAACGCGAACACAGCGCGGAGGTTCCCGACGCGAAGCTCCTTCATGTTGGCGTGGCGTGAGCCCTCGAGAGTGTCGACGAGCGGCCGACCCACGGCCGGCCCCCCCCTGCTCGATGATCTCGACGGCCGCCACCACGCGCCTCCTGCTGGTCGTCGTCGAGCTCCTGCCTCCATGCGCCGAACTCGTCTGTGTACTCCACCTCCCACATGTCACTAGAATAAGTGAGTACTTGTATAAGTCAAAGATTGTATCCCGCATGGTTGACGAAGGCAAACAACGATCAGGAAGAGGAGAAGGTGGTGCCCCCAACGGAATTCGAATCCGTGCCGCCACCAGCTTAAAGGCCGAAAGCACCTGCAAAATAGGAATAAATGGCGTGTCACGTTGCTGATTGGCCCACGAGGGCGAGCGTGTCGATTAGGCACCAGAAGAGGCACCAGGTCGCGTGAGGCTCCGCAGGTGGCGCAACCCGGGCGGACGAAGCGCTGACGCCCGGCGCTTTCGAAACGTCACTGTCGGCGGGTCTGCCAGCCCGACGAGTCTTCCTCACCTCCAGCAGCACCTCTCTGAGGGCCGGCCACGTCTACCGTGACGGGATGCCCGGCAAGGTGTCAACGAGCGATGGCGACTGAGCTTGCGGCCGCCGATCCGAAAGTCCGCCTCTGCACGCATCTTCGGGTGTCAGAAGCTGCAGTCTGAGCCTGAGAAGACGCCTGCGGCAGGAGCCGACGGGCCCGCTGTTGCCGATTTGGGGCTGGTTACCGGGAGTGTGCAACAGACTCGGGAACAAGTCGGGTGGACCGATCGCGGCGTATTGTCCAACAGCGGCCCAGGCCACTGCAGACACCAGGCGTTCTTCAGCCTCCGTCCTGCCCGTCGCGTCCGACGCCCGCCACGTTGCTGCTCAACAGGCCGAGCATCACGCGCTGGACGTCGCCGATCAGCTCATCGTCGTCAATGTCCTGAAGCCCGATAGCCGGCCGGATCCATGAACCCGCGGCCGTCCAGCCAAGGATGAGGCTCACGAAGCATGCGATCACCAGGCGCGGGTCGAGCTCCTTCTGCGCGCGCGCTGCGGAAGGTGCCGACGCCGATGCTTGCTCGGCGAGCTCGATGAGGCGCTCCGTCGCCTCGAACTGGCCGATGGAACGTTCGTAGGCCAAGCCGTTCAGCGCCGAGCGGACGATGAGGCGCAGGTGGGCTTGGCCGGGGCCAGTGAAGGCCTGCCGCAGCATGAGGCTGGCGGATTCGAGCAGGTCGGGGTTGTCGGGCGCCGCCGAACGATGAGGCCCTCCGTGCGGGCGAGGACGGCGCGGAAGACGTCGGCCTTGCTGCCGACGTACTGGTGCACCAGGGCATGCGTGATGCCACTGGCCTCCGCGATGTCGCGGACCGCGACGGCGTCGTATCCGCGGGCGGCGAACAACTCCTGCGCCGCATCGAGAATCGCTGCGGTGGTCGCCTTCCGGCCGCGCCGCCGCCTAACCTTGCGCTCGTCCGTCATACCGGCCTCCTTGTCCGCTGCGGCTCTGTCACTCCGCCGGAGTGGCAGCGTCGTCTTGCATGTATCTTACCCGAGGGTAAGATACGGCGAAGGCGAGTCGTGAGGCAGCCAGCTCAGCTTATGCCTGACGACCAACGGCGTCGGCCCACCCAGATCTCGCCCCTCAGCCCTACGCTGAAGAGGGCGGCGCTCACGGTGATCTACGAACAAGGTCCCACGCACAACGGAGGTCATGATGG
>CAWBRS010000015.1:0-34216 GCA_963791345.1 uncultured Thermoleophilia bacterium | reverse complement strand
ACCGCTGCCGCATGGCTCCAGATCGCCGCCCTGATCGGGCTGCTGCTACTCGGGACGCGCCTGCTCGGCCCGTACCTGGCCAAGGTGTACGGCGGCGGGCGCGCACCGGTGACCGGGTGTTCCTGCCGCTCGAGCGGCTGCTGTACCGGGTCATGCGCGTCGACCCCGAGCGCGAGCAGCCCTGGAGCGTGTCTACGCGCTACCGCCTCATCGCCTTCAGCCTGGTCTCGGTGCTGGGGCTGTACGTGCTGCAGCGCCTGCAGGGCGTCGCTGCCGCTGAACCCCCCGTCGGTCGACCGTGTCCCCGCTCCTCGCCTTCAACACGGCCGTGAGCTTCGTGACCAACACGAACTGGCAGAACTACGGCGGCGAGACGACGATGAGCCACCTCGCCCAGATGGCCGGGCTGACCGTGCAGAACTTCGTCTCGGCCGCCGTCGGCATGGCGGTCGCCGTCGCGCTGATCCGCGGCCTCACGCGCCGCGCGCGGCGACGATCGGCAACTTCTGGGTCGACCTCGTGCGCGGCGTGACCCGCGTCCTGCTGCCGCTGGCGCTCGTCCTCGCGATCGTGCTCGCGGGCCTCGGCGTCGTGCAGACGCTGCAGCGGCCGGAGGACCGTCACCACGGTGGACGGCGCGACGCAGACGATCTACCGCGGCGCCCGTCGCCAGCCAGGAGGCGATCAAGGAGCTCGGCACCAACGGCGGCGGCATCTTCAACGCCAACTCCGCCCACCCCTTCGAGAACCCGAACGGGCTCACGCAACTTCCTCGAGATCTTCGCGCTCCTGGTCATCCCGTTCGCCCTCACCTACGCCTTCGGCCGCCTGGTCGGCGACCAGCGCCAGGGCTGGGTCGCTCTTCGCGGTGATGGTCGTCCTCTGGGCGCGGCTCGGTGGCCGTGGCCACCGTACTTCGAGGTCCAGGGGAACACCGCGCTGCCCGGCGGCCGGAGCCGCCAACATGGAGGGCAAGGAGGTGCGCTTCGGGGCCGCGCCTCGGCGCTCTTCGCCGCCTCCACCACCGGCACGTCGACCGGCGCCGTGAACTCCTCGCACGACAGCTTCACGCCCGTCGGCGGCGCCGTCCCGCTGGTCAACATGATGCTCGGCGAGGTCACGCCCGGCGGCGTCGGGGCCGGCCTGTACGGCATGCTCGTCTTCGCCCTGCTCACCGTGTTCATCGCCGGCCTCATGGTCGGGCGCACGCCCGAGTACCTCGGCAAGAAGATCCAGGCGGCCGAGATGAAGCTCGTCGTCCTCTACATCCTCGTGGTGCCGCTCGCCGTCCTCGTGCTTCGCCGGGGCGTCGGTGGCTGCTCGGCCCCGCCGTCGAGTCGATCCTGAACCCCGGCCCACACGGGCTGACCGAGGTCGTCTACGCCTTCACCTCGCAGGCCAACAACAACGGCTCCGCCTTCGGCGGGCTGACCGGCGAACACCGACTGGTACAACATCGACCGGCGGCCTCGCGATGCTCGCCGGCCGGTTCCTCCTGATCGTCCCGGTGCTGGCGCTCGCCGGGTCGCTGGCGCGGAAGCAGCCGGTGCCGCCCAGCGCCGGGACCTTCCCCACCGACACGCCGCTGTTCGCGGTCTGCTGCTCGGCGGTGATCCTCATCGTCGTCGGGCTCACCTACTTCCCCGTCCTCGCGCTCGGGCCGATCGTCGAGCAGCTGGCGTCTGTGAGCCGCCAGCGTCCATCGATGCTCGATCCGCGAGCTGATGGCGCCGTGCGGCGCGGCGACGCCGTCGTCAAGCTCGACCCGCGCCGCATGGCGCGACAACCCGGTCATGTTCGTGGTCGAGGTGGTCAGCGTCGCTCGTGCTCGTCGCTCGCCGATCCTCGAGCCCGACCTGTGTTCGCCTGGGTCATCGCCGTGTGGCTGTGGTTCACCGTGCTGTTCGCCAACTTCGCCGAGGCGATGGCCGAGGGTCGCGGCAAGGCGCAGGCCGACGCCCTGCGCCGCACCCGCGCCGAGACGATCGCGCCGCCGGCGCGGCGACGGCGGCGACTCGAGGAGGTGCCCGTCCAGCGCGCTCGCGCGCGGCGACGTGGTCGTGGTCGCGGCCGGCGAGGTCATCCCGGCCGACGGCGAGGTCATCGAGGGCATCGCCAGCGTCGACGAGTCGGCGATCACCGGCGAGTCGGCGCCGGTCATCCGCGAGTCGGGCGGCGACCGCTCCGCGGTCACCGGCGGCACGCGCGTGCTCTCGCGACCGGATCGTCGTGCGCGTCACCGCAGGAGCCCGGGCGAGAGCTTCCTCGACCGGATGATCGCGCTGGTCGAGGGCGTCGCGCGCCAGAAGACGCCCAACGAGATCGCGCTCGACATCCTGCTGGCCGGGCTCACGCATCGTCTTCCTGCATCGCGGTGCGTCACGCTGCAGCCGTTCGCCGTCTACTCCGGCGCGCGCGCAGGACGTCGTCGTGCTCGTCGCGCTGCTCGTCTGCCTCATCCCGACGACGATCGGCGGCGCTGCTGTCGGCGCATCGGCATCGCCGGCATGGACCGGCTCGTGCAGCGCAACGTGCTCGCCACCTCGCGGCCGCGCCGTCGAGGCCGCCGGCGACTGTCGACACGCTGCTGCTCGACAAGACCGGCACCATCACGCTCGGCAACCGCCAGGCGGTCGGCGTTCCTCCCGGCTGCCCGGCGTCGACGAGCAGCGAGCTCGCCGACGCGGCGCAGCTCGTCCAGCCTCGCCGACGAGACGCCGGAGGGCCGCTCGATCGTGGTGCTCGCCAAGGAGCGCTTCGGCCTGCGCGAGCGCGAGCTGCGCCGGCGCGCACGCTTCGTCCCGTTCACCGCGCAGACGCGCATGAGCGGCGTCGACATCGACGGCGCGCAGCGATCCGCAAGGGCGCCGCCGACGCCGTCGCCGGCTGGGTCGACGAGCACGGCGGCGACGATGCCCGCCGAGCTCGCCGAGCATCGTCGACGGCGTCGCCGAGCGCCGGCGGCACGCCGCTGGTCGTCGCCGAGACGGCCGCGCGGCGCTCGGGCGTCATCCAGCTCAAGGACGTCGTCAAGGAGGGCATGCGCGAGCGCTTCGACGAGCTGCGGCGCATGGGCATCCGCACCGTCATGATCACCGGCGACAACCCGCTCACGGCGCGCGGCCATCGCGGACGAGGCCGGCGTCGACGACTTCCTCGCCGAGGCGACGCCCGAGGACAAGCTGGCGCTGATCCGCAGCGAGCAGGCGCGGCGGCCACCTCGTCGCGATGACCGGCGACGGCACCAACGACGCGCCGGCGCTCGCCCAGGCCGACGTCGGCGTGGCGATGAACACCGGCACGCAGGCCGCGCGCGAGGCCGGCAACATGGTCGACCTCGACTCCAACCCGACCAAGCTCATCGAGATCGTCGAGATCGGCAAGCAGCTGCTCATGACCCGCGGCGCGCTCACGACGTTCTCGATCGCCAACGACGTCGCCAAGTACTTCGCCATCATCCCGGCGATGTTCGCCGGCGCGTCTCCCGGCGCTCGACGCGCTCAACATCATGGACCTGGCGCACGCCCGCAGTCGGCGATCCTCTGCGCCGTGATCTTCAACGCGCTCATCATCGTCGCGCTGATCCCGCTCGCGCTGCGGGGCGTGCGCGTTCCGCGCCGCCTGGCGGCCGACGCGTCCTGCGCCGCAACCTGCTCGATCTACGGCCTCGGCGGCCTCATCGCGCCGTTCGTCGGCATCAAGCTCATCGACCTGATCGTCTCCGCCGCTCGGGAGTCGATGTGATGCGCCGCCAGCTGCCGCACCGCCCTCGCGGTTCCTCGTCGCGCTTCACGCTGCTCACCGGGGTCGCCTACCCGCTCGTCGTCACGGGCGTCGCGCAGGTCGCCTTCGGCCACAGGCCGACGGCTCCCTGGTCGAGCGCGACGGCGCCGGTCGTCGGCTCGTCGCTCATCGGCCAGGCGTTCGCGGGCCCACGGTACTTCCACCCGCGCCCGTCCGCGGCCGGCGACGGGCTACGACGCGATGGCGAGCGGGGCGTCCAACCTGGGCCCGAGCGAACCCCGAGCTCGCTCGACGACCGTGGCCGCCGCGCGGCGAGCGTACCGGAGGGCGAACGGCCTCGGCGCCGGCGAGCCGTGCCCGTCGACGCGGTCACCGCCTCCGCCTCCGGGCTCGACCCGCACATCTCCCCGGCGAACGCGGCTGCAGGCGCGCGCGGGTCGCCGCGGCGCGCGGCCTGCCGCTGGCGCGGTGCTCGCTCGTCGACGAGGTGACCGAGGGCGGCCGCTCGGCGTCCTCGGCGAGCCGGGCGTCAACGTACTCGAGCTCAACCTGGCGCTCGACGAGCGCCTCCAGCGGAGGGCGGGATGAGCCGCGGCACGCTGCGGATCTACCTCGGCGCCGCCCCCGGCGTCGGCAAGACCTACGCGATGCTCAACGAGGGCCGGCGGCGCCAGGCGCGCGGCGAGGACGTCGTCGTGGGCTTCGTCGAGGCGCACGGGCGGCAGCCCACCGCCGACCAGGTCGGCGACCTCGAGGTCGTGCCGCGAGCGCGGTCGCCTACCGGGACACCGCGTTCGAGGAGATGGACCTCGACGCGGTCCTCGCCCGTCGCCCGCAGGTGGCGCTCGTCGACGAGCTCGCGCACACCAACGTCCCGGGCTCGGCGCACGAGAAGCGCTGGCAGGACGTCGAGGAGCTGCTCGAGGCCGGCATCAGCGTGATCACCACCGTCAACATCCAGCACCTCGAGTCGCTCAACGACGTGGTCGAGCAGATCACCGGCGTCGCCCAGCGCGAGACGGTCCCCGACGAGGTCGTGCGACGCGCCGACCAGATCGAGCTCGTCGACCTCGCCGCGAGACGATCCGAGCGCGGCTGGCGCACGGCGACATCTACCCCGCCGAGCGCATCGACGCCGCCCTGGGCAACTACTTCCGGGCCGGCAATCTGGCGGCGCTGCGCGAACTCGCGCTGCTCTGGATCGCCGACCGCGTCGAGGAGGGCCTCGCCGAGTACCGGGCTCGGCACGGCATCTCCGAGACCTGGGAGACGCGCGAGCGCGTGCTGGTCGCTCTCTCCGGCTCGGCCGACGGCGACCGGCTCGTACGGCGCGCGGCGCGCATGGCCCAACGCCTGAACGGCGACCTGATCGCGGTGCACGTCCGCCCGCAGGACGGCCTGGCCGACGCAGTCGGCCGGTCTGCTCGAGCAGCAGCGGCCGACTGGTGGAGCGGCTCGGCGGGACCTACCGCGAGGTGGCCGGCGCCGACGTGGGCGAGGCCCTGGTCGAGACGGCTCGCGCACGTCAACGCCACGCAGATCGTGATCGGCGCGAAGCAGCGCTCGGGCTGGAGCGAGTTCGTCTACGGTTCGGTCGTCAGCACCGTGATCCGGCTCTCGGGCGCGGGCCTCGACGTGCACGTCATCGGCCGCGAGGCCGACGCCGACACGGACGCCACTCCGGGCCGAGATGCGCCGGCCACGCGCCCTTCCCCGCCGGCGCGTGGCGCTGGGGTTCGCGCTCGGAGCGATCGCTGCGCCGCTCCTGACGTGGGCGCTCACCGAGGCTCGCGACCAGGTGTCGCCGTCCAGCGCCCTGCTGCTCTTCCTGCTGCTCGTCGTCTGCGTGTCGGCGATCGGCGGCATGTGGCCGGCGCTGGCCGTCGCGGTCGGGGGCTTCCTGCTCGTCAACTGGTACTTCACGCCGCCGTTCCACACGTTCACCATCGGCGACCCCGAGAACGTGCTCGCGCTGCTCGTCTTCCTGGCGGTCGCCGTCGCGGTGAGCACGTTCGTCGCCCTCGCCGCGCGAAGAGCGGCCCAGGCGACGCGCGCGCGGGCCAAGGCAGAGACGCTGATGCGGCTCGCCGGCACCTCGAGCACCGTCGCGATCCTCGACGGGCTGTGCCGCGCGTTCGGCTTCGACGGCGCGGCGCTGCTGCACCGCGTCGACGACGAGTGGCGCGTGGAGTCGGCGAGCGGACGATCCGCCGGCCTCGCTCGACGCCGCCGAGCTCGTCGTCGAGGTCGACGCCGAGCACGTCCTCGTCGCGTCCGTCAGGCGCCACGCTCGAGCGAGGACGCGCGCATGCTCGAGGCCTTCGCCAAGGAGCTGGCGGCGGCCATCGAGCACGAGGAGCTCGAGCGGAGGCCGCCACGCCGAGCGCTCGCCGCGGTGAACGAGCTGCGCACCGGCATCCTCTCGAGCGTCTCGCACGACCTGCGCACGCCGCTCGCCGGCCATCAAGGCCTCGGCGACGAGCCTCCTCCAGGACGACGTGAACTGGTCGCCGGAGGCCCGAGCGCGAGCTCCTGACGACGATCGACGAGGAGACCGACCGGCTCAACTCGCTGGTCGGCAACCTGCTGGACATGAGCCGCCTGCAGACCGGGAGCGCTCGAGGTGCGCGAGGAGGCGTCGTGCTCGACGAGGTGCTGGCCGAGCCGCTCAACAGCCTCGGCGCGGGCCGTCCGGCGTCGTCCTGGACCTGCCCGAGGACCTGCCCGACGGTGCTGGCCGACGAGGCGCTGCTCGAGCGGGCCCTCGCCAACATCATCGCGAACGCCGTCTCCTTCTCGCCGACGGCGAGCACGTCCACGTCCGCGCCGGCAGGTCCCGGACGGCGTCGACGTGCGCGTCGTCGACCGCGGCCCCGGCGTCCCGAGGAGCGAGCGCGAGCAGATGTTCCTGCCGTTCCAGCGGCTCGGCGACTCCCGCCGGCGCGAGGGCGTCGGACTGGGGCTCGCGGTCGCCAAGGGCTTCGTCGAGGCGATGGGGGGTACGATCGAGGTCGACGACACGCCCGGAGGAGGGCTGACGATCGTGGTCGTTTGAGGGCGAGACGATGACGCGCGTCCTGGTCGTCGACGACGAGCCACAGATCCTGCGCGCGCTGGGCATCAACCTGACGCGCGCGCGGCTACGACGTCGATCTCGCGGCGAACGGCGAGGCGGCGCTCCAGCTGGCCGCCCGCGATCACCCGGATGTGGTCGTCCTCGACCTCGGGCTGCCCGGCATGGACGGCCTCGAGGTCATCGCCGGCCTGCGCGGCTGGAGCACGGTGCCGATCATCGTCCTCTCCGTGCGCGACGACGAGGCCGACAAGGTCGCGGCCCTCGACGCGGGCGCGGACGACTACGTCACCAAGCCGTTCGGCATGGACGAGCTCCTCGCGCGGATGCGCGCGGCGCTGCGCCGCGTGACGCCGGTCGACGAGCCCGTCGTGATCGAGACGCCCGACTTCGTGATCGACCTCGCGGCGCGGCGCGTGACGCGCTCGGGGGCGGAGGTCCGCCTCACGGCCACCGAGTGGCACGTCGTCGAGATGCTCGTACGCAACGCCGGCCGCCTCGTGACGCAGCACCAGCTGCTGCAGGAGGTCTGGGGACCCAAGTACGAGACGGAGACGCACTACCTGCGCGTGTACATGGCTCAGATACGCCGGCAAGCTGGAGCCCGTCCCCAGTGAGCCGCGCTACTTCCTGACCGCGGCGCGCATGGGCTATCGCTTCGAGCCGGGACCTCTGAGCTGACGACCCCGCACCCGAAGCACCTGGCGGGGTCGCTGTGCACCCTGCCGAGGGCCGACGAGTAGAACTGCGCCCCGAACTGGCACTGGCTCATGCACGCCTTGCAGCCCGTGCACAGGTCCCAGTCGACCGGCGAAGGACGGTGCTGTAGTGAGAAGCGCTCGGCCCCATTCGCCGTCGTTGGCGACTACAATGGGCTGGTCATGCGCGTGACTGGACATAGCGTCGCAGCCGCGCCCGAGAGCGTCCGTGTGGGTGTGCTGGCCACCGTGACGATGGACGCTGCCTTGGTCGCCGCAAGTCGGCTGGGCGGAGACAGGTTCGCGTCCGACCTCATCGGACTCGACCCCGTCGGCCGTTGGGCCATGGGCATGATGCGCGGGCAGGTCTGGCATGACGATCTCCCGGGGGAGCCACCCGTCCGCGGCGAGGCGGCCGTCGGCCTCGCCGTCCACTACATGACCGGCATCGCCCTGACACAGGTCTACCTTGCGCTGCTGCGGCGCACCGGCTCCAGGTCTTCTCTGCTCGAAGGCGACGGCCTACGGTGTCGCGACCTCACTGCTGCCTCTGCTCGCCATGCACCCGTCGTGGGGCCTCGGGGCTTTCGCACGCCGTAGCCCCGAGGCCCCGCGCGTCCTGCGCGCGATGCTGGTCGGTCACACCGCCTTCGGAGCGGGGATCGGGATCTGGACGGCACTCCTGCGCCATCCGGCAGCCCGCTGACCCCGAGCTCCCGGTCACCAGACGAAGGGCACCAAGGCCGACCGCACGGTCTGCCGGTACTCCTCGTACTCCCGGTGCTGCTCCTCGAGCCAGGCCTCCTCGCGGCGCCGTTTGGCATCGAGGAACACGACGGCGATCGCCCACGGCAGCAGCGTCAGCGGTGAACTGAGCAGCGACCAGGCCAGGGTGAGGAGCAGCACGCCGCCGTACATCGGATGACGCACCAAGCGGTAGGCTCCACTGCGCTTCAGGCTGCCGCGCTCTACCGGCTTGGGGAAGGGGGTGAGCTGGCGACCGAGACCGGTGGTCCCACCCAGGAAGAGGTACAGTCCGACCGCGGCGAACAGCCCGGCCGCGGCGATACGCCAGCCGCTTCCCGCTCCCGGCCAACCGGCCCCGAGCACGCCGACGGCGATGATCGCCGCGAGCAACACCACCTGCAGGGCCACCCAACCCTCACCGCGGCGGCCGAGCTGCGGCAGCCGCTCCGACCAGGTGCGCGAGGTGGTGACCTCGCGCCTGCTACTCGCGGTCGTCATGATGCACCGCCGCTCGAGAGGGAGCGCACGTCGTGCGCCCCGCGGTGGTCGCCCCGCCGCACGACGGCATCGACGAGGAGCGCGGCCCCGATGAAGATGGCCAGAGACGACCAGACGAGGGCGTCACTCGCCCAGGCCTGAGCATCGGCGAGCAACGTGAGGCCGAGCGCGGCACAGAGCGCGCCACCCAGCGTCACGCGACGGGCGCCGAGCATCTCCGTCAGTGGCCATCCGACCACGGCGATGGGCCACCACTCACCGATGGTCTGGCTTGAATCGACGATGCCGGCGGCATCCAGCAGGCCGCAGACACCGACGGCGATCAGCATGATCGCGATCCACATGGTACCTGGCTTCATCTTCGATCTCCCTCCGGACTTGACTTGACTGTCACGAACATGAGTGGCGTGGCGCGCCGGTCTGTGACAACTCCGGCGAGAAATCGTCAACGCCGTCATTCTGCGACCGCGCTGCTAGAATCGGCGCCGTCCCGCAACACCGTCGCGGAGGTTCACGTGACGACACTCTCACAGGCGACCCTTGCGCCGCCCCAGCCGGCGGCCGTCGTGGAGCAGTACGGTCGCCTCGTCTCCTCGATCTGCTGGCGCATGACGCAGGACCAGGACGCGGCCCGCGAGGCGGCGCAGGAGGTGTGGCTCGCCGTCCTCGAGGGGCTGCCCCGCTTCCGCGGCGAGTCCGCTCTCTCCACGTGGATCTACACCGTCGCACGGCGCGTCGTGGGCCGCTACGCGCAAGCCCAGCAGACCTACAGCGTGCGCTTCCTGAGCGCGGCCTACGAAGCCCCGGGCGAGCTCGCGCCCCCGGACGTCCCCGATCTCGACCACGACCTGTGGGTGCGTGAGATGTGCGACCAGTGCGTCAGCGGGATGCTGCACTGCCTGGAGCCCGACATGCGCCTCGCCTACCTGCTGCGCGAGGTCGCCGAGCTGGACTACGACGACGTCGCTTCGGTGCTCGAGGTCGAGCCCGACGCCGCCCGCCAGATGGTCTCGCGGTCGCGCCGCAAGCTGAACCGCTTCATGAGCGGGCACTGCGCCCTCGCCAACCCGACGGGCCCCTGCCGCTGCCGCATGCGCCGGCGGGTGGAGGGCATCGATCTGCCCGCGGAATACGCGCGCCTGCGCGAGACCGCGCGTCGGGCGCGCGTCATCAAGGAATCCGAGCAGGTGCTGCCGCCCAAGGACTACTGGCTGGAGTTCACGCAGACCGCCGCGTAGGTCCACTCGTACCCACGAGAGCCCTCACGACAGAGGACGCCCGCAGGCGCCTCGCCGCATGCTGCACGCCTTGCAGCCCGTGCACAGGTCCCAATCGACCTCGCAGACGTACTCCGCCCGGAAGAAGTGGGGAGCGCCGCGCATCTCGATGTAGCCCCTGTACGCCCCGCAGTCGCGGTCGCAGTTGCACACCCCGATCACGAACGGCGTGACACCCGTCCAGACGCTGTGGATGAGGCCTTCGCGGTCGTACTCGCGGAAAATCCGCGCGGCCTCGTCCCTAGAGAGCACCTCCAGCGACGACGCGGCGTCGGGGTAGTCGCCCAGGATGCCGAGCCTGTCGATGCCGAGACCGAAGCAGTAGCGCCTGTCGGTCTTGCCGGTCGTCTCGTAACGGCAGCCGCAGGGCATCCTCGTGATCGTTGTGGCGAGGCCGAGCACCTGCTCGACGTCCTCGATCGGCAGCACCTGGCCGAAGTGCTCGACCATGCGACGGGTAAGGAGCTCGTCTCGCCCGAGCGGCCTCGCGGGCTCGGCCTCGGGCGGCGCGGCGTCCGCCGACGACGCCGAAGCCGCGGGCACCCCCGGGAACGGCCGGGAGGACGAACTCCTCCACGAAGCGCCTGTTCCACTCGTGCCGGGTCGGAGCCCCCACGATCTCGGCCTGCTGCCGGGTGAGCTCCTCGTGCAGCAGCTCCTCGGAGAAGTTCTGCATCTGCAGGTACCACTTCTTGCCCTCGCCGTGCTTCGTGCAGAACTCGCACATCACACACCCCTCCAAAGACCGAGGCCGGCAGGCTGCGGGGCGAGCGGCTGCAAGCCGCCACTTCTCAGCCGCCTGAGTCTAGTCCTCGTGGGCCCGCGGCCACACCGTTGGACGGTGCCGCGACCCACCCGCGAGCGAAGCTGGTGAGCTCCCTCGGGGAGCGGGTCTCGGGGTGTCGAGCCTCGGGGCTGACGTGGTGCCCCCGGCTGCAATCGAACCAACGACGCCAGGTTCATGAAGCCCCCAGCAGACGTCTCGGCCGGTAGCGCTGCGCGATCGTGCCGCAGAGTCCAGGCTTCTGCCGGGCTCGGTGCTCGCCGGTCGTCAGGCGTCGGGACCCACGGCCTCCGGGCCCCCCGCCTCGTCGACCCCGCCACGTCCGGGGGCCACGAGCAGATAGGCGCTCACGAGGAAGACCCCGACGGGGAAGACCAGGAGAGCCCACGCCTGCACGCCCACGACGAACAGCAGGACCAGGGCGACGAGGTAGGTCGCCAGCGCCAGCCACTTCGGCATGAGCCCGTGCCGCAGCCACGCCGTCGCCTGGCAGATGAGGAACACCGCCGCCATGCGCAGCGCGTACACGCCGATGAGCTGCGAGAACGCGAACTGGGCGTACAACGCGGTCTGGCTGCCGGCGAACGCGGCGGAGTTCGAGTCGGCGGTGAGGATCGCCGCGCCCTGCACATCGTCCGGGCGGCGGCCGTCGACGCCGTGCCGCCCGCGCAAGGATTTGAGCCGACTCCTGCTCGCTCAGCCCGTGACGGCTCGCGCCGAGCAAGGCCGCGAACTGCGTCACCAGATCCCGGCCGACACGCGGCCCTCGGCGTCGCGAAAGCCGTCGTCGGCCGACAGCGAGCCATGATCCAGATGAACAGACCCCCGATGCCGGAGGGGAGCAGCGCGATGCTGGCGCTGATCTCCTCGTCGGTGCC
Source organism: uncultured Thermoleophilia bacterium (assembly GCA_963791345.1). Lineage (GTDB taxonomy): Bacteria > Actinomycetota > Thermoleophilia > UBA2241 > UBA2241 > UBA2241. The sequence goes on along the minus strand of CAWBRS010000015.1, from coordinate 22,517 downwards.
CAGCGAGCGCAGTTCTTCCAGGGCCGTGACCAGGTAGAGCGGCAGAACGGCGTCGTCCTTGGCCAGCAATGCCGACCGCTGCTCGACCGTCATTGATTTCCGGTAGCGATTGAGGAACTGCGCGATGATGGCCTCGCCATCGGAGTGCGTGAGCGCCGGCAACGCGATCTCGAGCGGCGGCTGGCCCCGTCGGCGAAGGTCGTCGAGCGCCGGCCCGGACGCCGCCGAGAGGACCAGGCGAGCGTTGCGCGGCAGGTCCTCCGGCAGCCAGGAGCGGGGAGACGAGAGGGGCCCACGAGCGACCTCGTCAAGCCGTCGATGATCAGAACGACGTCCTTCTGTTCACACGCCTGCGCGAGCAGGTCGGCGAATGCCGCCCGCAGGGCCTCGGGCTTTTCCGGGATCTCGTAGGTGATGCCCACGGCGACGGCCAGCTCATGACACATCTGCCGCAGCATGCGCAGCACGTCCGTGGAGCCGCTGCTCGCGCCAGCGAAGTGCGCGATCACGACAGGCGAGGGCTGGATACTCAGCCTGGAATCCTGACTCACCACGGCGAGCAGCGCCGATTTCCCCGATCCGGGCGCCCCGACGAGACACGCACAGCCGTCGCCATCGCTGCCCAGGGCGTGATGCACCAACTCCTCGAGAACCGCGGCGCGGCTTCCGCGCACGAACCCCTCCAAGCGCTCGGCGATGTACACGTCCCTTGCCGCGGCCTCCCTCGCAAAGTCATCGAGCGCCTGAGGCGGCGCAGCCCCGTACTGCTCGTCGATGCTCCTCAAGAGGTCTTCGCCGACGCGCTCACCGAACGCCGTCAGACCGATGAGCGCCTCGCCTCAGTATCCCAGTGCCCCCCGTAGATCGACGGACGGACGCCGGCGTCTACGATGGCAGCCTTGAGCTCTTCCAGCGCCCTCGCGCTCGCGCTTCCCTCGGGCTCGCGGAACTCGCCCGGCGCGGCTTCGACCATGGCCGCCGTCGTCGCCGAATCGCGGAAGTAAAAGAAAGCGTGCCCACGCTCGATCGGCCCGCGGTCGAGGACGCCGTAATGCACCTCGTCAGCAGTGATCGAGTGCGTCTTGCCGGGGGGAACCCAACCGTAGCGTCCGCCGAGAAGGCAGATGAAGCGGGGGTGGCACTCGTCGATCGTCTCGCGGCAGACGTCGAGTGCATTCTGGTCGCTCGTGACCCCCCAGCGCAGATCCACGTCGACAAGGTGGATTCGGCGTGCCAGCAGCTTCTCTCTCAGCCTCGGGAAGACGAAGCGCACGAGGTGATGAGGAACAGATGACGCGGGCGCGTCGAGCACCCCCCGGAACACGACATGGAGTGGTGCCCCGGCTGGGCTCGAATTGGCGACACCAGGCTCAGGAGACACGCTGCAGGCGTGCTCGGTAGTGATGGTGCAGACGCGATCGTGCTGCACGGTCGCGCTTCCCACGCCGGGACGATGGTCTCGGGTGTCCCACGGTTGTAGCCTGTGACCCAGCGCCTCGTCGGCACGACGTCGGCAGCCGTCCAGCCCTTGCGGAACCCCGGCCGGCCGACCGACACCGGAGGCGTCGATCACCGACAAAGGAGCTCCGCCATGGCCTCCTCGCCTCTCCCGCCCCAGAAGCAGATGACCGGGATGCTGGGGCACCCGGTGGCGGAGAACCCCATCGACCGCATGTTCGACGCGGTCTACGCGCACTATGGCCTGCCCTGGCAGTTCTGGAAGTGCGACGTCGCGGCGCAGGACCTGCCGGCGGCGATCGCCGGCACGAGAGCGCTGGGCTTTCGCGGCTACGGCATCACGGTGCCGTACAAGATCGCCGCCATCCCCCACCTGGACGCGATCGACGAGGACGCGCGCGTCATCGGCGCGGCGAACTACGTGACCGTCGAGGACGGCCGCCTCATCGGCCACAACAACGACGGCAAGGGCGTGGTCAAGGCGATCCTCAAGGTCACGCCCATCGCCGGCAAGCGCGTGGTCATCCTGGGCGCCGGCGGGGCGGGGCGGGCGATGGCGGTGGAGCTGGGCTGGGCCGGCGCCGCGCACCTCACCGTGGTCACGCGCCGCGAGGAGCAGGGCCGGGAGGTCGCGGACCTGGTCCACCGGGCGGCGGACATCCCGACCGACTGGAGGGCGTGGGACGGCGTCGTCACCATCCCGGAGGGCACGGACATCCTCATGAACGCGACCACTCTCGGCTCTGCCCCGGAGTTGGCGCCCGTGCCCGTGGCGTGGGACGGCGCGGGCCCGGGCCTGACGGCCGTGGACGTGATCACGAACCCGCGGCTGACCCCGTTCCTGACGACCGCGAAGCAGCGGGGCTGTGCCGTCGTCGACGGCGTGGAGATGCTGGTGCAGCTCGCGATGCAGCTCTTCGAGTCGTGGACGGGCGTGACGCCGGAAGAAGACGTCTTCCAGCGCGCCGTGTCGGCGGCGCTCGGCGAGTGAGTCGGCCAGAGCATCTCTGAAGCATCAGCCGAGACCGCCGTTGACCGACGGCGTCCCACGAGGTACGCCGGCCGCAAGGGGCGTTCGAGGAGCGCCCCGAACTCGTCTTCCCTACGAGACGGCGCCGAGCAGGGTGACGGCGGCGAGAGTCAGCACGATGCCCGCCATCTGCGGGCGACTGGGCCGCTCGCCGAGCAGGACCATGCCGAGCAGGACGGCCATGGTGCCGGTCTGGGCGACGAGGATGCCGACGACCGACAGGGGGCCGACGGCCGTCGCCGCGGCGAACGTGATGAGGGCTCCCGCGTCGAGCACCCCGCAGGCCCCGACGCGCCGATGAAACCGCCGCGGCAGGCGCCAGGCGCGCAGCACGATCGCCATCGGCACGGTCACGGCCAGCGTGCTCAGGCCGGCGAACAACGCGACGCTCACAGCCGGGAGCGCCGAGGCCTGGCCGAAGACGATGGTGATCACGCCGAAGATCGCCGCCGCCAGGATCGCCCAGCCGGCGCCGGCGGCGGCCGACCGCGAGCGGCTCCCGTCCGCCGCCGGCTCGAGCGAGGTGAGCGCGCTGCCCAAGACGGCGAGCGGAAGCCCGATCCAGACGACGGCGGCCACGGACTGCCCGATCATGAGGACGAACAGGACCGTGAACGCGCTCGAGAGCGAGCCCAGAGGCGAGACCACCGAGAGCTGCCCGCGGCTGAGCGCCGTGAGCCACGCCATGAAGGCCGCCACCTCGAAGACGCCGCCGACGGCGGCGAAGCCGGCGGCCCGCCACTCTTCGCCGCCCGACGGCAGCCCGCCGACGAACGCCACCGTGACCAGAAGCGCAAAGACGGCCACGACCCTGATCCAGAGGACGCCCGCGACCACCGAGGCCACGCGGGCGACCGGCATCATGAGGTAGTCCTGCAGCGCGTAGCTGAACGCGGTACCGAGGCTGAGAAGGACGGTGATCATCGCCGCGACCGTAGCATCACGAGCGGCCGCGTGTCATGGCCGACGGCGGTCGCGGGTCGCCCGACCGAGGACGGGTCTTGGTCGAGGGGGGCGCAGTCGTGGTGCAGTCGTGGTGCCCCCGGCTGGAATCGAACCAGCGACACCAGGTTTAGGAAACCTGTGCTCTATCCACTGAGCTACGAGGGCACTGTGCCGATTTGCAGGGGTTTTCCCCTGCTGCGGCTCGGCAGAGGATACCACGAGTTGCTAATACGTTGCTAAATCTGCAGAAAACGTGCGGCGAGGCTCCAGTAGATGCGTTCCACATCGGCTACGCCACCTGTGTTACGGGTCCGGGGCGCGGCTCCGTTAGCCGGGCGACACTCGCTCCGGCAACTGGGTTACACCTCGCCGCTCTTCGGGCAAGCGCCAGACGATGGCTCGTCGGCGTCGTCGTCCACGGCGATCATCGGGGGGCCGCCCAAAGGTCTTCCTAAGGCCCTGGAAGTACGGAGAGGAGAGCACGATGAGCAACGAACAGGTGGCGCCTGAGACGCAAGGCGTTGCGGTGGAGTCACTCGCAACGGTTGACCTTGGCCCCGAGATCGAGGGCATGGCAGGGCGCCAACTTCGCATGCGTCTGGTGACCATCGAGCCTGGAGGCGTCTTCGGCCCGCTTCACGACCACAAGGGCAGACCCGGCATCGTCTACATACTGCAAGGAACGATCACCGACCATCGAGATGGAGTCGCTACGGACTACGGGCCGGGAGTCGGCTGGCCGGAGGATAGGAAGACCCTACACTGGCTTGAGAACAGAGGAACGATCCCGGCGGTGGAGATCTCGGTCGATGTAGTCAGGCAAGAGTAAGCTGAGGCCCGACGCCCTAGACGATCGGCCCTGACAAGCGGCTCGACCCGACGCGCTTCAGTCGGCTTCGCCTCCTTTCGCGCGCCGGTCAGCCACAACGTCAGGCAGATGGGGTTCCGCGGTGTTCGGTGAGAATGACTGGATCCAGCCCGCCGGCCTGCTGGCGCCCTCCATCACGGCAACCGCATCCGCGCCTTCCTCATGGGGCGCTTCGCACAGAAGGGGAAGAAGAGGATGGCCCAGCCTCAAGGAATCTGGAGAAAGGCGTTGATACTTGCTATCGGGGGAGGACTGGGATTCTGGCTGGCCAACTTCGCGATCTCCCTGACTCCCATTGCGGCGGAGTACAGAGCTGCTCTCTCGATCTCCTACGTTCCAATGCTTCTTCAAGCTCTTCTTGGTGGCTTGATTCTCGGCTTCTGCGTCAGCTACTTCCTGCTGCGTTTCTTTGACAAGATCCCGGCGAAGAGTCCGATTCTGAAATCCGTAGTGCTGAGCTTCAGCGCTCTGGTCATCGTCACAATGCTGATCGAAGTCCCCGCGAAATTCCTCACGACAACGAGTGATGCGTGGCGCTACTTCCTCATCGGCGCGGTGTTCAACGGGCTGAGGATCCTCGCTCTGGGAGTAGTCATTGGCTATCTGTACGGCAGGCTCAACGGGCGTGTGAGAGAGTGAGAGCGGTCGCGTGACTGGAGGAGGGAGCGGGATGCGTACCAGCACAATTCGTGATCTGGCGCCGGGTACGGTGGCCAGGATCGCGGGCGGCTTCTACCTCGCGTTCGTCCTGGCCTCCGTGCTTGCCGGGCTGCTCGGGCACATCGGGATGGGCGGGGTCGACCAGGTCTACCAGTCGATCGTCACGAATGCCGGGGCGTTCCGGCTCGCGCTTGTCGTCGCGCTCATGTCGGCCTTCCTCTTCCTCATGGCCGCCTGGAGTCTCTACGTCCTTCTGCGGCCGGTCCACGGGCAGCTGGCGCTGCTCTTCCTGCTGCTCAACGCGGTCGGCGTCGCCATACAGTGCGCCAGCATGTTCCCGCTCATATCCGCGCTGTTGCTCGGCGACGGCGCCAGCCGGATGCAGGCGTTCTCGGCGCCGCAGCTGGAGGGACTGGCCTACCTGTCCATCAACCTCTACAAGACGGGCTTCGTCACCGCCCAGCTGTTCTTCGGCACGTGGCTGTTCCCGCTCGGCTATCTGGTCTACAAGTCCGGCTTCCTGCCCAGGTTCCTGGGCGTCCTGCTCATGCTTGACGGGATCGGTGTCCTGATCTGGTTCCTTCAGGTCCTGCTGCTGCCGGCCCACCCCGCGATCAGCTACCCGGCGTGGGCCCTGGGCTTCATTGCGGAAGTGGGGCTGGCATCGTGGCTGCTCGCCAGGGGCGTGGAGATCGTCGACACCGAAGCGGGTCTGCTGGACTGACCGGCGTCCCGGCGTCCGGCAACCCCACGCTGCGGCCGGAGCGTGAGCGACCGCTGCCCGTCGGCGGCGCTCTCTTGACGCCCGGCACAGCGGTGCGCGAGCATCGGTCTCATGGCTGCGAAGGGCTGGCAGACCCACTGGCACAGACACCCCGCGGTGCGCACCGGCGACCAGCTGACGCTGGGCGAGCGTGCCGCGGACCGGATGCGCAACGTGATGGGCTCCTGGCCGTTCGTCTTCTGCTTCTTCGGCGTGATGATCATCTGGGCCCTGGTCAACACGGTGGTCCTCCACCGCGTCCTGCACCACAAGGCCTTCGACCCCTATCCGTACATCCTGCTCAACCTCTTCCTGTCCATGCTGGCCGGCGTCCAGGCGGCGGCGCTGCTGATCGCCGCCAAGCGCGCCGACGCGATCGCCTCCGAGATCGCCGTCCACACCGAGAAGAACACCGAGGAGCTCAAGCGCCTCATGCAGGAGAACACGGCGCTGACCCTGCAGGTCAAGAAGAACACCGACCTGCTCGACGAGATCCACCGGCACGTCACCGCGCTGGGGACGTCGTCGTCGACGCCTCCCGGCGCAGGTGACGCCGCGGGGGACATCCCGCCCCCGACCTAGGGTCTGCGAGACCGGCTCGTGTCGGAAGACACGAGGACCGTCATAAGGCGAAGAGGGCTCCACCGTCAGGGCGGAGCCCTCTTCTACTGCCGGATGACCGCCCTGATACGCGATCGGACCGCCGGGTCCGTATGCGCCGCGGACCCGTTTCTGCTACTATTGCAGGCATAAGACCGCCGCACGTAAGATCGATCTTGTGGCGTGCGCGGAGTCCTCGCCTCCCTCCGTCGTGAGGGCGTGCCATCGCCGGCCGAGCCCAGGGCGCCCAGCAAGCAGGCAGGGAGTTGAGACGATGTACTCGGTCGGAGACAAGGTCGTCTATCCGCATCACGGGGCCGGCATGATCACGGGGATCGAGCAGCGAGAGGTCCTCGGCCGGCAGCGCGACTACCTCACCATCCAGATCCTCCACAACCACATGACCGCCATGGTCCCCGTGGACAACGCCGACCGCGCGGGCCTGCGCAGGGTCGTCGCGACCGAGGTCGTCGACGAGGTGCTCGAGGTCCTGGGCGGCAGGCCCACCAGGATGCCCAAGAACTGGAGCCACCGCTACAAGCACAACCGCGACAAGCTCAAGACCGGCGACATCTTCGAGGTCGCCGAGGTCGTCCGCAACCTCGCGATCAGCCACGCCGCGAAAGACCTCCCCACCGGCGAGAAGCAGCTGTTCACCAAGGCCAAGAGGATCCTCGCCAGCGAGTTCATGTACGCCCGCGACCTCGATGAGGACGACGCCATGGCGTTCCTCGAGGGCGTGCTCGGCGACGTTCACGCGGGAGGGCCGGCGCCCGCCGACGGCATCCCGGCGCCGGCGCCCGCCGAGCGGACCCCGGCGCCGGCGCCCGTCATCTGACGCGACGCCGACCGACCGGGCGCACGGTCTTGGCCCGAGGCGCCACCCACGAGGTCGCCCGTTTCTCGGTGTGCGGAAGGTGCTGCTTCGAACCGCTCCACCACCCTGCGACGGCGGCGTCCCGAGACGAGGCCGGGGTCGCCGCCCGTGACCTCGCGGGCGGCGGTCCCTTTCGTCCTCGGCCAGATGATCGGGTCGCGAGGTCGCGGCGCCTGAGTATCGCGAGGCACGTGGCGCCCAGACCCGCCGGCGCGATGCCGAGCAGCGCGACAATCGCGATCGCGCCCACCTCGACCGCCGGCGCCTTCGCCCCGGTGCAAGGTGACACCTACGCGCCGTTCGACTTCGGCCTCGGCCTCATCCTCGACGGCGTCGAGACCCTCATGAGTCGGCAGCCGATCGACCCCGTCACGTCGCGGCCGCGACCGGGGCTCGTCGGCGAAGCCCGACCGGGGCTCGTCGGCGAAGCCCGACCGGGGGCCGCCTTCGGGTCTACGTGCCCTCCGGCTCAGCGGGCGGCGCGCGCCCAGCCCCTCCGACGCCGTGACTCGCCGACGTTGCCGTTGACCCGGAACGTCGTATTATGAGCATACGCTTGAAACCGGCGGCATGGGCGCACGACCCACCCCCGCACCGCACACCGTGAGGAGCGCGTGATGCCGGTCGCGGGGCCCGTCCCGCCGCCCGGGAACGGAGGTCCGGCCATGACGCCGCCAGAGACTCGTCTCATCGACAGCGACCGGGACGGCTTCGAGGCCGTCGTCCGCGATCCCTGTCACGTGCGTCGCTTCCTCGACGACGAGGTCCCCCGCACGGACATCGAGCACATGGTCGGGCTCGCGACCTGCGCGGCCAGCGCCTGCGACTCCCAAGCCTGGCGCTTCATCGCGATCCAGGACCGCGAGCTGGTCGCCGCCATGCAGGCCGCGGTCCTCGAGCGCTTCGAGGAGCTCGCGCTGCGACCCGGGCTGGCCCTCCAGGAGCACAAGCGCATGGTGGCCCGACAGCAGGCGCTGATGTTCGCCAAGGCTCCGCTGTGCATCGCCGTGCTGGCGCTGCCGACTGCGTCACCGATGGAAGAGCTCATGGAGCTCGCCGGCATCACGCAAGGAGGAGCACGATCGCCTGTGTGCGCGCCCCGAGCTGCAGAGCGCCGGGGCCGCGGTGCAGCTGCTCTCGACCTCGGCCCACGCCATGGGCTACGCCGCCTGCTGGACGTGCGCGCCGATCGTGGCCGGCGAGCGGCTCGAGGAGCTCCTCGGCGTCGAGCCGCCGGCCCGGCTGGTCGCGCTCGTGCCCATCGGCCGCCCGGCGGAGCTCCCGGCGGCCCACAAGCGGCTGCCGTTGGAGAAGGTGCTGAGCTTCCGCTAGGCGCCGGGCCCTCGCCGACGGGCAGCGAGTCCGCGCGGCCCACACGCGGCGGAACCTCAAGCGGCCGGGGCCGGCGCTCCCGTGAAGGAGCGCCGGCCCCGGCCGTCGCAGGTGGAGATACGTGTGGGCTTACTTGCTCTTGCCGATCTTGAACATCTTCGTGCCGCACGTCGGGCAGATGCCCTGCGTCGCAGGCTTGCCGTTCTTCATGGTGACCTGCTGCTCGCTCTTCATCACCCTCTTGGTGCGGCACTTCACGCAGTAAGCCTCAGTTGCCATGTGCTCTCCTTTCCGGGCCACAGCCCCCGGCCCGCCCCCGTGATGTCGCGGGCAGTATAGTGCGTGAACGGTACACACGCAATGAGGCTAGGGGGCTCGTGGCCAGCCTCATGTTGCCCGTTCGCCGCGCCGCTGGTAAAACCTGCTCGGCGAGACCATGCCGCAGAGCGTCCCCTGGCTGAAAGGATGACGATGAACGAAGAGCTCCAGGCCAGGATCCGCAGGCTCGTCGCCGACGAGAACGTCAAGCACGTCCAGCTCTGGTTCACCGACATCCTCGGGAGCCTGAAGATGGTCGAGATCCCCGACCGTCAGCTGGACAGCGTGATCGAGAGCGGCGCCCCCTTCGACGGGTCCTCCATCACCGGCTACGCCGAGATCGAGGAGTCGGACATCGTGGCGATGCCCGACTGGGCCACCTTCACGGTGCTGCCCTGGTCGCAGAACCAGGAGCGCACCGCCTTCGTGTTCTGCGACGTCCTCGACCGCAACTACCGGCCCTTCGAGGGCGACCCGCGCTGGGTGCTGCGCCGCCAGCTCGAGCGCGCCCGCGCCCTCGGGCTCGAGTTCTACGTCGGGCCCGAGCTCGAGTACTTCTACTTCAAGAGCGCGGCGGCGCCCGAGCTGACCGACGAAGGCGGCTACTTCAGCGTGCTGCCGGCCGACCTCGGCAACGACCTGCGCAAGCAGACGATGCGCACCCTCGACAAGCTCGGGATCCCGATGGAGGCCTCGCACCACGAGGTCGCTCCCTCGCAGCACGAGATCGACCCGCACTACGACGAGGCCCTCGTCATGGCCGACCGCGTCATGATCTGCCGCCTCATCGTCAAGGAGGTCGCGGCCCACAACGGCGTCTACGCGACCTTCATGCCCAAGCCGCTGCACGGGGTCAACGGCAGCGGCATGCACGTCCACCAGTCGCTCTTCCGCGGCGACGAGAACGCCTTCTTCTCGCCGACCGACGAGAACCACCTCTCCGAGCTCGCCCAGGGCTTCATCGCCGGCCAGCTCAGGCACATGCGCGAGATCTGCTCGGTGCTCAACCAGTGGGTCAACAGCTACAAGCGTCTGGTGCCCGGCTTCGAGGCGCCGATCCACATCTCCTGGGCGCACCGCAACCGCACGGCGCTGATCCGCGTGCCCCTCTACATCCAGGGCAAGGAGAGCACGCTGCGCGCCGAGCTCCGCAACCCCGACCCGGCGGCCAACCCGTACCTGGCCTTCGCCGTGATGCTCGCCGCCGGCCTCGAGGGCATCGAGCAAGGCTACGAGCTGCCGCCCTCGGTCGAGCCCAACATCTACAAGATGACCGCCGAGCAGCGCGACGCGATCGGCATGACCTCGCTGCCCAACAACCTGTACGAGGCGATCACCGAGACCCAGGGCAGCGAGTTCGTGCGCCGCACCCTCGGAGATCACGTCTTCGAGCGCTTCGTGACCAACAAGCTGAACGAGTGGTACGAGTACCGCGAGCAGGTGACCGACTTCGAGCTCCAGCGCTACTACGCGGTGCTGTGATGGGCGGCGCTCCGCCACACCGTGACGGGCCGCCCGGCGACGGCGACGCGGGCGCCGCCGCCCGCACCGACGCGGCCCGCCTGACCACGCATCTGGTCGGCTGGTTGCGTGATGAGGTCGCGAAGGACGACGGCGCGGGCGTCGTCTTCGGGCTGAGCGGCGGCCTCGACTCGGCCGTCGTCGGCGGCCTCGCGCGGCGCGCCTTCCCCGAGACCTCGCTGGCCGTGCTCATGCCGTGTCACAGCGACCCTCGCGACGCGGCCGACGCCCACCTCGTCGCCGACGCCTTCGGCCTGCCGACCGTCACCGTCGACCTGGGCCCCGTCCACGACCTCCTGCTCGAGACGCTCGCCGCCGCGCGGCCCGACCTGCGCGACCACCGCCTCTCCCAGGCCAACCTCAAGCCGCGCCTGCGCATGACCACGCTCTACGCCCTCTCCAACCGCCTCGGCTACCGCGTGCTCGGCACCGGCAACCGCAGCGAGCTGACCATCGGCTACTTCACCAAGTACGGCGACGGCGGCGTCGACCTCCTGCCCCTCGGCGAGCTGACCAAGACGGAGGTGCGCGAGCTGGCCCGCCATCTGGGGGTGCCGCAGCCGGTCATCGACAAGCCGCCCTCGGCGGGCCTCTGGGCCGGCCAGACCGACGAGGGCGAGATGGGCCTCACCTACGACGCGCTCGACGCCTATCTGCTGGGCCGCGGCGCCGACCCGGCGACGGCGGCGCGCATCGAGAGCATGCGGGCGGCCAGCGCGCACAAGCGCGCCCTGCCCAGGGTCGCGCCCAAACCCGCCGAGCGGTAGCGCCCCCGGCGAGGGTCGCGCCCAAGCCCGCCGAGCGGTAGCGCCCCCGGCGGGAGCCCTTCGAGCAGGGCGACGGGCCGGACCGGCGCCTGCGGAGGGCCGGGGCGCGTCGGCGTCCGGCTCTCGCAGCCCCACCAGATGCCGTGCCAGCCGCTCGGTCCTGTTCGCGCACTCATGTTCAATTGCGCAACATCCTGAACAATTGAACATGGCTGCGCCGACCCGCCCTGCCTCCGGACTTGGGGCGCTCACGCCGACACGGTAGACTGTTGCGCCGGTCGGGGGCAGTGCTCCCGGCGGCTCGGGAGGCAGGCTCCCGGCGGGTCGGGAGCAGGCCCTCCCGGCGAGCGGCGCAGGCCGGAGGCCGGCGCCGGGGAGGTCAGAGCCAGCGTGTCGATCGTCGTCATGAAGTTCGGCGGCACCTCGGTCGCCGACGCCGAGCAGCATCAAGCGCGCCGCGCGCCGGATCGTCGCCGCGCGCGAGCAGGGCCACCGCGTCGTCGCCGTGCTCTCGGCGCGCGGCAAGACGACCGACGAGCTGGTCGAGCTGGCCGCGCGAGATCTCCCCCGACCCGACCCGCGCGCGAGATGGACATGCTGCTCTCGACCGGCGAGCGCGATCTCCTGCGCGCTCTGCGCGATGGCGATCACACGACCTCGGGCCACGAGGCGATCTCGCTGACCGGCTCGCAGGCGGGGATCGTCACCGACTACCTCGCACACCAAGGCGCGGATCCTCGACGTGCGCGCCGACCGCGATCCGCGAGGCGCTCGAGGCAGGACCAGATCGTGCTCGTCGCCGGCTTCCAGGGCGTCTCGACCGACAGCCGCGACGTCACGACGCTCGGCCGCGGCGGCTCCGACACGACCGCCGTCGCGCTCGCCGCCGCGCTCGGCGCCGAGGTCTGCGAGATCTACACCGACGTCGCCGGGCGTCTTCAGCGCCGACCCGCGGATCGTCCCGCGACGCGCGCAAGCTGCCGAGCTCGTCTCCTACGAGGAGATGCTCGAGATGGCGGCCTCCGGCGCCGGGGTCCTGCAGCTGCGCTCGGTCGAGTACGCCCGCAACCACGGCGTGCGCGATCCACTGCCGCTCGAGCTTCGAGCGACGGCCCCGGTACCCTCGTCGTCGCGGAGGACGAGACCATGGAGCAGCACCGATCGTCACCGCCGTCACCCACTCGCACCGACGAGGCCCGCGTCACGCTGACCGGCGTGCCGCGACGAGCCCGGCGTCGCCGGCCGCAGTCTTCGGCGCGCTGGCCGAGGCGAACGTCAACGTCGACATGATCATCCAGAACGAGCCGGTCCGACGACGGCGGCGCGCGACATCTCGTTCACGGTCGCCGCGCGACGACCTCGCGACCGCCGACCGACGCGCTCGACGCCGCTCGGACGAAGCTCGGCGAGCGGCGTGCGACGACCGACGAGCGCGATCGGCAAGGTCTCGATCGTCGGCGCCGGCATGCGCAGCCACCCGGGCGTCGCCGCGAAGGTCTTCGCGACGCTCGGCGAGCGCGAGCATCAACATCGAGATGATCTCGACCTCGCCGATCAAGATCTCCTGCGTGATCGCGCGGCGACCGCGTCGCCGGACGCGGTGCGCGCCCTGCACGAGGCGTTCGAGCTCGGCGACCAGTGCGTCTACGCCGAGTCGAGGACCGACCGAAGGGCGCCGCCCGGCGGGAAGGGCGCGTCGTGACGGCGCGGGCGCGCCTACACGGTCGGGGTCGCCGGCGCCACCGGCGCCGTCGGCGCGACCGTCCGCGAGATCCTCGCGGAGCGCGGCTTCCCGGTCGCCGAGGTGCGCCTGCTCGCCTCCGAGCGCTCGGCCGGGCGCCGGCTGCCGTTCGCCGGCGAGGAGGTCGAGGTGCGCCGCCTCGACGAGGCGGCCTCGAGGGCTCGACCTCGCCCTCTTCGCCGCCGGCGGCGCGGTCAGCGCGAGTGGGCGCCGCAGGCTCGTCGCCGCCGGGGCGGCGGTGATCGACAACTCGAGCGGCTTCCGGATGGACGAGGACGTGCCGCTCGTCGTCCCCGAGGTCAACCCCGACGCACCTCGACGGCCACAAGGGCATCATCGCCAACCCGAACTGCTCGACGATGCAGATGGTCGTCGCCCTGAAGCCGATCCACGACGCCGCCGGCATCGAGCGCGTCGTCGTCTCGACCTACCAGTCGGTCTCGGGCACCGGCCAGGGCGGCATCGAGGAGCTCGACGCCCAGGCCCGGCAGTGGGCCGCCGGCGAGGTCGTCGAGCAGCGCTTCTATCCGCACCAGATCGCCTTCAACGTGCTGCCGCAGGTCGACGACTTCCAGCCGACGGCGACGACTACACGACGAGGAGCGCAAGATGATCGACGAGACGCGCAAGATCCTCGGCGACCCCGAGCTCGAGGTGGCGGCCACCTGCGTGCGCGTCCCGGTCTTCGGCGCGCACTCCGAGTCGGTCAACGTCGAGACCCGGCGCAAGCTCTCGGCCGCCGCGGCGCGCGAGCTGCTCGCCGCGGCCCCCGGCGTCGAGCTCGTCGACGACCCCGCCGAGCGGCGCTACCCGATGCCGCTCGACGCCGAGGGCGCCGACGAGGTCTTCGTCGGCCGCATCCGCGAGGACGCGACCGTCGAGCGCGGCCTCAACCTCTGGGTCGTCGGCGACAACCTGCGCAAGGGCGCGGCGCCCAACGCCGTGCAGATCGCCGAGACGCTGGTCGCGCGCGGGCTGATGTGAGCGCCGCGCCGGCCGTGAGTGCCCCGCCCGCTGCAAGCGCCGCGCCCGCCGTGAGCGCCGCCCGCCGTGCGCGTCCCTGCCTGCTGTGAGCGCGCGAGCCACAGGGTAGACTGTCGGTAGCATGGGCTTGGACATCCGCATCAACCTCCCCAAAGGCCAGTCGACCGAGGCGTACGACGTCGCCATCGTCGGCGGCGGGCCGGCGGGCCTCACGGCCGCTCTGTACTGCGCCCGCGGGCGGCGCAGCACCGTGGTGCTCGAGCGCAACATGGCCGGCGGCCAGATCGCCCTCACCGAGCTGGTCGAGAACTACCCCGGCTTCCCCGAGGGCATCTCCGGCTTCGACCTCTCCGACCGCATGAAGCGCCAGGCGGCCCAGTTCGGCGCCGAGCTGCGCGAGATCACCACCGTCGCCTCGCTCACGCCCGACCCCGACGGCTCGTTCACGATCACGACCGACCAGGAGAAGATCCGCGCGCGCACCGTCATCCTCTCCCCCGGCGTCGAGGCGAAGCGCATGGGCATCCCCGGCGAGGCGGAGTTCGTCGGCCGCGGGGTCTCCTGGTGCGCCACCTGCGACGGCGCCCTCTACAAGGGAAAGCACGTGGCGGTCGTCGGCGGCGGCGACTCGGCCGTAGAGGAGGGTCTCTTCCTCACCAAATTCGCCGACAAGGTCTACGTCGTGCACCGCCGCGACGAGCTGCGCGCGGCGGCCATCGCCCAGGAGCGCGCCTTCGCCAACCCCAAGATAGAGTTCGTCTGGGACTCGGTGCCGCGCCGCGTCGAAGGCGACCAGCTGGTGTCGGGGCTCGAGGTGCAGAACGTGAAGACGAAGGAGCTCCGCAGCCTGCCGGTCGACGGGGTCTTCTTCTACATCGGGCAGGTGCCCCTGACGAGCTTCCTGCAGGGCGTGGTCGCGCTCGACGAGTGGGGCTACATCCTGACCGACGAGTTCATGCGCACCTCGCTCTGCGGCGTGTACGCCGCCGGCGACGCGCACGCCAACCCGCTCAAGCAGATCGCCATGGCGGTCGGCGAGGGCGCCCTGGCCGCCGTGCAGGCGCAGCGCTACCTCGACGAGCTCGAGTGCCCGTCGGCCGGGCCGGGCGTGGCGCCGCCCGTCGGGGCGGTGGCTGGCGAGGTGGCTGCCGGTCAGACGGCCGTCGAGACGGCGCCGCAGAGCGGTGCACCCGAGGCGCCGGCGGTCGGCGAGGCGCCGGCAGCGGCCGGACCCGGCGCCGCACCATCGTCAAAGGACTGACAGGAGGACCGTTGGACGCCGTCTCGCAGGAGGATTTCGACACCGTCGTGACGCGGGCCGAGGGCAAGGTCCTCGTCGACTTCTGGGCCGAGTGGTGCGGCCCGTGCCGCATGGTCGGCCCCGTCCTCGAGGAGATGTGCGACGACTACCCCGACGTGACCTTCGTGAAGCTCGACGTCGACCAGGCGCCCGATATCGCCCAGCGCTTCGGCGTCATGAACATCCCGACGATCCTCGCCTTCGATGGCGGCGAGGTGAAGCGCCGCATCGTCGGCGCGATGCCGCGCCAGCGCCTCGTCGAGGAGCTCGGCGGCTTCCTCGGGTAGGGGCGCCGGCCCGCGGCGGCGGTCACGTTCGAGCGCCGGCGACTTGAGCCGTCAGGCGCGCTCGAGACGCAGGGCCAGCAGGTCGGTGCTGAACGAGACCGTACGGTCCGAGAAGGCGACGTCGAGGCGCTCCAGCACGTTCACGGGGAGCGTCTGCATGCGTGACCTGATGAGCTCGCCCTTCTCCAGCGGCACCGACGCCGCCTGCAGCCAGTAGTCGAGGTCGACGGTGCGCCGCAGGACGCGGCGCTCGGCGACCCGCAGGCCCGCGTCGAGCGCCAACGCCTCCAGCTCCTCGGCGCGGTAATGGCGCCGGTGGGCCGGCTCGCGGAGGCGGGCGAGGTCGTTGAAGGCCTCGTCGGTCACGTGGTCGACCACGGCGTCGGCGACGACGATGCGGCCCCCCTCCCCGACGACGCGGCGCAGCTCGTGCAGGGCGCGCGTCGGCTCGGGCAGGCGGTGCAGGGCTCCCCGCGAGACGACGAGGCTGAACTCGGCGTCGACGAACGGCAGCTGGTAGAGGTCGACGACGCTGAAGGCGACGTTGGCCATGCCGAGCTCGGCGACCAGGCGCCGGCCCTCGTCCAGCGTGGCGGCGACCTCGTCGACGGCCAGTACGGAGGCCACGGCCGGGGCGATCGCGAGGGTCGCGATGCCGATGCCGCAGGCGTAGTCGAGCACGGCATCGTGCTCTTGCGGCCGGGCCAGGTCGACGAGCACCTGGACCGACGGGTCGCGGAAGGTGTCTGTCACGGCGTTCGCCCTCCTGACGGCGGTCACCAGTCGTTGTCGGCCGTGCGCGGCGCGACTTGAGCGGTCGGGCGGGCGACGGCGCTCCGCCGAGGCCGGCCGCGCGCCACGTTCGCGGTCGCCGCCGGCGCCGTCCGGCCGCGGCGCCGCTCAGGCGCCGAAGATGGTGCCGGTCACGGTGAGGCCGATACCGACCTCGTGGCCCTCGACGCGCACGGTCTCGACGTGGTCGCCGTCGGCGCCGTCGAAGGCGAGCTCGCGGGCGAGCGTCTCGGCGCCGATCGTCGGCGCGAAGCGCTCGGCGATGTCGCGCAGCTCGGGCGGCAGGGCGAGAGCCAGGCGGATCGTGTCCTCGATGCGCAGGTCGGCGTTCTTGCGCGCGAGCTGCACGGCGTGCACGAGCTCGCGCGCCACGCCCTCCTCGCGCAGGGCGTCGTCGACGACGGTGCGCAGCGCGACCGTGCGGCCGCCCTCCTCGACCATCTCGTAGCCCTCGGGTGATCCGGTCTCGACGAGCAGCTCCTCGCGGGTCAGGGAGACGACGGCGCCGTCGGGCAGCGTGAGCTGCAGGGCGCCGTCGGCCTCGAGGGCGGCGACCGCGGCCGCGCCGTCGGCTTCGCGCAGCGCGGCCTGCACCGCCCCCACCTGCTTGCCCAGCTTGGGGCCGAGCACCGGCAGGTTGGGCTTGACCGTGTACGCGACGAGCTTGTCGCCGTCGCCGAGCAGGCGCAGCTCCTTGACGTTGAGCTCGTCGAGCACGACGTCCCGCAGCGCCTCGACGGCCTCCTGCTCGGCCTCCGGCAGCGCCACGACCACCTCGGCCAGCGGCTGCCGCGTCTTGACGGCGGCGGCGTTGCGCGCGGCGCGGCCCATCTCGACGACGCGCCGCGCCGCCGCCATGCGGAAGGCGGTGGTCTCGTCGACGAGGGCCGCGTCGGCCTCGGGCCACGTGCACAGGTGCACGCTCTCGGGCGCGCTCTCGTCGACCGAGCGCACGAGGTTCTGGTAGAGCTCCTCGGCGACGAACGGCGTGAACGGCGCGAGCAGCTTGGCCAGCGTCACCAGCGTCTCGTACAGCGTCTGGTAGGCGGCCAGCTTGTCGCTGTCGCTCTCGCTCTTCCAGAAGCGGCGGCGGCTGCGGCGCACGTACCAGTTGGAGAGGTCGTCGACGAACTCCTGGATCGCGCGCCCGGCGTCGGTCGCGTCGTAGTCCTCGAGGCCGTCGGTGCACGGTCCGCGACGAGGCGGTTGAGCTCGCCGATGCAGCCAGCGGTCGAGCAGCGGCGCGCTCGGCGAGCGGCACCGCCGCCTCGGCCGGGTCGAAGCCGTCGATGTTGGCGTAGATGGTGAAGAAGCTGTACGATGTTCCACAGCGTGAGCAGGAACTTGCGCACCACCTCGTCGACCATCTCGGCCGAGAAGCGCGCGCGGGAACCAGGGCGGCGAGACGGTGAAGAGGTACCAGCGGAAGGCGTCGGCGCCGTGGCGGTCGAGGACGTCCCACGGGTCGCACGACGTTGCCGCGGCTCTTGCTCATCTTCTGGCCCTCGGCGTCGAGGATGTGGCCCAGGCAGAGCACGCTGCTTGTAGCGAGCTCTGCCCCTTCGACCAGCGTGGCCGATCGGCGAGCAGGCTGTAGAACCAGCCGCGGGTCTGGTCGATCGCCTCGCAGATGAAGTCGGCGGGGAAGCGCTCGTCGAACACCTCCTCGTTCTCGAACGGGTAGTGCCACTGCGCGAAGGGCATCGAGCCCGAGTCGAACCAGGCGTCGATGACCTCGCGGCACGCGGCGCATCGTCGCCGCCGCACTCGCGGGCAGCGCAGGACGACGTCGTCGACGTAGGGCCGGTGGAGGTCGAGGTCGGCGGGCACCGGCCCGGTCGCCATGCTCGCGCAGCTCGGCGATCGCAGCCGACGCAGTGCGTCGTGCCGCACTCGCTCGCAGCGCCAGACCGGCAGCGGCGTGCCCCAGTAGCGGTCGCGCGAGAGCGCCCAGTCGACGTTGTTCGCGAGCCAGTCGCCGAAGCGGCCCGTGCTTGATGTGCTCCGGGTGCCAGTTGATCGCGCTCGTTGGTGGCGAGCAGCTGCTCGCTTGATGCGCGGTGGTGCGGATGAACCAGGTCGGCTGCGCGTAGTAGAGGAGCGGCGTGTCGCAGCGCCAGCAGAACGGGTAGCTGTGCGTGTAGGCTGCTCGGCGCGGAGCAGCAGCCCGCGCTCTCGCAGGTCGGCGATGATCTCGGGGTCGGCGTCCTTGACGAACCGCCCGGCCCAGCGGCGTCGACCTCGGCGATCGAAGCGGCCCTCGGCGTCGACCGGCGTTGAGCGACCGGCAGGTCGTTCGCGCTGGCCGACGCTGCGTAGTCGTCCTCGCCGAAGGCGGGCGCGATGTGCACGATGCCGGTGCCGTCGTCGATGGTGACGAAGTCGGCGCCGATGCACGTAGTGGGCCGTCGCTGCCGTCGGCGCGGCGATGAAGGTCGAAGGGCGGCGACGTAGCGCGTGCCCGACGCAGCTCGCTGCCGGGGAACTCGCGCTCGACGACTCGGCGTCCTCGCCGAGCACGTGCTCGACGCAGCGCGCGCGGCCAGGATCGAAGCGTCTCGCCGCCGGCTCTCGCACGCGCGACGTACGTCGATGTCCGGGCTGCACCGCGAGCGGCGACGTTGGCGGGCAGCGTCCAGGGCGTCGTCGTCCAGACGCAGGAGACGATCGCCGCGCTCGCGGTCCTCGTCGCTCGCGACGCGGGAAGCGCACGTAGACCGACGGGTCGTCGACGTCCTGGTAGCCCTGCGCCACCTCGTGGCTCGGAGAGCGCGCGTGCCGCAGCGCGGGCAGTAGGGCACGACCTTGTGGCCCTGGTAGAGCAGGCCCTTGTCCCAGATCTGCCGCAGGAGCCACCAGACGATCTCGATGTACTCGTTGGTGAAGGTGACGTAGGCGTCGTCGAGGTCGATCCAGAAGCCGATGCGCTCGGTGAGCTCGCTCCCACTCCTCGATGTAGCGGAAGACGCTCTCGCGGCAGCGCTGCGTTGAACTCGGCGATCGCCGTACGCCTCGATCTGCTTCTTGCCGTGGATGCCGAGCTCCTTCTCGACCTCGACCTCGACCGGCAGGCCGTGCGTGTCCCAGCCGGCCTTGCGCGGCACGTGGTAGCCGCGCATCGTCTTGTAGCGCGGGAAGAGGTCCTTGATGACGCGCGAGAGGACGTGGTGCGATGCCGGGCCGGCCGTTGGCCGTCGGCGGGCCCTCGTAGAAGACGAAGGCGGGGCCTCGGGCGCCGGCCGCCGAGAGGCTCTTCTCGAAGATGCGGCGCTCCTTCCAGAACGCGAGGATGCGCCGCGTCGAGCGCCGGGAAGTCGGCGCGCGCGGAGACCTCGCGGAACCGGGGCTGCCTGTCGTTCACCTGACTCGCTTTCGGACGGAGCAAGACCGGAGCGCCGGCCGCGCTCGCCCGAGAGGGACGCGCGCGCGCCGGCGGGAAGCAGATTCTAGCAGACTTACGGTAGACTCGGCCCCATGTCCCCCTCCGCACGCCGCCCCTCTCCCACGCCGTCAAGGCTCGCTCGCGCCTGCGCCCGCCGAGCCTCGTTCGGGCTCGCTCGCGCACGTGCTCATCGTGCTCGACTACGACGGCACGGTGACCACGCACGAGTGCAACGAGATCGCCCTCACGGAGGTCGTCGGCGACGCCTGGCGACCCTTCGAGGAGATGGTGGTCCGCGGCGAGATCGGCCACGCCGAGTGCTTCGACCGCCAGGTCCGCCTGGTCGACGTGCCGCGCGAGGCGTTCCTCGGCCGGCTCGTCGAGGCCGCCGAGCCGGCGCCGGGCTTCCGTGAGTTCCTCGAGATGGCGGTCGCCGGCGGCGCCCGCGTCGTCGTCCTCAGCGCCGGCTTCCGCGAGGCGATCGAGGCGGTCTGGCGGCGCGAGGGCTTGCCGCCGGTCGAGATCGTCGCCAGCGAGCTCGTCAGTCAGGACGGCGACGGCCACGCCGCCGGCGAGCTCGCTCAGGCGTCGACGGACGCGCCGCGACGGCCACGCCGCCGGCGAGCTTGGGGGGGCGGGCGCCGACGGCGGCCCGCCCTACAGGATCAGCTTCAACCCGCAGCTCGGCGACTGCGACCGCTGCGGCCCGGCGAGCTGCAAGGCCGAGGTGCTGCGCGCGCGGCGTCGGCCCGGCGACGTCGTCTGGGTGTTCGGCGACGGGGACAGCGACTTCTGCCCCGCGCGCGAGGCCGACCTCGTCTTCGCGCGCGGCTGGCTGGCGGAGCGGGCGGAGCGGGCCGGCCTGAACTGGCGGCGGCTCGACTTCGTCGCCGCCGCCCGCGAGCTGGCCGGCCTCGCCCGCCCCGAGCAGCGCCCCGCGCACGCCGAGCGGAGCCGCGCACGCCGAGCGGAGCCCTGAGTGAGCGTCGGCCCCACATCCGAGCCCGCCGGCGCGCGCCCCGCGACCGGCCGGCGCAGTGCCCGGACCCGCCGGCGCCACGCCGCGTCCCGGCGACGCGACCGCAGCCGGCGCCGACCCCGCGCGGCGCTCGTTGCGCGACCGCCTGCACCCGGACCTCCGCCAGTTCGTGAAGTTCTGCCTGGTGGGCGGGAGCGGCGTCTTCGTGAACCTCGCCGTGTTCAACGCCACGCTGCTGACCTGGCAGCTGGTGACGGGCCACATGGGGCTCACCGCCAGTTACGTCGCCAACGGTCTCGGCTTCGTCGTCTCGGTCATCACCAACTACTACCTGAACCGGCGGTGGACGTTCCGCTCCACGGGAGACGTGACCGCGGAGTTCTCCAAGTTCGTGATCGTGAGCCTCGTGGCGTACGGCGTGAACCTGGCGATCTTCACCGTGGCTCACACCGTCTTCGACCTGCGCGGCAACCTGAGCCAGCTCATCGCCATCGCCTGCGTCATGCCGGTGAACTTCCTGGCCAACAAGCTGTGGAGCTTCAAGCAGCGGTGAACGAGCGCAGCGCCGAGCGGCCTCCGGGCGCTGACGTGCGGCGCCCGCGACGCGAGCGACGCCGCGCAGCGTCGCGGCGAGCGCCCCGCGGCGACGGGCCGACTCCCGGCGCGGAGGGGCGCTCCCCGTGGACCCGCGCGGCCCTCGCGCTCGGCTCTCGCGGTCGCGCTGCAGGTCGTCGTCCTCACCCTGCTCTTCCCCAACCTCTGGTACGGGCTGCACGACATCAGCGACATCCCGATCTACCAGGAGTACTCGTCGCTCATGGCGCAGGGGTACCGGCCCTACCTCGACTTCGGGGTCGAGTACCCGCCGCTCGCGCTGCCGATCTTCAGGCTCGGCGGCGACGGCCTCGACCCCGACGCCTACACGACCGGCTTCACCGTGGCGATGGGGGTCTTCACCGTCGCCGGTGCGATCGTGGTCACCCTGGCCGCGCTGGCGCTGTGGCCGCGCGGGCGGCGGCCGTACGCGGCCGCCGCCCTCTACGCGGCCGCCGTCGCCTTCACCGGGCACGATCATCGTCAATCGCTACGACGTCGCCGTCGCGCTGCTCATCGCCGGCCTGCTCCTCTGCCTCGCGCGGCGCTGGCTGACGGCCGCGGCCTTCATCCTCGGGCTCGGCTTCGCGCTCAAGCTCACGCCGCTCGCCCTGCTGCCGCTCGTGCTGCTGCTGGCCGGCCGGCCGCGGCGCTGGGCCTGGCCGCTGGTCGCCTTCGCCGCCGCCGCCGTGACGCCGTTCATCCCCTACCTCTTCTCGTCGCCGGGCGGCGTCTGGCAGGTCTTCTCCTATCACCTGGAGCGCCCGCTGCAGATCGAAAGCGTGCTGGGCACGCCGATGCTGGTCGCCGGCGCCCTCGGCTGGGCGCCGCTCGAGATCGGCTTCAGCCACGGCTCGCACCAGCTCATCGCCAGCGGAGCCGGGGTCGCCGCCTACCTCTCCGGGCCGCTCACCGTGGCGGCCGTGCTCGGGGTCTACTGGCTGCTGTGGCGGCGGCGCGATGCCCTGCGCGAGGCGCCCGAGGAGCAGCCGCTCGCCGTCCTCGCCCTGCTGCTGGCGATGATGGCCTTCGGCAAGGTGCTCTCGCCGCAGTACGTGATCTGGATGCTGCCGCCGCTCGCCCTCGTCGCCGTGCGCGACCGCGCGGTCGCCGTGCTCGGGGCCGTGGTCCTGCTGCTCACGCAGATCGAGTTCCCCGGCCTCTACGGCGACCTCCTGCGCGAGGAGACCGAGGCGCTCGTCGTGGTCGCGGTGCGCAACGCGGCGCTGCTGGTGATGTTCGGGGTGGTGGTGCTCAGGGTGTGGTGGCTGGGGGAGGAGCCCGTCGACCTCCCGAGCCGGGGACCAGCAGCCTTGGGC
>CAWBRS010000014.1:0-229965 GCA_963791345.1 uncultured Thermoleophilia bacterium | reverse complement strand
ACACGAAAGGAGAAGCGTATGCTCAGGTTCCTTGCCGCCGTCGTCCTGCGGCTGCTGGCCAATGCCGCAGGTCTGCTGATCGCCGCCGCCGTCCTGGACGGCTTCACGGTGACCGCGGCGGCGTTCATCGGGGTGGTCGTCGTCTTCACCCTGATCGAGGTCGTCCTCGACCCGCTCGTGCTCAAGATGTCGATCCAGTACGCGCCGGTCCTCAGGGGCGGCGTGGCGCTGGTGACGACGCTCGTCGGGCTCATCGTCGTCACCCTCGTCTCTGACGGACTGCAGATCGAGGGGCTCACGGCGTGGGTGGTGGGCACCCTGATCGTCTGGCTGGGCGGCGTGCTCGCCGCCTTGATCCTGCCGCTCTTCCTCTTCAAGAAGGTCAGGAGCGAGCGGCAGGCGTGACCCTCCCGGGCAGGTCCCCGGCCGAGCGGCCCCCGCGCCCGTCACGCGAGACCTCACGTGTCTCGAACGCCGGGCCGCGCCCAGGCGCGGGCGTTGCGGGCCTCCGACGGCGTGAGCTAGTCTGCGCAGACCGCATCCCGCGAGGGGCCTGAGGGTGCGGGGCCGGGCCCGAGAGAGCCGAGGACACGAGATCCGGGAGGTCCCATGGCCGAGTCATTTGCGGCGATCCTGCCGATCGCCATCGGCATCATCCTGAGCCCGCTCCCCGTCGTCGCCGTCATCCTCATGCTCTTCTCCCCGCGGGCGAGAGCCAACGGGCTCGCCTTCCTCGCGGGCTGGGCCGCCGGGCTGGCGGCGGTCGGCGCGCTCACCCTGCTGCTCGCCTCGAGTCAGGACGTCGAGCAGGGCGGGACGCCGGCGCGCTGGACCCTGGCCCTCAAGCTGCTGCTCGGGGCGGGCCTGCTGTTCCTCGCCTACAGGTCCTTCGAGAAGCGGCCACGCGAGGGCGAGGAGCCGTCGCTCCCGGGCTGGATGCGCGCCGTCGACGCGTTCACCGCGCCGCGCTCGCTCGGTCTCGCCGCCCTCCTCTCCGGGGTCAACCCCAAGAACCTCCTCCTCACCGTCAGCGCGATGACCGGCGTCGCGCTCGCCGGCCTGCCGGCCGGGCAGAGCATCGTCCTGCTCGTGGTGTTCGTCGTGGTCAGCAGTCTCGGCGTCGCCGTGCCCGTGGCCTACGCCCTGCTCGGCGGCGAGAGTGCGCGGGCGACGCTCGACGGCTGGAAGACGTGGCTGGTGGCCCACAACGCCGTCGTGATGGCCGTGGTGCTCCTCGTCGTCGGCGTGAAGGTCTTCTTCGAAGCGCTCGCGGGGCTCGTCGGGTGAGTCGGGGCGGGAGTCGAGCGAGTCACGACCCGCCGACCCGGTGGTGCGAGTGAACACCCCTCGCGCTGCCGGGGACGGTGAGGGCGTGGAGGCGCGCCTGCGGCGCTGGTCGCGGCTGGCGGTCCCCTCGCTGCCCATCAAGGACTGGCTGCCGCGCTACGAGCGGCGCTGGCTGCGGCCCGACGTCGTCGCGGCCGCGGCCGTTTGGGCGGTCCTCGTGCCCGAGGGCATGGCCTACGCTTCGCTGGCCGGACTCCCCCCCGAGGCCGGTCTGTTCGCCGCCCTGGCGCCGCTCCTCCTCTACGCCGTCCTCGGCACCAGCCGGCAGCTGACCGTCGGGCCGAGCTCGGCCATCGCCGCCTTCTCGGCCGCCGCCGTGGCGCCGCTGGCGGCCGGCGACGACGCCCGCTTCATCGCCCTCTCGGCGCTCCTCGCGCTCATCGCCGGGGCGATCCTCCTGGTCGCCGGCCTCGCCCGCCTGGGGTTCATCGCCGAGTTCTTCGCCCGCCCGGTCCTCACCGGCTTCGTCGCCGGTCTGGCCCTGGTCATCGGCGTCGGGCAGGCCCACAAGCTGCTCGGCGTCGAGGGCGGCGGCACGACCTTCTTCGGCAAGCTCGAGCATCTCGTTCGGCAGCTCGACTCGGTGGACCCGACGACCCTGGTCATCGGGCTCGGCGCCCTCGCGCTCATGTTCGGCCTTCGGGCCGTCGCCCCCAAGATCCCCGCCGCGCTGATCACCGTCGTCCTGGGGGTCGCGGCCGTCGGGGTCTTCGGCCTCGAGGAGAGCGGCGTGCACATCGTCGGGGACATCCCCGCGGGGCTGCCCAGCCTGACCATCCCGAGCTTTGCCCTGTCAGACGTGACGACGCTGATGCCGGAGGCCGTGGCGCTGGCTCTGATCGCCTTCGCGGAATCGGTCGCCGGCGCCCGGGCGCTCGCCGTCAAGCACGGGTACGAGGTCGACGCCGACCAGGAGCTGGTCGCCCTCGGCGCGAGCAATCTCGGCGCCGGCGTGCTTCAGGGGTTCGTCGTCGACGCGAGCCTCTCCCGCTCGGCGGTCGCCGACTCGTCCGGCGCGCGCAGCCAGGTCTACGGCATCGTCCTCTTCGTCTTCGTCGTCGTGACGATGCTCCTGCTGATGCCGCTGTTCCACGACCTTCCCGAGGCCGTCCTCGGGGCCATCGTCATCGCCGCCGTCGCGCACCTCGTCGACGTCCGGGCGCTGCGTCGACTCTGGCGCATCGACCGCACCGACTTCCTGCTGGCCATCGTCTGCTTCTCCGGGGTCCTGCTCTTCGGCATCCTCATCGGCCTCTTGGTCGCTGTGGTGGTCTCGCTGCTGGCGATGGTGTACCGCGCCTACCGTCCGAGCTCCGCCGTGCTGGGGCGCGCCCCCGGCGCCCTGGGCGACGAAAGCCTGAGGTATCGCGGCGTGGACGACCACCCCGAGTACGAGACCTTCCCCGGCCTCGTGATCCTGCGCGTCGACGGGGAGCTCTTCTTCGCCAACGCGCGCTGGTTCGACGAGACCGTGCGCTCCCTGGTGAGCGCGACAGCGCCTCCGGTGCGCGAGGTGCTCGTTCACGCCGGCGCCGTCCCGTACATCGACACCACGGCGGCGGACGTGGTCAAGGACCTCATCGGCGATCTGCGGGAGCAGGGGGTCGAGCTGGCCTTCGCGCGCGTGACGACCGAGCTCTACGAGTACCTCGAGCGCAACGGCATCGTCGACCTGGTGGGCCCGGGCCGCTTCCACGACACCGTCGCCGCCGGCGTGGCCGACTTCCTGCGGCGCAAGGACGGCCGGGCTGGGCACAGCTGACGCCGCCGCCGCTGCCGCCGCGGCCGACCCGACCGGCGCGGCCGCGGCCTGGAGTACCATAGGCCGATGGCACCCGCCGACCCCGCCGCCTTCCACGTCATGGCCAAGCCCGCCGGGGCGCGCTGCAACCTGCGCTGCGACTACTGCTTCTTCCTCGAGAAGGCGAGCCTGTACCCGGGCAGCGACTTCCGCATGCGCGACGAGGTCATGGAGGCCTACATCGCGCAGAACGTCGCGGCGCAGCGCGTCCCGCACGTGACCATCGCCTGGCAGGGCGGGGAGCCGACGCTGATGGGGCTGGACTTCTACCGGCGGGCACGGGCGGTCGAAGACGCCCACGTGCCCGCCGGCATGACCGTCGAGCGCACCCTGCAGACCAACGGCGTGCTGCTGGATGACGAGTGGGCCGCCTTCCTCGCCGAGACCGACTACCTCGTGGGGCTCAGCATCGACGGCCCGCGCGAGCTGCACGACGCCTACCGCCACGACGCGGCCGGCGGGCCGGTCTTCGACCGCGTGCTCGCCGCCGCCCGCCGCCTGCAGGCGGCGGGCGCCGAGTTCAACGTGCTCTGCGCGGTCAACAGCGTCAACGCGCGGCGCCCGCTCGACGTCTACCGCTTCTTCCGCGACGAGCTCGCGGCGCGCTACATCCAGTTCGTCCCCATCGTCGAGATCGACACGCCGCCGACCGCGACCACGCCGGGGACGGTCACCGACCGGAGCGTGCAGCCCCAGGAGTACGGCCGCTTCCTCAACGCGGTCTTCGACGAGTGGGTGACCCGCGACGTCGGTCATGATGTTCGTGCAGTTCTTCGACGGCGTGCTGGCCGCCTACGTGCGCGGCTACTCCAGTCTGTGCGTCCTGCGGCCCACCTGCGGCGAGGGCGTCGTCGTGGAGCACACCGGCGACGTCTACTCGTGCGACCACTTCGTGGCGCCCGAGCACCTGCTCGGCAACATCATGGAGACACCGCTCGGTGAGCTCGTCCGCTCCCCGCAGCAACGTGCCTTCGGTCTGGCGAAGCAGGAGACCCTGCCCGCCTTCTGTCGCTCCTGTCCCCACCTCTTCGCCTGCAACGGCGAGTGCCCGAAGAACCGGATCCTCCTCACGCCGGAGGGCGAGCCGGGGCTGAACTGGCTGTGCGAGGGCCTGCGAGCCTTCTTCGCGCACAGCGAAGGGCGCATGCGGCGCATGGCCGCCATCCTCGCCCGCGGAGGGGAGGCCGCCGAGGTCATGCCGCTCCTCGCCGAGGAGGCGCGCACGACCGGGCGCAACGACCCGTGTCCCTGCGGCAGCGGGCAGAAGTACAAGCGCTGCTGCGGCCTTGTAGTCGACTGACTACGTCGGATACTCTGCGCCTGGCGTCACGGCGATCCGAGGCCGCCGGCCCGGTGACGGGTCCGATCCGAGAGGGGTGGTCCAACATGCCGGACGGCAAGCCGAACATCCTCGTCCTCTGGGGCGACGACATCGGCACCTGGAACCTGAGCTTCTTCAACCGCGGCATGATGGGCTACACGACGCCCAACATCGACAGCATCGCGACCGCCATCATCGAATGCGCAGCTGCGGCGCCTTCAGCGCTCCAGACGAACAGGGACTGTCTGGCCGTCTCTGCCAGGCTGCGGTCGGGGCGCGCGTAGCCAGGGTCAAGGCGAAGGCGGCTACCGGGTACAGCATGGGGATCAGGGATCGTCTCCTTCTGCATGGACGGGCGCACAAGATGTACACATTCGACTGCACTACATCGTCGTCTGTTGGATCGGCCGAGTGATCGGCAGGACATGGGGAGCGAGCGGATGACGCGCGACAGCGGCGCCGAGCCTGCTACCCAGCCTCCTCGGCGACGTGCGGACTCCGGCAGCGCCTCGTCCTGCGACGCCTGGTCAGGCGCCGTCGTCAGGAAGGCCATTCGCTCGGCAGGAACAGCGAGGTAGCGTCCTCGGGCTTTCTGCCCGGGGCCGTCACGGCCCGCCGCGACGCGGCGAACCGGCGCCGGGGCGCGAGAGGTCGAAGACGACCTGGTCGTACCACCAAAGGCGCTCGAAGAGGCCGCGTGCCTGGGCCTGCAGCCGATCCCCGGACGGGCGCGACGGCGCACGCTGCCGGATGATCTCGGCGATCGAGCGCCGACCGTCGATCGCGCCGACGAGGCGGAACTGCTCGGCATCGACAGGCAGGATCAGATCGGTATCGACGTGACTCCGATTGATGAGGACCGCGGCCACATCCTCGGGCAGTCGCTCCTGCACGGCGATCGTCTCCGGAAGGCGGACGGGCACGTAGTCCAGCCAGTCGCCACCCTCGAATCCCGGTACCTTGACGGCACTGGGAGCGTCATCTCTGTAGGCGATCAGGCTGTGGCGGAGCATCGTGCCTCGAAACGACTCGACGGCCGCGTACTGCTCCCGGAGGGGTAGTCGTGCCAGACGTTCGGCGTGGGGTGTCGCGGCGAGGTCGCCGCACTGTGGCAGATACGGCGCCTGCCGCACCCAGCGGCCGAACGTCAGCCCGCAGGCCTCGACGAGTTCGGAGAGCTGCGGCACCGTGTAGGCGCGATCCTGCGGGTTGAGCAGGGCGTCGGCGAGCGCGTCCGGGCTCTGGAAGTCCGGCGACTCGCGCAGCAGGCGTGCCAGCGGATGGTGATGAGGCAGAGCCGCCAGCGTGACGGCGAGGTCGTTGATCTCCTGGTGGCCGTGGCCGATGCCGAGCCGGCGGCAGTAGTCCTGAAGCAGGTAGACGCCGGCTCTCCCGTAGGCGGCGTAGACCATCAGGTCCATCGCGCCGTCGGGTCTCAGGGCCTCTCGCAGAGCGCACAGGCCCTCCTCGGGGTCGGGCAGGTGGTGCAGCACGCCCGTACACACGATCTTGTCGAAGCTGCGGCCCAGCTCACCCACCCGCTCGATGGGCAGGTGGTGGACCTCCAGATTGGTCAGGTGGTACCTGGACTTCAGCGCCTCGGTGTGGCGTACGCTCTCGGCGCTGATGTCGATGCCGACGACGTGGCTCTCCGCCTGGCGTGCAGCGTGTCTGGCCGCCTGCGAGGTCCCGCACCCGGCGACCAGCACCTCCAGGTCGGCGCGGCAGCGGCTCCGGGGCCAGTGGAGAAGGGACTCCGCACGGCGGCGGCCTTCATCCTGCCAGCGCAGTCGATACGCCTCGAGGTCCTTGACGGGAGGCGGGTAGGGGTGCAGGTCGTAGAACGCCTGCACCGATCCCCGCACGTCCGAGTGCTTGCTGTCCGGCTCGTCCATGTCGTCGACCGCGGCGGCCGCGGGTGCAGTGGTCCCTATGGGTGTCGCTGCACCCGCGGCTCACACGCTGCGGCTCCCGTCAGTCGACGTTCATCGCCTGTTCCATCTTCGCCAGCACCTGATCGATGCCGAAGCTCGCCGCCTTCATGCGCGGGGGGAACTCCGCGAAGGTCTCCAGGAACTCCCGCACCAGGTACTGCGCCGCGTAGGTCAGATAGACGCGGTCGATCATCCAGTCCCAGTAGGTGTTGGAGGTCACGTCTGCCCGCTCGAAGGGATCGGTGCGCAGGTTGAAGATCTTGGGGATACGCAGGAAGGTGAACGGCTCGGCCCAGATCATCACCGTGCCCTGGACACGCTGCTCGGCGAAGACGAACTTCCAGTTGTCGTACCGCAACGCCACCAGGTCGCCGTCATCGGAGAAGTACACGATGCCCGGCCGCGGACCCTTCTCGGTCTCGCCGCACAGGTGAGGCAGGAAGTCGTAGCCGTCGATGTGCACCTTGAAGTGCTTGTCGCCGGCCTGGTGTCCCTGCTTCAGCTTCTCGATGATCGCCGGCTCCCCGGCGGCGGCCAGGAAGGTGGGCAGCCAGTCGGTGTGGCTGATGATCTCGTTGGACACCGTGCCCGCCTTGATCTTGCCCGGCCAGCGGATCAGCTCGGGCACGCGGAAGGCGCCCTCCCAGTTGGTGTTCTTCTCGCTGCGGAACGGGGTCATGGCGCCGTCGGGCCAGGTGTTCATGTGCGGGCCGTTGTCGGTGGAGTACAGCACGATCGTGTCGTCGGCGATACCCAGCTCATCGAGCAGGTCCAGCAGTTGGCCGACGTGCTTGTCATGCTCGACCATGCGGTCATGATAGGAGGACTGCCAGCGGCCAGCCTGGCCGAGGATCCTCTCTTCCGTGTGCGTGCGGAAGTGCATGGCGGTCGTGTTGAACCAGATGAAGAAGGGCTGGTCGTCGGCGTGCTTGCGCTTGATGAAGTCCTGGGTCGCGGCGACGAACTCGGTGTCGGCGGTCTCCATGCGCTTCTTGGTCAGCGGGCCGGTGTCCTCGATCTTCTGTTTGCCGACGCGCCCCCAGCGCGGGTGCTCGGTGGGGTCGTCTTCCTCAGTCGCCCAGGTACGCAAAACGCCCCGGGGGCCGAACAGCTTCTTGAAGTTGGGGTAGTCCGCCTCTGAGGGGTAGTCGACGCTCTCCGGCTCTTCCTCGGCGTTCAAGTGGTACAGGTTGCCGAAGAACTCGTCGAAGCCGTGAACGGTGGGCAGGTACCGGTTCTTGTCGCCGAAGTGGTTCTTGCCGAACTGGCCGGTGGCGTAGCCCAGCGGCTTGAGCAGCTCGGCGATGGTGGCGTCCTCCGCCTGCAGGCCGATGTCGGCGCCCGGCATCCCGACTTTGGTGAGGCCGGTGCGGTACGGGTTCTGCCCGGTGATGAACGCGGCGCGGCCGGCGGTGCAGCTCTGCTGGCCGTACGAGTCAGTGAACCGCACGCCTTCGTTCGCGATGCGATCGATGTTGGGGGTCTGGTACCCCATCAGCCCATCGCTGTAGCAGCTCAGGTTGCTGATGCCGATGTCGTCGCCCCAGAGGACGAGGATGTTCGGTTTGCCTTTGGGCATGCTCAGAGCTCCTTCTTCAAACGGCCGCCTCTCGGGTCGGCGACGGCCGCGGTGGCAGGTCAGGTGGTCACTTCGTGTCGGGCAGGATCGGTGCCACCGGGGTACGGAGCTTCCTTGTCCAGGAAGAAGCAGTATGCGCCATCGAGAGTGCAGACCGCACCGGTGGGCTTGGCCAGGAGGTGGAAGGCAGGCGGTGCGTGCCCGGGTCGCGCGGGCGCTGCGGGAAAGACCGTCTCGGTGAGCGCGGATCGCGTCATGTCCGGTCCATGACCGGCAGTCCGGCCGGGGCCTGCGGCGCGTCGTTCACCCATCGTCTCCTTCATCGTGTGCGCGCAAGAATGTACACGCTCGACTACTCTACACCCGCTTCTGTTAGATTGGCATGAGTCATCAAGCGGACCGGAGGGCGTGCGGATGAAGAGCGACAGCGGCGCCGAGCCGGCCGGGCCAAAGCGCTCGAGGCGCTCGCGGGAGGAGACCTCCCGCGCCTTGGTCGATGCCGCGGCGACCCTCTTCGCGGAGCGTCCGTCTGGCCGCGTCACGGTGCGCGAGATCGCCGCCCGCGCGGACGTGAACGCGACGTTCGTGCACCGCTACTTCGGGACCAAGATGAACCTCATGCGGGCGGCGATGGAGCAGTCGCAGCGGGCCATCGCCGCGCGCGTCGACGAGGTCGCCGACGTGCGCGGCGACATCGACGTCGTCTTCCGCGAGCTGCTCGGCCAGAAGGAGTTCATCGCCGTTCTGGCGCGCGCCTCGCTGGACGGCGTGCTGCCGGAGTTCCCGGCGGGCTACCCGACGATGACGGCACTGCGGCGACGCATCGAGGATGCCCGGGGTGTCACCCCGGGCGGCCCGGACGCCCCCCCGAGCGCGCACGATCCGCGCGTGGTCGTGGCCTGCCTCGGCGCCCTGACGCTCGGCTACGGGGTCTTCGAGCGTTTCGTGCGCCGCGGCACCGGCCTCGACACGGTGCCGGACGACCAGGTCGAGGGGGCGATCCTCGACGTGCTGCGGGCGATCGTCGCCGACGCGTTCGAAGGGCCCGATGTCGGGGGTGCGGATGAGTGAGGAGGGGCGCGGGGCCGACCCCCGGTGGGCCGCGAGGCTGGCGGCGCTGGGCTCGCGGGCGACCGGCGTGGTCCCGGCCCTCAAGAGCTGGGCGCGCTCCCTCGCCGTCTCGCGCGGCACACTCGGGAAGGACGCGATCGCCGGCGTGCCGGGTGCCGTCGGCAGCGTGCCGGACGGCATGGCGGCCTCGGTGCTCGCCGGGGTCAACCCCATCCATGGCCTCTACGCGAGCTTCGCCGGCCCCATCTTCGGCGGGCTGACCTCGAGCACCCGCCTCATGGTGATCACCACCACCAGCGCCGCCGCGCTGGCCGCCGGCTCGGCGCTTCAGGGCTTCGCGCCCGCCGAGCGCACCGAGGCGCTCTTCCTCCTCACCCTGCTCGCGGGCGTGCTGATGGTCGTCGCCGGCGTGCTGCGTCTCGGCCGGTACACGCGCTTCGTCTCGCTCTCGGTCATGCTCGGCTTCCTCACCGGCGTCGCGGCCAACATCGTTCTGGGGCAGGTCAGCGATCTGACCGGAGCCGAGGCGGAGGGTGACGTGGCCTTGACCCGTGCGCTCGATGTCGTTCTTCACCCGGCCGGGATCGACGTGAGCTCCCTGCTCGTGGGCGCGGTGACGTTCGCCGTCCTGCTCCTGGTGACGAGGACGCGGCTCGCCTCGTACGCGTCCGTCGCCGCGCTGCTCATCCCGAGCGCGCTCGCGGTCGCCCTGCCCAGCGTGGTGACGGTGGCCGACATCGGCGACATCCCCACGGGAGTGCCGTTGCCGCACCTGCCGCCGCTGCGCCTGCTGTTCTCGACCGCGGTGCTCTCCGGGGCGGTGGTCATCGCCGTGATCGTGCTCGTGCAGGGCGCCGGCGTCGCCGAGGCGGCGCCCAACCCCGACGGCACCCAGGCCGACACGAACGGCGACTTCAAGGCGCAGGGCATCGCCAACCTCGCCGCCGGCCTGTTCCGCGGCCAGCCCGTCGGCGGCTCGGTCGGCCAGACCGCGCTCAACGCGGCGGCCGGTGCTCGCACGCGGTGGGCGTCGATCTTCTCCGGCGTCTGGATGCTGGCGATCCTGTCGCTGTTCTCCGGGCTCGTCGGCCGGGTGGCGATGCCGACGCTCGCGGCGATCCTCATCTTCGCCGC
Source organism: uncultured Thermoleophilia bacterium (assembly GCA_963791345.1). Classification (GTDB taxonomy): domain Bacteria; phylum Actinomycetota; class Thermoleophilia; order UBA2241; family UBA2241; genus UBA2241. Next base: position 219,778 of record CAWBRS010000014.1, on the reverse strand, counting down.
CGTGAGCTCGGTCAAGGTCGACGAGATCAGGATGGTGGTGCGCACCGGGGCGAGCTCGGTCATCGCCATGGTCACGACCTTCCTCGCCACGCTCTTCCTTCCCATCGCCGCCGCGGTCGGCATCGGGGTGGCGCTGTCACTGCTGTTGCAGCTGAACAAGGAGGCTCTCGACCTTCAGGTGGTCGCGCTCGTGCCGCAGGCGGACGGTCGCTTCGCAGGAGCGTCCCGCGCCGACGACGCTCGCGGGCAACGAGGTGGCGCTGCTGGACGTCTACGGGAGCCTGTACTACGCCGGGGCGCGCACCCTGGCCGCACGCCTGCCCGACCCGCGGGGCGCCGTGTCGCCGGTGGTCGTGCTTCGCCTGCGCGGTCGCACGGCGCTCGGCGTCACCTCGTTCAAGATCCTCAGTGTCTACGCCGGAGAGCTCGAAGCAGCCGGCGGTCGCCTCTTCCTGAGCGGCGTGGCGCCCGCCTTGCTGGAGCGTTTCCGGCACGCCGGGCAGGCGGCGACCGAGGGCATCAAGGTGTTCTCGGCTACCGATCTCGTCGGCGAGTCGAGCGCCGAGGCCTACCGCACCGCGATAGAGTGGCGGGCGACGAGAGCGGGCGACGCGGCACGCTGAGCCGCGGGGCCTCGGTGGGAGGGGGGCATGGGCATCTTCTCGAGGGTGATCGACGCCGGCGCGGAGTTCCGCAACCCCTTGGCGCACGTCGAGGACGGGCTCTACCTTGGGGGCGCCTCGCGGGGGGCCACGCTCACACGCTTCTGGATGCTTCTCGTGCTCGCCAGCGTCGTCGGTGCCGCCGGCGTGGTGGACAACTCGACGCCCGTCGTGCTGGGCGCGATGATCGTCTCCCCCCTGGCGACGCCCGTCTACGGCGTCGCGCTGAGCACCGTCGTCGGCTCCCGTCGCGGCCTCCGTGACGCCCTTCTCCTTCTGGCGGCGGGGATCGCCGTCAGCATCCTCATCGGCCTGCTGGTGAGTCTGCTCACGTTCGAGCGACTCCCGCTCGAAGCCAACCCGCAGATCATGGGGCGCACTGCGCCGAAGGTCCTCGACCTCGTGGTGGCGCTCGCCATGGGTCTGGTGGGCGCCTTCGCCCTCGTGCGCCGCGATGTCGCCAACATCGTCGCCGGCGTCGCGATCGCCATCTCGCTGGTGCCGGTGCTCGAGGTGGTCGGCATCACGCTCGGCGACGGACGCCCCGACCTGGCCTGGGGCGCGGCCCTGCTCTTCCTCACCAACGCCGCGGCGATCATCGTCGCCGGCGTGCTCGTGTTCACGGCCGCCGGGTACCAGCGCGAAGCGGCCGCCCGGCGCGGCGCCGGTGGCGGCCGGAGCGCCAAGGTCCTCATCGCCGTCGTCGTCGTGGCCCTGGTCGTCCCGCTGACCATCACCTCGGTGCGCACGTATCGCTACCAGCAGTGGATGCAGGCGACCGAGACCGCCGCCCGCCAATGGGTCGGCGGCACGGGCTGGAGGCTGGTCGACGTGCACCAGTCGGGGGAGGAGATCGTCGCCACGGTGATCGGCCCCGGGGAGGCGCCGCCGCTCGAGGCGCTCGAGCGCGAGGTGCGGCGCTCGGTGCCGGACTCGGTGACCATCACGATCATCAGGGGAAGCGGCGAGACGGATGAGCTCTAGGGGCGCGGCCGCCGGGCCGCGGTCGTGTGAGATGATGCGCGGCGTCAGGTTCCCGCTGGAAGGTCGGGTGAGCGGGCGTTCAGGTCAGAAGGGGAGCTCCTGGCGGATGACGGGCCCGGACGGGCGCACTCGTGAGCACGGCGGGCCCGCAGGCGGTCGCCGGCCAGGTCGAGCGCCGTGCCGCAACGCCGGTCACCGGGGCGGTCGCCGGCATCCTCTTCGCCGTGCTGTTCGGCGTCAGCGTCACGATCCTCACGACCACCATGGCCGACGTGACCGAGGACGGCGGCGCGTGGCTCGAGGGCAGCGCCCGCTCCATCAAGTTCGCCCTCGCCCTCGTGCCGTTCGCCGGGCTCTTCTTCCTCTGGTTCATCGCCGTGGCGCGGGACCGCCTGGGCCGCTTCGAGGACCAGTTCTTCTCCACCGTGTTCATCGGCAGCGGCCTGCTCTTCCTGGCCATGGTGTTCGCCGCCGCCGCCTCGGCGGGGGCCATGGTCGCCGCCTACGCCGGAGACCCGTCGGGCTTCGCCGACAGCAGCACCTACACTTACGCGCGGCAGATGATCGCCCAGATCTTCAGCGTGTACGCCCTGCGTATGGCCGCCATCTTCCAGATCTCACAGGCGACCCTCTGGCTGCGCACCGGGGTGATGCCGAGGTGGATGGCGCTGCTCACCTACCCCGTGGCCCTCGTGCTGCTCTTCACCTTCACGCAGGCCCAGTGGGTGATCCTGGTGTTCCCGGGTTGGGTGCTCCTTGTCAGCGTGTACATCCTGATCGTCAACCTGCGTCGCGGCTCCATCGCGGCCGACGACGCTCGCGACACGCGTTCGGGAGCCTCCGACTCCACCGATGGGGCCTCCGGCTCACCCACCGAAGCCTCCGAGCCGGCGGTCGAACGTCATCGTGCGACCTGACCGCATGGGGTATCGTTCGCCGGCATCGCCATCCTCGAGGGAGGTCATCGTGCAGCAGCGCGCCGCAGACAGGAGCGCCTCGTACGCGAGCTTCGCCGCCATCTGGTTCTTCATCGGCGGCATCTTCAACGTCATGTCCGGCTTCGTCGCCCTGCTGCGCAAGAGCTACTTCGACGAGGGCGGCCTCATCTACGAGAACCTGCAGGCATGGGGCTGGGGCTGGATCGTCCTCGGGGCACTGGGGATCCTCGTCGCCGTGCTCCTCACCCGCGGCAGCCAGGCCGGACGCGTCCTCGGCATCCTCCTCGCGGTGCTTGGGCTCAGCGTGTGGTTCCTGAACATCGCCGCCGTCCCGCTGTGGGCGATCGTCAACATGGCGGTCTACGGGCTGATCATCTACGGGCTGACGCTGTACGGGTACGTGTTCGACTGAGCTGCTGCGTCCCGAGCGGCCGGTGGCACGTGCCGGCCGCAGCGGCCCGGCGATCTGAGAGGAGGACCTGTGGCCGAAGCTCTCGCCGGCGTCCTGCCCATCGCCGTCGGCATCCTCGTCGTGCCGCTGCCGATCGCGGCCGTCATCGTCATCCTTTTCTCGCCGCGGGCGACCGCGAACGGCCTCGCCTTCCTCGGCGGCTGGGTCGCCGGGCTCACCGTGGTCGGCGGGCTCACGCTGCTGATCGCCGACGGCAGCCGTGTCGCCGACGAGGCCGGCGCCGCCCGCTGGGCGTCGGCGATCAAGCTCCTGCTCGGGGTGGCCCTCCTCTTCCTTGCCTACCGCAGCTTCGAGAAGCGGCCGCCGACGGGTGCGGAGCCGGCGGCGCCGGCGTGGATGAGCGCGCTCGAGTCGTACACGGCGGCGAAGGCCGCGCGTCTCGGCCTGCTGCTCTCCGCGGCGAACCCCAAGAACCTCCTGCTGGTCGTCAGCGCGATGACCGGCGTTGTGGTCGCCGGGCTGCCCGCGGGGCAGGCCGCCGGCGTGCTCGCCGTCTTCGTGGCCGTGTCGAGCGTCGGCGTGGTCCTCCCTCTGGCGTACTCTCTGCTGGGGGGCGAGGGCGTGCGCGACTCTCTGGCCGGCTGGAGGACGTGGCTGGTGGCCAACAACGCCGTCGTGGTCGCCGCGGTGCTACTGGTGCTGGGGGTCCTGATCCTGCTCGACTCGCTGGCGGCGCTCGTCGGGTAGGGTCGAGGCCGTACGTCGTCGCGACGAGCGGGGTCGGAGCCGGCCGCCGTCATCGTCGGGAGGGTCGAGATGCGCATCGTGGTGCACGGGCAGCAGGCGTTCGGCAAGGCGGTGCTCGAGGCGGTGCTCGGGCGCGGCGACGACGTGGTCGCCGTCTACGCCGCGTCCGACCGTCCGGGAGGCAAGCCCGACCCGCTGAAGGAGGCGGCGGAGGCCGCCGGGCTCCCCGTACGTCAGCCCGAGTCGTACCGCGACCCGGCCATCTGGGAGGAGTTCCGCGCCCTGGCCCCCGACCTCCAGGTGATGGCCTTCGTCACGCTCGTCGTCTCGAAGGCCTTCCTCGACATCCCCACGCACGGCACGATCCAGTACCACCCCTCGCTGCTGCCCAGGCACCGCGGGCGCAGCGCCATCAACTGGCCGATCATCATGGGCGAGACCGAGACGGGGCTCTCGATCTTCTGGCCGGACGACGGACTCGACACCGGCGACGTGCTGTTGCAGAAGACGACGCCGATCGGGCCGGAGGACACGCTGGGTTCGGTCTACTTCGACCGCCTCTTCCCGATGGGGGTCGAGGCGCTGCTCGAGGCCATCGATCTCGTCGAGGCGGGGACGGCTCCGCGCATCCCGCAGGACGAGTCGCTGGCGACCTACGAGGGGCCCTGCGAGCGCGACAACGCGCGCCTCGACTGGGGCAGGCCGTGGCGGCAGGTGCACGACCTGATCCGCGGCTGCGACCCGGCGCCGGGGGCCTGGACCACCTTCAAGGGCCAGGCCCTGCAGCTCTTCGGCGCGCAGCCGCTCCCGGCCCGCGACCTCGCCGGGCTCGGCGGCCGCGCGGGTGAGGTGGTCGAGGTCACCGCCGACGACTTCACCGTGACTTGCGCCGACGGCCGCATCCGGGTCGCGCGCGTGCGGCCGGCCGGCGGGCCGAAGGTCGCCGCCGGTGAGTGGGCCGCGGCGGCCGGGCTCGCGGCCGGCGCCCGGCTCGGCTGAGTCGCGGCGGCCGGCCTCGCGGCCGGCGCCAGACCGGGGTGAGTCCCGCCCGGCGTCTCTCAGCCCGGCGGCCGGGCCAGCCGCCCGGCCGGCGGCGGCCGCCCGGCCGCCGCGTCGCGGCCGAGGCCCCGACGACTGCCCGCGCCGCTCAGGCGCCCGGCGCGTCGGCCTCGAGCAGCGCCCGGCACTCGAGCAACTCCGCGCGTGCCGCGTCGTCGAGGACGGGGTAGCGCGGGTCGATGTCGGCGAGCGCGTCGACGATGACGGCCGCGGCGGCGACCCGCGCGAACCACTTGCGGTCCCCGGGGATCACGTACCAGGGCGCCCACTCCGTGCTCGTCTCCGAGAGCATGTCGGAGAACGCGGCCTGGTAGGCGTCCCAGTGCTCGCGCTCCTTCACGTCCCCGGCGGAGAACTTCCAGTTCTTCTCCGGCTCGTCGATGCGGGCGAGGAAGCGCTGCCGCTGCTCCTCCTTCGAGATGTTGAGGAAGAGCTTGACGATGCGGAAGCCGTTCTCGGCGAGGTGCCGCTCCCAGTCGTTGATCTCGCGGTAGCGACGCTCCCACACGTCCTTGCCCTTGCGCTCCTCCGGCAGCTTCTGCCCGGCAAGGATCTCGGGGTGGACGCGGACCGTCAGTACCTCCTCGTAGTGCGAGCGGTTGAAGATGGCGATCTCGCCGCGCGCCGGCAGACGCTGCGCGCAGCGCCAGAGGAAGTCGTGGTCGAGCTCCTCGGCCGACGGGACCTTGAAGCTGTGGACGGACACGCCCTGCGGGTTCACGCCGCTCATCACGTGCTTGATGGTCCCGTCCTTGCCGCCGCCGTCGATCGCCTGGATCACGACGAGGAGGCCGTACGTGTCCTGAGCGGCGAGCCGCGCCTGGTACTCGGCGAGGAGCCCGACGCCCTCGGCGAGGAGCTCGTCGGCGCCCTCCTTCTCGACGTCGTCGTCGGTGGCGGCGGGGTCGAAGTCGCGCTGCAGCTTGACCTTCGTGCCGGGCGAGACGCGCATCGGCGCGATCAGCTCGCGGAAGAGCTCGAGCGTGGACTCCGTCATCTCCGCACTCCTCTCAGGGTCCTGGCGGCGGGGGCGGCGCGACCGGCGGGCGCGCGCCCGCGGACCGCGTGACTCTATCAGCGGGCTCACGCCGCGCCGCCGGAGGATTGGCGCCCCTGACCCCGGGTAAGACTACCGCCGCGGTCGACGACACGTCGTACCGCGGCCGCGCGCGAACGACGATTCCCCGTCGCGAGCGGTCACCGCTACGCAAGGAGGAAGCCGTGATCGGCGCCATCATCCTCGGCCTGTTGGCGGGAGCCATCGCCCGGGCACTGGTGCCCGTGCCCGCCCTCAAGCGCATGAGCGGGCCGGTCTCGTGGCTCGTCTCGCTCGGCGTCGGCCTCGTCGGCGCATGGATCGGCTGGTGGGTCTTCACCGGGCTGCTCGGCATCGGTGACGAGGACATGTTCGACCTGGGCGGCATCATCGGCGCGGTCGTCGGCGCCGTGGTCCTGCTCGTGGTCGTGCGGGCGATCGGGCGGCGCACCTGAGGGTGCGCCGCCCCGCGCCCGCACCTCGCGCCATGCAGGCGACCACGACATGAGCCCCTGCACGTCCGGCGCCCCGGGGACGCCCCGGGACGCCGCCCCGGTGACGGACGAGGAGTAGGCCGTGGACCCCCTCTCCGGCCTCACCCTGGCCGCGCCGGCCGGGGTCAACGCGTACATCCCCCTGCTCGCCGTCGCCCTCGCCGAGCGCCTCGGCTGGCTGCATCTGAAGGAGCCTTACGACGCCCTCGGCAGCTGGTGGGCGATCGCCCTCATCGCCGTGCTGCTCGCCGTCGAGGTCGTGGCCGACAAGGTGCCGGCCGTCGACCACGTGAACGACGCGATCCAGACCGTCATCCGCCCGGCGGCGGGCGGTCTCCTCGCCGTGTCGGCCTCCGGCGAGGGCACCCTGAGCGCCGTGGCGATGCTGGTGGCCGGCGTGCTGATCGCGGGGGGCGTGCACTCCGTCAAGGCCTCGGCACGCCCCGCCGTCAACGTCTCGACCGCCGGCCTCGGCGCCCCCGTCGTCTCGACGATCGAGGACGTCGGCGCGGCGCTCGTCACCGTTCTTGCCCTGGTCGTGCCGCTCCTCGCCCTCGCCGTCATCGTCGCCCTCGTGATCTGGGCGGTCGTCGTCGTGCGGCGCTTCCGTCGCCGGCGGGTGGGGGCGGGGCGGTCGTAGCGGGCACGGGGTCCGCTGCGCCGGGGGCCGTCACGGCGGGCGTACACTCACTGCATGCTCGTGACTGCTCGGAGATCGGACCAGACGTTCGAGAGGGGCCGGCGGTGCGCGGTCTGAGGCGACGGATCGTCGCCGTCGGCCTCGTCGCCGTGGCCGTTTCGGCGGCCGTCGCCTGCGGGTGCGGGACCGCTGCGGACGACCGGGGCACCGGCTCGTCGCCGTCGCCGAGCGCGTCCGCCGGCTGGTCGGTCGTGCCCCTCGGTGAGCGCTCGACCCCCACGGCCGGGAGCCTCGCCACGTACGGCGGCACGTGCTGGGCCTCGACCTTCGCCGGCGTCTGGCGCTCGGTCGGACGGTGGGTGCCTCATGGGAGCACCTGAGCGACGACCGCTACTACGACCTCTGCTTCACGAGCGACCGGCGGGGATGGGCGATCGGCAAGGACGGGCTCTGCGCGACCGCCGACGGCGGTGCCACGTGGACGCCGGTCGCGGTCGCCGACGCGCCGCGCGACCTCTTGACGGTCCGCTTTCTCGACGGGGCCCACGGTGCCCTCGCCGGGGGACAGTACGGCGCCCGGTACGGCGGCTGGGTGTTCACCACGGCCGACGGCGGGGCGTCGTGGGAGGGCGCGCGGCTCACGGACGGCAAGCTGAAGGGCGTGTGCTTCGCGAACGCGCGTGAAGGCTGGGCCGTCGGCGACATGGACATCGTGCACACGACGCGACGGCGGCCGGACGTGGACGGTGCAACTGCACCGCGACAACGGCGGACTCGCGCTCTCCGACGTCGTCTGCTCGGCCGATGCGCGACATTGCTGGGCGGTGAGCGCGCTCGACGGCAGCATCTGGAAGACGGACGACGGCGGCGAGAGCTGGCGGCGGGTCTGGGGGGACTGGGGGCTCGGGATCGGCGGGATCGCCTTCGCGACCGACGAGGTGGGGTACGTCGTCGGCATCGTCTACCCGCCGGAGGACTCCGACGACGCGACGACGACGTCGTCCGGCCTCCTGCTGAGCACCGCCGACGGCGGCGACACCTGGCTGGAGGAGCGCGTCGGCGAGGTCGGCGGGCTGGACGACGTGTGCCTGCCGGGCGACGGCCGCCTCGTCGTGCTCGGCGACGGTCTCGTGCTGGTGCGTCCGCTGTAGAGGCCTCAGTTCACCGGGCAGACCGCGACGACGCGACCGGGGCGAAGCTGCCGGGCCCCGCGGCGCCGGGTCGCGACGCCGGAGCGCGGGCCGCTCAGCGAGGCGCGATAGACTGGCGGCGACCCGACCAGAGGTGCGACCCGGAGGCGACCCCCATGGGCGACGCGCGCGGTGTGACGTCATGACCGGCCGGTCGACAGCCCCGCCGACAGGGCGCGTCCGGGTCACCCTGCTGGTCGACAACGAGCGGGGTGCCGCGGGCCTGCGCGCCCAGTGGGGTCTGGCCGTTTGGGTCGAGACGGCGCGCGCCAGGGTCCTCGTCGACAGCGGCGCCAACGACGCGTTCCTCCGCAACGCCCGGAAGCTCGGCATCCCCCTCGAGAGCGCCGACGCCTTCGTCCTGAGTCACGGGCACGGCGACCACGGCGGCGGCCTCGCCCGCGTCCTCGATGCGGCCCCGGCCGCGGGCGTCGTTCTGCACCCGGCGGCGCTGGCGCCGCACTACTGGCTCGCCCGCACCGGCAAGGTCGACTCCATCGGTCTGCCGAAGGGCGCCCTGGCGGCGTTGTGGTCGGCGCCCGAACGCCTGGTCTGGGCGCTCGGCCCGCTCGAGGTGGCGCCGGGCGTCTGGGCCAGCGGCCCGATCCCGCGGCGTCACCCGCTCGAGGAGGCCGAGCGCAACTTCTTCCTCGACCCGGCCTGCACGGTGCAGGGACCACGTCGTCGACGACCAGGCCGTGTGGGTCGAGGCGCCCTCCGGCCTCGTCGTGCTGCTCGGCTGCGCGCACGCCGGGGTCGATCAACACGCTCGAGCACGTACGGCGGGCGGCCGCCGACGTGCACGCCGAGGCGGGCGACGCGCCGCCGTCGCCAACGCCGGCTGCCGCCCGCCGGCGACGGCCTGCCGATGGCCGGCGACGGTCTGCCGCGGGTCACGGCCGTGATCGGCGGCATGCACCTGCTGCACGCCTCGCCGGCGCGGCTGCGGGCGACGGGCGACGCGCTCGAGGCCGCCGGGGTGCGCCTGGTCGCCCCCGTGCACTGCACCGGCAAGCGCGGCAAGGACCACCTGCGCGAGCGCTTCGGCGACGCGTACGCCGACGCCGCCACGGGCAGCGTGTTCGAGATCGACTGACGTCGCCCGCCCGGCGACCGGCCGGTTCACGGAGACGCGGAGGGGCGGCGGCCCTTCGGGCCGCCGCCCCGTCGCGCTTCCAGGATCTCGCGGGCTCGGCGCGGCGTGCTCCGCCGAGTCTCGTGCCCTCTCTTGGCTCCTGCGCTTCCTCACTTCGCGAAGCGCGCGTACACGTACGCCGTGCCGACCGGGATGCCCTCGGCGAAGAAGCTCACGCCGAGAGACTGGTTGAGCGCGCCGGCGGCGACGTCGGTCAGTGTGGCCGGCACCGGGCCGACCTTGGTGTAGATGCTGCCCGGCTTGACCTGTAGCCGGAGAGGTCGAGGTCGAGGATCGGCGCCCGCGCGCCGCCCAGCGCCGGGATCTCGGCGGTCGAGCTGCGCGTTGTTCGTGTCGATCGTGAAGTTCTTGATGCGGAAGCTCTTGCCGTTCTTCAGGTTGACCCACTTGAGGCCGCCGCAGTGGTAGATCTCGCCGCCCAGCGTGGCCGAGTCGATGGCGCCGCCCGTGATGTAGAAGCGGTAGCGCAGGGCGAGCCTTGCCGTCGACCGCGGTCGGGACGACCCACGACGGGAAGATCGGCAGCGGGATCACCTTCTGCTGGAGCAGGACCTTCGTCGTGCCGGGGTCGGTCGTGAGCTCGGTGTAGCCGCCGGCCAGCTTGCAGCGTGTCGGCCTTGGCGGTGGCCGTCACGCTGAAGAAGGCCAGCATGAGGGCGAGGACGGCCACGGCGACAAGGATCGCCCGGCGGTCGAGAGTGGCGGTCGCTGACATTTCTGCTACCCCCTGGGGAGTCGGTGTCTGGTCTGGCGGCCGTGCGTTCGGACCGCGAAAACGGACCAAAACTACCCGATCGTTGCGCGCGCAAACACCTGCAGGATGGCGTCGGCCCGGACGACATGCGCCTGGGCCGTCGCTTGCGCGGACGATGCGCCGTCGGGCCGAGGTCCGCGGGAACGGCTGCCGACGAAGGAGGGACCGGCTCGCCCGCCGTCGCGCGCGAGGGCCGGAGCGCGAGGGGCGGCGGCCCGTCCGGGCCGCCGCCCCTCACTCACGTCCGGGTGTCGCGCGGGCTTCTCTCCGCCAGATCGTCGCCGACCTCAGATGAACAGGTTGACGTTGGCCTCGTCGGCCTTGCCCAGGTAGGCGGCCACGCCCTCGAACTCGATGTCGTCGATGAGCTCCTCCTTCGTGAAGCCGAGGATGTCCATCGAGAGCGTGCAGGCGACGAACTTCACGTCCTGCTCGCGGGCGCTGTCGAAGAGCTCCTCGAGCGACATGCCGCCGGCGTCCTTCGTCGCCTTTCGCATCATGGGCGCCCCGGCGCCGGCGAAGTTCATCTTCGAGAGCCCGAGCTTCTTCGTCCCCTTGGGCATCATCCTGCCGAACATGGACTGCAGAGTGCTCTTCGTGCCGTCGGTCTTGCCCTGCTCGGGCTTGCGCAGGATGTTGAGCCCCCAGAAGGTGCAGAAGATGGTGACGTCGTCGCCCATCGCGGCGGCGCCGTTGGCGATGATGAGGGCCGCCATGACCTTGTCGAAGTCGCCGCTGAACAGGATGATCGTCTTCTTGGTCGTGTCCACTCCAGCACCTCCAGTGCTGATCGGTCGCGGTCGTCGGGTAGCTGCCCCTTCGGGGCTCTCCTCAGGAGGCGTGCGCCTCGCGCAGGTACTCGGAGATGTCCTTGAAGCACATGGTCTCGCCGGCCGCGTTGCTCAGGTTCACGTAGCACATCGGGCACATGGTGACGGCGTCCGTCCCGGCCTCGCGCAACTGCGCGACGCGCTTCTCGGCGTTCGCCGCGGCCTTCGCCGGGTAGAGCGACTCGACCGGGCCGCCGCAGCACCACGTCTGGCGACCCGTGTTCTCCGGGTCGCGGACGGTGACGCCGGCGGCCGCCAGCAGTTCGCGCGGCTCGTCGACGACGCCCTCGTAGCGGGCGAAGACGCACGAGTCGTGCAGCACGACCTCGCGAGCGAGCTGCCGGGCGGCCTGGCCGTTGCCGGCGAAGCCCTTCTCGGCCAGCACCTCGAGGTAGCTGCGCACCTCGACGTCGTAGCCCTTGAGGATCTTCGGGTACACGCTGCGCAGCATCGTCGTCGTGTGCGGGTCGATGGTGATCACGGTCTTCACGCCGTGCTTCCTGAAGGCGGCGTGGACCTTCTTCGCGTGCTCGACGACGACCTCGTCGAGGCCCAGGTCGTAGGCCAGGGCGCCCGAGTACAGGTCGTCCTCGTAGAGGGCGCCGAACTCGACGCCGGCCTTGCGCAGCAGGTGCACGACGTTGATCGGCACCCGGTCGTAGCGGGCGCGCTCCTCGGCCGACGGCCGTGCCATGAACGCCGAGACGTTCACGAAGCGGTTCGCCGTGCGGCCGAGGCTCGTGTACTTGGCCATCCACGAGTCGCCCATCTTGCTCGACGGCCTTCACCAGGCCCTCGATGTAGGGGATGAGCTGGTACATCATCCCCGTGTAGAGCACGGTCTCGCCGCCACGCGGCAGGCCGAGCCCTTCGGTCCACTTGGTCGCCACCTTGGCGGGTACGGGCAGCACCGACTTCCGCAGGCGCAGATTGTCGCCGAGGATGCCGATCACGTCGCCGGTCGGGAGAGGCATCGTCATCCCTCCCCGAGGCCGAATCTGGTGCGCACGATGTGGTGCCGAAGCGTGCGCACGTTCTCGGCGATGTGGACACCGGCGGGGCAGTTCTCCTCGCACATCTTGCAGAGCAGGCAGGAGAAGACCTTCTCGGTCTCGGCGGTGACCTGCTCCTCCATGCCGAGCAGCACGTAGCGGAAGAGCTTGCGCACCTCGACGTCGATCCCCATGGGGCAGATGGCGGAGCACACCCCGCAGTTCATACAGGCGTCGGCGTTGAACTCGTCGGAGCGGTCCAGCTCGGCCGACAGCCCGGGATTCACGAGCGCCGTCATGAGCCCTCCCTCTCGACGACCTGGTAGGGGAAGTAGCCGTCGTCGTCGACTTCCTTGATCTCGGCGATCCAGCCGTACTTGCGCAGGCCCATCACCCAGAACGTCACCTCGTGGGTGGGACGCTCCACGGCGGCGGCGATCCCGGGGATCGTCAGCGGCCCGTCGGCCAGCACCTCGAGGATGCGCCGCCGCATGACCTGCTCGTCGCGCACGACCTCGCGCACGTCGCGCTGGCCGGGTACGGCGTCGCGCACGACGGGGCGCCGACCGGTCTCGGTGCTCTCCGTCATGAGCAACTCACCTCCATCATGCCGTCGATCATGGACTTGATCTGGGCATCGCTGTAGCCCTGCAGGTCGGTCGCGTCGACCGGGCACACCGGGACGCAGCCGCCACAGCCCTTGCAGGCCGTGCGGATGACCTGCGCCACCTGCTTGCCGTCGATCTCGACCTGCTCGAGGGCGTCGTACGGGCAGGCCTCGAGGCACTTGCCACACCACGTGCAGGCGTCGGTGTCGACGATGGCGACCATGGGGTCGAGCTCGGCGTAGCCGCGCTTGAGCATGGCGCCGCTGTGGGTGACCGCGGCGAGGCCGCTGGCGACGGCCTCGGCCGAGTTCTTCGGCGACTGGCAGGTGCCGCAGATGGTGACGCCGTCGACGATCGTCTCGACCGGGCGCAGCTTCGGGTGGATCTCGTTGTAGAAGCCGTCGGTGCCGACCGGCAGCTTGAGCACGCTCACCAGCTCGCCGTTCTCGCGCGGCACCATGCCGGTGACGAGCACGACGAGGTCGGCCGGGATCGCCACCTCCTCGCCGTTGGTGAGCAGGTCCCGGGCGGTGACCTTGAGGCCGCCGGACGCGAGTCTCTCGACCGCCGGCGGCTCGTCGTCGGGCACGCGCAGGTAGACCGAACCCTTCTCGCGCGACTCGTTCCACAGCAGCTCGTACTTGCCGTACGTGCGCATGTCTCGGTAGAGGTGGTACTGGCGGAGGCCGTCCCCGGCCTTGCCGGCGGCCTCGAGCGCCGCGTGCACGGCCGCGGTGCAGCAGTAGCGCGAGCAGTAGGTGTGAGCGCCGTCGAGGCTCGCGTCCTGGCGGCTGCCGACGCAGTAGATGTAGGCGATCGTCTTGACCGGCCGCCCGTTGTGCTCGAGCGGCCCGGGCGACTCGTCGAGCATCTTCTTGAACTCGGGCAGCGTGACGACGCCGTCCATGCCGTAGCCGAGCTCGCCGGCGGCGGGCTCGTAGGTCTCGGCGCCGGTGGCGACGATGATCGAGCCCACGTCGACCTGGATCGTCTCGAGCTGCTCGCCGTGGATGGCGATGGTGACCTGGTTGTTGCCGAAGCTGCCGCTCTTGGCCATCAGCTCGGCGTTCGTGAACACGGTGATCGCCGGGTGGGCGCGCACCTTCTCCTCGAGGGTCGCGATCAGCTCGGCGCCGTTCCTGCCGTTCGGGTACATGCGGCCGAAGCCGGCGACGCGGCCGCCGAGCTGCGGCTCCTTCTCGACGAGGAACACGCCGAGCCCGATCTCGGCGAGGCCGAGGGCGGCGCGCAGGCCGGCGACGCCGCCGCCCACCACGAGGCTCTTCGCCGTCGTCTGCACGACGATGGGCTCGAGCGCCTCGGTCAGGCGGGTGCGGTTGATGCCGGCGCGCACGAGGCGTACCGCCTTGTCGGTCGCGCCCACCTTGTCGTCGGTGTGGGTCCACGAGCACTGCTCGCGGACGTTCACCTGCGTGTACTGGAAGGGGTTCATGCCGGCGCGCTTGGCCACGTCACGGAAGGTGACCGTGTGCAGCTTGGGCGAGCACGAGGCGACGACGAGCGCGTCGAGACCCTGCTCCTCGGCGTCCTGGATGATCTCCTGCTGGGTGGCGTCGGAGCAGGTGAACATGGCCGAGCGGGCGACGACGACGTCGTCGTCGCCCTTGATCTCATCGACCACCTTGTCGACGTCGACGTAGTCGCCGATGTTGCCGCCGCACTGGCAGACGTACACCCCGATCTTGCGGCCGCTCATGACTGCACCTTCGCCTTCATCTCGTCCGCGACCTTGACGCGCTCCAGGTGGGCGGCGGCCTGAGCGACCGCGGCGCCGGCGTGGAGGATGGAGTCGGGGATGTCCTTGGCCCCGGCGGCCGCGCCGGCGACGAACACGCCGGGGAGGTTGGTGCGGCCGGGGTCCATGTCCTCGTCGGCCTCGCCGACGTAGTAGTAGTCGTCGAGGCCGAGCTCGCCCTCCTCGAAGAGACCGGCGACGGCGCGGTTCGGCTGCACGCCGACCGCGAGGACGACCATGTCGTGCTCGGTCTCGACGAGCGCGCTGCCGTTCTCGATGTCCTCGTAGCGGAGGACGAGGTCGCCGTTGTCTTTCTCGGTGATTCCGGAGACGCGGCCCTTGACGAAGTTCGCGCCCATGTCCTTGGCCTGCTGGTAGAACTCGTCGTAGCCCTTGCCCACCGAGCGCACGTCGATGTAGTAGACGGTCACGTCGGCGAGGGGCAGGGCGCCCATGATGAGCTGGTTCTGCTTGATCGAGTACATGCAGCAGATCTTGGAGCACAGCGGGTTGTCGACGGTGTCGTCGCGCGACCCGGTGCAGAGGATGAAGGCGATGTTGTCGGGCACCTTGCCGTCGCTCGGGCGCAGCACCCCGTTGTAGGGGCGTGTCGGCGCCAGCAGGCGGTCCATCTGCATGCCGGTGATGACGTTCTTGTAGCGCCCGTAGCCGTACTGCGGCTTGGCGTCGGCGGGGAACAGGGTGAAGCCGGTGGCCAGCACGACCGCTCCGACGTCGACCTCGACGTCCTCGCCGAGCATGTCGAGCTTGATGGCGTCGGCCGGGCAGGCGTCGACGCAGGCGTGGCACTCGGAGCACACGCCGCAGTCGAGGCAGCGGGCGGCGCCGAGGAAGGCCTCCTCCTCGCTCATCGGCCCCTCGGTCTCGCTGAAGTCCGTCGGCGCCGCGCTCATCACGGCGCTCGACTCGAAGGGCTCGCGCCGGTCGTACACGTCCTGGCGCGCGAGCACCGCATCCTTGTCGACGACCGGCAGCGACGCGTCGAAGAGGCCGGCGTCGAGCTCCTGGCCCTGCAGGTAACGGTCGATCATGAAGGCGGCCCGCCGGCCCTGGCCGACGGCCGTGGTGATCATCGTGGGGCCGGTGACCACGTCACCGGCGGCGAAGATGTGGGGCACGGCCGTCTGCAGCGTGCCCGGATCGGCCTTGAGGGTGCGGTTGCCGTTGACATCGAGGCCGAACGCCGCAGTGTCGGCCATCATGCCGGCGGCGACGATGACGGCGTCGCACTCGATGCTCTTGCGCTGGCTCTCGTCGTACTCGGGCGCGAAGCGGCCGTCGGGGTCGAACACGCAGGTGCAGACCTTGAGTTCGGCGCCCTGGACGCGGCCGTCGCCGGTGAAGTGGTCGATGCCCCAGCCGTCGTGCAGCTCGATGCCTTCGGCGCGGGCCTCCTCGACCTCGAAGTCGTGGGCCGGCATCTCCTCGCAGCACTCCAGGCTGACCTGGGCGACGGACGCGGCGCCGAGGCGGCGCGCGCTGCGCGCCGCGTCGATGGCGACGTTGCCGCCTCCGACCACGAGCACCTTCTTGCCGGCGAGGTCGACGTCGTTGCCGAGCTTCACGTCGGCGAGGAAGCCTGAGGGCGCTCTGCACGCCGTCGAGCTCCTCGCCGGGCACGCGCAGCGTGACGGGCCTGTGCGTGCCGGTCGCGAGCAGGACGGCGTCGTAGCCCTCGGTCTTGAGCGCCTCGAGGTCGTCGACCCGCCTGCCGGTCTCGATCTCGACGCCGATCGCCGTGACGTTGGCGACGTCGTCGTCGACGACGTCGTTGGGCAGGCGGTAACCGGGGATGCCCAGGCGCAGCATGCCGCCCGGCTGCGCCGCCGACTCGAGGATCTTCACGCCGTAGCCCTTGCGGGCGAGCTGCCAGGCGGCGGTGAGGCCGGCCGGGCCCGAGCCCACGACGGCCACCTTGTGGCCGTTCTGCTCGGGCCGCTCGACGGCCTTGGGCTCCGCCTGCCCGTAGTGCTCGTCGGCGATGAAACGCTTGAGGCGGCGGATCGGCAGGGGTCCCTCGAGCTCGCCGCGCGTGCACTCCTCCTCACAGGGTGCGTAACAGGCGCGCCCGAGCGACCCGACGAGCGGCGTCGTCTCGAGCACGAGGTCGAAGGCCTGCTCGTACTCGCCGCTGCGCACGCGGGCGACGTAGCCGTGCGCCTTGATGCCGGCCGGGCACTCGTAGGTGCAGGGCGAGATGCCGGCGCGGTCGATGACCGCCTTCTTCGGCACCGCCTGCGGGTAGGCGATGTACGCCGCCCGTCGCGACACCATGTCGGCGTTGAACTCGTCGGGGACGGCGACGTTGCAGGCCATCTCGCACAGGCGACAGCCGGTGCAGGCGACCTCGTCGATGAACTTGGGCTTCTGGCGGATGCTGGCGTGGTAGCCGCCCTCGCCGTCGCCGCGGATGCTCTCGACCTCGGCGTAGGTGAGGACGTCGATGTTCGGGTGGTGGATGGTCGCGGCCATCTTGGGCGTGGAGATGCAGCTTGCGCAGTCGAGCGTGGGGAAGACCTTGCTCAGCAGGATCATCTTGCCGCCGACGCTGGCCTCCTTCTCGACCACGAGGACCTTGTAGCCCATGTCGCCGAGCTTGAGGGCGGACTCCATGCCGCCGATGCCGCTGCCGACCACGAGCGCGTCGTAGTTCATGCGCCCGCCTTTCTCGAGGGTCCGAGCGCGGCCAGGGACCGCGAGTACTCGTGCATGTAGTTGGTGAAGGGCTCCGCGCAGACCGAGCAGATGGCGGCCATGCGCACGCGCTGCGGCTCGAAGCCGTGCTCGACGAGGAGATCCTGGGCGTCGGTCATGATGCCGGCCGTGCGCTCGGCGCAGTCGGGCAGGTAGGCGCACTCCTCGCCGTCGGCGGCGATGAAGACGCCGTCGAAGCCCTGCTCGACGGCGTACAGCACCCAGCCCGGCTTGATGCCGCTGGTGCAGGGCAGGCTGATGACCATGACGTTGGGCGAGTAGTGCATGTGGGAGCTGCCCGCCAGGTCGATGCCGGGATCGGAGATGTTGTTGGTGCTGAAGACCAGGATGCGCGGGGCGAAGTCCTGGTCACCCTGTGCAACGGCGTCGGCCATCGTCACTTCATCTTCTTGACGAACAGGCGCATGAAGCCCGGCTCCTCGACCACGCCGAGGTACTCGTGACCCATCTTCTTGGACCAGGCGGGGAGGTCCTTGGTGGTGCCGCTGTCGGTCGCCTGGACCTCCATGACGCCACCGACCGACACGCCGGGGATGCCCTTCTTGGCGGCCAGGATGGGGCCGGGGCACGAGGTGCCGCGGGCGTCGACGACTTTCTCGACCTGGATGCTTCTCAGATCCTCACTCATCGTGCTCTCCTTGTGCCGGTGTCGGCTGTCGAAGTGTGGCCGGGCGCGGGCCGCTGGCCGTTCGCCCGTGGTCGATGATGCTGTCTACCCGCTCGGCGGGCCCCTCACCGCCCGGGCGTCGGCTCCCCGTGCCTGATGGCGTCGACGAGCTCGGCGGCGAGCAGCGACTCGCCGTGCGCCTGGTGCTGCTCGACCAGGGCCTGGCGGATGAGGGTGCAGGCCTGGACGAGCTTGGCGTTGGTGATCGAGTAGTAGACCGTCTGCGCCTCCTTGCGGCTGCGGACGAGCTGCCGCTCCTTGAGGATGCGCAGGTGCTGCGAGACGTTGTGCACCGAGACCCCGACGTACGCGGCCAGCTCGCTGACGCAGCGCTCATCGCCCTCGCTCAGCGCGTACATGATGGCGAGACGGTGCTCGTGGGCGAGCGCCTTGCACATCTCGGCGTGGGCGCGGAAGAGCGGGCGCAGCTCGTCGGCCGTCGGCGTCGCCTGCTGGTGGGTGGGCTCGGCGGCGTGTTCCTTTACTTGCATGCTCTCTTATATACGTCCTTGTGAAAGCTGTGTCAAGCGCTCTGCCGTCGGAATTCGGCGGCGAGAGACCGCCGGCCGCCGCCTGGCCCTCCCGCGCGGTCGCGCGGGCCCCGCCGGGGAGCCACGATGGTGGCCTCGGCGGGCGGGCGAGGATAGGGTGACCCTCCCGGGGTCGTCCGGCGCGCCGGCCCCGCCTGGTGACGGACCGAAGGAGCTCACGCATGACGGATGCAGGACGCCCCCCCGTGGCCGGCGGCCACGACGCCGGCGGCGCGGCGCAGCGCACGCCCGACGGCCCCCATCTCTCGCCCGCCACGCTCACCGTGTGGGCGGGCGAGGGCGAGTCGCTCGTGCAAGGCGCCACGCAGGTGCCGGTGGTCTACAGCGCGGCGTACGGCTATCCCGACGTGGACGCCTGGCTCGACGTGGCCCTCGGGCGCACGCCGGGCCACGTGTACAGCCGCAACACGAACCCGACCGTGCACGCCTTCGAGGAGAAGCTCCGCGTGCTCGAAGGCGCCGTCGCGGCGACCAGTTTCGCCACCGGGATGGCCGCCGTGAGCAACACGCTCTTCGCCCTGCTCTCGCCGGGCGACAGCGTGGTCTCCGTGAAGGACACGTACGGGGGCACGAACCGCCTCTTCCTCGAGTTCCTGCCCCGCTTCGGGATCGCGGTCGAGCTCTGCGAGACGACCGACCACGAGCAGTTCGAGGCCGCCGTCGCGCGCGGCTGCGACCTCGTCTACCTCGAGACGCCGACGAACCCCACGCTCAAGGTCATGGACATCGCCCGCCTCGCCGCCGCCGGCCACGCGGCCGGCGCGACCGTGGTCGTCGACAACACCTTCGCCACGCCGCTGAACCAGAGCCCTCTGGCGCTCGGCGCCGACCTCGTGCTCCACAGCGCGACCAAGTTCCTCGGCGGTCACGCCGACGTGCTGGGCGGCGCCGTCTGCGGCGCGACCGAGCTCGTCGAGCGCGTCTACCACTACCGCGAGATCACCGGCGCCTCGCTCGACGCGATGGCTGCCTATCTGCTGATCCGCAGCATGAAGACGCTGCATCTGCGCGTCGAGCGGCACAACGCCAACGCCCTGCGCATCGCGCGGTGGCTCGAGGCGCAGCCCGCGGTCTCCGTGGTCAACTACCCGGGCCTCGAGTCGCACCCGCAGCACGACATCGCCGCCCGCCAGATGCGCGGCTTCGGTGGCGTGCTGAGCTTCGGCCTCGAGGGCGGCTTCGAGGCGGTCAAGCGCGTGCTGCCGCGGCTCCGGCTGGCCCACCGCGCCGCCAACCTCGGCGCGGTGGAGACCGTCGCCGGCCCGCCGGCGACCACGAGCCACGTCGAGTGCAGTGCCGAGGAGCGCGCGGCGATGGGCATCCCCGAGGGCCTGATCCGCTACTCGGTCGGCATCGAGGACGCCGGCGACCTGATCGCCGATCTCGAGCAGGCGCTGGAAGAGGCTTGAGGCGCTTGTCCGGGGCCTAGGCGCCGCGGCGGTACAGGCGACGCAGCTCCTCCAGGCGAGTCCTGGAGAGGAAGATGCACTCGTCCCTGGTCGCCTGGCCGGCGGCCACGTCGTGGGCGAGGACCTTGCAGGACGGGGCGCCGCAGAGCCCGCAGTCGAGCCCCGGGCAGCAGATCGGCGATCTTCTCCGACTCCTGCATCCGTCGGACCCTCTCGCGGAGGTCGCCCACCACTACGGTGGCGCGCGGCTCGGGCAGGCGCTCGAGCGCGAAGTCCTCGTGCGGGTACCGTCGCGCCACCGCGGCCTCTGTGTGCGGGTCGGTCTCGGGCAGGTCCTTCACCAGACTCTGCAGCTTGGCCTGCGAGACGTAGACGTTGTCGACCGTGAGGTTGCCGTTGGCGCAGGCGGACCAACAGGCGTTGCACTCGAGGAAATCGACGTTCGCCAGCTTGCCCTTCTCGAGATCGTCGAACACCTTGACCACGTTCGGCAGGCCCGTGACCGACATGTAGCGGACGTGCCCGGGGAAGGCCGGACTTCGGCGCGGCATGGACCAGCGCGCGAGGCCGGCCGATCGCACCGGGTCGAGATCGGAGCGCAGCTGGCCCGTCCTGGCGGCCTCGCGGGCCGCGGCGAGCACCGCGTTGTAGATCTGCGGGATGCCGATCGAGCCGTCGAGGTAGCTCGTGCCGCCCTCGGCCGGCTGCTGGATCGAGACGGTCTTGGCTTGACAGGCGGCGACGTAGATGGCGGCCACCTTGCCGGGCGGCAGGCCGAGCGCCTCCGAGTAGCGCCGCTTGGCCTCGCGTCCGGCGATCTCGCGGGGCGGGTGGACGCCGACGATCTGTTCGACCATGCGCGGGTACGGAGACCTGGAGCAGGCGCACGACCACCGGACAGGTGATCGAGATCACCGGCCGCGGACCGCGCCAGCTCTCGACGTAGTCGGCGATCGCGCGGCTGACCAGCGCCATGTCGACGCCGAAGTCCCAGACGGCATCGAAACCCACCGCCAGCAGCCCCTGCACGATGTGCTCGGGGCGCACCTCGAGCGGGAACTGGCCGAACAGGACCGGCGAGGGGACGGCCACCTTGAACTCGAAGTCGCCGAAGTCCTCGAGCGTGCCCGTAGTCGGCGTGATGCCGTGCTGCGGGCAGGCCGTCAGACAGGAACCACAGTCGATGCAGAGCTCCTTGAGGACGAACGCCTTGCCGCGCTTCACGCGGATCGCGTCGGTGGGGCAGGCGCGCATGCAGGCGAAGCACCCACGGCAGGCCGCCTCGTCCATGCGAAAGCCGTGTTCGTACTCAACCATCGCCGTCCAGTCTGATCCTCGAGACGATCGTCGTGCCGACATCGACCTGAGAACGGATCTCGAACTCGTCGGAGTTCCTCTTGATGTTCGGGAGCCCCATGCCGAAGCCGAACCCCATCTCGCGCATCTCGTCGGTGGCGGTCGACCACCCCTCCTCCATGGCGAGCTCGATCTCGGGGATCCCCGGGCCGCGGTCGGCCACCTCGATGCCGATGTCTTCGTCGGTGAGCACGAACGTGAGCGTTCCCTCGTGGGCGTACATGACCACGTTCATCTCGGCTTCGAAGGCCACGATCACGACTCGACGGATGACGCGCGAGTCGATGCCGAGCTCCTTGAGCGTCGCCTTCACCTCCGTCGAGGTCTCCCCCGCTTTGTCGAAGTCCTGGCCGTGCAGGGTGTAGGAGCGGGAGAGCAGGTCCTCGGACATCGCTACATCACTCCCTCGAGGCCCGCCTCGTAGAGGATGCCGCAGCTGTCGAACATGCCCAACTGCGTGACCATGACGGGGATGCCGTTGGCGTGGGCGAGATCGAGGACCTTCTCGGGGGGCGCTTGCCGCGCACGTAGATGATGGCGGCGACGTCGGCCACCATGGCCGTGCGCACCGACTGGATGTTGGTCAGCCCCGTGAGCATCAAGGCGTGAGGGCGGTGGAAGGCGAGGATCTCGCTCATGCCGTCGGAGGCCACGACGATCGCGATGTCGATGGCGTGATCGACCGGCGCCAACGTCTCGCATCTCAGGTGGGCGGCGATCTCCTCGAGGTTCATCGTCGCGCCCTCTTTCGCCGGGCGGACGAGGGTCTCGTGGATCGAGCGCGCCGCCTTGCGGCCGGCTCCCATCGCGCTGATGACGGTGGCCGCGCCGGTGACCACGTCGCCGCCGGCCCAGACGCGCGCGCGCGACGTCTGTCCCGTCTCTTCGTCGGCCACGATGTTGCCCTTGCGGCCGACCTCGAGCCCGGGCGTGGACATGGGGATCAGGGGGTTGGGGCTGTTGCCGATGGCGCAGACCGAGCCGTCCATGCGCATGGTGAACTCGGAACCGGGGACTTCGACCGGGCGGCGGCGCCCGGACTCGTCGGGCTCTCCCAGCTCCATGCGTCGGCACTCGATCTCGGTCAGCCAGCCGCGGGAGTCCCCGATGAGCTGTACCGGCAGGGTCAGATAATCGAAGATCACGCCCTCCTCCTCGGCATTCTCGACCTCCTCGAGACGCGCCGGCAGCTCGTCGCGGCTGCGACGATAGACGATGTGGACCTCGTCGGCGCCCAGTCGCAGTGCGGTCCGCGCCGAGTCCATGGCGACGTTGCCGCCGCCGAAGACGGCGACTCTCGCGGACCGCTTCAGCGGGCGTGTCGACGGCCGGGAAGCGGAAGCCGCGCATCAGATTGCAGCGCGTCAGGTACTCGTTGGCCGAGTAGACGCCGTTGAGGTTCTCGCCGGGGATGTCGAGGAACCACGGCAGCCCTGCCCCGGCGGCGAGGAAGAGAGCGTCGAACTCCTCGAGCAGGCTGTCGATGGTGCGCGTCTTGCCGACCACATAGTCGAGCCGAAGCGCCACCCCCAGGCTCTTCACGTACTCGACCTCGCGTCGGACGATCGCCTTTGGCAGGCGGAACTCGGGGATGCCGTAGGTGAGCACCCCGCCGGCCTCGTGGAGGGCCTCGAACATGGTCACACCGTAGCCGAGCAGAGCCAGGTCGGCCGCCACCGTGATGCCCGCCGGCCCCGAGCCGACCACGGCGACACGTCTGCCGTTGCCGGCGGGCGGGGGTGGCGGCTCGATGGGTCCCTGCTCGGCCTCCCAGTCGGCGAGAAAGCGCTCGAGGCGGCCGATCGCCACCGGGTCGCCCTTCTTGCCCAGAACGCACTTGATCTCGCACTGCTCCTCCTGCGGACAGACGCGGCCGCAGACGGCCGGGAGGGCGTTCGTCTCCTTGATCTTCCTGATGCCGGCTGCGAAGTCGCCCTCGGCGACAGAGAGGATGAACCCCGGTATGTCGATGCCCACCGGACAACCTTCCACGCAGCCCGGCTTCTTGCAGCCCAGGCAGCGGGCAGCCTCTTCGCGGGCCAGATCCGGCGGGTAGCCGAGGGCGACCTCTTCGAAGTTGCGCACGCGCTCGAACGGCTCCTGTTTGGGCATCGAGCGCCTCACGTAGTCGATCGGGCTCACCGTCGCCTCCCGCTCAGAAGTGCGAGCCGCAGCCGCTGCGGCGCAAGGGGTCGACCTCTTCGGGGTTGTAGCTCTCGCGCCGGGCGAGGAACTCCTCCCAGTCCACCTCGTGGCCGTCGAACTCGGGGCCGTCGACGCAGGCGAACCTGGTCTTGCCGGCGACCGTCAGGCGGCAGACGCCGCACATGCCGGTGCCGTCGATCATGATCGGGTTCATGCTCACGATCGTCTTGACGCCCAGCGGCTCGGTCTGCCGCGCGACCGTCATCATCTGGAAGGTGCAGCCGTGGACGATGATGCGGTCGGGCGCGAGATCCTCGAGGGCGAGGATCTCGGCCAACCGCGTGACGTGGCCCTTGTAGCCCCGGCTCCCGTCGCGGGTGACGACGATCACTCGCTCGCACGACTCGCGGAGACGGTCCTCCCAGTAGAGGAGGTACGAGCTGCGCGCCTCGATGAGCGCGACGACGCGGTTGCCGGCCGGCGGCCAGCGCGGCGGCGATGGGGCTGATGCTGCCGATGCCGTAGCAGCCGCCGATCAACAGCACCGTGCCGAACTCGTCGATCTCGGTCTCGTTGCCCAGCGGACCGGCGTAGGAGGCGATCGTGTCGCCCGCCTTCAGGCGGGCGAGCTTGCGCGGTCGAGGCCCCGACCTGCACGAAGATCGAAGTGGCGATGCCGGTCTCGGCGTCCCAGTCGGCGAGCGTCAAGAGGGATGCGCTCGCCGTCATCGTCGGGCCGCAGGATGACGAAGTTGCCCGGCCGCGCCGCGGCCGCCACCTCGGGCGCCGCCACGCTGAGGAGATGGAGATTGGGCACGATCATACGGCGCTCAACGACCTCGACCACGACCACCTCCCGGCTCGGCCACCGACGCGGACTCGCTCGCGGCGCCCGTCTTTCGTGTGCGAGCCGTCCCGTCGCCGGCTCCGGTGCGCGCCGAGGACGGCGGCCGCGAGCGCCGCGCCGGGCGTGACCGGTCTCCCGCCGAGATACGTACCCGGAGGAGCCGGCCGGCAGACGAGCGAGCTGCTCGAGGGCGGGCGGGGCGGCGTCGCCGCCCCGCCCGCCCCAGGTCTGCGGGCTGCGTCACGTACGCGGCGCCACGCGGGCAGTCGGGATCGGCTCGTGCGGCGAGGACCGCCTCGACCCCGTCGGCGCTCACGGTCACGGCCCCCCCCGGCTCGACTCCCAAGCGGGCCATGTCGTCGGGGTTCATGCGCAGGCCCTCTTCGAGATGAAGCTCCCCGAGCCCCTCGACGACGGCGGCGAGATCGATACCGCGGTGGCGGAACGAGGCACGCTCGGAGACGAGGACGAAGCGGCCCTTGCCGCCGATGCCGTCGTCGCCGGCGCCGCGCCGCGCCGCGCGCCCTTTCGTCGTCAGCGGGCTCATGCGCCGCCGCGTCCGATCCTGCTCGGCGGGGAAGCCGGGGACGTCCGCGCGAATCGCGGCGCGCACCGCCGCCGCGTCGGCGTACTCGAGCGCGGGGAATCCCAGGCGCAGCGCCAGATCTGAGAAGACCCTCCAGTCGGGCCGAGCGCGGCCCTGCACGGCGTCCGAGTCCGGGTCCTCGATGCGGCGCACGTCCTGCACCCGTCCCTCGATGTTCGTCAGCGTGCCGTCGGCCTCGGCGAAGGAGGCCGCCGGCAGGAAGGCGTCGACCGGGAAGGGCGGCAGGTAGAGATCCTGGGCGATGATGAAGTCGCAGTCGGGACGCTCGGCGAACGGCGCTTCGCCGACGAGGTAGAGGATCCGCGCACCGCGCCCGGCTCGTACCTGGTCCAGGTCGAGGCCGCGCGACGCGGCCGGCCGCGGCCCCGGCAGTACCCCCCTCAGCGCTCCCAGCTCGAGCGCCCCGCGTGTGTTGGCGCCGTGGACGAGCGGCAGGACGGTCGTCCCCTCGCGTGAGGCCAAGGCCTCGAGCTCGACGACGAGGGCCTCCGCGTCGGGGCAGTCGAAGACTCGTGGTCCGATGGCCACGGCCAGCTTGCGCGCGGACCTCAGGCGCAGCGCGACGGCGGCGAGCTGCTCGTCGGCTACGGGCGACGGCGGCGCCGCCCGCGACTCGCCGGCGTCGCGCAGGCGGCGCAGCAGCACGACAAGCGCCCCAGCCTCCCCACCCGGAGCTGGGCGTAGCCAGTCGTCCGCGGCCCGCGCGAAGTTCGAGTCGCGAGCGTCGACGGCCACCAGGGCGGCCCCCCGCCGGACCGCCCGGCGCGCCTGGACGCCGACGACGGAGAACGAGAAGCGTGAGTCGAAACCGGCCGCGATCACGGCGTCGGCGTCGGCCAGGGCCTCGATGGAGACCGGCAGCGCGAACAGACGCGACCACAGGGCCGGGCCACCGGGTAGGTAGTCCCGCGCCGTCGAGTCGATCCCCGTCGAGCCCAGGCCGGAGCGGACCAGCCGCTGGGCTGCATAGAGGCCCTCGTTGGACAGGTCGCTCGAGACGACCATGAGCAGCTCGCCGGCCCTGACGCCGCCCAGCTTCTCAGCCACCGCCTCGAGCGCCTCGTCCCACTCGACGACGCGGAAGTACGCGCCGCGACGCAGCATGGGTTTGCGCGCCCGCGAGTGGTGGTGGGTCGCCTCGGGCAGGCAGAAGCGGCCGCGCACGCAGAGCTGTCCGTCGTTGATCTCGAGGTCGTGGGCGCCGCGCGCCCACGAGAGGCGGCCATCGCGATGCGCGAGCTCCACCCGGCAGCCGAGGCTGCACAACGGACAGGTCGAGGTCTCGAAGCCGTCGGGGGCGCCGTCCCACTTCGAGACCTTGTCGGCCAGCGCTCCGGTGGGGCAGACCGAGACGCAGGCGCCGCAGAACTCACAGCCGGCTTCGACGTGTGAGCTGCCGAAGGCGGGGGCGATCAGCGTCCGCGGACCGCGCTGGGTGAAGGCCAGCACCGACGTGCCGCGCACCTCGTCACACATGCGCACGCAGCGCCCGCACAGGATGCAGAGGTTGTAGTCGCGGTCGTAGAAGGGGTCGTCGTGCTCCACCTCGAGCCCGCGGTAGGCCACCGGGTAGCCGAGCTCGCCGATGCCGACCCGCTCCACGACCTCCTGCAGCTCGCAGAGGCCGTCGTTGGGGCAGCTTCGGCACCCGGTCGAGACCCCTGCCTTGCGGATGGTGGTCTGGCCGCGGGCACACTCGTCCTTCTCGTCGCAGAGCAGACAGCTCGCCGGATGCTGGGAGAGGATGAGGCGCAGGATCTCGCTGCGCATCTCGCGCAGCGCCACCGTGTCGGTGGTCACCTGCATGCCGTCCTCGACGAGCGTGCTGCAGGCCAGGGGGTACCCGCGCATGCCGGCGATCTCCACGGTGCACAGGCGGCAGCCGCCGAACGGGGACATCTCCCTGTGCGAGCAGAGCGAGGGGACGTACACGCCGGCGGCCTCGGCCGCGTGCAGGACGGTCGTCCCCTCGCGGGCCGCGACGGCGTGGTGGTCGATCTCGAGCCGGCGCGAGGGGGCGTCGCTGCGCGGCAGGGGCTCAGTCCGCATGGCGCCCCTCCGAGGCGATGACGATGGCGTCGCCGGCGATGGCGTCGAAGCGACAGATCTCATAGCAGGAGCGGCACTTGATGCACTTCTCGGGGTCGAGGTTGTGAGCCTCGGCCCGCGGGCCCGTGATGGCTCCCGTGGGGCAGACCTGCACGCAGCGCTGACAACCGGTGCACTGCCCGGGGATGATGCGGTACTCGACGAGGTCGCGGCAGACGGCGGCCCGGCAGCGCCGGTCGACGATGTGCTCGAGGAACTCGCCGCGGAAGTACTTGAGGGACGAGAGCACCGGGTTGGGCGCCGTCTGCCCCAGGCCGCAGAGGGAGCTTGCCTTGATGATGCCGCCGAGGCGCTCGAGGCGCTCGAGGTCGGCAAGCTCCCCCTCGCCGGCACAGATCGCCTCGAG
Source organism: uncultured Thermoleophilia bacterium (assembly GCA_963791345.1). GTDB lineage: Bacteria > Actinomycetota > Thermoleophilia > UBA2241 > UBA2241 > UBA2241. The sequence goes on along the minus strand of CAWBRS010000014.1, from coordinate 192,747 downwards.
GATGCCCACCAGATGCCCGGTGCCTACGCGGCAGGGGACGCACTTGCCGCACGATTCGTCCTGCGTGAAGCTCAGGAAGTAGCGGGCCATGTCGACGATGCAGGTGTCGCGATCGATGACGATCAGCCCGCCCGAGCCCATGATCGAGCCGGCCGCCGCCAGGTTCTCGTAGTCGATCGGGCGTGTCGAGGAACTCCTCGCTCAGGCAGCCACCCGACGGGCCGCCGGTCTGCACCGCCTTGAACTCCTTGGTCGGCCCGCCGCCGATGTCGTAGATGACCTGACGCAGGGTCATACCGAACGGGACCTCGATCAGGCCGGTGCGGCGCACCTTGCCCACCAGACTGAAGGTCTTCGTCCCCTTCGACGTCTCGGTGCCGTAGCTCGGCGTACCACTCGGGACCGTTGGCGACGATCGCCGGCAGGGTCGCGAGGGTCTCGACGTTGTCGATGATCGTGGGCCTGCCCCACAGGCCGGAGACGGCCGGGAACGGCGGTCTCGTGCGCGGCATGCCGCGTCGCCCCTCGATGCTGGCGATGAGGGCCGTCTCTTCGCCGCAGACGAACGCCCCCGCGCCCTCCTTGATCGTGATGTCGAACGAGAAGTCGCTGCCCAGGACGCGCTCGCCGAGCAGGCCCAGCTTCTTCATGGTGGCGATCGCGCCGCGCAGGCGTCGCACGGCCAGCGGATACTCTGCCCTGATGTACACGTAACCCTGCGAGGCGCCGATCGCGTACGCGGCGATGAGCATGCCCTCGAGGACGGCGTGGGGATCGCCCTCGATGAGCGAGCGATTCATGAAGGCGCCCGGGTCTCCCTCGTCGGCGTTGCAGATCAGGTAGCGCTGGTCGCTCTCGGTCGTCGCGGCAGAACCGCCACTTCTGCCACGTCGGGAAGCCGGCGCCGCCGCGCCCGCGCAGACCGGAACGCTTGACCGTCTCGATGACATCGTCCGGGGTCATCTCGAGACAGCGCTCGAGGGCCGAATAGCCGCCGCGTGCGAGGTAGTGGTCGACCTCGTCGGGGTCGATGATGCCGCAGTTGCGCAGGACGATGCGCACCTGATGCTCGAGCATCGGGTGGTCGGCGAAGCGCGGGACACCGTCGAGGCCGCCGTCGAGGTCGCCGTCGCCGAAGTGCCCGACCAGATGGCGTCGAGGCACCTCGCCGGCGAGCAGTCCGTCGAGTGTCCTGGCGACCAGATCGGCCGTCATGTTGGAGTAGCTCAGGCGCGGCTTGCCGGGTAACTGCACGTCGAGGAGCGGTTCGAGATAGCAGGGCCCGATACACCCGACCTTGACGATCTCGGCGTCGACCTGCCGCTCCTGCAGGTACAGCCGGGTCGCCGCCAGCACCTCTTCGGCTCCGGCGGCGAGCCCACAGGATCCCATGCCTATGTAGACGACCGGCTGCGGTGCCGCGGTGAGCGCCCGCCAGCGAGTCTCGGACCGCTTACGGCGACGGCTAAGAGTCGCCGGGGCCATCGAGGATCCCCTGGAGCTTGAGGACACTCATCTGTGCGTAGATGGTCTGATCGAGCGTCACGACCGGAGCGAGCGCGCAGCACCCCAGGCACGCGACCCGTTCGACGTCGTATTCGCCGTCGGCCGTCGTCTCGCCGGCCTTCACTTCGAGCCGTCGCTCGACGGTCTCCAGCATCTGCACGCCGCCCTTGACGTGGCAGGCGGTGCCCAGGCAGACGCGTAGCCGGTGCCGCCCGGGCGGGGTGAAGCGGAACTGGGCGTAGAAGGTGGCGACCCCGTAGACCTCGCTCTCGGAGAGCTTCAGCCGGCGGGCGATGCGGCGCACCGCCTCCGGCGACACGTAGCCGATGACCGCCTGTGCCCGCTGCAGCGCCGGCACGAGGTCTGACCGTGTCCCCTTGAGCCCGCGCATGATGTCGGCCCACTGATCGGCCGGTCGTTCGCCGCCCGGCGTCTTGGCGGGCCGGCGAGGCGAGCGGGTCGTTGACGCCACGCGGCCGCCTACCTCAGGCCGAGATCGGAGAGCTTGACGGCGAACGACCAGGTGTCGTCGGCGGTGGAGAACAGCGCCAGGCCCACCCTGTCGGCCAGCATGACGACGTCTTCGACCGGGCGCTTGCCGTGCGCGAACACGACCATTCCCGCGTCGACCAGGTTGGCGGCGGCGATGAAGTTCTTGTGGGTCTGCAGCGTGACGAGCATGCTGCCGGCCTGGGCGCCGGTGATGACGTCAGACGCCATGTCGGAGACGTACACCCCCGTCACGTCGGCGTCTTCATAGGGATTGAGCGACTCGAGCCCTGTCTTCTCAACGATCTCGGAGATCTTCACGGAGCGTCCCCTTCCCTCTCTCGCGCGGCTTCGTCGGCAGGTGGTTCTACAGTTCGATCAGGCCGCTGTCGGCGATCACGATGCCTGGGCAGCAATCGACGTTGCCGCACATCTTGCAGGGCGCGACGAGGATCTTCTTGCGGCCCTCGCGCAGACGCTGATTGAAGTACTGGTTCAGCGCCGCAAGCCCCTCGTCGCTGACGCAGCGGCTGTTCGTCTCGTGGGTCGAGTCGGAGCACAGAGCGATGTAGATCGAGGTGTCTCTGCCGAGCTCGAGGGAAAGCCGGCCGATCTCGCACGCGGGGTCTTCGCAGGTGCATAGCATGAGGCCGACGACGTCGCTGAGATCGACGGTCTCGTCGCAGACGTCGCAGCGCATGTCGAAGGTGACGGCTTGGGAGCTGACCATGTACTGCCAGTGGTGCGGTCCCACCTGGTACTCGTCGACCGGTGCGACGACCTCTCTCGAGAAGTACGTCCCCCTGGCTCCGCAGTGATGACAGCCTTCGACGACCAGGTACCCACTGCAGATGTTGGTCAGGGACCAGTGGTGAGCGCAGCTGCTCATCGGTCCTCCAGTCTCTGAGGCGTGCCTCAGAACGGGCCGGCCAAACCGCGATGTTCCGCGCATGCTACCACAGGCGAGGCCGTGCACAGCGGGTGGTTTTCGCCGTCCGGGTCAAGTCGATCATCGCCGGACCGGGCGAGCTCGATGCGCCCTTGAGTCAAGTCCCGGGACGACTCGGGCAGCGCCCGCGTGCGCAGCGGCTCAGGCCCCGTCCCGCTCATCGGCGGCCTCCCCGCCTACGCCGCCTTGCGTCTCCGCACACGGTGCACGATGTAGACGATGAGGCTGGGCACGGCGGACGCGGCCACGATGACGGCGAGGGCGAGGGCGAGGTAGTCGTTGACCCAGTCGTAGCTGCCGAACCAGTAGCCGGCGCCGAGGAAGATGGTCACCCAGAGGGCCGAGGCGATGGCGGCGAAGAACATCAGGCGGTGGATCTCCATGCCGGCGACCCCGGCGGTGAACGGCGCCAGCGTGCGTACCACGGGGAGGAAGCGCGCCAGCACGATCGCCAGGCCGCCGTGCCGCTCGTAGAACTCGCGGGCCTGCGCCACGTGCTCGGGCTTGAGGTAGCGCCGCGGCTTGCTCAGCAGATGGCGGCCGACGAAGCGGCCGATGAGGTAGTTGCAGACGTCGCCGAGGAACGCGGCCCCGAACAGGACCGGCGCGAGGACGCAGGATGTTGAGGATCCCCGTGCCCGCCAGCGTCCCGCTCGTGAGGAGCAGCGACTCGCCGGGCAGCCACGGCATCACGACCAGACCGGTCTCGGCGAAGATGACCGCGAAGAGCGCCCCGTAGACCCAAGGCCCGAGCTTGTCCACGAGCTCGGCGAGATAGACGTCCATGTTGAGGACGTACTCGACGAAGCGGTCGATCATGCCGCTAGCCTACCCCGCCCGAACGCCCGCGGGCGACGGGAGTCACGCCGCGTCGTCCGTCACGCAGCCTCGTGCGCCCGCTTCGCCAGCACGCCGCGCGCCGTGAAGACCGTGCGGTAGCGGTCGAAGAGCACGGTGATCACGGTAAAGAGGAAGACGAAGAACAGCGTGTGCCGAGCGGCGCACCGCTGTCGATGAGCCCGAACACGCGCTCGCAGAACTGCAGGATGCCCACGATGCCGAAGTTGACGACGAACATGACGACGAGCTCGACTCCCACCGAGTCCACTCCCGGCCGCGGCGCGCCATCCACTGGCTGACCATGGCGTTGACGATGACGAAGCCGGCGACGAACGCGAGCACGAAGACGTTCCTCACGTCATCGCTCAGCAGGTACTGGGCGAAGACCACGCTGATGAGGCCGGTGAGCACGACCTTCTCGAGCAGGGCGCGGTCGAAGAGACCCTCGGCCGCCTTGGCCGTGCGGTAGAGCGCGCTGCCCTGGCACTCGGGCGGCAGCGGGTCGGCCTTGAGGCGGATGCCGTGATCGCCGGCCGGCGCCTTGCGCGTCACGATCCAGTAGATGACGAAGAGCAGGACCGCGACCGCGACGATGGCCGCGACGAGCAGCTCCGGCCGGTTGCTGATGGCCTCGCTCCACGAGGCGGTCGGGTCCACCCCGAAGAGCTCCTTGATGGCGTCGGTCATGTCCTTCTGGGCGATGTGGATCCAGTACTCCTGCGGGAGCTTGATGAAGACCCAGATGGCGGCCGCCGAGAGGATCACCGTCCACTTGCCCATGCGCATCGTGTTCCAGCGCATCCGCACGGCCTCGACGAAGTCCCAGAAGTACTCGAAGGTGTTGGGGAAGATGAAGAGGATGGCGCGCACCTGGGTGAGCTCGAAGATGACCACCCCGACGAGGCGGTAGTAGTAGAGGAAGAAGCTCATCTTGAAGGCCATCGGGTTGACCCAGTTGCGCATCGTCGCCATGTACATGATCGCCAGGTAGTAGATGTCGAGCGACTTGTCGTACGACTGGTAGCCCTCCAGCGGGATGGCGGGGAACTGCTGGAAGATGCTCTGGTCGATCGAGTCCAGGAGCATGCAGGCCACGGCGCCGGGCAGCGGCCAGTAGGGGATCGTGAACGGCAGCAGCAGACGCGCGCCGACGACGAGGATGACGACCGTCCACTCCTCAGCACCCATCTCGACCCCCGATCGTGCACCCTGTCTCTCTGCCGGTTCGTGCGCCGTCTCACCGTCGAGTCTGTCGGGCGACCGACGGGCGCGCGGCTTCTCGGACTGTCGCGCGCCAGTATACTCGCGTTCCGGCGCGTTACCACAGGGTCACCGAGCCGTCTCGGCGCGGCAGGCCGCCGTGCGCCGGCCGGCCGGGACGCGCCGCCCGTCCGTTCTGCGCCGGCCGACCGCCCGGTGTCGCCTGTGCACCCCGTGCCGACGGCGAGATCCCACGGCGCGGCACGAGCTCAACACTCCCAATTCACGCGCCTCCCCTCTAGACTCTGGGGCGTGGGGGGCAGGCGACCCTTTGAAGGAGGGGCCATGGATGCAGGTGGAGTCGTTCGTCCGCACGGGCGGACGAACGTGGGACACTGGCGCCGCGTGTGGGTCGTCACGCTGCTCGTGCTCCTTGTCGCGGCGGTGTTCGCCGCCGAGGCGCAGGCGTACGTCTCCGGCGATCTGATCTTCGCCAAGCGGATCGGCACGAGCGCCAGCCCGGCCGGCTCCTGGACGGTGGCCGCCGGGCCCGACGGCGTGACCGCCGTCGCCGGCTGGAAGTGGTCGGCGGATGCTGGGCGTGTCGGTGCCGATGGTGGCCAAGTACAGCGCGTCCGGCGAGCGCAAGTGGCTCCAGACGTACACCGACCTCGGCGCCGGCAGTCGCGGACGCGGTCGCCGTCGATGCCAACGGCAGCTTCTACATGGCCGCGACCGTCGGCTCCGGCTCGGACTTCGACATCGTCGTGGTCAGGTACGGGAGCGCGGGGACCTTCAAGTGGGCGCAGACCTACGACGGACCGGCGGGCGAGATCGACTACGTGGAGGCGCTCGTCATCGACAAGGCCGGCAACATCGTCGTGGTCGGGCAGAGCCAGGCGACCGCCGACGACTGGGGCCTCGTCGTGCTGAAGTACGACAGGGAAGGGTCGCAGCTGTGGGCCGCGCCGGCGCGCTTCGACCCGGATCCCATGGACGCGAACTCCGGCGACATCTGGGTCTACGACGGTGCCTGCGACGCGGACGGCAACGTGTACGTCGCGGGGTCCTCGGTGTACGGGGCAGAGGAGATCGAGAGCGCCCTCATGCTGAGGTTCGACGCCGCCGACGGCGCCCGGGCCTGGGGGCAGGTCTACGATTCGGCCGTCAACCCGCAGTCGTACTTCAACCAGGTGGCCGTGCGCGGCACCGTCGTCGTCGGCGTCGGGTCGACGTGGCCCGACCCCCAGGACGCCCTGGTCGTGAAGTACAACACCAGCGGCGTCCAGAGGTACTGGAGGGAGTGGGGGCGCGGCGACACGCTCGGCCAGTGGTACGGCGACGTGGTCATGGACGGGAGCTACAACGTCTACGTCACCGGGGGTCAGTGGTCGGACTACGTGGAGCGGGTCGTCACCATGAAGCTGCGCTCCGACCTGACCACGGCCTGGAAGGCGACGTACCTTCCGAGCAGCGACTGGGCCGAGGGCTGGTATATCGCGCGCAACAGCCTCGGCAACATCTACGTGGCCGGGGGCCGATGGACTACCGGCGGGCTTGCCGACATCCTGACGATCAAGTACAGCGCGACCGGCGTGCGCAAGTGGGTCAGGGTGTGGTCCGCCGGCGGGCCGGACGACGACTGGGCCGAAGGTCTCGCGCTGGGCACCACCGACGGTGTCTACGTCGCCGGGGAGGTCACGCACGCGGACGGCTTCGATCAGGCCGTTCTGCTGAAGTACAAGCACTGACGGACGCGGCGCCGGGGCCCGCGAAATCGGGCCCGGGCGCGGGACTCGCGGGGGGCGCAGACCGCACGGCGGTCTGCGCCCCCTTCCGTTGCGCCGGGGCTCCGCCCCCCGCGGCCCCTGTGCGCTCGGACGCGCGACCCGGGTGCGCTCGACGGCACTGGCGCCCCTCGACGTGCCTTTCGCGTTCCGCGGGGCGACCGTGCGCCCCGCCCTTGTGGCGCCCGACGGGGCCGCGCACGGCCGAGTCTGAGCCGAGCACGAGTCCGGGCTGCCGCCCGCGACGGCCCCGGGGGCGCTAGATGCCCACGTTCTGCGGCAGGAGCAGCATGCCGACGGCCCCGGTCAAGAAGGTGACGAGGGCCAGGCCGATCATCACGCCGCGGATCGTCACCGACTCGAACTTCGTGCTGATGCCGGCGAAGAACAGCACGGACGCGAAGAGGACGGCGGCGAGCACGAAGTTGTCGCCGGTCTGGTTCGCGTCCTTCGCCGCGCTGAACGCGGCCGTCGCCCGCGCCGCCAGCTTCTGGCTCTCGGCGTCCTTGCTCAACTGATAGTCGGGGAGAGAGAACGGCGTGCCGGGCGGCACCGCCGACCCCTCGGCTTTCGGCAGGGCGAGCCACGCCTCGAACGCCGGCACGAACTCCTTGCGGAAACGGTCCTCGAAGAACGTCGCCAACCGTTCGTCCCCGCTGCTCACCGCCTCCGCCTACTGTGTGAAGACGGTGACGTCGACCGTCGTCTGCTGCCCCGCGAGATTCGAGGCCCGGACCGACTCCGAGCGCAGCGCGTTGGCCTCGCCGAAGCGAATCGACTGGACGCCGCTCCAGCGCGTGGCCTGGTAGGCGCTCCAGGCGGACGCCACCGTCGCCAGGGAGAGGATCACCGCGGCGAGGACCTCGATGACACGCTCGCGCCGGCTCCGGCGCTCGTCCGCTGGGCTCATCGCGGCGCCCCGCGAGATGCGGCCGCCGGCGCTCCGAACCGGCGCCGCGGCGGTCGCTGCCTGACGTGGGGGCTCTCTCCCGGACAGTCCACGGATCGCACCACCCGCTCCTCTCTGCCTGTCGCGGCCGCGTCCGCGGCCGATCGCTCGCTGCGGCCTTGGGTCCGTGACGCGCCGCCGTTCCGGAGGGCCGGCGACCCGTCGTGCGCCGCCTCGCCCAGCGTCCGCGAGCCCTCGGGCGCCGCCTCCCCCGCGCTCGTCGACTGCACCACTTGTCGTCGACCGGCAGACGCAGTCTCAGTCACGGTCGGTCGGGGGAGTACCGGCCGCCGAGGGAGGAACGTCGGAGCTGGGGTAAGCTCAAGGACACACGAAGTCTCCCGGGCGAGCTCGCCCGGGCGAGCTCCGCCGGGGCGCGGTCGTGCCCGGCGCGGCGAGGGGAGAAGGTGGGTCGCCTCCGTCTTGAGGGTGTGCCGTTCGTCTGCTCGTGGAGCGGCGGCAAGGACTCGTGTCTCGCCCTGCACCGCGCGGTCGCCGCCGGCGGCATCCTCGTCAAGCTGCTCTGTCTCGTCCGCGAGGACGGTGCGGCGACCCTCGGGCACGCGCTGCCGGTCGACCTGGTGCGCGCACAGGCCGAGCGTCTCGGCTGCCGGCTCGAGGTCTGCGCGACGTCCTGGCACGACTACGAGCCGGTCTGGACGGCGGCGCTTCACCGGCAGCGCGACGACGGTGTCGAGGCGGTCGTCTTCGGTGACCTCCACATCGCCTATCACCGCCGATGGGAGCGCGACGCCTGCACCGGGTCCGGTCTGCAGCCCGTCTGGCCCTTGTGGAAGGAGCGCATCCCCAAGCTCGCACGAGAGCTCCTCGAGACCAAGACGCGGGCCGTCATCGCCTGCCTGCGCGCCGACCCGCTCGACGCCGGTCTGCTCGGGCGCGAGCTCGACGCGCCGCTGCTGCGCGAGATCGGCGACGCCGGCGCCGATCCGTTCGGCGAGAACGGCGAGTACCACACGGTCGTCGTCGACGCCCCGCTCTTCGCGCGGCCGCTCGAGATCCGTCCGGTGGGCCGCTACCTGGACGGCGGGTTCTGGCACCTGGACTTCGGCGTCGCGCCGCCGATGGGCGCGGGGTCGATCCGCCCTCCGGGCGGCGGCATCCCGCGCCCGACGCGGGCGTAGGTCCGCTGCAGACCGGCGCCGAGGCGCCACGGCGAGTCGGCGCCGAGGTGCCGAGCTGAGCCGGCGACACGACGCTACGGCGAATCGGCGCCGCGTCACGCCGTCCCCTCGATCTTCAGCGGCGGGCCTGACGGTGTAGTCTCCCCGGGCGACCGGGCACGGCAAGGCTGACACGACGAACTGGATGTCTGGAGCGGTCATGCCGTATGTGACGAATCCCCGGGATGGTGTGCGCACCTACTTCGAGGAGTGGGAAGGGGCCGGTGCGCCCGTCCTCGTCTACGGCGGCTTCACCGAGCCGCTCGAGTACTCGCAGTCCAGCGGTCTGGCGCGGGCGCTGCGCGGGCGGCATCGGCTGATCTTCGCGGATCACCGCGGGCATGGCCGCAGCGACAAACCGCACGACCCCGAATCGTACGCGCTGAGGACGAGGGTGCTCGACGTCGCCGCCGTGCTCGACGAGATCGGCGTCGAGCGCGCCCATTACGTCGGCTTCTCGTGGGGCGCACGCCTGGGGTACGCGGTGGGCGAGCACAGGCCCGAGCGGCTGCTGTCGCTCGTCCTCTGCGGCAATCAGCCCTACGAGTGGGACCGCGGGTCGGTCATCTACGGGGCGGTCGCCGCCGCGATGACGGCGGGTAGGGAGCGCGGTAGTGACGCACTTGTCGAGAGCTGGGAATCCTCGATCGGGGAGCGCTTCCCGGAGCCGTTGCGTGGATGGATGCTGGAGAACGACGCGGCGGCGCTCTGGGCCGCGTCGCAGTCGACGCTTACCGAAGGCCGCGTCTCGCAGGACCTGTCGCGCTGGCGACTCCCGTGCCTCATCTACGTCGGCGCGGAGGACGAGATGCGCGACGACGCGCGCAGGGCGGCGGCCGAGATCCCGGGCGCGCGCTTCCTGTCGCTCCCCGGGCACACGCACTATTCGGCGCCGGACGAGGTGGACGCGCTGCTCCCGCACGTACTCGAGGTGTTCGAGGCGGCGGAGGCGCCGTGAGCCGCGTGCGCGCGGCTGCGCCGGTGCGCCGCGGGGCATAGTGGACCAAAGACCGCCGCCGCGCGGGGTAGCCGGCCGGCGGCCCTTGGACCCGACGATGAAGGAGGCCCCCGATGGCCCACTGCCACGAGATGAAGTCCGGAGAGGTCTACGTCTGTTCGAGCTGCGGCCTCGAGCTGCAGGTCGTGAAGTCCTGCGCCGACACCGGCGCCTGCTCGTGCACCGAGCCGGTGTCGTGCTGCGGCAAGCCGCTCGAGCTGAAGGAGTAACGACTCCGCCCAACACGATGGCGCGCCGATCGTGTCCTCGTTGGACGTCGTCATCGCCGGCGAGAGCGCAGCTCTCCCTGCCCCTTGACGCGATCGACGGCCTCATCGTCGACGAGATGGGCAAGGATGTCAGCAGGGCGGCCTCGACTGCCGACTCCTCTCTGGTCCGGATCCTGAGTCCGGTGTCGACGGGCGTTCCGCTGGCGCTTCGGGCGCTGTAGTATGCGGCGTACCGGGGGAGCCACGTAGGGGGGAGTGGACCATGGGGGCTGCACCTTTGTGGCGGAGCGTGCGACGCTTCGCTGCCGTCTCGAGCTTCGTTCTCGTCTGCTGCGCGGTGGCTGTGGCGGGCGTCTTGGTCTTGCGGCCCGCCGAGGTCGCGCCGCCGGCGGAGTTCGCGCAGGCCGCCGAGCCGGCACCCGTACGACAAGTGTCGTCTGCTCAGACAACGCCGACGACGAGGACGACTGCGTCGTCCGCCGCTGTGGACTCCCCCGACGCCCAAGCGACTCCGCCATCGGCGGAGGGGGGAGTGTCGGCACCCGATACCGCAGCGGATGAGCCGGACACTGCTCCCGTCGTCCCTCGTCCGGACGACCCGGTCCCGGCGGAGACCGTGCCCGCGGACGATGCGGGGCCGAGCGGTGATCCTGCCGCGGTGGTGGCGCCCGAGAAGATCAGTGAGGGAACGTCGCCCGCGGCCGTCAAGAAGGGGCCGCCGGACGCGCCGATCGCCCGGTGGACGGTCATGGTCTACATCGGCGGCGACAACGACCTCGAGCGCTCGGTCGTGCCCGACATCGAGACCGAGCTCTGCGTGCCCGGCTCGAACGCCGACGTCAACGTCGTCTGCCTCGCCGACCGGCACCCCGGCTACGACAAGTCGGCCGGCGACTGGACCACGACCAAGCTCTTCTACTGCACCGAGGGCATGACGGCGACGCCCGAGAACGCCGTCGCCGACTGGGGCGAGCGCAATACCGCCGACCCGCAGACGCTCACCGACTTCGTCCTCTGGGCGCAGGCGACCTACCCCGCCGAGCACTACGCTCTCTTCTTCTGGGACCACGGCTGGATGTGGCGCCCCGATCAGACGCTGCGCGACTACACGACCGGCAGCGACGGACTCAACGAGGACGAGTGTCTCGCCGCCATGGCGGCCGAGGGCGTCGCGCCCGTCGACGTCGTCGGCTGGGACATGTGCGAGCGTCAGACGATCGAGGTGGCCGCGACCTGGGCGGCGAACGGCGCCGCCGCTGTCGTCGGCTCCGAGGAGGACGAGTGGTGGGAGGGCGTGCAGTACGACCTCGTCGTCGCCGCCCTCCAGGCCGACCCGACGATGGGCCCCGACGAGATGGCCGTCGCCGCCGCCTCGACGCCGGGCGGCGACAACCGCACCTACTCGGCGCTGGCCCTCGACGCGCGCTGGGACGGGCTCGTCGAGGCCGTCGACGCGTTCGCGTGGGCGCTCGAGGCCGGTCTGCCGCTCTACCGCGACGCCTACGACGATGCCGCCCTGCGCATCCAGGACTACGGTGACCGCGACAACCGCGACCTCTACGACCTGGCGCACGAGATCGGCCTGGTCGTGGACGACCCCGTGATCGACGCGACCGCCCAGGGTGTCATGGACGCGGTCGACGAGGCGGTCCTCTACTCGATGTACCGCTCCGAGCGCTACCGCGACTCGCACGGCGTCAGCATCTGGTGGCCGCGCACCTACGAGACCCTCACCTACACGCCGAACGAGATCGACAACTGGGCCTTCTACCGGACGCTCGAGTTCGCGCAGGCGACCCACTGGGACGAGTTCCTGGCGGCCTTCGCGCAGTGAGGCGCCGCCGCAGCCGCAAGTCGGCGCCGCAGCCGCAAGTCGACGCCGCAGCCGTGCGGTGACGTTGCGGCGTTGAGGCGGCGGCGGGGCGGGCGCGGGACGCGCCCGCCCCGCCGCGTGAGCGCCGCCCACGGCTCGACTCCGCTCAGGCGACCGGCGCCGCCTGCTTCTGCGCCTTCTTGCGCTCCTCGGTGCTGAGGATCGCCTTGCGCACGCGCACCGTCTTCGGGGTGACCTCGACGAGCTCGTCACCGGCGATCCACTCGAGGGCGCTCTCCAGCGTGAGGGGCCGGGGCACCTTGAGGCCGGCGTCGATCTCCTTGGTGGACGAGCGGTAGTTGCCGAGCTGCTTGCGTTTGGTGGGGTTGCAGAGCATGTCGTCGCGGCGCGAGTTCTCGCCCACGATCATGCCCTCGTAGACGCGGTCCATGGGGTTGACGAAGAGGGTCGCCCGCTGCTGCAGGTTCTCGAGCGAGTAGGAGGCGACCTCGCCGGCCGCCTGGCTGACGAGTGAGCCGCGCTCGCGGCCGGGGAGCTCGCCCCGCCACGGGCCGTAGCCCGTGAAGCGCGAGCTCATCACGCCGAGGCCGCGGGTCTCGGTGAGGAAGTCGGAACGGTAGCCGATGAGGCCCCGGGTCGAGATCGCGAACTCGAGGCGCACGAGGCCGGTGCGCGCCGACTCGACGGCCGCCAGCTCGCCCTTGCGCAGGCTGAGCTCCTGGATGACCGTGCCCTGGTACTCGTCGGGCACGTCGATGATGAGCTGCTCCATCGGCTCGAGCAGGTGGCCGCGCGCGTCGCGGCGGGTGATGACCTCGGGGCGGCTCACGCACAGCTCGAGGCCCTCGCGGCGCATCTCCTCGATGAGGATCGCGAGGTGCAGCTCGCCGCGGCCGCTGACCTTGACGCCGTCGGGGCGGCCGAGGTCCTCGACGCGCAGGGCGACGTTGACGCGCAGCTCGCGCTCGAGGCGGTCCTTGATCTGGCGCAGCGTGACGGCGCGGCCGTCCTGGCCGGCGAACGGGCCGTTGTTGACGAGGAAGAACATGCTGACCGTCGGCTCCTCGATCTCGAGCGGCGGCAGGGCCGTGCCGGCCGGGTCGAGTCCGGGTGCCCCGAGCGTGTCGCCGAGGGAGATCTCGTCGGGGCCGGCGAGCCAGACGATGTCGCCGGCGGCGACCTCGTCGACGGCGCGGTTCTCGAGGCCGCGCGTGACCCACAGGTGAGTGACGCGCGCGGCCTCGACGGTCGCGACCTCGAAGCCGCCACCCTCCGTCAGGCGCGTCTTGACCCGCTGCAGCTCGTCGCCGACGCGCAGCCTGCCCTGCAGCACGCGCCCGCAACCGATGCGGCCGATGTAGTCGCTCCAGGCGAGGGTGCTGACCTGCATGAGGAAGGGCGCGTCCTGCTCGACCCGAGGCGCCGGCACCTTGGCGATGATCGTCGCGAAGAGGTCGTCCATGCCCGCCGCGGCGAGCTCGGCGAGCAGTGCCGGCGACAGCACCCCGCCGTCGGCGAGGTGCTCCTCCCGCTCCCGCTCCTCCTTGCGGTACTCGTCGAGGTCGGCGACGATCCAGCCCTCGAGGCCCGAGCCGTAGAGCACGGGGAAGTCGAGCTGGTCGTTGTCGGCGCCGAGCTCGACGAAGAGGTCGAAGGTCTTGTCGAGGGCGCCCGACGGGTCGGCGTTGGGCCGATCGGCCTTGTTGACGACGACGATCGGCCGCAGCCCGAGGCGCAGCGCCCGCATGAGCACGTAGCGCGTCTGAGGCATGGGCCCCTCGTTGGCGTCGACGAGCAGCAGCACCGAGTCGACCATGCTGAGCACGCGCTCGACCTCGCCCGAGAAGTCGGCGTGGCCCGGCGTGTCGATGATGTTGATGAGGTGCTCGCCCCACTCGACCGTGCAGTGCTTGGAGCGGATGGTGATGCCGCGCTCGCGCTCGAGATCGTTGCTGTCCATGACGCGTTCCTCGACGCGCGCGTTGTCGCGGAACACATGCGCGGCGCGGAAGATGCTGTCGATCAGCGTCGTCTTGCCGTGGTCGATGTGGGCGATGATCGCCAGATTGCGGATCTTCTCGACGGCGTGCACGGTCGCGGTCTTTCTCTCGGGACTGTCGGGGACGGCCGGACGCCCTGCGGCACGTCACGAGGTGCCGCGAGCGCTCGAACGCCCGGCGGCGCTGCGCCGGCCGGGCGGCCGACCCAAGTGTACACGCCGCCCGCGGTCGCGTCGCCCACGGCGCCGTCGCCCGTGTCGCCCACGGCGCCGGACGCCGCGACGCTCGGACGGCGCCCTCGCCCGCATCGGCCACGGCGCCGGAGAGCGCGCCGCGCCGGGCGATGACTCAGACGAACCAGATCAGGCTCACGATCGCCGCGACCGCGGGCGCCGCCGCGACCGGCAGCATCCAGTTCATCTCGGCGAACACGGCCATCCGCTCGTCGACGACCGCGCCGGGGTCGGGCTCGTAACGACGCTCCCGGGCGGCGAGGCGCTCAGGGTCGGTGGGGCCCGCCCAGCGCGCGGCGGAGACGCGCGCCCTGCCGGGCGGTCGATGCTTGTCGGCGCCGAGCGCCGAGCCACCGCCGAGCACGAGAAGACCCAGCGCGATCGCGGCGTTGACGACCATGAAGAGGAAGGCGCCGCCGCCGGCGAGCGCCATCAGGAGCGCGACGCCGCCGACGAGGGCAGCCCCCACACCCAGCAAGACGAGGATCTTGGTCACGTGCCCTCCTGGCGCGACCCATCGGACGCCGCGACGCCCGGACGGCGCTCTCTCGGCGCCGGCACTCCGAGTGTAGCCTCACTCTCACGGTGGCGATAGAGTCGGGGCCGGCCCGTCGGCGGATCGCCCGGGCCTCAACCGCCCTCACCCCTCCGACCAGCGAGGTGCCCATGGATGCCAAGGACTACCACCCCAAGGGCGCCAAGCCGCACTTCGACCGCGCCGCGTTCGTCGAGGGCGTCGAGATGATGGGCGGCCACTTCCCTTACGCGGGCATCCTGACGTTCTTCCGCCAGCCGCACACCCGCGACCTGACGGGAGTCGACGTGGCGCTGCTCGGCCTGCCATGGGACGGCACGCCGATGAACCGCTCCGGCCAGCGCATGGGCCCCCGCGCTCTGCGCGAGACCACCGTCTACGTGCATGGAGGAGGAGGACTTCACGCTCTTCGGGCGCCTCCGCTGCGTCGACTACGGCGACCTCTTCTTCCACGCCGGCAACATGTTCGACTTCCTCGACCAGGCAGAGCAGGCGGTCGCCGGCATCCTGGCCGCCGGGTCGAAGGTCGTCGCCTTCGGCGGCGATCACATGATCCCGCTGCCCATCGTGCGCGCCTACGCGAAGCACCTCGGGCGGCCGCTCTCGCTCGTGCACTTCGACGGCCACTTCGACAACTGGGACACGTTCCCGTACTCGTGGGGCGGGAGCTGGGTGACGGAGCTCGCGAACGAGGGGTGTCTCGACCTCGGCAAGTCGGTCCAGCTCGGCATCCGCATGGTCGAGGGCGCGGCGCCCGAAGCCGACATCTACGCGCCGCGCTCCGACGCCGTGGTGATCAGCGGCGACGAGTGCCTCGAAGAGGGGCCGCTCGCCGCCGCCGAGCGCGTCCGCGAGATCGTCGGCGACGACCCGGTCTACCTCACGTTCGACGCCGACTTCCTCGACGCGTCCGTCGCTCCGGCGTGCCACACGCCCTGCGTGTGCGGGCCCGACCTGTGGTGGACGAAACGCTTCTTCCGCGCCGTCCGCGGTCTCAACGTGATCGGCGCCGACGTGAACGAGCTCTGCCCGCAGTACGAGCCGCCGCTCGGCCCCACCCAGCTCGCGCTGGGCCACGTGGCGCAGTGGGAGCTGGGCCTCATGGAGCACGCGCCTTGGAGGTCGGCGCCGCGCTGAGGCGCCGTCGCGCGCCCGCGACTCGAGGCCGCCGGGGGCGGGGCGCCCGACGAGTGCAGCGCCCGCGGGCCGCCGCTCGACCCAGCGGCCGTGGCGGGCCGCCGAAGCGCGGCATCTCGCCGGCCGAGGGAGGGCGGAGGCGGGCCGGCGCACGACCCTATAGCATCGGGGCGCCATGACCCGCGCCCCCACGACCATGTCCGCCCGGGCGCGCGCCCTCGCCGGCCGTGCCGGCGCCGAGCTGCGCGCCTTCCCGCGGCAGTTCTGGCTGCTCGCCCTGGGCTTCTTCGTCCTTCTCGTCGGCATCGACATGTGCTTCCCGTTCGAGACCACGTACCTGCACGACCGCCTCGGCTACTCGATGACCACGATCGGCGTGCTGCTCGGCGCGCCGCTGATCCTCGCCGTGCCGTTCTACGTCGTCGACGGTGCCATCGCCGACCGGTACGGGCGCAAGCCCGCCATCGTCGCCGGCATCTGCGTGGTGATCGGGCTGTACCTGACACTCGCCTTCGCCCACGACCTGTGGCAGATCGCGATCGCGGTCTCCGTCGAGGCCGCGTTCGGCTGGGCCCTCTTTCTCACGGGCAGCAACGCCATGGTCGCCGACCTGGTGGCGTTCGAGCGACGCGCGGAGGCGTACGGCATCACGCGCGTCTTCCTCCACGCCGGCATGGTCGTCGGGCCGCTTCTCGCGCGCGTCATCCTCGCCCGCGACCCCACGTACCGCTCCCTGTTCCTTACCGGCGCCGCGATCTGCTTCGTGTTCGTCCTCGTCGTGCTCGCCCTCTTCCGCGAGACGCGGCCGGCGGCGGCGCGCGCCGAGACCTCGATGCGCGGGACCCTCCGCGGCTACGGCGTGGTGCTGCGCGACCGGCGCTTCCTCGCCTTCTGCGCGATCGCCGTCCTGCCGCTCTACGGCTTCGGGCAGATCTGGTCCATGCTGCCGGTGATGCTTCGTAACGAGCACGACGCGTCGCCCGGGGACTGGGCCGTCCTGCTGAGCTTCTACGCGGTGACCCTCGCCGTGCTGCAGTACCCGGTGATCCGCCTGCTGAGGGGGCGGGACCATATACTGCTCATGGCTGCGGCGAGCCTGTTCATCGGCCTCGGGCTCGCCGGGGCGGTGCTCCTGCCGTGGGGCGTCTTGACCTTCGTCGCCGTCTTCGTCCTCGGGCAGGGCGTGCTGCTCCTGATCCCGATCTCGTCGACGGTCTCGGCCAAGCTCGCGCCGGTCGCCTTGCGCGGCCGCTACATGGGGACGTGGACGCTCGTGCAGATGGCCGGGTACGCGCTCGGTCCGCTCATCGGCGGGCTGACCATGGACCGGCTCGGCGAGCGCGGCGCGGCGCTCGTGATCCTCGCCTGCGGGGCGGCGGGCGCGGTGCTCTACGTCGCCCTCGCCCGCCGCTTCAGGCGATCGCCGGCGGGCGACGCCGCGGGCTGAGCGGCACGCGGAGAGGGCCGGGGAGGCGTGACGCCTCCCCGGCCCTCTCGTCCCTTCCGAACCTCCGTCTCGCCTCCGGCGGCGCATATCGCCGGCCGTCGACGACCCGGGGGCGCCGGCTCAGGCGCGCTCCACCTCCGCGCCGCGGCCCTGCACCGTGTAATACGCGACGCCGAGGGTGGCCACCGTGAACGGCGTGGTGAGCAGGAAGGCGACACCGGCGGCCGCGCTACCGATCGAGCTGACGAGGATGAAGACCACGACGAGCACGAGGTGCTCCCAGAAGCCGCCGTCCTTCACCGTGTGGTAGCTGACGCCGAGGGCGTCCCAGAAGCCGATCCGTCGGTCGACCATGAGCGGGAAGACGTAGAGCCAGATGGTCGTGAGCAGGATGCCGCCGATAACGGTGATCCAGGCGAGGCCGATGGCCAGCGCCAGGACGATCGACCCGCCGAAGAAGGACCAGAAGCGGTCCATGCAGGAGAAGACGTCGCCGACGGCGGGCTCGCGGCCGTCGCGGATGCGAGTGACCATCATCCCGTACAAGCCGGCGTACAGCGGGCCGGCGAGGATGCCGAGGGTGACGATCGATAGTGCCGTGGCGACCAGCGTGCCGAGCAGCAGGGGCACGATGTCCTTGAGGAACAGGCGCCATCCGTGCTTGAGGGCGAAGGTGATGTCGATGTGGGGGGTGGGCACTGCCAGTGATGTTCCCGCGGTCTCCATGAGTGGACTCCTCTCGTGAGTGGCCTGTGTGCTGCGTTCAGACTACCCGCGCCTGCAGGGACGGTCGCCCCCCGGCGAGAGGAACCCATGTCGGCTCCGGGGGGAACCTGCGACGGTGCGGTGCACCCCTGCGGGGGGAGGACGGGACCGCTCCGGGGTAGAACGACGAGGTCGGTACGCCAAGGAGGGTGGTCATCATGCTGTGCGACATCGCGAGGAACCTCGGGGACGAACAGGTCGAGAGGATCAAGGCCCTCGAGCACGACCTCGGACTCACCATCGTCGCCTTCTCCTGTCGCTCGCTCGACCCGCAGCGGGAGGAGCGGCTGCGCAAGGTGATGGAGGAGCTCGGGCCGGTGCTGCAGGCGGAGCCGGCCCCGGCCGACGACACGCAGCTCGAGACGATCCGCGCCGCCGAGGCGGCGATGGGCCTGTCGCTCGTCGCGGTGCAGTCCTGAAACGGTCGTGACGCGACGGACGGCGGGGCGCCCCCGAGGGGGCGCCCCGCCGTCCGTCCGCCTCGGGCGCGGGAGGCGTTGAGGCTGGCGACGCGCCTCGTCGAGGCCTTCAGCCTCCGGGCGCGCCCCCGGCAGAGCTGCTCACTTGTCGGGCTTGCCGGCCTTGTCGGGCTTGCCGGCCTGTGACTTGGCCACTGCGGACACCGCGGCACCGTGGTTCTGCCCCGTGTCGTCCTTGCACTTGGCCATCTCGGAGACGGCTTCGCCGTGATTCCGGTAGTCGCCGACCCGCCACCGCCACGTGTTGCCGTTCTGGGCGCCCGAACCGTCCTCATCCGCCTCGTCGCCGTCGTCGACGGTGCCGTCGTCGCCGTCGTCGACGGTGCCGTCGTCGCCGTCGTCGACGGTGCCGTCGTCGCCGTCGTCCACGGTGCCGTCATCACCGTCG
Organism: uncultured Thermoleophilia bacterium; assembly: GCA_963791345.1. GTDB lineage: Bacteria > Actinomycetota > Thermoleophilia > UBA2241 > UBA2241 > UBA2241. Next base: position 173,801 of record CAWBRS010000014.1, on the reverse strand, counting down.
TCAGGGTCGGGGGCAGGGGGCTCGTCGGGGATCGGGGGCTCGTCGGGGATCTCGTCCGTCGCCAAACTCACGGCGGTGTCGACGAGCGAGCTCACTTCATCACGCATCGAGGCCGACGCCACGCTCGTGACACCGAGCACGGCGACGACCACCAGGACGATGATCCACAGGGGACGCATGGGTTACCTCCGGCGTAGGATCTTGCGCGGGCTGTCGAAGCCCCCCTCGGTCCGCTTAACGGCCGCGCGGCGGCTCGTCTTGACTCATCGGCGGTGTCAGTCCGGGAAACGCGCGGGCAGCGCGCCGGGCCCGCGCCCTCTTCGAGGCGCGGGCCCGGCGCCGGTCCGATCCCGCGTCCGGCCCCGCATTCAGAGCCCGTCAGCGGATCCGGCCGCCGGGCGTTCGTCGTCCCTCGACTCGATCGGCACGCGGCGCGGCCGCGGGCCGGTGCTCTTCGGCACCCGGACCGTGAGCACGCCGCCGGCGAACTCCGCGGTGCACTCCTCGCCCCTGATGGCCTGCGGCAGGGCGACCGCGCGCTCGAACCTGCCGACGGGGCGTTCGATGCGGTAGAACTCCTCCTCTCCCGGCGCGGCGTCCGGCTTGCGCTCGCCGCGCAGGGTGAGCACGTTCTCCTCGAGGCGCACGTCGACGTCCTCGGCCCTCAGACCGGGCAGGTCGGCCTTGACGACGATGGCCTCGCGGCTGTCGAAGACGTCGACCGCCGGCAGCCACGCTCCGTGACCGTCGCTCCAGCCGAGCGACCCGGTCACCCTCGCGAGGCGGTCCTGGAGGTCCATGAGCTCGCGCAGTGGATCCCAACGTGTGGGCGCCATGGCGCCACCTCCCCGATGCGTGTTGTCTCCGCGGGCACCGCCGGCACCTCGAGGCGCCAACGGCCCGTTTCGTTACGGCTACCCCGCCGACGCCGTGGCCAAACCGGAACTGCCTGCAAATGGCGGTATTATCCGGCCCGTCCTGCGGCGGCTGCCGGCGCAGGATCGCGCGGGGCGCCGGTCCGCCTCGGCCCGCGCCGGGTTTCGAGTCCCGGCGACCCCTGTAACCTTCGGCCGTCGCCAGCGTTGAAGGGTCATACGCCCGTCGGCGCGAGGGGGCGCCGGTGTGTGTGGGCCTCGAGGTGTTCGTGTGAGCACCTCGGGGCCCTCGGCGTCTCACCCGCGGCCCGACCTGCGAGCGGGTCCGCGCCTGTACGGGGTGCGCACTGTGCCCCGTCAACGGCCGGCGAGCTCGACGACCTTCTTCAGCATCGCCGGCCGCAGGTCCCAGAGCCACGACATCTCGATGACGTCCGGGTTGTTGCAGGCCGTGCACGAGCCGGCCTCGGCGAGCAGCGCCCGCCGTCGGGGCAGCGCGAAGACGCTCGCCAGGCCGCGACCCGAGATGCGCAGCTCGTCCACGGCGGCGAGCGGCACATCGCGGCGCCGGCAGTCGCGGATCGCCCCGTCCGGCGCCACCGTGAGCAGCGAGTGCGGCCCGCGGCAGCGGTACGCCGTCAGTCCCGGGTCCCGCTCGAGGAGGTCGAGGAAGGCGTGGGTCGCGAGGAGCGGGTAGCCCGCGACCTTGAGGTCGCGGGCCTGCCGCGCCGCGGCGCTGAGCTCGTCCGGCGGCAGGGCCAGCGGTGCCGAGCCGATCGACGAACCCGGCCGCCTCCATGCCGCCGGTCTCCATGGCGCAGAAGTAGAGACCTGCACCCCAGCGCACGGCGACCGGCGCTACGCGTTCGAGAGCCCCGCGGTTCTCCTGCGACAGCACCGTGTTGACGAGGAGCACGGGGCGCAGCGGGTCGTGGCGCAGCCGGGGGACGAACGCCTCCAGCCGCTCGTAGAGGCCCGGCAGGCCGCGCAGGCGGTCGTGCGCCGGGCCCACGTCGTCCAGGCTCAGAATCAGGGTGTCCACGCACCCGCGCAGCTCCGGCCAGCGCTCCTCGATCAGCCATCCGTTGCTGATGAGGGTGACGACCAGCCCGGCACGCTTCGCCGCCGCGAGCAGCGCGGGCAGGTCGTCGCGCAGGAGCGGCTCGCCGCCCCAGGCGACGAGCTGCGCCAGACCGGCGCGTCCCGCCTCGCCGTACAGCCAGACGACGGTCGCGGTGTCCATCTCCGCGCCCGACTGGTCGCGCCAGAGGCAGGTCGGGCAGCGCCCGTTGCAGCGCGACGTGACCAGATGGCTGAGCGTGTGCGGACGGCCGCGCACGCGAGCCCGCACGAGGCGGGCGACGAAGCGGGCCCGGGTGAGTCCACTTCGGCGGTCACTCCACAGGTCTACCCACAGCGCGGCGCCGGGGCACGGCGAGACGTCCTGAAGACGTCCGAGGCGTCCGCCGTCATCGGTCGCCGGAGGAGTACGATGGCGGCACGATGAGCGTCCAGCACGTCTACGACGACGGTCTCTGCACGCAGTGCGGCGCCTGCGCCGCTCTCTGCCCGAAGGACGGCATCGACCTGCCGTGGGACGCGGAGCGCGGCTACCGCGTCGTGGTCCGCGCCGAGGCGTGCAACGACTGCGGCCACTGTCTCACGGTCTGCCCCGGACCGGGCATCGACTTCTCGCCCGGGGCGTGGTGGCGCGGGGACGAGGCCGCGACGCCCGCCCCCGACTTCCTCGGCCCCTGGCGCGGCCTCTGGTTCGGGTGGGCGACCGAGCCCGGCATCCGCCACGCCGGGGCGTCGGGCGGCGTGGCGACGGCGATACTGCAGGGCGCGCTCGAGCGCGGCGTCGTCGACGGCGCGCTGCTCGTCGGGAGCGACCCCGACAACGCCCTTGCCACCCTGCCTGTACTCGCCCGCACGGCCGAGGAGGTCGCCGCCTGCCGGGGCTCGAAGTACAACGTGGCCGCGGTCGACCTCCTCCTGCGCCGGGTGATGGACGAGCCCGGGCGGTACGCGCTTGTCGGCCTGCCCTGCCACCTCCACGCGCTGCGGCTCGCGCAGCGTCACTCGCGCCGGCTGCGCGAGCGCATCGTGCTCACCCTCGGGATCTTCTGCGGCCTGACGGCCGAGCCGCGCGCGACGGCGCTGGCCGCGCGGCGGTCCGGCGTGAAGCCGTCCGACCTCGCGCGCGTCGCCTACCGCGGACCCGGCTGGCCGGGCGGTCCTGCGCCTCGAGACGAGCGCGGGCGCGGTGCGCGAGGTGCCGTACCCCGACTACTACGACGACTACCTGGCGGCCTGCGCACCCCCGCGCTGCCGGCTCTGCCCCGACGCGCTCGCGGAGCTCGCCGATATCTCCGTCGGCGACGCCTGGCTCGAGCGTTTCACCGGCAGCGACGGGGTGAGCGACGTGATCGCCCGGACGGAGGTCGGCGAACGCCTGGTCCGCGACCTCGAGCCGGAGTGGCTCACTCTCACGGAGGCGACGCCCGACGACATGGTCGCCTCACAGAGCGAGGCCTACAGGGTCAAGCGGCGCGTGTTTCGCGGACGTCTCTGGCTGCGAGGCCTGGGCGGACGGCCGGTGCCGCACTACCCGGGACTGCGCACGACGCCCTCGCTCGGCGAGGCCGCGGCGGGGGTCGCCGACCTGACGCGCGAGCTCGTCTACCGCGGGCTCGGGAGGTTGCGCTACCGGTGACGATCGGGCCGGGGCCCGTGGGCAAGAGGGGCTCTCTCCTGCTCCGGTCGGCAGCTCAGAGGCGCAGCAGGTCGCGCAGCTGCGCGAGCGCGGACTCCGCCGCCTGCCGGTCCAGCTCGTAGAACGTCCACTTGCCGCGGGCCTCCTCGTGGAGAAGCCCCGCCTCGCGCAGCACGCGCAGGTGGTACGAGGTCGTCGACTGGCCGAGGCCGAGCTCGCTCTGGAACTCGCAGACGCAGATGCCGCGCGGCTCGGCCGAGCCCGGCACGCCGCGTGCGGCGGGGTCGGGGAACCCGCAGCAGCCGCGCCCCTGCACCATCAACTCGAGCATGCGCAGCCGGGCAGGGTCGGAGAGGGCCTTCGCGACCAGGACGACGCGATCGAGGTCATCGCCGGCAGGCGGGACCGGGTGCGTAGCGGCGCCCCGTGAGGGCCCCGGTGCGCAGTGCGGCGCGCAGCCCTGAGCGGTGCCTCGGGAAGCGCCCGACGTACGCGGCTTCGTCTCGGTGCTCTTCTGTCTCGTCATCGTGCCTCGATGATAGCACAGCGAATTTCGATGTGAGGTTGACGCGACGCGTCCGTGGTGTAGAGTCGTATCGAGACATCTCGATATGAGTGCCACGCACAACGGAGGATGCGGTGAACGACCACAGCAAGGCCGACGAGGACCTCAAGCAGACGATCCGCGAGCGGTACGCCGAGCGCGCCACGGCCGCGGCGACGACGAAGTCCTGCGGCTGCTGCTGCAGCCCGGCCGCCCCCGCCGTGCCCAACGACGAGACGGCCCGCGGTCTGTACGCGGTGGACGAGACCGGCGACCTGCCCCCCAAGGCAGTGCTGGCAAGCCTCGGCTGCGGCAACCCGACGGCGCTGGCCGACCTGCGCCCCGGGGAGGTCGTGCTCGACCTGGGGAGCGGCGGCGGTATCGACGTGCTGCTCGCGGCGCGCCGCGTAGGGCCGGGCGGCAAGGCCTACGGGGTCGACATGACCGACGAGATGCTCGCCCTCGCGCGCGAGAACCAGGAGAAGGCCGGGGTCGCCAACGTCGAGTTCCTCAAGGGCGAGATCGAGGACGTCCCGCTGCCCGACGCGAGCGTCGACGTCGTCGTGAGCAACTGCGTCATCAACCTGTCCCTCGACAAGGACCGTGTCCTGCGTGAGGCGTACCGCGTGCTCAAGCCGGGCGGGCGGTTCGCGGTGTCCGACATCGTCTTCCAGGGCGATGTCTCGCTCGTGCCGCAGGAGCTGCGCGAGGACGTCGAGGCCTGGGCCGGCTGCGTCGCCGGAGCGCTCGAGGAGCAGGACTACCTGGCGCGCCTGCGTGCCGCCGGCTTCGCGGACCCGGCCGTCGAGGTCACCAACGTGTACGACGGCTCGCCCGCCAACTCGTGCTGCGGCGCCCCGGCGCTGCCGGCCGGCGTGCGGCTGGTCAGCGGCTTCGTGCGCGCGACGAAGCCGCGCTGACGCGCGGCGGCGGCCGCCGCCGCGCGACGCAGCAGCATCGCCGCGTGACGGCCGTCACAGTCGCGCGACGATCGCGAGAGGCCGCCTCCCTGCGCCTGGGAGGCGGCCTCTCGGCGCTCGAGGGCCCGCCGCCTCGGGCGCCCTGCCTGGCTTCCCACTGCCCGCGCGGCCCTCTCCCGCAGCTCCCCGCACTCGAGCTGGATAGGGCCCGGACGGGACGTGGGCGGGCAAGGGCCTCCAGCTGTCCGTGCTCGGCGAGTGGAGCGTCGAGGTCGCGGTCCAGGAGCCGCCCGACGCCGTGCTCGTGCCGCTGGCGGTGGTCGTGGCGGAGCAGGCCCTCGGGGAGGAGCGGTAGGAGGTCATCCGCTCCCCGGCGAACGGGCCGGCGCGTGATGCCAGCGGTGAAGATGGTGCCGGAACGGGTAGGTTGGGGCACACACTCGCAACGTCGTGCGAGGGCATCCGGGGGGCGGGAGCCTTGAGGTACGTGGTCATCGCCGCGTTCGTGATGTCGGTGGTGCTGGTCGGCGCCGCCGCACTCATGGCCGGCGGCAGCGACGAGCGTGACGGCGCCGGTGGCGGCCCGAGGCCGGCCGCGACCGCGGTCGCCGACACCGCCGAGGCCGAAGCGCGCCAGGTGGCACGCCTCATCGTCAGGGACATCGCCGAGAGGATCACGCCCGAGATGGGCGACGCCCACGAGCGCCTCGTCGCCAAGGGCGCCCGTGAGGGCAAGGCGTTCCGCAGGTGGGTCGAGTTCCTGCGACAGCTCCGGGCGCGGTACGGCGTCACGCGCGTCTACACCATGGTCCAGCTCGACCGCGAGACCGTCGGCGTCGTGGTCGAGGTCGGCGAGGACGGAGACGAAAGCGATCGCTGGATGGCCGCCTACGAGATGGAGTCGGCGATGAAGCGGGCGTTCACGGGTCGCGTCGCGGTGGAACGCGGCGAGCCCTGGTTCGACCCCCGGATCAGGGGCGGCGCGCCCCACTTGAGGGCGCTGGCTCCGGTCTTCGACAGCGCCGGTGAGGTCGTCGCCGTCATCGGGCTCGATCTCGAGGTGGGCGACCGCCGCGTCGCGCGCTGACCGGCGCGCAGTGCCGTCGCCGCCGGCGAGCGGACGGCCGCAAGGAGCGGGGCGCCGCGGCCATATTGGGGCCGGCCGCGGCGCCCCGCTCCCCGTCCTCGCCTACGGCGTCGCCTGACGGCACTCCCGGCCCGAGAGGTCGGGGGCTCCATCGGCGTTCTCGGGACAGTAGGTCGGAAGAAGGTCGACGTTCACCCCGGAAGGTGTGCTCAGCGCCTCGCCGGCGTCGGAGAGCAGCCGGCCCAATGCATCCCGCAAGCCGCCCACGGTCTCCTCCTCTCGTCGGTGCAGGTCGAGAGACGGGTTCCCCGCGGCGACGCCGTCGAACCGTGTGCGCCGCGGGGCGCCGTGGCCCCGCGTCGTGGGGGCTGCTAAGCTCGGCCACGACGGCGAGCCGAGGAGGGCCGATGGCGCCAGGCTGGGATCGGGACGCGGTCGGCGAACTCCTCGCCGGTGCCGGCGTCGACGCGTGGGGCGTGGCCGCGAACGCGCCCCCGCTGCCGCTGGCGCCCTCGCTCCCGACGGCGGTCGCCCTGCTGAAGCGCTTCGCGGTGCACGAGCTCCTCGGCGTCGAGGAGGGTCCGCACGAGACCTACTACGCGGGCTACAGGCGCCTCAACGCCGCCCTGGACGCGGCGGCCGTGACGCTCGTCGAGGCGCTCCGCACCGCGGGCTTCCAGGCCGAGCACGTGCCGCCCACCGTCCCCGAGGAGCTGTACGAGTCGATCGACGACTGGGGTGACGCGGGCGTGTTCGCCCACAAGACCGCGGCGACGCGGGCGGGGCTGGGGTGGATCGGCAAGACCGCCCTGTTCGTCTCCTCCGACTTCGGCCCGCGCGTCCGCCTGGCGACCGTGTTCACCGACCTCGTCCTCGAGGCCGGCACGCCGTCGCCGAGGGGCGCTGCGGCCTCTGCCGCCGCTGCGTCGAGGCCTGCCCGGCGGGCGCCGGCCGCGACGTCACCTGGCAGGCGGGCATGCCACGCGAAGCGCTGTACGACGAGAAGGCCTGTGAGGCCGAGACCGAGCGCTACCCGCACCTCGGCGGGGTCTGCGGGGTCTGCATCGCCGTGTGTCCGTGGGGGCGCGAAGGCTGAAGCGCGCCGCGGCGTGGGTACCGGACGGCGGAGGCGCGCGTCGGCCGGCGGCACGCCCGGGGCGAGCCGGAGCCCGGGACGAGAAACGCCCCCCGCCCGGCGTGAGCCGGGCGGGGGGCGTCTTGACCGTCAGGTCTGTCAGGCAGGCTTGACGTTCACGGCCTGGGGGCCCTTGCGGCCCTCCGTGACCTCGAACTCCACGGCCTGACCTTCCTGCAGGGTCTCTACGCCGGGCGCCAGATCGGCGACGTGCGCGAACACGTCCTTGCCCTCTGCGCGCTCGATGAAGCCGTAGCCCTTCTGCAGGTTGAACCACTTGACTGTGCCTTGAGCCACTACTACTCCTTGATCGGCGAGCGGCTCAATGCGACGAGTGTGGCAGCGAAGCGCGCTCGAACAGATTTGACGCCCGCAGAAGTGGCACCTCCGCGGGCGTCCTGCACATTCTACCCTTTTCGGCCGCTGTCGTGCTGCACGCGCCCGTCGGCAGCACGCCGAGGGCGCCTTCGAGCGCGCCCGTCAGCCGTGCGTGGCGGGCGCCTCCAGAGCGCCCATGACGATGCGCGTCCACAGGCCGAGAAGCGGCGCCGGGCCGACATCGTTCGGGGCGATGAGGCGCTGGATCGCGAGCCCGGCCGGCGCGGCGATGCTGAGCGAGGCAAGGCCCTGGAGACACTGCAGTCGCTCGGGCTCGTCGCTGCCGGCGAGGCAACCGGCGATCGCGTCCCGCAGTCCGCGGTGCGTGGAAGCCTCGCGGGCGCGCAGGCTCGGGTCGCGCAGGACGACGGGCAGCATCTCGTAGTGGCGGCGGAAGGCGGTGAGTCGCGACAGCGCACGCTCCTGAGTGGCGATGACGGCGGGGATCCTCTCGCCGCCTGCGGGCAGCCGGCGGACGGCGCGGCGCGCGAGCGCGCGGTTCCTGTAGGCGACGCTCGCGTGCAGGCGATCGACGAGGCCGCGCTTGTCGCCGAAATAGTACGAGACGGCGGAGCGGGGCTCGTCGGCGCGGGCGGCGACCGTCTCCAGGGTGAGCGCTCTGAACCCGCGCTCGCGAACGACGTGCTGAGCGGCGGCGAGCAGATTGGCGGCGACCGGTGCGAGGTCGCCCGCCGGGTCTGCCTCGACCTCGGGCGGCAGGGCCGGGGCGCCGGACTCCCAGTCCACGGCCTCGCGGACCCGGGCGACGAGGGGGCCGGCACTCCCGCCGAGGGAGGCGTGCAGCATCTCGGCCAGCAGCGCGAAGACGCCCTCGGTGTCGACGCCATCGGGGTCGATGAGCGCCTGGGCCGCGACCCCTTCACCGATGCCGAGAAGGAGCGTCGTCAGCGCGCCCTGGTCGTCGGCCGGCACCACCGACGACTCGAGGCACATCTCGCCGATGCGACGGTAGGAGTCGTAGAACTGCGCCAGGCGGCGGCGCGCGTCGCGATCGCGGAGGATGTACGGCAGCAGATCGAAGTAGGTCGCGTACAGCGACGTCCGCAGGGCGAGGTCGCGGTGCAGGGCGATGAGCTCGCGGGCGTGCCCGGTCAGCGGGTCGGGCGGCTCGCTCAGGCCGTCGACGAGGGCGACGTCGGTGTCGTGCCAGAGCGAGTCGACCAGCGTGGCGACGAGGCCGGCCTTGCTCTCGAAGTGATAGATGATGAGCGACTTGGTCTCGCCGGCGTCGGCGGCGATGCGCCGCAGGGTCAGGCCCTCGTAGCCGTCGCGCGTCAGGACGCGGTGCGCGGCCTCCAGGATGCGCCGGGCCGTCGGCGAGAGCGGCGCGGCGGCGTAGGCGAACGCGTCGCTCATCACCGGACGTGCCACCGGCTCCGCCATCCCTCCCCGACCCTCCACCTCGACGCCGACGCGCCATCGCGGCGCTGGGCCGAATCCTACGCCATCAGCGCCGGCGCGCGCTGAACGCACGCGATTCGAGGGTGCCCGGGGCGGTGGCCGTGCGCCGGCACGCCGGCGCGGGGTGACGTCCACCGGGGCGGCTCCCGACCCGCCGCCGCGTGCCCCGGCGGGTGCACCGGGGCCTGACACCCGGTCTTGACACGAGCCGCCGGGCGTCTAGGATACGGGTAAGTCAGTTGACCGGTCAGTCGAACTGACGGTGAGCCGTGCGGACTCCGCCGGCTTTGGAGTCGCCCCTCGAGTGAAGCGGCGGCGGCGCGGTCTCCCCCTCGACCGCGGTGCAGGGCCCTCACTCAGACGACCGGCGGCCCGCGCGGCCCTGCCGCGCCCGGCCGCCGCTCCCGCCGCCGGCGGCCAGGCCCCGGCCGCCGGCGGCCACTCTAAGGAGGCCGCGATGTCCGCTGCGGAAGGCGCCCGCTCCCCCCTCGAAGAACGGGTGGTGGCCGCCGTCGGCGAAGGCCGCGACGAGCTCGTCGGCCTGGTCGGCGACCTGGTCGCCTTCGACACCACGGCGCGCAACCCCGGGGATCCGGCGCGCGACGAGGCCGCCCTTCAGGAGTACCTCCGTGCGCGGCTCGTCGACGTCGGAGCCGCGACCGACGTGTGGGAGCCCGAGCCGACCGGCTCCGGCAACCGCTTCGTGCCCGACGACCTCGACTTCCGCGGGCGGCCGCAACTCGCCGCGCACCTGCGCGGCGCGGGCGGCGGCCGCAGCCTGCTCCTGAACGGCCACATCGACGCCGTCTCCGCCGAGCCCAAAGAGCGCTGGACGAGCGATCCGCACAAGGCCGAGGTGCGTGACGGCAGGCTCTACGGCCGGGGCAGCTGCGACATGAAGGGCGGCATCGCCGGCATGCTGTTCGCCGTCGAGACCCTGAAGCGCCTCGGCGTGCACCTTGCCGGCGACGTGGTCTTCTGCACCGACACCGACGAGGAGTCCTCGGGGGCCGGCGCCTACGCGTGCGTCGCCCGCGGCGTGCGCGCCGACGCCGGCCTCTGCGCCGAGCCGACCGGCTTCGACGCCTGGGTGGCCTGCCGCGGCGGCGTCAATCCGATCCTGACGATCGAAGGGCGCACCGGGCACTCCGAGACCGCGCAGCCGCACTGGACCGTGGGCGGCGCCGTCAACGCGATCGAGAAGTGGGAACTCGTGCAGCGCGCGATCCGCGACCTGCGCGAGGACTGGCGCACGCGACCCGAGCACCGGCACCCGTACCTCTCGCCGCCCGACATCCTGCCGACCGTCATCCATGGCGGCGAGTGGATGGTCACCTACCCATCGTCGTGCGCGGTGACGCTCTCCGTGCAGTACATGCCGGCGCGCGTCGACGCCGACGGCTCGGGGGCCGCCGTCTTCCGCGAGGTCGAGGAGCGTCTCAACGCCGCCGTCGCGGCAGACCCGTGGTTCGACGAACACCCGATCCGCTGGCACTGGCCCTGCGACATCGTGCCCGACGAGGTGCCCGGCGACCACCCGATCGTCACCGCCGCCCTGGCCGCCGCGAAGGACGTCGGCCGCGCCGGCATCGTCACCGGCATGGACTCGTGGCACGACGCCGCCGTGTTCATCCGCCGCGCCGCGACCCCGACGATCTCGTTCGGTCCGGGGTCGCTCGGCTCAGGCCCACGTGGTCGACGAGTTCGTGCCCGTGCAGGACCTCGTCGACCACGCCGCGGCCGTGGCGCTGGTGCTGCTGCGCTGGTGCGGGGTGAAGGAGTAGCCGAGAGCGTGCGGCCGTCTCGTATCGCGGCGGCTAGAATGCCGTTCATGGACTTCGTCGTCGAGCCCCAGGCGCGCATCCGGCCGGGCATCATCGAGCTTCGCTGGGGCACCCCGGACCTGTCGCTGCTGCCGGTCGCGGAGGTCGGCGCCGCGGTGCAGGAGGTGCTGCGCCTCGCCGGGCCGCCGGCGCTCGACTACGGCTCGAACGAGGGGCCCGAGGTGCTGCGGGCGGCCCTCGTCGCGCGCCTCGCGCGCGACGAGGGCCGCCCGCTCGCCCTCGACGAGATCGCGATAACCGACGGCATCTCACCCGCCCTCCACCAGCTCGCCGGCCTCCTCGTGCGTCCGGGCGACGCGGTGCTGGTCGAGGACCCGGGGTACAGCCTCGCCCTCGGTCTCCTGCGCGACCTCGGCATCGAGCCCGTCGGCGTGCCCTTCGACGCCCACGGGCTCGAGGTCGAGCGGCTGCCCGGCGTGCTCGCCGGCGTCCGGGCGAAAGGCCTGCGGCCGCGCCTGCTCTACACCGTCCCGACGTTCCACAACCCGACCGGCGTCTCGCTGGCCGACGATCGCCGTCGTCGCCTCGTCGAGCTCGCCGTCGAGGAGGACCTCCTCATCGTCGAGGACGACGTCTACCGCGAGCTCTGGTACGACCGCCCGTCGCCCCCGTCGCCCCTCGCTGTGGCGCCTCGCGGCCGACGTCGACGGCGGCGCCGAGCACGTCGTCCGCCTGGGCAGCTTCTCGAAGTCGCTCGCCCCGGGCCTGCGCTGCGGCTTCCTCACGGGGTCGCCGGCAGTCGTCCGGCGGTACGCGGAGAGCGGGCTGATCGACAGCGCCGGCTGCCTCAGCCAGTTCACCTCGCTGATCGTCGCGGTCCTGCTGCGGGACGGCGCCTACGACGGCATCGTCGAACGCTTCCGACGGGCGTACGCGAACGGCGCGACGCGCTCGTCGACGGGCTGAGAGGCCGTCGCTGCCCGAGGGGTGCTCATGCACCGAGCCCGGTGGCGGCTACTTCGTCTGGGTGAGCCTGCTCGCCGGACCTCACCGCCGCCCGCCTCAAGCCCTTCGCCGAGGCGGCCGGGGTGTCGTTCGTCGGCGGCCGCGCACTTCTCGGTGGCCGGCGACGACCACGGCCTGCGGCTCTGCTTCGCGATGTACGGGCCCGAGGAGCTCACGGAGGGCGCGGCGCGCCTGGGACCCGCGATCGGCCGGGCGCTGGAGGAGCACTAGCGTCGCCGCAGACGGGGCGTCGTCGGTGCAGCGGAGCGCGCGTCGGGGGTCGCGCGGCGGAGTGGCTGCATGGCGAGCGATAGGCGACGGGCGGCCGTGCCCGGGGTACGGCCGCCCGTCGCCATCATCGCGGCCCAGTTCGGCGGTGAAGGTGCGCTTCGCGCCCGTCCGCCGCCGCCGGGCTACCTTCCGCCGCCTCGCGTACGCCGCTCGACGTACTCGAGGATCGCGCGCGCCTGGCTCTCGCCGTCGAGGCCCGCCTCGGCGAGCACCACATGACCCTGCCCGCTGCCCAGGTAACGGCCGTGGCGGTAGGGGTGCAGGCTCGCCGCCCGCCCCTCGTCGGAGCGCACCCAGCGGTAGAGCGTCGGCAGGGTGAAGCCGGTGATGCCGATCGCCTCGGCGGCGCGCTCCTCGGGGAAGACGCGCGCGCCGCTCGTCCTCGGGCAGCAGGTCGAAGAGCTCGGCGCTGGCGACGTAGTAGACCAGCGCGTCGACGCCCTTCTCGGCCAGCAGCGGGAGAGCTCCTTCGACGAAGGCGTAGGTCACGGCGCTCTCCTGCAGGACGACGGTCACGTCGGGCTCGCCCTCGGGCCGCCGCAGCACGTAGACCCCCGCGGCGGCGGCCTCGGCGGGCGCGAGCCCGAGCGCCACGCGGTCGAGCACGGTCTCGTTGGGCCGCGTGACGAAGGCCGAGATGAGCGCCGGGCGGCGCGCCAGGGCCGTCGCCACGAGGGGCCAGATCTCCTGCGGCTCCCACGGCGTGAGCGAGATCGCCGTCCCCGCCGGGAAGTTCTCCTGCAGGAGCTGAAGGGGCTGCGGGTCGGCGTGCGTGGGGCCGTCCTCGCCGGTCTTCAGGCCGGCGTGGCCGCAGACGAGGATCATCGGGTCGTACGGGTCGCCGGAGACCGCCTCGCGCGCCTGGGCGCCGATCGCGTGCAGGCGCGCGGCGATGTGGCTGAGCGGCGCGAGGAAGGCGCCGTAGGAGGCGCCGACGCCGATGTGGTGGCCGTAGCTCGAGATGCCCGAGAGCACCCCGCTGATCGCGTCCTCGCAGATGCCGCCGATCGAGAGCAGGCGCGCCTCGGGGTTGGTCTCCGCGTTCCAGAGCCCCGCCGGGAAGCCCTCGGCGATGCTGCTCACGCTGGTCGAGCCGAGAAGGTCGGCGGCCGCGGTGAGGAAGGCGCCGCCGGACTCGCGGTTCAGCAGATGCAGGCAGCGGGCGAGCTCGGCGCGCAGGGTCGTCGAGCCGCCGGGTGTGAGGCGCAGCTCGTCGGGGATGGTGGTGGCCGCGGCGGCGGCCGTCTCGAAGGCGGCCGCGACCCGCGGCGCGGCGGCGCGCGGCCGGCGGCCGCGCCGGTCGAGACGCGTCTTCGCGGCCGCGATCCGGGCGCTCATCGCCGCCGCCGTCGGGCTCCACTCCCCGACGCGCCCGCGGATGAGCTCGAGCGCCGACCCAGAAGCACTCCTCGAGGGCGGCCGGGCCGTCGGCGCCGCGCTTGCAGCGGGGGTCGGCGGCGTCGCAGGTCGGCAGCTCGACGGGCGCCGCGCCGGGCGCCGCGGCCAGCTCGGCGAGCGCCTCGTAGAAGCCCTCGGAACAGAGCTTGTGGCCGGCGCCGTGGGAGGCCTTGCCCTCGACCCCGTACTTCCAGCCCTTGAGCGTGCGGTAGACGATCGCCGTGGGCTGGCCGTTCTCCAGGGCGAGCGCGTACCGCTGGGCCGCGATGACCTGGGCGACGTCGCGGCCGTCGGGCACGTAGACGACGTTCCAGTCGTGCAGGTAGAAGAGCTCGGCCGGCGTCCACTGCACGTAGTCGCCGGGCTCGGCGCCGTCGCGGCAGACGTGCTCTGAGTCGATCGAGGCCTGGTTCCAGTCGAGATGCAGGACGACGTTGCCGAGCGAGGCCGTGCCGGCCGCGGCGAGGGCTTCGCTCACGCGCCCCGGTGTGAGCCCGCCCTCGCCCTCGACGATGTGCACGCGCGGCGCATCGGGGCCGTAGTAGTCGCGGGCCCCGAAGGCGAGGCCGATCGAGCTCGCGACGCCGACGCCGGAGGCGCCGGTCGAGAGGCGGACGAAGGGCGTGGTCGGCGTCGGGTGGCCGTCGAGCGCCTTGGCGCCGAAGCGTGTGAAGAGAGGCGTCGCCGTGATCGGGTTGCGGCGGAAGCCGAGGAGGTCCTCGAGGCGCAGGCGCTGCCTCGCCTCGGCGGGCAGCAGGTCGGGCGCGCCGATGCGGGCGAACTCGTCGCGCAGGGCCCACATCGCGTAGAGGCCCATCGCCTTGTGGCCCGCCGCGTACGAGATGATGTCGGCGTCGTCGCGATCGGGGTCTCCGAGGTCGTAGTCGAGGCCGTCGAAGAGGATGCCGGCGACGAAGCGCCCCGAGGAGATGGAGCCGCCGGGGTGCCCCGACATCGGCACGTAGTTGTAGAGCACGGCGCAGAGCGACCGGTAGAGCAGGTCGAGAGTCTCGAAGTGGGTCAGCTCGTCGGCGGGGAGCTGGCCCGCGCCTTTGGTCAGCTCCTCACCGATGTCGGTGTAGAGACCTCGACGGGGGCCGAATGCGAGCGCCATCGCGCGACTCCTTTCGCCGGGCGCCGCGTCGCCCGGTCGCCTGCCTGCGTCACCTCGGGGCGGATCCGGCCGCAGCGTGGACGGGGCCGGATCCGGCCGCCGGCCCGGCTCGATCCGGTCCGCGGCGGCCTTCCCGAATCTTATGCTGCCGCGCCGGGTGGGGCGACCGCGGCCGCTCCCTTGACCCTCGTTCGGCGAGAGGACAGACTTCGAGCCCCGTGACCGCGTGACGACCGGGGTGAGGTTGGCTCCGCCGCACCGGGGTGAGGTTGGCTCCGCCGCATCACGGCGGTAGCGGGCGGAGCGTACGGCGACCGCGCTGGAGGTGCCATGAGAGCCCGGGTCGAGTGGAGCACCGAGGAGGAGCGCGCGCGCATCGCCGACGCGGCGTTCGGGTTGCTCGAGAGCGTCGGCATGCAGTTCGGCGAGGGGGATGCCCTCGACGCCGTGGCCGCGGCAGGCGCCCGGCTCGATCGCGAGCGCGGCGTCGCCCGGCTGCCCCGCGAGCTCGTCGAGGAGGCGCTGGCCGGCTGCCCGCGTGACGTCGTCCTCGGCGGCGCGACGCCCGACGACGACTGCCTTCTCACGGAGGGCGCGCCGCACTTCACCAACTCGGGCTCGCCGCCCGAGACGCTCGACATGGAGACCGGGCGACGGCGGCGCAGCACCACGGAGGATCTCCGCCACGCGGCCATGGTGCTCGACACGATGCCGTCCACCTCGATCGCCTGGGCGATCTGTACGGCCACCGACGTCGCCGAGGAGCGGCGCACGCTGGGCGAGCTGGAGACGCTGCTCACCTGGACGACCATGCACGTGCAGCACGAGATCGAGGGCCGCTGGCAGATCGAGCCCTTCATGCGGATGACGGAGGCGGCCGGCGGCGACGTGCGTCTCCGGCCGCGCACCAGCGTCGTCTGCTGCACGGCCTCACCGCTCCACGCCCACAGCCAGCTCCTCGACGCCTCGACCGACCTCGCCGCGCTCGGCATCCCCGTCGTCGTGCTCCCGATGCCCATCGCCGGGGCGACCGCGCCCATCACCGCGGCGGGCGTCGCGACGATGAACGTCGCCGAGTTCCTCGGCGCGGCGACGGCGATCCAGCTCCGGGCACCGGGCGCCCCGCTCGTCATGGGCATCGGCCCCGGCCTGCTCGACATGCGCGAGACGACCTACTGCTTCGGCGCCCTCGAGACGGGCCTCGCCGCGGCCGTTTGCACCGAGGTCGCCCATCACCTGGGCGTCCCCTGTCTGGCTCCAGCCATGGCCTCCGACGCCAAGTACCCGGGTATCCAGGCCGCCTACGAGAAGGCGCTGAAGGGGCTCACCGTGGCCTCCGCGCTTCCCGACCTCATGACCGGCGGCATCGGCGTGCTGCAGGGCGCCGGGCTCATGTCGCTGCCCCAGATCGTCATCGACGACGAGATCGCCCAGATGATCCTGCGGATCCTGGGCGGCGTCGAGGTCAGCGACGCGACGATCATGGCCGAGGCGATGGAGCGCGTCGGACACGCCGGCAACTTCCTCGTGGAGCGGGAGACCCGCCGGCGCCTGCGGGCCGGCGAGCTGTTCTTCCCGGCGATCGCCGACCGGCAGTCGTACGAGCACTGGGAGGCGCACGGGCGCGGCGAGCTCGAGAAGGCGGCCGCGCGCGTGCGCGAGCTGGTCGGGGCGGCCGAGAGCCGGGGGCCGCTGCTCGACGAGGCGGCCCGGGCGACGCTGGCCGCCTGTGTCGACGAAGCCGCCGCCGCGGCCCCGAAGTCCGGCTGAGGCCGGCCGAAGCGCCAACGATCAGCCGGGACGGCCGGTCCCCGGACCGGGCCTCGCCGGCGGAGAGGAGGGGGCATGCCGCTCGTGGAGCGTCTCGAGGCCTTCGTGGTCGACCATGGTTCGAGCCTGCGCTGGACGGAGCGTGCCGACGTCTGCCACCTGACGACGACGATCCTCAAGCTGACCGACTCCGACGGCGTCGAGGGTCTCGCCGGCTACGACTCGTATACGCCGCGCCCGACCGACCTCTCGGTGCTCGAGGCGCTGCGCTCCCTCTCGCCGGCCCTCCTCGGCCGCGACGTCGACGACCGCGAGGCGCTGGCCGACGACCTGCGCAGCGGCGTCGTCTTCCCCTTCTCGCTCGCACCGCTGTCACTCATGGACATCGCCCTCTGGGACATCGCCGCGCGCCACGCGGACGCCCCGCTCTGGAAGCTGCTCGGCGGTGAGCGCGACCGCATCACCGCCTACGCGTCGCTGACGACGATGGGCAGCGAGGAGGACTACCTCGACACGGTGGCTGCGGCGCGCGCGGCAGGCTGCCGCGCGGTCAAGGTACACGCCTGGGGCGAACCGGCGCGCGACCTTGCCCTGCTCCGGAGACTGCGCGCCGAGCACCCGGACCTCGCCCTCATGCACGACGCCGAGAGCGTGTACGACCGCGGCGGCGCGCTGCGCGTGGGCCGCGGTCTCGAGGAGCTCGGCGCCCGCTGGTACGAGGCGCCGTTGCCCGACTTCGACCTCGACGGCTACCGCGAGCTGCGGCGCGCGCTCGACGTCCCCCTGCTCGCGGCCGGCTACTCGATGTACGACCCGCTGCAGGTGGCCGAGGCGCTCAAGGACCCGCCCTGGACGGCGGTCCGCGCCGAGGCGACCTGCACCACCGGAGTCACGGGCCTCATGAAGCTGGGCGAGGTGGCCGCGGCTCACGGGCTCGACTTCGAGCCCGTGAGCTACGGCCACACGCTGTGCCAGGCGGCCAACCTGCACGTGATGCTGGCCTCTCCGCGCACGAGCTACTTCGAGCTTCCCTTCCCTGTCGAGCCGTGGGAGTACGGGGTCGTCGAGCCGCTGCGGCCCGATGCCGAGGGGATGATCGCCGCGCCTCCGCGGCCGGGTCTCGGCGTCGCCCTCGACTGGGAGTGGGTGCAGGCGCACGCCGCGGCGCGCGTCACGCTGCCGGCGTGAGCGCCGCCGTACCCGGCTGAAGTGGGCGCCGCCGAGGCCGTGCCGGCGCGCCTCGGCCGAGGTCGGCGCGGCCGGAGGCCGCGCTTGGCGCGTCGGCTGAAGTCAGCGTGGCCCGAGGCCGAGCCGGGCGCGCGCCTCGTCCGGCGTCGCCGCCCGCCCGCCGAGGCTCTCGATGATGGCGATCGCCTTCTCCACGAGCTGGGCGTTGCTCGCCGGCACGCCCTTGGCCAGCCAGAGGTTGTCCTCGAGCCCGACGCGCACGTTGCCGCCGAGCAGCACGGCCTGGGCGACCATCGGCATCTCGAAGCGCGACACGCCGAACGCCGACCACACGGAGCCTGCGGGCAGCATCTCGGCCATCGCCGTCATCGCCTGCGGCGTGGCCGGCGCGTTGCCGATGACGCCGAGACAGAGCTGGAAGTACGGCGGGTCGTCGAGCAGGCCCTCGGCGTGCAGCAGGCGGGCGATCTCGATGTTGCCCATGTCGAAGACCTCGAGCTCGGGCTTGACGCCCAGCTCCTGGAACCGCCGCGCCAGCTTGCGCGCCATCTCGAGAGTGGTGATCGAGACCGTCTTCTCGCCGAAGACGTAGACGCCGCAGTCGAAGGAGCAGATCTCGGGCAGGAGCTCCTCGACGTGCGGGATGCGCTCGAGGGCGGGGACGATGTCGCTGCCCGGGGCGGCGCGCGTCGGGTCGTCGTCCTCGACGACCATGTCCATGCCCATCCCGGTGGTCAGGTTGAGGATCACGTCGACGCCGCTCGCGCGGATGAGCTCGACGACCTCGCGGTACAACGCGACATCGCGCGAGGCGGCCCCGGTCTCGGGGTCGCGGACGTGGATGTGGGCGATCGCGGCGCCGGCCTCCGCCGCCTCGATGGCGGAGGAGGCGATCTCCGCCGGCGTCCGGGGCCGGTGGGCGACCGGCTCGGTGCCGCCGGTGACGGCGCAACTGACGATGACCTCGGTGTTCACGACGGACCCTCCTCTGGGACGGGGACGCTCAGATCCGGCATTCGTCTGTCTGGACGGGATGTGTTCCGGATCGAGGCTGGACCCGGCGTGGCGGGACGGCGGGCCTCGCGTCGGGCGGCGCTCACGCGAGGCCCTCCAGCCGCTCCGCCGCGGCGAGCGCGTCGGCGACGGCCGCGACCGCCCGGTCGACGGTCTCTTCGGTCATCACCGTCGAGATGCACATCTCGCCGCGGTGGGCGATGAAGACCCCCCGATCGATCAGCGCCAGGTGGAGGTAGCGCGCGAGGTCCGAGTGTGCCGCCTCCTCGGCCTGCGCCGGAGTCGTGACCCCGGCCGCGGCGTGCAGGTTCAGCAGGGACCCGCAGGAGGTGACCGAGACGGGCACCCTCGATGCCGCGGCGGCCGCGGCGAGACCGTCGCGGAGCCGGTCGCCGAGCCGGTTGAGGCGCTCGACCGCGGCGCGGTCGAGCGCGTCGAGGCTCGCCGCCCCGGCGACCATCGTCAGCCGGTGACCGTTGAAGGTACCGCTGTGCTCCATGCTCCCCGGCTTGCTCGGGTCGGTCACGGCGAGCACGTCGGCGCGTCCGGCGACCGCGCCGACCGGCATCCCGCCGCCGATGATCTTGCCGAGCATCGTCAGGTCGGGGGCGACGCCGGTCGCCTCCTGACGGCCGCCGTAGCCCAGCCGGAACGTCATCACCTCGTCGAAGACGAGGAGGGCGCCGCTCCGCCGCGTGTACTCGCGCAGGAAGGCGAGGAAGTCGTCGTCCGCCGTGATGACCCCGCCGGAGCCGAGGACCGGCTCGAGGAAGACGGCGGCCAGCGGGCCGGCCCCGTCGAGGGCGCGCTCGGCGCCGGCGATGTCGTTGACGGGGAAGGTGGCCGTGCCGGTCCGCGCCGCCGCCTCCCAGACGAGCGGCTCGTACGAGCCGTGGTAGGAGTGCTCGGCGACCGCCAGCCGCTCGCGCCCCGTGAAGCGGCGCGCGATGCGTGCGGCGACCATGCCTGCCTCGGTGCCCGAGTTCGTGAAGCGCACGCGCTCGGCCGCGGCGAGACGCTCGACGATGCGGCGCGCCAGCTCGCCCTGCTCGGGCATGGGCGCGCCGAAGAGCACGTCGCGCTCGAGGGCGGCGCCGATCGCCTCGAGGATGAACGGCGGCCGGTGCCCGTGGACGAGCGCGGTGTAGTTGCCGAGGAAGTCGAGGAGGACGTTGCCGTCGACGTCGGTCATCTCCGCGCCGTCGGCGCGGTCCATCACGATGGGGAACGGGCGGAACCACGTGGTGGACCGCGTGTCGCCGCCGGGCATCCACGCGGCCATGCGCGCCATCGCCTCGCGCGAACCGGCGTGCCGCTCGGCGTACTCGGCCTCCGCCGCCGCCAGCGCGAGCTTCCAGTCCATCTGCGTCTCCTCCTCCGACTCCACCCTCCAGGGTGGATTCAATCACAGCGGCGCCCGTGTTGAAGCGCGCCGCCTTCGGGGAAGGTTGAGCGTCGGGCACATCTTCGGCGAGGAGCATGGGTGGACGACGAAGTCAGGCCAGGGCCGCCGGCGGTGCCGGCGGCGACCGTCACGCGACAGTCGGGCGGAGGACGGTGATCCAGAAGGCGCCAGCGCAGCGGTCCTGGCCCGAACTGCGGTTCGAGCTCCCTCTCGAGCCGGCCCGTCTCCTGCGTGCGCGCGAGCGCATCAGGGACTACCTGCGGCTGCTCTGCACCGACGACGCGGTCATCGACGACGTCGTCTTCTGCCTCACCGAGGCCTGCACCAACGTGATCCGTCACAGCGGAGCGAGCGCGGCGATGGACGTATCGGTGCGCTTCACCGGGGACGCGGTCGTGACCGAGGTCGTCGACCGCGGACGGGGCTTCGACATCGACGCCCTCGATCTCACGCGGCTGCCCGACGTCATGGGGACCGGCGGCCGCGGCCTCTTCCTCATGGCGCGCCTGATGGACGAGCTCCACGTGGAGGTCGACCACGGCGTGCGCCTGCGCATGGAGAAGCGCGGGCTCCACGAGTCCTGCCCGGTGTCCCGCTTCGAGTCGGCGACCGGCGACCTGCAGCCGGTCGAGGAGCACCGGGAGACGCGCCTGCGGGCGCTGCTCGAGGAGATCGACGAGGGCTTCCTCGCCATGGACTGGGGCTACCGCTACGTCTACGTCAACGCCCTCGCCGCGGAGATCGGCGGCAAGGCGCCGGAGGAGCTCATCGGGCGCACGCCCTTCGAGTTGTGGCCCGAGCTTCTCGGCACGCCGCTGGAGACCCACTACCGGGAGGCGATGGAGCTCGGCAAGCCGTCCGTCTTCGAGCGTCTGTCGCCGGTCACGCACAGCTGGCTGGAGACGCGCGTCTACCCGACTTCGGCCGGCATCAGCGCCTACCTGCGGCGCATCGACGACCGCAAGCGCGTGGAGCGCGAGCGCGAGGGCCTGATCGTCGACCTGCGCCGCAGCGAGCGGCGCCTGCGGGCGACCTTCGAGCAGGCGGCCGTCGGGGTCGCGCACGTCGCCCTCGACGGCCGCTTCCTGCGGGTCAACGAGCGCTTCTGCCAGATGCTCGGCTACACGCGCGAGGAGCTCGAGGGCCGGCGGTTCCAGGAGATCACCCACCCTGACGACCTGAAGGCGCAGCTCGAGCGCGTCGAGGCGCTGGAGAGCGGCGCCGCCGCCAGCGCCCCGATGGACAAGCGCTACCTGCGCCGCGACGGCAGGGAGCTCTGGGCCAGCCTGACCATGTCCCTCGTGCGGGCGGGCGACGACGAGCCGCCGTACCTCGTCGGCATCATCCAGGACATCTCCGAGCGCAAGGCCTCCGAGGATCTGCTGCGCCGCTACGAGCTGCTGTGGACGGCGGCGCCGGACATCATGTTGGTCGTTCGGCGCCGCGACGCGCGGATCCTCGACGCCAACCGGGCGGCGGAAGACGCGTACGGGTACGGGCCCGAACGCCTGCGCGAGCTCACGCTGTTCGATCTGAGGGCGGACGCCAGGGCGCACGTGCTGGAGCAGCTCGAGCAGGCGACCCACGGCGACGTGCTCTTCGAGGCCGTGCACCGGCGCGCGGACGGTACGCTCTTCCCCGTCGAGGTCAGCTCGCGCGGCGTGCTCTCCGAGGGCGGGGAGGAGGTCGTGCTCAGCGTCGTGCGCGACATCGGCGCGCGTCGCTCCGGCGGCCGCGAGAGCCGCGGTCCGGCCGATCGTGCCTGAGCCTGCTCGCCAAGGGACATTCCGAGCGCTATCCTAGACTCATGAAAGAAGGCGAACTCCTCCTGCGTCTGCGCTCTCGCGGCTGGCGCATCACGCCGCAGCGGCGGGCCGTCGTCACCGTCCTCGAGCGCGGGGCGCGGCACGCGACCGCCGAAGAGGTCCACATCGCCGCCCAGTTCGTCGTGCCCGAGATCTCGCTGGCGACCGTGTACAACGTGCTCACCGAGCTGGTCGAGATGGGCGAGATCGCCGAGGTGCGCCTCGGGCGCGGCGCGGCCCTGTTCGACGTCAACGTGGCCAGTCACTACCACTGCATCTGCGACACGTGCGGGCGCATCGCCGACGTGCCGGTCGCCGACGAGACTCTGCTGCACTTCACCTGCCCGAGCTCGCGGCGTCCTGCTGCGTCGCCGAGAGCGTCGAGATCATCTTCCACGGTCACTGCTGCGGCTGCGCCTCCACGGCGTAGGCGCCGCGGCGGCCGGAGGGGCTCGTCAAACGTCCCTGCGCCGCAGTACTCTGAGAGCATGAAGCCGGGTGCACTCCTCCCTCACCTGCGCGAGCGCGGCTGGCGCGTCACGCCGCAGCGGCGGGCCGTCGTCACCGTCCTCGAGCGCGGGGCGCAGCACGCGACGGCCGAAGAAGTGCACGCCGCCGCCCAGCTGATCGTCCCCGAGATCTCGCTGGCGACCGTGTACAACGTGCTCACCGAGCTGGTCGGGATGGGCGAGATCTCCGAGGTGCGTCTCGGTCCGCGGCGCGGCCCTCTTCGAGACCAACGTCACCGTGCACTACCACCACGTCTGCGACGACTGCGGCCGCATCGTCGACGTGCCGGCCCCCGAGATGAGCGCCTGCCTGCGGTCGTGCGGGCAGGGCTGCGAGCCGCAGGGCGCGGCGTGCGCCAGCCCCATGAAGTGTTGCCTGCGGCTGCCCGAGCTCGGCGACGCACGGCTACTCCGTCGAGCGTGTCGAGATCGTCTACCGCGGTCAGTGCGGCTGCACGGCGAAGTAGCGGGCGCCTCGTCACCCCCGACCACGCCGCGACCGCCGCGGCGGCGCGCGCCGTGTTCGGTGGCGAGCTTCTTGCGTTCGGTCCCGTGTCGTCTCCTCTCCGTGAGAACGCGGGGAGTCGGGGGGCAGAGTGTCACACCGGACCGCCCGCCACTGGAAGGGTTCTAGCCCGGGCCGCGGGCAATGTAGACTACTTGAGTCCCACATCGACAGAAGGAGCTTCTGAATGCCGAGCATCAAGGGCACGGAGACCGAGCAGAACCTGCTCAAGGCCTTCGCCGGCGAGAGCCAGGCGCGCAACCGCTACACCTTCTACGCGAAGGCGGCGCAGAAGGACGGCTTCGAGCAGATCGCCGCCATCTTCCTGCAGACCGCCGAGCACGAGCGCCAGCACGCCAAGCGCTTCTTCAAGCACCTCGAAGGCGGCGTGGTCGAGATCACCGCCGCGTATCCGGCCGGCCCGCTCGAGGGCACCACGGCCGAGCACCTCGCGGCCGCGGCCGCCGGCGAGCACGAGGAGTGGACCGACCTCTACCCGGCCTTCGCCGACGTGGCCGAGAAGGAAGGCTTCAAAGAGGTGGCCACGACCTTCCGCATGGTCGCCAAGGCCGAGTCGATGCACGAGGCGCGCTACCGCAAGCTGCTCGCCAACGTCGAGAACGACGAGGTCTTCAAGAAGAGCGACAAGGTGAAGTGGATGTGCCGCAAGTGCGGCTACGTCCACGAGGGTCCCAGCGCGCCCAAGCTCTGCCCGACCTGCACGCACCCGCAGTCGTACTTCCAGGTCTTCGCCGAGAACTACTGATCGGCTGCGTCTGCGCCGCCGCGCCGTGATCTTGAGCGGCGGCGCGGCGCCGGGACGCTCGCGGGCGATGCCGGCGGGGACCGCGTCACGCGGTCCCCGCCGGCGTCGCCGTCTCAAGCCGTCGCCGTCCGCAGCCTTCCCCGACCCCGGCTCCCCCATCGTCGCCGTCGCCGGGCGACGGCCGGACGGGTCTCCTCCCGCTCGCCGGCGGCCGGGGCCTCCTCCCGGTCACCGCCGGACTCGGGCGCGCCGTCCTCCAACGCATCATCGTCGGCGCCGCCGGGTAGGCCGGGTCTATCGACTCGTGTGGAGGGAGTGAGGGCCATGCTGTGCAGTCTTGCGACGAAGCTCGGCGAGCGGGAACTCGGGGAGGTCGCGGCGCTCGAGCGCGAGCTCGGGGTGACCATCCTCGCCTTCTCGTGCCACGACGTGGATCCCGCCGAGGCGGACGAGCGGCAGCTCGGCCGCATCCGCGAGGTCGAGGAGCAGCTGGGGGTCTCTCTGGTCGCCGTCAAGTCGTAGCGCCGGGCGGCCGTGCCCGAAGGGGGAGCGCCGCCGGCGTTCCGCGGATCGGACGGAGGGAGACTCATGGAGGTCCCGACCGGCGTCGACATCGACGGACTCCTTGCGCCGCGCGACGGACCCTGCGTGTCGCTCTTCATGCCCGCGCATCGCAGGGGGGCCGAGACGCAGCAGGACAGGCCCCGCCTGAAGAACCTCCTCGATCGAGCCGAGGGGCGCCTACTGGCGCTCGGCCTTCGCACGCCCGAGGCCCGCACGGTCCTGCAGCCGGGGCGCGCTCGGCTCGACGACAGCGTGTTCTGGCGACATCAGGGTGAAGGGCTGGCGGTCTACCTCGCCGCCGGCTGGGCGCGCGAGTTCCGCCTGCCGTACACGCTGCCCGAGTTCCTCGTCGTCGGCGGCCGCTTCCACCTGCGTCCGCTGCTCGAGGGGATGTGGCCCGACCAGCCCTTCCACCTTCTCGCCCTGAGCCTGAGCGGCGTACGGCTCTTCGAGGGCTCGCGCCACCGGCTCGAGCAACGCGAGCTCCCGGGCGCCCCCAAGGGGATCGGGGACACGCAGCGCTTCCTCGTCGTCGAGAAGCAGCTCCACGCCAAGGTCGGGCCGCGCCGCGACGTGTCGCGGGCGGCGATCTACCACGGCCACGGCGCAGGTCGCGAGGAAGACGACGAACGCATCGTCGAGTACCTGCGCGAGGTGGACCGCGCCGTGGCGAGCGCCGTGGGCCGTGGCGGCCAGCCGCTGGTCCTGGCCGGCGTCGAGCACATCCTCTCCGTCTACCGGGCGCTGACGGGTCACGCCAACGTCCTCGCAGGAGCCGTCGACGGGAGCCCGGACGACCTTACCGCCGACCGGCTGCACGCGGCCGCCTGGCCGCTCGTCGAGCCGGTCGTCGTCCGGCGCCGTGAGGCCGCCCTCGAGCGCTACGCCCAAGGGGCGGCCAAGGGCGCGGCGGTCACGGGACTGGAGGAGGTCCTCACTGCCGCGGCGCAGGCACGCCTCGAGACGCTCTTCGTCGCCGAAGGCCAGCACCGCTGGGGCTGGCTCGCGCCGGCGACAGGGGAGGTGCGTCTCCACGATGGCCCTGAGCCGGGCGACGAGGACCTTCTCGACCGCGCCGTCGTCGAGACCTACCGCACGGGGGGCTCGTTCTACGCCCTGCCGCTCGAGCAGATGCCCGGCGGCCGGCCGGCCGTCGGGCTCACGAGGTACTGAACGGGCAGGCGCAACGGAAAGACCGGAGACAGCGCCGGTAGGTGAACGAGTCGGCGCGCCTGGGCGCCCGCGGTCGGCCGCCGGCGACGGGCGGCTCCCGGCCGGCCGCCGGCGCTACCAGGCGCCGGCCATCGCCCGGCGCATCGCAGCGGGGGTCTTGCGCTTGGGCGGCGCGCGCGGCGGCGCCGGGGCGGAGAGGTCGGCCGCCGCCGCGAGCACGAGCGCGCTCGGGATGGCGAGACCCAGGGTCTTCGTTCCCTGCTCGACGCCGAGCGTGGCCACGTTGATGCCGATCACTCGACCCTCGGCGTCGGCCAGCGGCCCGCCCGAGAACCCCTGCTCGAGCTGCGTCGACGACTCGATCAAGGTGTGGAGTTCGGGCCGCTGCGGGATGGCCATGTGCTCGAGTACCTCGGTCACGATGCCGTCCGAGACGGGTTCCGCGAACTCGCCGGGGGCCCCCACGGCGAAGACGGGCGCCGCGGTCTCGATCTCGGCGAGGTCGGTGGCGAACGTGGCCGGCACGAGCCCGGCGAGGTCGACCTGGACGAAGGCGAGGTCGAGGTCGGGCACGCGGGTCACGTAGGCGGCGACCGCCTCGCGGCCGTCGGCGGCGATCACCCTCACGCTGGACGCGACCTGGCCGCCAGCCATGGTGATGACGTGGTCGTTGGTCACGACCAGACCGTCCGCCTCCATGACGACGCCGGTCCCGAGGGCGGTGCGCACCGTCCCCGAGGCGTCGACGCCCTGTACGTGGATCTCGGCCACCGAGCTCATCACCGTCGCGACCGGGTCACCGCCGGCCGGGGCGAACGCGGGAGCGTCGAGCGAGCCCGCGAGGGCGACCGCCAGCACGAGGAGCGCGACGACTGCCGCCGCGGCGACGAAGACGGAGCGCAGGAGGTCCTGCACTCGCAGCGCGGCGAAGCTCGGCGTAGGGCCTGCCGGTGCGAGCACCGGCGGCACCACGTAGGCGTACAGCGACGGCGCCGTGCAGGGCTCGCCCGGCATCGGTCCCCCTTGTGTCCCCGTTCGGTGGTACCCGCTGGTCCACGTGTACTCGTGTGCCGAGCGGTCGTCAACTGCGCGCCGTCTTCCGTAAGGGCAACACCCGCCGCGCGACGCCTCGACGTCGCGCCGGCGGGTCGCCCTCAGCGGGCGGCTGGCGCCGCGGCCGGCCGCCCCGGTAGGCTGGCGGCGTGACGCCCGCGACCCCTCACGACAGCCGCCGGGCCTCCGCCTCCGCGGCGCTGCTCGTCGTCGTGATCGCCCTGACGATGCAGACCGGCTCGGCGCTGGCCGCGCGGCTCATCGAGTCCGTCGGTGTGGTCGGGGCGCTGTGGCTGCGCACGGCTCTCGCGGCCGTGCTGTTGGGAGTGATCAGGCCGCGCCTGGTGCGCCTCCCGCCGGTCGCCGACCGCCTGCCCGTCGCCGCGCTGACGGTCGCCCTGCTCGTCATGAACCTGAGCTTCTACGCGGCCATCTCGCGGGCCCCGCTCGGCGTGGTCGTCGCGGTCGAGTTCCTCGGCCCGCTGGCGGTCGCGGTGATGGGCTCGCGGCGGCCGGTCGACTTCGTCTGGATCGGGCTGGCCGGCCTGGGCGTGGTCCTCCTCGCCGGCCCGACGAGCGACGTCAGCACGACGGGCCTGGTCTTCGCCCTCTGCGCGGCCTGCGCCTGGGCCGTCTTCCTGCTGCTCGCCAAACGTGCCGTGACGACCATGGACCCGCTCTCGGTCGTGACCCTCATGCTCATCGGCTCCGCCGTGCTGCTCACCCCGCTCCTCGCCGTGTCGGGCGCGGGCTTCTTCGGCTCGCCCGAGGCGCTCGGCCTCGGCCTCGCGGTGGCGCTGCTCTCGTCGGCCCTCCCCTACTTTCTCGAGCTCTTCGCCCTCAGCCGTGTGCGGGCCGCGACCTACGGTGTGCTGCTCAGCATCGAGCCGGCGGTCGCGGCGCTGATGGGCTTCCTCATCCTGGGTCAGCGACTCTCGCCGGTCGAGGTGGCGGCGATCGTCGCCGTCGTGATCGCCGCCGCGGGCGCGAGCTGGGTGAGCGGGCCACGGGGCGCGCCGCCCACCGACGTGCCGTTGGGCGCGATCCAGGGGCCGATCGTCGACGCACCGGCGGGCCGCCCCTGAGGCACGTCCATGCGGCCGCGACGGCATCCGGGGCCGCGACGGCATCGGGCGTCGCTCGCACCGGCGTCGCTCGCGCCGGCGGCGATGACCGGTCTCGAGCCGGACGGGCCGGCGTCGTGCGCCGCGGCCGGCGTCAGGCCAGGCGGCGCCGTCCTCGCGGGGCCTCGGGCCTGAGCTCGTCCCGCGCGTTCATCACCTCGAGGCCGGCGTGGGCGCCCTCGCCCTCGAAGACGACGACAGGGCGCCCGCCGCGCAGCTCGCGCAGCCGCACCCGTGCCGTCGCCCCGAGGGCCTCGTCGGCGCGGCCCTCCATGGCGCCGAGGACCGGCGCCTTGAGGGCGCCGGGCACGGCGCCGTCGGCGTCGATCTCGAGCTCCTCGCGGGCGTCGCGGAGCACGACGTGGGCGCCGCCGGGCCACGTCTCGACGGCCGCCGGTGTGGCGCCGGTGTAGGTCGCGAAGCGGTGCAGGCGGCCGTCGAGCAGCAGCCCCGCGATGTGACCGACGAAGCTCCCGCGCACCCACGGGATCTTGGCGACCGAGCAGGTCACCGAGACACCGGGGCGCCCGAAGTGGTTGGACTGGAGCCACACCCACGAGCTGGGGAAGCTGCGGCCCCAGTCCTTCTCGACGTAGCCGCGGCCGCCGTCGAGGCGCAACTCGTCACCGTCGACCGTCAGCACGCCGCGCAGCTCGTGGTCCATCGAGAGCACGCCGTGGTAGCACTCCATGCGCGGCACGTAGCGGTACCAGCCCATGATGCCGGGCGCGCGCAGGCTCACGGGCCACGGCGACCACGGCCCGAACGCGACCTCCCCGTGGATCGCGCCGTCCTCGTCCTCGAGATCCAACGTCATGCCCGACTCCGAGAACGTGCAACGGTCGACCGCGATGCGGAACGGCGCGGAAGGGTCGAAGCGGAAGGCGGCCGCGGGGAAGGAGAAGAAGCGCGTGCGGCCGCCCTCCCGCAGGATCTGGACGAACGACTGGGCGAGACGCCCGTCCGGCGAGTAGGACACCCCCGGGATCACCGCGACCGCGCGCCGCTCGTCGCCGTCGACGCACTTGAAGTACCAGCCCTCGAAGTAGCGCCGGCGGACGCGCCCGCCCTGGTACAGGGCGGGCGCCCAGACCCGGCGCAGCGCGTAGGGCGTCCGTGGCGGCAGGCTCACGGCCGTCATCCTACCGGGCGGCGAACGGATTGTCCCCACGGGTCGCGGGGGAAGCGAGGCTGGAGTGGCCGTGCCTCGGGTCGCGGCCGTGGAGACTGAATGAGACGCCCCTCCGGGAGGTGGCCGAGATGATGTGGGACTGGTATGGCTGGGGAGGAGCCGGAGCCTGGCTCATGCTCCTCTTCATGGTGCTGTTCGCCGCCGGCGCGGTGATCGGCCTCGTCTACCTCGTGCGCGCGCTCGCCGCGGGCACGACGAGCGGGCCGCAGGAGGCGGCGCGCCCGCGGCGGGACGACGCGCGCGACGTCCTGCGCCGCCGCTACGCCGCCGGCGAGATAGACCGCGAGGAGTTCCTCCGCCGCCGGCAGGACCTCGACGACGACGTGTAGCGGGGCGCGGCAGCCGCCTGCCGCGCCGCGAGGTACAATGGACACCGCAGCGATGGCTACCGGAAGGAGGCGGACCATGACGAAGAGTGCCACGGCAGCGCGGCCCGGCTTCGCCGCCCACGACGCCTCCACACCGGTGCGCCGCGCCTAGACCACGGGCGGGGCACCTCGACGGGAAGGACCCCGCAGTGCCTGACATCTCCGGAGCAGACGCTCCGCTCACCTTGGACGACCTCGGCTACTCCGATCGCTGGCGCGCGCTCTTCGCCGCGCACGCCGGGAGCGACCACGTGCCGGCCCGCGTCGTGCGCGGCGACCGCGGCAGCGTCATGGCCGCGACGGCCGACGGCGTGGTGCGCGCCGGCCTCGCGGCGCGGCTGCGCCGCGAGGCCGGCGCGCACGAGGAGCTCCCGGTCACCGGCGACTGGGTCGTGCTCGACCCGGCGCCGACGCACGAGATGGCCCTCGTGGTCGCCGTCTTGCCCCGCGCTTCGAGCTTCCGGCGCGGGGCGTCCGGGACCGAATCCATCCTCCAGGTGGTCGCCGCCAACGTCGACGTCGTCTTCGTCGTCCACCCCATCGACCGCGGCCGCAATCCGCGACGCCTCGAACGTGAGCTGGCGCTCGCGTGGGAGAGCGGCGCCGTGCCGGTCGTCGTGCTGGCCAAGGCCGACCTCGCCGATGAACCGGAGCCGGCCCGCCTCGAAGCGGCGGAAGTGGCCCGCGGGTCCGACGTCGTCCTGACGAGCGCGTTGAGCGGCCTCGGCCTGGAGAAGCTGCGCGCCTACGCGACCCGGGGGCGCACGGTCGCCCTCATCGGCCCGTCCGGGGCCGGGAAGTCGACCATCATCAACGCCCTTCTCGGCGAAGAGCGGCAGGCGACCGCCGCCGTGCGCGCCGGCGACGGCCGCGGCCGTCACACCACCGTGACGCGCGAGCTCGTCCCGCTGCCCGGCGGCGGCGTGCTGCTCGACACGCCCGGCCTGCGCGCCGTGGCCATGGTCGAGGCGCCGGCCGGTCTGGCCGCCGCCTTCGACGACATCGAGAGCCTGGCGCGCGGCTGCCGCTTCACCGACTGCGCCCACGACGGCGAGCCGGGCTGCGCGGTGGCCGCGGCGGTCGCCGCCGGCGAGCTCGCCGCCGAGCGCCTGGCGAGCTGGCACAAGCTGCAGCGCGAGGCGCAGGTCGCGGCGATGCGCAGCGACGTCCGTCTCCGCCAGGAGGAGGCGCGCCGCTGGAAGATCATCCACAAGAGCGCGAAGCAGTTCTACAGGGACAAGGGTCGCGACCGGAAGTAGGGGGGATGAAGGAGACGGACCCGATGACGGGCGGCGGGTCGGCGGGCGAGGCGGGATGCCGCGCGGCCGGTGCCGCGGCGGGGCGGCCGCCCTGACCCTGACCCCGATCGGCGTCATCCGCAGCCCCCACCGCGACCCGGGGGCGACTCCGATCCAGTCCGCCTGCGCCGAGGGCTGCCGGGGCGAGGTCGAGGTCTTCGAGCCCTACGCCGTCGGGCTGGACGATGTCGACGGCTTCTCCCACGTACACCTGCTCTACTGGCTGCACCTGAGCGGGCCGCCGGCGCTCAAGGTCACACCCTTCCTCGACGACACGCCGCGCGGGGTCTTCGCCACGCGGGCGCCGAACCGCCCGAACCCGCTCGGCCTCAGCATCGTGCGCGTCATCGCGCGGCGGGGCCGGGTCCTCGTCGTTGACGATCTCGACATTCTCGACGGGACCCCTCTTCTCGATATCAAGCCGTACGTGGAGCGATTCGACGTGCGGACGCCGACCCGAGGCGGGTGGACCGAGCGGGTCGACGACGGGACGTTCCGCCGCCGCGGTGCCCGCGGCGGCGCCGCGGCGCCCGCCGCGGGCGACGGCGCGGCGACAGGCGAGGACTCCTGAGGGCCGGCGGGGCCTCGCGAGGCTCCGCCGGCTGCGCGCTCCCTCACCCTGCTCCCGACCCCTGCGCGCGGGCCGACCCCGCGCCGAGCCGCCGCGAGCCGGCGGCGGCCGCTTCGACGTACCTTCATCCGCTCCGCGACCCTGCCCGATCGCGCTGCTGAGTGCGTCACGAGACCCGGCGATCGTCTGATCCGCGGCGCCGCACAGCAGGGTGTTGACAGCTCTCGGGAGGTGAGCTATAATGGGCATATGCTCATAACGACACAGGGTGATCGCCGCAGCGACCGACGCGCGGCGAGGCCTGTGGAAGCCACACGAGGAGGCACGGAGATGCCAGGTGGAGACAGGACAGGACCGAGAGGGATGGGCCCCATGACAGGGGGCGGATTCGGCTACTGCGCGGGGAACGACGTACCCGGCGGCGCCGCGGGAGGCGCTCGCGGCGCCGGCTTCGGCCGGGGCATGGGCGGCGGTCGCGGGCCGGCGCCGGCCGCGGCGGGCGCCGGCCGCGGCGCAGGCGGCGGTCGCGGCTACCGCCACATGTACTACGCGACCGGGCTGCCGGGCTGGCAGCGTGGCGGCGCGGGTGGGGCGCCGGCTTCGGCGTGCCGGCCGGGGCGTTCCAGGACGTCCCCGAGGACGCGGCCGCGATCAGGGCCGAGGCACAGCGCCTCGAGGAGACCGCGGTCAGGCTGCGCGAGCGCGCCGACGCGCTCGACCAGCCCGAGGAGTGAGTCGACCGCGCACCGGGCGGTCCGGGCGGGGGGTCGCGTACGCGACCCCCCGCCCGGACGCCGTGGTGCGCGGGCAGGACACGGTGAGGGTCATGGGACACGGAAGTGGCAGCGGAGGCGGCGGGGGCGGCGGCGCCCGGGCGCGGCGGAGGCCGCAGGGGCGGCGCCGGCCGCGGCCGTGCCGGCGGGTCGGGCGCGGGCGCCGGCGTGCAGCGACGGCGTCGTGCGGTCGACGACGCCGGTCTGCGCCGTCCCGAGCGCCGCGCGCCGCTCGATGAGACGGCCGCCCGGGGACCCGCGCCTGCGGCCGTCCCGCCGAACCCTCCGGTGACATCACCGGTCACGGCGCGCCCGCGCCCGCTGCGGGCCCGCAAGCTCGCGCTGATCGCGCGACCGGAGGCGTGCACCGCCTGCGGCGCGTGCATCGACGTCGTGCCCGCGGGGTGCGATCGAGGTCGGGGACGTCGCCGCGATCGACCCCGCGCTCTGCATCGGCTGCGGTAGCTGCATCGACGCGTGCCCGAACAACGTCATCGAGATCGAAACGAGGTCGCCATGAGGATCGCCGTCGCCAGCGGCAAAGGTGGGACGGGCAAGACGACGGTGGCGACGGGTCTCGCCGTCACGCTGTCGTCACGCGGTGTGCCCGTACGGGTGCTCGACTGCGATGTGGAGGAGCCCAACGCGCACCTCTTCCTGCACCCCGAGCTCGCCGAGGCGCGCGACGTGACGGTGCCGGTGCCCAGCGTCGACGAAACGGCGTGTACCGGCTGCGGGCTCTGCGGCGACGTCTGTGCGTTTCATGCGATCGTCCCCGTCGGGGGGACGGTCCTCGCTCTTCCCTGAGCTCTGTCACGGCTGCGGGGCCTGCACGCTGCTCTGCCCCGAGCACGCGATCACCGAGGTGCCGCGCGCCATCGGCGTCCTCGAAGCCGGCACGTCCGGCGTGGGCGGAGCGATCGGCTTCGCGCAGGGGCGCCTGAACGTCGGCGAGGCCAAGGCGCCGCCCGTCGTCGAAGCGGTCGCCGCCCTGGCCGACGTGCCGACCGGCGAGGTCACCATCATCGACGCGCCGCCGGGCACGTCGTGCCCGGTGATCGCCGCCGTGCGCGGCGCCGACCTCGTGCTGCTGGTGGCCGAGCCGACGCCCTTCGGCGTCCACGACCTGCGGCTGGCGGTCGAGATGGTGGAGGCCCTCGGGCAACGCGCGGCGCTCGTCATCAACCGCTCGGACAGTCACGACGAAGAGGTCGAGGCGCTCGCACGCGCAGCATGGCCTCGAGATCCTGGCGCGCATCCCCGACGACCGCCGCATCGCCGAGGCGTACGCGCGCGGCGAGCTGCCGGTCACGGTGGTGCCCGGGCTCTTCCGCATCTACTCAGACCTGTGGAAGGGAATCGCGTCATGATCGAGGTGGCGGTGGTCAGCGGCAAGGGCGGCACGGGCAAGACGAGCCTCACGGCCTCGCTTCGCGGTGCTCGCCGAGCGGCCGGTCGTCGCCGACTGCGACGTCGACGCGGCCGACCTGCACCTCGTGCTGCAGCCGACGGTCGGGACGACCGAGGAGTTCAGCGGTCGCTCGCTGCCGGCGATCGCGGCGGAGGACTGCACGCGCTGCGGGCGCTGTCTCGAGGTGTGCCGGTTCGACGCGCTCTCGTGGGCGCTCGGCGCGGACGATGGGGTGGCCGCAGGCGAGTGTGACGGGCGGCCACGCGATCGAGGCCGCTGCCCACCCGGCAGGTGCGTCCGGCGACGACGCCCCTCCGCGGCTCGACGCCTTCAGGTGCGAAGGTTGCGGGCTGTGCCTGCGCATCTGCCCGGCTGAGGCGATCGCGATGGAGCCGGCGGTGAACGGCGAGCTCTACACGTCGCAGACGCGGGTCGGACCGATGGCGCACGCCCGCCTCGGTATCGCCGAGGACACGTCGGGCAAGCTGGTCACCAAGGTGCGCGAACGCGCGCGGCAGCTCGCGGAGAAGGACGGCCGCGAGCTCGTCCTCATCGACGGCCCGCCCGGGATCGGCTGCCCGGTGATCGCCTCGATCGCCGGCGTCGACCTGCTGGTGATCGTGACGGAGCCGACGGTGGCCGGGCGCCACGACCTCGAGCGCGTCGTGCGGCTCGCGGAGCACTTCAGGCGGCGCATCGCCGTCTGCATCAACAAGTGGGACCTCAACGAGGCGCTCGCCGACCGCCTCACCGAGGAGGCGTGGACCGCGGGGGCCGTGGCCGTGGGCCGGGTGCGCTACGACGGCGCCGTCACGGCGGCGCAGCGGGAGGGTCGGACGCTCGTCGAGCACGCGCCGACGGTGGGCCGCCGCCGACGTGCGCGCCTTCTGGGACGCGGTCGTCGGCGTCTTGGCAGCCCCGGCCCCGGGCGCGACGACCGCCGGCCGACCGATCCGACGAGACCAGACGCGAAGGGAGACGTGACGATGAGCGCCCAGGGACACGGGCACACGAGGGCGGCGGCTGCGAGTACGCGGGCGGCGAGCCCGACGAGATGCAGCTGAAGCTGCAGCGCCGCATGGCGAGCATCCGCCACACGGTCATGGTGCTCTCCGGCAAGGGCGGCGTGGGCAAGAGCACGGTGGCCGCGAACCTCGCCGTGGCGC
Source organism: uncultured Thermoleophilia bacterium (assembly GCA_963791345.1). Lineage (GTDB taxonomy): Bacteria > Actinomycetota > Thermoleophilia > UBA2241 > UBA2241 > UBA2241. The sequence continues at coordinate 139,477 of CAWBRS010000014.1, read as the reverse complement.
TCGCCGAGCAGGGCTCCGGGTCGGGCTGCTCGACGTCGACATCCACGGGCCGAGCATCCCCAAGCTGCTGCACGTCGAGCACCAGCGGCCCGGGCCGTCGCCCGACGGCGGCATCGTGCCGATCGCGTTCGACATGGGCATCAAGGTGATGTCGATCGCCTTCTTCCTGCCCGACTCCGACGAGGCCGTCATCTGGCGCGGGCCGCGCAAGTACTCGGCCATCGAGCAGCTCCTGGCCGAGACCGAGTGGGGCGAGCTGGACGTGCTCGTCGTGGACGCTCCGCCCGGCACCGGCGACGAGCCGCTCGCCGTGGCCCAGCTGATCCCTCAGGCCGACGGCGCCGTCGTCGTCACCACCCCGCAGGACCTGGCGGTCATCGACGTGCGCAAGTCGATCACCTTCTGCCGCGCGCTCGAGCCTCCCGGTCCTCGGCGTCATCGAGAACATGAGCGGCCTCGGCTGCCCGCACTGCGGCGAGACCATCGAGATCTTCAGCCGGCAGCGGCGGCGAGGCGCTCGCCCGTGACATGGGCGTGCCCTTCCTCGGGCGCATCCCCATCGACCCCGCCGTGGCGCTCTCCGGCGACGCCGGTCGGCCGTACCTGCTCTCCTCGTCCGACACCCCGGTCGCCGAGGCGTTCCGTGCCGCCGTCGCGCCGCTGCTCGACCTCGACGCCGACCGGGGAGCCGTCCCCGCGTCCTGAGGGGCCACGACATGGAGTCTTCGACGCTACAGACCCGCTACGCCTTCGGCCCCGTACCGTCGCGGCGGCTCGGCCGCTCGCTCGGGGTCGACCTCGTGCCGCCCAAGACCTGCACCTTCGACTGCGTGTACTGCCAGCTCGGGCGCACGACCGACCTGACGGTCGAAACGTGCCTGCCGGGCCCCGGTCGACGAGGTGCTCGCCGACGTCGCGCGCCGGCTCGAGGCCAGCCCGACTACCTGACGGTCTCCGGCTCGGGCGAGCCGACCCTGCACTCGGAGATCGGCGAGGTCGTCCGCGGTCTGCACGAGCTCAGCGACGTGCCGGTCGCCGTGCTCACCAACGGGTCGCTGCTGTACCTGCCCGAGGTGCGCCGGGCGTTGCGCGCCGCCGATCGCGTCATCCCTTCCCTGGACGCGCCCGACGAGACGCTCTTCAGGGCGGTCAACCGTCCGCACCCGGCGTTGACCTTCGACCTGCTGGTCGAGGGGCTGGTCCGCTTCAGGGACGAGTACGAGGGCTTCCTGGCGCTCGAGGTGCTGCTGCTCGGCGGCGTCACCGACACCGCCGACGCCGTCGCGCGTATGGCGCCGCTGGTCGAGCGCATCGCACCCGACGTGGTGCAACTGGGCACGGTCATCCGACCGCCGGCCGAGGCGGACGTGCGAGCTGTGCCGGCGGAGGTGCTGCACGAGAGGGCGGCGCTGCTCCCCGGCGTCGTCGAGGTGACCGTCGACGTCGCTCCCCCGCCGGTGGACGCGCCGCTCGCCGCGGTCGCCGCCGACGCGGTCGGACTCGTGGCGCGCAGGCCGTGCACCGTTGACGACGTCGCGGCCGGCCTGGGGATCCATCCCGGAGAGGCGCTGAAGCTCCTGCGAGCGCTGAGCCTCGAGGGTCGTGTCGAGACGTGAAGAGAGGGGCAGCGCACCTACTACGTCGCTGTCCGTACCGAGAGAAGACCGGAGGTGCCGTGTCATGAAGGTCGTGGTGAGTGCTACGGATCAGAGTATCGACGCGCCGATGGACCAGCGGTTCGGTCGGGCGCCGTGGTTCGTGCTCGTGGACAGCGAGACCGGCGAGTGGTCGGCGCACGCCAACGCCGCCGTCGAGTCGGGCCACGGGGCGGGGATCGAGGCCAGCCGTACCGTCGCGGGACTGGGGGCGGAGGCCATCATCACCGGCGACGTCGGCCCGAACGCCCACCGCACCCTGGATGCGGCAGGTATCCCCGTGTACAGCGCCCGCGGGGCGACCGTGCGCGCGGCCGTGACGGCGTTGGGCGAGGGCTCGCTGCCCCAGCTCTGGGGCCGTCGACGGCCGGCCACAGCGGTGGCGGTGTCCCCGGAGGTGGCGGCGGCGCCGGTCGTGCCGGCGGCATGGGCGGCGGTGCCGGTCGTGGCGGCGGTGCCGGTCGTGGCGGCGGTACTGGCGTGGCGGCGGTGCCGGCGGTGGCCGCCCCGGCGGCGGCCCTCGGCGCTGAGGAGCCGAGCGAGCACGGACGGGAGAGGATGAGTGGCATGACGCCTCAGGAGTGCACAGACGGACGGCCGCGCGGCGCCGCGCCCGGACGGGCGCGGCGGCGGGCGCGGCGCGGGCCGGGGCCGTGGTGACGGGCGAGGCCGGGGCACGTCGGTCGCGCGCGGCGCGGCGGCGAGCGCCGCCGCCTTCGTCGCCAAGGACGTGCTCGATCCCGACGGGTTCGTGCGGCCCGCGCTGCGCGGCGCCGCGGAACGCCTGCAGAACTCCCCTTCGCGGCTGCTGTGCCGCGCCGGCGCCCGCTACCTCGAGCTCGACCCTCACCCGGTCGAGGTGATCGAGCCGGCGCCCGACGCCGCGCCGCAGGGCGGCGCGGCGGACGGCCTCGGCGATTCGCTGCCCGTGTACACCGGCGAGTCGGCGGACGCGGCGGACGACCCCCGCACTTCGTTGCCCCTGCACACAGGCGAGATGGCGGACGCGACGAACGCGGGCGAGTCGGCGGACGCGGGCGAGTCGGCGGACGCGGGCGAGATGGCGGGCACGGACGACGCGGCGGACGCGGGCACGGACCAGGACGCCGGCGCCCCGGCCGCCGAGGGGCGGGGGGCGTCGCCGGCGTGACTCCGGCGGCGCCGCTCGGTCGACGGTCGGGGCAGCCGCTGGTACCATCCATGTGAGCATATGCCTGCAACCGACTGACCTGAGGATCCACGTGCCCCGACGCCCGATACGAAGGCTCGTCACGGGTCTCCCGCCGGCCGATCTGTTCAAGCCCGCCGGTGTGCCTATGCGACAGCTCGAGACGGTCGAGCTCGCCATCGACGAGCTCGAGGCGATGAGGCTGGTCGACCACGAGGGGCTCAGCCACGAGGAGGCGGCGCACTACCTCGGCGTCTCCCGCCAGACCGTGGGACGCGTCGTGGAGAGCGCCCGGCGCAAGGTCGCCGATGCCCTGCTCGGCGGCAAGGCCCTGGCCATCGGCGGCGGCGCCTACCGCGTGGCCGCGGCGGCACGCTGCTGTGACGCTTGCGGCGCGCGCTGGGCGGTGGGTGACGACGACCCGGCCGCCGACGAGCACTGTCCGTCGTGCGGCTCGGCGCAGGTCGGTGTCTGCCGTGGGTTCGGGCCGGGTCACGGCCGCGGCCGCGGGCGAATGCAGGGGGCGGGCCACAGCGCCGGCCACGATAGCGGTCCGGGCCCGGGCGCTCCCCGCCACGGGAGCGGTCAAGCTCGCGGTGCGGGCCAGGGTCGCGGCGCCCGCCCCGCGAAATGACGGGGACCCGGGCCGTGCCCGGGGCGCGAGCGAATTCGAGAGCGAACATTGAGAACGGAGCAGATGATGCCGACTGAACCCAGCGCCACCGCCAAGACCCTGAGGGTCGCGGTCCCCTCGATCAACCCCGGCGGGCTCGAGGCCCCCCGCGCCGAGCACTTCGGCCGTGCCGAGTGCTTCACCGTCGTCGAGATCGCCGACGGCAAGATCGTCGGCGCCGAGGTCGTCACCAATCCGCCGCACGTGGAGGGTGGCTGCATGGCGCCGGTCCTGCTGCTCGCCGAGAACTGCGTCGACGCTCTCGTCGTCAGCGGCATCGGCGGCCGACCGCTGGCCGGCTTCCGTCAGGTGGGCATCCAGGTGCACGCCGGCGTCGGTGACGACGTGGCGACGGCGGCCCGCGCCTTCGCCGCCGGTCAGCTGCCGCCGCTCGGGCCCGAGCACGCCTGCCAGCACTGAGGTACGCACCGGAGGCGGCCGGCACGGTCATCGCCGGCGGCCGGGCGTGACAGCTGTGTGAGTCGACGACGGGCGGCGCCTGCTCGAGGGGGAGGCGCCGCCCGTTCGCGCGGGGGGCGGGGCCGCGGCTGCGGAGCAGCCGCGGCCCCTCTGCCTCCTGCCCCTTCACCCCGCATATCGTCGCGCCGGTCGCGCGCGCCGCCGGTGCGCTCGGTGCGGGCTCGGAAACGCACGCCGCCGGCGCGCGCGATGCGCCCGCGGTCCCTGCGCGCGCTCAGACGCGCACGTCGCGGCGCTCGAACGTCACGAAGGCGACGATCGCCGCCGCCGCCGTCACGCCGAGCAGCACCGCGAGGTAGCCGGGCTGCAGCCCGACCCGCAGCGGCTCCGCGCCGCCGTAGTAGTAGAAGAGCGACGCGTAGCGTAGCGGCTCGAGCTGCTCGACCAGCGGTGCGACCACGTTCATCAGATACGAGACCGCGGCGAGGCCGGCGCCCGCCGTGATGGCGACGCTTCGGCGGCCGGTGGCGGCGCCGGCGGCGAAGGCGACCGCGGCGATGGCCGCGACGAGCAGGCCGAGGTTCACGTGTGCGTCGACGAGCTGTCCTGCCGTCAGGCCCATGTCCACGGCCAGCTCCCCCACGACGAGGGCGCCGAAGTGGACCGCGGTCAGCGCGGCGATCCCCACGAGCAGCACGCCGAGCTTCTGGGCGAGCAGCCTGCGTCTCGAGACCGGATAGGACAGCAGCAGGCTGAGGCTGCCGCCCTCCTCTTCGCCGGCGACCTGGGTCGCGGCGAGCCCTATCGCGAACACCAGCAGCAGGATCGGGCTCATGAACGAGAAGAGCTCGGCGTTGAGGAAGGTGTCGGCCCGGGAGAAGTCGGTCGACTCGCCCATGAAGGCGCTGCGGAAGGCCTCGGGCATGCTCTCGATGTAGCCCTGCATGTCGACGGCGCTCTCGCGGATGCTGGGGAAGAGGAAGCACATGGACAGAGCGTAGGCGGCGAGCGCCAGCGACCAGAACAGCAGGGCACGACGCTGGTCGCGCAAGCCCTTGAAGAAGGCGTCACGCAGCATCGCCCGCACCTCCGCCGTAGTAGGTGATGAAGAGGTCCTCGAGGTCGGGCTCGTGGCTCGTCAGCGTCACGACCTCGTGACGGGCGGCCGCCTTGACGACGGCGTCGAGGCGGCCCGTCGCCGTGAACGCGAGCCGGTGCTCCGTTGGCGACGAGGTCCTGCACCTCGGGCAGGGCGGCGAACTCGGCCTTGGGCGCCGCCCCGGCGAACTCGATCTCGATGCGGTGGACGGCGCGCTCGCCGAGCGCGGCCACGTCCTCGACGGCGACCAGGCGTCCCTCGCGGACGAAGGCGACGCGCTCGCAGACGCGCTCCACCTCGGGGAGCACGTGCGACGAGAGGAAGACGGTCTGGCCCCCGTCGCGCGCTTCGTCGACCATGCCGTAGAACTCGCGCTGCACGAGCGGGTCGAGCCCGCCGGTGGGCTCGTCGAGGATCAGCAGCTCGGGCTCGTGCATGAAGGCCTGGATCAGGCCGAGCTTGCGCTTGTTGCCGGTCGAGAGGTCGCCGGCGCGGCGCGCGAGGTCGAAGTCGAGGCGCTCGGCGAGCGCCTCGACCTTCGCCGCCGCGACGCCGCCGCGCAGGTTGCCCCAGTAGCGCAGGGTCTCCTCGCCGGTCAGCCGCGGGTAGAGCGTGTACTCGCCGGGCAGGTAGCCCACGCGGCGGCGGATGGCGACGCTGTCGCGGCGCGCGTCGAGGCCGAGGACCTGCGCCTCGCCCGACGTCGGCCGGATCAGGTCGAGCAGGAGGCGGATGGTCGTCGTCTTGCCGGCGCCGTTGGGCCCGAGAAAGCCGAACACGGCGCCGCGCCTCGACCGTGAGGTCGAGATCGACCACGCCGCGGCTCTCCCCGTAGTACTTCGTCAGGCCGTGGGTCTCGATCACGGGTGTCATCGCGCTCTCTTTCTGCGCTCCCAGCGCGCCAGGACCGCGCGCAGCTCGCGCTCGTAGAACTCGTAGAAGTCGCGCATCTCGGCGAGGCTCGCGCGCGCCGCGGGCCGCTCGCCGACCAGCGTCAGCCCGCGCTCGGCCAGGCCGTCGAAGGCGTCGATCAGCGGGAAGCCGCGCTCGACCGCCCGGGCCCAGGCGTCGTCGCTGAGGCGGTAGTAGTCGCGCCGCTCCGGCGGGCGCGTGAAGCGCTCGATCACGCCGAAGTCGACGAACATGCGGATGTTCGTGCTGATCGACGCCTTGCTCGCCTGCAGGCCGGCGGCGATCTCGCCGGCGGTCTGGTGGGGCGGGTCGCACGAGCATGAGCCAGGCGATGATGCGGCCCTGCATGCGCGTGTGGCCCGCCTTCTCGTAGAGGAGCGCCATGTCCTCGATGAAGCGCTGGCGCTCCTCGCTGCGGGCTGCTCCGGTCATGACGACTCCCCGCTGGCGCCGGTCCAGGGTCAGGCAGGTCCTGTGTGTTCACCTGGTTCAGTCATCAGTGAACACGACGAACGGATCGGGGTCAAGTCGAACGGGTCGGGGTCGAGTGCCGCCGCTGCCGGCGTCGGCGTCAGAGCGCCTGCCAGAGCAGCACGGCGGCGATCACCGCGGGGGTCGAGACCGCGACGACGAGGCGGAGCAGGGCGCCGTCGAGGGCGTAGACGCGGGCGAGGATGATGGTGTGGAAGGCCACCGGCGTCGCCGCCAGCAGGAGGAAGGCGCCGGGGATGTCGACGCCGGTGAGCCGACCGAGGGCGTAGAGCACGAGCGGCGCGACTCCGCAGCGCAGTGCCAGCGTGAGCGCGGCGCGGCCGAGGTCGGCCAGGGAGTGGGCGACGCGCTCCAGCGGCGCGGCGAGGCCGACCTGCACGAAGCCGAAGAGGCCGATGGCGAGCGCCGCCGCCGGCCCCAGGGGCTCGACGGCGTCACGCAGGTCCGCGCCGGCGACCCGCAGCGTCACGGCGAGGACGCCGGCGGCGACCGGTGGATTGAGGAGCCAACTGCGGAGCAGGGTGCGCAGGTGGGGCGCTCCGGGGGCGCACGCGCCGGGGCCGGCGAAGCGCCGCGCCACGCCCGTCGACACGGCGAGCACGGGGATCAGGAACTGGAACTCGGAGTACACGACGGCGAGGGCCAGACCCGGCGCGCCCGAAGACGAGCGGCGGCGAGGGGAAAGCCGACGATGCCCGTGTTGCCGAGCCCGGCGGCGAGGACCATGGCGCCACGTGTGGCGGGGCCCTCGCCGGCGAGGCGCGCGGCGCCGAAGCCGAGACCGAGCATGAGCCACGAGCTCGCCACGACGAGCGTCATCGCCGCGAGCAGGCCGGCGTCCAGCGTCACCGTCGTGTAGGCGAAGAAGACCATGAGCGGCGAGGTCACCCAGAAGGTCACGAGGAACAGGATGTGGGTGAGCCGCTGCGGGTCCGGCACGCGCCGCTGCAGGGCGATGCCGGCGACCAGGCCGACCGCCCAGAGGGCGGCCGTCAGGAGCACGCCGGTCCTTCGTCGCGAGCGGACGCGGGCGAGCTGGGGCGCGAAGCGTGCCGGCGCCTGCCCGGGGCGGTCAGGCGGGCGCTCCGACCGGCGTCGCCCGGACCGGCACCGGCGCGAGACCTGTCGCCGGCGCCAGGCGCGCAGCCGGGGCCGAGAACTTCATCAGGCGGCGGACGGTCCGCAGCACGTCGGCGCTGGGTATGGCGAAGGCGCGGTCCTCCTCGTCGGCCATCGTGGTGCCGATGCTGATGCCCAGCACGCGCCCCTTGCGGTCGGAGACCGGTCCTCCCGAGTAGCCCGGGAGCAGCGGCGCGTCGGTCTCCAGCAGGGCGCTGATCGCGCTGCGGTCGGGGACCCGCACGTCCTCCTTGAAGGCCGTCACCCTGCCCGCGGCGAAGCCGTCGTCGAGGGTGCGCGGGGCGCCGATCGCGAGCACGACCTGGCCGACGCGCGCGTCGCCCTTGAAGAACTTCGCCACCGGCAGGTCGCCGCGTTCGACCTGAAGCAGAGCCAGGTCCATCGCCGGGTCGCGGCCGACGAGGAGGGCGTCGAGGCGGTCCCCGCCGTCCACCACGACCTCGATCTGGGCGGCGACGCGGTCGCCGTTGCCCGTGATCACGTGGTCGTTGGTGACGATGAACCCGCCCTTCTCGACGACGACGCCGGTGCCGATCGTCACCCGCCCCTCCTCGATGCCGCCGCCCCAGGCGCGCACGTCGACCACCGAGGGCAGGAGGGTCCGCGCCACCGCCCGCGCCTTGCCCGTCGGCAGCGCGGGCTCCTGGACGGCGGGCGACTCGAAGCAGCCGGGGAGCGCCAGCGCGAGCGCCACCAGCGCGAACGCCACGAGGGCGAACGCGACGAGGGCGAACGCGACGAGGGCGGCGGGCGACGCCGGCGGGATCGGCGGCGCGGCCGCCGTCGCCGTCGCGGCCGTGCGGCGCGCCGCGGACCTCGGGCCGCGGTTCACGAGAGTGCCGCCGATCGAAGCAGAACGCGTCGCATGGCCTGATGGTACAGCCTCCGGCCGTGCCCGGCGCAGCGCGGTCCGCGCCGCCCGCCCTCGCGCGGACCGCGCGCCGCGCCGCCGGCCGCGGGGGCGAGCCCGACGCCGTCGCGGGCCGGCGCCGCGCCTCGAGCCGGCGGCCCGCGGCTTGCATTGCCCCGCGTCGTGCGAGACGGTCTAAGGACGCGGGCCGCCGAGACGGCCGAGGCGACGCGGGGAGCCGCTGATGAGTGACGACCGAGGGTTGAGCGGGGAGGAGATCCGCGCTCTCGACCGCGCCCACGTGGTGCACTCGTGGTCGGTGCAGTCGGCGATCGACCCGCTGCCGGTCGTCTCCGGCGAGGGCGCCTGGTTCGTCGACTCCGACGGCCGCCGCTACCTCGACTTCGCCTCGCAGGCCGTGAGCGCCAACCTCGGCCACCAGCATCCGCGGGTGACGGCGGCCATCGCCGCCCAGGCCGGGCGGCTCTGCGCCCTCGGGCCGGGCTTCGCCAGCGAGGGCCGGGCCCGGCTCGGGCGCCTGCTGGCCGAAGTCTCGCCCGGCGACCTCACGACGAGCTTCTTCACCAACGGCGGCGCCGACGCGGTCGAGAACGCCGTCAAGCTGGCGCGCTGGTACACGGGGCGCGGCAAGGTCGTCGCCCGCTACCGCTCCTACCACGGCGCGACCGCCGGCGCGGCGTCGCTCACCGGCGACCCGCGCCGCTGGCCGGCCGAGCCCGGCGTGCCCGGCGTCGTGCGGCTGCTCGATCCCTACCCGTACCGCTGTCCGGCGGGGCACCCGTACGACGGGGTGCCACCCGCACCCGGGCGGCCGTGTGCGCACGCGGAGGGGGCGGGCGCGGGTGCGCATGGCGTGGCGTCCACGGGCTGCCCGGTCTGCTCAGGCGGTCCGCACCTCGAGGAGGTCCTGCAGTACGAGGGCCCCGAGAGCGTGGCTGCCGTGGTGCTCGAGACCGTCACCGGCGGCAACGGCGTGCTGGTGCCCCCCGACGGCTACCTGCGCTCGATCCGCGAGGTGTGCGACCGCCACGGGATCCTCCTCGTCCTCGACGAGGTCATGGCGGGGTTCGGCCGCACGGGGCGCTGGTTCGCCTGCGAGCACTGGGACGTCGCCCCCGACATCATGACCGTCGCCAAGGGCATCACTTCGGGCTACGTGCCGCTCGGCGCGATGGTGGTCTCGGAGCGCCTGAGGGAGTGGCTTCGCGACCACGAGTTCGCCAGCGGCCTCACCTCGACCGGCAACCCGATCGCCTGCGCCGCCGGGATCGCGACGATCGAAGCCATGCGCGAGGAGGGGCTGGTGGAGAGGGCGGCGGCGCTCGGTGAGCGGCTGGGGCCAGGACTGGCCGCGCTGGCCGGCCGCCATGCGGCGGTCGGCGAGGTGCGCGGCCTCGGCCTGCTCTGGGGAGTCGAGCTCGTGCGCGACCGGGTGACGCGCGAGCCGCTCGTCCCGTACGCGGCGAAGGGGGAGGCCGCGGCTCCGATGCGCCGCCTCAAGGAGGCGGCGATGGCCCGCGGCCTCTACCTCATGACCCACGACAACCTGGTGCTCGTCGCTCCGCCGCTCGTCATCGGCGAGGAGGAGCTGGACGAGGGTCTCGCCCGGCTCGACGCCGCGCTGGCCGTCGCCGACGAGGCGGCCGCCCGGCTGTAGTCGCGGGCCGGGATGCGGCCCCGCGCCGGCCGTCTCGGGTCGCGAGGCGTGCCGCGTACGGACCGGCCGGGCGATTCTCGACCGGCCGGGCCACCCGTCCGCGTCTCGACCGCCCGCGGGCCATCCTCGACCCGCCGCGCGCGTCTCGACCGTCCGGGCCGCACTCGATCCGCCGGGGTGCCCCGCGTCGTGACTCTCGAGTGGCTACGGAGTGACCGCGGTGTCGAGCGCCGCGTCGACCGCCGCCTCGGGGTCGGGCCCCGCCGCCGCGACCTCGGGTGTGACCTGGTCCGCGTACTGCTCGAAGTTCTCGCGGAACATGCGCGCGAGCTTGCGCGCCGACTCGTCGTAGGCGGCCTGGTCGGCCCACGTCGCCCGCGGGTCGAGCACGGTGTCGGCGATACCCTCGCAGCGCTGCGGCACGAGCACCTTGAAGACGGGGTGCGGCGCGAAGCCGGCCTCGGCGAGCGAGCCGTCGAGGGCGGCCGCGAGCAGCGAGCGCGTGAGGTCGATGTCCATGCGGTGACCGACGCCGTACGGACCGCCGGTCCAGCCGGTGTTCACGAGCCAGCAGTCGGTCTCGTGCCAGCTCAGCCGCTCGGCCAGCATCTCGGCGTAACGGCCCGGCGGCAGCGGCATGAACGGCGCCCCGAAGCAGGCCGAGAACGTCGGCCGCGGCTCGTCGATGCCGACCTCGGTGCCGGCCACCTTGCTCGTGAACCCGGAGAGGAAGTGGTAGCTCGCCATCTCGGGCGTGAGCCGGGAGATGGGCGGCAGCACGCCGAAGGCGTCGCAGGTGAGGAAGAAGACGTTGCGCGGGTGGTCGCCGACGCCGCCGAGGACGGCGTCGGGGATGTGCTCGACCGGGTACGTGGCGCGCGTGTTCTCGGTGAGGAAGTCGGAGTCGTAGTCGATGGCCCGCGTCTGCGGGTCGATGATCACGTTCTCGAGGATCGAGCCGAACCTGATGGCGTTGTAGATCTGCGGCTCCGACTTCTCCGAGAGGCGGATCGTCTTGGCGTAGCAGCCGCCCTCGAAGTTGAAGACGCTGTGGTCGCTCCAGCCGTGCTCGTCGTCGCCGATCAGGCGCCGCGACGGGATCGGCGGAGAGCGTCGTCTTGCCGGTGCCCGAGAGGCCGAAGAAGAGGGCCACGTCGCCGGCCTCGCCCATGTTGGCCGAGCAGTGCATGGGCAGCACGCCGCGTTGCGGCATCAGGTAGTTCATCACCGTGAAGACGGCCTTCTTGATCTCGCCGCCGTACATGCTGCCGAGGATCAGCACGAGCTTGCGCGTGAAGCTGATGCCGACGAAGACGGAGCTGCGCGTGCCGTCGAAGTCGGCGCTGGCGCGCAGGGCGCCGCAGGCGACCACCGTGAAGCCCGGGGCGAAGTCGGCGAGCTCGATCGGCGTCGGGCGGACGAAGAGCGTGTCGGCGAAGAGCGCGTGCCAGGTGGCGTCGGCGACGACGCGCACCGGGAGACGGTAGGTGCGCTCGGCGCCGGCGAAGCCGTCGAAGACGTAGAGGTCGCGGTCGTGGAGGTAGCCGCGCGCCTTGTCGAGCAGACGGTCGAAGAGCGCCGGCTTGCAGGCCAGGTTGATGTCGCCCCAGCAGACCTGCTCGGCGGCGGGCCCCTCCTCGACGATGACGCGGTCGCTGGGCGAGCGCCCGGAGGGCTCGCCGGTCTTGACGACGAGCGCCCCGTTGGCCGCCAGGATACCCTCGGCGCGCGCCAGCGAGCGCGCGATGAGCTCGGCCGGCGGCAGGTTGCGGTGCACGGCGCCGTTGCCGGCGAGCCCCAGCTCCTCGAGCTGGCGGCGGACCGTCTCGTCGGCGGACGCAGCGGTCATCACTCGGGCACTCCCTCCTCGCGGGCCGACGCCCTTGATGGCGGCGGCGGTGCTCTACGGTACCAGACTGCCTCTCAGGTGAGCGAGAGGATCCGCCGCGCCTCGGCCGCCGTCGCGACCTCGCGGCCGAGCTCCTCGGCCAGGCGGACGACGCGCTCGACGAGCTGGGCGTTGCTCGTCGCCAGCTCGCCCCTGCGGTAGTAGATGTTGTCCTCGAGGCCGACGCGCGCGTGGCCGCCCATGGCGACGGCCAGCGCGGCCATGGGCGTCTGCGCGCGCCCGATGCCGATGACCGACCAGGTCGCGTCGCCGGGCAGCATGGCGACGAGGTGGACGAGAGCCGCCGCCGTCGCCGGCATGCCGTAGGGCGCGCCGAGGACGAACTGGAAGTGGGCCGGCGCCGTGAGCTTGCCGTCGGCGAGGTAGCGCAGGCACGTGGCGACGTGGCCGGCGTCGAAGCACTCGAGCTCCGGCTTGACGCCGAGCTCGCGGGCTCGCGCCGCCAGCGCGTCGAGGAACTCGGGCGGGTTGAGGAAGACGCCGGCCGGCGTGTTCAGGGAGCCGGCGTCGAACGACGCCATCTCCGGGCGCAGGCTGAGCGGCGCGAGGCGCTCCTCGACGGGCAGGTTGCGCCCCGGGATCCCGCTGGTCGTGAGGCAGAGCACGGCGTCGGTCTCGCGGCGCAGCGCCTCGACGACCGGCGCGAAGACCTCGAGGTCCTGGGTGCCGAGCCCCGTCTCGGGGTCGCGCACGTGCACGTGCAGCACGGAGGCCCCGGCGCGCCAGGCCTCGATCCCCGCGCCCACGATCTCGTCGGGCGTGATCGGGATGTGCGGGGTCTGCTCCCTGCTGATGCGCGAGCCGGTCAGGCCCGCGGTGATGATGAGCTGCTCCACGGCTCCTCCTCGTCGGGCGCAGTCTACGCCCGCGGGCTGCGACCGCGCAGCCACGGCCGCGAGCGACCGCGGCTGCCGCGGCGGCGAGCGGCCGGGTGCCGCGCGGAGGGGCGCGCGTGCCGCCCGGCGGAGGTCGGCCACACCGGCGCGCTTTACCTGCGCTTAACGCTGGCGCGGTTCGAACTCCGCTGAGCGGGAAGCGTTGGGCTATCGAACGGCGCGGGGCGCACCGCACGACGATGATGACCGGGGCGCTCCGCCCTCTCTCTTGAGGGAGGTCACGGCTGTGAGGCTCGGCGACCAGATCCCCAGACACGGAGAGGTCCGGCTCCCGGGCGGCCGCGCCGAGCCCGTGAGGACGTACGGAGCCGGGCGTGTGTGCGCGGCCCGCGGATGCCTGACGCGCCTGTCGCGCTACAACCCGTCCGAGTTCTGTACGGTGCACGGCCGGTCGGCGGTCGCCACCGGTGAGCCTCGGCAGCGGCACGACGCGCCGTTGCTGACGCGCCGCTGCGCCTATGCCCCCTGCAGCCACGAGTTCACGACCGCGAACTCGGCGCGCAAGTACTGCAGCGACCGCTGCCGCATGCGCGCCTTCCAGGAGCGGCAGCGCCTGGCCCGGGTCGCGTAGCCGGCGGACGGCGCGGCCGGGCGGGCGGACGATCGGCAGGGCGGTCGCGAGGCCGCGTCATCGTTGCCGCCTGCCCGCGGCGGCCGTATCATCGCGGCCGAGACCGCCGACTCGAGGGAGGGCCGCATGGGACTGATCCAGTTCGAGCGCAGCGTCGAGAAGGCCGGGTTCTTCAGTCCCTTGGCAGGCATGGAGTACGCGGAGCAGACGATCGCCGTGCGCCGCGACCCTCTGACCGGCATGACCGCCGTCTCCTCGTCGGAGCTCGCCGCCAAGGAGGAGATGTTCTACGGCACGACCGACTGGGCCCACGCCGAGGATCTCGCGCGGCGCTCCCGGGAGGGCTGCTTCTTCTGCCCCGAGAAGGTCATGGAGACGACACCGCGCTACCCGGACGAGGTCGTCGAGGGCGGGCGCCTGCAGCGTGGCAGGGCGCTCGTCTTCCCCAACCTGTTCCCGCTGGCGGCGCTGCACGCGGTCGTCACGTACCCGGAGCACCACTTCCTGCGGGCCTCGGAGTTCACCCCCGACCTGCTGGAGGAAGGGCTCGGCGCGGCGGTCGACTTCGCCGGCCGCGCCGAGCGCGCCTACCCGGGTCTCGAGCACCTCGAGGTGTGCTGCAACTACATGCTGCCCGCCGGCGCCAGCCTCGCCCACCCGCACTTCCAGATCTTCGGCGGTCCCGGCGTCCCTTGGCTCGTGCGCCGGGCGTGGGAGCGCTCGGCCGCCTTCCTCGCCGAGCACGGCATCTCCTACTGGCAGACGCTGGTCACCGAGGAGCAGGCCCAGGGCGACCGCTTCATCGCCGCCCGGGCGGGCTGCCGCTGGCTCACCCCCTTCGCGCCCACCGGCGGCCGCGAGGTGATCGCCGTGGTGCCCGGCGTGGCCCGGGTGGCCGGGCTCGGCGACGAGCAGGTGGCGTACCTCGCCGCCGGCCTCTCGAAGGTGCTCGCCTGGTACGAGCGCGAGGGTCTGTCGGCGTTCAACTTCACGCTCCACGGCGGGCCGCTCGGCGGGCCCGAGGCCGGTCACCCGGTGGTGCTCCGCGTCATCGCCCGCTCGGCCTTCAAGCCCGACTACCGCACCGACGACTACTTCCTCCAGAAGCAGCTCGGCGGCGAGCTGATCTTCCAGACGCCGGAGCAGATCGCCGCCGTGCTGCGCGACGAGTTCCTCGCCGAGCCGGCGGCGACGGCGTCGACGTGACCGACGGCCGAGGCCGCCCGCCCGCGGCGGGCGCGGCGGCCGCCCGGCCGCAGTCGGCCGCGGCGACGGCCCGCACGATGGCGAGGGCCCGCGCCGTCGCGCGGGCCCTCGCCATCGTTCTGCTCCTCGCCGCCGTCTCGGCCGCCATCGGCGCGCTCGGCGCCTGCGGCGGTGAGGGGGCCGGCGAGGGTTACACCGGCTTCTGGCGCGCCGCCGACGTGGCGCTCGCCGACTGCACCCTCGTCAAGGTCTGGGAGGACGGCGACGCGTATCTCGTGCGCGTCGACTACGGGCCTTCGCGGGCCGCGACGCTGGGGGCCGGCGGGTTGCGCGTCGGGGCGGGCGTCGCCGCGACGCCCTCGCCCGGAACGGGCGGGGGCGACGCCCTCGGCTCCTCGTGCGAGCTCGTGCTGCGCCGGGGCACGCTCGTGCTGGTGGCGGCCGGCGCGGGGGCGACGCCGCTCGAGGTGGTGCTGCGGCCCGTCACCGAGACGGCCTACGAGAAGGAGCTCGCGGCGATGAGCGACGACCGCGTACGCATGGAGATCATGGAGCTGGCGTCGGCGGTGTATGCCTGGGCGGAGGGGCACGGCGGGCGTCCGCCCGCCGTGCCCCTGTTCGCTCCCGACTCCGAGTTCGCGCGCTCCCTCGACGCCGTCGGCACCGAGTGGCCCACGAACCCGTTCACCGCGGAGCCGATGCGCGCCGGCGACAGGCCCGGCGACTTCGCGTACTCGACCGCCGGCCGCGACTTCGAGCTCATCGGCTATCTGTCCGGCGGCGAGGCCTACACGGCGGAGTGAGAGCGCGGGACGCGGGGGACAGTCCCTCATGACCCAGCGACGCATCACCCGCACGTACTTCGCCATCGGCGCGACGACGACGCTGGCGCAGTCCCTCATCTGGGGCGTCAACACCCTCTTCCTGCTCGACGTCGGCCTCGACATCTTCGAGGTCATGGTCGTCAACGCCGCGTTCACGGTCGCGCAGATGTTCTTCGAGGTGCCGACGGGCATCGTCGCCGACACGCTGGGCCGCCGCATCTCTTACCTGCTCTCCTGCTCGATCATCCTTGCGGCGACCGTGCTCTATCTCGGGCTCGGGCTGCTCGAGGCCGGGCTGGTCCCCTTCGCCCTCGTGTCGGTGCTCCTCGGCTTCGGCTTCACGTTCTACACCGGTGCCGTCGAGGCGTGGATGGTGGACGCCCTGCAGGCCGTCGGCTACGAGGGCCGGCTCGAGCCCATCTTCGCCCGCTACGGCATGGTCTTCGGCGTGTCGATGCTGATCGGCACGACGGCCGGCGGCCTGCTCGGGCAGCTCGACCTCTGGGTGCCGTACGCGGTGCGCGCCGTCATCCTGGTGCCGGCGATCGTGATCGGCGTAGTGTGGATGCGCGAGCTGGGCTTCACGCCGCGACCGCTCAAGGTCGCGCGCTTCGGCGAGGAGACGCGGCGCATCGCCCACGCCGGCATCGCCCACGGGCTCGGCGACCGCGTCGTCCGCTTCCTGATGTTCGCCAGCCTCATCCAGGGCCTCTTCTTCTTCTACGGGTTCTACTCGTGGCAGCGCTACTTCCTCGACCTGCTGGGTCGCGACCTGATCTGGGTCGCCGGCGTGATCGCCGCCCTTGTCGGTCTCACGCAGATCCTCGGCAACGCCCTGGTCGGGCCGATCACCCGCCGAGTGCCCGACCGCGGGGTGATCCTCATGGCGGTCTTCGGGCTGACGACGGTCGCCGTCATCGGCGCGGCGCTCTCGGGGAGCTTCTGGATCGCCGTGCCGCTGTACCTTCTGGCGACCACGGCCTTCGGCGTGTACATGCCGGTGAAGCAGGGCTGGATCAACGCCCGCATCCCCTCCGAGCAGCGAGCCACGATCATCTCGCTCGACGCGCTCTTCAACGACGGCGGCAACACGCTCGGGCAGCTCGGCTTCGGCTACGCGTCGCGGGCCGTCTCGATCCCCTTCGCCTGGGTGTTCGCCGGCGCCTCGCAGGCGCTGGCGGTCCCGCTCGTGGCGGCGGCGCGCCGCGCCGAGCGTGCCGAGGGTGACGCGGGGATCGCGGCGCCGGCGGCCGGCGGCGAAGCGGCGGACGTGGGCGAGCGGCCGGCGGCCGACGCGGCGCAGACGGCCGCCGGGCCGCTTGAGCAGCCGGCCGCCGCCTGGGCTCGTCCGCTGCCGCGGCCGGACGGCTGCGCGCAGGCCGTCCCTCAGCCGGGCAGCGGCTCCGTGTCCCACTCCGAGGGCGTGTAGACGGCGCCGGGCTCGGCGCCGACGGCGAGCAGCGTCGTGCCCGCCTCGCGGGCGACGGCGCCCCGCATCGTGTCGGGGTCGGGCACGTAGACGAAGGTGCCGGCCGGGGCGTCGATCTGCTCGCCGTCGACGGTGAACGTCGCGTGCCCCGCGACCACGAGGAAGAGCTCCTCGTGCCGCGTCCCGGCGCCCTCGGTCTCCGAGTGCTCGTAGGTGAGCGTGTCGCCGGCGCGCGTGGCGCGGAAGAGGTTGGTGCCGAACGAGCCGATGCCGAAGTAGCGCCGGACCGGCTTCCACTCGGTCTCCGGCGCCTCGTCGTAGAACACGTTGGTGATCTCGTCGATGTGGGCGGCGACGTACGGACGCCGCGGCGCTGCGGGCTGTTCCATGGGAGCCTCCGGTCCGTGGGTGCGGCGCGACGATACTACAGGCGCCGCGGACCGGGGAGGCCGCCGCTCAGCGTGGCGACGGGTGCGTCGCTTCCGGCAGCGTGCCGGTATCGCCGCGCAGCTCCGCCTGACGGGCGTTCGCCCAGCGGATGAACGGGCCCAGGGCGATGAAGGCGGCGGTCGCGGGGACCCAGATCAGCCAGAGGGGCAGCACTCCCAGGGGGACGAGCGCCAGAGGGATCCCCATCAGCACGCCGAGCGCGAGCCAGAGGACGACGGAGGCGCGGATCACGAAGCGCCGCTCCTCCGGCGTGCGCGTGGCGCGGATCGAGGCCCAGGTGCCGAAGACACCGCCGGCCAGGCCGACGAGCGCGCCGGCGACGCCGCCGATGATGCCTATCGTCGCTCCGTCCATCGCGTGACCCCTGCTGCCGCTCACGGCGATGTATCGGCCGCAGGCGCCGTTCACTCGACCGCGCCGTCCACACCAAGCGCCTCCGCGGCGACGCGGCGCACGAAGGGCTCGTCGACGAGCAGGGCCTCCCGCAGGCGCGCCTGCGCGACCGCGCCCATATCCTTCAGGGCGCGCGCCGCGGCGGCGCGGAGCGGCGGGGCGCTCGCGGCCGTCGTGGAGCGCGCCGAGCAGCGCGTCGAGGGCGGGCTCGCCGATCTGCGCCAGGGCCTCGGCAGCGTAGGCCGCGGCCGGGTCGCCGTGAGGTGCGAGGCTGCGGCCGCTCTGCAGGAACACGGTCATCGCCGGCTCGACCGCCGCCGCCCCGATCCGGCCCATCACGCGGGCCGCGACGAGTCCCCGGCGCGGGTCGCGAAGTGCGTCGCCGACCGCCCACGCCGCCGGCTCGCCGATCCGCTCGAGCACCAGCATGGCGTGCTCGCGACGCGCGCCGTCGCCGAGAGCGCGCACGAAGCCCTTGGCGAGGCGCTCCAGCGCGAGGCCGGCGGCACGGCGGGTGTCGGCGTCGGGGGCCGCCAGCTGCGCGCGCAGCGGGGCGACCGCCTCGTCGAGGCGACCGGGCGCCTGCTGACCCACATTCCCGGAACGGGGAATAGTGCGTCAGAGGCTGCGTCGCCTTCGGGCGCGCGGCGACCTCACCGACACAGAGGGACGACATGGCAGTGGCGACCTTCGCCGCGGGCTGCTTCTGGGGCGTGGAACAACGCTTCAGCGAGCTGCCCGGGGTCCTTTCCACCGAGGTGGGCTACACCGGCGGGACGACCGGCCGTCCCACCTACGAGCAGGTGTGCTCCCACACTACCGGGCACGCCGAGGCGGTGCGCCTCGAGTTCGACCCCGAGCGGATCTCGTACGACGAGCTGCTCGACGCCTTCTTCGCGATGCACGACCCGACGACTCCCGACCGGCAGGGGCCCGACGTCGGGTCGCAGTACCGGTCGGCCGTCTTCTTCCACTCTCCCGAACAGGAGCGGGCGGCCCGGGACGCCGTCGCCCGCCTCTCGACCGAGGGGCGTTACAGGGACCCGGTGGTGACGGAGATCCTGCGGGCGCCCGAGTTCTGGCGCGCCGAGGAGTACCACCAGCGCTACCTGACGAAGCGCGGGCGCTGGGGTTGCGTGATCTGAGGTCGGGGGGGCGACGATCGCGGCCAAGCTTCGCGACGCCGAACTCCGCGCTGCCGAACAGGCCCGCGCGAAAACCGGAGGACGGCCCACGGTTGCTCGTCGTGCGCCGCGCCTCCGCGGCGACGCCGGGCAAGGACACGGCGGCCGTGCAGCGAACCGTAGGGTGACGTTGCCGGTCGGGTGCAGCAGGGTGCGCGGATCAGGGTGAGTGAGTCGCAGCGATCGTCGCCGGAAATCGAACGTGTCGAGATGCGCGTCGAGCGGCCAGCCGAGCTGCGCCGGCTGCGGTCGACGGTCGGCGCGTTCGTCGCCGCCCATGGCGCCGCCGCGAGCACGCGCGACGAGGTCGTCCTTGCCGTCCAGGAGGCGGTGAAGAACGGCCTCGCCTCCTGTGACGGTCACGGTGAGGGCGTCGTCGTTCGGCTCCGCTGCGACGACCGCGGGTGCCGTGTGGAGGTGAGCGACCCGGGGCCCGGGTTCGACCTGGCGGCCGAGGAGCGGCGGACGCTCGACCCCACGGCGGAGCACGGCCGCGGGCTGCTCCTCATGCGCCGCCTGATGGACTCCCTCACCGTGCGCTGCGACGGCTGCTGCGAGGTCGTCATGACGCGGCGCTTCGCCTCACGGCAGCGATCGCGGTCGACGCGCACGGCAGGGCGCCCGCCCCGGTGACCGAGGCGGGCGCCCTGCCGTGCTCACGGTGCCGACGTCACAGGGCCCTCCTCGCCGTTCGGCCCGGCCTGCTCACGTAGCGCCGACCCCGCGTCGCCGGGCCGTCGCCCGGCCCGGCGACCCTCGCCCCGGCGGCTCAGGCGGCGGCGCTGAGCGGACTCTGTACGTCGCCGGCCGGTGCCTCCGTCGTCTCCGGGGTGCGGCCACGCAGGCGGTCGAGCCCGCGCAGGACCGCCGCTCGGGACTGCGGCACGGCGAACACCGCCGCCACCGCCCCGGCGAGGCTGCCCCAGAAGAAGACCCAGCCCCACGGCACCTGCCGGCGCGGCTGCAGGACCCGGCGGCCCGCGTCCTGCATCGCCTCGAGGATCTCGTCGACGTCGCGCCGCAGCCTGGCGTCGGTGACGAGCTTGCGGGCCCCGTCGTCGCCCGTGAACTCGTCGACGAGGTGCCTGACGGCGGTCGCGGCGGAGCGCAGGTCATCACGTACCTGCTCGTCGCCGATCGCCCGCCTCAGATAGGGGGCGGCCGCGGTCGCCGCTCCGGCGGCCTTCGTCACGCGTCGTGTACTGTCTGCGATCGGCATGGCCATCGCCCTCCTCCTGGCGGCCACGCGTACGCGCGCGGCCGGCCGTCGCGGTCTGGGCACGCCCCGCGACGGCGGCTCGCGCCCGCCGCGGCCGTGCCTTACCTCTGCTTGACCCGCCGAGGCGATGGGGAAACCGTTGCGCAGGCGACCCGTGCGGCGCCGTTGCGCCGCCGGCCGCAGTCGTGAGACGCTGCCCGCGGCCGGCGTGCGGTCCGGCCCGGCGAGCGACAGGAGGCGACCGGTGACCGTGGACGCCGAGGCGAGCGAGTTCCTGCTTCCCACCCGCGTGGTCTTCGGCGACGGCTGCAGCCGCGCAGCCGGCGAGCACGCCGCGGGTCTCGGCGCGCGGCGCGCGCTGCTGGTGACCGACGCGGGCGTGCGCGAGGCCGGCGCGGCCGAGGGCGTCGCCGACGCCCTCGGCCGCGCCGGCCTCGACGTCACCGTGTTCGACCGCGTCGACCCGAACCCGCGCGTCGCCTCGGTGCGTGCCGGCGTCGATGTCGCGCGCGAAGCCGGCTGCGACGTGCTGGTCGCGGTCGGCGGCGGCAGCGTGATCGACACGGCGAAAGCGATCGGCCTCGTGCTCACCAACGGCGGCGACGTCGTCGACTACGACTTCACCCTGGACGAGCCGCGGCCCATCGAGCGGCCGAGCACGCCACTCGTCGCCGTGCCGACGACGGCCGGCACCGGGAGCGAGGTCACCTTCTGGGCGGTCGTGACCGACCCCGAGCGGCAGGAGAAGCTCGGCGTCGGCGGCCCGCTCATGGCCCCCGCCGTCGCCCTGGTCGACCCCGAGCTCACGCTCACGCTGCCCCCGGGTCCGACCGCGTTCACCGGCCTCGACGCCCTGACCCACGCCGTCGAGGCGCTCGTCGCCACCAACGCGGGACCGCTCAGCGACCTCTGCGCGCGGCGTGCCGTCGCCCTCGCGGCGGCGAGCCTGCGCCGCGCGGTCGCCGACGGCGGCGACCGCGCCGCGCGCCGCGACATGGCGCTCGCCAGCCTGCTCGCCGGGGCCGCCTTCACCAACGCCGACGTCGGCGCCGTGCACTGCATCGCCGAGGTCGTCGGCGGCCTCTACGACCTGCCGCACGGCCTCGTCTGCGCCCTCTACCTGCCGCCGGTCGTCGAGTTCAGCGCCGCCGCGGCGCCGGAGCGCTACGCGGCCGTCGCCGCGGCCCTTGGTGCAGCGGGTGCCGCGGGGGACGCGGCGCGGGCGCCGTCCGAGACCGCGGACGGCGCGCGGACGCCGTCCGAGACGGTGGTCGCCGCTCGCGCCGCGGCCGGGGGGGCCGACGCGGAGCGCGCCGCGGCGCTGGTCGCGCCGGCGCTGCGTCGGCTGGCGCGCGACCTCGGCGTGCCGACGGCCGCCGCCGCCGGCGTGCGCGCCGCCGATCACGAGCGGATCGCCGCGCGCTGCGCCGAGACCATAGGCGAGTACGCGGTCCCTCGCATGCTGACCGGCGACGACTTCCTCGCCGTCCTGCGCGCGGCGGACGAGCTCTAGGTGAGCTTCCTCACGCTCATCGCGATCGCCGTCGGTCTCGCCATGGACGCCTTCGCGGTCTCGATCGGCGTCGGCCTCAAGCTGTGCCAGGTGAACTGGCGCCAGACCTTCAGGCTCGGCTTCCACTTCGGCCTCTTCCAGGCGCTCATGCCGGTCCTCGGGTGGCTCGTCGGCCTGACCGTCGCCGGCTACGTCGAGGCCGTCGCCTACTGGATCGCCTTCATCCTCCTGGCGGCGATCGGCGGCCGCATGATCTGGGAGTCCTTCCGCGGCGAGGAGGAGCGGGCGGCGGGCGTGGCCGACCCGACGAAGGGCATCTCGCTGGTCGTGCTCTCCGTGGCGACCAGCATCGACGCGCTCGCCGTGGGGGTGTCCCTCGCCATGCTCGACGTGGACATCTGGTGGCCGGCGGTCGTCATAGGCATCGTCGCCGGCGCCCTCACCGTGGTCGGGCTCCATCTGGGGTGTCGCCTCGGGGCGGCGTTCGGCCGGCGCATGGAGACCATCGGCGGCGTGATCCTGATCCTGATCGGCATCCGGATCGTGGTCGAGAACCTCACCGGATGATGATCCATCGGGGCGGCGGGGCCGCGGCCGGAGGCGGGTGATGGTCGGAGCCGGGGCGCCGTGGTACCGGCGGCTCTTCGACCTGCTCTTGGGGGTGGCCCGTCACGCCCTGGCCGACAACGTGCCGACGCTGGCCGGGGCGCTCACCTACTACGCGCTGCTCGCCCTCTTCCCGGCGCTCATCGTGGTGGTCGGCCTGCTCACCCTGGTGGGTCGCGAGGCGACGACCGGCGTCCTCACGGACGTCCTCGGACAGCTGCTGCCGGCGGAGGCGGCGCAGGCCCTCGAGGAGCCCGTGGAGCGGCTGGTCGCCGACCGGAGCGGGGCCGGGACCCTGCTCGGCGCCGGCTTCGTCCTTGCGGTCTGGTCGGCGTCGGGCTACGTCGGGGCGTTCGTGTGGGCCGCCCGCCACGTCTACGACGTGGAGTCCGGCGGCCCGTTCCTCCACGGCATCGCCAGGCGCCTCGGCTTCGCCCTCATCATCCTCGTCCTGCTCGCCGTGCTCTCCGTCGTCCTCGTCGCGAGCGGACCCGTGGTCGACCTGGTCGCGGACGCCCTCGACATCGACGAGGGCGCGCTGCGCGCCTACGGGCAGCTGCGCTGGCCGCTTCTGATCGGCGGTGCCGTGCTCCTGTTCGGCGTCCTCTACGCGGCGGCTCCGGCGGCGCGGGCGGGCGGCGTCCGGCTGCTCACCGTCGGCAGTGCCCTGGCCGTGGTCGTGTGGCTGGGGGCGACGGCCGTCTTCGACCTCTACGTGACGCGCTTCGCCGACTACGGTGTCGTGTACGGGGCGCTCGGCGGGGTCATCGTGTTCCTGCTCTGGCTGTGGATCTCGAACATCGCCCTCCTGCTCGGGGCCGAGCTCAACGCCGAGCTCGCGCGGCGGCGGGCCGGCGAGCGGCGACGAAGGCGGCGGCGGGCGGCCCGAGGCGGGGACGAGGAGGACGACGGCGGACGGCCCGAGAGCGGGGACGAGGAGGACGACGGCGAACGCCCGGAGGGCGGGGAGGACGAGACCGCCGCCGCCGCGCCGCCGCCTACCGCAGGATGAGCAGCACGACGATGACGAGGATGACGACGATGACCAGGATCGGTATGTACATCAGTCCTCCGCCTGCGCTGGTGTCCGCGTCCGTGCGTGCATCGTGTCTGGTTCCCTGAGACGCGCCGTCCGATACTATCGCGCCGGCACGTCACCCCCGAGAAAGGACCGCCGGTGGACTTCGATCGCGTCGTCGCGCGCCGCGGCACGGCGAGCTTCAAGTGGGAGACTCTACGGCGAGGACGTCCTGCCGCTCTGGGTCGCCGACATGGACTTCCCCTCGCCGCCGCCGGTCGTCGAGGCCCTGCGGCGGCGCGTCGAGCACGGTATCTACGGCTACTCGCTGGTGACCGAGGCGTTCACGGACGCGCTGCGTGCCGACGTCGAGCGGCGTCACGGCTGGCGCATCGAGCCCGAGTGGCTGGTGTGGCTGCCGAGCGTCGTGCCCGGGTCTGGACCTCTGCTGCCGGGCGTTCGCCGGCGCCGGACGACGAGATCATGACCGTGACCCCCGTCTACCCGCCGTTCCTCGAGGCGCCGCCCGAGCAGGAGCGCCGGTTGCTGACGGTGCCGGCGCGCGACGCCGGCGGCCGCTGGGAGCTGCCGCTCGACGAGATGGAGGCGGCGCTCACGCCGCGCACCCGCGTGCTGCTCTTCTGCCACCCGCACAACCCCCTCGGGCGCGTGTGGCGGCGCGACGAGGTCGCCGCCGTGGTCGAGTTCTGTCGCCGGCACGGGCTCGTGCTCTGCTCGGACGAGATCCACTGCGACCTCGTGCTCGACGACCTGGCGCACGTGCCCTCGGCGACCGTCGGTCCCGCGGCGCCGGAGGTGACCGTGACCCTGATGTCGCCGAGCAAGACCTACAACCTGCCGGGTCTCAACTTCGCCTTCGCCGTCGTGCCCGACGAGGGGCTGCGCCGGCGCTTCGCGGCCGCGGCCGCCGGCGTGCTGCCGTTCCCCGGCTGCTTCGCCCTCGCCGCCGCGGAGGCGGCGTATCGCGAGGGCGGGCCGTGGCTCGAGGAGCTGCTCGCGTACCTGCGCGGCAACCGCGACGCGCTCGAGGGCTTCGTCCGCGCGTCGCTCCCGCGCGTGACGATGACGCACGTCGAGGCGACCTACCTCGCCTGGCTCGACGTCCGCCGGCTCGGGCTCGACGACCCTGCCGCGGTCTGCCGTCGCGCCGGCGTCGCGCTCTCCGACGGCGCCGACTTCGGCGCGCCCGGCTACCTGCGGCTCAACTTCGCCTGCCCGCGGGCGACGCTGGACGAGGCGCTGGCGCGGCTCGCGCCGGTGCTCGGCGGCTGAGGCTCGCGCTGGCGGCGCGGAGCCGTCAGCCGGGAGACGCCGCCGCGCCTGAGGCCCGCCCGTTACGGCGTCGAGCCGCGGCGGCTCGGCGCTCTGCGTCCCGCGCAGTTCGATGAGCTTCTGCCGCAGGTCGGCCTGGAGCCGTACCAGCTCGTCCTCGGCCTCGTGGCGCTTGCGGCGCCCCTCGTCCTGGATGCTGATCGTCTCCTCGAGCGTGGCCACGAGGTCGGCGTTGACCTGGCGCAGGGTCTCGATGTCGACGACCCCGCGCTCGACCTCGCGCGCCACCTTGGCGGAGCCGTCCTTGAGCAGGGCGGCGTTCTTGACCAGCAGCTCGTTGGTCGTGTCGCTGACCTCGCGCTGCAGCTCGAGCGCCTTCTGCTGGCGGTAGAGGCTGAGGGCGATGACGATCTGGTTCTTCCACAGGGGGACGGTGGTGAGGATCGAGCTCTGGATCTTCTCGACGAGGTTCTGGTCGTTGCTCTGGATGAGGCGCACCTGGGGCGCCGTCTGGATGGCGATCATGCGCGTGAGCTTGAGGTCGTGCAGGCGACGCTCGAAGCGCAGCACCGCCTGGCGCACGTCGTTGACGCGCTGCGCGTCGAGCGGGTCCTGCGAGGCCTGCGCCTCGGCTTCGAGGACCGGCAGGCGCTCGGTCTGGAGCTCCTCGAGGAGCTCGTCGCCGGCGGCGATGTAGAGGTCGAGCTGGCCGAGGTACTCGAGGTTGAGCTCGTACATGCGGTCGAGGACGGTGATGTCCTTGAGCAGGCCCATGCGGGCCTTCTCGAGCGCCAGGGTGAGCTTCTCGATGGTCGCGCCGATCTTCTGGTAGCGGGTGGCGAAGCGGTTGAAGGAGTCGACGAAGCGGCCGACGAGGGGGATCTTGGCGAGGCCCGACCCGCCGCTCAGGCTGTCGACGTCGACCTCCTTCACCTTGACGAGCAGCTCGGCGAGGCTCTCGCCGGCCTGCCCGGCCTCGCGCGTGCGGATGTCGGCGAGGAGGGTGTCGGCGAAGGTGGCGATCTTGTTCTGCGCCGGCAGCCCGTACTGCAGGACCGTCTGCGTGTCCTCGACGTCGACGGTGCGCTTGATCTGCTCGACCTGGGCGCGCTCCTGCGGGGTCAGCTCGGCGCGGCCCGTCCCCGCCGCGCCGGCGGCGCCGGGCGCCGCGACGGGGACGGGGAGCCCCGCGCCGCCGCTGGCGTCGTCGGGCGTCGGCGCGCCCGCGCCGTGCTTCGTGGTCTCGTCGGTCATCACTGCCCCCCGGTTCCGGCGGCCGGCGGCCGCGGCTCGAACACCCCGTCCATCTGTACGGTCTTCTCGAGCAGCGCGATCTCGCTGTCGAGGTCGATGAGGTCGCGCTGCAACACGGCGGCGAGCTCCTTGTCGAAGGCCTGCTGGATGCTGTCGAGCGAGGTCACCGCGCGCGTCAGCGTGGCCTCGACGTCGGCGCCGTGGACGCCGCGCTGCGTGAGGTCGGCGTACCCGCCGACGATGCGCTGCGCGGCCTCGAGGTAGTAGCTCAGGAAGGCGCGCGCGAACTCGATCTGCCCCGGCGCGGCGATGAGCTCGGCGAGGATCTTCTCGGCGGTCTCGCAGAGGTGCGCGACCTTGTCGCGCACCCGCTGGTCGCCGAGCCCGGACGCCGTCGCCGACATCTCGTCGATACGCTCCTGCGCGGCGCGGATGATGGCCGCCGTCTCCTCGTCCATGCCGCGCGGCAGCTCGGGCCGCGCCGCCGCCGGCAGCGACGGCGGCTGCGGCGGCGCCTCGAGCTGCGGCCGCGGCACGTCGCCGAACATGATCGCCCGGTAGTGCGGGCGGGCGACGAGGGCGTGCAGGACCGAGGCCGCGGAGACCAGGAGCTGGAGCGGCACGGCGTACCGCAGCCACGGCGTGCCGATCGTGGCGAGGGTGAAGAGCACCGGCATGAGGTAGACGAACCCGGAGGCGATCCACGCCGCGCTCCGCGCCTTCACACCGATGTAGAAGAACGAGACCCAGTTGAGGAAGCCGAGGGTGAAGGTCCAGAGGACCCACAGCGAGTGTCGCCACCACCAGCGGTACTGGGCGCGGCGCGTGACGACGGTCGCCGGCGCCTTCTCGACGGCACGGCGCCGCGAAGGCCTCTGGGGCGCGAGCTGCTGCACCTCGCGCACGGCCGAGGCCGGGTGGCCGAACTGGCACTCCCCGTGCGGCTGAACCCAGACCCAGCGCTCACAGACCGTACAGTAGCCGCCCAGCGGCACGGGGCCTCACTTCCCGAGGGGTCACGTCCTGAAAGCATAGTCCCCGGCGCGGCCACCCGCCACGCGTGCGCAGCCCGCGCGACCCGCGGCCGCGGCCGGCGCCGCGGCCGCGGCCGGGGGTTTACCACCTCGCCGTAGGGGAGAGTAGCGGTAGAGAGCACGTCGCCGACCGTCATCATCGCGCAGGAGGCACCATGTCCGACGAGACCCGCGTAGCCCGCACGCTCGACTGCATCGGGCTGTACTGCCCCGAGCCGCTGTTCCAGACGCGCGAGAACATCGACGCGCTGGAGGTGGGGGAGGTGCTCGAGGTGCTGGCCGACGACCCGGCCGCCGAGGAGGACATCACGCGCTTCGCCAAGCGCGCCGGGCACGAGGTCGTCGCCCTCGAGAACGACGGCGTGCAGCTGCGCGTGCTCATCCGCCGCCTGAAGTGACGCTGCCCGGTCGCAGTCGGCATCGCGCGGTGGGTACCGCGGGCGCCGCGCGCGGGGAGCCCTGCAGAACCGAGGCTCGAAAGGAGCCGGCCGTGAAGAACGAGAACAGCATCCTCTACGTACAGACCAGCGACCAGCCCGAGCGGCAGTACTCGCCGCTCGTCCTCGCGCAGACCGCGAAGGCGATGGATCTCGAGCCCGCCGTCTACTACCTCGGGATGGGGCTCAAGGTCCTGAAGCCGGGCGCCGCCGACGCGATGCAGCTGGGCAGCTTCCCGAGCGTGGGCGACCTTCTGCGCAAGACGATCGAGATGGGCATCACCGTCTACGTCTGCGAGGCCTCCAAGCAGATGCTCGGCTGGGAGAGCGTCGAGCTCATCGACGGCGTCAAGATCGTCGGCGCGGGCACGCTCAACGACCTCGCCCTCGACGCCGGCGCGACGATGTGGTTCTGACGCCGGCGGGCTCGGGAGGCAGGACGTGAACAAGGAGACAGCCGGGGGCGGCCCGGGCGGGCACGCCGCGCGCGCGGCGACGTCGTCTACGCCGACTACCAGTCGGCGAAGCCCGTCGACCCGCGCGTGGTCGAGGCGATGCTCCCCTACATGACCGCGCGCTTCGGCAACCCCTCGTCGCTGCACGGCGTGGGCGACGAGGCGACGGCGGCGCTCGACGACGCCCGCGCCCGGGTCGCCCGCTTCTTCGGCGCGCAGCCGGAGGAGATCGATCTTCACCTCGGGCGCCACCGAGGCGAACAACCTCGCCCTGCTGGGGTACTGCCGGCGCAACCGGCGCAAGGGCGACCACGTGCTGATCAGCGAGGCCGAGCACATCTCGATCCTCAACATCGCCAAGGTCCTCGAGAAGGAAGGCTTCCGTGTGACCCGGGTGCCGCTCGACCTCTACGGGCGCGTCTCGCCGCAGAAGCTGCGCGCCCGCATCACCGACGAGACGATCCTCGTCTCGCTCGGCTGGGCGAGCAACGAGATCGGCACCGTGCAGCCCATCGAGGAGATCGCCGCCATGCTCGACGGCACCGGCGTCACCCTGCACACCGACGCCGTGGCGGCGGAGGGCCTCGTGCCGATCGACGTCGGCGCCGTGCCGATCGGCCTCATGACGCTCTCCTCGAACGACATCTACGGGCCGCGCGGGCTCGGCGCTCTCTACGTCCGCAAGGGCGTGCAGGTCGCGCCGGTGCTCGTGGGCGGCGGCCAGGAGCGCGGCCTGCGCTCGGGCAGCGAGGACCTCGCCGCCATCGCCGGCATGGCCGCGGCCGCCGACATCATGGTCGCCGAGATGCCGGCCGAGGTCGCGCGCATCAAGGCGATCAGGGACCGCCTCGTCGAGCGCGTGCTGGCCGAGATCCCCGACTCACACCTGAACGGACACCCCGTGCAGCGCCTGCCGAACAACGCCCACTTCCGCTTCGAGGGCGTCGAGGGCGAAGCCATGGTGCTGTCGCTGCGCGACGCCGGCGTCGCCGCGGCGACGGGCTCGGCCTGCAGCTCGAAGACGCTCGAGCCCTCGCACACGCTGATCTCCTGCGGCCTGCTGCACGAGGAGGCGCACGGCTCGCTCGAGTTCACCTTCGGGCGCTTCAGCCGCGAGGACGACGTCGAGCGCATCATGGCGGCCCTGCCGCCGGTCATCGAGCGCCTGCGCGCGCTCTCACCGCTCTACCCGACCAAGGTCTGAGCGCCGCGGACGGAGTCCCGGGCCGCTCACCGCACCACGGAGAAGGACGACGATGAAATCGACCCAGTACACGGAGAAGACGCTCGAGCACTTCCGCGACCCGCGCAACGTCGGCACCCTCGAGGGGCCCAACGTCGCCATGGGGCGCGTGGGCAACCCCGTCTGCGGCGACCTCATGGAGATGTACATCGAGGTCGAGGACGACCGCATCAAGGACATCAAGTTCCAGACCTTCGGCTGCGGCTCGGCGGTCGCGACCTCGAGCATGACCACCGAGCTGGTCAAGGGGATGACCTTGGAAGAGGCGCTCAAGGTCAGCCGCGGCGACGTCGCCGACGCCCTCGACGGCCTGCCGCCGATCAAGATGCACTGCTCCAACCTGGCGGCCGACGCGCTGCACGAGGCGGTCAAGAACTGGCGCGCCGGCGTACGCCCCGAGGATGTCGACACCGCACCGGCGGCGACCTCGTGCGGGGCGGGCGGGTCCGCGGAGGTCGAGCCCGTCGAGATCGCCGGCCTCGAGGAGTACGAGGGCAAGGGCGTGTACACGGTGGTCGCCGACCCGGCGGCGCTCGCCGACCAGCGCGTCGTCGTGCTCGACACCGGCGACGCCGCCGCGCAGACGGCGATCGCCCTCACCGACCACACCGCCCGCGTCGTGCTCATGACGACGGCCAAGGACCCGGAAGTGAGTGCGGCGACGCGCTCGGCGCTGCGGCTCTCCGACGTCAAGGTGCTCACCGAGGCGCAGCCGCTCTCGCTGCACGGCGAGGGCGAGCTCGAGCGCATCCGCGTGCACGACCTCAACGAGGACGAGGAGTACGAGCTCACCGCCGACGCGTTCGTCGTGCTGCGCTAGGCGCGGCCGCAGGGAGCGCAAGGACGCGAGGGGGGCGGCCCGCAGGGCCGCCCCCCTTGTTCGCCCACCGTCGCGACACCGCCTCAGCGGCGCGGCGCTGTCGTCTCAGCCGTGCCGCCGCCCCAAGACGGCCGCTTCACTCCTCCATCGCCTGCGGCTTGCCGCCGCGGCGCACGAGGAGCACGACCGCGATCACGACCAGCGACGGCGATCACGGCGATGACGAGCCAGAGCGTCGCCGAGGTGCCGCCGCTCTCCTCCTCCTCGGCGCTCTTCGGCTTGAGGTTGAGGTAGGTGTCCATGTTGAAGGCGTTGAGGAACGCGAGACCGCCCAGGAACGGCTGATACCCCTCCCACCGGGCGGTGTTGCCGATCTCGAGGGTGTCCGGGTAGGTGAGGGCGATCTGCGGGCACTCGACGTAGAAGATCTGCTGCATGCGGTGGAGCGTATCGAGACGTTCCGCATCGTCCATCTGGCTGAACTGCAGCTCGGAGAGCTGGTCGTACTCGGCGTTCGACCAGCAGGGGTCGTTCCACCACTCGATCTGCCCGGTGGTGAACGACGCCAGCGTGTCGCCGGGATCGGCGTAGCCGGCGTAGCTCCACAGGTACAGGTCGTAGTCGGGGGCGTAGTAGCAGTCGGCGTCGTAGTTGTAGAGAGCGTCGGAGAGCGCGCCGTCGTCGATGACGGAGTAGTCGATGTCGAGACCGCACTCCGCCGAGCCAGCCGGCGATCAGCTTGCCCATGTTCTGGCTCTCGACCGACGAGGTGCGCGCCTGGAGACGCAGCTTGATGTTCTTGCCCTCGTACTCGCGGAGGCCGTCGCCGTTGGAGTCGGTGTAGCCGGCCTCGTCGAGCAGCTGGTTGGCCTTGGCGATGTCGAAGCCGAAGGTCTCCTCGGGGGTGGGCTCGTAGTGGGCGTCGAAGTCGGGCGGCCACTCGCCCGGCCGGCATGATCGTCGTCGCCGGGCCGCGCGTTCCCGCTCCAGCCGATCTCGACCATCTTCTCCTTGTCGATCGCCCAGGCGAGCGCCTGGCGGAAGCGGACGTCCCTGAGCACCGGGTGACCCAGCGACGTGGGCTCCTCGTAGCAGTTGAAGCACAGGTAGTCCCAAGTGAAGACGTTGCCCTTGAAGCCCTTGAAGCCCTCCTGCTGCGCGACCTGCGCGTACTGCGGCGCCGGCACCGTGTGGGCGGCGTCGATGGGTGCCGAGCTTGAGGTCCTGCGTCATCGTGTCGGCGTTCGGTGTAGAACTCGAAGTAGATCTCGTCGATCGTGGGCTCGGTGCCCCAGTAGGTGGGGTTCTTGGTCAGGAGGATGTGGCTGCCCCGCTTCCACTCCTGGATCTGGAAGGGCCCGGAACCGACGAAGGGGTAGGTGACCTTGTGCTTCTCGGGCTTGTCGATCTTGGACCAGATGTGCTCGGGGATGCAGTAGATGTAGAGCCGCTCCATGTTGGCCTTGGGCGCGCTGCAGCGCACCTCGCAGGTGTAGTCGTCGACCGCCACCGCCTCGTCGATGAGCTTGGTGTAGGAGCTGTACGCGTAGAGCTCCTTCTCGACGATGTAGTTGTAGCTGAAGGCCACATCCCTGGCGGTCACGGGCTCGCCGTCGCTCCACACGGCGCCCTGGCGGATCTTGAGCGTCCACACCAGGCCGTCGTCGGACACCTCCCAGCTCTCGGCGATACCGGGCACCGGCTCGCCGTCGAGGCCGTAGCCGATGATGTAGTCGTAGTTGAGGCACCACGCCTCGTAGTCGACCGTGCCGTAACCGACGAACGGGTTGAGGTTGTCGGGCGGCTCTGTCGTGCCGACCCTGAAGACGACCGTCTCGCTGCCGGCGGCCGGCGACGGGCTGTCGTCGGCGGCGAGGGCGGCGCCGACGCCGCCGGCGAGCGCCGTCGCCACCAGGAGCACGACGCCGAGGGCGAGGTACCTCGCCAGTCGCGATCGGGTGCTGTGTGAAGCCATGGACTCCCCCTCTGTACCGCTCATGCGCCGCGGGCTACACGATCGCACCCCGCACCCGCCTGACTCCCCCATGCACGTAAGCGTAGTGGCTGGCGATTCCCCTGCAAAGGGGGGTTGTGAGGCAAACCGAGTGCGGACGGACGCGAAAAGCTGTGCAAGGTTGGCCAGACGGGCTCGCGAGTGCGAAGAGCGGGCTCCGGAGGGCGCGGTGCGGCCGGCCCGCGCCGGCCGCACCTCCTGCGACTCACGCGGCCCGGTCGCACTGGGCCCGCCCGGCGGATCGCACGATCCGGCCGCGGCGCGCAGCGTGCCGTTCAGACGAGGCGCTGCGCGTGCCGGTCGGCGGCGGCGACGATGCGGTCGAGCTCGGCGCGTACGTCGGCCGGCAGAGACTCCGGCCGGTGCTCGCGCTCGAGGCGCAGGTACTCGTCGAACGCGGCCCGCCGCGCCGCCTCGGGGTGCAGCCCGTGGGAGGCCGCCGTGGCCAGATCGTCGAGGGTCGCGGCGGCGCTGCGGCTCGCCTCCTCGAGGCGAGTCGCCCCCTCGCCGTACGTGCGTCCGTGGGCGAGCCAGGGCGGCAGACGGTGCGTCCTCAGTCGCTCGCGCGTGTGGCGCTGCTTCAGGTAGTGGCCGCGAGGGCCGACCGCGCGTACGACGTCGAGGGCGAGGTCGGCCTCGTCGAAGGCGAACGCCGCCATCGTCTCGCGCGCCTCGAGGAGCGCCTCGCAGTCGAGGACGAGCCGCTCGGGGATCTGGACCATCGAGCCACCCGCGAGCCCGATGTACCCGCAGAGCTCGCTGCCGCAGAGGGCGGAGAGGATCCCGCCGGCGCCGGCCTGTCGACCCGCCGTCCAGCCGACCCCGGCCTCGTCGTTGTCCACGCCGCCCCCCGCGAGCGACGGGACCCCCCAGGCGTGCGCGAGCTGCGTCGCCATCCAGCCGACGGGTGTGGCGAGCTCGCTGAGGTACCCGCCCGTCGAGGGGTCCATGAGCGAGACGAGGACCGAGTGGAACACGGGCGCGCCGGGGAAGGCGAGCTGGAGCAGGACCATCCCGCTGACGACCTCGGCGTCGCCCTGAACGAGGGCGCCGGCCACCGTCGCCGGCGCCGTCGAGCCCATGGTCGTCATCGCCATGAAGCTCACGGGGATGCCCGCCTCGGCGTAGGTCAGCGCGCACTCCAGACCGTGGTCGTCGTGTCCGAGAGGGCTGATCGTGCAGATGTTGGCGCAGATCGGCGAACGGGCACGCAGGGCCGTCGTCGCCGTCGCGCAGCGTGCGCGCCATCTCGACGATGTAGGGGGCGAGGGCGGGGCGCACGGTCGTGCCGCCGCGCACGTGCTTGAGCGTGTTCGTGAGGCCGGCGTGGCACTCGTACAGCGGCGCCGCGAGGCCGTGGTCCTGGGCGCTCACGGGGGGCCAGAAGAAGGCGAGCAGCGGCAGGGCGTCGCACACGCGGGCGAGGCGCGCCACGTCGTCGGTGGACGAGGCACGCAGCTCGCGCGTGTGCGGGTCGACGACGTGCACGCCGACGCCTTCGGTGCAGACGTAGCTCAGACTGCCGTCGAGACGAAGGTCGAGGCGCTCTTCGCGGGCTCCGAGGACGAAGGCCCGCGGCGCCGTCGCCATCGCCCGCGTCACGAGGTCGGCGGGCAGCTTCACGACGTCGTCGGCGCCGACGGTCGCCCCGTGGTCGGCGAAGACGCTGCGCGCCCGCGCCGACGGCACGTGCACGCCGACCTCCTCGAGCACGGTCAGGGTCGCGGCGCGCAGGCGTTCGACGCCCGCCGCGGGGAGCGGAGGCTCGCAGGGCCGGGGGGTGAAGGCGACGATGTCGGGCGTGCGGCTCGGGGTCTCGCTCATGGTCGTCCTCCTCCGGTCGGGGCGCGCCGCGACGTGGCGACGCGGGGCGCGAGAAGTCTGACAGCGAGGACGCGGTGCCGACAAGAGCCCCCGGTCGCGCTTCTCCCGCTTGCGCCGTAGCGCGGCCCGCGGGATGCTGCCCCCGTGAACGGCACCCGAACACGAGCCCACGGCGGCCGCCTGGCCCTCGCAGCGCCGCACGACGCCGCGGTGCGGGCCGGCGCCGAGGCGTTCGCGGCGGGCGGCAACGCCGTGGACGCGGCGCTCGCCGCGGCCGTGACGCTCGCCGTCGTGTACCCGCACATGGTGTCGCCGGGCGGCGACGCGTTCGTGCTGGTCCATCACCCCGACGGTCGGGTCTCGGCGCTCAACGGGAGCGGGGCGGCGCCGCGCGCCGCCGACGCCGGCGCCCTGCGCCGCCGGTTCGGCGTCATGCCGCACGGCCGGCCCGAGGCGGCGACGGTCCCGGGGGTCATGGCGGCGTGGGCCTCACTGCACGCCTGCGGGGCACGGCTGGCGTGGGCGCGGGCCTTTGAGCACGCCGTTCACCTGGCGGCGGGCGGCGTGCCCGTGGCCCGCGACCTCGCCGAGACCCTGGCCGCCGATGACGGCCGTTGGGCCGCAGACCCCGGCATGGCGGTCGTCTTCTTCCCCGCCGGCAGGGCGCTTCGCGAGGGCGAGACCCTGCGCCAGCCGGCGCTGGCGGCGACGTTGCGCCTCGTCGCCGAGCAGGGGGTCGGCGCGTTCTACCTCGGCGAGGCCGGGGCGCGCTTCTGCGCGGGGTTGAGCGAGCGCGGCGGCCTGCTGGGCGCGACCGACCTGGCGGCGCACCGGACCGAGGTGACGGCGCCGCTGAGTCTGGAGGTGCTGGGCCACGAAGTCCTGACGACGGCGCCGAACTCCCAGGGGTTCGTCCTCCTCCAGCTGCTGGCGGCCCAGGAGCGACTCGGCGGCTGGGTCGATCCCCTCGGGCCGGAGGCGGACACGCTGGCCCTCCTCTTCGGGCACGCGTTCGAGGACCGCCGCCGCCGTCTGGGCGACCCTCGTGCCGGTGTCGCCGCCGTCGACGACCTGTTCGGTCCCGGCCGCGCGGCGGAGCTGGCCGCGGCCGTGTCGAGGGGCGCGCGAGGGTCGTCGCGCGCCACGGCACCGGGTGCGGCGCCGGCCTCGCCGCCGGCCGGCCCGGCCGGAGACGCCCCGCCCGGCGTCACGCACGCGGACGGCGACACCGTCGCCCTCGTCGCCGCCGACGACGAGGGCTACGCGGTCGCCCTCATCGAGAGCCTCTTCGACGGCTTCGGCGCGGGCGTGCTCGAGCCGGCCACCGGCATCATCTGCCACGACCGCGGCGCCGGTTTCTCGCTCGAGGCGGGGTCGGTCAACCTTCTCCGCCCGGGGGTGAGACCCGCACACTCCCTCATGCCCGTGCTCGTGCGCCGCGCCGGCCGCCCGCGCGTGGTGGCGGGCACGATGGGCGGGTACGCCCAGCCGCAGATCCACGCCCAGATCCTCAGCCGCCTGCTCGGCTCGGGCGAGGCGCCGCAACAGGCGCTCGCCGCGCCGCGCTGGACGGTCGACGTGGACTACTCCGGGGACCCGGCACTGAGTGTCTGGCACGAAGGGCGAGTGCCGCGCCGGGCTCTCGCAGCCCTGACGCGCAGCGGCCTGCCGCTGGTGGCCGGCGACGAGGTCGACGACCTCGCCGGCCACGCCCAGTACGTCGTGATCGACGCCGACGGTGGGATGGAGGCGGCCGGCGACCTGCGCGCCGACGGGCGGGGGGTCGTCGTCGAGCGATGAGTCGGCCGGGCGCGCCGCGCGAAGCGCGCGCCGCCGGCGAGGATGCTGCCGCCGGAGAGGATGCTGCCGCCGGGGCGGGCGTCGACGGTCGGCGGACGGGACCGTGGACGAGGACTGAGGCGGCGCACGAGGACGGCGGCGACGCACAAGGACGGGGGCGGCGCACGTGGTGCGCCGCCCCCGTCCGACCCGCGCCTCGGTCGCCTCAGCCGGCGACTCCGGGCGAGAGCGCCCTGCCTCAGTCGGCCACCTCCCAGATGGAGTTGGCGATCAGGCGGAAGTGATGCTCCGGGTAGGCGCGGAACGTCGGCGCGAACCCGATGAAGACGATCTCGCCGTCGCCGCGCGCGCCGCTGATCACGGCCGCCTGGCCGCGGGCCGCGTCCCTCTTGGCCCAGTAGCCGCAGATGAACCAGTCGTCCTGGTCCCCGTAGCGCGCCTCCACGGTCACTGAGTCGCCGAGGTTCGTGTACCAGACCGGCCGGCTGACGAAGCCCCAATCGTCGGCCTGGAAGCCCGCACCGACGAGACTCTCCGACTCGAAGCTCGCCCTGACCAGGGCGTTGGCCCCGCTCTGGGCGGTGGCGCCGAAGCGGACCGGCAGCAGGCGGCCGAGATGGCTCGCCGTGCCGGCGTAGCCGAGGCCGACGTAGCCCGCCGCCCGCCTTGACGTACGTCTTGACCTTGGTGGCCGTGAAGCGCGGCCGTGTTGTTGACGAACACCTCGTAGTCGCCGAGCGTCGTGGTCGAGCCGACGACGTCGAAGTCGAAGCCGAGCTCGCTGAGGACGTAGCGCGTGTCGGCGCCTCCCGGCGACGGCGAGCTTCATGTCGTGCAGCACCTTCGTCTCGGCCGGCCGGTCGGACGCGGTGAGCTTCAGCCGATACGCGGCGGCGAGCTCGTCGAGGAGCGCCGGCGGCGCGTCGACGACGACGTAGGTGCCGAGCGGCGCCGCGTCGCTCGCCGCCGTCGTGATCTCGACCGCGACGCCCGGCGTCGAGCAAGTCGTTGACCATCTTCACGGCCTCGACGCTGTCGTTGGCCAGCAGGTAGCACTCGCCCTCGCCGGCGACGGCGCCGGGCGGCGCGGTCTCGACCACGGGCGCGAGTGCGACGTTCCCGAGCGGCTCGTCGACGATGACGCGGTCGAACCCGAGCATCTGCGTGAGGTTGGTCGCGCAGGTGCTGTACATGCTCTTCACGTCCGACAGATCGGTGCCCTGCCAGAGCCACGTGTTGGCGAGACCCCGGAGCGACTGACGCATCGGGACCACGTACGTCCCGGCCGGGTAGGGGATGCCGTCCAGCTCGAACACGGTCGCGGCGCGGTACACCTCGACGCCGGCGGCCTGCAGCTTCTCGACCATGCGTGCCGCCTGCAGCGGCGCGCGCTGCTGCGGTGCGGAGGCCGGGATCAGGTAGACCTCGGGGAAGGTGACGTCCCCGTCCGGCTGCGGGATGCCCTCCACTCCGCGGCGGAACTGCTCGGCCTGGTCGTGCAGCAGCTGCACCTTGTTGTCGGCGGCGTGGAGCGCGCCGGCCCAGGAGGCCCAGAAGTGGCAGGCGGTGCCGGTGGCGTCGCGCGCCGTCGTCTCGAGCGTCATGCCCGCCGCGCCGTAGTACATCGCGTACATCGGCGTGTAGATCGGGCTGTAGTCCTCGAACCCGCCCTTCAGGTCGCGGTAGGCGATCTTGACCGGCCGCCGCGTCTCGACGTTGATGCGCGCCTCCATCGCCAGAGACGTCGGCAGCGCGGACCCGATGAAGAGGTCGAACTCGTAGTTCGGGTTGTGCGGGGCGGTGCACGGCTCCATGAGGTAGTACGAGTAGTAGCCGTGCAGGTCGAGGAAGACGGTCGGCACCCAGCGGGCGATCTCGGCCGCGGTGGCCTGCGTCTCCGGCTGCGTCGTCAGCAGGAAGTCGCGGTTCATGTCGAACCCGTTCGAGTTGGCGCGCGTGTCGGCGATGCGCCCGTCGGGGTTCTGGCAGATGTTGAAGAGGACGATGCACTCGTCGAGGATGCGCTGCGCCTCGAGGTCGTCCTCACCGGCGGTCGCCAGCCGGCGCAGCATGATGAGACCGGCGTCGACCCCGTTGGGCTCGTTGCCGTGGATCGAGCAGTTGATGAAGACCGGCACCTTGACGTCGCCGGGCGCCGCGGCGAGCTGTGCCTGGGCCGCGGCCGGGTCGTCGAGCATGAGCTGCCGGAAGTCGAGGTGGCCGTCGAGGTCGGCGAGCACATCGGGCCGGGCCACGATGACCAGATAGAGGTCGTGGCCCCCCGCCGAAGTGCCCATGACCTCGTAGCGGACCCTGTCGCTCGAGGCGACGAGCTCGTCGAGGATCGGCTGGATCTCTTCGTACGGGACTTCGCCTTCGAAGTCCGGCCGCCACTCGCTGACGCCGGCGGCCGCCGGACCGGCCGCGAGCCCCAGCAGGAGCAGCACGGCGAGTCCGCAGAGCAGCAGAACGGTGAGCCTTCGCATGGTCCCCCCTCGTGAACCACGGTACGGGCGGCGCGGCCCCCGCGCGCGGCGCCCCCAGTGCCCACCCGTAGGCTAGGCACCGCGGCGCTCGTCGTCAACGCCGCGGGCAGCCGTGGGAGCCCCCACTCCCGCGCCGCCGCACGATGTCGCCCCGTCCGGCCTCCTCAAGTGTCGCCAGTCCTGACGACGGGCGTGTGGTAGCCTTCGCCGCACGGTCGGCCACGGTCGTCCGGGGACGACCGGCGCACGGTGCACGACGCGGGGGAGTGGGCGTTGACGGATCGCGATGTCATGCAGCGGCTCGACGAGGCGCTGACGCGGCTGCGGCGTCGACGAGTGGGGCGTCGCGGCGAACGACGGCTGGGCCCTCGTCCCCGACCTCCCCCTCGCGGTGTCGATCGTCATGCGACACGCGCCGCAGGCCCTCGCCGGGCTCGAGCACACCGAGATGTCGCAGGCGTTCTTCGACGACTACTCGCGGCTCTTCGGCGGGCTCGACGCGGCCGCCGCGGCGGTCGTCGAGCTGGCCCACGCCCGCGGCCGCCGGGCGATCCAGATCTCGAACGTGATGAGCGGGCCCAACGACGACCCTCCGCTCGAGGACTGGGGCGACGCCGGCGTCTTCCCGCACAAGACCGCGGCGACCCAGGCCGGCCTCGGCTGGATCGGCAAGACCGCGGTCTTCGTCTCGGCGCGCTACGGTCCGGCGGTACGGCTGACGACCGTCTTCACCGACCTGCCGCTCGAGCCCGGCGCGCCGATCGTCGACAGCCGCTGCGGGCGCTGCCGCATCTGTGTCGACGCCTGCCCCACGGGGGCCGGCCGCGACGTGCTCTGGAGGGCCGGCATGCCCCGCGACGACCTCTACGACGAGAAGGCCTGCGAGGCCAAGACCTGGGAGCACCTCGAGTGGGACGGCACCTGCGGGGTCTGCCAGGCGGTCTGCCCGTACACGAAGGCCGTGGCCGGCGAGCCGCCGCGGGCGCTCGCCGGATGAGCGCGGTGGCGAGGCGCGGACGGCCGGCCCTCGGGGCGCCAGCGGGCGGGGCGCCCCCCGGCGGCGCGGGGCGGACGGCGTGCGCCTGATCGACCTGCACACCCACGTCTTCCCCGACGCGGTGGCCGCTGCGGCCCTGCGCTCGCTCGAGGAGATGGCCGGCGTGAGGCCGTCGTTCGACGGCACCTGCGCCGGCCTCCTCGCGACCCTCGACCGCGCCGGCGTCGAGCGCGCCGCCGTGCAGCCCGTCGCCCTCAAGGCCGGTCAGGTCGCGACCATCAACGACTGGGTCGCCGGGCTCGACCGCGCGCGCATCGTGCCCTTCGGCGCCATGCACCCCGACCTCGACGACCCGGCCGCCGAGATCGCCCGCATGGCGGGCATGGGGCTCGTCGGCCTCAAGCTGCACCCCGAGTTCCAGCTCTTCAGCCCCGACGAGCCGCGCCTGGACGCGATCTACGAGGCCGCCGCCGGCCACGAGCTCGCCATCTTCTTCCACGCGGGCAAGGACATCGCCGTCCCGACCTATCGCGGCACGCCGGCGTCCTTCGCCCGCGTCCACGCCCGGCATCCCGGCCTCACCCTGATCCTGGCGCACCTCGGGGGGTGGGGGGTCTGGGACGAGGTCCGCGAGTCCCTGGTCGGGGCGGACGTGTACCTGGACACGGCGTTCACGCTCGGTCACCTGCCGGCGGCCGACTTCGTCGACCTCGTCCGCCGGCACGGCCCGGAGCGCGTCGTCTTCGGCAGCGACGCGCCGTGGGCCGACATGCGCGCCGAGGTCGAGAAGGTCGCCGCCTCGGGTCTCGACGACGACGAGCTCGCCGCCGTCTTCGCCGGCAACGCCGCCCGCCTGATGGGGCTCTGAGTTGCGCGAGTGCGGCATCGACCCCGCGCGCGTGACGGCCCTGAAGGCGCGCGAGGACGCGCGCTTCGCGCGCGCCCACCCGCGCTGCCGGGCCTTGCTCGAGCGCGCCCGAGCCTCGATGCCCAACGGCGTCCCGATGAGCTGGATGGTGAGCTACAACGACCACCCGCCCGTGTTTGTCGTCGAGGGGCACGGGGCGCGCTTCACGTGTGCCGACGGGCACGCCTTCCTCGACACCAACATCGGCGACAAGAGCACCTTCTGCGGTCTCGACCCCGAGCCCGTCGTGCGCGCCGTCGCGGCGCGCGCCGCGGCCGGCTGGCAGTTCCTGCAGCCGACCGAGGACGCCACCGCCGTGGCCGAGGAGCTCGCCCGCCGCTGGGGGCGGCCGTACTGGCAGTTCACGCTGTCGGCGACCCAGGCCAACGTCGAGG
Organism: uncultured Thermoleophilia bacterium; assembly: GCA_963791345.1. Classification (GTDB taxonomy): domain Bacteria; phylum Actinomycetota; class Thermoleophilia; order UBA2241; family UBA2241; genus UBA2241. Next base: position 99,213 of record CAWBRS010000014.1, on the reverse strand, counting down.
CGGTGCGCCTGGCGCGTCTCGCCACCGGGCGCGACAAGGTCCTGCTCTTCGCCGGCAACTACGCCGGCCACGCCGACGAGCTCCTCGTCTCGTACGGCGGCGGCGGTCTGCGCGCGCCGTATCTGGGGCTGGCCTCGCGCTCGTACGGCGACGTCGGCCTCGTCGACTTCAACGACGTCGCCGCCCTCGAGCGCGCCCTCGCCACGCGCGACTTCGCCTGCGTCGTCAGCGAGCCGGCTCTCACCAACGTCGGTGTCGTGCTCCCCGACGCCCGGCTTCCACGACGCCCTCCGCGCGCTGACCCGCGAGCACGGCTCGCTGCTCGTCCTCGACGAGACGCACACGCTGATCTGCGGTCCCGGCGGTCTGACCGGCCGCTGGGGGCTCGAGCCGGACGTCGTGACGGCCGGCAAGGCCATCGGCGGCGGCGTGCCGCTCGGCGCCTACGGCATGACGGAAGAGCTCGCCGACGTCTTCGTCTCGGGCCGCGGCCGCGACGGGCGCGAGGGCGAGCTCGCCACCGGCGGCACGCTGTTCGGCAACGGGCTCAGCATGGCGGCCGCGCGAGCCGCGCTCGACCGAGGTGCTCACCGACGAGACCTACGCGCGCACCGCGGCGCTCGGTGCGCGGCTCGCCGACGGCATCGAGGGCCTCGCGCGCGGGGCGGGCCTGCCCTGGGCCGTGCACCGCCTCTACGCGCGCTCGGGCTGGTCCCTCCGCGGCCGTCTGCCGCACGACGCGCGCGAGGCCGACGAGGACGCCTGGCCCGAGTTCTCGGCGCTCCAGCAGGTCTACCTCGCCAACCGCGGCGTCTGGGAGGCGATCAGCAGCGCGGGACCGGCGGTCTCGGCCGCCGCCACCGCCACCGACGTCGACGAGTACCTCGCCGCGTTGGGCGAGCTCGTCGGCGAGCTGGCCTAGCCGCCTCCGTCGCCGGGCTCGCCCTTCCGCCGCCCTCCGCCCGCCGCTTCCGCCTCGCCCCCCTTCCGCCCGCCGCTTCCGCCTCGCCCCCCTTCCGCGCCCCCTTCGCCGCCCTCCCTCCGCCGCGCCCCGTCCGGCCTCGGGCCTACCCCTGCGGTGGGAGGCGCTCCGCGGCGGTTCGACCCGTGCCTGCCTCCAGGGGGGCAGCGCCTGACCCCGGAGGGTGAGGGAGGGGCGCGGCAAGATGCCCCTCAGGTCCCCCGACGTTCACCACGTAGGGGCGACGACCCGCCGGACCGCCGCAGCTAGCCTCTCCACAACAGGTCGGCGTCGCCCGCCGCCGGCCGCCCCAGAAGAAGGGCTCGACCCGTGGAGGGACCGATGGAAGCGACACTCGCACAGGATCTGCCGCTCGCCGCCCGCGTGCGCCCGGCGGCGTTGCCGCTGCCGGCAGAGATGACCGACACGGTCGTCGCCGCGCGCGGCCTCAGCCGCCACTTCGGCGCCGGCGACACCGCCGTCCGGGCGCTGGCCGACGTCGACCTCGAGCTGGGGCGCGGCCGCTTCACCGCGATCATGGGGCCGTCGGGCTCCGGCAAGAGCACGCTGATGCACATCCTCGCCGGGCTCGATCGCCCGACGGCCGGCACGGTCCACCTCGACGGCGTCGAGATCACGCGCCTCAAGGAGAAGGACCTGACGCGCCTGCGTCGCGAGAAGATCGGCTTCATCTTCCAGTCGTTCAACCTGCTGCCGACGCTGACCGCCTACGAGAACATCGTGCTGCCCCTGACGATCGCCGGTCGCAAGGCCGACGAGCGCTGGCTCGCGCAGCTCATCGAGACCGTCGGTCTCGGCGACCGGCTCACGCACCGTCCGTCGGAGCTCTCCGGCGGCCAGCAGCAGCGCGTCGCCGTGGCGCGCTCGCTCGTGACCCGGCCCGCCGTCCTCTTCGCCGACGAGCCGACGGGCAACCTCGACTCGCGCACCGGCGAGGAGGTGCTCGGCCTCCTGCGGCGCTCCTCCGACGAGTTCGGCCAGACCATCGCCATGGTGACCCACGACGCCCACGCCGCCAGCCGTGCCGACCGCGTCGTCTTCCTCAAGGACGGCGGCCGTCGTCCGCGACCACCGCGGTATGGACCGTGACGAGATCTACGAGGTCATCAAGAGTCTCGAGTCCGGCGAGAGGGGGTGACGGCGATGCTGCGCAGGTCCTGGAGATCCCTCCTGCAGCGCAAGCTGCGCACCGCGCTGACGGTGCTCGCCATCCTTCTCGGGGTGGCGATGATCAGCGGCACGTACGTCCTCACCGACCAGATCCAGAACGGCTTCGACGACATCTTCACCACCGCCTTCAAGGGCACGGCCGTCGTCGTGCAGCCCAAGGTCGAGTTCGGCGACGCGGAGATGGCCGAGGCGACGCTCCCCGAGGCGCTGCTCGACGACGTGCGCGCCGTCGACGGCGTCGCCGAGGCGATCGGCAACGCCGAGGCGCTCGGCAGCGTCGTCGTCGACGGCGAGGCCGTGGCGACCGGCGGCGCGCCGACACTCATCCTGTCGGCGACCCCCTCGAGTGCCCAGCACGTCACGGTGACGAGCGGCGGCCTGCCGGCGGAGAGCGGCCAGGTCGCGATCGACGCCGGCTTCGCCGAGCGTGAGAAGCTCGGCCTCGGCGACGAGTTCGAGGTGGCGACCCGGGACGGCATCGTGCCGGTGACCGTCGGCGGCGTCTTCACCTTCGGCGAGTCGGCCTCGCTCGGCGGCACGATCATGGTCGCCGCCCCGCTCGCCGACGTGCAGCGCTGGTACGGCCTCGAGGGCGAGCTGACCTCGATCGACGTCCTGGCCGAGGCCGGGGTCACGCCGGAGCAGCTCGCCGGCCGCGTCGCCGCGGCGATGCCCGGCGACGTCGAGGTCAAGACCGGCGAGCAGGCAGCCGCCGACGCCACCGCGGCCACGAGCGAGGAGATCAACTCGATCCTGCGCCCGGCGCTGCTCGCCTTCGGCGGCGTCGCCGTCTTCGTCGGCGCCTTCATCATCTTCAACGCCTTCTCGATCACCGTCGCCCAGCGCACGCGCGAGTTCGCCCTGCTGCGCGCGCTCGGCGCCGGGCGCCGCCAGGTGCTCACCGGCGTCATCGTCGAGGCCCTGCTCATGGGCGTGGCCGCGTCGGTCACCGGGCTCTTCGCCGGGCTCGGCGTCGCCTCCGGCATCAACCGCCTCTTCCAGGCCATCGGGGCGGACATCCCGCGCAGCGGGCTGACGCTCGAGCCGCGGACCGTCATCGTGGCTCTCGCGGTCGGCATCGTCTCCGCGCTCGCCGCCGCCCTGGTGCCGGCATGGCGCGCGACCCGCGTGCCGCCGGTCGCCGCCCTCCAGGAGGGCGCCACCCTGCCTCCGGGCCGCCTCGCACGCTTCACGACGCCGCTCGCCGTCGTGGTCGCGGCGCTCGCCGCCGGTCTGGTCGCGCTCGGCCTGGTCGGCAGTGCCGCCACGACGACGAGGCTCCTCGAGATGGGTCTCGGCGCGATGCTCGGCTTCATCGCCCTGGCCATGGTCGCGCGGCACGTCGTGCGGCCGCTGGCCCGCGTGCTCGGCTGGCCGCTCGAGCGGCTCTTCGGCACGAGCGGCCGCCTCGCCCGTGACAACGCCGCCCGCAACCCGGCGCGCACCGCCTCGACCGCCGCGGCGCTGATGATCGGTCTCGGCATCGTGGTCTTCGTCGCCGTCTTCGCCCAGGGTCTGAGGACCTCGTTCGTGGACTCGCTCGAGACGGCCAACCGGGCCGACGTCGTCATCATGGACAGCAACATGTTCACGCCGCTGCCGGCACCCGCCGGCGAGCGCATCCGCGACCTCGAGAGCGTGGAGCTCGCCGCCGGCGCCACCACGCCGCAGGTGCAGATCACCACCGCCGGCGGGCGGGACTCCCTCACGGGCATGGCGGCGATCGACCCCGACGCGTTCGTCGAGGTCTGGGGCTTCGACTGGGTGGGCGACGTCGACGACGACATCCTCGCCCGGCTCAAGGGTGACGGCGCGGTCGTCGAGCAGGAGTTCGCCGCCAACCGCGGTATCGCCGTCGGCGACACGCTCGAGGTCACCGCCCAGAACGGTCGCACGGCCGAGGTGCGCGTCGTCGCCCTCTACCGCGACCCGATGCTCTTCAACAGCTTCACGGTCGGCCTCGGCGTCCTGCGCACGCTCGACCTGCCCGCCGACCCGCAGCTGACCCTGGTGAACGGCGCCGAAGGGGTCACGCCGGAGGCGCTGCGCGACGGTGTCACGGACGTGCTCGCCGCCTATCCCGCGCACACCGCCAGCACGCAGGCGGAGTACGTGGACGAGATGAACGCGCAGGTGAACCAGCTCCTCATCCTGCTCTACGCCCTGCTGGCGATGAGCGTGACGATCGCCCTGTTCGGGATCGTCAACACGCTGGTCCTGTCGGTCTACGAACGCACGCGGGAGATCGGCATGCTGCGCGCGATCGGCACGACGCGCCGCCAGGTGCGGCGGATGGTCCGCTACGAGAGCGTCATCACCTCGGTCATCGGCGGCGTCCTGGGCATCGGCGTCGGCGTGCTCTTCGCCTGGGTGGTCTCGACGCAGTTCGACGCCCAGGGCATGGTCTTCGCCGTGCCGGGCAGCCAGCTCGTCGTCGCTCTGGCGGCGGCGATCGTCGTCGGCGTCATCGCCGCCGTGCTGCCGGCGCGACGGGCGGCGCAGGTGAACGTGCTCGAGGCCGTGCGCTACGAGTGAGCCGCTCTGCGGCGACGGCCGCGGACGGACGGTGACGACGGCGGGCCCGCGCGCAGCGCGGGCCCGCCGCACATCGTCTGCGAACATGAGGAGGTCCGGGCCCGACCCGCTCGCCGGGCCGGTCGGGCCCAGACCTCCGGGCGAGGTCAGGCGTCCCGGGTCACGGCACAGCCGCCAGGCCGCGGTCGCTCACCGGCGGCAGAGCCGCCGGACCTCGGCGGCCGAATCGGCGGCGAGCGCCTCCCGCGCCAAACGTCGGGCACGCCCGACCTCGGTAGCCCGGACCGCCTCCTTGGCGACGGCGATGCGGACCGGCGCCATCGACAGCTCGGTGACCCCCAGGCCCAGCAGCAGGGGGATGGCGAGCGGGTCCCCGGCGACCTCCCCGCACACGGCGACGCCGCGGCCCCCCTCGGTCGCCGCCTGCGCCGTGCGTTCGACGAGGCGGAGCACCGCGGGGTGGAGGGCGTCCGCCAGCGCCGCCACCTCGGCGTTCCCCCGGTCGGCGGCGAGCGTGTACTGCGCCAGGTCGTTGGTCCCGAGAGAGAAGAAGTCGACGTGGGGCACGAAGGCCTCGACCAGGAGGGCGGCGGACGGCACCTCGACCATGATCCCCAGGGCGATGCGGTCGGGGACGGCGACGCCTTCGGCCGCAAGGGAGTCGCGGGCCGCGTCGAGCGCCTCACGAGCCTGACGCAGCTCGTCCACGGTCGCCACCATGGGGAACATGACCCGGACGTCGTGGTCGGCGGCCACGCGCAGCGCCGCGCGGAGCTGGTCGGCGAGCAGCTGGGGGTCACGCAGCCCCAGGCGGAGCCCCCTCAGCCCGAGGGAGGGGTTCCGCTCCTCCTCCCGCGGCAGGTACGGGAGCGGCTTGTCGGCGCCGACGTCGAGGGTGCGGAGGACCAGCGGGCGGCCCTCCAGCGCTTCGGCCGCCGCCCGGTACGCCCGCTCCTGCTCGTCCTCCGTCGGCAGGTGATCGGCGCCGAGGAAGAGGAACTCGGTGCGCAGCAGCCCGACGCCGTCGGCGCCCGCGGCCACCGCGGCGGCGACGTCCGCGAGCCCCGCCACGTTGGCCGCCACGTGCACGGGCACGCCGTCCCGGGTCACGGCCGGCAGATGGGCCCGCGCCCGGGCTGCGGCCTCCTCGCGACCGCTCCTTCGCCGCCGCTCCTCGGCCGCCCGCACGGCCGCGGCCGGTGGGGCCACGGTGACCGTCCCGGCCTCGCCGTCGAGGGCGAGGAGCGTCCCGTCACGCACCCCGAGCAACGCCCGGCCGACGGCCACGACGGCGGGGATGCCCAGCGACCGCGCCAGGATGGCCGCGTGCGACGCCGGACCGCCGAAGGCGCAGGCGATGCCCCGGATCGCCGCGGGGTCGAGGGCGACCACGTCGGCCGGGGCCAGGTCGGCCGCCACGACGATGCCCGCGCCGCGCGCCAGCGCCCGCGCGGGCAGGCCGAGCAGCAGCCGGAGGACCTGGTCTCCCACACTCCGCAGGTCGGCGGCCCGGGCGCGCAGGTAGGGGTCGTCGACGGCCTCCCATGCCGCGACCGCGGCCGCGACGGCGTCGGCCCAGGCGCGGGCGGCGCTCTCGCCTTCCTCCATGACCGCGGCACGCGCGGGGGCGAGCAGCGTCTCGTCCTCGAGGAACAGGAGGTGGGCATCGAAGATCGCCGCGTCGTAGTCGCCGGCGCGGGCCGCCGTGGCGGCCCGCGTGCGGCCGATCTCGAGCGCAGCCGCGGCGAGGGCCCGCCGCAGCGCGGTCCACTCGGCGTCGGGCGTCGCCCGCCCGGCCGCTTGGCACCTCGACCGGGGCGGGCCGCAGCCGGTGGGCCTCGGCGACGGCCACGCCGGGCGACGCGGGGAGACCGCTCAGGACGGTCCCCGGCGCCGGCGGGCCCGCGGACGGCGTCTCCTCGCCGCCGCCGAGTCGGGCCCCGGAGGCCCGTCTCGGCGGGCCGAAGGGCCCGTCGGCCGGGCCTCAGCCGGTTCGCCGAAGCCCTCGTCGGCGAGGCGCCCGATGGCGGCGAGGGCCTCGTTCGCCTGCGGCCCGTCGGCGCGCACGAGCAGTTCATCGCCGCAGCGGGCGCCGAGCGTCGCCACGGCGTTCAGGCTGCGCGCGCTCACCGGCCCGCGACCGGTGGTGAGGTCGGTGACCGACGACGCCGGCGTCGAAGCCGGCAGCGGTCCGCACGAGGAGGGCGGCCGGGCGGGCGTGCAGCCCGAGCTTCGCGCCGATCTTCAGGCGCAGGGTCGGCCCCGACGGCGGCACGGTCCCGGCCGGTCTCGCCGCCTCGGGCGGCGCCTGCGCGTCGAGCGTCCGCTGCGCCTCGGGCAGCGCCTGCGCCCCGTGCGGCGCCTGCGCCTCGGGCGGCGGCGCCAGGTGCGCGGACTTGGCGGCCAGCGCGGCCCCGGCCTCCTCGGCGACCCGCTCCAGCGGGTCGCCGAGGGAGGCCGCCACGGCGGCCGCCACGGCGCCCTCCACGAAGGGCGCCGCCACGAGGCGGACGCGGGCTCGGCGCTCCTCCGGGAGCAGGTCGAGGGCCATCTCGGCGGAGAGGACGGCGCTGCCGAGGTCCATGAGCACCAGGACGCCGTCTTCGGACCAGCACTCTTCGATGGCGCGCAGCACGCGCGTCGCGTCGGTCCCGAGCAGCACGTCGCTCGCCGGCGCCGCGTCGGTCGCCGAGCGCCGCGTCGCTCGCCGGCGCCGCGTCGCTGCCGAGCGTCGCCTCCGGCGGGTCCAGCCCTCCGGCGACGGCGATGCGCAGCCCCTCCCCGGCCACCTGGGCCGCGAGCTCCGCCACCCCCTCGGCGAGCTTGGCGCTGTGGCAGACCAGGACCAGCCCGACCACGGTCACGCCCCTGCGTCTCGTTTGGCTCCCGTCGACGGTCCGCCGCCCGCGACCAGCGCCTCCGCGGCCGTCTTCATGAGCAGCCACGCGGACGTCGCCCCGGGGTCCTGATGCCCGGCGCTTCGCTCGCCCAGGTAACTCGCCCTGCCCTTGCGGGCCACCAGCGGGATGGTCGCCGTCATACCGCGCTCCGCGGCGTCGGCGGCCTGCCGCAGCGCCTCGCTCGCGGGAAGCCCGGAGGCGGCGCCGGCGCGCAGCGCCGCCGCCGCCGGCGCGAGCGCGTCGACCATCGTCTTGTCCTCGAGCTCCGCCTTGCCGCGGGCCTGCACGCCGGCGACGCCCGCCTCGAGGACGCTCGCCCACTGCGGCACGGTGAGCCGCGAGTCCGCGACCTGTGGCCCCCCCGAGGCGGGCTCCTCGCCCGCGGCGGCCCCCATCTTGAGGAACAGCGTCCCGTAGAGCGGCCCGGCGGCGCCCCCCACGGTGGAGACGAGGGTCATCCCGACCCCCTTCAGGAGTGCGTCGATGCCGCCCTCGCGCAGCGCGTCGAGCTTCGCGACCACGGCCTGCATGCCGCGGTCCATGTTGATGCCGTGGTCGGCGTCGCCGATGGCGGCGTCGAGGTCGGTGAGGTGCTGACGGTGCTCGGCGACAGCCGCGGCGAAGGCCCGCAGCCAGGCCGCGACACCCTCCCGTGAGACGGTCTCGCTCATGCGCGCCAGCGCAGGCCGGGAGTGTCCACCGGCGCGTCCCAGAGCTCGGTGAGCTCGTCGTCGAGTCGCAGCAGGGTGATCGAGCAGCCGGCCATGTCGAGCGAGGTGATGTAGGAGCCGACGAGGTTCCGGGCGACGGTGATCCCCCTGCCGTCCAACAGCTCGTGCAGTTCGTTGAAGATCACGTACAGCTCCATGAGCGGGGTGCCGCCCATGCCGTTCACGAAGGCGAGGACCGCGTCGCCGGCGGCGAACGGCAGGTCGTCGAGCACCGCCGCCGCCAGCGTCTCGACGACGTCGCGCGCCGGGGCGAGCTCGCGCCGCTCCCGGCCCGGCTCGCCGTGGATGCCGACACCGACCTCCATCTCAGTCGGCGCCGAGGTCGAAGGTCGGCCTGCCGGCCATGGGGACGGTGCACGAGGTCAGGGCCATCCCCATGCTGCGCCCGTTCGCGTTCACCTTGCGGCAGAGCTCGGCCACCTCTTCGAGGGGCCGGCCCTGCTCGGCCGCGGCGCCGCAGATCTTCTCGGCCAGGACCGTCGTGCCGACGCCGCGCCGGCCGGCGGTGTAGAGGCTGTCCTGCACGGCCACGTCGTCGTCGATGACGACCTGCTCGACGTCGATGCCCTCGTCACGGGCCAGCTCCGCCGCCATCTCGAAGTTCATGACGTCGCCGGTGTAGTTCTTGACGATGTGCAGCACGCCGGCGCCGCCGTCCACCGCCTTGGTGGCGGCGAGCATCTGGTCGGGTGTCGGCGAGGTGAAGACCTCGCCCGGGCAGGCCGCGTCCAGCATGCCCGGGCCCACGAACCCGCCGTGCATCGGCTCGTGGCCGGAGCCGCCGCCCGAGACGATCGCCACCTTGCCGGGCACGGGCGCGTCGGCGCGCACGATGCAGGCCGGATCGGTGAGCACCTTGAGGCGGTCGCCGTGCGCCCTCGCGAACCCTTGCAGCGCCTCGCGGACGACGTCCTCGGGCCGGTTGATGAGCTTCTTCATCACGCCTCCCCACGGTGAGGGTGCACGGCCGCGCCGGCGGCCGGCGGCGACGCACCGCCGGCCGTCGGCGCGGCCCGCACCGCCTCCTCGAGCGCCTGGACCCACTCGTCGCGGTCGTTGAGCGCCCACGCGGCGGCGTCCTCGAGACCAGCCGCGTCGCGCCAGGTGACGCGCAGCAGCGGCTGCGCGGAGTACTTGGCGACGTGCCGCCTTGGTGGTGTCGACGCGCAGGACGGCGGCGAGCGGGATCACGAGCCGCCGCTGCGGCGACCACATGTCGAAACGCAGCTCCCCCGTGGTGAGGATGAGGACGCCGTTGCCGCGCAGCTGCCCGCGGCCGGCCGAGGCGACCCCGTAGGACTGGACCATCGGGGCGACGCGCAGCGTGTCGGCGCCGGTGCGCGCCGCGGCCTCCATCGCCTCGGGCAGCCGGCGGCGCGCGAGGCGGCCGACGAACCACATCGTGACCGCCGCGATGACGAAGGCCAGCGCGACCGCCACGAGCAGCCAGATCAGCATCGTCGCCATGGGGCGGGCCTCCCCCGTCAGACGCGGCGCTCGGCGACGAGCCGGGCGAAGTGCTCGAACGAGCGGTCGTACGTGCGCTCGCCCCGAGCGTCGAAGACGCAGCCCGGCAGCTCGCGCAGGCGCAGGTGGTACTGCACGCAGTCGCAGCACGCTCCCTTGCGCGAGCACGGCTCGTACGTGCAGGTGCAGCGCGTGAGGTTGGTCTCCTTCTTGCAGTCCATGCCCCGACTCTACCGGCGTTCGCGCCCTCAGGGAACCGTGGTCGCCCGGCGTTGTCAGAACTGGCGACACCCGGTCGCCGGCCTTGACCGTGCCTCCGCCGCGACGGTAGGTTCTGAAGACCGAAACCGGCGCAACGCGCCGGGAGGGGATACACGGTGCGGCGCCGGCGCTCGTGCCCGCCGTGCCACGACGAGGGGGGAGCCGTGAAACGTTCTGCCATCCCAATTCTCCTGGCCTGCCTGGCCCTGTTGCTGCTGCCCGCCGCGGCGAGCGCGCTCTCCTACGAGGAGGCGGTCGACCAGCTCGTCGCCGACGGCTACACGGTCGACATCGAGGAGTACCTGACCTCGCTCGGCACCGACCCGCTGCTCGGCTTCCGCATCGCCGGCTCCTGGGCCGAGCACGACGCCTCGTTCTTCGTACGCGACGAGCTCGAGGCGATGGGCCTCAGCGACGTGAGACTCGAGCCGGTGCCCGTGGACGCGTGGGACTTCAAGGGCGCCCGCGTGCTCGTCGACGACCCCGCCGGCGGGGTCCGCGAGATCGTCGCCTCGTCGTTCGCCGGCGTGCCCGGCACCGACGGTGACATCGTCGCCCCGCTGGTCTACGTCGGCACCGGGACGCGTCAGGAGTTCGACGCCGCCGGCGACGTCACCGGCAAGCTGGTGCTCTGCGACATCGAGCTGGACGACATCTGGCTCAACTTCGTCGGCCACGAGGCCACCCTGCGTGGAGCCGCCGGCGTCGTCATGACCTACGGCGAGAACACCTGGCCGTGGTACGCCTACCCGGACGCCCTCGGCGGCAACGACGGCGAGTACGACGACGACTGGGTCTCGATGGTGTACGTGGCCTGGCAGGACGGCGACTGGCTCAAGGAGCAGCTCGCCGCCGGGCCGGTGACGGCGACGATGCGCAACGACGTCGAGCTCACCCTGGCCGAGGACGGCGGCGTGGGCTTCAACGTCGTCGGCGTGCTGCCCGGGAGCGAGCCCGACCTGGCGCCCGTCCTGCTCTGCTCGCACCTCGACGTGCACTTCCGCGCCGGGCTCGACGACACCGGCGCGGTGGCCAACGAGCTGCTCACGGCGAAGGCGATGACGATGAGCGGCGCGCAGCCGCGGCGCACGATCGTCTTCATGTTCACCTGCGCCGAGGAGTACGGCTACACCGACTGCTGGTACGACTGGGCGATCGGCGCCTGGTACGCGATCACGCAGGAGCACCCGGAGTGGGCCGGCGAGCTCGCCATGATGCTCAACATCGAGCTCATGGCGGAGCCGGACGCGACCTTCCACATGCGGGCGGCGGCCGACGTGGCGCCGTTCCTCGAGGCGGTGGCCGAGGCCTCGAGCGACGTGCTCCCCAACGGCTTCGACAGTCGAGCCGACGCCGAGCACCTGGACCGACCAGTGGAGCTTCAACGCCTGCGGCGTGCCCACGGTCACGACCTCGGCCGGCGCCGACGACTACGACACCTACTACCACACGGATCTGGAGACCAAGGAGCTGGTCGACCACGGCTACCTCGGCGGCATCGCCAAGTGGAACTACCGCGTCCTCCAGGGCCTCGACGAGGGCGTGCTCCCGTACGACCTGCGCGCCCGCGGCACCCAGCTCATCAAGACCATCAAGCCGGGCAGGCTCGTGCGCGCCGGCGTCGACCGGGAGGAGGCGCAGGCCTTCAAGAAGGCGGCCGTCCGCTTCCGCCACGCCGCCCTCAAGTGGAACCTGCGCAAGGATGGGACCGCGGAGAGCGATGTCGCGGCCGTGAACGAGAAGCTCGATCGCCCTCGAGAAGGTCGTCAACGTGACCTTCACGGGTCGCGACTCGTGGGACTTCACCGCCTACCAGCACGAGCAGCCGGTGATCGACGCCATCTACCTGAAGCAGGCGATCAAGGCGGCGAAGCTCGGCGACACGACCACGGCGATGCGGGCGATCAGCTGGTACGTCGGCATCAACTGGTACGCGAGCCTCTTCAGCCCCGAGGTCTGCAAGGCCGACCTCGCCCGCCACGCCCTCGACTACGAGCACGTGACGTGGGGCGCGCTGGGCTCGCCGTCGCTGCTGCCCGACTGCATCGACGAGTACATGTACCTCGAAGCGGGCGACTGCGAAGCGGCGCTGCCCGGTCTCGAGGCGAACCTTGCGATGGTGCAGGAGGACCTGCGCCAGCGGGTCGAGGTCACGACCGCGATCCTCGAGCAACTGACCGAGGAGCTCAAGCAGCTCTGAGCTGCTCTCCATCGCGCGACCCGAGTCGGGGCGGCCGGCCGCTAAGGCCGGCCGCCCCGCTACGATCCGCTCGAGGCAGCGGAGGGCGGGGAGTAGATGCGACGAGGGCCGCCGGCCCAGGGGGCCGGCGGCCCTCGTCGCGCACGGCGTCGGCGTGCTGACTCGCCCGTCAGGGGACGAGCACGCCCTCGACCACGTGGATCACGCCGTTCGTCGCCTCGACGTCGGCGTCGATGATCTTCACGGCCTCGACGTAGAACTCGTTGTCGCTCCCGATCCACACGAGCACGGACTCGTCCTCGAGCAGCGTCTCGCCCTTCTCGCCGTCCTCGAACTCGGTGGTCGTGAGGGCGGCGTCGGGGACGACGTGGAAGGAGAGCACGTCGGTCAGCGCGCCGGTCGGGTCGGCGAGAAGCTCGTCCAGGGCGCCGGCGGGCAGCGCCGCGAAGGCGTCGTCGGTGGGTGCGAAGACGGTGAACGGCCCCGTGCCCTTGAGCGTCTCGTCCAGGCCGGCCGCGTCGAGCGCCGAGATCAGCGTCGCGAATCGGCCGTCGGCGGCGAGGGTGTCGACGATGTCGGCCGTGGCCGCCGCCGGACTCGCACCGGTGCTCGCGGCGCCCTCGTCCTGCTCCTCGTCGCCACACGCGGCCACGGTCAGGGTCACGGCTGCGATCAGCAGCGCCGCGGCGACCATCCTCCAACGCTTCATGAACTACCTCCTCGGGCGCTGACTGCGCACACTGCGAATGCGACGTCCTGTCGCGACGCAGGCAGGCTAACGGCGCCGTGTGAGTGCCTGATGAGGGCGGGGTGAGAGCACGGTGCGTCCGCGGGGCGCTTCACGAGCGCCCGACGCAGCGTGCGCCGGCGCGGCGCACTCGCAGCGCCCGCCCACGGTGCACCCAGCGCGCGCGTGCCTCCCGGGAGCGCGCCTGCCTACATCCGGGCGCGATGGGTATGAAGTCGTCATGGCTCCCCGACGTCCATCGCACGACCGCGACGCGACCCGCCCCCGCGGCGGGCCGGCGGGCGGCGGAGCTCCTCGGGAGGGCGGCGGACCGGCGGGCGGCGAAGCTCCCCGGGAGGGCGGCCACGGGCCGGCCGCGACCCGCGTGCGGTCCGCGGTGCGGACGGGAGCCGAGCGCGAGGTCCTGACGTTCTCCGACCTGCTGCCCCGGGTGCTCCACGACCGGATGCTGCGCGAACGACTGGCGCGCCTCTACGCCGCCTACCGCTCCCTCGACGCGTGGTGCCTCTCCGAGCAGGGGGAAGCACCGGACACGGCGGGCCTCGAGGACGTCGCCGCCCTCAACGTGGCCGTGGTCGAGGGCCTCGTCCTGCAGCAGCGGGTCGACCCGGACGGGTTCGACCCCGAGGGGCCGGCCGAGGTCTGGGCGCGGATGATCGAGCTCTACCTCGAGTGGGCCGGTCGCAAGGCCGGCGACGACTGACCGCGCCGGCGCCGACGGACCGCGCCGGCGCCGACGGACCGCGCCGCCGCCGACCCTCCCCGGTCTCCGGCAGCCCGGCGCGGTCCTCCGGGTCGGGGTCTCCCTCGCCTGTCCGGCTCAGCCGCGCGGCTGCTGCTGCGTGATGCAGTGCACGTTGCCGCCGCCGAGCACGATCTCGCGGCCCGGGCACGGCGACGACCTCGCGACCGGGGAAGAGCTCCTCGAGCATGGCCCTCGCCTCGTCGTCGCCCGGGTCGTCGAAGCTCGGCATGACGACACCGCCGTTGCAGATGAGGAAGTTGAGGTAGGAGGCGGCCGTCTTGTCCCCCGGCCGCCGCGGGATCGAGCCCTCGGCGGAGTCGATGCCCCAGGCCTCCTCCTCGGTGATCGTCACGATCGCCGGCATCGGGACGGTGTGGACCTCGAGACGGCGGCCGCGGGCGTCGGTGGTCGCGCGGAGCCGGCGGAGGTTGTCCTGCAGCAGCTCGTAGCGCCAGTCGTCTCGTGTCGTCGGTCACCCCGGCCAGCACGACCCCCGGTCGCACGAAGCAGGCGACGTCGTCGACGTGGCCGTTGGTCTCCTCCGGGTCGATGCCCTTCGCCAGCCACACGACCTTCTCCACGTTGAGGTAGTCGCGCAGGTGGCCCTCGATCTGCTCGCGCGTGAGGTCGGGGTTGCGGCCTGGTGAGAGCAGGCACTCCTCGGTCGTGAGCACGGTGCCCTCGCCGTCGACGTGGAAGGAGCCGCCCTCCATGATCAGCGGGGCGCGGTAACGGTCGACGCGCTCGAGCTCGGCCACCTTGGCCGGCACCATCTGGTCCTTGTCCCAGGGGAAGTAGAGGCCGTCGTAGGAGCCGCCCCAGGCGTTGAAAGCCCAGTGGACGAGGCGCACGCCGCCCCTGTCGTCGACCACGAAGGTCGGGCCGCAGTCGCGCATCCAGGCGTCGTCGGAGGAGAGCTCGACGACGCGGACCTCGGGCGGCAGCATGGTGCGCGCGTTCTCGAACTGGTCGTGCCTCACGCCCACGGTGACCGGTTCGAAGCGGGCGATCGCCGTCGCCACCGCGACCCAGGCGCGCTGCGCCGGCTTGGCGCCGAGGCGCCAGTTGTCGGGTCGCTGGGGCCAGAGCATCCACGTCTGGGCGTGGGGCTCGAACTCGCCCGGCATGCGGTAGCCGTCGGCGCGGGGGGTGCCGTCGAGAAGACGTGCCATGGGTGCGACCTCCGTCGTGTCCGCGGGGAGCGAGGACCTCGTCGGGCCGGTCTGCTGGGCCGCGTCCGCGCCCGGCCTGCACGCGCGAGTGTCGCGTTTCTTGACCGGACGGTCAAGAGGTCGCGGCCGGCGCCTCGCTCGCGCTGCCGTGCGCTCCGCGGCCGTGGGCGCCGATGCCGGCGGGCCGCAACGGGAGGCTTTGCCGTCGCTGCACCGAGCGGCTAAGGTTGTCGGCATGACCGCGCGCTTCGTCCTCACGTCGATCGGCGCCGACCGGCCGGGGCTGGTCGACGAGGTGACGCGCTTCATCCTCGAGCGTGGCGGCAACCTCGAGGACAGCCGCATGGTCAACCTGCACGGGCAGTTCGCCATGGTGATGCTCGTAGCCGGCGACGAGGCGGCGGCCGGGCGCCTCGTCGCCGACCTCGAGGAGCTCGAGCGCGCCGCCGGCATCCGGGCCGAGCTGACGGCGGCCGTGGCCGCCGGGCGGCCGTCGGTGGTGGCCGCGGCGATCCCGTACCGCCTGAACACCACGGCGATGGACCACCCCGGTCTCGTGCAGTCGGTGGCGCACGTGCTCGGGCAGCTCGGCGTCAACATCGAGAGCGCCGACACGACGCTCAAACCGGCGCCGATGACGGGCGCGCCGCTGTTCGCCATGGAACTCGTGGTCTCGGTGCCGGCGACGACCAGGGTGAGCGAGCTGCGCGAGCGCCTGGCCGAGGTCTGCGACGATCTCAACATCGACTGGCAGCTGACGGCGCTCTGAGCGCGCCCGCGTCGCCGGGGCGGCGCGGTCAGTGCCGGGAGCGGCGGACGGCGAGTGCCCGGGCGGCCTCGTCGGTGGCGAAGCGTGGCCAGGCGACCGGCCGGTCACCATCGAGAGCCTGCACGTCGGCCTCGGGGCGCGTGAGCCGGGCGATCTCGGTCGCAGCGACTCCCTCCGCCTCGAGCGCGGCGAGCAGCGTCGCGACGGTCGCCGGCCGGCACACGATGAGGAGGCTGCCCGAGCCGATCAGGCCGAGCGGGTCGAGGCCGAGCGCCGCGCAGACCCGGCGTGTCTCGGGGTACACGGGCACGCGGTCGAGCTCCACCACGACGCCGCACCCGCAGGCCACGGCGAGCTCTTCGAGCGCGGTGGCGACCCCGCCCTCGGTGACGTCGTGCATGGCGACGACGTCGTCGAGCCGAGCCGCCGCGCGTGCCTCGGGCACGATGCTGATGTCCTCGAGGAACCTGCGACAGCGCGCCAGCTCCTCGTCGTCCAGGCCGGCGGCGAGCAGGTCGTCGCCGAACTCGGCGGCGAGCAGGGCGGTACCCTCGACGGCGACCGCCTTGGTCAGGACGACGCGGTCGCCGGGTCGGGCCGCGCGCTTGTCGCGCAGCGCGACCCGGCCGACGACGCCGAGCATGGTGCCGCTGACGACGGGACGAGCGACGACGTCGGTGACCTCGGTGTGGCCGCCGACGAGCGTGACGCCGAGCTCGCCCGCTGCGTCGGCGATGTCGCCGAGCAGGCAGAGCGCCTCCGCCCCCGACGTGCCGCGAGGCAGGAGGACGGTGGCGAGGAACCAGCGTGGGGTGGCGCCCGCGGTCGCCACGTCGTTCGCGTTCACCTGCACGGCGGAGCGGCCCAACTCCTGGCCCGAGAGCGTGATCGGGTCGCCGTGGACGACGAGGACCTCGTCGAGGCTCACGTCGACGGCGGCGACGTCCTGGCCGACGCCTGCGGCCACGAGCAGCGCGGCGTCGTCGGTCGGCAACGCGTCCAGATGCCGGCTCAGGAGACGCTCGGGCAGCTTGCCCTCCGGGACCGCCAGACCCAGACGGGCGATGTCGAGGGCCTCATCGAGGCGGCGGATCGTGAAGTCGGGCCGGCTCTCGACGTGTGCGACCTCTGCCGCGTCGGACGGGTCGACCCCGGGATCGTTGGTCAGGAGGACCGTCACGGCGCCGGCGCTCCGGCCCGCCTCGGCGTCGAGCACGTAGTCGCCGACGACCAGGGTGCGTTCGGGCGCGACCCCCATCCGCGCGCAGGCCAGCAGCACGCCGTCGGGCGCGGGCTTCGGCGCGGCAGGGTCGTCGCGCGTGACGATCGCCGCGAAGTCGTCGACGGCGACCGCCTCGAAGTTCTCGAGCGCGCGGACCACCGCGGCGCGCCCGTTGCGCGTGAGGACGCCGAGCCGGAGGCCGTGCGCGAGCAGGGCGCGGACCAGCTCCTCGGCGCCCTCGTTCGGGCGCGAGCGCGCCGCGGCCTCGAGCTCGAAGCGCTCGAGGGCGGCGAGGGCGCGCTCGCGCGCCCCATCGTCCTCGAGCTCGAGCGTCCACTCGAGCACGAAACGGTCGGTCGGGCAGCCGACGGCGCGCTTGATGGCGGCGAAGTCGAGCGCGCCCGGGGCGGTCAGCGTGCCGTCGAAGTCGAAGAGGACCGCCTCGAGGCGGAAGGGGCGCGGGGGACGCGGCATCACGGGGCCACCTCCCCGCCCGGCACGCCGGTCGTCACCGCGGGGGAGGGCTGCTGCGTCGGACGCACTGCGGGTCAGCCGAGACCGAGCCGCTCGAGGTCGTCCTCGTCGAGACCGATGTAGTGCGCGGTCTCGTGGGCCACCGTGATGCGGATCTGGTCGGTCAGGTCGTCGAGGTCGCGTGTCTCGCGCTCGAGGTTGCGCTGGAAGAGGAGGATGGTGCCGGTGTGCGGCGGGCCGCCGAGCGTGGACTGGTCGGGCAGCGTCATGCCGCTGAAGAGACCCAGGAGACGCGGGTCGACGCCGTCGAGCACCATCTCCTCGCTCGGCCGGTCGTCGACGAGCACGGGCACGTTGGCGAGCGCGCGGCGCAGGTCGTCGGGGAGCTCGGCGAGCGCCGCCGCGGCGACGCGCTCGAACTGCTCGGGCGCCATGCGCGGCCGCCGCGGCTCGCTGAGGGCGTCGAGGCGCAGCACGGCGAGCCACTCGCGCACCATGCCCTTGCGGTCGCCGCGCTCCTCGAGGGCCCTGCCCAGCAGGTGGCGCGCGTCGGCCTCCTCGATGACGTCGAGGTCGTACTCGGCGAGGGCGGCGCGCAGCATGCGCGCCGCCCGCCTGGTGTCGTCGAGGAGCTCGAGGTGGACCTCGGCGGCGCGGATCACCGGCAGCGGGTCGTCGGGGTCGAGGTCGGCCCAGCGCTCGTAGGCGGCCAGCGCGGCGAGGCCGTTGTCCTCGCTCAGCGCGAGCTCGGCCTCGAGCTCGAGGACGCCGGGTTCGTCGGGTGCCGCCTCGCGCGCCTGCGCGAGCTTCTCCTCGGCCCCTTCGAGGTCGTCGTCCTCGATGAGGTCCCACGCCTCCTCGAGGAGGTGCTCGATGTCGTCGCCGCGAGCGCTCATGCCTGTGACTCTAGCGGGAAGCACGGTGCCGGTCGACCGCAGGCGGAGCCGTCGGGGAGGGCGGACGGCGGAGGCGTGCGCGCCAGCACGCGGGCGGCACCGCGGGGGCGGGCGGCGGCTACGTGCAGCCGTCGCCCGCCCCCTTGGAGCCCGTCCGCGCAGAAGGTAGAGTTGTCGACGTTGAACGTTCAGTCAACAGTGGCGGCCGGGGTCCGGGACGGGTCCGCCGGGGGGTCATGAGAAGAGCCGACAGGTCGCAGCTCCGGCGCCGCGAGATCCTCGCCGCCTACTACGAGACGCTCGTCGCCGAGGGCCTCCAGGGCTCCTCCCTCGCCAGGATCGCCAAGCGGCTGGGGGTACCCCCCAGCCTGCTCATCCACTACTTCGGCACCAAGGAGCAGATGACCATCGAGCTGGTGGACTACCTGCTCGAGGAGTATCGCGAAGGCTACGGGGACCGGCTCGCCGCGATCGCCGACCCGCTGGAGCGGCTGCAGGCGATCGTCGACACCTTCTTCGACCCCCGCTACCACGAGCTGCTCGACGACAGCGTGTTCTACGCCTGCTTCTACCTGAGCCTGCGGCACCCGAGCGTGCGGCAGAGTTACCACACGCTTTACGAGGCGACGCTGCAGCTGATCGAGACGGCCATCGCCGACTCCATGGCCGCCGGCCTGATCGAGCGCGACGACGCCCACGAGCTCGCGCTGGTCGTCAAGGCTCTCGAGGAGGGCTACGCCTTCCTCATCGGCGGCGAGGCCGACGACGCGGTGAAACGTGAGATGGGTCGCGTACTGCAGCGCCGCGTCGCACGGCTGCTCGGCCTGTCGGCCGCCGGCGAGGAGCGCGTCGTCGGCTCCCGCTGAGGTCTGGGACGGGCGGCCGGGGGGTCGGGGCGGGCCGGCGGCCCGCCCACCCCCCGGCCGCCCTCGTCTCGGAGTGCCGCGGTCGGGGGACAACACCAGTGTGACGGCCGACCGCGGCACGGCTCGCCGGCTGCTGGTTTCGGCAGGCTGAGCGTCTGGACAGGCAGCGGTGCGGCCGGCGACGACCGGGCGAGGAGGCGAGGCGGCATGCAGGGGTTCGCGCGCGGGCTGCCCAAGGCCGAGCTGCACGTCCACCTCGAGGGCACGCTCGAACCGGGACTCCTGCTCGAACTGGCCGCTCGCCATCGGGTGGTGCTTCCGTACCGCTCGCCGGCCGAGGTGCGGGCCGCGTATCGCTTCACCGACCTGCCGTCGTTCCTCGCTCTCTACAACCGCAATCTCACGGTGCTTCACGACGAGGAGGACTTCCGCCGGCTGACTCTGGCGTACCTCGAACGGGCGGCGGACGACGGCGTGCGGCACGCCGAGGTCTTCTTCGACGCGCAGAGCCACACGGCGCGCGGCGTGCCGCTCGGCGCCGTCATCGAGGGCATCTGGTCGGGGCTGGCCGAAGGCGAGGGGCTGTACGACGTGAGCACACGCCTCATCCTGTGCTTCCTCCGCGACCGCGACGTCGCCGAGGCCGAGCGGACGCTCGCCGAGGCGCTCGCCTACAAGGACCGGCTGGCCGGCGTCGGCCTCGACTCGGCCGAGCGCGGCCACCCCCCCGGCGCGTTCGCCGGCGTGTTCGCCCGCGCCCGCGCCGCAGGGCTGGCCGCGGTCGCGCACGCCGGCGAGGAAGGTCCGGCCGCGTACGTGCGCGAGGCGCTGGACGAGCTCCACGTGCGCCGCGTCGACCACGGTGTGAGCGTCGTCGACGACCCCGAGCTCGTCGAGCGCCTGCGGCGCGAGCGGGTGCCGCTGACCATGTGCCCGCTCTCCAACGTCAAGCTGGGCGTCGTCCCTCGCATGGAAGAGCACCCGCTCAAGCGCCTGCTCGACGCGGGGCTCGTGGTGACGGTCAATTCCGATGATCCGGCCTACTTCGGCGGGTACGTGGTCGACAACCTCGTCGCGGCGCAGGAGGCCCTGGGGCTGCGCCGGCGCGACCTCGTGCGGCTGGCGCGCAACTCCTTCGAAGCGGCGCTCCTCGACGGGCCCGAGCGCCGCCGCCGTCTCGCCGAGGTCGACGCGTACGCCGCGCGGCGCGGCGTCGCCGTGTGAGGCGGAGCCCGCCCGCCGGCCGCGCCCCGGGCCGGGGGACCCGCCCGTCGGCCGCGTCCCGGGCGGGTCGGCAGCCCGGCCCCGCGCGGGTGGACGCCCGCCGGCCCGCCGCTCGCCACGACGGCGGGCCCCTCCACCTGTCGTATCCTTGGGGCATGCCCGCGAACGCCTCCACCGCGCCGCTGCTGATCGGCGTCGACCTCGGCAAGGTCACGACCTCGCTGGCCTGGGGACGGCCCGCGGGCGAGGACGCGGTCGATGTCGTCGGCACGCGCGCCCTGCGCCACCATGGCGATCCGCTGGCCCCCTTCTTCGCGCTGTACCGTGAGCTCGGGACGGAGCGCATCGTCGCGGTCGCCGCCACCGGCGTGTTCGCCGACCGGCTGGGCGCGCCCGTCATCGGCGGGATCCCCGAGGAGATCGCCCAGCAGGAGGCCGTGACCGTGCTCCGGCCCGACGGCGCCGTGACCGTCGTGCGCATCGGCGGGGGAGGGTACTCGGTGCTCGCCCGGGACGCCGCCGGGCGCTTCACCTACGAGCCCAACGAGCGCTGCTCGGCGGGCACCGGCCAGACCGTCGAGGGTCTCTGTTCGCGACTCGGTCGCACGCTCGAGGAGGCCATCGCGCTCGCCGAGGCCGCCACCGACAGCCTCGCGGTCACCAGTCGTTGTGCCGTCTTCGCCAAGAGCGAGCTCACCCACTACGCGAACGAGGGCGCCTCGCACGAGCGGCTCTTCCGCGGCGTGTTCGAGGGCATCGCCCGCAACGTGCACGCCCTGTACGACCGGACGAGGCCGGGAGGGACCGGTGGGGCGAGCCTCGTCCTCCTCATCGGCCACGGCGCGACGATCGCGCCGATCGCGCGCGAGTTCGCCCGCCTCGCCGGCCCCCGGGTGCGGGTCGAGATCGCCGAGCACGCCGGCGCCTTCGAGGCGATCGGTGCCCTGCGGTACGCGGCACGCGCGGGGGAGGCGCCCGGCGCCGGCTGGCCCTCGCGGCCGGAGGAGCTCGCCCGGGCCGGCGGCGGTCGGCTGCGGACGCTGCCGCCGGCCGCCGCCGGCCCGGGCGCCGTGGTCCGGCTCGAGGCGCCGCCGTCCGTGGTGTCCCACGGCGGCCCGGCGGTGCTCGGTCTCGACCTGGGCTCGACCGGCTCGAAGGCGGCCCTGCTCGACCTCGAGAGCGGCGCCGTCCTGGCCGACGTCTACCGGCGCACCGACGGCAACCCCGTGGAGGCCGCGCAGCGGCTGGTCGCGGCGGTCCTCGATGCCTCGCCGGCGCCCGTCGTCGCCGTCGGCCTCACGGGCTCCGGCCGCGACGCCGCCGCGGCCGTCTTCCGCGCCGCCTTGCCCGACGCTGGCGCGCGACTCACCGTGCTCAACGAGATCGTGGCCCACGCGACCGCCGCCGTGCGCGACGATCCCGGCGGCGGCCGCAGCCTGTCGATCGTCGAGATCGGGGGGCAGGACGCGAAGTTCATCAACGTCCGCGAGGGACGCGTCGTCGACAGCGACATGAACCGCGTCTGCAGTGCGGGGACGGGGTCCTTCCTCGAGGAGCAGGCGGAGGCCTTCGGTCTCGACGACATCACCGTGTTGGGAGACCTCGCCGCGCGTTCGGCCGGCGCCCCCGACCTCGGCCAGACCTGCACCGTGTTCGTTGCCGACGTCGCCGCCGAGGCGCTCGCCCAGGGCTTCACACGCGAGGACATCTTCGCGGGGCTGCAGCACTCCGTGGTGCGCAACTACTGCGGGCGGGTCAAGGGCGACCGGCCCCTGCTGGAGACGGTCTTCTTCCAGGGCAAGCCGGCGACGAGCCCGTCGCTCGCCCGCACCCTGGCGGCGGTCACCGGCCGTACGGTCGTGGTGCCGGCGGACCCCGGTGCCATGGGCGCGATCGGCGTCGCCCTGCTCGCGTCCGAGCGGCTGGGCCCGGGCACGCGGGAGGCGCTCGACCTCGGCGTCGTCCTCGACGCCGCGGTCGTCGAGCGCCACGAGCGGCGCTGTGGCGAGCCGTCCTGTGGCAACCTCTGTCGCCTCGAGGTGGCGGAGGTCGAGGTCGCCGGCGAACGGCGCCGCGTCGTGAGCGGCGGCAGCTGCCCGAAGTACGACCAGCTCGGGGCCGTCGGCGAGAAGCTGGCGAAGGACGCGCCGCGACCCTTCCGCGAGCGGCGCGAGCTGCTGGCGCGCTTGAGCGAAGACGTCGCACCCGACCCGGAAGGCCCGCTCGCCGGCCTGCGCGTCGGGCTGCCGGCGGCGCACTACCTGCTCGATCTGGCGCCCTTCTTCGCCGCCTTCTTCGCCGCGCTCGGCGCGACGCCCGTCCTCCTGCGGGCGCGGCCCGAGACGCTGGCCGCCGGTGACCGCGCCTGCGCGGCTCCCGGGGTCTGCGCGCCGGCGAAGCTCCTGCACGGTCTGGCGGCCGGCGCCGACGTGGACGTCCTCTTCGCGCCCAAGATGATCAACCTGCGTCCGCCGAACGGGGGCACGGGCACGAGCACCTGCCCCGTGGCCCAAGGGGCTCCGGACATGGTCGCCGACGCCCTCGCCGCCGCCGGTTCGGCGGTGCGCGTCCTGCGCCCGGCTCTGTGCCGGCACGAGGAGACGACGCTCGACTCGAGCGCCTTCTGGCGCGAGCTCGTCGCCATGGTGCGCGGGCTCGAGGCGGCGGACGCCGCCACGGTGGGTTCGGCGGGGACCGGGGACCTCCAGGCCATCCGTACCGTGCGGCGTGCGTGGCGCGCCGGTCTCGCCCGGCAGGCGCGCTTCGAGGAGGGGCTGGCGGCGATCGGGCGGCGCGCCGTGGAGTACGCCGCCGCCGCCGGGCGCCCCGTCGTCGTCGTCTGCGGCGAGACCCACGTCATCCACGAGCCGCTGCTCGACTGCGGGGTCGGGGAGATCGCGGCCGCCAACGGCGCCCTCGCCGTGCCCGTGGACTGCTACCCCGTGCCCGCCGCCGTCCCCGGTCTGGCCCGGGTGCACTGGGCGAGCGCCGGCCAGACGCTGCGCGGCGTCGCCGCGGGTCGCGCCGCCGGCGACGCCTTCCCCCTGCTCGTCGGCGCCTACGGGTGCGGTCCGAACTCGTTCGTGGAGCACGTCTTCAACGACCTCGGTGAGGGCCGCCCGTACGCGCTTCTCGAGAGCGACGGCCACGGCGGCGCGGCGGGCTACGTGACGCGCATCCAGGCCTTTCTGTATGCCGTCGCGCAGGCGCGCGGGGCGGGGCCGGGGGTCGCGCCGGAGGCCGACGGCGCGGCCGCGCGCGCCGGCGTACCGGCTCCGGGCGTCGACGTCGCGGCCCGTCTGGCGCGCTACGACGTGCCGTTGCCGACGACCCTCGACGGCGACCCGGAGCGCACGATCGTGTTCGGCCACATCGGCGGCACGGTCGGGCGGCAGATCGCCGCCGCGCTTCGCGGGCAGGGCTACCGCGCCGAGTACGCGGGTCCGCCCGACGCGGCGGCGCTCGAGTGCGGGCGACGCTTGTGCTCCGGCAAGGAGTGCCTCCCCTACCAGTTGATCTGGGGCGCCCTGGCACGACACCTGGAGACGCGGTCCGGCGACGGCCGCCTCCTCGTTCTCAGCATCGGTCAGGGTTTCCGCGCCTGCCGCGCCCACCTCTTCCCCCTGACCGAGCAGGTCGCCCTCGAGCGGCTCGGGCACGACGGCGTCGAGATCGCCGACCTGAGCCTCGCCTTCGGTGACCGGAGCGTCGCACCCACGGTCTGGGCCGCGGTCGTCGCCCACGACCTGCTCAACGCCCTGCGCTTCGAGGCGTACTCCGGCGAGCGGACTCGCGGCGACGCCGACGCGCTCTTCGAGCAGTAGTCCGACGTGCTCGCCGGCGAGCTCGCGCGCGAGCGGCCGCGCGGGAGCGCCGCGGCCGATGCCCGCGGCGCGCGCGAGACCCTGGCCCGCGTGCGCGGCACGCTCGCGCGGCGCGGCCGCGGCGTACGCGGCGCTGCCGCGCGACCGTGGCCGGGTCGCCGAGCTGCGCACCGTCCATCTCTGCGGTGACCTCTACCTGCGCGTCGACGAGTGGGGCAACGACGACCTGCAGCGACGACTCAGCGAGCACGGGCTGCGGGTGCTGTTCGAGCCGTACGGCGCCTTCTTCGAGCTCCTCGCCCTGCGCGACATGCAGGTCTCACCGCGGCTCAGCCGGCGTGCCGTCAAGCGCCGCGCCGCGCTGATCCTCATGCGCGCCATCGTCGACCGGCTGATCGGGGAGGTCCAGCCACTCCACCCCTGGCTGGTCTGGCCCGACATCCACGAGGTGGTGCGCGAGAGCGACCGCGTGTTCGACGGCTACCCGATGGGGGAGACGGTCAGCACCGTGGGCGGCGCGCTCCACGCCTGGCGTGCGCGGCCGGTCGACGGCTTGGTCGTGGTGTCGCCGCGCGGCTGCGGCCCCGCGCTGCTCGCCGAGGCTCTCCTGCGACGCCGGCCCGGCCCCCCGCTGCTCTTCGTGTACAACGACGGGGACCCGGTCGACGCCGACCGCCTGCGCGGCTTCGCCTGGCGCCTGCACGCGGCCGCGCCGCGCCGCTGAGCGGCCGCGTGGCGCGGGCGTGGCCGCGACTCGACGGCGCGCGGTCGACGCGCACGAACTCCTGGGCGCGCGCCTTCGTCCGGAGGCGAGGTCGGAAGGGCGCCGCCGCCGGCGGCCGGCACCTGAGGGAACGGTGGCGCGGACGCGGGCGCCGGCGGCGGTCACGCCGCCGGCGCCCGCCGGATGTCGGCGCCGCGGTTCAGCTTCGTGCGCTGCGCCGAAGTGAGATCGTGTCCTGATCGGCCTCGACGCCCTGTCGCCGCGCGTGCGTGCGGCGCAGCTCGTCCTCGTGCTGGGCCAGCGCCGTCTCGTGCGTGGCGCGCTCGCGCCGGTAGTCTCCGCTCTCGATGTAGTCCCAGAACAGCACGAGGTCGCGTGCGACGTTGCCGTCGAGCAGCTCGCGTTCGGCCGTCGAGTCCGCTCGTCGTCGTAGAGATCGTCGGGCACGCTCGCCTTGAAGGTGACGCGCGTGCCGCCGGACTCGGCGTCCTCGAAGCTGACGGCGCCGATCTCGACCGCGTTCACGCAGGCGATCTCGTCACAGGCCAGCCTGCGCCGGCCGGTGAGCACGCTGTCCAGAAAGTGCTCCCAGGCGCCGACGACGTCATCGAGCGGCGCCGGGACATCGACGCTGCGTCGTACGTCGCTCATGTCCTCCTCCTTGTCGGGATGGCGTCCGCCGTCCACAGACTACCCGCCGGGCCGGCGGCCAAACGGACGGGGGTCGGGGCTGCCGGGCGCGCCCCGACCTCTTCTCGGCTCGCCCGCCGCCGGCGCCGTCCTCCGCGCCGGCGGGCCCTCGCCCCTCGCGGCGCGGTCTGCCGCCAAGCCACGCGCAGGCACGCCCGGCGTTTGCCGGCAGGGCCTGCGGGAACCCTCCGGCCGAGACCGTGTGAGACCGTCGACGACAGGAGACCTCGATGGACCGCGAAGCCAGATGCGTGCGCGACGTGGTCGAGCCGCGACCCACCCTGGAGGGTGCCGGCGTACGGCTGCGGCGGACGATCGGCACGCACGCTCTCGACTACCTCGACCCCTTCCTGCTCCTGGACCACTTCGCGTCCGACGACCCGCGCGACTACCTCGCCGGCTTCCCCTGGCACCCGCACCGCGGCATCGAGACCGTGACCTACATGCTGGACGGCGAGGTCGACCATCACGACAGCATCGGCAGCCGCGGGACGATCGGCCCGGGCGACGTCCAGTGGATGACCGCCGGCGGAGGCATCCTCCACGAGGAGATGCCGCGGCCGCGCGACGGCCGGATGGCCGGCTTCCAGCTCTGGGTCAACCTGCCGGCCGCGCTCAAGATGACGCGGCCGCGCTACCAGGAGGTCCGGGCCGAGCACATCCCCGTGGTGCGCCGCGACGACGGCTCGGTGGTCCGCGTCGTTGCCGGCGAGGTCGACGGCGTGGCGGGTCCGGTGTCGCGAGATCTACGCCGAACCCGCCTACCTCGACGTCACGCTGCCGCCGGGGACGACCTTCGCGCACCCGATCCCGCGGGGCCACAACGCGTTCGCCTACGTGTTCGAGGGCGAGGGCCGCTTCGGCGTGGCCTGCGAGCAGGGCTATCGCGGCGACGCCGGCGGCGAGCTCGTCGTCGCCCCCGACCTCGTCGTCTTCACCGACGGCGACGCGGTGACCGTGCGCGCGGACGACGCGGCGCTGCGCTTCCTGCTTGCGTCGGGGCGCCCTCTCGACGAGCCTGTCGCCCGGTACGGACCCTTCGTCATGACGACGAAGGAGGAGATCCAGACGGCGCTCGACGACCTTCGCGCCGACACCTTCGTCTGGCGGGACGACGCGGAGTGGGCGCGGCGGCGGCAGACCTGGCGGGGATGACGGGCCCCGGCGAGCGGAGGTGGCGCGTGGCGCGTGAGGCGAGTCGTACCGGGTCCGCCCGGCGCCTGCGGCGCGAGGAGCGGACCATCGCCGTGATGGTCGGGATGTACTGCCGCGACCATCACGGCGTGTCCGCCGCGGCGCGCGCCGCCGCTGACACGCTGTGTGCGGATTGCGCCGAGCTGCTCGCGTACGCGAGCCGACGCCTCGACGCCTGTCGGTTCGGCGCCGACAAGCCGACGTGCGCGAAGTGCCCGGTCCACTGCTACGCGCCGGCCATGCGCGAGCGGGTGCGCGAGGTCATGCGCTACAGCGGCCCCCGGATGCTCGGGCGTCATCCCGTGCTCGGCGTCGCGCACCTGGTCGACGGGCGTCGCGCGCCCGACGGCCGCGGCGCGACGAGCCTGCGCAACGGCGCGGACGACGACGGGAGTCCGTGACGACGCGCCCTGCTGAGCGGCACGACGAGCCGGCGTCGCGGCTCGTCGCCGGCCCGAGGTGAGACGCGCGGCGGGTTGTCCGCCGTGCCCGCCGCGACCATCATGGAGTCGACGTGTTCGTGTTCTCGGTCCATATCGACGCCTTCGACCCCGCCAAGCGGCCCCTCATGTTCCTCTTCATCGGGCTGCTCGTGGCGTTCGTGGCCATCCGCGCCAACACGCGCCTCATCCGCTCGAGCGTCACCTGGTGGTTCGGCGACATCCGGCCCAGCGGGCTGCACATCCACCACAGCGTGTTCGGCATCCTCATCATGGCCGTGGCCGGCACCCTCCAGTTCGCCTGGCAGCCGGACGGGTGGTGGCTCAACCTGAGTGCCTTCTTCTTCGGCGCCGGGCTGGCGCTGACGCTGGACGAGTTCGCCCTCATCCTCCACCTCGAGGACGTCTACTGGGCGGAGCAGGGACGGCAGTCGATCGACGCCGTGATCCTCGGCATCGCCTTCGTCGCCCTGCTCCTCACCGGTCTCGTGCCGCTGGCCGTGCCCGAGACGGCGACCATGGAGCTGACCTCACGCTGGGTCGCCGTCGCGCTCATCGCGGCGAACGTCGTGTTCGTGGTCGTCACCTTCCTGAAAGGCAAGCTCTGGCTCGGCACCCTGGGTTTGTTCGTGCCCTTCATCGCCGTCATCCCGGCGCTGCGCCTCGCCAAGCCCAACTCGCCGTGGGCGCACATCTCCTACGCCGATCGGCCGCTGAGGCTCGACCGTGCACGCCGCCGCGACGAGGTCTGGCACCAGCGCTGGCTGCGGCGGAAGCACCGCCTCTGGGACGTGATCGGCGGCCGGCCGCACCTGCCGCGCCGGCACGACCGTGGGCCGGCCCCGGCGCCGCTCCTCACGGAGGAGCCCCTCGCCCGGCTGTGGCGCGGCGACGCCGTGGCGCCGGTCACCGAGGCGGACGTGACGTCGGGGGACGGGTCGGCGGACGGCGATGACCACCTGGAGCGGCGCGCGGGCTGAGGGTCTGGCCGGGCACGACGAGGGGGCGGCGTCGCGTACGCGACGCCGCCCCCTCGTCGTGCCTTACCTCTGACGCAGCGACGGCGCTGTCGACGAGGTGGTCTTGACGTCGTTCGAGGTCGCCGAGTCATCGCCGTCGGCACCCGTCGGGCCCGTGTCGCCGGAGGTCGTGCCGCTCGGTGCTTCGTCTGGCTCCGTCGCGCCGGACTGCTGTGTCGCGGAGGCGGCTGAGTCTTCGCCGGCCGTCGCCGTGCCGTCGTTGACGCGGGCGGTCGTGCCGGTCTCGCCGGAGGTGGCCCCGGCGTTCGCTGCGGAGTCGCCGGTGGAGCCGTCCTGGAGCTGCTGCAGGTGCTCGGGCACCTGGCCCGGCCAGTGCGAGTGGAACGCCTTGCCGTCGACGCCGTCACCCTGCGCCGTGGCCGATTGCACGAGGGCTGCGGTGCCACGGCCCGCGACCAGCGGGCCGTTCGGGTCGATGGCGTCCTGCACGGCGAGGCCGGAGGCCATCGCCAGGACGCCGGCGGCCACGAGGGCGACCTTCGTGCCCAGCACCCCGCCGATGTTGGCGAGGCCGAGGAGCGGGGCCGCCGCCGGCATCGCCGCCGGGGTCGCCGCCAGCGGTGTCGCGGCAAGCGGCGCCGCCAGCGGCGCCGCCGCCGCCGGCGCGCCGAAGGCCGGCGGCGCCTGCAGTGCGCTCGGCACCGGCAGAGCCGGGAGCAGAGCGAGCGCCGCGACCCCGCTGCCGGCGGGGAGCAGCGCGCTGACGCGCTTCTTGAACGCCGCCCGCGCCCTGAAGAGCAGGACGCCGGCGGTGCCCCACGTGACGCCCATCGCCTCGGAGAGCTCGCGCCGGTTCAGGCCCTGGACGTCGTGCAGGATCAGCGCCGCCCGGTAGCGCGGGCTCATGTCGCGCAGTGCCGCCTCGACGGCGGTCGCCATCGCGGCCTGGTCGTAGCCGTCTCTCGTGTCGACCAGCGTGGCCACCTCTTCGAGGGGAGTGTCGGCGCGGCGCGCCCGGGCGCGCAGTCTGTCGTAGCAGGCGTTCATGGTGACCCGGAAGAGCCAGGGCTCGACGCGCAGGGCGCCCCGGTGGCGCGGCAGATCGCGATACGCGGCGAGGAAGACCTCTTGAGTGACGTCCTTCGCCTCCTCACGGTCGTCGAGGAGGCGCGCGGCGAAACTGTAGATGCTGGGGTGCAGCGCGGTGTACAGCTGCTCGAACGCACCGCGGTCGCCGCGACGCAGCGCGGTCGCGATCGCCTCTTGCTCTGATGGGCTGAGGTTGAGCGTGGCCACACACCACCTCGCTGCACGACAACGATGGCCCCTGCGTCAGTGTAGCGCTCTTGCCCACTTAATGCACGGGTGACGTGCGGACGGGCGGCCCCACGGCGGGGGCCGCCCGTCACCGTGAGCGTGAAGGACGTCGTGCCGGACGTGTCAGTCGCAGCTGCCATCACCCGGGCCACTCGGGCCGGCCGCGGGGGCGGCAGCGTCTTCGGTCTCGGTCACCTGCGAGCTGCGTGTCTGGGTGAGGGTGCGGGTCGCCTCGTCCTCGGCGGTCCAGCTGTCGCGGTCCTGGGTGCGCAGCCTCGTCTGGTCACCGTCACACTCGGCGGCCTCGTCCCACGCGAGACGCGTGCGCGTGTGGGTGCGCACTTCGACGCCCAGGTCTTCGGGATTGTTGGTGCGCAGGCAGTTCTCGCTGCACACCCGCCCTTCGGTCGTGTCGTCCGGCTCGACCTGATCGATCACCTGGTCGGCGGCGTAGGCGACGGCACCGCTGAGCAGCACGAGCAGCGCTGCGAGGCCGAGGATCTTCAGTGTCTTCACCGTGACTCCTTCGGTAGCTTCTACCAGTCCACAGCTTCCAACGCCGGCGGGCTCTCGGAGTTAACCTTCGGCGGCCGCCGGCGACGTCCCGTGGTATGGTGCCCGCGGGGTCGCCCGGTCGCCCCTCACGCCATGGACTACAGCCTGCCCGACGACGACGACGCCCTGCTCGCCGAGTGTGAGGTCGAGACCTTCCGCAGCGGCGGGCCGGGCGGCCAGCACCAGAACGTGACCGACAGCGGCGTACGCCTGCGGCACCGCCCGACCGGCGCGGTGGTCGTCTGTCGCGACGAGCGCAGCCAGCTGGCGAACAAGCGCATCTGTCTGCGCCGTCTGCGGGCGCGTCTCGAGACATTGCTGGCGCCGCCGCCGCCGCCGCGCCGGCCCACAAGGCCGGGCGCCGGGGCCGTGGCCCGCCGCCTCGAGGAGAAGGCGCGCCGCAGTCGCGTCAAGCGCCTGCGGCGCCCACCCGAGGACGGGGGGTGATCGGCGGGTCCGTGCCGTGACGGCGACGCCGGTCGTCTTCGTCGGCGTCTCGCTGTCCTCGGCAGCGTGCTCGGCCAGGGCGGCGGCGCTGTGGTCGCCGCCGTGAGGTCTGAGGCATGCGACGGTCCTGCCCGGACGGGTGCGAGGCCGGCGCGGCGGTCGTCGCCGCCCGGGCGGGCAAGGCGGCGGCCCGGAGGTCTCAGGGCAAGACGGCGCCGGGGTCGACGCGCCGCCAGAACCCGGCGAGCTCGTCGAGCTCCGTTGCCTCGAAGTGGTCGAGGAAGAGGCGGCGCACGCCGGCGAGGTGGGTCAGACGTGCCTCGCTCAGACGCCGCCGGCCCGCGTCGGTCAGCAGGGCGAAGAAGCCGCGCCCGTCGTCGCTGCAGCGCTGGCGGTGGACGAGACCCTCGGCCTCGAGCCGGTCCACCAGCCTGCTGACGCCGCTCGGGCTCAGGAGGACCGAGCGCGAGAGGTCGCTCATGCGCAGCCTGTGGTCGGGCTCGGACTCGAGGACGACAAGCACCTCGTAAGCGCGCAGCGAGAGCCGGTGCTCGGCCTCGAGCTCGGCGTCCAGCTGGCGGACGAGGGCGCTGTGCACGCGCAGCATGCCCCGCCAGGCCGCGAGCTCGGCTGAGGTCAGACGCTGGTCGCTTTCAGTGAGGGTCATCGGGGAACTCCTTGCGCGGGCAAACAGAGTATACCCGAAGTGCGCCGTCTGCAGCGCGCCGCTTCGGCGCCGGGGCGCGGTCGGCGACCGGCTCCTGCGGCGGCCCCCTGCGGCTCGCCGCCGCGGCTCATCGCCGCCACGGCGTGCGGGCGCCTCAGTGGGCCTGTGCCCGGGAGGCCATGCCGGCGTACGTGCAGACCGTGTCGCGGCCGGCGTCCTTGGCGCGATACAGCGCCTTGTCGGCGAGCTCGAGGAGCTCGTCCAGGCTGGTGGCGTCGCCGGGGCAGGTGGCGAGGCCGACGCTGATCGTGACGCTGGCGTCGGCCGGCAGGCCGAGGCCTGTGTAGCGTGTCTGCCCGAGAGTCTCGCGGATACGTTCGGCGACGTGGAACGCGTTGTCGCCCGGCGTGTGCGGCAGCAGCACGGCGAACTCCTCGCCACCGTAGCGGGCGCAGACGTCGGTGCCGCGGAGGGCGTCCCTGAGGATGCCCGCGACCGCCTGCAGTACGCGGTCGCCGGTCGCGTGCCCGTAGTTGTCGTTGACGAGCTTGAAGTGGTCGACGTCGCCCATGAGCAGGCTGAGCGGGGCCTGGTGGCGCAGGGCGCGCTGGATCTCCTCATCGGCGCGCTTGGTGAAGTAGCGCCGGTTGTACAGCCCCGTGAGGTGGTCGGTCACGACCTGGCGGCGGATCGCGTCGTATTTGTGAGCGTTCGTGAGCGCGCTCTGCACGTGCCCCTGGAGCGCGCCCAGCGCCTCGTCCCCGAACAGGGCGAGGTAGCGGTCGTCGGTCGCCGCCGCGAGGAGGGCCATCTCGCCGACGTTGTCGACCACGAGGCTGAACGCCAGCTGGCTGCCCATGGTGTGCGGGACCAGGCCGCAGACGTGCCCCTCGCGGCGCTCGACGCTGCTCCGGTAGATGGCCGCGCGCACCGGGCAGTCCGGCGTGTAGGCGCAGCAGTCGGGGTCGAAGCCGTCGCCGCGCACGCCCTGCGTACCCTCGAGGCGGAAGCTGCGCGCTTCACTGTCGAGCAGCAGCAGGGCGGTGAAGTCGGCGTGCAGCAGGGTGCGGGCCCGGGTCAGCACGAGATCGACCGTCTCGCGATACGGCAGCGCCGCGTTCATCGCCTTGCCGGCGTCGCCGACCTCGACCAGCTGGCGGTTCAGCGACTGCGCCCTCGCGAGGTCGTCCCTGATCGTCTGCGACACCCACTCCTTGTCCTCGGAGGCGGTGAACACCGCGACCAGCGTGCCGACCAGGTGCGCAAGCTCGCGGATCTCGTCACGGTACCCTGGGTCGCCGCGCCGGTAGGCCTCGCCGAGGCGCGCCGTCGCGCGCTGCATGATGCGCCGGACCGGGCGATGGACGGCGAGGTCGACGATGACGAGGACGGCGGCCAGAAGGGTCAGCAGCAGGAGGCCCGTCGCCAGCGGAGTGGCGCCGAGGCCGAGCCACGCGACGGCGAACGCGACGGCGAACGCGACGGCGAGGATCGCCGCCGTCTTCGTCTCGCGAGTCACAGTGCCCGGGTGACTGCGTCCCGAGCCGGCTCCCGGTCGCGTGCTGGTCGTGGCGTCCGCCTCCCAGAGTCCGCGGTCTCTCCGGTTATCGGCAGAAGGGCGATGACCATGACCCGGCCGGTGGGCGCGGGGACGCCGTCGATGGGCGCGGGGCCGTCGGGGCGCCGAGCGAGCGTCCGGCGCGGAGCCGGCGCGTCCCGGCGGCGGGCCGCCGGCCGCAGTCGGCGGGGCGCGCGGGCCGCGCTCGGGGCGGCGGCGTCAGACGCGCCCGAGGACGCGCCGGTCGGGCGTGGGGCGGTGGGTCGCGCGTCGCTCGCCCGCGCGCCGGTCACTCGTGTAGTGCGGGCACGCGGGGCAGCAGGCGGAGCACGTCAGGCGTGTGTCGACGTCGGCGACGCAGATGAGCGCCGGGTGCAGGGCGGGTGGGCGCGGCTCGACCATCACGGCCATCTACGCCGCCGTTCGGCCGACTCCTGCCCGACGGTGCCCGGCCGGCTGCTGTTCGAAGTCGTCCCGGCGGCCGCCGGGACGCCGACGCTCAGTCGGCCTGGAGGTAGCCGTCGATGACGGCCAGCACCTGG
Organism: uncultured Thermoleophilia bacterium; assembly: GCA_963791345.1. Lineage (GTDB taxonomy): Bacteria > Actinomycetota > Thermoleophilia > UBA2241 > UBA2241 > UBA2241. The sequence continues at coordinate 65,913 of CAWBRS010000014.1, read as the reverse complement.
GCGATGCGGAACGGTTTGGTGATGTACCCGTCGATGCCGATGTCGGTGGCGCGCTCCATGTCGGTCGACATCGCCTTGGCCGAGAGACCGACGATGGGGATGTCGCGCGTGCTCGCGTCGGCCTTGAGCTCGCCGACGGCCTCGTAGCCGCTCAGCACCGGCATCATCATGTCCATCAGCACGAGATCGGGCCGGTTGGTGCGCGCGAGGTCGACGGCCTCACGGCCGTTGGTGGCCTTGTGGACCGTGTACCCCTGGGCCTCGAGCGACATGGCGACGATGCTCAGGATGTCCGGGTCGTCGTCCGCGACGAGGATCGCCTTCGGCACGACGCTCACCTCCTAGCTGATCTTGCCCGCAGCCAGCGGGTCGGTCGGCTGTTGTGATATCGGCACGGTGAAGATGAAGCTGGAGCCCTTGCCGAGCTTGCTCTGCACGCGCATCGTGCCTCCGTGCAGCTCGACCAGCTCGCGGGCGATGGCCAGGCCGAGGCCCGTGCCGCCCTGGGTGCGGGTCGCCGACGAGTCGATCTGCGTGAAGCGCTGGAAGACGCGGTCGATGTCCTCCGAGGAGATGCCGATGCCGGTGTCGTTGACCCATATCTCGACGAGGTCGCCGGCCAGCCGGGCCTCGACGCTCACGCTGCCGTTCTCGTGCGTGTACTTGATGCCGTTGGTCAGCAGGTTGAGCAGGACCTGGTTGAGCTTCGCGGGGTCGGCCCACACCGGCGGCAGCTCGGTGGGCAGGAAGGTGGAGATGCGGATGCGCTTGTCCTGGGCGCGGGGCTTCACCACGGGCAGGACGTTGAGGAGCGCGGCGCGCAGGTCGACGGCCTCGAAGTTGAGCTCGAGCCGGCCGGCCTCGATCTTCGTCAGATCGAGGATGTCGTTGATCAGGTTGAGAAGGGTCTCGCCGCCGGTGAGGATGCTCTGGATGAACCCTTGCTGCTTCTCGTTGAGCTCGCCCGTCATGCCGCTGAGGAGCATGTCGCTGTAGCCGATGATCGAGGTCAGCGGCGTGCGCAGCTCGTGACTCATGGTCGCCATGAAGTCGCTCTTGAGCTCGTCGAGGTGAGTGAGCTCGCGGTTCTTGCGGGCGAGCTCCTCGGTGTCGCGGATGTTCCGCATGACCACGGCGACGAGGTTGCACTGCGACTGCAGCATGCGCACGGCGTCGTCGTCGGCCGGCTCGCCGCGCTTGAAGAGCAGGCAGACGAGCCCGAGCCGCTCGCCCTTGGCCTCGAGGGGCGAGACGAGGAACCCGTGGAAGCCCTCGTGCTCGACATCCTTGAGCAGGCGCGCCCGTCGCGGGTCGTCGGCGCTCACGCAGCGCAGGGCGCCGTCGGCGGCGAGCTCGGCGAGGCCGTGCTCGCGCAGCCGGCGGACGAGCTCGACCCCGACGCCGACCAGCGCCTTCTCTTCATCTTCGCCGACGGTCGCGTTGCGGATCAGGGCGAAGCCGCTGCCTATCCCGGAGGAGCGGGTCGCCTGGCGGACGGCCTCGGCCATGAGGTCGTCCAGCGTGTGGTGGCGCAGGAAGAGACGGCTGCTCTCGCCGAGCACGTGCAGCTGCTGGTTGGCGCGCTGCATCCTGTCGAGCTGGTCCTGCATGTCGATCTGCGCGGCCTTGAGGTCGCGGGCCGTGCGCCCGAGGGTCGCGGCGAGGCGCCCGGCGAGAAGGGCCGTGAGGAGGAACACGGTGACGTGCAGGCAGAGGGCGAGGAGCATCCAGGTCGACGGCAGCGTGTCGGCGGCGGGCACGCCGTCGACGACGAGGACGGCGCGCTCCTGGAGGGCCCAGAGCGCAGTGTAGGCGATGCTGGCCACGGCGGCCGTGGCGTAGGGCGCCCAGCCGGGCAGGAACCCGCTGCTGAACACGATCGGCCACACGTAGAAGAGGGCGGCGCCGCCGGCGACGCCGCCGCCGAAGACGACCGCCGCCGTGACCAGGGCGAGGTCGATGGCGACGACGACCGCGGCCAGCCTGTCGACCTCGACCCGCGAGCGCAGGGCGAGGATCGGCAGGTTCGCGGCGACGACCACCGCGGCCACGGCGAGCAGCGCCGCGGGCCGTGCCCCGTGGGTCTCGATCTGGACCCAGAGCACGGGCGTGGCGACGGCCAGGGTGAATGCCAGACGGGCGAGGAGCACGTCCTGCAGCTGCTCTGCGAAGGTCCATGGGCTCTGCTGCCTCTTCCTCGTGTTCGTATACTATTCTCGGCAGCGGCTTGAACTCCGTCCCCGCCACGGTCGGAGCCCGTCGCGCACCCCCGCGTCGCCGGCCCGAAAGGAGGCCCCCGAGCATGTCGGTCCCTCGGCTGATGCTCAGCGGGCTCGAGCCCGGGCCGGCCGTCGCCCTCGCCGCCGGCGCCCTCACCGCGGCCTTCAGTCCCCGCCAGGTCCGTCCGGTCATGCTCGGCCTCGATGTGCCGCTCTGGCGTCTTCTGTACGCGACCGCCGAGAAGGCGCCGCGGGTCCTCGACCCCGTGCTGCACGCCGGCTGCGCGCCGGAGCTCTACGATCGCTGGTCCGACGGCGTCGACCTCGTCTGCTTCGTCGCCGTCGAGCCGGCGCTCGACACGTGGCACGGAGTGGCGGGCTCGCGCCCGGTCGAGGTGGCGGCCCAGTTCGACGCCCCGGTCGTGCTGGTGATCGACGCTCGCGACCGGGGCGCCACGGCCGCCGCCGCGGCCTGCGGCGTGAAGACCCTGGCGCCCGCAGCCGAGCCGGCGGGCGTCATCGTCGTCGGGGGTGACGACCCGTCCGCCGAGCTGGGCGAGCTGCTGCGCCGCCGCGTCGGCCTCCCGGTGCTCGGCTGGCTGCCGCCGCAGCTCAGCGAGCAGTTCGCCCGCCAGTACTCGGGGCCGGGACCGGTGCGACAGCTCGGTCCGCGGCCGACGCCCGGCAGCGAGGCGCGACTGTGCGCCGAGGCGGCCACCTTCCTCGACGCCGAGCAGATCGAGGCGGTCGCCGTCCGGCGCGGCTACCTGCCCCGCCCGGAGCGCCGCGTCTTCAGTCCGATCGCCGCCGGCAGCGGCCTGCGTCTCGCCGTCGCCTGGGGCCCGCCGCTGCAGCCGTTCTCTCTCGAGAACATCGACGTGCTGCAGGCGGCGGGGCTCGAGTTCGCGCCGCTCAACGTGGCCCGTGACCGCGCTCTGCCCGAGGGCGTGCACGGGCTGCTGCTGGCCGGCCATCTCGACGAGGAGGCGCTCGCCGACGTCAGCGCCAACCGCGAGCTGCTGACCGAGATCGCCGCCGCCGTCGACGGCGGTCTCCCGACCCTCGCCGTCGGCGGCGGCGCCCTCCTCCTTCTGCGCCGCCTCGCCGACAGCCGCGGGCGCAGCCACGAGCTCGCCGGCGCCCTGCCCGCCGAGGCCGAGCTGCTCGAGTGGTACGAGCGCCCGCGCTACGTGCGCGCCACGGCGACCCGGGAGAACCCCTTCGACCAGGGGGACGACCTGCTCTACGAGCTCTTCGACCTCGAGTTCCTCGTGCTCGAGCAGGAGGCGTTCGCCTACAGCATCGGCGACGGCGACGGGCCCGCCCAGGCCGAGGGCTTCGCCCTGCGCACCTGCCTGGCGACGACCCTGCACCCCTCGCTGCCGCACTGTCCGGCTCTCGCGGCGCGCTTCATCGCCGCGCTGCACGCCGCGTCGCCGTGGCCGTCGGGGTGACCGCGGCGGACTCCGGCCGGCCCACGGGAGGGCGCAGGGCGTTCCTCATCCTGTGGGCGGCGGGGACGGCGGCCGTCGCTCTGACGGGCCTCGCGCTCTGGCGCACCGGCACGCCCGGGTGGGACCTCGCCGCCCATCTCTACAAGACCTGGCTCCTGCGCGAGGGTCACTCCGTCTTCTGGGACACCTACTGGTACGGCGGCAGCTACGGTGCGATCACGTACGGCGTGGTCTACTACCTGCTGGCCGTGGTCGTCCCGTGGCCGGTCCTCGTCGTCCTCTCCGCCGGGGCGCTGCCGGCCTTGTTCTACCTCTACTACCGGGCCGCCTGGGGTGTCGAGGAGGTCTGGCCGGCGGCCATCCTCGCCGGGGTGATGTGCATGTACCTGTCGCACGGCCAGGACCCCTTCCTCCTCGCCCTCGCCCTGACCCTGGGGGCGATGGGGCTGACGGTCCGTGGGCGCCCGCTGTGGGGCGCGGTACTCGCCGGCATCGGCGTCTTCACGAACCCGCTGGCCCTGGTCGTCGGCGGCGTGTTCCTCGCGGCGGACTTCGCCGCCCGCCCCGGCCTGCGCCGCCGCCTGCTGCTCTTCGCCGCCGGTGTGGCGCCGTTCGTCGTCGCGCGCCTCGTCGTGGGGCTCGTGTTCGCCGAGCCCGGCTGGTACCTCGACCAGCTCCTCCAGGCCGTGCTCTACGTGAGCTTCGCCGTCGTCGGTGTGACGCTGGCCCTGGTCGACGAGGCGCACCCGCGGCGCCCCTTCGTCTTGCTCTTCGTCATCTACGGCGCCGTCGTGCTGGCGACGACGATCGTCCCCGGGAGCCCGCTCGGCAGCAACGTGGGCCGCTTCTTCATGGTGTTCGCCTTCAGCGTGCTGTTCTTCCTCCGCCGGGACCGGTTCCGGCGCCTGTTCGGCAGCCGCTGGCTGCCCTGGGCACTGCTGCCGGTCATCGGCTTCGCCTGCGTGCAGATGAGCACCCCGGTGAGCCACTACTTCACGGCGCGCGACGAGCTGCCGGCGACGACGAGGGAGTTCTGGGCGCCGGCGCTCGCCGCCGCCGAGCGCTACGACGACCCCGACCACCGGCTCCACGTCGTCGCCCCCCGGCGTCACTTCGAAGCCTGGTATCTGCCCGAGGCGGGGCACCCGATCACGCGCGGCTGGTACCGGCAGGCCGACGCCCTGCACAACCGCATCTTCTACACCTCCTACGGCCCGAAGGAGTACGTGACGTGGCTGCGCTCGATGGGCGTGGAGTACATCCTGCTGCCCGACGACCCGCTCGACCCGTGGAGCCGGCGCGAGCCCGGGATCCTGGCGCGCTCGCCGGCCTTCGAGCTCGTGGAGGAGACGGGCGCCTGGACCGTCTACCGGCTGCGCGACGCCGAGGGTCTGGTGCGGCCCCTCGACGGCGGCGTGGGGCGCGTCGTCGAGTACGACCACCTCGGCCTGCGCGTGGAGGTCGACCGCCCCGGCCGCTACCTCGTCAAGGTCACGTCGACGCCCTACTGGCGACTCGGCGGCGTGCGCGGCAGCCTCAGCGCGACGCGCGACCGCTTCGTCGTGCTCCACGCCGAGGAGGCCGGCGTCGCCACTCTGCGCTTCGCCTTCGACTGGGAGGTCGCCGCGCGGCAGCTCTTCTGAGGGCGCGGCGCGCGACGCCGAGGGCGTACCCCGCGTTCACGGCGCCGCACCTGCGACGGCGCCGCGCCTGCGCCACGTCTGCGCCGCCCGGCCCTCGTGTACACTCCGCCCATGGCGCGCGCGCGGCTCTCGCCCGAGGTCTTCGCCCTGCCCGCCGAGCGCATCCGCGACGGGTACTACTCCGACGCCTACTTCAACTTCACGAAACGCGTGCTCGAGGAGCACGACCTGCACCCGCGCGTGCTCATGCAGGTCTTCCAGAAGCACCCGGGGGTGATCGTCGGCGGCGTCGACGAGGCGATCGCCGTGCTCAAGCTCTGCGCCGGCGGTTACGAGGGAGAGGGCGGCGCGCGGCGCTGGCGCCCGGGGTGGGACGAACTCGAGGTGCGGGCGCTCCGCGACGGCGACGAGGCCGGGGCGTGGGAGACGGTCATGACCGTCGAGGGCGACTACTCGCTCTTCGCCCACCTCGAGACGGTGTACCTGGGCGTCCTGACGCGGCGCACGCTGATCTCGACCAACGTGCGCCGCGTCGTCGCCGCGGCGAGGGGCAAGCCCATCCTCTTCTTCCCGGCACGCTTCGACCACTACAGGGTCCAGACCGGCGACGGCTACGCGGCCCAGGTCGCCGGCGTGATCGGCGTCTCGACCGACGCCCAGGCGTCATGGTGGGGTGGCAAGGGCATCGGTACCGTGCCGCACGGGCTCATCGCGGCCTGCGGCGGCGACACGGTCGAGGCGACGCGGCGGTTCGCCGACGTCTACTACCCCGAGGTCAACGTGGTCGCCCTCGTCGACTTCCACAACGACAGCGTGACCACGGCGCTCGAGTGCGCCCGCGGGCTGGGCGACCGCCTCTGGGGCGTGCGCCTCGACACCTCGGAGACGATGGTCGACCGGGCCCTCTGGGAACAGATGGGCACCTTCAGGCCCAACGGCGTCGCCCCGGAGCTCGTATGGGCGGTCCGCGAGGCGCTCGACGCCGAGGGATTCACGCACGTGCGGATCGTCGTCTCCGGCGGTTTCGACGACGAGCGCATCGCCGCCTTCGAGGCCGCCGGCGTGCCGGCCGACGCCTACGGGGTCGGCAGCCGCCTGCTGCGCGGCAACACCGACTACACGGCCGACGTGGTCCTGGTCGACGGACGGCCGTGCGCGAAGACGGGGCGCGAGCACCGGCCCAACCCGCGGCTGGTCGCCGTGGAGTGAGCGCCGCGGCCGGCCTCGCGCCGGTCCTCGGCCGGCGGCGCGCAGAGCGGCTGCCGGCGGGTTCCCGGGCCGGTGCCCGGCGTGCGTACCCGCGCCCCCTGGCGGGAAAGCCCCTCACATGGACGTGAGACCACAGCCCCGGCGCATGACCATCATCGTCGTCGACATGCTGAACGGCTTCTGCCGCTTCGGGAACCTCGCCAGCCCGCGCCTCGACGCCGTGACCGAGCCCATCCGGGCGCACCTCGAGCGCGAGGTCGCGGCCGGCGCGGACGTCGTCTTCCTCGCCGACACCCACACCCCCGACGACCCCGAGTTCGCCGTCTTCCCCCCACACGCGGTCGAAGGCTCGGGTGAGGACGAGATCGTGCCCGAGCTGGCCCCGTTCGCCGACCGCGGACACGTGGTGCGCAAGCAGCGCTACTCAGGGTTCCACGGCACCGAGCTCGAGGCCCTCCTCGAGCGCCTGCGCCCCGACGTCGTCGAGGTCGTCGGCGTGTGCACCGACATCTGCGTGCTCCACACCGTCGCCGACCTGCGCAACCGTGACTACGAGGTCGTCGTGAGGGCGGACATGGTGGCGACCTACGACGCCCCGGGGCACCCGGGCGACGAGGTCGACCGCTTCGCCCTCGACCACATGCGCACCATCCTCGGAGCGCGCATCGAGGGGCGGCCCGCCGGCTGAGAGCGGTCGGCCCGGCGCTGCGGCGCCGGGGCCTTCCGAAGGCCGGTCTTCGCGGCGACACCCCTCTCAGGGCCGCGCGCCGCCGCCGCGCCCGGGTTCAGGGCGCGGGCGTGGTCGGCGCCTCGTCGTCGGCGAGCAGCGTGACGAACTGGGCGGCGGAGCGCCCGAGCTCGCTGTCGGGGTCCAGCTCGGCCGCCCGGTCCCACTCGGTCACGGCGTGGGCGAGGTCCTGGTGGGCGAAGGCGACGACCGCCAGCAGGTAGTGGGCCTCCTGCAGCTCGGGCCAGCGTTCGACCGCCGACTCGAGGGCCGTCAACGCCTGCTGCCTTTGACCCTGCCGGTAGCGGACGAGCGCGAGGCGGACGTACGCCACCGAGCCCAGCGCCTCGTCGTCGAGAAGCTGCCCGTAGATGCGCGCGGCCTTGCGGAACTGCTCTCCCGCGACGTAGCTGTCGGCCAGCTCGAGCTTGAGTTCGGCGTCGTGGGGATCGGTGGCCAGCCGGCGCTCGAGCACGTCACAACGCAGGCGCGCCACGGCGACGTCGCCCATGACGACGACGGCCTCGTCGCCGCGCGTCGCACGCCGCGGCGTCGGGTCGGCGTCGTCGTCCGTGCGGCTGCCCACGGCGATCGCGACGGTGACGGCCGCGACCGCGAGGATGATGGCGATGAGGCCGGCGTGCTCTCTCACCAGGGCGCCCTCACGGCAGGAAGGTCTCGTGGGCTCGGAGTATACCGCAGGGGGCGCCGGCCTCGGCCGGCGGCGGCCTTCGACCACCGGTCCCGCAGTTGACCGCGCCACGGCGCGGCCGGTACAGTCAATCGGACCGAGATGGTCCGGTCTGAAGCCGAGGAGGAGCTCGTGGGTCTGCAGCTGACGCGCGGCGGGGAGTACGCTCTGCGCGCGATGATGTACCTGGCGCGCGTGCCGCAGGGCGAGGTCGTCTCGCTGCGCGAGATCGGCCGCGAGCAGGAGGTCCCCGAGAGCTTTCTCGCCAAGATCCTGCAGACTCTGGTGCACGCCGGCCTCGCGAGCTCTCAGCGCGGGGCGCGGGGCGGTTTCTGCCTCGCGCGGCCCGCCGACAGCATCAGCGTGCGCGAGGTGATCGAAGCCGTCGACGGTCCCATCGCCCTCAACGGCTGCGTGCTCTGGCCCGAGGACTGCGGTCGCAGCGAGCGCTGCCCGATGCACGACGTCTGGGTCGAGGCGCAGGGCGAGATGATGCGGGTGCTCGACGGCGTGCGCCTCGCCGCGCTGGCGCACGAGCACGCCGTCTGACGGTCGCCTGCGCCGCCGCCGCGCCAGGCTCCGGCCGCGTCGCTCCGGATCGCCCGCCGGCCCTCTCGACGCCGCAGCGCCGGGGCCCGGCCGGCTGCTCCACCACCCCCGACCTCTCTCTGCGTCACACTCCCTGCGCCCGGTCGGCTGCGCCGCCGGCGCCGTCGCCGCGGCGGGAGGCGCGGTCGTCGTAGCCCAGTGGGTGGTCCCGCAGCCAGGCCCAGGCGTCGGCGACCGAGTCGCGCAGCGTGCGGCGCGGGCGCCATCCCAGGAGGCGGGCGGCGAGGTCGTTCGAGGCGACCAGCGCGGGGGGGTCGCCGGGACGTCGCGAGACCAGGCGCCGGCGCAGCGCGCCCCCGGTGACCGTCTCGACGGCGCTCAGCACCTCGAGCACGCTGGCGCCGTCGCCGGTGCCGAGGTTGCAGGCGCCGCCCCCCGGCGGCAGGCGCTCGAGGGCGGCGATGTGCGCCTCGGCAAGGTCGACCACGTGCACGTAGTCGCGCACGCAGGTGCCGTCTGGCGTGGGGTAGTCGTGCCCGTACACCTGCAGCTCGCCGCCGTCGCGCGCCGCGCGCAGCGCGAGGGGGACGAGGTGCGACTCCGGGTCGTGGTCCTCGCCGCACGGTCCGTCGGCGCCACAGGCGTTGAAGTAGCGCAGGGCGAGGAAGGCGAGCCCGTCGCGGTCGGCGGCACCGGCCAGCAGGCGTTCGGCGGCGAGCTTCGTCGCGCCGTACGGGTTCTCCGGCCGCAGGCGGGCAGTCTCGGCGATCGGCACCGCGTCGGGAGCGCCGTAGACCGCCGCCGTCGACGAGAAGACGAGCCGCGTGACGCGCGTCGCCCGCAGCGCCGCGAGCAGGGCCTCCGTCCCCCCGACGTTGACGTCGCTGTACAGCTCAGGGCAAACGACCGACTCGGCCACTTCGGCGAGGGCGGCCATGTGGACGACCGCCTCGCAACCCTCGGCCCGCAGCAGGTCGCGCACGAAGGCTTCGTCGCGCACGTCGCCGACGACGAGACGCGCGCCCGGCGCGACCGCCCGGGCGTGGCCGCGGGAGAGGTCGTCGAGCGCGGTCACCGCGTGCCCCCGGGAGACCAGCCGAGCGACGATCACGCTGCCGATGTAGCCGGCTCCTCCAGTGACCAGGACGCGCATGCGTCGATGCTATCAGGCTCCGGACCTCGGGCGGCCGCGGGACAGGGCGCGGCGCCGCCGGCGGGCACGAGGCACGGCGGACGGGCGGCGAGCGAGACGGGCCCACGAGCACGCACGGATGGGAGTGCGCGGCCGCGGAGCGCGCACGGCCGCGGCCCGGGAGCGTGTCGCTCCCGGGCCGCGGCCCGAACGTGCTCGTCGAACTGACTCTGCGGCGCGACCGCGCCGCCCGGGTCAGCCTCAGCCGAAGGGGCTGCCGGTGGGCGCCCCGCAGGAACCGCCGAGATTGCGCAGGAAGCTCGTGAACTTCTGTCGCACCTCGGTGGACCCGCACTCCGGGCACTCCTTGTGCTCGTCGCCCAGGAACCCCTTCAGGTACAGCTCGAACTGATGTCCGCAGTGCTCGCAGACGAGGTCGTAGGTGGCCATGCGCCTCCAGCGGTCGCCGATGTATACCCTGTGGGGTATTCTACCTGAAGGGAGCCGAAGGGCAAACACCGAATCCCCAGTGAGCCCCCGGACCACGACGGTCGGGCCTGCCGGTCCGACGGGCGGCGAGACCACAGGGCCTTGCGTGCTCGCGGGCCGGGCTCTCGACCGCCGGGTATGAGGAGGAGAATGGACGTCAAGCGGATCATCAGTGTGGTCGTCGTCGCGGCGATCGCCGTCATCCTGGTGCTCGTTCTCGCGCGCGGCTGCGGCGACGAGCAGGCGACGACCGAGGGCGGCGGGGCCACGGCGCTCGCCGGCGAGACCCTCGACGGCGGGGAGTTCGACCTCGCCGACACGCGCGGCCAGACCACGGTCGTCAACTTCTTCGCCTCCTGGTGCCCGCCGTGCAACCAGGAAGCGCCGGAGCTCGTCGCTTTCGCCGCGGCGCACCCGGACGTCGCCGTCGTCGGCGTCGCCACCAACGACACGCGCGACGACGCCGTCGGCTTCGTGGAGGAGTACGGGATCGAGTTCCCGGTCGTCTTCGACGCCACGAGTGAGCTCGGCGCCGCCTGGGCCATCGAGTACCTGCCGACCACCGTCTTCCTCGACGCCGAGGGGCGCGAGGTCGAGCGGCTCGTCGGGGGCGCCACACAGGCCCAGTTCGAGGAGAAGCTCGCGGCCGTGCAGTGACGGGTGAGCGCCCTCGCCCTCATCGCCAAGTCGTTCTCGGAGGCGTCGCCGGCGCTCGCGGCCGCTGCCGCCTGGCTCGGACCGCCGTCGGCGACGCCCGCGGTGACGGTCGAGTCGCTCTCGCTGGCCTCGGTCGCGCTCGCCTTCGTCGCCGGCCTGCTCTCGTTCCTCTCACCCTGCGTGCTCCCCTTGCTGCCGGTGTACCTCTCGTTCGTCTCCGGCATGGGCGTGGACGAGCTCACGACCGGCCGGCGACGGCTGCTCGGCGTCTCGCTGCTCTTCGTCGCCGGCTTCACCGCCGTCTTCGTGGCGCTGGGTGCCGGGGCCGGCGGCGTCGGCGCCCTGCTGACCGACTACCGTCGTGAGCTCGAGGTCGTCGCCGGCGCCTTCGTCGCCCTGAGCGGCCTCGCCGTGGCCGGCCTGATAAGGCTCCCCGAGCGCGGCGTCGGGCTCTCCCCGCGGCTGCGGGGGCCGGCGGGCGCCGTTCTGACCGGGGCGGCGCTGGCCGTCGCCTGGACGCCCTGCGTGGGCTATGTGCTCGGGGCGATCCTGGGCATGGCCGCGTCGAGCCAGAGCGCGCTCGACGGCGCGCTCCTCCTCCTCATGTACTCCCTCGGCCTCGGCGTGCCCTTCGTCGCCGCGGCGCTGGCGTTCGGGTGGGTGAGCGCCCGTCTCGACGTCGTCAAGCGTCACTACGCGACCGTGAGGGTCGTCGCGGGGGCGATCATGGTGGTCGCCGGGCTGCTCATGATGCTGGGCGTCTTCTCGCGTCTCAGCGGCTGGCTGCCGGCGCTCGACCTCGGCGGTCTCTGACCGGCGGGCGCTCGGCGTGCCCGACGCCGCCGGGTCCTTCCCGGCGCCGGCGCCGCCCCGTGCCCGGTGCCGTCCCTATATGCTTGCCCGGTGAGCGCCCGCCACCGCATACCGGAGCCGTCGGTGGCCGGCCGCGGGGCGGCCGCCGCGCTGCGGCGGCTGGTGGCCGGCCGGGTCGGCGACACCGCGCTCACGCGCTGGCTCTACGCGACCGACGCCTCAGGGTACCGCGTGGTCCCGGAGCTCGTGCTCGTCGCGGGGTCGACCGACGACCTGATCGTCGCCGCGCACGTCGCCGCCGACCACGGCCTGCCGCTCACACTGCGCGGTGCAGCTACGAGCCTCGCAGGGCAGGCGATCGGCCCGGGCATCGTCGTCGACTGCTTCAGGCTGTCGCGCATCCTCGCCGTCGACCCGGACCGCCGCACCGCCCGCGTCGAGCCCGGCGTCGTGCAGGCGCAGCTCAATCGCGCCGTCGCCGTCCACGGCCTCGAGTTCGGCCCCGACACCTCCACGGTCGACCAGGCGACGATCGGCGGCATGGTCGGCAACAACTCGTCCGGCTCGCGCTCGATCGTGTACGGCGAGACGCGTGACAAGACGCTGCGCGTCGCCGCCGTCCTGCCCGGCGGTGACGACGTGGTGGCTCGCCGCTCGCCGACGGCGGACCCCGGCGACGGGCTTCGCGGATCCGCCGCCCCGCGCCTCGCGCGCGCCCTCCGCGAGGTCGCCGCGAGCGTCGCCGCGGCAGGCGTGGAGCGCTGCCCGCAGACGGCGCGCTGCACGACGGGGTACGACCTGCGCGCCCTGCTGGGGCCGGCACCCGACCCCGCACGACTGCTGGTCGGCTCCGAGGGCACACTGGCGGTGTTCACCGAGATCGAGGTCGCGCTCGACCCGCGGCCGGCGCTGCGACTCGGCGCGGCCCTGACCTTTGCCACAGTGCGCGAGGCCCTCGAGGCCAACCTCGCCCTGCTGGCCACCCGCCCCTCGGCCGTCGAACTGCTCGATCTCGACCCGCTGCGCGCGTCCCCCGGCCTGGCCGCCTACCGCCGCATGGCGACGCTCCTCGACGGCGACGAGCAGGCCATGCTGACCGTCGAGTACCAGGGCGAGGCCGACGAGGTCGCCGACGGCCTCGCCCGGTTCCGGGCCCTCGAGCCGAGCCTCGGCGCGCGCCGGACGATGGCGCTCGACGAGCCCGCCGCGATGGCCGAGGCCGCGGCCCTGCGCCGCGCCGCGCTCCCGCTGCTGATGGGGGCGCCCGGCGCCGAGCGGCCGGCGTCGTTCGCGGAGGACACCGCGGTGGCCCCGGAGCGGCTCGCCGACTTCGTCGACGAGTTCCGCCGGCTCGTCGCCGCGCACGGCGCGCGGGCCTCGTTCACCGGGCACGCCTCGGCCGGCTGTCTCCACGTGCGACCCCTGCTCGACCTGAAGACGGCGGCCGGGGTGGCGACGATGGCCGCGCTCGCCGACGAGGTCGCGCGACTCGTCGCCGGCTACCACGGGGCGCTCTCCGGCGAGCACGGCTGCGGGCGCTCGCGCTCGTACTTCCTGCCGCACCTCTACGGGCAGGAGCTGTACGCCGCTATGGTCGCCCTCAAGGACGCCTTCGACCCGGGCCGTCTGCTCGCGCCGGGCGTGATCGTCGACGGCCCTCCGGTGACGGTCGATCTCAGGTTCGGCGCCGACTACCGCGCGGACGGCGCCTGGCGGCCGCGCCTCTCTTACGCGGCGGAGGGCGGCTTCGACGCCGCCGTGGAGCGCTGCTTCGGCGCCGGGCTCTGCAAGAAGACCACCGGGTCGATGTGCCCCACGGCGATGATCGATCGTGACGAGGCACTCAGCACGAGGGCGCGCGCCAACGCCCTCCAGGGAGTGCTCTGCGGCGCCGTGCCCCTGGCCGCCATCGAGGAGGAGGAGTTCCGCGAGGTGCTCGGCACCTGCGTCGCCTGCAAAGCCTGCAAAGCCGAGTGCCCCGCAGGGGTCGACATGGCGGCGCTCAAGGTCGAGTGGCTCGCCGAGCTGCGGGCGCGGCGGGGGGTGCCGCCGCTGGCCCGCGCCGTCGGTGACTTCCGCCGCCTCGCCCGCCTCACCGCCCCGGTGGCGCCGACACTCGACGCCGTGGCTCGCACGCGGGTCGCGCGCCGGCTGGCGCCGCTCGCCGGCGTCGCCGCCGAGCGCCCGCTGCCGTCGTTCACGCGGCGCCCGCTGAGCAAGCGGCTCGCGGGTTCCGAGGCGATCGCGCCGGCCGTGGCGTCACCGGCGCCCGACGTTCCCGCCGCGGCCACACTGGGCGGCCAGCCAGTCGCGCCGGCCGCGGCCCGCACAGCGACTCCGCCGCGCGATCGGCTCTCCGAGGGCGTGGCCCTCTTCGCCGACTGCTTCGTCGAGCACCAGGAACCCGAGATCGGCGAGGCGTTCGTGCGGCTCCTCGGCGCGGCGGGGGTCGGCGTCACCTTGATCGACGCGGGCTGCTGCGGGCGCACGGCCCTGTCGACCGGTCAGATCGAGCTCGCCCGCGGCCGGGCACGCACCTGCCTCACGGCGCTGCACGGGCAGGTGGCGGCGGGGCGACCGATCGCGGTCGTCGAGCCGAGCTGCCTCTCCATGATCCACGACGACTGGCGGCGCCTGCTGCCCGGCGACGAGCGCGTCGCGACGGTCGCCGCCGCCAGCCGCCCGGCGCTCGAGCTCGTTGCCGACCTGGCCGCCGCCGGCCGGCTGCGCTTCCGTCACGGCGGTGCCGCCGTCTTCCACCCGCATTGCCACGAGCGCGCCGTGTTCACGCCGGCGGTCAGCGAGCGTGCCCTGCGCGCCGTCGACGGCCTGGAGCTCGAGGTGCTCGATTGCGGCTGCTGTGGCATGTCGGGGGTGTTCGGCTACGAGAAGGAGCACTACGCGACCAGCGTGGCGATCGCCGAGCACGCGCTGCTCCCGGCGCTGCGGGCGGCCCGGCCGGACGCGGCGATCCTGGCCAGCGGCACGTCGTGCCGCACGCAGATCGCCGACCTCGACGGCCGTACGGCTCTGCACCCGCTCGTGTTCCTCGCTGCGCGCCTCGACGGGTGAGGCCGCCTGCGCCGAGGCCCCGCCTCGGCGCAGGCGGCGCCGCTCCGGGCGGGCTCGCCGCGGCGCGGCACACGGCGGCCTCCCGGCCGCCGCCGGTCCGGGGCCGACGACGGACACGCGGAACGTCGCCCGGGGGCGGGGCGAGGGTTGAGCCGCCCGACCGCTGCATCTAAGCTATGCGGGACGGCGCGACGACGAGCGCCGTAGGTACGACGACTGAGCGGTGGTGAGCACGTCCATGGCCGAGCGCAGCGCGCCCGAAGCCAGGAGCGAGACGGAGGACGCGCGCCGCCCGCGGCACAAGGCCGCGGGCGTCCGGATCGACCCCGAGCTCTGCAAGGTCTGCGGCATCTGCGTGGCCCTCTGCCCGCAAGACGTCTTCGACTCGGACGGCCGCGACGTGCCGGTCGTGGCCCGCCTCGAGGCCTGCACCGCCTGCCGCTTCTGCGAGCTCCACTGCCCCGACTTCGCCATCGAGGTCGAGGCCGCGCCTCCCGACGGCGACCCCGCGACGCCCGACCCGGCGACGCCCGACCCCGGCGACGCCCGAGGAGACCTCCTGATGCCCGCCGAGCGCCGCCTCCTGCAGGGCAACGAAGCCGTCGCCGAGGGCGCCATCGCCGCCGGCGCCCGTTTCTTCGCCGGTTACCCGATCACCCCCTCGACCGAGATCGCCGAGACGCTCTCGCGGCGCATGCCCGAGGTCGGCGGCACGTTCATCCAGATGGAGGACGAGATCGCCTCGATCGCCGCCGTGGTCGGCGCCTCGCTGGCGGGGGTCAAGTCGCTGACCGCGACCTCCGGCCCCGGCTTCTCGCTCATGCAGGAGATGATCGGCTTCGCCGCCATGACCCAGGTGCCGTGCGTGATCGTCGACGTGATGCGCGGCGGTCCCTCCACCGGCCTGCCCACCGAGCCCAGCCAGGGTGACGTCATGCAGGCGCGATGGGGCACCCACGGCGAGCACTCGGTGATCGTGCTCGTGCCGAGCTCCGTCGAGGAGTGCTTCACTCTCACGGTCGACGCCTTCAACCTCTCCGAGCAGTACCGCACCCCGGTCATCGTCCTCTCCGACGCCATGGTGGGCCACATGCGCGAGGCCGTGGCCCTGCCGCTCCCCGAGGAGCTCCGCGTCGCCGAGCGCGGCGAGCCCGACGTGGAGCCCGACGAGTACGACACCGTGGTGTCGACCCTCGACAACATCCTCCCGCGCCCCGACCTGGGCTCGCGCTTCCAGGTGCACGTGACGGGCCTTGTCTACAACCGCCGCAGCGGCGTGCCCGAGACCGGGAGCCCCGACGTCGCCCAGGACCTGGGCCGCTACCTGCGCGAGAAGATCTACCACCACCGCGACGCCATCGTGCGCGTCGAGGAGTTCATGATGGAGGGCGCCGAGGTCGCGGTCTTCGCCTACGGCTCGGTCGCCCGGGCGGCGCGCGCCGCCGTCAGGTGGGCGCGCGCCCAGGGGGTGCCGGTCGGCCTCGTCCGGCCGATCACCCTCTGGCCCTTCCCGACCACGGCCGTCGACCATATGGCCGACCAGGTCCGCACCGTCATCGTCCCCGAGATGAACATCCGCCAGATCGCCTGGGAGGTCCAGGCGGCCGTCGCCGGCCGGGCGCGGGTCGTCGACTACGGTCGCGTCGACGGCGCCCTGATCACTCCCGAGCAGATCAAGGCCCTCGTGAAGAAGGAGTTCCACTATCACCGCTTTAGTTGACGAACTCAGGCTCGAGCGCCCGCCGACCGACGACCGCCTGCCCAAGGTGACCCGGCACTCGACGGCCGAGATCCGCGAGCACCTGCGCAGCGCGAAGACGCTGTGGTGCCCGGGCTGCACCAACGGCATCGTCACGCGGGCGATGATCGACGCCTACCTCTCGCTCGGCCTCGACCCCGAGAAGGTGACCGTCGTGGCGGGCATCGGCTGTGCCGGCCGGATCACCGCCTACCTCAACTACTCGACCGTCCACGCCGCTCACGGCCGCGCCCTCGCCGTCGCCACCGGGGCCAAGCTCGCCGACCCGGAGCTCATCGTGAGCGTGGTCATGGGCGACGGCGACTGCGCGGCGATCGGCGGCAACCACCTGATCCACGCTGCGCGTCGCAACGTCGACATGACGGCGATCGTGTTCAACAACGACATCTACGGCATGACCGGCGGGCAGGCCGGGCCGACGACCCACGAGGGCGACCTGTCCAAGACGAGCCCCTTCGGCCACCCCGAACCCGCGTTCGACATCTGCGAGCTGGCGCGTGCCGCGGGGGCGACCTTCGTCGCCCGCGGCACGCCGTACGCCTATCTGAAGCTGATCCAGCTCCTCGCCGGCGGGCTCGTGCACAAGGGCTTCTCGCTCGTCGAGGTCATGTCGGCCTGCCCCACCTACTACGGGCGCTTCAACCAGACGCCGGTGCCGGCCGAGATGCTCAAGCTGCAGCAGAAGCAGGCGGTGCCGGTCGAGAAGTACAAGGCCGGCGCGCCCATGACCGAGGAGCAGTTCCCGGTCGGCGTGCTGCACCACGTCGAGCGCACCGAGTACCTCGAGGCCTACGAGGAGGTGCGGCGCCGTGCCACCGGCACCAAAGTCTGACGGCGTCGTGCCGGCGACCCCGGGCGCCGACCGTGCCGGGCCGCTCGAGTTCCGCCTCTCCGGCTCCGGCGGCCAGGGCATCATCCTCGCCGCGACCATCCTGGCCGAGGTCGCCTGCACGGCCGGCTACGAGGTCGTCCAGACGCAGAGCTACGGCCCCGAGGCGCGCGGCGGCGCCAGCGCCGCCGAGGTCATCGTCTCGCGCGAGCCCATCGACTTCCCCGAGGTCGAGCGCCCCGATCTCACGCTCTGCCTCTCGCAGGAGGCCTTCGACAAGTACGCGGGGCGCACGCGCACCGGCGGCATCGTCGTGTACGACAGCGGCCTTGTCGAGCCGTCCGGGCTCGACGGCGGGGTCCGGCTCGTCGGTCTGCCGTTCACGGCCACCGCGCGCGAGCTCGCCGGCACCCCACAGGCGGCCAACATGGTGGCTCTCGGGGCGCTGGAGGGCCTGCTTCAGCTGGTGGGGTATCCGGCCCTCGTCGACAGCGTCCATACCCGCTTGCCGCGCAAGCTGCTCGAGGGCAACCTCAAGGCGCTGAACGCGGGCTACGAGGCCGCGCGGGCCGCCGCGCAGCCCGCCTGAGCGCCGGCGCCCGTGGACCTCTTCATCGCCGTCGCCGGCGTCATCGGACTCGGGGTCGCCGCGTACGGCTTCGGCAGCCTCGTCTGGGCGTCGGTCGAACGCCGTCGGCCCTTCGAGGCCCTGCTCGCCGTGAGCGTCGCCGTCGCCGCCGTCGCCCTGCTCGTCGCGTTCGGCGACCGCCTCCTGCGTTAGGCGCGGCCCCGCCCGCAGCCTCCGGCGGCCCCGGCGGTCGCCTCCAGCGGCCCCGGCGGCGCTGCGCGCCGTCCCCGCCGCGCCTAAGGTCGGTCTCCGATTCTGCCGATATCGCGGGCAGCACACGCGATGTGCCCCCGCGCCTGTCACCATGCGTGTGAGGCACACACGCCGACCTCGGGAGGAGTGCCCGCATGACCAAGCACCGGATCCTCGTCGTCGACGACGAGCCGGACATCCGCCGGCTGGTCGCCGAGGCGCTCACCTCGGCCGGCTACGAGGTCGAGGTCGCCGCCGACGGCGACGAGGCGGTGCGCAGGGGCGGTCTCTTCATCCCCGACCTGGTGCTCCTCGACATCATGATGCCGGGTCAGGACGGGTTCACCGTGTACGAGCGCTTCCGCCAGAGGCCCTGCGCGCTGAGCTGCCCCATCATCTTCCTGACCGCCAAGCGCGAGATCACCGACAAGCTGCACGGCTTCGACAAGGGCGCCGTGGACTACATCACGAAGCCCTTCCACGTGAAGGAGCTGCTGGCCCGGCTCAAGGTCCATCTCGGCGACCTCGATGCGGTGAAGGGCGACGTGCCCAACCCGATGACCGAGCGCGAGCTCCAGGTGCTGCGCATGCTCGCCGGCGGCAAGACCTACAAGCAGGTCGCACGCGCGCTGGAACTCTCGCAGAGCACGGTGCGCAACCACCTGCACAACGTCTACCACAAGCTGCAGGTGGTGGACCGTGCGCAGGCCGTGATCCTCAGCCGCGAGAACGGCTGGATCTGAGGTAGCCGCCGGCGGGCGGCGCGAGCGCGCGGTCGCCTGCGGCCCGGCTCAGGCGCCGGCGAACGGCATCTCGTCGATCGACCAGACCTCCGTCGCGCTGCGGCGCTCGCCGCGCCGGCGCTCCCTGATCGGAGCCGCCGCGGGGGCCCCCGGCAGCCGGCGCTCGGTCTGACGGCGGTCGACCACCACGTCGATGTCGCTGCGGCCGGCGTAGCGCTGCCGTAGCATCTCGTAGAAGAACCCCTCGAGCTGCCTGGGGACGACGATCGTCTTGGGCTGCGCACTCACGTCGGCTGCGGGCATCGCCCCTCCTCGACATCCTGTGTCTACCACGGTGGCCGCTCCGTGATTCGCCGCGCGCCGTCGGTTCTCCTTGCCGCGCGGCGGGGGTGGGGTCGCAGCGTCGCCCGGACTGACAACAGGGCGACGCGGCGCCGTGTCAGCCGGCGCCGCCGCCGGCCCGCGAGACGACCGCCGCCGTCGCGGGCCCGCGGCCCTTCGGGTACAATCGTCTGACTTCACGCAGGACCGTTGACGCTGCCGCGACGCCCGTCGCGCGTGCCCGACCAGAGGGAGCTGCGCGTGAACCTGACGATCGACGGCCGCCCCGCGGCGGCCGAGCCGGGGACCACCATCCTGCACGCCGCACGCCGCGTGGGCGTCGACATCCCCTCGCTCTGCCAGGACGACCGCCTCGAGCCGCTCGCCGCCTGCCGGCTCTGCCTGGTCGAGGTCGACGGCTTCAGGGCCCCGGTCGCGGCCTGCGCCACGGCGGCCGCGGACGGCATGGTCGTGAGCACCGAGACCGACGAGCTGCGCGAGCAGCGCAGGGTGCTGCTCGAGCTGCTGCTCTCCGACCACCGCGACGACTGCATCGTCTGCGACGAGGCCGGCGCCTGCCGGCTGCAGGCGATGGCCTACCGCTACGGTGTCGCCAAGTCCAGCTACGAGGGCGAGGCACGCGCCTACGAGCCGCGCGAGGACACGCCCTTCATCGCCTACGACCCCGGCAAGTGCATCCTCTGCGGGCGCTGCGTGAGCATGTGCGAAGAGGTGCAGCAGTGCCACGTGCTCGACGTCGCCGAGCGCGGCTTCGACTCGTTTGTCACCACGTCGTTCGGCCGCTCGATGGTCGAGACCGAGTGCGAGCTCTGCGGCAACTGCGTGTCGGCCTGCCCGACCGGCGCCCTGCAGGACAAGCTCAGCCGCTTCGAGTGCCGCACCTGGGACGCGACCCTGGTCGACACGGTGTGCCCCTTCTGCGGCTGCGGCTGCAACCTGCAGCTCCACGTCAAGGACGGCCGTGTCGTCAAGGTGAGCTCCCCCGTGGGCAAGGGTCCGGGCGAGGGTAACCTCTGCGTCAAGGGGCGCTACGGCTTCCAGTTCATCCACCACCCCGACCGCCTCACGCAGCCGCTGGTGCGCCGCGACGGCGAGCTCGTGCCGGCCTCGTGGGACGAGGCCCTCGAGCTCGTGGCGCGGCGCTTCGCCGAGGTCCGCGAGGCCCACGGCGCCGACGCCCTCGTCGGCTTCTCCTCGGCGCGCTGCACGAACGAGGAGAACTACCTCTTCCAGAAGTTCATGCGCGCCGTCGTCGGCACGCAGAACGTCGACCACTGCGCCCGCCTCTGCCACGCCTCGACCGTGACCGGCCTGGGCCAGTCGCTGGGCAGCGGGGCGATGACCAACTCCTTCAAGGACCTCGAGGACTTCGACGTCGCCCTCATCATCGGCTCCAACACGAGCGAGGCGCACCCGATCGCCGCCCTGCACATCAAGAAGGCGCTGCGCAACGGGCGGCGCCTCATCGTCGCCGACCCGCGCCGCATCGACATGGCGCGCCGCGCCGACATCCACCTGCAGCTGCGGCCCGGCACCAACGTCGCCGTGCTCAACGGGCTGATGCACGTGATCCTCGAGGAGGGCCTCGCCGACGACGCCTTCATCGCCGAGCGCACCGAGGGCTTCGACGAGCTGTCGGCAGCTGCTCGCCGCCGTACACGCCGGAGCTGGTCGAGGAGATCAGCGGCGTCCCCGCCGACGACGCTGCGGGAGGCGGCGCGCCTGTTCGGCTCCGCCGAGCGCGCCGCGATCTTCTACTCGATGGGCATCACCCAGCACTCGCACGGCACCGAGCACGTGCTGGCGGTCTCCAACCTGGCCCTGATGACCGGCAACCTCGGCCGCCCCGGCACGGGCGTCAACCCGCTGCGCGGCCAGAACAACGTGCAGGGCGCCTGCGACGTGGGCGCCCTGCCCAACGTGTACACCGGCTACCAGCCGGTCGGCGACCCCGAGGCGCAGCGCCGCTTCGGCGAGGCCTGGGGCGTCACGCTTGGCCGAGGAGCCCGGCCTCACCGTGACCGAGGCCTTCGACGCGATGGCCGACGGGCCGCGTGCGCGCCCTCTACGTGATGGGCGAGAACCCCGTGCTCTCCGACCCCGACCAGACCCACGTCGAGCAGGCCCTGCGCGGCCTCGACTTCCTCGTCGTCCAGGACATCTTCCTCACCGAGACGGCGGCGCTCGCCGACGTCGTGCTGCCCGGCGACGAGCTTCGCCGAGAAGGACGGCACCTTCACCAACACCGAGCGCAAAGTGCAGCTCCTGCACAAGGCGGTCGCGCCGCCGGGCGAGGCGCGCGAGGACTGGCGCATCGTCGCCGAGCTCGCGCGCCGCATGGGCGCCGAGACCGGCTGGAGCTATCCGGGCACGGCCGACATCATGCGCGAGATCGCGGCGCTGACGCCGTCGTACGCCGGCATCAGCCACGAGCGCCTCGAGGAGGGCGGCCTCTGCTGGCCGTGCCCGAGCCCCGAGCACCCCGGCACGCCGATCCTCCACATCGGCGGCTTCACCCGCGGCCGCGGCCGCTTCTTCCCGGTGGCCTACCAGCCCCCGGACGAGGAGGCCGACGACGAGTACCCGCTGACGCTGACCACCGGGCGCCTTCTGGAGCACTACCACACCGGCACGATGACGCGGCGCTCCGACGGCCTCAACGAGCTCGTCCCGACGGGCTTCGCCGAGATCAACCCGGTCGACGCCGCGCGCCTCGGCGTCGCCGACGGCGAGGAGGTCGTGGTCGAGACGCGGCGCGGGGCGATCCGCACGCCGGCCAACGTGACGGCGCGCGTCCGCGAGGGCACCGTCTTCGTCCCATTCCACTTCTGGGAGGCGCCCGCCAACCGGCTCACCAACCCGGCGCGGGACCCGCAGGCCAAGATCCCCGAGTTCAAGGTCTGCGCCTGCCGCGTCGCCGTCCCCTGACGGGGGGCGGGCAGGCGTGATCCCGCTGCACGACGACAACCCGACGCGGCACTTCCCGGTCGCGACGGTCGTCCTCATCGCGGTCAACGTCGCGGTCTTCGCCTTTCAGCTCACGCTGCCCCGTCACGGGCTCACGGTCGAGGGGTTCTTCCTGCGCGCCGGCCTCGTCCCGTACGAGGTCGTCAACCGTGTCGACGTGCCGCCGGACGGCCTCGTGCCGGTCTGGGCCACCGTCTTCACCTCGATGTTCATCCACGGCGGCTGGCTGCACATCATCTTCAACATGCTGTACCTGTGGATCTTCGGCAACAACGTGGAGGACAGGATGGGCCGGGCCCGCTTCGTCGCCTTCTACCTCCTCTGCGGCGTGGCCGCGGCGGCGGCCCAGGTGGTGGTGCGGCCCGACTCGCTGGTGCCGATGATCGGCGCCAGCGGCGCCGTCTCCGGGGTGCTCGGCGCCTACATCCTGCTCTTCCCGCGGGCCCAGGTGCTGACGGTGATCACGCTCGTCATCTTCTTCCCGCTCATCATGGTGCCGGCCTGGGTGCTCCTTCTCGCGTGGTTCGCCCTCAACCTGCTGCAGGCGGCGTCCACCATCGGCGCCGAGACCGGCGTGGCCTACTTCGCCCACGTCGGCGGCTTCGCCGCCGGTCTCGTGCTGGTCTGGCTCTTCGCCCGCCGGCGCCCGCGGCTGGGACGACAGGTGGGGTGGTGACGCCGGTGCGACTCGTCGACCACCACGTCCACACGACGTTCTCCGACGGTCTGGGGACTCCGCTCGAGATCGCGGCTCGGGCGGCGGAGATCGGGTTGGCCGGAGTCGCCACGGTCGACCACCTGGCCATCGGGCCCTACGACGACGAGCCGGGCTACAGCATCGAGATCGCCCGGATCGACGAGTACATCGCGGCCGTGCGTGCCGCCGGCGAGGCGCACCCCGGGGTCCGGGTGCTCGTCGCCATCGAGGTCGACTACGGCCCGGACACGATCGACGAGGCGGCGGCGCTGCTCGCCGCGCACGACTTCGACTTCGTCTACGGCTCCGTGCACTTCATCGACGGCCGGGTGGTCGACACGCGCGCCTCGCTGCAGGGCTCGCTCTGGGTCGACGTCGACGCCGTCTACGAGCGCTACTTCGAGGTCGTGGCCGAGGCCGTCGCCACCGGCCTCTTCGACGTCATCGCCCACCTCGACCTGCCGAAGAAGTTCGGTCACCGGCCGCGCGACCCGGAGGCGGTCGGAGGCGGCGGCGGGGGCGGCGCTCGACGCGATCGCCGCCGCCGGCGCCGCCATCGAGCTGAACACCTGCGGCTGGCGCGTGCCGGCCGCCGAGGCGTACCCGTCGCCGGCGATCCTCGCCCAGGCCGCCGCCCGCGGCATCCCGCTCGTCCTGGGCTCCGACGCCCACCGCGTCGATGAGGTCGGCGCCGATTTCGAGCGCGCGCTCGCCGTCGCTGCCGAAGCGGGCTACGATGCCACCCTCAGACTCACCGACGGCGGGCTGGAGGCGATACGGTGAGCGCAGCACGGCGGCGTCTCATGGTCATCCACAACCCCACATCGGGCGGGGGGGAGCGACGGCGCGACCTGCCCCTGATCCTCGAGGGCCTCGAGGGGCAGGGGTTCGCCGTCGACGTGCGCCCCACCACCGGCCCGGGCTCCGCGACGGTGCTCGCCGCCTCCGCCGCCCTGGACGGCTACGATCTCGTCTGCACGCTCGGGGGGGACGGCACGGTCAACGAAGCCATCAACGGGCTCGCCGGCGGTGACGTGCCCTTCGCCATCGTACCGACCGGGACGGTCAACGTGCTCGCCATGGAGCTCGGCATCCCGCTCGACCCGCCCGACGCGGTGAGCGTCGTCGGCAAGGGCACCGAGTCCTGGATCGACCTCGGCCTCGCCGGCGACCGCTACTTCGGCTTGATGGCCGGGCATCGGCATGGACGCCGCCGTCGTCGCCTCGCTCAACCCCACGCTGAAGAAGGCGCTCAAGGAGGCGGCCTTCGCGATCCAGGGCGTGGCCACCTACCTGACCCACGACGAGCCGCTCTTCCGCCTGACGAGCGAGGAGCGCGAGGTCGAGGGCTACTTCGCCGTCTTCGGCAACGCCGCCAACTACGGCGGCGCCTTCGGCATCACGCCGCTGGCCGACATGCGCGACGGCCTGCTCGACGTCTGCGTCCTCACCGACAAGTCGTTCCTCAGCCTCGCCTGGTACTGGACGGCGGCCCTGCTCAACGCGCACATCGACCACCCCAAGGTGCAGTACTTCCGCACCCGGGCGGCGCACATCGAGGCGGCCGACCCCGCTCAGGAGGTGCTCGTGCAGACCGACGGCGAAGTCGCCGGCGCCCTGCCCATCGACTGCCGCGTGGCGCCGCGGGCGCTGCGCGTGCTGGTGCCGTGAGGTTCGTCCCGGCGCCGCCGCCCGAGGCCGAGGTCGAGGCCCTTCACGAGGCCAGCCTGCGGCTGCTCGCCGAGGTCGGCGTGCGCGTGCCGAGCCGCCGCGCCCTGCACCTGCTGCACGACGCGGGGGCCGAGGTCAACGCCGAGGCCGAGGTCGTGCGTTTCCCGCGTGCGCTCGTCGAGGAGGCCGTCGCGCGGGCGCCGCGCGACGGCCTCCTCGCCGGGCGCGACCCGGCCGCCGACGTGCGCCTCGGCGAGGGCCGGCCCTGCCTGCTCACACTCGACGGGACCGGCGCCGCGACGCTCGACCACCGCACCGGCGAGCGCCGCGCCTCGACGCTGCGCGACCTCGCCGAGGCCACGCTCGTCGCCGACCACGAGCCCGAGATCGGCGTCGTCTGGAACATCGTCACGACCTCGGACACGCCCGCCAACGCGCGCGTCCTCGTGGAGACCGAGGTCTGTCTGCGCCACACCGGCAAGCACGTGCAGGCCGAGGTGCAGCGCGCCGAGGAGGTGCCCTTCTTGCTCGACCTCCTGGCCGCCGTCGCTCCTGGGGGAAGCTGGGATCGCGAGCGGCCGTTCTTCTCGATCGTGTACTGCCCGGTCGCGCCGCTGCAGCACGAGCCCGAGATGGTCGAGGCGGCGCTCGCTCTCGCCGCGGAGGGCGTGCCGATGTCCATCTACAGCATGGGCCTCGCCGGCGCGACCACGCCGGTCACCGTCGCCGGGTCGGTGATGCAGGCCAACGCCGAGATCCTCAGCTCGCTCGTCCTGTTCCAGGTGGTCAACCCGGGCCTCACCTGCATCTACGTCGCCGACACGGGCCTCATGGATCTGCAGTCCGGGCTCTACCGCGCGGCCCCGCCCGAGGCCATCCTCGTCACGCAGGCGATGGTCGCGCTCGGCCGCCGGTACGACCTGCCGGTCATGGCCAGCGGCCTCACGAGCGACTCGCCGGGCTTCGGCCACGCGAGCGGGATCGACGCCGCGTTCACGTGCCTGCCGACCCTGCTCATGGAGCCGGACCTCTTCGTCGGCGCCGGCATGCACGACGGGGCGCAGCTCCTCTCGCTGCCCAAGATCCTGCTCGACGTCGACCACTTCCGCGCCTGCCGCCGCGTGCTCGAAGGTCTCGCCGTCGACGACGAGCACCTGATGGTCGACGTGGCCACCGCCGTCGGGCCCGGCGGTCACTTCCTCGGCGCGCGGGAGACGCGCGCCTTCCTGCGCAACGGCGAGATCCACCGGCCACGGCACCGGCCGCGCGCGGCCGGGGCGCCGGGCGCGGCGTCGGCGCCCGACGAGGTCGCCCGCGCCGCCGAAGCGGTCGAGTCGATCCTCGCCACGCACCGGCCGGCACCGCTGCCGGCGGGGGCCGAGACGAGGATCGCGGAGATCCTCGCGGCGGCGGAGGCGGAGCTGCCGGCAAGGTAGACGCGGACGCGAGGCCGCCGTGAGGCGGCCGTCTTGCGAAGCGGCCTCCGGGCCGCCGCCGTCAGGCCGCGAAGCCGCGCCGCGGTCGTGCGGCGGGGCGCCGTATCGTCGGAGGCGGCGGTGCTCCCGCTCTCAGATGCCCATGCGCTGCGCGAGGGCGCGCAGGCGCTCGCGATACGCCTTCTGCGCGCGCGCCTCGCGCCCTGTCGAGCTCCTCGGGCGTCGCCACCGGGACGACCTTGAAGGCCGGGTTGTCGAAGACGCGCAGCTCGAGGCTCTCGCCCTCGCGGTGGGGCAGGTCGCGGAAGAGCTTGCGCAGGAGGAAGCGTGAGGTCGGCTCGCCGACCGTGAGGATCCAGTGCGGCGTCGTGATCGAGATCTCGCGCGAGAGGTACTCGAAGCAGTGCTCCTGCTCGTCGGGTCGCGGGGCGCGCACCGTCTCGCCGCTGCGCGGGACGCACTTGATGAGGCCGGTGAGGTAGAGCTCGTTGCGGGCGGGGCCGGTGAGGGCCGGCATGTAGGCGGCCAGACGCGCGACGCTGCCGGCCCCGGCCGGCCCGTCGCCGGCCTCGTCGGCCTCGTCGGGGCACCAGGTCACGACCATCACGCGCGTGTGCGGATGGCCTTTGCCGGGGACGGCCCGCGTGCGGCACTCGACCAGGTCCTGGCAGCGGGTGCAGGCGCGGACGCGGGACGCGAGTGTGTCGAGCTGTTCGAGGGCGTCTTCCATGGGTCGTCCTTTCGGGACGCCGGCTCAGGCCGGTGCGCGCCGGAGCCGGTAGTCGCAGGTCAGGGTCTCGGCGTTGCCGACCAGCGCCAGCAGGAGCTCGTCGCCGAACGGGGAGATCAGCACCGTCATCTCGTCGAGCTCGATGAACACGTGGCGCGTCTGCTGCTGCCCCAGCTCGCGCGAGAGGCGCGCCCCAATGTCGAGGACGCCGCCCAGGTGCGCGGCGACCGCCGTGACGTCGACGGTGTCGTCGGCGTCGGCGGCGACGGCGAAACCGTCCCGTGAGATCAGGAGCGCGGCGAGGATGCCGGGGTTCTCCCGGTAGGGCCGCAGGGTGGCGGCGAGGGAGTCGGACTGCTGCTCGGTCACGGTGCCTCCAGGGCGGTCTCGAGTTGACGCCGCACGGCGGCTTCGAAGGCGGCGGCCGCCGTGGCGTCGGCGAACACGCGGGTGAACCCCTCGGCGGAGCCGGCGAGCTCGCTGAGGAAGATGCTGCTGCGCGGGATCGGCGCCGCGTCGGCGTCGAGCACGGCGCCGTCGAGCGGGAGCTGGACCAGGGTGTCGCCGCTGAGGAAGAGGCGGTTCAGCTCGCGGCTGCTCAGCCTGACCGACACGTGCACGGCGACGCCGGCGGCGACGTCTTCGCTGGCGAGGGTGATGTCCACGGGGCGAATACTAGGCGCCCGCCTTCGGGCGGCGCAACACCGGCGCCGTGGCGCGGGCGCCTGATCGCCGGACCGAGGGCGGCTGCGCAGACGGTCGCGCGGTCGCGCGCGGGGAGGCCGACAGGGTGCGGCGGAGATCGGAGCGCGTGCGGCGTGTTCGCAGCGGCAGGCGGCGTCGGTGCGGGAGAGGGCCGGTCCGGGAGACGAAGGCGCCGGTCCCGGACCGCGCCCGCGGCTCACTGCGCGGCGGCGAGAGGTGCGGCGAAGGCGGGCGCCTCGAGGACGAGCTCGCGCGGCCTGCCCTCGGCCTCGGCGAGCAGTTCGTCGAGGGTGCGCACCGCCGGGAACGACGCCGCCCCGGTGGCGAGCGTCTGGCGCCGGCCGGCGATGAGCGTCGCCCCGATCTCGTGCGCGACCTCGGCGGCGAGCTCCTGGGCGGCGCCCAGACCGGTCCCCGGCAGGCAGAGGACGAAGGTGTCGGCGGCGGTGCGGAAGGCGAGGTCGTCGGGCCCGAGGCGGCGGGCGATGCGCCGCGCCACGCCGCGGACCAGTTCCTCGGCGGCCGGCGGGCCGAGGAAGACGCGGCCGTCCTCGAAGTGCTCGAGGCGCAGGCGGACGACGCTGAGCGCCTCGTGCTCCTCGAGCGCGAGCCGCATGCCGTCGGCCAGCATCGGGCGCAGGCGCTGTGGCGCGTAGAAGCCGGTCGTCGGGTCGACGGTGACGACGCGCTCGCGCCGCCGCCGATGCGGCCGGTGCAGCTGCCGGGCGGCGAGAGCGCCGCCGGCCACGAGGACGAAGAGCTTGGCGAGGCCGGCGGCCCGCCCGCCGCCCAAGGTCCCGTCGTCGATGGCGAGGATCACGACGAGCAGCAGACTGCCGCTCAGCAGGTAGGGCCACTCGGCGGTCGGCGACGGCGCGAGCTGTACGACGGTCAGGAACGGGATCGTCAGCAGGAGCCAGCTGTCGGCCCCTCCGCTGGCGAGCGCCGCGCCGGCGAGGACGAGCCAGTCGGCGACCGCGAACGACAGGGCGTGCTCCTCGCCGCGGCGTCGTGCCACGGCGATGGAGAGTGCGCCGAGCGCGACCCCGGCCGCCGCGAGCGCGGCGGCGGTGTGCGACCCCAGCGCGAGGGACGATCCGGCGAGGCAGAGGAAGAAGAGGGTGCGGAGGCGGCCTCGCAGAAGGGCTGACTGCCGTCGTCTGCGAGGCGGGCGGCTCACCGCGGGGGTACCGCCGCGCCCGGGGTGCAGAGGGTATCGCCGCACGACGCCATGCGCATCTATTCTGAACCCTCGCGCCGGTTCCTTCAAGCATGACTTGAGGGTTGGCCTCCGACCGCCGTTCGCGTGCCGTCCTCCGAGCACGCCGCCGTCGGCTCCTGCACGCGCCGCCATCGGCCTCACGCCCGGACACCGGCCTTGGGCTATACTTCACGCCCGTGGAACGCGTCCTCTTCCTCTCCGGCAACGAGGCCATCGCACACGGCGCCCTGCGCGCCGGGGTGCGCTTCGTCTGCGGCTACCCGGGCACGCCGTCGACCGAGATCGTCGAGACCGCGGCGACGCTCGACGGGCTCCACGCCGAGTGGTGCGTCAACGAGAAGGTCGCCATGGAGACGGCGGTCGGCGCCTCCCTCGCCGGCGTACGCAGCCTCGTCACCATGAAGCACGTAGGGCTCAACGTGGCGGCCGACCCCTTCATGACCCTGTCGCTCACGGGCGTCAACGCCGGGCTCGTCGTGGTCACCGCCGACGACCCCGGCATGCACTCCTCGCAGAACGAGCAGGACAACCGCAACTTCGCCAAGTTCGCCAAGGTCCCGCTGCTCGAGCCCTCCGACGGCCAGGAGGCCTACGACTTCGTCGCCGAGGCGTTCGCCCTCTCGGAGGAGTTCGACACCCCGGTGCTGCTGCGCACGACGACGCGGCTCTCGCACGGGCGCGGGCGGGTCGTGCGGCGGGTGCCGGTCGAGGTCGAGCCGCGCGACTACGAGCGCGACATGACCAAGTACGTCATGGTGCCGCAGCACGCGCGGCTGCGGAACCGCGTCGTGATCGAGCGCCTCCAGGCCCTGCGCGCCCGCGCCGAGGTCACGCCGCTCAACGTGCTCGAGGCCGGTACCGTCGACTTCGGCATCATCGCCAGCGGAGTGGCTTACGCGTACGCCCGCGAGGCCTTCCCCAAGGCCTGGTTCCTCAAGCTCGGCCTCTCGCACCCGCTGCCGTACGACAAGGTCGCGCGCCTCTACCAGTCGGTGTCGCGGGTCGCGGTCGTCGAGGAGCTCGACCCGTTCCTCGAGGAGCAGGTGCGCGCCCTCGGCCTGCCGGTGGTCGGCAAGGAGGCCGTCCCTGCCGACGGCGAGCTCGACCAGGAGCTCGTCTTCGCGGCCCTCGAGCCGTACCTGACGCGGCGGCCGCCGCGGCGGAGGCGGGCCGTGGTCCCGCCGGCGCCGCGCCTCAGCGCGCCGCCGGCGCCCGCGCCCGGTCTGCCGGTGCGGCCGCCGGTCCTCTGCCCGGGCTGCACGCACCGCTCGGTCTACGCCGTCCTGCGCCGCCGCCGCCTCGCCGCCCTCGGCGACATCGGCTGCTACACGCTCGGCGCCCTGCCGCCGCTGCTCGCCCTCGACAGCTGCCTGTGCATGGGCGCCAGCATCGGCATGATGGCCGGCTTCAACGCCGCCCTCGGCCGCAAGGCCGCCGCCGCGGTGATCGGCGACTCGACCTTCTTCCACTCCGGGGTCACGCCGCTCATCGACGCGCGCTACAACGAGAGCCAGGGGCTCGTGCTCGTGCTCGACAACCGCACGACGGCCATGACCGGCCACCAGGGCCACCCCGGGACGGGGCGCCGGGCCGACGGCACCGAGGGCCCGGCGGTCGACATCGGCGCGCTCTGCGACGGCATCGGCGTGCGCTGCACCACCGTTGACGCGACCGACTACGACGCGCTCGACTCCGCCATCGCCGACGAGGCCGAGAGGCCGGGGCTCGGCGTGGTCGTGGCCCGCGCCCCCTGCATCCTCATGACGCGCCGCACGCCGGGCGTGGTCGTCGTCGACGCCGAGCGCTGCAACCTCTGCGGGCTCTGCCTCGACCTCGGCTGCCCGGCGCTGGCGCCGGGCGAAGACACGATCGCCGTGACCGACCAGTGCACGGGCTGCGGGTTGTGCGTCGAGATCTGCCGGCGCGGCGCGTTGTCGTACCACGAGGCGGAGGCCGCTCCGTGAACGGCACCACGACGGTCTCGATCGTCGGGGTCGGCGGCCAGGGCATCCTGCTGGCCGCGGCCGTGCTCGCCGAGGCGGCGATGGCCGAGGGTCTCGACGTCAAGGCCAGCGAGGTCAAAGGCATGGCCCAGCGCGGCGGCAGCGTCCTCAGCACCGTGCGCTTCGGCAAGCGCGTGTGGTCGCCGGTCGCGCGCCACGCCGAGGTCGTGATCGCCACCGAGCGGCTCGAGGGGCAACGCGCCCTCGGCCTGCTCGCGCCGCGCGGCGCCCTCGTCTGCGCGACGACTCGCATCGAGCCGGGCAGCGTGCTGCGTCGCGAAGAGGCCTACCCCGACGACCTCGAGGCGCAGGCCGCGGCCCGCGGCCTGCGCCTCGTGCTCGTCGACGCCGACGGCCTCGCCCGCGAGGCGGGCACGGTCCGCGCCGCCAACGTGGTCCTTCTCGGCGCCGCCAGCCGCGTGCTGCCGTTCGCGCCCGAGTCGTGGGCGCGCGGTCTCGCCGCCGCCGTGCCCGCGAAGATCCGTGAGGTCAACGAGCGCGCCTTCGTCCTCGGTCGTGAGGCCGCTCCCGCCCAGGAGGTGTAGGAGCTTGAAGGTCACGCAGCTCACCGTCTTCCTCGAGAACCGCAGCGGCCGCCTCGCCGAGGTCGCCGACCTGCTGGGCCGGGAGGGCATCAACATCCGCGGTTTCTCGACCACCGAAGCGGCCGAGTACGGCATCGTGCGCCTCATCGTCACCGACCCCGACCGGGCGCGCGACCTGCTGCACGAGGCCGGCTTCACGACCCACTTCTCGCAGGTGATCTGCGTGAAGGTGCCGGACGAACCCGGCGGCCTCGCCCGGGTCCTCGACGAGCTGGCCGCCGCCGACGTCTCGATCGACTACCTCTACAGCATCTCGTTCATGAACATCTGCTTCGCCGTGCGCGACATCGACCGGGCGATCGAGCTGCTCAAGGACAAGGTCACCCTGATGACCGACGATGAGGTGCGGGCCCTGTGAGCGCCGCCCTCGCGGTGCGGTCGTGGCGCGACCCCGACCAGGTGGGCGGCTGGTACTGGGACCCGGGCGCGGAGTGCATGTCCGTCGACGAGCTCCGCGAGGTGCAGATGCGCCGCCTGCAGGCGACGCTGCGGCAGGCGATGGAGCACGTGCCCTTCTACCGCGAGCGTTTCGCCGCGGCGGGGGTCACGGCCGCCGATCTCGACTGCCCGGGGGCGGTCGCCGACCTGCCGTTCACGGTCAAGACCGACCTGCGCGACCACTACCCCTTCGGGATGTTCGCCGTGCCGCGCGAGGAGGTCGTGCGCGTGCACGCCTCGTCGGGCACGACCGGTAACCCGACGGTCGTCGGCTACACGCGCGACGACGTCCACACCTGGTCCGAGCTGATCGCCCGCACGCTCGCCGCGGGCGGACTCGGGCCCGGCGACCTCCTGCAGAACGCCTACGGGTACGGCCTCTTCACCGGCGGCCTCGGCCTGCACTACGGCGCCGAGCTGCTGGGCTGCACCGTCCTGCCCATCTCTGGCGGCCAGACCGAGCGCCAGATCAAGCTCATGCGCGACTTCACGGCGACCGGCCTGGCCTGCACGCCGTCATACGCCCTGTACCTGGCCGAGGCCGCCGGCGACCGCGGCTTCGAGCCCGGCGACCTGCCGGTGCGCGTCGGCTACCACGGAGCCGAGCCCTGGAGCAACGAGATGCGCGTGCAGATCGAGGCCGGGCTGGGCATCGACGCCCTCGACATCTACGGGCTCTCCGAGATGGGCGGGCCGGGCGTCGCCTACGAGTGCCTCTGCAAGAACGGCATGCACGTCAACGAGGACCACTATCTGGTCGAGATCGTCGACCCCGACACGCTCGCCCCGCTGCCCGAGGGCGCGGTCGGCGAGCTGGTCTTCACGACCCTGTCGCGTCGCGCGCAGCCGCTGATCCGCTACCGCACGCGCGACCTCTGCAGCCTCATCTACGAGCCCTGCGCCTGCGGGCGCACGAGCGCGCGCATGACGAAGCCCGTCGGGCGCAGCGACGACATGCTGATCATCCGCGGGGTCAACGTCTTCCCCAGCCAGATCGAAGAGGTGCTGATGTCGCTGCCCGACATCGAGCCCCACTACCAGATCGTCGTCGACCGCAAGGGCCATCTCGACGTCGTCGAGGTCTGGATCGAGGTGGCCGAGGAGATCTTCCCCGAGACGATGGGCGGTCTCGAGCGCTTCGAGCGCGGCGTGGCGAAGCGCATCTACGAGGTGCTCGGCATCCAGGTGAAGGTCAGCCTCAAGGAGCCGCGCACGATCAAGCGCTCCGAGGGCAAGGCGGTGCGTGTCATCGACAAGCGCAAGCTGAACTAGGCTCGAGGGGGCGGTGGCCGGCGGGCGGGCCCGCCGGCCACCGCCCCGCGCGCTCGGCTCCGGCGGCCTCCCGTGCGGCCGCTATACTGAGATGGTGACCTCCACGACCCCGCTCTTCGGGCCGCTGCGCGGCCTCCGCGTCGACCTCTCGACCGGCGCCTCCGTCGAGGAGGAGCTGCCGGTCGAGGTGCGCCGCGCCGTGCTCGGCGGACGCGGCTCTGGGCGCCTGGCTGGCCCTGCGCGAGCGGCTGTACGAGGTCGATCCGCTCGGCCCCGAGAACCTGCTGATCCTGGCGCCGGGTCCCCTGACGGGCACCGGCGCCCCGGCCAGCGGCCGCTACAGCGTGACCTCGCGCTCGCCGCTCACCGGCACCGTGTTCGACGGTAACTCGGGCGGCAGCTGGGGCGTCGCCTTCCGCCGCCTCGGCTACGACTATCTCGTCGTCGGCGGCGCCTGCGACGCCCCCTCGTACGTGCTCGTCTCGGCGGCCGGCATCGAGCTGCGCCCGGCGGGCGACCTCTGGGGCCGCGACGTCCCTTCCTCGCTGGCTCGTCTGCGCGAGCTGCACCCGGCCTGCGAAGCGGGGGTCATCGGGCCCGCGGGCGAGCGCGGCGTGCTCTTCGCCTCGATCGTCAACAACCGTGGGCGCTCGATCGGCCGCGGCGGCCTCGGCGCCGTCATGGGCGCCAAGCGCCTGAAGGCGATCGTCGTCGCCGGTGACGGCGACACGAAGCCGGCCGTCGCCGACCCCGAGCGCCTCGCGTTCGTCGCCTACGAGGCCGAGAAGCTCCTCAAGGCCAACCCCATCACCTCGCAGGCGCTGCCCGAGTTCGGCACCTCGGTGCTGGTCAACGTGCTGAACCAGGCGGGCGCCCTGCCGACGCGCAACTTCCGCGACTCGCGCTTCGAGGGCGCGCGCGCGATCTCCGGAGAGGCGTTGCGCGACGGGTACGTGCAGCGGCGCTCGGCCTGTCGCGGCTGCAGCATCGGCTGCGCGCGGCGCACGACGGCCGGCGGCGAGAGCGGCGAGGGGCCCGAGTACGAGAGCATCTGGGCGCTGGGCGCCGACTGCGGCGTCGCCGACCTGACCGCCGTCGTGCAGGCCAACTACGCCTGCAACCGCGCCGGCATGGACACGATCACCATGGGTGCCACGATCGCCTGCGCCATGGAGCTCGCGGAGGAGGGACTGCTGCCCGGCGGGCCGCGCTTCGGCGACGCCGCGGCGGTCGTCCGTCTCGCCGAGGCGACCGCCGCCGGCGAAGGCCTCGGCGCCGAGCTCGCCGAGGGCTCGGCCCGCTTCGCCGCGCGCCACGGGCGGGCCGAGCTCTCGATGAGCGTGAAGGGCCTCGAGCTGCCCGCCTACGACCCACGCGGCATGAAGGCCCAGGGCCTCGCCTTCGCGACCTCCAACAGGGGCGGGTGCCACCTGCGCGCCAACATGCTGGGCCCCGAGATCCTCGGCGTGCCGAAGATGGTCGACCGCTTCGCCACCCTGGGCAAGGCCGGCCTGCTCATCAACATCCAGAACCTCAACGCCGTGCTCGACTCGCTCTCGGTCTGCAAGTTCACCGCCTTCGCCATGAAGGAGGACTACTACGCCCGCCTGCTCTCCACCGTGTGGGGCGAACAGGTCGAGCCTCAGGAGCTCCTCCGCGTCGGGGAGCGCATCTGGACGCTCGAGCGCCTCTTCAACCTGGCGGCCGGCTTCGGCCGCGGCGACGACACGCTGCCGCGGCGCCTGCTCGAGGAGCCCGTCCGCGAGGGGCCGGCGGCGGGGCACGTTGTAGACTTGCCGCCGATGCTCGACGAGTACTACGTCTCGCGCGGCTGGAGCGCCGAGGGCGTGCCCTCGGCGGCCAAGCTCGCGCGCCTCGGTCTCGAGGCTCACGTGAGTCACGCGGTCCTCGAGCAGTTCCGCAGCATCGGCCGGGACCTCTTCGTCGCCGGCCTCGTGAGCTCCCACGGCGGCAACATGAGCGTCCGTCAGGGCGACCGCATCCTCATCACCCGGCGGGGCTCGATGCTGGCGCGGCTCGAGGAGCGCGATGTGATCGAGATCGGCCTCGAGGAGAACGACGCCAACGTCACCCTCGCCTCGACCGAGATCGTCGTTCACCGGGCGATCTACCAGGCGACCTCGGCGCTCGCGATCGTGCACACGCACCCGCCCTACGCGATCGCCCAGTCGCTCGTGAAGGACGAGATCCTCCCGGTCGACTCGGAGGGCTCCTACCTGCTGCACAAGGTGCCGGTCGTGGCCGCCCAGCTCACGGCGGGCTCGACCGAGGTCGCCGAGCTGCTGCCGAAGTGGCTCAAGGAGTACGACCTCGTCATGCTCCGCGGTCACGGCCCCTTCGCCATCGGCCACCTGCTGGAGGAGGCCTACCAGCTCACCAGCGTGCTCGAGATGGCGTGCCGCATCCTCACCGTCGCCGAGGGGATGGGGGCCGAGCTCAAGGAGTACCGCAAGGGGAGCGAGCGCTACGAATCGTGGTGAGGCGCTCCCGGCGCCGCGCCGGACGTCGACTCGTGGGTGACGGCGGCCGCTCGCGAGACGCGGCGACCGCGCGAGCCTAGAAGATCCCCGAGAACAGGTCGCCCAGCCAGCCGAGAAGGCCGTCGTAGGGCGGCGGATCGGCTTCGCCGGCCGCCGCCAGGATCGTCACCGCCTGCGCCCCGACGCTCGACGTCGCCGTCGGTGTGGGCGTGGGCGTCGGCTTGATCGTCTTGGTCGCCGTCGGCGCCGGCGTGGGCTTGATCGTCTTGGTCGCCGTCGGGGTCGGCGTGGCGGACTCGCTCGCCGACGGCGACATCGTGGCGTACATGCCCTTCCACGGCTTGAAGACCATCGGCTTGTCGGGCGGTGGGAAGTCGGCCTTGGAGAGGTCGTCCCCGATCGCCTGCATGAACTTGCCCCACATCGGCGCGCAGTAGGTGCCGCCGGCCACGCCCGGCATCGGGTGCAGGTAGTCGCCGGGGTAGCCCATCCAGACGGAGACCGAGAGAGCCGGCGTGTAGCCGCAGTACCAGGCGTCGACGTAGTCGTCGGTGGTGCCGGTCTTGCCGGCCCGCGGGTAGGGGTAGTACGAGCCCGTGACCGCCCCCGTGCCCCCGCTCGCCACGCCCTTGAGCACCTGGGTGATCACGTACGCCTCGCCCTCGCTCATCGCCCGCTGGCCCTTGGTCTTCGGCTTCCAGTCGACCTTGCCGCTGGGCAGCACGACCTTGACGATGGCCTGCGGCCGGCGCGCGACGCCCCCGCTCGCCAGGGTCGCGTAGGCGGAGGTCATCTCGAGCGGGTTGACCTCCTGCGCCCCGAGGGTGAGCGACGGGTACGGCTGCAGCTTGCTGTTGATGCCCATCGCGTCGGCCAGCCGGACGACGTTGGAGGGGCCGCTGTCCATGATGAGCTGGGCGTACACCGTGTTGTCGGAGATCCACGTCGCGCGCTCGACGGTGATGCGCCCGGCCGAGCCCCCGGAGTAGGTGTTGACGACCCAGGGCTCCTGGCCGCCGGGCAACGGGATGATGGTCGGGCTGTGCGAGGTGTAGTACGTGGAGCGCGGGTTCATGCCCTGGGTGACGGCCGAGGAGAGGACGAACGGCTTCATCGCCGAGCCGGCCTGGCGGCGCGCCTGCCAGGCGAGGTTGAACTTCTGCTTCTCGAAGTCCACGCCGCCGACCATGGCGCGGATGTAGCCGGTCTTGGGCTCGACGGCGACCAGCGCCCCGGCCGGCTTGAAGCCGAAGTCGAGGTCGCCGATCGTGCTCTTGATGGTCTTGATGGCGGCCGCCTGCCAGTCGAGGTCGATGCTGGTGTGGACCTTGAGGCCGCCGCCGAAGGTCACGGCCGTGCCGTACCGCTTGATGAGCTGCCGGGTGACGTAGTCGACGAAGTAGGTCGCCGAGGTGTCGTTCTGGTCGAGCGGCTCCTTGAACACGCCGAGCTTCCTCTTCTTCGTCTTCGCCGCCCGGGCCTCGGTGATGTAGCCCTGCGAGGCCATGGTGTCGAGCACGATGTCGCGGCGCTCGCGGGCCAGCTTGGGATCGGCGACCGGGGAGTACTGCGAGGGGAAGCGCGGCAGCGCCGCGAGCAGCGCCGCCTCCTTCAGAGTGAGCTTCTTCGCGCTCTTGTGGAAGTAGGTGCGCGCCGCCGCTTCGACGCCGTAGGCGCCGGCGCCGTAGTAGACCGTGTTCAGGTACTCGGTGAGGATGCGGTCCTTGGACCACCGGTCCTCGAGCTGCCAGCTGAGCACGGCCTCGCGCATCTTGCGGGTGTAGCTCTGCTCGGTGTCGAGGTAGGCGTTCTTGATGAGCTGCGCGGTGATCGTCGAACCGCCCTGGACGATGTCCCCGGCGCGCAGGTTCTCGACGAAGGCCCGCATGACGCCGGTGAAGTCGACGCCGTGGTGCTCGTAGAAGCGCTGGTCCTCGACCGCCACGGTGGCGTCCTTCAGGAGCTGCGGGATCTGGTTGCTGGCCAGCGGGATGCGGTTCTCGGCCCCGTGCAGCTCGGCGATGACCTGGCCGTCGCGGTCGTAGATGACCGTGTTGACGGGGTTCTGGCGGCGCTGCAGCTCGTCGAGCTGGGGGATGTTGCGGGCGAGGGCGTAGATGACGCCGCCGGCCATGGCGAGGAAGACGACGGCGAGCAGGACGCCGAGCACGATGAGTATGCGGACGACGCGCCATGCCCGGCTCTTCGCCGTGCGCTTCTGGGCGCGCCGGCGGCGCTGGCGGTGGATGTCCTCGGTCGTGTACTTGGTGTACGGCACGGTTCACCAGTGTACCCGGTCGGCGCCCCACGCTCACCCGGAGCCCGCCGGAGCCTTGCGCGCACGCGGCGCGCCGGCCGCTCAGGCCGTGGCCGGCGGCGCCTCGCCCTCCGAGTGTTCCCCGGCAGCCTCGTCATCCCTCTTCGGCTGCACGAGCTTCGCGAGCCAGATCGAGATCTCGTAGAGCGCGAGCAGCGGGACGAACATGGCCAGCATCGAGAAGGCGTCCGGGCTCGGCGTGAGGAGCGCCGCGGCGATCGCCCCGATGAGGATCGCGAAACGCCGGTTCTTGCGCAGGAAGCGGTCGTCGACCACCCCCACCTTGGCGAGCAGGACGAGGATGACCGGGAGCTCGAAGACGATGCCGAAGGCGAGGAGGAACATGGCCACGAAGGTGAAGTAGTCGTTGGCGCGCAGCTCGATCTGGAAGGCCGCGCTGGGGTTGATGCCGAGCAGGGCCTCCATGGCCCGGGGCAGGACCAGCACGTAGCCGATGGCGACGCCGAGCAGGAAGAGGGCCGAGGAGATGACGACGACGGGGACGAAGTGGCGCCGCTCGGTGCTCGTGAAGCCCGGCCCGACGAAGGCCCAGAACTGGTAGATGAGGTAGGGCGAGGCGAGGATCGCGCCGAAGACGGCGCAGACCTTCAGCGTCACCATGAACGGCTCGGCGGGGCTGAACGTCGTGATCTGCGTCGTCGTCGGCGGCAGAGGCGCCAGCAGGAGGTCGAACACCAGGCCGTTGAAGACGAAGGCGACGACGATGCCGACGGCGAGCGCGACGAGGCTCCAGGTGATGCGCTTGCGCAGCTCGTCGAGGTGCTCGACGAGGCTGAGCTGCTCCTCAGGCTGGATCGGCATCGTGCGGGTCGGAGGGTGCGGCCGGCGCCGAGGCAGGGACCGGCTCGTCGTCGACGACCTCGCCGTGCAGGACCCCGTCGTCCCCGTCGTCGGCCGCGGGGTCCGCAGGAGCCTCGCCGGAGACGGACGAGCTCGGGTCGCTCTCCGCCGCCGGCTTGGCGGCCGCGCCGCGCCGGCGCCCGGATCGGATCCGGTCGACGGCTCGGCGGGCGTGACCGCCGCGCTTTCGGGCGGGACGGCCGGGCTCGCCGGAGCCTCGCCGGCGGTCGCCGCGGCCGCGGCTCCGGTCGCCGCCGCCGCGGCCGCCGCAGCGGGCGCCGCCGTGTCGGCCGGCGACAGCGGGGCCTTGAGGTCGAAGTCCTTGGTGCTGACGCCGAGCTCCTTGGCGTCGAGGCCGAGGTCCTTGGTCTCGAGCTTGATCGCGCCGGTCACCTCGTCGCGGGCCTTCTTGAACTCGCGCAGCCCGCGGCCCACGCTGCGCCCGAGGTCGGGCAGCCGCTTCGGTCCGAAGACCAGCAGCGCGATGACCAGGATGACGATGAGTTCGGTCGGGCCGAGGTTCGGCACGTGCGGGGCTCCCTCGCGTCGCGGAGCCTCAATGGTAGGGCGGCGGCTCCGGCCGGTCAACGCGAGCCCGCGGCAGCCGGGCACGGCCGGTCGCGGCGCCGGCGGGCCCGCCGCGGCGCAGGCGCTCCAGCTAGTTGCATCGCGCAAAAACGCTCTGGTATATTCGCCGCGGTCGACTCCCGCCGCGCATCCCGCGCTCGGCGCGCGTCCATCGCTGAACCCATGACGAGCGCGCACCTCACCAGTTGGCTCTACGTTTGGGCGTTCCTGTTCGCCGGGGCGGCGCTTGTCGTCGTGATCCTGCTGTTCTCGAAGCTGATCAACCCGCGGCACCCGAGCCCCGAGAAGCTGCAGGCGTACGAGTGCGGCATCCCCATGGTCGGCAACCCGTGGGCCCCGTTCGCGGTGCGCTACTACCTCGTCGCTCTGATGTTCCTCGTGTTCGACGTCGAGGCGATCTTCCTCTTCCCGTGGGCGCTCAGCTTCCGCGAGCTGGGCACGGCCGGGTTCATCGAGATGATGGTCTTCATCGCCGTGCTCGGCTGGGGTCTCGTGTACGCGTGGCGCAAGGGGGCTCTCAGTTGGGCCTAGGCGACGACGTCCTCCGCATGGTGCCGGACCGGCTCAAGGTCCAGTACCCCAAGCTCAGCGACTTCTCCCAGCCCAACGTCATCACGACGACGGCCGACCTCGTCTTCGCCTGGGCGCGCTCGCGCTCGGTCTTCCCGTTCACCTACGGCCTCGCCTGCTGCGCCATCGAGATGCTGAGCTCGGGCTTCGCCAAGTTCGACGTCGCGCGCTACGGCATGGAGGTCTTCCGGCCGACGCCGCGCCAGTGCGACCTGATGATCGTCGCCGGCACGCTCAACGAGAAGATGGCCCCCGTCCTCAAGCGTCTGTACGACCAGATGTCCGAGCCCAAGTGGGTCGTCTCCATGGGCGCCTGCGCGACCAGCGGCGGGCCCTTCTACGACGGCTACAACGTGGTCAACGGGGTCGACAAGGTCGTCCCCGTCGACGTGTACATCCCCGGCTGCCCGCCGCGCCCCGAGGCCCTCTTCCAGGGGCTCCTCGAGCTGCAGAAGGTCATCAGCCAGTACAAGTTCGTGCCCGAGCTCCCCGAGCCGGCGAAGCGCGCGTGAGGCGAGACCGATGGCGCGCGAGGTAGGCCCCGTGAAGCTCGCCATGGACGAGCTCGCCGAGCGGTTCCGCGGCGACTTCGGCGAGGGGCTCGGCGACCTCCGCGTCCAGGAGCCCGACACGCTGGTCGCCCGGGTCGAGCGCGGCGGGCTCCACGCCCTCGCCGAGCGCGTCAAGGCGCACGAGCTCGGCTACGAGACGCTCAACTTCATCGCCGCCGTCGACCACGTGCGCCACCTCGAGGCCGTCTACCACCTCTACTCGTGGCACACCAACACGTGGCTCGAGCTGCACGTCGAGGTGCCGCGCGGCAAGGCCGAGCTCGACACCGTGACCGACGTCTGGCCGGCGGCCGACTGGCACGAGCGCGAGGCCTGGGACATGATGGGCATCCGCTTCAACGGCCACCCCGACCTGCGCCGCATCCTGCTCAAGGACGACTTCATCGGCCACCCGCTGCGCAAGGACTACGTCGACCGGGCCGAGAACCACCCTCATGTTTGACCAGTTCGCGACAGCCGAGCCCGACGAGGCCATGAAGCTCGCCATCCGGCGGGTCGAAGAGACGACGGCCGCCGGCGAGGGCTCCTACCTCGAGGGCCTCCAGCTCAACGAGGTGGTCGTCAACATGGGGCCGCAGCACCCCTCGACGCACGGGGTGCTGCGCCTGGTCGTCACCCTCGACGGCGAGCTGGTCCGCGACGTCATCCCGGTCATCGGCTACCTGCACCGCTGCAAGGAGAAGCTCGCCGAGCGGCGCACGTACTACCAGTACATCCCGATCGTCGACCGCACCGAGTACCTCGCCAGCATGAACTGCGAGTGGGCGTACGTGCTCGCCGTCGAGAAGCTCGCCGGCATCGTGCCGACGCGGCGCGCCGAGTTCATCCGCGTCATCACCGGCGAGCTCATGCGCATCGCCAGCCACCAGGTCGCGGTCGGCACCTTCGTCGCCGACCTCTCGCCGCTGGGCACGGCGATGATCTTCTACTGCTTCAACGACCGCGAGCGCATCCTCGACCTGCTCGAAGAGGTGAGCGGCGCGCGCATGATGTTCAACTACTTCCGCTTCGGCGGCGTGCGCTACGACCTGCCCGACGGCTGGGTCGAGAAGTGCCGCGCGCTGATGAAGGACATGCCCAAGCTGATCGACCAGTACGAGTCGCTCGTCAACGACAACGCCATCTTCCTGCAGCGCAGCATGGGCAAGGGCGTCATCACGCAGCAGGACGTGGTCGACTACGGCATCACCGGGCCCAACGCGCGCGCCTCGGGCATCGACCTCGACCTGCGCCGCGCGCGCCCGTACTCCGTCTACCCCGAGCTCGACTTCGAGGTCTGCACCGCCGAGCACGGCGACGTGCTCGACCGGTACCAGGTGCGCATCGACGAGATGCGTCAGTCGGTGCGCATCGTCGAGCAGGCTCTCGACATGCTGCCCCGCGGCCCCGTGCAGATCGGCAGCCTGCGGCCGCCCTACGTCATCCAGCCGCCGCCGGGCTCGTGCTACGTGGGTCAGGAGAACCCCCGCGGCGAGTACGGGGTCTACGTGGTCTCCGACGGCTCGCGGTACCCGTACCGGCTCAAGTACCGCGACCCCTGCTTCTGCAACCTGCAGATCTTCCGCAAGCTGCTCTCCGGCAACAAGATCGCCGACGCGGTCGCGATCTCGGGCAGCATCGACCTCGTGCTCGGGGGGATCGACCGCTGATGGCCTGGTACTGGGAGGTCCTCCGCGCGATCGTCGTGATCGTCGTCGCCTACATGGTGGTGTTCGTCGCGGCGCTCGTGAACATCGTCTTCGAGCGCCGCGTCCTCGCCTTCATGCAGGACCGCCACGGCCCCAACCGCACCGGGCCCCACGGCGTGCTGCAGAGCATCGCCGACGCCTTCAAGATGATGGGCAAGGAGGACTTCCGCCCGGCGCTCGCCGACCCCATCATGTTCACCCTGGCGCCGCTCATGGTGATGATCGGCGCCGTCGCCGTGCAGCTCGTGATGCCGTACACCAACGGCTTCACGCCGCGCGACCTCGACGTCGGCCTCATCTACATCGTCGCCATCACCGGGTTCACGACGATCGCCATCCTGGTCGGCGGCTGGTCGTCGCGCAACAAGTACTCCCTGGTCGGGGCGCTGCGCGCCGCCGCGCAGATGATCTCCTACGAGATCCCCATGCTCCTCGCGCTGGTCGTCGTCGCCCTGTGCGCCAGCTCGCTCAGCCTCGACACCGTGGTCGAGATGCAGAGCGAGTACCGCTGGCTCGTCTTCTTCGCGCCCTTCACCTTCCTGATCTACGCGATCGCCGCGATCAGCGAGCTCAACCGCGGCCCGTTCGACCTGCCCGAGGCCGAGTCCGAGCTCGTCGCCGGCTACGGCTCCGAGTACTCGGGCATGCGCTTCGGCATGTTCTTCCTCAACGAGTACGCCGGCATGACGATCATGTCCATGATCGCCGTCGCCCTGTTCTTCGGCGGCTGGCACGGCCCGTTCGAGGACCTGATCGTGATCGGCGGCGTCTCCTTCGTCCCCTTCTTCTGGTTCATGGTCAAGACGTACGTGCTGGTCTTCTGCCTGGTCTGGGTGCGGCTCTCGCTGCCCCGGCTCCAGGTCGAC
The DNA here is from genome assembly GCA_963791345.1 of uncultured Thermoleophilia bacterium. GTDB lineage: Bacteria > Actinomycetota > Thermoleophilia > UBA2241 > UBA2241 > UBA2241. Next base: position 23,056 of record CAWBRS010000014.1, on the reverse strand, counting down.
CAGCTCATGAGCTTCGCCTGGAAGATCCTCGTCCCCGTCGGCCTGCTCAACATCGTCGGCGTGGCGGCGGCCATCCTCTGGGTGCCCGAGTGGCGCATCGGCGTGGCCGTCTTCAGCTGGGTCGCGCTCGTCGTCTTCGTGGGCCTCTTCGACCCGGTCCTCAAGTGGCGCCTGCGCAGGGAGCGCCGGCGCGTGCCGGTGGTGAGCTCGTAATGCTCGGCATGTTCAAGGCCATGCGCACGACGATCCGCCACCTGCCGCGCAAGAAGATCACCGTGCAGTACCCCGAGGAGCGGCCGGCGCTGCCCGAGCGCAGCCGCGGCCTCTTCCGCGTGGTCATCGACCCGGCGAGCGGCGAGCCGCGCTGCCGCGCCTGCACGCTCTGCGAGACCAACTGCCCGGTGCAGGTCATCCGCGTCAACTACGCGAGCAAGTACGAGCTGCCGCTGCCCAACGCGGCGCGCGTCGCCGACGCCCGCGTCGATCTGCAGCCGCCGGTCGACATGAAGCTCCTCACGCCGGTGCTCGACGAGTGGCGCGAGCACGGCACCGGGCTCATCACGACGCTGCAGCACACGCAGGCCGCGTTCGGCTACCTGCCGCGCGCCGCCATCGACGAGATCGCCACGCAGACCGGCGTCAGTCTCTCGCAGATCTACGGGGTCGCGAGCTTCTACAACCAGTTCCGCCTGTCGCCGGTGGGCAAGCACATCATCACCGTCTGTCACGGCACGGCCTGCCACGTCGCCGGCGCGCCGCTCATCACCGAGGCGTTCTCGGAGGTGCTCGGGGTCGACGTGGGCAAGACGACCGACGACCGGCTCTTCACCCTTCAGGCCGTGAGCTGCGTCGGGGCCTGCGCCCTGGCGCCGGTCGTGAGGGTCGGCGACGACGAGACGCACGGCCGCATGACGCCCGACAAGGCGCGGCAGCTGGTCGTCGACCTGCGCCGGCGGGAGGGTGTCGAATGAGCGCGACCACGCCGCGCGCCGAGGCCATCCGCGAGGCCCTGCAGCGGGCCACGCACCCCGAGAGCGTCGTCGCCCACGACGGCGCCCTCGAGATCCGCCTCTGCGCCGGCACCGCCTGTCACGCCTCGGGGCGCGTGGCCGTGCGCGAGGCCATCAAGGAGGAGCTGGAGTCACGCGGCCTCGCCGACAGGGTGCGGCTGGTCGAGACGGGCTGTCACGGCTTCTGCGAGCAGGGCCCCATCGTCGTCATCCAGCCGCGCGGCGTCTTCTACCCGCGCGTCCGGCCGCAGGACGTGGGCGCCATCATCGAGGCCAGCGTGCAGGGCGACGGCGTGGTCGAGAAGCTGCTCTACCGCGACCCCGCCACGGGCGAGCCGCTGGCGCTCGAAGCCGACATCCCCTTCTACCGTGAGCAGCGCCGCCTCGTGCTGGCGCTCAACGGCAAGATCGATCCCTACTCGATCGACGACTACCTCGTGCGCGGCGGTTACTCCGCCCTGGCGTCGGTCCTCGCCGACGACGACCCCGAGGCGGTCATCGAGCTCGTCGAGAGCTCGGGCCTGCGCGGCCGTGGCGGCGCCGGGTTCTCGACCGGCAAGAAGTGGCGCTTCACGCGCGAGGCGACCGGGCGAGGTCAAGTACGTCATCTGCAACGCCGACGAGGGCGACCCCGGCGCGTTCATGGACCGCTCGGTGCTCGAGGGCAACCCGCACGCCGTGATCGAGGGCATGATGATCGCCGCCTTCGTGATCGGCGCGCGCGAGGGCTACGTCTACGTGCGCGCCGAGTACCCCTTCGCCGTCGAGCGCCTGCGGGCCGCGCTGGACCAGGCGCGCGAGCGCGGCCTGCTGGGCCCCGACGTCCTCGGCTCCGGCTTCGACTTCGACGTGCACGTCAACGAAGGCGCCGGGGCCTTCGTCTGCGGCGAAGAGACGGCCCTCATCGGCAGCATCGAGGGCAAGCGCGGCATGCCGCGCACGCGCCCGCCCTTCCCGGCGGTCTCGGGTCTCTGGGACCGGCCCACCAACATCAACAACGTCGAGACCTACGCCAACATCCCCTGGATCGTGACCCACGGCGCCGAGGCCTTCGCCGCCATGGGCATGGGCGAGTCACGCGGCACGAAGATCTTCTCGCTCACCGGCAAGGTCGCCAACGGCGGCCTGGTCGAGGTGCCCATGGGCGCCACCCTGCGCCACATCATCTTCGACATCGGCGGCGGCATGCTGCCCGGACGCTCGTTCAAGGCGGTGCAGCTCGGAGGCCCGTCGGGCGGCTGCCTGCCGGAGAGCGCGCTCGACACGCCGGTCGACTACGAGGCGCTCACCGCCTCGGGCGCCATCGTCGGCTCCGGCGGGCTCGTGGTCGTCGACGACACGACCTGCATGATCGACCTGGCGCGCTTCTTCCTGCAGTTCACGCAGGACGAGTCGTGCGGCAAGTGCGTGCCCTGCAGGCTGGGCACCAAGCGCATGCTCGAGATCCTCGAGCGCATCACCGAGGGCGACGGGCGCGAGGAAGACCTCGACCTTCTCGACGAGCTCGCCCACTACATCATCGACGGCACGCTCTGCGCGCTGGGGGGCACCGCCCCCAACCCCGTGCTCACCACGCTCAGGTACTTCCGCGACGAGTTCGAGGCCCACGTGCGCGAGAAGCGCTGCCCGGCGGGCAGGTGCAAGGCGCTCATCACCTACTACATCGACCCCGAGACCTGCACCGGCTGCACCCTGTGCGCCAAGAAGTGCCCGACCAATGTGATCACCGGCGACAAGAAGCAGCCGCACGTCATCGACGTCGCCGGCTGCATCAAGTGCGACACCTGCCGTCAGGTCTGCAAGTTCGGTGCCGTGAAGGTCCGCTCGGGCATCGCCCAGACGGCCGAGGCGTGAGGGACATGGCGACGACCGCCGACGACATCCAGATGGCGCAGACCCCGCGGCCCGACCAGGTCTCCCTGACCATCGACGACCAGGCGGTCGTCTGCGAGCTCGGCGAGACGATCCTCGAGGCCGCCCAGCGCGTCGGCATCCACATCCCCACGCTGTGCTACGAGCCGCGCCTGCCGGCCACGGCCGCCTGCCGCATCTGCATGGTCGAGGTCGAGGGTGCGCGCAAGACCCTGCCGAGCTGCGCGACGGTGGCGAGCGAGGGCATGGTCGTGCGCACCAACACCGAGCGCGTGCGCGCGATGCGCCACCTCTACCTCGAGCTGCTGCTCAGCGACCACAACTCGTTCTGCACGCCGCCCTGCCGCGACGCCTGCCCGACGCACATCAAGATCCCGCAGTTCCTCGAGTACATCGCCCACAAGGACTACAAGAACGGCGTGCGCAAGCTGCGCGAGGACCTGCCCTTCCCGGCGATCCTCGGCCGCGTCTGCCCGCGCCCCTGCGAGGGCCCGTGCCGGCGGCAGCTCGTCGAGCACCCGATCACCATCTGCTGGATGCACCGCTTCATGGCCGACCAGTGCCTCGACGAGGAGCAGACCGGCGAGCTGCTGCTGCCGGTCGAGCCCAAGCCCGACAGCGGCCGGCGCATCGCCATCGTCGGCGGCGGCCCCGCCGGCCTGGCCTGCGCCTTCTACGCCCGGCTCGAGGGTCACTCCGTGAAGATCTTCGAGGCCCTGCCCAAGACGGGCGGCATGCTGCGCTACGGCATCCCGAGCTACCGCCTGCCGCGGGACCTCCTCGAGAAGGAGCTCAACGTGCTCTGGCGGCTCGGGGTCGAGCTGCAGACCGAGGCCCGCCTCGGCGTCGACTACCAGCTCGAAGACCTCTTCGAGCAGGGCTTCGACGCCGTCTTCCTCGCCGTGGGCGCCTTCAACTCCAACGACATGGGCATCCCCGGCGAGGACGCCGACGGCGTCGTCACCGCGGTCGACTTCCTCGGCGAGCTCGAGCTCACCGGCGACGTCCACGTGGGCGACAAGGTCACCGTCATCGGCGGCGGCTTCACCGCCATGGACGCCTGCCGCACCTCGATCCGCAAGGGCGCGGCGGAGGTCACCTGCCTCTACCGCCGCTCGCGCAAGGAGATGCCGGCGCACCACACCGAGGTCGACGAGGCCGAGGAGGAGGGCGTCAAGCTCGAGCTGCTCTGCGCCCCGGTCAAGGTGCTCACCGACGCGGGCGGCAAGGTGAACGGCATCGAGATGCAGCGCATGGAGCTCGGCGAGCCCGACGCCTCGGGGCGCCGCCGGCCGGTGCCGCTCGAGGGCAGCGAGTTCGTCGTCGAGTGCGACCAGATCATCACCGCGATCGGCCAGTACCCCGACCTCGACGGCACCAGCGAGGAGCAGGGCGTCAAGCGCACCAGGTGGCGCACCGTCGAGGTCGACGACTTCACCTTCCAGGCCGCCGACCCCCGGGTCTTCGCCGGCGGCGACTGCGTGCTCGGCGCGCAGACCGTGATCCAGGCGATCGCCCAGGGCAAGAAGGCGGCCTGGAGCATCGACGCCTTCCTCCGCGGCGACGACATGGCCGCCGTCTCGGCGAGCTTGCGCGAGCTCAAGGCGACGCCGTTCTTCCACGCCCTCTCGGCCAAGAAGGACCTCGACCCGACGATCCAGCGTCTGGCCGAGATCCCGCCGGTGTTCGTCGACATGACCACCGACGTCTCGCACCCGTCGCCCCCGGCCGAGATGCCCAAGCTCTCACCCGAGGAGCGCAGGACCAACTTCGAGCAGATCGAGCTGGGCTTCACCGAGGACGAGGCGGTGCGCGGCGCCGACCTCTGTCTCGACTGCTACTGCCCCGCCAACGGCACCTGCGACCTGCAGCGCTACAGCATCGAGTACGAGGTCTTCAGCAACCGCTTCCACGGCGGCGCGGCGCACGACTACGAGGCCGACTTCCGCCACGACTTCATCATGCGCGAGCCCAACCGCTGCATCAACTGCGGCCGCTGCGTGCGCGTCTGCCGCCTCGAGGTGGGGTCGAGCTGCTACGACAACATGGGGCGCGGGTTCGACACCATCGTCTCGACCGCCGACAACATGTCGCTGCAGATGGTCGGCTGCGTCTCCTGCGGCAAGTGCGCCGAGACCTGCCCGACGGGCTCGATCGAGACCAACCCGCGCGTGCTGGCGAGCTACGACCTCGACGAGAGCCGCTGCATGTTCTGCGGCGAGTGCGTCGAGGTCTGCCCGTACGACGCCCTCGAGCAGACCGAGTTCTTCGAGCTCGCCGGCTTCAGCCGCACGGCGCTCGCCGGTCAGTCGCTCTTCGTGCGCGAGACACGCGCGGCCGACCCGCTGCGCGAGACGCTGCCCGACCTCGTGCCGCACGTGCACGACGCGGTGCTCGGGCAGGGCTGGCGCCTGGGAGCCGATCAAGGACGACCCGGTCGACCTCGAGGCGTTCGTGCGCGGCGACGGCGGCAACGGCAAGGGTGGCGGCAACGGCAAGGGCGCCGGCGGCGAGGCCGCCGCGCCGCCCGCCGACATCGGCGCACCGCAGCCTGCAGAGGCGCCGCCGCGCAGCCCGCGGCGCCGCCGGCCGACGCCGCCGACGGCGCGACGCCGGAGAAGGAGGCCTGATGCCGGGCGGCGACTTCTATCCGGTGCTGTTCTTCATCGTCGCCTTCTGGATCCTCGTCTGCGCGCTCGGCGTCGTGCTGTTCAAGAAGATCGTCTACTCGGCGGTCTCGATGATCTTCTGCTTCCTCGGCGTCGCCTTCGCCTACGCGCTGCTCAACTCCGCCCTGCTCGCCGTCGTCCAGGTCCTCGTGTACGTCGGCGCCATCTCGGTCGTGGTCTTGTTCGCGATCATGCTCACCGAGGCCCAGCACGGCCGCTACCCGCTGTTCTTCAACCGCCAGACCGTCTTCGCCGCGCCGCTCGCCGTGGCCGGCGCGGCGATCGTCGCCGCGGCCATCGTGAGCTCGGGCGTCGCCGGCGTCGGCGAGGTCTCGCTGACCCCGAGCCTGAACGAGATCTCGAAGCTGCTCTTCAACGCCTACGTGCTGCCCTTCGAGCTGGTCTCGCTGGTGCTCCTCGCGGCGATGGTCGGGGCGATCCTGCTCGCCCGGCAGGAGGAGGGTGAGCGCCGATGACCGCCCTCGAGTGGTGGCTCGCCCTCAGCGTCATGCTCTTCTGCATCGGCGCCTTCGGCGTGCTCGCGCGGCGCAACGTGATCCTCATCGTCATGAGCCTCGAGCTCATGCTCAACGCGGTCAACATCGCCCTCGTGGCGATCGCCAGCTTCCGCGCCGGCTCGCCGGCGGCCGGCATCATGTTCTCGCTCTTCATCATCACCATCGCCGCCGCCGAGGTGGCGATCGGACTCGCCATCGTCGTGGCCAACTACCGCACGCATCGCACGGTACAGGCCGACACCTTCAGCGAGCTCAAGGGGTAGGCGTGCGGTCACGGTCACAGGAGCAGAGCGCGTGAGCACCATGATCGCCCTCATCCCCGTGCTGCCGCTCGCCGGCTTCGTGATCACGCTGCTCCTCGGCAAGCGGCTCTTCGGCCGCCAGGCGCACCTGCTGGCGACGGCGCTCGTCACCGCGTCCTGCGTGCTCGCCCTGATCGTCTTCGCCCAGCTCTTCCAGCACCCCGAGGAGCCGCTGGAGGTGACCCTCTTCACCTGGGTCACGGCCGGCGACTTCACCGTGCAGTGGGGCTACTACGTCGACTCGCTCACGGCGGTCATGCTCGTCGTCGTCGGCGTCATCGGCATGCTCGTGCACTACTACTCGATCGGCTACATGCACGGCGACGGGGGCTACTACCGCTTCTTCGCCTACCTCAACCTGTTCATGTTCGCGATGTTCGTGCTCATCCTCGCCGACAACTTCCTCCTGCTCTTCCTCGCCTGGGAGGGCGTCGGTCTCTGCTCGTACCTGCTGATCGCCTTCTGGTTCCGCAAGAAGAGCGCCAGCCAGGCGGGCAAGAAGGCCTTCCTCGTCAACCGCGTCGGCGACTTCGGCTTCACGCTCGGCATGTTCCTGATCTTCGTGACCACCGGCACCCTGAAGTTCACGGGCGTCTTCAGCGAGGCCGAGACGATCGGCTCGACGACGATGGCCTGGATCTGCCTCCTGCTCTTCACCGGCGCGGTCGGCAAGAGCGCCCAGTTCCCGCTGCACGTGTGGCTGCCCGACGCGATGGAGGGCCCGACCCCGGTCAGCGCCCTGATCCACGCCGCCACCATGGTCAACGCCGGCGTCTACATGGTGGCCCGCGCCTACCCGCTCTTCATCCACTCCGAGGCGGCGATGCTGGTGGTGATGATCGTCGGCACCTTCACGGCGATCTACGCCGCCTACATCGCCATCACCCAGAACGACATCAAGAAGGTCATCGCCTACTCGACCGTGTCGTCGCTCGGCTTCATGTTCCTGGCCCTCGGGGCCGGGGCGTGGGTGGCCGGCGTCTTCTACCTCTTCGTGCACGGCTTCTTCAAGGGCCTGCTCTTCCTCTGCTCGGGCTCGGTGATCCACGCCATGGGCGGCGAGCAGGACATGCGCAGGATGGGCGGGTTGCGCACGCGCATCCCGCTCACCTTCTGGACCATGCTGATCGGCGCCGTCGCGCTCATCGGCGTCTTCCCGCTCTCCGGCTTCTGGGCCAAGGACGAGATCCTCGGCGGCGCCTTCGTGGGCGGCTACTACGTCGTCTGGGTCGTCGGCATCGTCACGGCCTTCCTCACCGCGGTCTTCGCCTTCAGGCTCATGTTCCTCACCTTCTGGGGCGAGAACCGGTCGTCGGAGGAGGTCCAGGCGCACATCCACGAGTCCCCTCTCGTCATGACGCTGCCGCTCGTGGCTCTGGCGATCCCGTCGGCCTTGCTCGGCGTGCTGGCCGGGTGGCCGCCGGACGCGGGCTGGATCCACCGCTTCCTCGAGCCCGTGTTCTTCCACATGCACCACGAGGAGTTCGTCTGGCTCGGCGAGGGCGGCGCACTCATGGTCCTCTCGATGGCCGTGGTGCTGCTCGGCGTCTACCTCGCCTACGTGCTGTACGTCAGGCGGCCGGAGCTGCCGGCGCGCATCGCCGAGCGCAGCGGCCCGGCCTACACGGCCTCGCTCAACAAGCTCTACATGGACGAGGTCTACGAGGTCGTGCCGATCCGCAGCACGATCTCGTTCGCCCAGGCGCTGTGGACGGGCTTCGACGTGGCCGTCATCGACGGCGCCGTCAACGGCCTCGCCCGCCTCTGGGGCTGGTTCGGCGCCGCCCTGCGGCCGCTGCAGACCGGCCGCCTGCAGAACTACGCCCTGGCCATCTTCCTCGGGATGGTCGTCCTCGTCGTCGTCGTGCGCTGGTTCTGAGAGGGGAGGCGAGATGAGCTGGAGCGAACAGATCGGCTTCCCGATCCTCTCCGTGATCACCTACCTGCCCCTGGCCGGGGTCCTCCTCATCCTGCTCGCCGGCGCGCGGCCGGCCGGTCGTCTACAAGACGATCGCCCTGCTGACGACGCTGGCCGCCTTCGTGCTCAGCGTCGTCATGCTCGTCGTCTTCGACCGCGGCGCCGCCGGCATGCAGTTCGTCGAGGACTTCGAGTGGATCGACCAGCTCAACATCCGCTACGGCTTCGGCGTCGACGGCATCGCCGCCCTGCTGCTCGCCCTGACCACCCTGCTCGGCGTCATCGTGATCGTCGGCAGCTGGAACTACGTCAAGGACCGCGAGATGGGCTTCTTCATCTCGCTGCTGCTCCTGCAGACGGGCATGGCCGGCGTGTTCTGCGCCACCGACCTCTTCCTCTTCTACATCTTCTGGGAGGTCATGCTCGTGCCGATGTACTTCCTCATCGGCATCTGGGGCGGCCCGCGGCGCATCTACGCGGCGATCAAGTTCTTCCTCTTCACCCTGGTCGGCAGCCTGCTCATGCTGGTCGCGATCATCGCCGTCGTGTACTACGTCGACTCGCAGCAACGGGGGGCTGACCTTCGACATCCGGGAGCTGGGGCAGCAGGTGCTGCCCTACAACCTGCAGTTCTGGGCCTTCCTCGCCTTCTTCCTCGCCTTCGCCATCAAGGTGCCGATGTTCCCGCTGCACACCTGGCTGCCCGACGCCCACGTCGAGGCGCCGACCGCCGGCTCGCGTGATCCTCGCCGGCGTGCTGCTGAAGATGGGCGGGTACGGCATGCTGCGCTTCTGCCTGCCCTTCTTCCCCGACGCCGCGGTCGACTTCATCCCGGTGGTCGTGGCGCTCTCGGTCGTCGCCATCGTCTACGGGGCCCTCGTCTCGCTCGTGCAGAAGGACCTCAAGAAGCTCGTCGCCTACTCGAGCGTGAGCCACATGGGCTTCGTGACCGCGGGCATCTTCGCCTCGATCGCCGTGATCGGCAACGCCGCCGGCATGGAGGGCGCGATCCTCGTGATGCTGAGTCACGGCGTGCTCACGGGGGCGCTCTTCCTCCTCGTCGGCTTCGTGTACGAGCGCACCCACACGCGCGAGATCGCCGCCATGGGCACGCTGGCCAAGCCGCTGCCGGTGGCGGCCGGCTTCACCCTCTTCTTCGTCCTCGGCTCGCTCGGCCTGCCCGGCCTCAGCGGCTTCATGGGCGAGTTCCTCAGCCTGCTCGGCCTCTTCGGGTACTCGCGCTGGCTGGCGGCCGATCGCCGCCCTGGGCGTGATCCTCGCCGCCTGCTACCTGCTGTGGATGTACCAGCGCGTGTTCTTCAACGATCGCGGCGACGACGACGTGATGCCGCTCGAGCCGCTGCGCGACTTCGGCCCCCGCGAGATCACCGCGCTCGTCCCGCTCGTCGTGTTCGCGGTCTGGATGGGCGTCTACCCGAACACCTTCCTCGAGTTCCTCCACGTGCCGGTCCAGGAGATCCTCGACCGCGTCACCCCGGCGCTGCCCGAGGCCGGCGCCGGCGGGTTCGCCCAGGTCCTCGAGCTCGCCAGGGGGCTCTTCTGATGTACGAGAACGACGTCACCCTGATCCTGCCCGGCCTCATCGTGGCGGGGACCGCCCTGGTCGTGCTCGCCGTCGACCTGGTCGTGACGCGCAAGGCCGTGCTCGCCTGGGTCGCCTGCGGCGGCCTCGTGGCCGCCGCCGCCGTGGCGCTCGGCCAGTGGATGCGCCTCGAGGACGGCGTCCTCACCTTCGCCGGGCGCGAGCCGCAGGCGGGCTTCAACGGCATGATCGGCCTCGACCGGTACGCCCTCTACGCGGTGCTCCTCTTCTGCGGCATCGGCGTGGTCACGGTGCTGCTCTCCGACGCCTACATCACGCGGCACCACGACCCGCACGGCGAGTTCTACGGGCTCCTGCTGCTGATCATCGTCGGCATGATCGGCATGGCGATGTCGACCGACCTCATCACGCTCTACATCAGCTTCGAGCTCATGTCGCTGCCGACGTACGTGCTGGCCGGCTCCCTGCGCGCCGACCCGCGCTCGGGGGAGGCCTCGATCAAGTACTTCGTCAACGGCGCCTTCGCCTCGGCGATCCTCGCCTTCGGCCTGGCCCTGCTCTACGGCGCCACCGGCCAGACCAACTACGCGAGCATCGCCGAGAGCCTCGCCGGCCTGGGCGACGGGACCAGCGGCATCACCATCGTCGCCCTCGTGCTGACCGTCGTCGGCTTCGCCTTCAAGGTCTCGGCGGTGCCGTTCCACAGCTGGGCGCCCGACGTCTACGAGGGCGCCCCCACGCCGGTCACCGCCTTCATGTCGGTGGGGGTCAAGGCGGGCGCCTTCCTCGGCTTCCTCAAGCTCTTCACCGTGGCGACGGGCACGGCGGCCGAGCCCTGGACGAACGCCCTCATCATCCTCGCCATCATCACCATGGTCGTCGGCAACGTGCTCGCCCTGCCGCAGCGCAACCTCAAGCGCATGCTGGCCTACTCGAGCATCGCCCACGCCGGCTACCTGCTGCTCGGCCTCGTCGCCGTCGGCGGCTCGGGCGACAGCGCCGGCTCGAGCGCGATCCTCTTCTACCTCGCGGCCTACGCGGCCATGAACCTCGGCGCCTTCGGCGTGCTCGTCTGGATCCGCAACCGCCGCGCCTTCGGCTACACGCTCGACGAGATCACCGGGCTCAGCCGCAGCATGCCGGGGGCGGCGCTCGTGCTCTCGGTCTTCATGCTGTCGCTCACCGGCATCCCGCCGACCATCGGCTTCTGGGGCAAGTTCTACCTCTTCACCGCGGTCGTCGACGCCGGCTACACGTGGCTGGCGATCATCGCCGTGATCATGAGCGCCGTCTCCGCCTACTACTACCTGCGCGTCGTGTGGGTCATGTACTTCCGCGAGCGGCCCGACGAGCTCGACGAGGTCGTGCCCGACCCGGCCGGCCGCTCGCTCGGCGTCAACGTCGCCCTGGGACTCGCTGTCGCTGGGGTCCTGCTGGTCGGCCTGTACCCGCAGCCGGTGCTGCGCGCCGCCGAGACGGCGCTGCGCGTCGTCGTCGGCGGCTGACGCCGGCGGCAGCGTGCCGATGGCCGCGTCGTGAACCTCCTCTTCGTCGGCGACGTCTTCGGGCGGCCCGGCCGCGACGCCCTGCTGGGCTGGCTGCCCGGCTTCGTCGCCGAACGCGACGTCGACTTCGTGGTCGCCAACGCCGAGAACGCCGCCAACGGCGCCGGCATCACCTCGAAGATCGCCCTCCGCCTGCTCGACAACGGCGTCGACGTCATCACCACCGGCAACCACGTGTGGCGCCAGAAGGAGGTCTACGACTTCCTCGCCCGCGACGAGCGCATCGTGCGCCCGGCGAACTACCCGGAGGGCGCGCCGGGCCGCGGCCTCACCGTCCGCCCGGCGCGCGACGGCAGCCCCGTGGCCGTCATCGACCTCGCCGGCAGCCTCTTCATGGACGTCGGCCTGAGCCCCTTCCGCATCGTCGACCGGCTGGTCGCCGAGGCGGCGCGACAGGCCGAGACGATCGTCGTCGACCTGCACGCCGAGGCGACCAGCGAGAAGGTCGCGATGGGCCATCACCTCGACGGCAGGGTCACGCTCGTCGTCGGCACGCACACGCACGTGCAGACCTCCGACGGCCGCGTGCTGCCCGGCGGCACCGCCTACATCACCGACGTCGGCATGACGGGGCCGGCCGAGTCGGTCATCGGGGTGAGCAAGGAGATCATCCTGCGCCGCTTCCTCACCGAGATGCCGGTGCAGTTCGAGGTCGCCGAGGGGCCGGTGCGCATCGACGCCGTGCTGGTCTCGATCGAGGGCGGCCGCGCCCGCTCGATCGAGACCGTCGAGACGATCGTCTGAGGGCGCGGCGGCCGCCGCCCGGCTGCGTCGCCTCGCGCCGCGCCGCCCCGTGCCGGCCCGCCTCGTCGCCGGCGCGTCGCCGTCCTTCGCGTCCCGGCCCCTCCGCCGCTTCCGGCCGAATCGGCCCGTTCGTTGCCAGCGCTGTATACGGAGTCTTTTTGTCCTAAGACCCTTTGCACTGATTTGATGTGGTCAGTCCCGGGTAGTGGGAGGCTGTAGGCGGGACGGGGCGGCACTGCAGGCCGTCCGACGGGCCAAGGTTGGGGGCACCACTCATGAAAGCGGACGACATGACCGCCGCGGGCGCGGCCGTCACTGAAGACTCTCCACGCACGCTCAGCCTCGTCACGGACCTGACGGTCACGTCTGGCGCGGCAGCCCTGCGCGGCGCGGGCATCGTGTCCGAGGCGGCAATGGTGTCGCGGGCGGGCCTCGTGTCCGAGGCGGCCGTTGTCTCCGGCGGGGCTGTTGCCGATACAGTCAACGTGGGCGAACGCACCTTGCACAACGAGCTGGCCGCGCGTCGCGCTGCCCGCGCTCGGGCGCAGGCGGCCGAGCGCCGCCGCCCGGCGTGGCTTCGCCAGGCGGCGACCGTGGCCGCCGACGTCGTCGCGCTGGCCTTCAGTGCCTTCGTCGCGGTCTGGGCCGTCGAGGCGCTCGAGACGGCGCCGCTCGTGGGGCGCCTGTTCGGCGCCTTCCCCGCCGCCGCCGTGCCGAGCCTCTGGCTCCTGCTGGCGCTGACGCCGGTGTGGGTCGTCATGCTCTACGTCTTCGGTCTCTATCGCGAACCGGGGCGCAGCATCGGCGGCGCCACGTCGCTCGAGGCCTTGAGCGGCCTCTCCGCCCTGACCGCGGCGAGCTGGCTGGTCTTCATCGGCATGATCCTCGTGGACGGGGCCACGGCCCCCGTCTCGGCGCTGATCGCCTTCTGGCTCGCCGCCGTCGCTGCTCGTGCCACTGGGCCGCTGGGTCTCGCGGGCGACGGTCTGGTCGCGGCCTTCGTTCGTGGAGCGCACGCTCATCGTCGGCGCCGGCGATGTCGGGCACACGCTCGCCGCCAAGATCGCCAACCACCCCGAGTACCGTCTCGAAGGTCGTCGGCTTCATCGACGACGGCGAGCCGCTGCCCAACGGCAAGGGGCCTGAGGTACCGATGCTCGGCACGCTCGCCGATCTCGAGGAGATCATCGCTCGCGAGGAGCTCGACCGCGTCATCGTCGCCTTCTCGCAGGCGCGCCACCCGGAGTCCCTGCAGCTGGTGCGCCTCTGCGCCGACCACGGCGTCAAGGTCAACATCGTGCCGCGCCTCTTCGAGGTCGTGAGCTCGCGGGCGGGCGTCGACGACATCGAGGGCATCCCGCTGCTCGACGTCGGGCACGTCGAGCTGAGCCGTTTCAACATGGCGGTGAAGCGCGCCTTCGACGTGCTCGTGGGCGGCGTCGGCGTCATCCTTGTCCTGCCGCTGTTCGCGGTGGTCGCGGTGCTCATCAAGCTCGACTCTCCGGGCCCGGTCTTCTTCCGCCAGGAGCGCATGGGCCGCGGTGGGTGCACCTTCCGGATGTGGAAGTTCCGGACGATGACCGACGGGGCCGAGCACCTGCGCCACGAGCTCAACGAGCAGAACGAGTACTCGGGGCCGATGTTCAAGATCAAGGAGGACCCGCGCATCACGCGCCTGGGCGCCTGGCTGCGGCGCATGAGCATCGACGAGCTGCCGCAGATCTTCAACGTCGTCAGGGGCGAGATGAGCCTCGTCGGGCCGCGGCCGCTGTGGACCGAAGAGGCGAAGCAGTGCCGCGGCTGGACGCAGAAGCGCCTCGACATCACGCCCGGCATCACCGGCCTCTGGCAGGTGACGGGACGCAGCGACGTCCCGTTCGACGAGATGGTGAAGCTCGACTACCTGTACGTCACCGGCTGGAGCCTCGGCTGGGACGTGAAGCTGCTGCTGCAGACCGTGCCGGCGGTGCTGGGGCAGGCGCGGGGCGTACTAGACTCGGGCGAGACTGATGTCTCCGTCGGCACCACCGCCCGTCTGCGGGCGCTTTGCGACTCGCGGTCGGACATCTTGCTCTCAGCTGCACGAAGGCGCGCGTGCCGAACAGCACGGAGACGTTCCGGGATTGACACGGAGCGTGTCTGCGCTACCGGTACTGTGGGCGAAGGTCAGGAGGGCCGCGGAAGCGACCACAGCGCAGTGGTCAGGTGGCGCACGCCTCTGTTGAGGCTTGAGAGTCGCCTGCGAATCGGCCGATCGGCGGCTGCGATTCCCCGGCGACCGAGTCATCCCGATTGCGTCCGCACACGTCCGAAAGGCAACAGCCCGCTCTGCCACCTTGAGCAGCAACCATGCGATCCCTGCGGGTCGCTGGCGACCGGGTGTCACCTCTTCCTTCACGGACGATCACGGTTTCTGCGACGAGTTGAGGGCGGTCGTGGGTTGAGGGTCCGTCCGATGCTGTGGTCGGTGAGCCGCACGGAGTGACGGCTGACACTGACTACTGCCGGACGTACTACGAACAAGACGTACTACGAACAAGACGTGCATGACGCAACGTGCCCGTGAAAGAGGTTCCCGTCCCGTGACCGCACCGCTCGAGTCGGCGTGAAGGCGAGTGTGGGCCGTGAGGCAGTCGTGAATCTGCGGATGCTCTGGGGCGCGTTGCGTCGCTCATGCATGATATGACGCATGCGCCCGTGACTCGGGATCGCATGTCAAGGCCGGCATGCGGAGTCCGAATTCGGGTGGCATCCGGTCCCATTCGGTCATGCCCTTGGGCAAGGTGGCCGAATATGTGGTGTGGAGTCAGGGGGAGCCAGAGGCTCCGCCCTCTGACCGGCTCGTGGCGTCATGGGCGTCTCCGGACCTGATACCATGACCGAGCCTGAACCGGAACGATCGGAGTGCCTGTGGCACAGCCCGGACAGACTGCCTCTGTCACCCTGCGGGACTACGTGCGCGTGGTGTGGCTGCGGAAGTGGGTGGTCGCCCTCGTCGTCGTGGCATGCACGCTGACCGCGTTCTTCGTGTCGAACAGCCTGACGCCTCGCTACACCGCGACTGCACTGCTGATGTACGAACCGCCGACGAACATCGCGAACCCGCTCTCTACGTCGTCCTCCACTGACGTGAACGACTTGACGCTGCAGACACAGAGTGTCGTGAACACAATCAACAGCCCGACGGTGAGGCGGCGTGCGCAGGAGATCTTGGACGATGCCGGCGGCAGCACGGAGGACTATGAGATACACGCCTCGATACTGCCGCCCGACTCGTCGAGTGGCGCGAGTGTCTCTGACGTTGTGGCGGTCGGCGCCGAGAGCACCGATCCGGCGACTGCCGCAGCAGCGGCGAACGCGTACGCCCAAGCAGTGATCGACACGCGGCTCGCCAGTCAACAAGCAAGGTATCGTTCAGCTCAGGACGCTGTTGAGGCCCAGATGGACCGCTACCCGACGGCGGAATCGAAGGTCTCTACGGACTACCTGCTCCTGGCCCAACGTCTTCAGGATTTGCAGGTGGCGGAGGCCTCGGCGACCGGCGATTTCGCGATCATCAGCCCGGCGGCGGTGCCCGAAGCCCCCTCTTCGCCCAAGCCGATCCAGAACACGGTCGTGGCTTTCGCCGTGAGCCTGTTCGCGGGAGTTGCCTTGGCTTTCATGATCGGTCAGTTCGATACGCGGGTTCGGACGCACCGTGAAGTGGGAGAGATCCTCGGGCTCCCGGTGATCGGGCGGGTTCCGCGCGTGCCCGCTCAGCTTCTTCGCGAAGGCACCTTGGTCACTCTGACCGACCCAGGCGGTCCGGTGGCTGAGTCGCTGCGAATGCTTCGCGGCAACCTCAACTGGTCAGCCGTCGATGGTGACTCGGAAGTCCCTGATGATCACCAGTGGGAGGCAGGGCGAGGGCAAGACCCTGCTCTATGCAATCTTGCGGTCGTCATGGCTCTCGCGGGCAAGAAGGTGGTCGTCATCGATGCAGACCTTCGCGCACCGCGGGTACACAGGGTCTTCTCGCTGCCAAACGACACAGGGCTCACTTCTGTGATGAGGGAGTCGACTCCGCTGGTTGATGCGCTCCAGCAGTACGCCTTCGAGCATCGTGACAAGTCCAAGGTTCGCCTGGCGTCTGCGGACAAGGGGCAGGAGCGGAAGGTCGCCAGCGAGCTTGGCGTGCTCAGAGTCCTGACCTCTGGCCCGATGCCCGAATCCGGGAGAGATCGTTGCTTCCCGCAAGCTGGCGCAGACCATCACGAAAGTCATCGCGTCTGATGTCGACTACGTTCTGGTGGACGCCCCACCCGTGTTGAGCGTCGGCGACGCCGCGGCGCTCGCGCAGGCGGTCGATGGACTGCTCTTCGTCGTCAACATCCAGCTTGCCAGTAGACCCGTGCTCGACGACAGCCGTGAAGTGCTGGATGCGGTCCCCTGCCGTAAGTTGGGCGTCGTGGTCGTCGGTGAGCGCATCGACAGGTCGACGTACTACGGCTACGGCTCAAGCTCATCGCAGAGCGTCTGACCAGCCTGCACACCATGTTCTGTCCAGGCGCAGGGGCGGTTCAGTCTCTCGGCTCGGCGGGTGTGATGATGGGGCTGGGTGCACGTTCGCGGCGTCGAGGAGCTCGACGGGACTCACTCGACGCGTCGTGAGATCTGGCGGCCCCGCGGTTCGCCGGCCGCGTCGGCATGAGGCGCTGCGAGCCTCTGACTCGCACACCGTTTGTAACGCGTTAGGCGCGCAGGTGTGGGCATGTGGCAACCCCAAATCCACGCTGACACCACAGAGCACCCTCTTCGCCTGGGTCGCCGGTCATGAACGGTCATCGACCGGTCCAAACTGAGCGCGCCGGTCTGGTCTAGCGGCGCGGTCTTTCGAACCCGTCTTCTGCGCCTTCGTCGCGAGTCAGGCGGCGCGGCCGCAGAGACCACTCGGCGCGTGTCGGTTGTGCGCGCGCGTATCGGCGCAGGGTGCACGCCGCAGAGTGCACGTTCACGCGATTCGAGTCGTTGTCGGGACCGACTGCGTGCCTCAAGCCTACTGGGTTTGCGTCTTCACGCTGCCACTTCGCATTGGGCCCGGCGCGACAGAGTGAAGTCCCTCGCTGATGGAGGGCTGCGCGTCTCAGTCGAACGTGCCGCCGGTGTGTCCGTTGTCGAAGACGTAGCCCGTGCCCGAGGCGCTCGCCGGGAAGCGCACCGGGACGGGCAGGTGGAAGTGGCAGTCGGTGTAGGTCGAGTTGGTGAAGGGGAGTACGCAGTCCGCCATCTTCCCGGCCGGCTTCGTCCAGTGTTCGCCGGCGAAGGTGTTGCCGCTCCCGGCGCAGGGAGGCCTCGAGGCGCCACGGCAGGCCGTCGCCCGAGCCCAGGACGTAGGTGTTGTTCGTGAACGCTGCAGTCGTTGATGAAGGTGCCTGCCCAGGCGACGGAGCCTGCTCGGCGATGCCGCCCGGGGTTGTAGCCCGAGTCGAAGCGGTTGTCGGCGAAGGTCATGCCCCGGACGCCGTTGCGGTTGCACTGGAACCAGGCCGAGGCGCAGCGCCCGACCCGGTTGCCGGTGAACTCGCGAGCGCCCGATGGAGGCGTCCTTGGCGTAGGGGTAGACGCAGCCGAACTCGAGGCCCATCGTGTAGCGCGGGGCGAAGCCGTTGACCGTGACCCCGGTGCCGCGGAAGTCGTTGTCGGTGATGTGCAGGCCCTCGACGCCGCGCACCACGCCGCCGACGTTGATGCCCCAGGGGGCGACCGGGTCGCTGTCGACGGGGCTCATGTCGAAGGAGAGCATCTGGCCGCCGCCGGCCTCGAAGGTGCAGTGGTCGATGGTCACGTCGTGCCACCAGCCGCCGCGCCCGTTCATCTCGATCACCATGCGCGGCTGGGGCTCGAACCAGCAGTCCCTGAAGGTGATGTTGGAGATCGTGCTGCCGACCTTGCTCGTGTTCCACATGTGGAAGGCGTTGCCGAAGACGCCCGCCGGGCAGCGTGGCGAAGACGCAGTGGTCGAAGGTGATGTTGGAGATGCTGCCTGCACTACCGATCGACGCCATGCCGACGACCGTCCAGTCGGCCGGTGACGGAGCCGGTGTAGCCCTCGAACCTGACGTTGCGAGTAGGTCACGTCGTGGGTGCCGCCGCGGATGTACAGGTTGCGCACCGTCGAGGTGGTCACCGGCTTCGTGCAGCCGTAGGCGACGAGCGAGGACGTTGGCGCAGTGTCGGGGCTCGGTTCCGGGACAGGCACCACGGGATCGTCCGCCGGCTCGTCGGGCGTGTCGTCGGGAAGAGCGGGCAGGATCATCCAGATGTCGGGCTCCAGGCTCCGCATCTTCTTGTCGAGTGCGCGCACGCGTTTCGCGACCTGCTCGATCTTCGTCGACAGACGGGTGGGGTAGTTGGGCAGCGCCTGTTCGCTGAGCTGCAGAGACGTCGTGGTCGAGGCGCAACACGGTCGCGTTCAGCGCAAGGACGGCATCGTAGGTCGACTCGTCCACGTCGCTCGAGTTCAAGACGGCCCGGTTCAGGTTCCTGACTGCCGTGGTCAGGCGCCGCACGACCCTGTCTTCGCGGATCACCATCTTGCGCAGCGCGACGGCGTGGTGCTTGGCGCGCTGGCACTTGATCAGCCTGTCGACCTGAGTCTGGGCGGAGGAGCAGACCGCTGCGAGTCCGGTGGCTCTGACCTCCATATCGACCGAGGTAGTAGCTGAGGCATTCGGTGCGGCGGAGAAGAGGGCTGCGGTCAAGACCAGTGTGGTGGCCAACACCGCCAGGGGTACTCTGGCTGTGGACACGGGGGGCCTCCTCGCTCTTCGGCGAAGCGCGAGGCGCTGGATCGCGGCGCGAAGTACCGAGAGTGCCGCACCAGCGCGGCGAGCTTCAGACCTGTGTGCATCTGTGGCGCTGAGTCGCGCCGTCTGGCGCTAGGAGTCGGCCATGGCCCCCGTAACCTGAGGGCTCAGCTAGAGTACGTGTAACCCCTATGGACGACGCACTCCACACCGGCCGCCCTCGCGTAGGGTGCTGGCAATCGCCGTGCGCGGCGCGCGTGCACCTCCATATCGGCGCGGCGACAAGCCGTCCTGCCGCCGTCCAGCTCGGGCGCGGGGCGCTATACTGGTTTCAGAGACGGCCGGAAGGGGCGCCAGATGTCTGACAGCTACCTCGTCACGGGCGGAGCGGGCTTCATAGGCTCGCATGTCGTCGACGAGCTTCTGCACCGAGGTGAATCGGTGCGTGTCGTCGACAACTTCTCGACCGGGCACCGCGAGAACCTCGCGCAGGCGTCAGCAGATGTCCAGCTTGTGGAGGGTGATCTCAGGAGCTACGAACGTGTTCACAACGCAGTGGTGGGCGTCGACTACGTGGTTCACCTTGCCGCCCTGCCATCCGTGCCCCGCTCCGTGCAGGACCCGCTCACGACGACCGCAGTGAACATCACCGGCACACTCAACGTGCTTCTTGCCGCGCGTGACGCCGGCGTCAGGCGCGTGGTCACCGCGTCCTCCTCCTCCGTGTACGGTGCGTCCGCGGTGTCCTCCCAAGCACGAGTCCTTGGTGCCGAACCCCATCTCGCCGTACGGCGTTTCCAAGCTCGCCGCGGAGCAGTACACTGCCATGTTCCACGCGGTGTACGGCCTCGAGGGGGTCGCCCTCAGGTACTTCAACGTCTTCGGTCCGCGGCAGGACCCGAACTCGCAGTACAGTGGCGTGGTTCCGCTCTTCATCAAGACCGCCCTCCGAGGTGGGATCCCGTGATCTTCGGTGACGGCCCCAGACTCGCGACTTCACCTACGTGGACAACGTCGTCGAGGCGACCCTCTCCTCGCTCGAAGCGCCGAGGGGGTCGGCGGCTCGGTGCTCAACGTCGGGTGCGGTGGGTCACACTCCCTCCTCGATCTCGTGGCGGCCATCGAAGGAGTCTCCGGGCGGACCACTCGCGCCGCGCTATGCCCCCGCGAGAACCGGAGACGTCAGGCACTCCTGTGCGGATGTCGCTCGCGCGCGAGCTCGCTCGGGTACGAACCGCGCGTGTCGTTCGATGAAGGGGTCAGCAGGACGTACGAAGCACTTGCGTCGCGGTACGGCTGAACGCGGAGGCGTGACGCCCGACCCCGACCATACTCCCGCTTCCGATCAGCGGGACCGTCCGAAGGCGGGTAGGGAAGGCACCTTCGGAGAGAACGCCGCGTTCAGCGTCTTGGCTTGGGTGGTGCCGGCGGTCGCGGTGTTCTTCTGCACGCCCATCACCGTGCGCGGTCTTGGCCCCGACGCCTACGGGCTGCTGGCCCTCGTGAGCGCGCTCACCGGCTACCTGGGCTTGATCGATCTCGGTCTCAGCCAGGCGCTGCTGCGCTATCTCTCCTACTACCGGGCCCTCGATGAGGGCCGGCCGATGATTGCGATCATCCGGGCGTCGCTTGTGTGGTTCACCACGGCAGGCGCCGCGGCGGGCCTGTCTTCTCATCGTCGGCGCCGACTGGCTGGCCCGCGACGTACTCGACGTGTCCGCCGACCTCCTCCCGAGCGCGGTGGTCGTCATGCGCCTCTCGGCGGTCAATCTCGTGCTTGGTCTCATGATGAGCGTAGGCACGACATTGCCGATGAGCTTCCTCCGATACGACATCGCTGCCGGCATGACCGGGGTGTTCGGTACCATCGGGACGGTCGGAGCCGCGGCCATCGTCGTGCTTGGCTACGGTATCGTGGCCATCACCGTGTTCTCCATGGCCTCGAACGTCGTTGCCCTCCTGCTGTACTTGTACTTCGGGCGACGGCTGATGCGCACCGTGCGACACGACGCGGGCCCGCCGTGGCGTGAGATCAGACGCGAGGTCCTCTCGTTTTCGGGGCATCGTGGCGGTGAATCGGGTCGGGACCACAGTGGCGGCCCAGACGAACCGACTCGTCATCGGCATCGTCGGCGGCACGGCCGCCGCGGCGTACTACCAAGTGCCGAACGTAGTGACCACGAAGGTGACCAGCCTGCTGACGAGGGTCGCGCAGGTGCTCCTTCCCACCGGTGTCGCCCTCATCGCCCGCGGAGATCGTGAGGGCTCTGCGAGCCCTGTACTATCGCAGTTCGCGCCTGCTCTTCCTGGTGAATCGGCGCCATCTCCTTCGCCATCGCGGTCTACGCCTACCCCTTGCTGGAGTACTGGGTGAGCCCGACGTACGCCGAGCGCGGTTCTGTGGCGCTGGTGGTCTTCATGGCCGCTGCGGCGTTGAACGCGGCCTGCGCTCGCCGTGGGTTTCCTCTCGTGGGCGGCGGCCAAAGCCGGCGTCAACCTTGCGTTCGCGCTCCTCAACAGCGCCGTCAGCCTGATCGCGATCTACCCGTTGGCGTCGCGCTACGGAGTCGCCGGCGCCGCGATGGCGACTCTTCTGGGCGCTCTCGTCGCGCCGTTCTTCATCCACTACGTCGACCGTCACATGCTCGAGGTATCGTCGTGGTCGGTGTTCCGACGCTGTCATCTGCCCACCCTGGCCGGGCGCCGGACTCGTTGCACTCGCCTCGAGTCTCCTCCTGACACGCTTCGCGGACAGCCTTCTGAGCACCATAGCTCCTCCTGGCGACTGACCGTGGCTGCTCGCGCTCCTCCTCAGTGCGTTGTTCGGCGCGGTCAAGCGGGATGAACTCCGACAGCTTGCGACGATTGCTCGTTCGATGTGGAATCGGCTCTTGAAGCGATGAGACAGACGCAGGTCAGAAGCGCCATCGGGCCGTCCAGCGCGGCCGAGCACGGGTCTGGCGCTCACTTACGTGATCGCTCTCGGTGTCGGCTCCGCCCTGGGGCTTGTCATCGTCGGCGGCTCTCCGATGATGGTCGCGGCCGCCGTGGGAGCTCTGTTCGTGGCGGTCGGCGTGCTGCATCCCCGCCTCATCATGTACGTGCTGGTCATCCTCGTCGTGTGCTTGAGCGAGAAGACGTACGGTGTGGAGACCGATGTCTTCCGACTGTCGGGCTACGTGTTGAGCCCTGTGGGCCTCAACATCTACGAGATCCTGGTGTACTGCCTGCTCGCGATCCTCGTTGCCCGCCGGGCGCTCGGGTTGCTGCCCCGTGGGGTGCCCTCGTGGATCACGATGCCCTGTCTCGTGACGGCGTTTGTCTTCTTCGTTCAGCTCGGGAGGGCTCTCCTCTCAGGCGTGCCGTACGGCGAGGCCATGCATCGCAACAACGGCGAGTACGTCCTTGCCGCCGTTGCCGCGCTGTGGTGCTTCTGCGAGTTGCTCGGCGATCGCGGCGAAGCGGCTTCAGCTGCTCGACCTCGTCTTTGCATGCGCCGCAGGGCGGGCAGTCGTTCGCGCTCTTCCGCTTCGCCTTCGGAAGTGGCGACACTGCGAACGACTACAGACGCTGTCGGCGTGAAGGTCGCGCTCTGGGAGTCGGCGGACCATCTGCTCTTCGCCTTTCTCATCTCCGTGGCAATTGGCGCGTGGGTCACCGGAAGGGTGGCTGGGCGGCGGCTGGCGTTCTGGGTGAGCGGATCGCTGCTCATGGCGATCACGATCGTGCTCTCTTTCAGGCGCACGGGGTGGTTCGGACTCGTCGCGGCCCTCGTGGTTGTGACCGTGGTCCTCCTCGGTCGGCACCGGCGCACTCTTGTGCTGATCCCAGGCGCTGCTCGCCGTCGTCGCCGCCATCGGCGCGTGGAGCTACACGAGGTTCTCGAGTGGCGGTGGCATCGTCGATCGGCTCTTCCCCGATGTCGTCTCGTCGATCCGGCGCGACGCGGCAGGACGAATGGGCTCTCGCGTGGCGCGCCATCGCGGACAATCCCGTTCTTGGTGACCTCGCGGGACATCGCGCGGCCAGTCTGTTTGCGCCTTGGCCGACGGCCATCGTGCACAATGCTTTTCTGCATGCCTGGATGCATCTTGGCTTGGGCGGGCTG